>CAWJCU010000005.1:0-128499 GCA_963841455.1 uncultured Actinomycetes bacterium
CAAGAAAGGAGACACATATGCCCACCCAGGTAAGCACCGATAACGTCGAGAAGGTGGTGTTCGACGGGCTGGCGGAGCTCGGCGCCGAGCGCGATGCGATCTCACGCCAGGCCACCTTCGAGGACCTCGACGTCGACTCCCTCGACCTCGTCGAGCTGGCGCAGATAGTCGAGGACGAATTCGGCGTCGAGCTCGGCGCCGACGACGTCAAGGACCTCAAGACCGTCGGCGACGCCGTCGACCTCGTGGTCGCGAAGGCGCCGTGACCGAGCGCCGGGTGGTCGTCACCGGCGTCGGCGCCGTCAGCCCGCTCGGCATCGGTGCGGGCGCGCTCGGTTCGCGCTGGATCGCCGGCGAATGCGGCATCGACGATGGCGCCGGGCGCTGCGACGAGTTCGAGGCGACCGACCACATGTCGCGCAAGGAGGCGCGTCGCGCCGATCGCTTCACGCAGCTCGCCCTGGTCGCCGCCGACGAGGCGATCGCCGACGCGGGATGGGCGGACGGAGCGCCCGGCGATCTCGGCCGTGTCGGCTGCATCGTCGGCACGGGAATCGGCGGCTTGGGCTCGCTCGAGGAGCAGGAGGGCGTTCTGCGGGACCGCGGCCCGAAACAGGTCTCACCGCTGTCGGTGCCGCTGATGATGGGAAACGCCGGGGCGGCGGCGGTCGCGATGCGCCACGGACTGCACGGCCAGACCTACGGCGTCGTCTCGGCCTGCGCCGCGGGCGCGCACGCGCTCGGCGCCGCGACGCGGATGATCCAGGTCGGGGACGCCGACGCGGCGATCACCGGCGGCGCCGAGGCGGCGATCACTGCGATCGGCACCGCCGCCTTCGCGGCGATGGGGGCCACGTCGCCAACCGGCATCTCGCGGCCATTCGACGCTCGCCGAGACGGGTTCGTCATCGGCGAGGGGGCCGGGATCCTGGTCCTCGAGGAGGCCGAGGCGGCCGAGCGGCGCGGCGCGCGCGTGTGCGCTGAGGTCATCGGCTACGCCGCCACCTCCGACGCCCACCACCTCACGGCGCCCGAGCCATCTGGCCGCGAGGCGGCGCGGGCGATCGGCCTGGCGCTTGCCGACGCCGGCCTCGAGCCGGGCGATGTCGACTACGTCAACGCGCACGGCACCTCGACGCCTCTCAACGACCGCTCCGAGACCGAGGCCCTCAAGGCGGCCCTGGGGAGCGACGCGGCGCGGATCCCGACCTCGTCGACGAAGTCCGCGATCGGTCACCTCCTCGGGGCCGCGGGCGCGGTGGAGGCGGTGGCGACCATCGCGACGCTGCGCGAGGGCATCGCCGGCCCGACGATCTCCTACGAGGAGCCCGAGGAAGGGCTCGACCTCGACTACGTGCCCAACGAGGCGCGGGCGCTCGAGCGGCGGCCGAACGGCACCGGTCCGAAGCCACTCGTCGCCCTCTCGAACTCGTTCGGCTTCGGCGGCCACAACGCGGTCATCTGCCTCGCGGTCCCATGAGCGTCGCGGCGGCACCGATCAAGCAGGTCAGCCGGCGATCGGGCCCGAGCGAGCGCCTCGAGCGCCTCTGCGACCCGGGCTCGTTCGAGCCGATTCGCTCGGGCGTGGTGTCGACGCACGAAGGGGTCCCGACCGTAGGGGGTGACGGGGTCGTCGCCGGCGCGGGCCTCGTCGGTGGGCGGCCGGTGTTCTGCTACGCGGAGGACCCGGACTTCATGGCGGGCTCGCTCGGGCAAGCTCATGCCGACACGATCGTTCGTGTGATCGACCTGGCGATCCGGGCCCGGCGTCCCGTGGTCGGCCTGATCGAGTCGGGGGGCGCGCGGCTCCAGGAGGGGCACGCGGCGCTCGCGGGATACGGCCGGATCTTCAGGGCCAGCGTCGCGCTCTCGAGTATCGCGCCCCAGATCTCGATCGTCGCCGGGGTCTCGGCCGGAGGGGGCGCCTACTCGCCGGCGCTGACCGACTTCGTGCTGATGACCGACGAGGCTCGGATGTTCCTGACCGGGCCCCGGGTCGTTCGCGAGGCCCTGGGGGAGGAGGTGACGATGCCGGAGCTCGGAGGGCCGCGGGTCCACGAGCGAAACGGCGTCTGTCAGCTCGTCGCGCCGACCGAGGAGGGGGCGATCGCTCGCGCCCGGGAGCTCCTCGGCCTGCTCCCGGCGCGGATCGGCGATGCGCCGCCTCCGGCGCCCGGCGCGCCGCCGGTGCCGGGCGACCCGGCCTCGCCGGTCCCAGCCGAGGCCCGCCGCGTCTACGACATCCGCGACGTCGCCGGCCACATCGTCGACGGCGGCGAGATGGTGGAGCTCGACCGGCGCTGGGCCCCGAACATGGTCACGGCCCTGGCACGGCTCGAAGGGCGCCCGATCGGCATCGTGGCCAACCAGCCCCATCGCCTTGGGGGCATCATCGACGCGGCAGCGGCTGAGAAGGCGGCGCTCTTCGTCGACACGTGCGATCGCTTCGGGCTTCCGCTCGTGGTGCTCGTGGACACGCCCGGGTTCATGCCCGGCCGCCGGCAGGAGGGAAGCGGCGTGATCCGCCACGGCGCCTCGATGCTGCGCGCCTTCGCCTCGGCGCAGGTGCCGAAGGTGACCGTCGTCGTCCGCAAGGCATACGGCGGAGCGGTCATCACGATGAACTCGAAGGACCTCGGCGCCGATCTGGCCCTCGCATGGCCGGGCGCCGAGATCGGGATCATGGCCGCGACGCAGGCGGTCGGGATCGTCCATCGCCGGCGCCTCGCGGCCACGGAGGCGGATGGAGCGCTTCGCGCCGACCTGGCCGCAGCCTACGGCGAGGCGCATCTGACGGCCGCGGCGGCCGCGGCAGATGGATTCATCGATGAGGTGATCGCCCCGGCCGACACGCGCCGGCGCCTCGTCTGGGCGCTCCGGTCGGTGGAGGGGCGATGACGGCCGGCGAGCTCTACGCCGTGATGACCGAAAGCCTTGCCCGCGGCCGTCGCAGCCGCCGGGTCTGCACCTACGCGGCGCTGGGCGACAGCTTCACCGCAGGGCATGGCCTGAGGCCCGAGGACCGGTGGACCGACCGCCTGGCCGCCTCGCTGCGCGCGGTCCAGCCGGGCCTCGCCCACCACAACCTCGCGGTAGACGGGGCCACGAGCGCCGCAGTGCTCGACCAGGTCGGCCCGGCGATCCAGCTCGAGCCCGACCTCGTCACCGTCGTCTGCGGGGCGAACGACGTCATCGCGTCCGTTCGTCCCGATCTCGACGGCTACCGCCGCAACCTCTCGGCGATCCTCGACGGCCTCGCCCGCGGGCTGCCGCAGGTGGCGATGCTCACAGCGACCTCGCCCGAGGGCTGGCGCTTCCTCGACCTGCGCCGGAGGACCCGCGCCCGGGTCGTCGAGGGCATTCGCCGCCTGAACGAGGTGACGCGGAGGGTCGCCGCGTCGCGCTCGGTGCCGGTGCTCGACGTCGTCGCGCATCCGGGCCTCGACGATGAGTCGAACTTCCTCGCCGACGGGCTCCATCCGTCGGCCAGCGGCCATGCGCGGGCGGCGATCGAGTTCGAGCGAGCGCTCCACGCCCACTTCGGCATCGACGGAGAGACAACGAGCAAGGAGGAACGATGAGCGCCAATGGATCGCTCGCGCCGGCCGAGGCCGAGCTCGAGCCTGGGGCGACCTTCAAGACGAGAGCGCGGACCATCACCGAGTCGGACCTGGTGTCGTTCGCGGCCCTGACCGGCGATTGGCACCCGCAGCACGCCGACGCGGATTGGGCCGCCGCCAGTCGCTTCGGCAGTCGAGTGGCCCACGGGATGCTGGTCGTCTCCTACGCGGTGGGCCTCGTCGGCTTCGATCCCGAGCGGGTCGTGGCCCTACGCGGGCTCGACGGAGTCGTCTTCAAGCGTCCGGTGGCGATCGGCGACACGATTCACGTGGAGGGAGCCGTCGACGGCATGCGGCCCCTTGACGATGAGACCGCGCTACTGGACATGAGCTGGCGGATCTTGAACCAGCGCGGCGCCACCGTCGCTCGAGCGAAGGTCACCGCGGTTTGGAATCGAGCGGACTTCCCGCCGCGCTCCAAGCCGCCGGCCACCGAGCCGGTCTTCGACGAGCTCTTCCTCTGAGCATGCTCCTCGACGGCAAGCGCATCCTCGTCACGGGGGTCGTCAACCGCCGGAGCATCGCGTTCGCGATCGCAGAGCACGCCCAGCGGGCGGGCGCCGAGGTCCTGCTTACGAGCTTCGGCCGCGTGCGGCGGATGACCGAGCGGGCAGCGGCGCGCTTGCCCGACCCTCCCGAGGTGCTCGAGCTCGACGTCAACGACGACGGTGACTTCGAGCGGCTGGCCGAGGCGCTCCGCGACCGCTGGGGCGGCGTCGACGGTGCCGTTCACGCCGTCGCCTACGCGCCCGACGATGCGCTGGGCGGGCACTTCCTCGACGCGCCGCGCCAGAGCGCGGCGGTCGCGTTCGAGACGAGCGCCTACTCGCTCAAGGCGCTCGCCGCCGCCCTGGCCCCCCTGTTCGACGGATCGGGCAGCATCGTAGGGCTCGACTTCGACGCATCGGTCTCGTGGCCCGCCTACGACTGGATGGGTGTGTCGAAGGCCGCGCTCGAGTCGGTGGCCCGCTACCTCGCCCGCGACCTCGGCCCGCGGGGCGTCCGCGTCAACCTAGTCTCGGCGGGGCCCGTCGCGACGGTTGCCGCGAGCGGCGTGCCCGGCTTCTCGACGCTCGCCCAGCGCTGGGAGGAGCAGGCGCCTCTCGGCTGGGACCCGGCCGACCCGGCGCCGGTGGCGAGCGCGGCGGCGTTCCTGCTCTCCGAGCTCGCGAGCGGCGTGACCGGGGAGATCCTCCACGTCGACGGCGGGTACCACGCGATGGGCGCCCCGCTCGCCGCGGCGCATGAGTCGCTACGGCGAGGCGACGAAGTTCAGGGTCGTCCAGGTCGCGACGCAGCCGATGCCCGGGCACACGGGCTGGCTTCCTGACGCGAGCTGGTTGACGTTCCAGATCTTCGACTTGTTCTTGGGGTCGGGAGTCGCCGAGGCATAGTCGCCCCAGCGGCAATCGTCGCCCGCATCCGGGTCGCTCGACGCCTCGCAGTCGAAGCCGCCCAGCGGGCCGGGCGAAATAGCGACGACGACCTGGCCCGACTGGTTGTTGCCGCCCTTCTTCGAGACGATCCTGAGCCCCGGGTTGGCGCCGCTCGAGGAGCTCGAAAAGTTCATGAGCATGTTGGCGCCGCCGCTTGCGTCCCCGCCGCTCACGGCGCGGTTCGGCGAGATGGCGCCGTTGTACTCGTAGAGCGAGCTGCCCGAGACCGACCCGTTCTGCAGCAGCTTCGGGGTCTTCGGGTAGATCTCGTACCAACGCACCTTCGATCCGGCACCGCCCTTCACGGTGTGCTGGGTCCAGACCGCGAACTTCTTGTCGTGGTTGGGGTCGATGGCCCCGACCGCCTGGGTCATCCGCGTGTCCGAGGTGTCGATCTTCGAGGTCGACGCGGCCTGCGGCGCCGCCGGCGGGATCTTGTACTGGTCGACGGAGATGTTCTTGGAGGTGCCCTGGATCTGGGCGGCGCCGTTGTCGTTCTTCGTGACCTTGAACACCGCGATCTTGGAGGCGGGCGTGGGAGCCGGGCGGGCGACCACCCAGCCCGTGCCCTGGCCGTCGATCTCGTTCGCGGGCACCGGGGTGAACGCGAGCGTGGAGTTGTTGGTCTTGAGCGGCGTCTTCGCCTTCACCTTCGGCGAGCTCGGGCAGCCGGACCCGGAGCCGGGCTTCTTGATCGCCAGCAGCTCGCTGCCGGTGAACGCCGACCCGGCGAAGATGTTGACGCCGATGATCGCGAAGGGCTTCGAGTCGCCGAGCTTTGGATAGTCGGGAAAACGGGAGCCGAAGGCGATCGAGTACCTGCACCAATCCGAGCTCGAGCCTCCGTTGGGCGAGGAGCCCTTGCTCCACCCGAAGGCGAGGTTGTTCGTGACCGAGTTCTCGACGTCGATCATCGTGTAGAAGAAGCGCTTCGTCGTCGGGTCCCAGATGACCTGCACGTCGAACAGCGTGTCGGCGCTCGAGGCGCCGGCGAGGGTATTGAGGGTGCCCGTCGACATCGGGGCGCTGTCGGACTTGTCGTAGATGGCGAACTTCGAGTTCACGAGCTGGATGAACCTCGAGTTGCCGACGGCGCCGGTCGAGTCCGACGGGGCGAAGCCCGGGTTCGCCTGGCCGCCCCAGGCGCGTCCGATCGCGGGAGCGAGCCGGCGCGGCCGCGCTGCGAGGGGCGCGTGGACATCGAGTGCCTTGCGGCGTGCCGTGGATCGAGCGGCGGCGCGCTTGTGGCGCTCGTAGGCGCGCTGGTTCGGGACGAGATAGCCCTGGCGGAGGGCGCGCGCGGCCGCTGGGCCGAGCGTGCCGTCGGCGGCGGGACTGGGGTGGGCGGTCACCGCCCGTCGCGTCTCCGGCGACGCTGACGCGGTCTGGGCAGCGAGGAGGGCTGCCCCTAGCGTGCCAATTCCGACACAAACCGCCGCCCGAATGGCGAGTTGTGGTCGCATACCGATGTTAAGTCGCCCCGGTCGCTGCATCAGTCGAGGAAGGTAACGACGTCGTCGACGGGAGCGCGCCCCGGCCGCGGCTGCTCCTGCTTGCCCTGCCCGAGGTGGAGGAGACCGACGACCTCTTCGTCGGCGCCGATGCCGACGGCGGCACGGCCGCTGGGCTCGCCGAGCACCGGCACCGTTCGCCAATAGCCGGCGAGGCCGCGTCCGTGTGCGCCGAGAAGGACGATGTAGCTCGCGACCGCGGTGGCGAGCAGGTCCTCGCGGCGCTGGGCGGCATCACCGACCCGAACCGCGCTCGCCACGATCAGCGTCGGTGCCCGGTCGAGCTTTCGGGCCGAGCCCGGCTTGGCCCGCTCGACGACCTCTGCGAGGCGCGCCCGTGCGCGTTCGCCGAGGACCCGGAACCTCCACGGGTTCGTCAGGTTGTGGTTCGGCGCCCAGCGCGCGAGCTCGAACAGCTCGAGGAGCGTCGCGCGGTCCACGGGTTCGGGACCGTAGGCCTTGTGCGTGCGGCGGGTGCGGATCGCCGTTTCGAGGTCCATCGCGACGCCATTGTCTCGGGTGGCGGGTGGACGGTGGTGGAGAGCGCTCAGGGGCCGTCGCTCAGCGAGCGGATCCCGCCGATCGTGCCGAGGTACGCGGTGCCGCTCGGTCCGAGCGCGATGCCGGCGTAGTTGTTGTTCGCCAGCAGGCCGTCACCCGCCGGCACGGTGAAGGCGGTCTTGCCGGTCCGGGCGTTGATGCCGGCCCATGACCAGGCCCGGTCCATCGGCCCCAGCCCGGCCGTCTGGGTGTACGTGTAGACCAGCCCGGTCTTGGTGGAGAGCTTCGGCACCACCGATGGAGCGGCCACGGCGGTGTTCGTCCAGACCTTCCTGCAGCCGTTGAGGTCCCTGTCGACGTCGACGCGAGCGAAGCCCGGCGTCGTGAGCGCGCCGCCCGTCGTCGCGTCGAAGGGATCGAGGTAGCCGTAGTTGTTCTCGACGATCAGCGAGCGGCCCGAGCCGATGATCGCGTTCTCGGTGGCGCTGGCGCCCTTGCCGAACACCGGCGCCTCGCAGACGACGCGCTTCTGTCGCCGCCTGAGCTTCGTCCGGGTGCGGTAGACGACGACGTTCATCGGGTCGGCGTTGTCGGTGATGGCGACGAGACCGCGCTGCATGATCGTCGGCGTCGTGCCGGAGCCGGCATCGACCTGGCTCGGCTTGTGGATGCCCGAGTTCTCATACTTCGCCTGCCAGGCGATCCGGGGCTTGCCCTTCCGGTTGGCGGTGAACTTGTACATCCGCTTGTCGGAGACGATGTAGACGCCGTCCCTGCCGACCGCGAACGAGTTCTCGATCTCCTCGCCGGTCTTGAGCACCTTGATCTTCCCGTTCTTCGGATTGAGCGTCCCCACCTTCCCGTCGGCCTTCGTGACGAACCAGACCAGACCGTTGAAGTCGCGCAGAGCCGAGGTGATCCGCTCGTTGCCCGTGACCGCCTTGGTCAGGTTGTAGTCCTTGTCGAGCTTGAAGCCCGTGCCGCCGCCCGACTCGGAGAGGACGAAGAGGTGGTTCGTCTTGGTCGCGCTCCAGACGCGGTCCTTGTTGTCGAGGAAGAAGTAGCCGCCGCCGGTGAAGTTCTGGTATTCGGGCGTGTTCGGAGGCGTCGGCCCGCCGGCCGGGAGGGTGTACGACGCGAGCACCGTCAGCGTCTCGGGATCGATCAGTCGCAGCGTCGGCGGCGCGATCAGCGACGGGCAGACGCTGACGATTCGCCCCTTCTTGTCGAACGTGAGCGAGCCGCACAGCGAGGGCGGGAGCGTCCCCAAGCCGGTGACGAGGCTCGATCCGCTCGGCCCGCCGCGAGCGTAGGCGTCGGTCATCCACGTGTCGTTGTGGATGTTGCTGTTCGGGTTGGCGGCGAAGTAGGGGTTCTGCGGCGCGCTGGGCGGCGGTATCGGCGCGGCGCCGGACGCGGTCGCGGGGATCAGGAGAGCGAGCCCGACCAGGGCGAAGATGTGGCTCCGGCGTCCCATCCGCGTGAAGCCCGGAGCCTACACCGCGCGCTGGGGCCGGCCCTCAGCCCGCCTTCTCGTCCTCGCCGGCCAGCGACGTCTTGAGCTCGCGCGCTCCGCGGCCGATCGATCGGCCGACCTCGGGGATGCGCTTCGGCCCGAAGACGAGAAGCGCGATGACCACCACGACAATGATCTCGAGCGGTCCGACGTTGGGAATCATCCGGTCCTCCAATCGAGCTCCGTGATCTCGCCGGCCTCGACCGCGACGTGGCGGGCGCGGGGCTCGTCCCCGACCCACAGGATGTATCGACCCGAAGCCAGGCCGTCGTAGAGCAGCGTGAACGACGACCGCTCGCCGATCGGGCGGTCCAGCACCTGCTTGTGCGCGCCGGTCCGCCCCTCGCCCTCCCGGCTGATCTCCACCTCGGCCCCGTGCATCTCGGGGTCGGTGTGGATGATGAGCGCGCCAACGGCTCCGCCGATGTCGATGGCGACGTGCTCGGGATGAGCGCGCGCCGCGTAATCGGGGTGATGGTGGTGGGCGTGGCGGTCGCCGGCGTGCGGCGTCGCGGGGGCCGCGGCGCTCATGCTGCGACCCCTGTGCTGTAACCGTCGTGCGGCGTCCCGAGGTACGGGAACGTCGCTTGGTAGCGGTCGGCACCGGGCGTCAGGCCCTGGGTCACCTGGGAGGCGGCCGCGTCGGGCGTGTAGCTCGGGTCGACCAGCGGGATCGTGACGCCGGCGATCGCGCGGAGCTCGACGTTGACGATGTCGTCGAACACCCGTCGTCCGTTCGGGAACCCGGCGGCGTCGCCGGCAACGAGGCCGAGCGGGTTCGGGTCCGACGTCGTCGGGGGAATCGCCACGTTCAGGCGCAGCATGTCCGCGTAGGTGCTTCCGGTGCTGTTCTGGAAGCCGGGCACGACGCCCTTCGGGATGCCGGTCAGGAGGATCGCGACCAGGTCGGCGCGGGCCTTCTTGTACGCCGCCAGGTTGGGGAAGACCCCCGGGTAAAGGACCGGCAGGAGCCTCGCCAGCTCCGGTTGCCGGACGTTCTTCAGGAACTTCTTGTCCTGCGCCGGCATGAGCGCGTTCCAGTAGTCCTTGTCCCCGAGCGGCACCACGACCTCGTTGAAGAGCGGGTTGCCGAGACGGGAGACCTGGACCCACGGGCCGGATTCCGAGATCTCGCCCCTCGCCCTGTCGATCACGCGCGTCTTGCGCCGGCTCGCGGCGCCCCAGATCCCCAAGACGGACTTCCCCGACATCGGATCGGATGGGGCCGAGCCGTCGCGGGTTAGCTTGCGGATGGGGATCCGGATCGCGATCGTGTGGACGTTCAGCGTGGCGGTCGCGTCGACGGCCATCGTCGGCGAGGTCGCGATCAGGTGCAGGTTCTGAAGGGGCCGGAGGTCGCCGAGGTCGAAGATCGACCCGAGGTCGACGAAGAACCCCTCGTTGCGCTGCCCGGCGAAGACCGAGCCTCCTCCGTCGAGGCCGTGCACCGCCGCCGCACGCGAGCGAGTCGTAGGCCGGCGTCGAGCGCGGCCCGATGTTGCAGGGCGGGCAGGCAAGGTTCTTGCCGATGGTCTTCGGCTTGCCCTTGCCCTTGACGACCTCGACATCGTAGAACTGGCGCTTGTTCCAGTTCTTCGAGTTGATGCTCTCGATCGGCCCGGTGTTGTAGAGGAACGTCTCCTCGTTTCGGAGCACGGTCTTGAAGCGGAACCGATACTCGATGTTCGGGAGCCCGTCGCCGTCGTTGTCGACGTAGATCGAGTAGCGCACGTCGTCGCCGAACTCGAAGAAGTTCGGGCCCCCGGGCGGATCCTCGAGCGGTATGTAGTTGGTGATGATCGTGACCGTGTCGGGCTTGTCGGGGCTCACGAACGCGTAGGTGTCCGTGTTGTCGGCTACCGGGTCCTGGCTGATCTCGGGCGCTTCTCGGTGGGATGACATTCGGCTACTCCTTGCTCTTCGGCGCGGCCTTCATGAGCCGCTTGACAAGTGACTTGTCGCGGTAGGTGACCTCGCTGGTTCCCGCCATCACGGTCACCTCGCCGCGCTCTGCGTTCCGAACCACGGCCACGACCGCCTCCTCCGGCGGGGGTCCCGAGGGGTCGGCGACTTCGCCGCCCTCCATCGCCGCCCGGGCGACGCTCGGCGCCGCGGCGATGCCGCCGTGCCCGCCGCCGCTCCGGCCGTTACCAAGCAGCTTTCGCCGGCTCACGCTCTCCATCTGGGACTCCTTTCCTGCGCCGGCCCCACGCCGGCTGCTCGCCCCTCCTCTACGTGCGGTGGCCGAGGCCGGATCACCGGCACACCGGCTGGGCGACTCTGCTTGGCTTCGGTCGATGGCCGAGGTCCCCGACAAGCGCACGCGTCGATGCGACGCTGGCGACGCCCGTCCACGTCGGCGAGCGATATGTGCCGTTCGGCGAGTTGACCGCGGCCCAGGTCCGGGCCCAGGCCGATCGCATCGGTGACGCCGGCAGCTGGGGGCCGTTGCAGCGCGCGGCCGCCGTGGCGCGCGAGTGGGGGCGCCTCGCGGAGGCGATGGGGACGAAGTCGGCGCAGCGCGGGTTTCGGAGCTGGGCCCGGCTGCCGCAGTCGACTGGGCCGAGCGGACCTGGGTCATCCCCCCGCGGAGCGGAATGATCTGAGGCGCGGGCGTCATGCCTCGCTTTCGGCCGCCCGTGCGCAGTCCGGGCATAGGCCGGTGATGGGGAAGTGGGTGAAGCGAGCCTCGTAGCCGAAGCGCTCGCGGATTTCCGCGCGAATTGAATCGAGGCGGCTCGGCTCGACGCTGAGTACCCGGTTGCAGCGCTCGCAGGCAAGGTACTCACGCTCGCCGAGGCCGACCAGCGAATAGAGCCCGGGCCCGTGCCCGAGATGGACGTGGCGGACGACCCCCATCGCCTCGAGCCGCTCGAGGTTCCGGTAGACCGAGCTCACCTCTAACGTTGTTCCCCCGCGCGCGATCTGGGTCGCGATCCTCTCCGCTGACAGCGGGCCGTCCGCCGCGAAGAGCTCCTCGAGGACGAGGCGCCGCGCCATCGTCAGCCGGCCTCCCTCGGATCGGATCGCCGCCGCGACGTCGTCGACGCTCCCGAAGCTGAGAGGGGAGGTCCGAGGCGACTCGGTCATCGCCTCGCTGACGTTACCCCTTCACCCTGGCGGACCACTTCTCCTCGATGCGGCCGAACCGCCAGACCGCGAGGGCGACCGCCCAGGTGAGCAGGAACAGCGCGACGATCGCGTACCCGAAGTAATTCAGGTCCAGGCTCGAGACGAGAGTCCCAGGGCTCGCCGGTGAGGCCGAGCTTGTCGGCGAGCACCGAGAGCAGCTCGATGGCGCCGATCACCAGCGCGACCATCACCGACAGCGAGGTGATCGTGATGTTGTAGAAGACCTTCCGCACCGGCTTGGCGAAGGCCCAGCCGTAGGCGAAGTTCATGAACGCGCCGTCGATCGTGTCGAGCAGCGACATTCCGGCTGCGAACAGGATCGGCAGGCAGAGGATCGCGTAGATCGGCAGCCCACCCGCCGCCGCGAACCCGGCGGTCGCGAGGAGGGCGATCTCCGTTGCGGTGTCGAAGCCGAGTCCGAACAGCAGCCCGACGAGGTACATCTGCCACGGCTTGCGTCACGGCGCTCGTCGCCCGCCCGTAGAAGCGGTTCATGAACCCGCGGTTGTTGAGCTGGTCCTCGAGCTCCGCCTCGCTCGTAGTGACCCTGCCGCATGCGGCGGAAGACTTCGGACGATGCTCACGAGGACGAGCAGGTTGAGCAGGCCGATGATCATCAGGAACGTCCCGGAGACGGTGGGGCCGATGACGCCCGGTGGCCTGGTGAAGCGCGGAGCTGTCGTTGCTCACGGCGCCGCTGAGGCCGCGGATCCCGACCGCGAAGAGCGCCGCGAGGGCGAAGACGATCGTCGAGTGGCCGAGCGAGAAGAAGAAGCCGACGCTCACTGGTCGCTGGCCGTCGGCCATGAGCTTTCGCGTGGTGTTGTCGATGGCGCCGATGTGATCGGCGTCGAAGGCGTGGCGCATGCCGAGCGTATAGGCGGTGATGCCGATGCCGACGGTGAACGCCCCGGCGCTGCCGAGGCTGAAGTGATGCGGCGCAACGACCGCGAAGAGAAGGAAGAAGCCGACGACGTGAAGCGCCAGGATCACCGCCGCCATCCAGCCGACGGTCCTCCACTGCTCGCGCGTGAGCCCGCCGCGGATCCGCTGCCACAACGAGGGACGCCCGGCGGGTGGAATGCGGGCTGCCTCCATATCTCTTACCTCCTCCTCCGCGGCCCGCTCGGCTCCGCTGCCGGCGGGCACCTTGACCTTATTGCTTACGGACCGCTATTGCAAGCGGATCACAATAGGTCGCCAGAGCGTCGCCCTGACCAGCCGGCCGATCCCTTCTTCGAACCCCGTCGGGCCCTGGATCATCGAGGCGAGGATGTCGATCCAATCGCCGCGGCCACCGCCGTCTGGCCGTAGGAGATGCCGCCGTCGTTTGGCGGCAGCGCCTCGGGGAGGAGCACCCGCAGGCCGCGGTCGCGAAGGTGCGCGGCGGTTCGCTCGAGCAGCAAGCGGTTCTGGAAAACGCCGCCCGATAGGACGACGGTGGCCGTGCCGGTCCGCTCCGCGGCCGCCGCCGCGGCCTCCGCGGTCGCCGCCGCGAGCGCGTTGTGAAAGCGAGCCGACGCGATTGCGAGCTCGACGCCGTCGTCGAGGTCGCTCGAGACCGCGCGGATCGTCTCGCGCGCGTCGAGCACGAGCGGGGCGTCCGAACCCGGATCGATCACCGGCAGCGGATACGCGCTCCGCTCGTCGAGGCGGCCATCCCCTCGAGCTCCGCCGCCGCCTGGCCCTCGTAGTTGACGCGGGCGCGGAGGCCGGCGATCGCGGCGACCGCATCGAAGAGGCGGCCGGCGCTGGTCGTC
The DNA here is from genome assembly GCA_963841455.1 of uncultured Actinomycetes bacterium. Classification (GTDB taxonomy): domain Bacteria; phylum Actinomycetota; class Thermoleophilia; order Solirubrobacterales; family 70-9; genus JAWVFM01. The sequence goes on from CAWJCU010000005.1 coordinate 13,477, forward strand.
GGCGGCGAGGCGGTCCCGCGGCGCGTCATCTCGGCGACGGCCGCCCATTCCGTCGCGCCGACCTCCGACGCGAGCGCGCGCGGGATCGGCGGCATCGGTCGTCGCCGAGGGCGGCGAGCCAGGAGCACGCCATGCGCCACGGCTCGCGCACGGCAGCGTCGCCGCCCGGGAGGCGGACCGGGAAGAGCAGGCCCAGCCCGCTCGAAGCCGGCGAGGTCGCCGGCGAGGATCTCGCCGCCCCACACGGTCCCGTCGGGCCCGTAGCCCGAGCCGTCGTAGATGGCGCCGACCGCGGCGCTCGGTCACGCCATGCTCGGCTAGGCAGGCGGCGAGGTGGGCGTGGTGGTGCTGAACGCCGACGTGCTCCACGCCCTCGCGCTCGAGGGCGTAGCGGGTGGAGAGGTAATCGGGATGGAGGTCGTGGGCGACGAGAGCGGGCTCGACGGCGAACAGGCGCTCGAAGTGCTCGACGCCCTCGCGAAAGGAGGCGAGCGTCTCGTAGTTCTTGAGGTCGCCGATGTGGTGGCTGACCCACGCCCGGCTCTCCCTTCGCGACGCAGAACGTGCTCTTGAGCTCAGCGCCGCAGGCGAGGATCGGCGGCGTCGCCTGTGGAAGGCCGACGCTCCGCGGAACGTAGCCGCGAGATCGGCGCATGAGCAGCGGCGCGGAGCGGACTGCCGGATCGAGCGCTCGGACGACCGAGTCGTCAGTGCGCATATGGATCGGGCGGTCGTGGACGAGGAAGCCCGTCGGCGATCGGCGGCCAGCCGGTCGCGCGCGTCGGTCGTCGCGGTAGGCGATCGGCTCGTCGGAGACGTTTCCGGAGGTGAGGACCAGCGGCCTCGCCGGCATCGGCGAGCAGCAGGTGGTGGAGCGGGGAGTAGGGGAGCATCACCCCGAGGTCGGCTGAGCGCGGGGCGACCGACGGGGCAACGGGTGCGCCCGGGCGGCGGCGGGCGATCACGATCGGCCGCTCGGGGGCGCTCAGGAGGGTTCGCTCCCCCTCCGTCAGCTCGACCAGGGCGAGAGCGGCTTCAGGGCTCGGCGCCATGAGGGCGAACGGCTTGTCCTCGCGATGCTTGCGGGCGCGGAGAGCCGCCACCGCGTCCTCGTCGCCGCCGCGGCACGCGAGGTGGTACCCGCCGATCCCCTTGACGGCGAGCATCGCGCCGCCGGCGAGCATCGCCGCGGCCGCGGCGATCGCGTCGGCGCCCGCCCGACGCGTCGGCCGGAGCACCCGAGGCGTCCACGAGCGTGGCCCGCGGCCCGCAGACCGGGCAGGCGTTCGGCTGTGCGTGGAAGCGGCGGTCGAGCGGGTCGTCGTACTCGGCCCGGCACGCCGGGCACATCTCGAACCCCGCCATCGTCGTCGCCGGCCGGTCGTAGGGAACACCGCGCACGATCGTGAACCGCGGGCCGCAGTTCGTGCAGTTGATGAACGGGTAGCGGTGGCGGCGGTCGGCCGGGTCGAAGAGCTCGGCCAGGCAGTCGGAGCAGGTCGCCGTGTCGGGGGAGACGAGCGCCTCGGGCTCTCCGGACCGCTCCGAGGCGAGGATCCGGAACGCGGTCTCGCCCGTCGGGTCGATCTCGGAGGCGTCGACGGACTCGACCGACGCGAGCGGCGGCGCCTCGGACGCGAGGCGCCGCAGGAGCTCCTCGACCGCGCCCGGGCCGCCCTCGACCTCGACGACGACACCGCGCTCGTCGTTCAGAACGTGGCCGGCGAGGCCGAGCTGGGTGGCGAGCCGGAAGACGAATGGGCGAAAGCCGACGCCCTGGACCGTTCCGCTGACGCGGGCCGTGACGCGCCGGCGGTCGCTCAAGCCGGTCTCGACCAGCTCGATCAGCTCTCGCAGCACGTGGTAGGCGCTCGCCTGGGCCTCCTGGATCCTCGGGATGTGCTGCGAGCGCGTGACGACGACGTGGTCGGCGAGGCCCTCGGCGGCGACGCGTCCGCCGTCGTAGCCGACGAGCGCCACGGTCAGCATCTCGCGCTTGCGGGCCTCGGCCAGCGCCTCGATGATGTTGAGCGAGTTGCCGCTCGTCGAGAGCGCGACGGCTACGTCGCCCGGCCGGCCGTAGGCGATCACCTGGCGCTGGAAGATCTCCTCGATCCCGATGTCGTTGGCGATCGCGGTGATGATCGACGGGTCCTCGGTGAGGTCGATCGCTCGCCGCGCCGGCCACCCCTGCGGCGCCGCGTGAAGGTCGGCCACGAGGTCCATCGCGTCGGTCGCCGAGCCGCCGTTGCCGAGCGCGAGCACCTTGCCGCCGCCGTCGAGGCAGCTCGCGGAGCGCCGCGGCGGCCGCGAGCAGCACACCGCGGTTGTCGGTGAGCGTCTGCTCGCGCAGCGCGCCGACCTCGTCCGCCTTCAGCAGGATCGAGCCGCGGACGTCGTCGACGACGGCGTCGAGGTCCTTCTCGCCCTCGGAGAGGAACGGGTAGAGGAAGCTCGAGCGCCCGTGTCGTGGACCGGCCCGGCCTCGCGGCCCGACAGCAGCCCGCGGTGGTCGAAGAAGACGTGCACCAGCTCCCAGAGCACGTGGTAGAGCGTCTCGACCAGCTCCTGCGCGATGAACGGGTCGTCGCGCGGGGGGACGAACTCCCGCTCGGCGCCGGAGTCGCCGAAGCCGATGGTGAGGCACCCCGCGCGCGGCCGCCCGGCTCACGGCCTCCGCGGTCTCGCACGTGGGGTCCTCGTCGGCGCCGAACGCGATCACGATGTCGTCGGGCTCCGCCACGAGGTCGACCTGCGCCGGGAGCTCCCGCCCTCGGCCGCCAGCCCGATGGCCGGCAGCGCCCGCTTGCCGACGATCACGGGATGGACGAACTCGACCGCGACGTGCCGGACGTCGGAGCGCGCGATCGGCGAGCGGCCGAGCGCGACCAGGCGGCCGCCGCGCGCGAACCGCTCGGCCATCGCGTGACAGCAGCGCGCGAGGTCGTCGGCCTCGCGCTCGAAGAACGCGCGGTTTGCCTCGGTGCGGGCCGCGAGCAGGTCGTCGACCCGTTCGGCGAGCAGGTCGGAGCCGGTCGTGCTCACCGGCCCGGGCTCAGGCGGTGGCCGCCGCGGCCGCGCGCTCCGGCACGGCGGCGAGCCACTCGACCCAGGCGTCGACGCCCTCGCCGGTCCTCGCGCTCACGAGCAGGCGCTCGACCCCGGGGTTGACGGCGTCGAGGTTGGCGAGGAACCGATCGAGGTCGAAGTCGAGGTGGGGGAGGAGGTCGACCTTGTTGACGACGACGAGCTCGCAGGTGCGGAACATGAGCGGGTACTTGAGCGGCTTGTCCTCGCCCTCGGTCACCGAGGTCACCATCGCCCGCGCGTCCTCGCCGACGCGGAACTCCGCCGGGCAGACGAGGTTGCCGACGTTCTCGATCACCAGCAGGTCGATCTCGTCGAGCGGCAGGTCGGGGACCGCCGAGCGGACCATGTTCGCGTCGAGGTGGCACTCGCCGCCGAAGCCGTTGTCGGTGTTGAGCTGGATGACCGGCACGTGATGGCTCGCGATCCGGTCGGCGTCCATCGTCCCCTGCACGTCGCCCTCGAGCACGCCGATGCGGATGCCCTCGAGCCTCTCGTGCCGTCCGCTCGAGCAGCGTCGTCTTGCCTGCGCCGGGCGCGCTCATGAGGTTGACGACGCGACGGCGGCGCGGTCGAAGTCGTCGCGGTTGGCCCGCGCGATCGTCGCGTTGGCGTCGAGCGCGTCCTCGGCGACCTTGATCTTGGTGCGATGCATCGCTGCTCCTCCTAGCCCGAGAGTACCCGTCGCGCCGCGTCCTCGACCTCGATCGACTCGACCTCGAGCTCGTCGCCGGCGATCGGCTCGGCGCCGGCGCTCCCGCAGTCCGGGCACCGGAACATCGGGAGCGACGATGTCGAGCGCGGGCTCGCGGCGCCGGGTCCCACTCGCGGCCGCAGTCGCGCAGCGAAGCAGGGCGTCGACCAGCTCGAGCTCGAGCTCGGCGCCCTCGCAGAGCGTGTCGCGCGCCGACGATCTCGAAGTAGAAGGCGAGCGATGCGGGCACGACCTGCCGCAGCGCGCCGACCCGCAGGGTCGACCACGCTCACCTGGCGCCCGTCGCGCGTGCTTGACGGCGGTGTCGACGATCGCGCTCGAGATCGAGAGCTCGTGCATCAGCGCTCTCCGCCGCGTCGGCGTAGGCGGCGTCGGTCTGCAGCTCGGCGATCTGCTCGAGCACGAGCGCCACGGCGCGCTCGACGGCGCCCTCGACCTCGGGCGAGAGCTCGAGGCCCATCTCCTCGACCGGCCGCAGGCTCGCAGGCCACGACGACGACCTTTCCCGGCCAGCCGCCCGACGGTCTTGACGAACCGCAGCACCGTCTGCGGGTCCATCCCGTGCGGGTTGACCACCTGGCCGTCCTCGATCGGCTCGATCTCGGCCGGGTCGGGCTCCATCACGTAGAGCGTCCCCGGCTCGCCGCCCTGCCGGCTGACGTCGACCAGCACCAGCGCGTCGTAGCCGCGCATCACCTCGTAGGCGAGGTCGAGCCCGCCGGTGCCGAAGTCGAGCACGGTCACGCCGCCGGGGAGCTCGCCCCGGAGCACGCTCCGCGACCTTGCCGCCGAAGGCGTCGTCCTTCATCCAGGCGTTGCCGATCCCGGCGACGAGGATCTGCTTCGGGGGCCCCTGGCTCATCGGGCGACCTCCAGCTCCTCGGCCTTGAAGAACAGGTAGCGGCCGGTCTCGCGGAAGAGCTCCTGCTCGGCGCTGCCGTCGACCGTCACGGCGACGTGGAGCGCGTCGTCGTAGTCGAGGTAGATGCGCTCGATCGTCGCCATGCGCCCGTCGAGCATCTTGTCGTAGACGTCGCGCTCGGTACCGGGGCGCAGGACCACCTTCGCGCCCTTGCGGAAGGTGCGCCCGCCGATGCTCGAGCTCGCTCTTCGCCGGGGTTGGGATGCCCGGGCTCGGGGCTCGGATCGGGGTCGTGGAGCCTCGAGACGCGCCGTGCAGGGCGGTGATGTCCTCCGCGCGTCGCCCGGTCGGCCCGCTCGACCATCTCCCGCACCGCCGGGTCCTGCTCCGCGATCTCCTCGCGCTCGGCGTCGGAGAGCGCTTGCACGTGGAGCAGCAGCGCCTCCTCGATCTCGGTGTTGTCGAACAGGTTGCCGAGGCTCTCGGGCGCCATCCGCGGGATGGTCCGGGAGCACGATCGGCGCCCCGAGGAGCGTCTCGTCGGCTCGCGGCGAGCACCGGCCAGGTGTTGACGCTCTCGCAGCCGGCCGCGGCGGCGCCGGGCTCCCGTCGCGCTCCAGCGGCGAGACGAAGCGCCCGCCGTCGACCTCGGCGACGACGTGGGTCGAGAGCAGGCTCGACCGCAGCGCGTCGGCCGCGCTCGATCGCTTCCGCGCTCGGCCGGTCGACGGGTGTCGTGTTGTGGACGCAGAGCGCACGCGGGCCGAGCCCGTCGCCGTCGACGGGCTCGGCGCGCAGCCGCGCCCGCCCGCGATCGGCCCGGTCGCCCTCGAACGCGAACTCGAGCGGCTCGCCCCCGCCCGCGAGCAGGTCGGCGAGCGGCGTTGGCGGCAGCTCGATCCCGCGCTCGGCGCCTTCGTGGCGCTCGCCCGCGGCCTGGAGGAAGCGGACGGTCCCCGAGACCTCGGCACCGCGCTCGGCCGCGACCACGCACTCCACCCGCAGGTGGTCGAAGGTCGCGGGGCTGCGCTCGGCGTAGGCCGGCGGATAGACGATCCCGAACGGGGTCGGGGTCGCGTTCTTGGTCGCGCCCGGCGTGTAGGGGTAGAGCGCGTAGCCCTCGTACAGCAGCGAGTCGACGAGGCGCGCGGTCGCGGCGTCCATCAGCCCTCGTCCTCGAGGAGCGCGTCGATCGTCGCGTCGAAGGTCGGCAGGCCGCGCTCCGCCCTGAGCGCGTCGAGCCGGTCGAACGTGTCGGCGTCGAGCGGGACCCAGCGCCGGAACGGATAGTGCGGCCTCGATCATCCGCCGCCAGGCCTCGACCGGCATCTCGAACCGCGCGAGCGGTCCCAGGGGATCGTCACGATCTGCATGCCGCCCGTCGTCGGCCTCGTAGAAGACCGTGCCGTTGAAGTGGAAGCGCAGCGGCGCGTGCGCCGTCGGCGAGCCCGTGGAAGTACTTGCTCGCGGCGAGCTCGTGGTCGTAGGTGCAGGGGACGGCAGCTCGAAGCTCGTCTCACCCGTGAAGCGCGGCACCAGCGCGTCGGCCTGCGCCCAGCGGAAGTTCTCGGTCGTCGACGCCCAGCGCTCGGGCTCGCCGAAGAGCTCGAGCAGCCGCTCCCGCTCCTCGGGCCGTAGGGGCGCTTCGCGGGCTCGATCGTGATCAGGGCCGACAGCGCGATCGTGAACACGGGGCGCTCGGAGGCGTCGGTGACCGAGATCCGGAAGCGGAGCGTCGGCGCGGCGGCGCGCTCGACGTGGTCCGCGTCGATGACCTCGAACTCCGGCGTCGGCCGGTCCGGCGGCGCGGACGCCTCCGTGCCGGCCTCCGCCGGCGCGCCGTTCGTCGTCACCGGCTCGTCGGGCATCAGGTTGCCCGCTCGCGCAGCTCCTCGAAGAACTCGGCGATCGCGTCCTCGGGCCCGGTGCCGCCCGAGATCCCCTCCCAGCGCACCTTGATCATGCCGACCAGCCGGTAGCACTCGTCGATCGGCGCGATCGCGTGCTGGTGCGGGTCGGCCATGCGGTTGACGATCAGCGCCTCGGCGTCGGGCTCGAGCGAGCCGAGCACCGGGTTCGCCCGCACAGCTCCTGCCAGCCCTCGAGCTCGAGCTCCGACTCGGTCGCCCCCGCCGGGCTCGGGTAGAGCGCCACGACCCCGCCGCTGGCGCTCGAGTGCATGAAGAACGCGAGCCCGATCGGGATCGAGAACGACGCCCAGAGCTCGTCGGGCAGCTCGAAGTCGTCGAGCCAGACGACGCGGGTGCCGGTCGGGCGCAGCTCGCGGTCGCCGCCGCGCAGCGCGAGGCAGCTCTCGCAGGCGCAGAGGATGTGGCGCTCGTCGAGGTGCAGGAGGTGGCGGTGGTCGGCGGGGAGCGGCTTGCCGCAGAGGTCGCAGCGCTCCTCGCCCGGGCGCGCCGCGGCTCCGTTGCCCCCGCCGTTCGTCGCCGGAGTCGCCGGCGTCGCGGACCCCTTCGAGAGCCGCCGCAGGCTGGAGACCAGGTCGGCCTGGCGCCGCGCCGCGGCCTTTCGGTCGAGCGCGTCGCTCATGCCGGCCAGCGCCACCCGGAAGCCGGAGTCGCCGGCGAGCAGCGGCACCGGCTCGAGCTGGAGCCGCTCGTCGTCGAGCGAGCGGCCGGCGCGCGGCAGGAAGTAGCGGCGCTCGCACGCCGGGCAGGCGAGCACGCCCTCGGTCAGCTCGCCGTCCGCGAGGTCGCCGCCGCAGCCGGCGCAGGCGTCGCGGTAGGCGAGCAGGTTGCCCTCGACCCGCGCGACGACCAGGTCGACGCCGGCGACCTCGGCGCGCTCAGCTCCCCCTCGCCGATCTCGTCGACGCCCGCGAGGTCGAACCAGGAGGGCGTGGCGTCGGCGCTGCCGGGCGCCACGCTGACCATCGGCAGCTCGAGGGCGCCGTCGCCGAGCTTCGGCCTCGGGTCCTCGATCGCGCCCTCGACGACGAGGCCCTCGAGGTCGGGCGCCGCCTCGTCGAGCGCCTGCTTGATCGCCAGCTCCAGCGTCGACGCCGACGCCGGGCAGCCGTCGCAGCTGCCCTCGAGCCGGATCGCGCGACGCCGTCGTCGATGCCGAGGAGCTCGACGTTGCCGCCGTGCGACTCCATGTACGGCCGGACGCTGTCGAGCGCCTCGCCGACCCGCTCGTCGAGCGGGACCGGGTAGAGGCCGTGGATCAGCATCAGGCTGGCGACGACGCCGTCGCGGCGAGCCGCTCGCGGAGCTCGGCCCCGGGCTCGCCGGCGTCGTCGAGAATCGCGGCGATCCGCTCGAGGCCCGTGCCGTAGAGCTCGATGATCGCGCCGACCAGCTCCTCGGCCCTGGCGCGAACGGAGGGGTCGCCGACCGAGTCGAGCTCGGCGGTCAGCTCCTGGACCCGCTCGACCAGCTCCTCTGGACTCGCCGCCCCGTTGCGTTCAGCCGTCGTCATGCCTCCGTCAGCACATCCCCGTCGGCGTGTGCTGCACCTTGCGCACCTTGCCGCCGCCCGTGTACATGTGGACGCCGCACGGCAGGCACGGATCGAAGCTCCGCACCGCCCGCATGATGTCGACGCCCTTGAAGTTCTCCGGGCCGTTCTCCTCGAAGATCGGGGTGTTCTGCACCGCGTCCTCGTAGGGGCCGGGAGTTCCGTAGACGTCGCGCACGCTGGCGTTCCACGGCGTCGGCGGGTAGGGCTGGTAGTTGGCGATCTTGCCGCCCTGGATGACCATGTGATGGGAGAGCACCCCGCGGGCCGCCTCGTGGAAGCCGACGCTGACGGCCTCCTGCGGAACCTTGAAGTTGTTCCAGCTCTTGGTCCGGCCGGCGCGCACCTCGGTGAAGGCGCGCTCGAGGCAGTGGAGGCCGATCAGGGCCGAGTAGGCCTGGTGGTAGGTCCGGGCGCGATCGCGCTCGATCGCGTTCGACTTCTCCGGCACCTTCCACTCGAGCTCCATCTCGGGCGAGCTCGCCGTCCGCGGCAGCACCATCTGGATCGACTCGCCGGTCGCCTTCGCGTAGCCGAAGTCGACGAGGCCGGCCTTCGCCGTGCACCACTGGCGGGCGAACGGGCCGCCGCCGGTGTCGCAGCAGACGTGCGTGTCGGTGCGCTTGTCGTACATCCGCGGCGAGACGACCCAGCAGTACTTGTCGGCGAAGTCGCGCTTCTGCGGCTTCGGGATCGTCACCTTGTTCCACGGGTGGCGCTTGTCGACCGGGTTGCCCAGCGGGTCCTGGGTGACGAACGGCTGCTGGGTGTCGGCCCAGTCGTCGAAGTACGAGCTGCCGAGCAGGATCCGGATCATCAGGTTGATCTCGACCAGGTCGGTGGAGATCAGCTCGCCGTCGATGGCGACGCCCGGGGTGATGTACCGCTTGCGGCCCCACTCGGTCATCGTCTTGTAGTCGTAGTCGACGTAGTCCGGGTCGTCGAACGAGCCCCAGTTGACGAGGTTCGTCTCGCGGTAGCCGACCATGTCGTAACCCGGCAGCTCCCGGAGGAAGAAGTCGTAGAGGTCGTCGTGCATCGGCACCGACCGCTTGACGTAGTCGAAGTACCGCATCAGCCGCACGTAGTAGTCGGTCAGCGTCTGGTGCGTGATGTGGGCGCTGCAGCCGCCGGGCATGATCGTCGACGGGTGCGTGTGCCGGCCTCCGAACAGGCAGTACATCTCGCGCGTCCAGCGCGCCACCTGGAGGGTCTCCAGGTAGAAGTCGCCGGTGAACGGGTTCAGCGACCGCATGATGTCGGCGATCGTCCGGTAGCCGTGGTGGGCGGAGTGGTCGGCGAGCGTCTGCTCGGCCTTCTTCAGCAGCGTCGGGTTGGTCTCCTTGACCATCTGCTCGCAGAAGTCCACGTTGCACATGCAGTCGTTGAAGATCGCGTGGTCGAACATGTAGTCCGCGGTCTCGGCCAGGTTGAACGCGAGGTCGCCGAGCGGCGGCGGCTTCACCCCGTAGGCCATGTTCTGGTTGAGGCACGAGCAGGTGCAGTGGTTGTCACCGCAGATGCCGCAGATCCGGCTGGTGATGAAGTGCGCGTCGCGCGGATCGATGCCCTTCATGAAGATGTCGAACCCGCGGAAGATCATCGACGTCGAGTAGCACTTGTTGACCTTCTGGTTGGAGAAGTCGATCTCGGTGTGGATGCCGAGGCTGCCGACGATCCGGGTGATCGGATCCCACGACATCTCCTTGACCATGACCTTCTGGTCGGCGCGCGGTGTCTCGGTTGTTGCCATTGTGTGTCTCTCCTCTCTTGGCTCTTGGCCTGAAGTCGTCTTCGGTCCGGTTATCGGGTCATGACCCCGGCGGCGCGTAGCTCGCGGTCCGGCTCTTGTAGCCGGTCAAGATCGTCTTGCCCGGCTTGCGCCACTCGGGCTCGACGTCGTACTTGTTCTTGATGTTCCGGTGGCGGAAGTACCGGATCACTGGCCCCATCGCGAACTTCTCGAAGTCGAGCCGCGGCGCCCCACGGATCCGCGTCCATGAACGGCATGAACTTGTCGGGGAAGCCGGGCATCGTGCAGGCCATGCAGATGCCGCCGACGTTCGGGCAGCCGCCGTAGCCGTCGACCCAGCCGCGGACCGGGACGTTGCACTTGACCACGGGGCCCTTGCAGCCGAGCTTCACGAGGCAGCGCGGGTCGTCGCCGTACTCGGTCGCGAACTCGCCCTCCTCGGCGAAGCCGGCCCGGTTGCAGCCCTCGCGCGACCGTGCGGCCGAAGAGCCACGTGGGCCGAAGCGCCTCGTCGAGGTCGGGCACCGGCGCGAGCCCGGCGAGGTGCAGCGCCAGGTACAGCAGCGTCTCGGTCATGTTGTCCGGCTGCGCCGGGCAGCCGGGGATGTTGACGACGGGCAGGCCCGCCGACGACTTCCAGTTCCAGCCGAGGTGGTCGGCCACCCCCATGGCGCCGGTCGGGTTGTTCTTCATCGCCGGGATGCCGCCGTAGGTCGCGCAGGTCCCGATCGCGACCACCGCGGCCGCCTTCGGGGCCAGGCGGTCGAGCCACTCGCTGGTGGTGATCGGCTGGCCGGTCTTCGGGTCGTCGCCGATCGCGGCCCAGTGGCCCTCGCCGGAGAGCTCCTCGTTGGGGATCGAGCCCTCGACGCAGAGCACGAACGGGTCGAGCTCGCCGCGCTCGGCCTGCCACCAGGCCTCGATGAACTCGGCGCCGTTCTCGTAGGCGAGCACCGGGTTGTGGACGATCACCTTGGGCATCCCCGGGATCGCCTGGGTGACGATGTCCTCGAGGCTCGGGTTGACCGCCGAGGTCATCGCGACGGAGTCGCCGTCGCACGAGAGCCCGGTCGTCATCCAGAGGACATGGGCCTTGACCGCCTCGGTCTCCTTCTGGCCGGGAACGAACTCGGTGCTCAGCGCCATCTCAACTCTCCTCGGTTGGGGGTTCAACGGGTGTCGGAAGTCGCAAGTCATTCAGCAGATCCTCGGCAGCGGGTCGCCGGCCAGCAGGTCCATGACCCGCCGGCCGCCGAACGCGGTCTCGACGAGCACCATGCCCGGGGGCTCCGTCTTGACCTCGCCGATCTCGGCGGCGCCCTCGCAGCCGGGCGCCGAGCGCAGCTGCGGCGAGCGCCGCCTCGGCGGCCTCGGGGGCGACGAACACGACCAACACGCCCTCGTTCGCGACGTACATCGGGTCGATCCCGAGGAGCTCGGCGGCGCCGTTGACCTCCGGGCTCGTCGGAACGTCGCCTTCGCGGATGCCGATCGAGACCTCCGAGGCCCGGGCGAGCTCGTTCAGCACCGACGCGACGCCGCCGCGGGTCGCGTCGCGCATGCAACGGAGCGACGACCCGGCGGCGTCGAGCAGCGGCGTCGACGGCCGGCCAGAGCGGCCTCGTGTCGGAGACGATCTCGGCGTCGAGCCCGAGCTCGCCGCGGGCGAGCATGATCGCGGTGCCGTGCTCGCCGATCGTCCCGGAGACGAGCACCCGGTCGCCGGGCTGGATCGAGGCGGGGGAGAGGCTCGCGCGGGAGTCGACCTGGCCGAGCCCCGTCGTGCAGATGTACATCGAGTCGCAGTGGCCGCGCTCGACGACCTTGGTGTCGCCGGTGACGACCTCGACGCCGGCGGCCTCGGCCGCCTCGGCGATCGCCTCGACCTCGGCCCGCAGCACGTCGGCGTCGAGTCCCTCCTCGAGGATCAGCGAGAGGCTGAGCGCCACCGGCCGGGCGCCCGAGACGGCGAGGTCGTTGACGGTGCCGTTCACGGCCAGCTCGCCGATCGAGCCGCCGGGGAAGCGGATCGGCTTGACGACGAAGGTGTCGGTCGTCATCGCGAGGGCGGTGCCGTCGATCGTCACGCGCCGGCGTCGCCGAGCTCGGCGAGCGCCTCGGCGCCGAAGGCCGGGGCCAGCAGGCCCTCGATCAGCGTCTGGGTCGCCTTGCCGCCGGCGCCGTGGGCCATCGTCACCCGCTCGTCCTTGAAGCGCGGGCGCTTGGCGCGCGTCGTCTCGATGATCCCGAGGATCCGCTCCTCGCGGCCCGAGTCGGTGCGCGGCGCGCTGCGTGCGTCGCGTCGCTCACACCAGCTCCTTCTCGCGCGCGAAGCGGCCGTAGTTGTAATAGGCCGCGCAGGCGCCCTCCGGCGAGACCATGCAGGTGCCGATCGCGTGCTCGGGCGTGCACGCGGTGCCGAACACCTTGCACTCCCAGGGCTTGATGACGCCCTTCAGCACCTCGCCGCACTGGCAGGCCTTCGGGTCGGCGACGCGGACGCCCGGGACCTCGTAGCGGAGCTCGGCGTCGAAGTCGGCGTAGGCGTCGGAGAGCTTCAGGGCGCTCTGGGAGATGAAGCCGAGCCCGCGCCACTCGAAGTGCGGGCGCAGCTCGAAGACCTCGGACATCACCTTGAGGGCCGGGACGTTGCCCTCGTAGGGGACGACGCGCTTGTACTGGTTCTCCACCTCGCAGCGCCCCTCGGCGATCTGGGCGAGGATCATCTCGATCGACTGCAGGACGTCGAGCGGCTCGAAGCCCGAGGTGACCAGGGGCTTGCCGTAGTCGGCCGGGATGAACTCGAAGGGCCGCACGCCGACGATCGTCGACACGTGGCCGGGGCCGATGAAGCCGTCGAGGCGCATGTCGGGCGAGTCGAGCAGCGCGCGCAGCGGCGGCACGATCGTCACGTGGTTGCACATGCAGAGGAAGTTCTCGACGCCCTCGGCCTTGGCGCGCTTCAGGGTCAGCGCGGTCGACGGCGCCGTGGTCTCGAAGCCGATCGCGAAGAAGACGACGTCGCGGTCGGGGTTCGCCTTGGCGAGCCGCAGCGCGTCGAGCGGCGAGTAGACCATCCGGATGTCGGCGCCCTCCGGCCTTGGCGTCGAGCAGCGTCCGCTCGGACCCGGGCACCCGCATCATGTCGCCGAAGCAGGCGAAGATCACCCCGTCCTGCTCGGCGATCGCCATGCCGTCGTCGACGCGGCCCATCGGGATCACGCAGACCGGGCAGCCGGGCCCGTGCACCAGCTCGACGTTCTCGGGAGGAGGTCGTCGATCCCGTACTTGTAGATCGAGTGCGTGTGCCCGCCGCACACCTCCATCAGCTTGTAGTGGCGGCCCGGCTCGACGAGCGAGAGGATCTGGCCGGAGAGCGCGCGCCCGAGCTCGGCGTCGCGGTACTCGTCGACGAACTTCATTGCGCTCACCTTCGCGATCGCCGTGCCCGCGTGGACGAGCAGGCGATCGCCCGATCGCCACCGGGGCGACCAGGGCGATCTCGACCGTCTCGCGGCGGTCCTCGGCGTCGGCGCAGAGCGCGAGCCCGCGCTCGATCGTCGATCGCCAGCGACGCTCAGCTCCACCGCGACGTCGCCGCACGTGATGCATCGCCGTCGACCGTCGAGCAGCGCTCGCCGATCGCACCTCGCTCGCCGCGACGGCCTCCATGCCATTGGTGACCGTCGCGTCGTTCATCCGCGCGGAGCCCCCCGGGACTGGCGGCCGCGGGCCCGAACCTCGAGCTGCACCATCATTCGATCACGCTCGCCCGGAGCTCCTCGAGCTCCTGCTCGTAGTCGGCGCCCATGCCCTCGAGCAGCTTGCGGGTGGCCTCCGCCTCCTCCTCGTCGACCTGGGAGATCGCGAATCCGACGTGGATGAGCACCCAGTCGCCGGGGCCGACGCCGCCGCTTTCGTCCTCGTCGAGGAGCCCGATGTTGACGTTGCGCTTGACGCCGGCGACATCGACCTTCGCGAGCCGGTTCGCCTCGTCAACAACCTCTAGGACTTGGCCTGGGATAGCCAGACACATGCGCACTATCTCTCCTTCAATTCCCCTGCTCGGCAACGTATCACTCCGCCTGGGTCACGGCAGGCCCCACTTCGGCATCGGAGCTGCGCGCGCCCGGCGGCGCGCCGCCGCCGCATCGTCGGCGGACAGGCTCGGGTAGGTCCGCATCGACCACGGATGCGGCCCGATCGTCCCGTAGTGGCGCCGGACGAACGCCTTCAGCTCGCCCCGATGCTCGCCGCAGCAGTAGAGCGTTCGCCCGTAGATCCCCCGGCCGTGCCAGACGAGCCAGTTGCCCGGACCAGCGTCGACATACTCGCCGAACCGGAAATGAAGAAGCTGCCGCTCGAGGCTCGCCTGGGTCAGCTGGTCGGGCTCCGACCCGCAGTACTCGCACCTGAATACGAGCCGCGACGGCATCCCGCTCAGGGTACGCCTGCTCACGCACGCACGCACGCGGCGACTCGGTCCCTCAGCCGGGCCGGCGGGCGAGCATGCGCGCTCCGGCGGCGCACGCTCCGACGCTGAGCAGCGCGGCGGCGACGATGGCCGCCGCCTGCCCGGAGGTGATGACGTGCTCGGAGAGGCCGAGCGCGGCCACTGCGGCCGGAACCCCCAGCTCGGCGGCGGCGACGAGGCCGGCACCCGGTCGCTGGCGGCTCACGAGGGCGGCGACCTGATGGACGCCGACGTTGAGCACGGCCAGGGACCCCGCGAGCGCGAGGTTGCTCGGGTCGGAGAAGAGGTCGCGCACATTGAGCTTCGTGCCGAGCAGGACGAAGAAGAGCGGCACGAGGAACCCCTCCCCCACACCGCGGACCTGGAGCGAGAGCCGCTCCGGGCCACCGATGGCCGCGACGATCAGTCCGGTCCCGAAACCGGCGATCAGCACGCTCGTGCCGAGGTCCTCGGCGAGCCACGCAAGGCCCACGAGCACCGCGAGTGCAAGCCGCAGATCGAGCGCCCAGCCGCGCTCCTTCGACTGGCGGCGAAGCCACTGGAACCAGTCGACGTCCACCAGCAGCCGCATGGCGCCGAAGAGCACGAGGGCCGCGGCCACAACCGCGAGGCTGCCCAGCGCGACCTTGCCCGCCCGGTCGGGCTGGATGGCGAACGGGACGGCGATGACCGCCGCGATGTCGGCGATCGTGATCTGGGCGATGAGCGGGAGCGCCTCCGCGCCGCGGAGGCCGCGCTCATCGAGGATCGGGAGCGCGACGGCCGCAGAGCTCGACGCGAGCACCACCGCGAAGAGAAGCGCGTGCGAGGTGTCGCCGATCGCCGCGGCCGCGAACCCGGCCGGCACGGCGACCGCGAAACCGACGCCCGCGGCGAGCGCGCCCCTCCCCAGCGCGCTCCGAAGCCGGCGGTCGTGGAGCGGGATGCGCATCCCGACGGCGAACATCAGGGTCGCGAAGCCGACGGTCTCGAGCAGAGCGAGCGGCGGGTCGGTCGGGTCGACGATGCCGAACCCGCTCACGCCGATGACGACGCCGGCGAGGAGCTCACCGATCACCAGCGGCAGGAGGTTGCGGCTCGCGCCGGCGAGCAGAGGCCCCGCGAGCCCGCAGGCGAGCACGAGCGCGAGCGACCCGAGGCTAGAGGTCACGTCCCACAGTCACACCCGTATCGTGCCGCAACAATCACCCCCGACATCCTCGAACGTCCCCGAGTAGGGGCTATACGGGGTGCTCAGGGACGTTCGGCTCTAGATCGGCTGCGAGGTGGGCCGCAGGAGGATCTCGTTCACGTCGACCCGCTCGGGCTGGTCGAGCGCGAACATCACCGCGCGTGCGACGTCGTCGTCGTGGAGCGCATTGTCCGGCCCGGGGCGGTTGTCGAAGAACGGGGTGTCCACCATGCCGGGCTCGATCAGCGTCACCCGGATCCGCGTGTTGTCGTGCATCTGCCGCAGCTCGGCCCGCAGCGCCTCGCCCATCGCCGTGACCGCCCACTTGCTCGCCGAGTAGAGCGAGCCCGGGAGAGCGCGGCGCCCGGCAACGGAGCTCGTGATGACGTAGTGGCCGCTGCCCCGGTCGAGGAGGTGGGGGAGCGTGGCGCGGATCGCGTGGGCGACGCCGAGGACGTTGGTGAGGATCATCGAGCGCCAGTGCTCGGGCGACTCCTCCAGGAAGCCGCGGGTCGCGCCGAAGCCGGCGTTCGCGAACACCGCATCGATGCGATCGAAGGTCTCGATGGTGGCGCCGGCGAACGCCTCGACCTGGTCCCACTCGGTCACGTCGCAGCTCCTGGCGAGGGATCGACCCTCGCCACCGAGCTCCGTCGCGAGCTCGGCCAGCGCGTCCTCGCCGCGGGCCCCGAGCGCCGTGCGCCAGCCCGCCTCGGAGGCGCGGCGCGCCGTTTGAGCTCCGATCCCGCTCGAGGCGCCGGTGAGGAGGAGGACTCGATCGTCGCTCATGGAGGCGATTGTATGGTGGCTCTGGACTGGCGATTACGACCTGAGGAGGTTGCGATGTACGCACGAGTCGCGAAGTGGGAAGGCGAGAAGGAAGCGCTCGACAGGATGGTGGAGGAGATCCGCGGGCGTGCCGATGACGGGCCGCCAGAGGGTGTCCCTTCGAAGGGAATCACGCTCCTGCGCGGTCTCGACGGTGGCACCTCGATCGCCATCGGTCTGTTCGAGACCGAGGACGACCTGCGGACCGGTGACGCGACGCTAAACGCGATGAGCCCCCCGATCGACGACCAGAGCGCCGTGCGGCGGCTTTCGGTCGACCTCATGGAGGTCGCGCTGGAGCTCACGGCCGACTGACACGGTCGGCCGCGGCGCCCGCTTCCCTCAGCGTGGGAAGTGGGCGCCGTGCGGGAATTTCCCGCTGCGTGCCCAGGGCAGCGCCTCGGCTATGAACCGGGCGTAGGCGGCCGCGCCCGAGTAGGTGAGGTGCAGGCCGTCGCCCGCGAACCAGCTCGACTGACCGGAGCTGTACTTCACCCAGTCGAGGAGCACGATGCGGTGCTTGTGGTGGTGAGCGGCGGTCCGCATGGCGCCCGCGCCGCCGCCGCTAACGGAGCCGCGCGGCGTGACGAGGCCCAGCACCTTGTTCTTGGGCAGCGCGTGAAGCGCCGAGTGGATGCCGGCGCTGGTGACCGGGCCGTTCGAGCCGAGCGCGAGCACGACGAGGTGCGGGAGGCGGTGACGCGCTCGCCTCTCGTTGACGATCCCCACGCCCTGGTACCACTGCCGGCACTCCATCGCGTTCGCGCGGTACCCATGATGGGCGAGGCCCGGGACGGCGAACACCATCACCGAATCGCCGAGGACGATCGGCGCGCGCCCCCTTGGGTTGACCTTCTTCGTCGGCCCCGCCTTCGTCGTGTCGCCGCAAGCCGCGGCGGCAACCCCCGCGACCCCGAGGACGAGCGCGAGCGCGAGCGCCACAATTCGCCCGAACGTCCCGCGCTGGGGGTTATTCGCGGGGTTGAGGGACGTTCGCGCCGGAGGCTCCGCTCAGCGCGGGTAGCTCGCGCCGTTGGGGAACTTGCCGGGCTTCGCGAACTTGGTCGCCCTGCCGAGCAGCCGCGCGAAGCCTGCTGCGCCGGCGAACGTGAGGTGCAGGCCGTCGGGCTGGAACCACCCCGCCCGGCCTGAGCTATAGCGAACCCAGTCGAGCAGCACGATCCGGTGCGGGTGCTTCTTCGCGGCGTCGCGGATGTGCGTGGCGTCGGAGCCGCTGCCGCCGCCGAGCTCCCGCGGCGTCACGAGCGCGAGGACCTTGTTCTTGGGGAGAAGGTGGAGCGCGCCCCTGATGTCGCCGGGGGTGATCTTCCAGTCGGCCCCGAGCGCGATCGTGACCATGTGGGGAAGCCTCTTGCGCGCCTTGACTTGGCGAACGAGCGCCATGCCCTCGGCCCACTGCCTGCACCCGCGGGCGTTGACGCGGTAGCCCTCGTCGGCGAGCTTGTTGAGGGCCAGCAGCATCACCGAGTCGCCGATCGCGAGAGGGGCGCGGCCGTGCTTCGAGACCCGGTGGTGAGGCTTCTCCTTCTGAACGCCGCCGCAGCCCGCACTCGCCGCCTCGGCCGCGAACAGCGCCACGCAAACGGCGACGGTCGCCGCCAGCGCGATTGCACCGAAAGTACGATTCCCGCCCCTCAAGGCGCGATCAAGCTAGCACGGGGACCCAAGCCTGCTCTTTCCAACCGTCGAGTTCGCGATCTTCTTTGCGATCGTGCTGCCGCTGTCGTGGGCGCTCATGTCACGCCCGGCGTGGTGGAAGCCGTTCGTCGTCGTCGCGAGCTACGTCTTCTACGCCGCTGCCGACCCGCGGTTCTGCCTCCTGCTCGGCGGCATCACCGCGGTCAACCAGCTCGCCGCCGTGGCCATCCATCGGGCGTCGGACGAGAGGCGGAGCAAGGCGATCCTCGCGGTTGCGGTGGCGGTCGACCTCGGGTCGCTCGCAGTCTTCAAGTACTACGCGTTCTTCTCGCAGGGCGTCGCCGACGCGCTCAACTCGGTCTCGCTCGGCATGCCGCTGCCGCTGTTGACCGTTGCTCTGCCGATCGGCATCAGCTTCTTCACCTTCCAGGCGATCACCTACGTGGTCGACGTCAAGCGGGGCCTCGTCGCTCCGGCGAAGACGGTCGACACGGCCATCTACCTGAGCTTCTTCCCGCACCTGGTCGCCGGGCCGATCGTCCGCGCCCGCGAGTTCCTGCCGCAGCTCCAGAGCCCTCGCGACCCCGACCGGGTCGCCGTCTCGTCAGGCCTCGCGCTGATCGCGCTCGGCCTCATCAAGAAGGTGATGATCGCCGACTTCCTGGCCCGGGCGATCGTCGACCCGGTTTTCGCCGTTCCGCAGGCCTACGCGGCTCCCGACGTGCTCATGGCCGCGTACGCGTACGCCGCCCAGATCTATTGCGACTTCTCCGGCTACACAGACATGGCGATCGGGCTCGCCCTGCTGATGGGCTTCGTATTCCCGCAGAACTTCAACGCGCCCTACCGGGCAACCGGCTTTCGCGACTTCTGGCGCCGCTGGCATATGACGCTGTCGCGCTTCCTGCGCGACTACCTCTACATCCCGCTCGGCGGCAACCGCGGCGGCCGGCTGCGCACGTACCGCAACCTGATGGTCACGATGATCCTCGGAGGCCTCTGGCACGGCGCCGCTTGGACCTTCGTCCTCTGGGGAACCTTCCAGGGCACGGGTCTGGTGACCGAGCACGCGCTCGACGGGCGGATCGGCCGGCGAACGCCGGCGTGGCTGCGCGGCTTCCTCACGTTCAACCTCATCTGTTTCGGGTGGATCCTCTTCCGCTCTCAGGGCATCGGCGAGTTCTGGGACTACATGACGAGATTCACGGTCGCGGGCGCGCCGACGCTCTGGACGTTCCCGGTCCTGCTCGCCGTCGGGCTGGTGATCGGCCTTCAGCTCCTGCCCGAGCGGCCCATGGAGGCCTTCCAGTACCGGATCGAGCGACTGCGCCCGGCTCTTCTCGCCGCCGCCCTTTGCGTCGCGGTGCTCGTCGCCGGGGCCACGGTGCCGAGCCAGGGCGTTCCCCCGTTCATCTACTTTCGCTTCTAGATTTCTCGCCTGATGCCAGAGCCACGAGACGACAGCGAGATGAGCCGCTTCGACCGCTGGGGGCTGCGCCGCTTCACGGCCCGGCAGGCGGTCTGGTCGGTGGCCCTCGTGACGCTGCTCCTCGTCCTCTTCGCCGGCCAGGCGGTCCGAAAGCAGGGCGAGGAGATGAGCCCGGGGATCGCCCGGGATCTCGTGCTGGGGGTCGGGAAGCCCGCCGGCTGGCTCGCCGATCGACTGCCGCTCGCGGACCTCGCATCGTCCGCCACCTCCTGGCTCTCGCCCGACGAGAGCCTCGCCGGCGCAAGCCATGGGTTTGCGGCGAGCCGGCCGAACGCCGGCTCCGGCGCCGGGCGGGCAAACGGAGGCATTCCGCCCGTGACCCCGGACTACTTCGACCCGGCCGCGCTCGGCCAGAAGGTTCCGCCGCAGCAGTTGCACACGCTGCTCGTCACTGGAGACTCGCTCTCGACGCCGCTCGACATCCAGCTCGCGCAGCGGCTCACCGGCGCGGGCGTCAACGTGATCCGCGACCCGCACCTCGCGACCGGCATCTCGAAGTCCGCGTTCGTCGACTGGGGCAGGCTCGCGACGACGCAGGCCCGCTCCGACCACCCCGACGCCGTGGTGGTCTTCATCGGCGCCAACGAGGGCTATCCGATGCCGGGCCCGGGGGGCAAGCCCGTCAGCTGTTGCGGGCCCGGGTGGGCGGCGGTCTACGCCGACCGCGTACGCCAGATGATCCACACCTACCTCCAGGGCGG
Source organism: uncultured Actinomycetes bacterium (assembly GCA_963841455.1). Taxonomy (GTDB): domain Bacteria; phylum Actinomycetota; class Thermoleophilia; order Solirubrobacterales; family 70-9; genus JAWVFM01. Next base: position 33,696 of record CAWJCU010000005.1, read on the forward strand.
CCGGGCCCGTGTCTATTGGCTGACCGTGCCGACTCCGCGCGACTCGGCGCGCCAGCCGATCGAGCGCGCCGTGAACGCCGCGATCAAGGTCGGAGCCCAACCCTTCGAGAGCCTGACGCAGGTGATCGACACCGTGCCGATCTTCACTCCCGGCGACCGCTATCGCGACTCGATGCCCATCGACGGCACGCCCACGATCGTCCGCGAATCCGACGGCATCCACCTCAACGAGGCCGGGTCCTCGGTGGCGGCTGACGACGTCAAGAAGGCCGCTCGCCCGCGACTACAACTGGTGAGTCGCCGGGCGATCGCCCGGCGACCGCTCAGATGTTCTGCGTGTAGGTGCTCTTGACCAGCTTCGAGCCGTGCTTGCAGGTGACGGTGCCGTCGTACTGGACGTTCGGCAGCTTGTCGTAGCGCTTCTCCGAGCAGTGGTAATGGCGCACCGCATGGTTGCAATGCCCGGCCGGGCCGCCGTTCTTGTGCCGGCAGCTGTGGAACGCCTTCGTCACCTTCTTGCCGGTGCTGCAGCCCGTGTGCTTGACGTGAAGGGAGGTCACGTAGGAGGTGCCGAGGTGGCGGGCCTGGCTCGCGCTCAGGTGGCAGTTCTTCCCGCCGCCCTTGTGGTGGGCCTGCGTGGCCGAGGCCGCCGTGGCGCCGAGGGCGACGACGAACGTCAATGCGGCGGCAAGGGCAGTCGCGATCAGGCGTTGTGGCATAGGTTCGTGTCTCCCGAAAGTTCGAGGTTCCCTGACGCGCGGGACTCTATCGGGCACCCTGCGGAAATACCCTGCGGCCGCCTCCGGCGGCCTTACCTGCCGCTTTCGGGGCTGAGCCCCTCATTAGAATCCCTTCCCCTCCTATGGACCCCGACCGCAAGCGGAAGATCCGTTTGGTCGTGGCGCTCAGCGCAGCCGTGCTGCTCGCCGCCGGCCTCGTCTACACGTCGTTCAGCGCCTCGACCGAGGCGAAGGAGCCCTCGCAGCTCCTGACGGCCCAGCCGGGCAACTCCTATGACCTCACGGGCGTCGTCGTCCCGGGCTCGATCCGGCATCGCGGTTCGCGCCTCGACTTCCGCGTGGAGGACCGCACGGGCGAGCGCCAGGCCTCGATACCGGTCCGGTACTCGGGCGAGGTTCCCGATCCATTCCGCAGCGGCCGCGAGATCATCGTCACCGGGACGCTCGCCTCCAGCGGCGTCCTCGAGGGCCAGCGCGACAGCCTGATCACGAAGTGCCCGTCGAAGTTCACGACGCAGGCGCAGCAGGACCCCCAGCACGTGGTGATCACGAATGGCAGCAGCTAGGTGGTAGGCCTAGGCGCGGCAGCGCTCATCGTCGCCTTCGTCGTCGCCCTTTACGCGATGGGGGCGGCGGTCGTCGGGGCCGTGGGCGGCGATCGCCGGGTTGTCGACTCCTCGCGGCGCTCGGTCTACGCGCTGTGCGCGCTGCTGACCCTGTGCGTGGTCATCATCGAGGCGGCCTTCGCGCGCACCGATCTCTCGCTCGCGGTCGTTGCCGACCACTCCTCGGCGACGACGCCCGCCTTCTACCGCTTCACCGCGATGTGGTCGAGCCAGGAGGGCTCGCTTCTGCTCTGGGCATGGGTACTCTCGATCGCCTCCTCGGCGGTGCTGTTCGCGACCCACAAGCGCCATCGCGAGATCGTCCCCTGGGCGACCGCGGTGCTGATGGGGCTGGCGTCGTTCTTCACCGGGCTCATGCTCTTCGGGGCAAACCCGTTCGACCGTCTCGATCCGCCCGCCGTCGCCGGGGTCGGCCTCGAGCCGCTCCTGCGCCACCCGGCGATGGCCGTGCATCCGCCGATGCTCTACACGGGCTACGTGATGTTCTCGATCCCGTTCGCCTTCGCGATCGGGGCGCTCATCACGCGCAAGCTCGACGCGAGCTGGATCCGCTCGACGCGCCGCTTCGCCCTCATCGCGTGGATCTGCCTCACCGTCGGGGTCCTGCTCGGCTCGCGATGGTCGTACTCGGAGCTCGGCTGGGGCGGCTACTGGGGATGGGACCCGGTGGAGAACGCCTCGCTGATGCCCTGGCTCGCCGGCACGGCGTTCCTGCACTCGATCATGGTGCAGGAGAAGCGCGGCATGCTGAAGGTGTGGAACGTGTCCCTCGTGTGCGGGACGTTCGCCCTCGCCCTGCTCGGGACGTTCCTGGTCCGCTCGGGCATCCTCGACTCGATCCACGCCTTCGGCGCGTCGACGGTCGGGGCGCCGCTGCTCGTGCTGATCGCCGTGGTGGTGATCGGCTCGGCGGCGCTGATCATCTCGCGCCTCGACGACCTGCGCTCCGAGAAGCGCCTCGAGTCGCTGGCCTCGCGCGAGGCGATCTTCCTGGTCAACAACTTCCTGCTGATCGCGCTCTGCGCGGTGATCTTCTGGGGCACGTTCTTCCCGCTCATCTCCGAGCTCTTCACCGGGCAGAAGGCCTCGCTCGCCGCGCCGTGGTTCAACCGCTACACGACGCCGCTGGCGATCCTGCTGGTGCTCTTCACGGGCATCGGGCCGCTGTTCGCCTGGCGGCGGATGAGCCTCGGGGCGATCGGGCGCGTGCTGGTGATGCCAGCGGCGGTTGCCGTGGTCGTCGGCGTTCTGCTCGCGGCCTTCACCGACGCAGCGTCGAAGCCGCTCGCGCTCGCGATGTTCTGTCTCGGGGCCTTCGCGCTGGCGGCGCTCGGGCGGGAGGTCGTTCGCGGCGCCGGCGCCCAGCGGGCGCTCTCGGGCGGGTCGCGTCTCGGCGCCCTGGCGACGGTGGTCTCGCGCAACCGCCGCCGCTACGGCGGCTACACGGTGCACGCGGGCGTGGCGGTCGCGCTGATCGCGGTCGCCGCCTCATCGAGCTTCCAGACCAGCCGCGACCTGCGCCTGCGGCCGGGCCAGTCGGCGCAGGTCGGCGACTACCGCGTGCGCTACGTGAACCCCACGTCCGAGGTCAGCCCGACGGAGGAGCGCCTGACCTTCGGCGCGGTCCTCGACGTGTCGAAGGACGGTCGCCACTACACGACCCTCACCCCGTCGCGCAACTACTACGCGTCGTCGACGGTGCAGCCGGGAACGGGGCCCGTGCGGAGCTTCTTCGCGGGCGAGGCGACGAGCGAGGTGGGACGGAAGACGGAGCCCTCGGGCGACGTCTGGACGGCGATGCAGCCGGAGCTCGGGTCGTTCAACCCGTTCATCAACGGCGCCGACAAGCGACTCGAGCGGCTCGCCCGCTCGTCGCCCCGCGGGAGCGCCAAGGCTCAGGCCGCGATCAGCTACCTCCAGGGCCTCGCGATCCGCTCGCTCGCCGCCCGCTACCTCAAGGACACTCCGCCCGCCGACTTCCGCGTCAACGTCAACCCGCTCGTGATCTGGATCTGGATCGGCGGCGCGATCGCCGTGGCGGGCGCGCTCGTCGCCGTGTGGCCGGCGCCCGAGGCGCGCCGGCGCCGGGTCGCCGACGTCCACGCCGCGCGGCTGGCGCGCGAGCTCGGCGGCGCTTAGGGCCGGAATCTCAGCCGTCTCGGCAAGCACTCTCCTTCGCTGCTAATCCGACACGGTCAGGGCCTGAAACCGCGGCTCCGAGCGGAGCCGCTTCAGGTCCTCGTCGGTCCGCGCGTACTCCGCGACGCCCTCGTCGAGCTCGACGGCTTCGCGCAGTCGCGCGAGCGCCTCGTCGATCTCGCCACCCGTCGCCGTCCAGCAGGCGAGCTCGTAGCGAACGGCCGCGCTCTCGGGGTGGGCCGCGAGCGCCTCGTCGAGCGTCGCTCGCGCGGCGCCGCGATCGCCGGCCTGGCGCTGTGCCGAGGCGCGGAACGTCCACTCCCACGCGGAGGGCTCGAACGTCGCGGGACCCCCGAAGCTGAGCACGGTCGTGCCGGCCTCGGCCGCCACCGCATGGCGATGTGACGCGGGATCGGGGACGAAGACGTACGTGCCGGCGGGCGCGTCGAACTCCTCGCCGTCGATGGTGAACGTCGCCCTTCCCGCGTGAACGAAATAGAGCTCCTCGTGCGCGAGCTCCGGCTTCTCGGTGTGCGGCTCGACGACGTCCAGTCCCGGCTCGTCGGCGGTGTACGCGTTCGTGCCGAAGGCGCGGAGGCCCAGCGTCGCCCTCACGGGCCGCCAAGTCAAGGTGTCGGGGCCCGACAGGGCGTCGAACTCCTCGAGGTGGACGACTTGGGGTGGTCGCTTGCCCTGGCTGCCCTCGCTGCCCACGCCGCCGAACCCTAGCCTTCCCGCCGTGGAGTACGTCCTCCTGGCATTGATCCTGCTCGCGCTCGTCGTCTTCGTCACCGCCCCGCTGCGGCGTGGCGAGCGCGAGCCGCAGACGGCGAGCGAGGAGCGGCTTCGCGCTCGCGTGGCCGAGCTCGAGGCGCGCAAGGAGGCGAAATACCGCGAGATCCGCGACGCGAGCCTCGATCAATCGGCGGGGAAACTCGACACCGCGGACTTCGAGTCGGTCGACGCCGAGCTGCGGCGCGAGGCGATTGCGATCCTCAAGGAGCTCGACGTGGCGGAGGCCGAGCTCAGGCGCTCCCGGAGCGCCTAAACGGCCCCGGCGGGCGGCTACACTGCCCGGCGATGCAAGCCGTGCTCGAAGTCGTGCAGGTGATCATCTCGATCGTGCTGATCTTCCTCGTTCTCCTGCACTCAGGCAAGGACGCGGGTCTCTCCGGCGCGTTCGGGATCGGCCAGAGCGGCAGCTCCTTCGGCGGCGGCTCGCTCGTCGAGCGCAACCTCGACCGCTGGACGATCTTCTTCGCGATCATGTTTGCCCTCAACACGATCGTCCTCCTCAAGATCTGAGCCTTCGAGCTGCGGCGATAGGGCTCTCGCTCGCCGCCACCGTTCCGGCCGCGACCGGCTGCGGCTCGTCGGGCGGCGGCTCGTTCGCGGCCTCAGGCCCACCGCAACCACATGGCGCGATGACCATCGCGGTTTCGTCGCGCCCGATGCGGATCGACCCACTGCTCGCGAAAAGCCCGGTCGACAGGCTCGTTGCGGGCCAGATCTTCGAGCCATTGACCCGCCGTCTGGAGGGCCCGTACGACGACGTCCGCAGGATCCCGGGCCTGGCCTTGTCGGCGCGCCCGGCGGAGGGGCGGCGTCTGTGGCGGGTCCGGCTGCGGCCGGACGTCCGGTTTCAGGACGGCGGGCCGCTCGACGCGGGCGCCGTGGTCGCGAACGCGGAGCGCTGGCTCACCACGTCGGCCGGGCGCGCCCTCCTGCCCGGCCTCACGGCTGCCGACGCGCCGCGCCCCGATCTCGTGCGCCTCATCCTCGACCGCCCGCTTGCCGACCTGCCTCGCCGCCTCGCCTCACCTCGGCTCGGGATCGTCTCGCCCGGCGCGCTCGAGCCGCATTCCGGCGTGGCGGCGAGGGTCCGAAGCGGCACCGGGGCCGGCACCGGGGCTTTCGAGCTGCGCGGAGAAGGGGGAACCGGAATCGTGCTCGCGCGAAACACCGGGTGGTGGGGCACGCGCCACGGCTTGGGGCCCGCGCTCGACCAGATCGGGCTGCGCGTGGCTCCCAATACCTCGGAGCGCGTGCGCCTCCTGCGCCGCGGGGAGGCCGAGGCGGCTTGGAGCCTGCCGGCGGGCGTGGCCGCGAGGCTTCGGGAGGATCCGCTCCTGACGGGCATCCCGGGACCGGGTGACCGATCAGTTGGCCTCGAACGATCCGTGCGGGGCATCGACTCGCCGGCGCCGGCACCGGCGCTCTCGAGCGCGTGGCTTACGCGGATCGGCGCCGGCTAGCCGTCGAGCACCGAGAAGGTGATGCCCGCTGCCTGGAGGCGCTCGGTCAGAGCGTCGCCCATCGCCTGCGCGGTCGTCACCTGGCCGGCGCTCGCGGGCAGCTCGTCGTGGGCCAGGCAGAGGGCTGACTCGGCGAGCATCTTGGCCGTCTCGCCATATCCCGGGTCGCCGCCTGCGACCTCCGTCATCGTCCGCTCGCCGCCGCCCTCGCCGACGAAGCGAACCTTGAACCAGCCCTTCTCCCGCTGCTCGGGCGTCGGCCCCTCGCCTGGGGCCCGACGGCCGAGCAGCCAGTTGCGGGTGGGCGGCAGCTGCGACATCGCGAAGAGCCCCGCGACGCCGACCGGCAGTCCGATGGCGGCGGGGAGGTGCTTGACGACGAAGTAGTGGCCATAGGAGAAGTCCGGGCCGTAGCGCTGGAGCGCGCGCGCGGAGCGGCAGACGATCTGAGGGTCGATCGTCGGCATCGGCAGCGCCCACCCTCCGGCCTCTGGCGCGTGCTTAGGACGTCCGCGCAGGCCATGCACCTCGCGGCCGGCCGGCCGGGGCTCGACGCGCTTCCGCTCCGCGCTCACCTTCCCGTACTGGCGAACGCGGGAGAACTGGTTGACGGCGCTGTGCAGCGTGCCGCCCGAGAACGTCCCGCCGGCGCGGACGAACCCCTCGAGGCGGATCGGCGCGCCCTCGGGGAGCTGCTTCACCGCGAAGTAGGCGCCGAGATCGTGCGGGATCGAGTCGAAGCCGCAGGCGTGGACGATGCGGGCCCCGGTGTCCGCCGCCCTGGCGTGATGGCGGACGTACATGGAGTCGACGAACTCCGGCTCGCCCGTAAGGTCGACGTAGTCGGTGCCGGCCTCGGCGCACGCGGCGACGACCGGCTCTCCGTACTTCAGGTACGGGCCGACGGTCGTGATGACGACGCGAGCCTGCTCGGCGACCTCGCGAACGGTCGCCCTCGTTGCCGATGTCGGCCTCGAGCAGGTCGAGGCTCGCCGCCTTGGGGAAGCGCAGCGCGAGCCGCCCGCGCGACCTCCTCCAGCTTCGCGCGGTTGCGCCCGGCGAGCGCCCACCGCGTCTCCGGGGGCGCGTTCGCGGCGAGGTACTGGGCCGTGAGCTCGCCGGTGAAGCCGGTGGCGCCGAAAAGTGCGATGTCGAGTGGGCGCTCGCCGGCCATCAGCCCGCCGAGGCTATCGTCACTCGGACGAGCGCGGAGGACAGGTGAGCCAAGGAACGAACGAGCCGGTTACCGAGCTTCCGCGCGTCCGAAGCCGGAGGGTCGGTGGCGGCAGAGGGGAGATGGCCCCGGGGAGAGGGGATCTCCCCGACCCTTCACTGGCTCTTCGAGGGCGCGGGCTACGCCTACGTCACGCTCACCGTCGACGCGCTGCTGCTGCTTGCCGCGCTCCTGATCGCCGACGCGATCAACCCCGAGCCGCCGTCGGTCCTGGTGCTGCTGGCCAGCCCGCTGGCGGTCGCGCTGATGGCGAGCCGGCGGCTCTACGACCCCACCGCCCAGATTGCGCGCCTCGATCGCATCGGGTCGATCATCGGCGCGACTGCGGTGGCGGCGATCGCGATCGCGGGCGTCGTCCAGCTCACCAAGCCGGCTGCGACCGACGCCGATCTGATCGCGATCCAGCTCGGGCTGGCGGCCGGGATGCTGATCGTCTGGCGGATGCTCTTCTCGACGGCGCGCATCTTCGCCCGGCGGACCGGCCGCTCCGGGCGCAGGACGATCATCGTCGGAGCCGGACAGGTCGGCGCCCGCCTCGAGCGGCGGCTCGACGACCTGAGGCAGATCGGCCTCGTGCCGGTTGGATTCATTGACGCGGACCCGGTGCCGACGCTCGAGCTCCGCGAGCGCCGGGCGCCCGTGCTGGGGGGCCCCGAGGACTTCGATGCGATCGTGGACGCAACCGGAGCCGAGCACGCGATCTTCGCCTTCCAGATCGAGCCCGACGTGACACTGCGCGGCCTCGTCCGACGCTGCCGCCAGCGCGGCCTCGGTATCGCGATAGTGCCGCGCCTCTTCGATGACGCGACCAACCGGATGGTGCTGGAGCACGTCGGAGGCATCCCGGTCTTCGAGCTGCGCCAGGTGGACCCCAAGGGCTGGGAGTTCTCGCTCAAGCACGGGATCGACCGCGTGACGGCAGGGATCATGCTGCTCCTGCTCTCGCCAGTTCTTGGTGCCGTCGCGCTGGCCGTGCGCCTCACGATGGGCGCCCCGGTCCTGTTCCGCCAGCGCCGCGTGGGCCGCGACGGCCAGGTCTTCGACCTCCTCAAGTTCCGCTCGATGCGCCCGGCTGAGCCCGGGGAGACGCCAACCGCGGCAAGGGGCGACTCGGCGCCGGGCGGCGTCGAGGGCGTCGATCGCCGCACTCCGGTCGGCCGCTTCATCCGCCGCTGGCACCTCGACGAGCTGCCCCAGCTCATCAACGTGCTCCGCGGTGAGATGAGCCTCATCGGGCCGCGCCCGGAGCGCCCGGAGCTCGCCCACGACTACGTCGAAAACGTCAACCGCTACGGCGAGCGCCACCGGGTCCGTTCCGGCATCACCGGCTGGGCGCAGGTCAATGGCCTGGTGCCGGGAACGTCGCTCGGCGACCGCGCCGAGCTCGACAACTGGTACATCCAGAACTGGTCGTTCTGGCTCGACTTCAAGATCGCGCTGATGACGATCCCGGCCGCGTTCCGGAAGACGGAGCCCTAGTCGCCCCGCGCGAGATACTGCGCGGCGATGTCGCAGCAGAACGTGAAGATCGTCCGCGAACTGTTCGCGGCGTTCGCCCAAGGTCTGGAAGCTGCCGCCGAGTATTGGGACCCCGAGATCGACTGGCGTGCGATCGAGGGCGCACCGGACGACGTGGGGGTTATGCATGGTCGAGACGCCCTGCGCCACTACTACGAGCAGTGGTACGAGACTTTCGACAGCCTTCGTGCGGAACCAGAGGACCTGACCGACGCAGGCGACCAGGTCGTCGCTGCCGTCCACGTGACACGGCGCATGAAGGAGAGCGACGCGGAAATCGATATGCGGCTCGGGATCGTCTACACCCTGCGGGAGGGGCGGATCGTTTTGGGGCCGCGAGTACTCACCAGGCCGGCAGCCCTCAAAGCCGCCGGGCTTCAGGACTAGGTGATGTCGCAGCAGAACGTGGAGATCGTGCGCGCCGCCATCGATGCCCACAATCGGGGGGATGTCGATGCGACCTTCAAGGATGCGGCACCCGACTTCGAGTTCGACCAGACACGGGCCCTCGGCGTAGACCAGGGCGTGTTCAACCTCGAAGAGTTCCAAGGCCTGCTCACCGCGTGGACCGATATCTGGGAGTCCTTCACAATCGGCGCCGATGAGTTGATCGACGCGGGTGAACAGGTGGTAATGCCGTTTACGAACGTGGCGCGGGGACGCGACGGAATCGAGGTCGAGGCCCGCGGCTTCTGGGTCTGGACCGTCCGCGAAGGGTTGATCGTGCGGGTCTGCCTCTACCAGGAGCGCCAAGAGGCCCTCGAAGCCGCCGGGCTGCGGGAGTAGCAGCGGCCGTTTCCAGGGCTCCGCATCTCAGGGCACCCATTCAGCGCCCCAATAAATTGACCCGCTATTGACCCTCGAATCACGCCGGCGAGAGGCCGGGAGATCGGAGCCCGCCGTGCCGGAATCCCTGCAGTTGCAGGCGATTTGAAATGCGACCGAGAGGAGTCGAACCTCCACGAGCCAAAAGGCTCACAAGGCCCTCAACCTTGCGCGTCTACCAGTTCCGCCACGGTCGCGTGAGGGCCCGTCGATTCTAGTGTGGGGCCGCAGGGCTTGAATCCGTCCGCTGGACTACGTACTCTACGAACGTGTGTTCCGGTTGCGGGAGCTAAGCTAGGACCGAGAGAGGAATCGAGGAGCGAATGGACCTGGACCTGACAAAGCGCCAGAAGGAAATCTTCGACTTCATACGCCGTTACGCCTCGAGGCACGGCTACCCGCCCACGGTGCGCGAGATCGGCAAGGCCGTGGGTCTCGGCTCGCCCTCGACGGTCCACGCGCATCTCGCGAACCTCGAGAAGATCGGCCTGCTGAAGCGCGACCCCTCGAAGCCGCGGGCGATCGAGGTCCTCGTCGAGAAGGCGAAGCGGGCGGTCCGCGGCGGCGGCCTACCGATCGTCGGCGAGGTCGCGGCCGGCGAGCCCATGCTCGCCGAGGAGAACATCGAGGAGTACGTCGAGGTCCCGGATGTGCTCGGGGGCGAGGACGGCGACTTCATCCTGCGCGTCAAGGGCGACTCGATGAAGGACGCCGGGATACTCGCGGGCGACTACGTCGTAGTCCGGTCCGAGGACACGGCGTCCGACGGGGAGATCGTCGTTGCGCTCGTCGGCGAGGAGGAGGCGACGGTAAAGCGCTTCTTCCGCGAGAACGGCCGCGTTCGGCTACAGCCCGAGAACAAGGCCTTCAAGCCGATCCGCACCAAGGACGCAACGGTCCTCGGCACGGTCGTCGGCGTCTTCAGGAGCCTCAAGTGACAACCGCGGTCGCCACGCCGGTCGCTCCGGTGCGACTGTTCTCGCCCGACGCGGCCGGCGGACGCGCCCGAACGCTCGAGGACGCCGTGCTCGCGGCCGTCGAGAGCCGGCGTCTACGCGGGTTCGCGGCCTGCCTCGTCTGCGGCGAGCGAGTCGAGGCCTCCGGCGAGTGCCGGGCCTGCGGCTCCGAGCTCTCATAACGCAGCAACACGGGGCGTAGACTTTGACCTCGCGGGCCACGCAGTCGCGGGAGGTGACAACACCCCTCGAGGAAAGTCCGGACACCAAAAGGGCAAGGGCGGTCGGTAACGCCGACCCGGGGAAACCCGCGGGAAAGTGCCACAGAAACGACACCGCCGATGGCGCCGCCTCACGTGAGCGGCGTACAGGCAAGGTTGAAATGGTGCGGTAAGAGCGCACCGGCGCCGCGGTGACGCGGCGTGTCAGGGCAAACCCCGCCCGGTGCAAGGCCAAGCAGGATCGACGACCCGGCCCGGCGAGATCCAGGTAGGCCGCAAAGATGGATGGCTGCGCCAGACAGGATCCGGCTTACAGGCCCGCTAAGGAAAAGCCCCGCATTTGCGGGGCTTTTCTATTGGTGCGATCCAGTATGGTACGAATGTGATAGCTTGCGTACCATCGTTCCCAGGCTCTGAGGAGGCCCCGCGATGGCCCGCAACGGCGTCCTGCCCGCCGAAGGTGAAGTTCCAGATCTGATCCCGGGCCCGGGCTCGGTCGCCTGGCGGCTCTCGAGCGACGCCCGGATCATGAGCACGGCCGGATATGCGCTGATGCTCCAGGTCGCCCACCCGACGGTCGGCGCCGGCGTCCACGAGCACTCGAACTTCGAGGCGGACCCCTGGGGGCGCCTCCTTCGCACGCTCGACTACACGACGGTGATGGTCTACGGCCGGCCGGAGCTCGCTGGGCGCGATGGGCAGGCGCATCCACGAGATGCACAAGCACATCAAGGGCACGAAGCCAAACGGCGAGCGCTACTTCGCCCTCGAGCCCGAGGCCTACGCGTGGGTGCACGCGACGCTCGCCCAGTCGATCGTCGCCGGTAGCGAGCGGTTCGCGCGCCGCATGAGCCCGGCCGAGGTCGAGCGCTTCTACGCCGAGTGGCTGCGGGTCGGCCGGCTCATCGGCGTGCCCGCCGGGCGAGCTGCCCGAGCGCTGGGCGGATTTCCGCGCCTACTTCGACCGCATGGTCGACGAGCGGCTCGAGGACAACCAGACCGTCCACACGGTCCTCCGGACCCTTGCGAAGCCGAAGGCGCCGCCGCTGCCGATGCTGAACGACCCGATGTGGCGCGCCGCAAGCCTCCCGATGGGGCGCCTCGGGTGCCCTCGCGACCGTCGGTCTCCTCCCGCCGCGGTTGCGCGAGCGGCTCGGCCTGCGGTGGACCGCCGCGCAAGCCGTAGAGCTGCGGGCGCTCGCGGCGCTTTCGCGTGCCGCGACGCCGCTGATGCCGGAGAGTCTTCGCTGCTTCGGGCCGGCCTATCTGAAGTGGCGGCGCGAGGCGATCGACCGAGGCGACGTGGCCTCCGGCGTGCCCGCCATGGCAGGCGCGGTTTGAGCGCGGCCGCGACCGGACTGCTCGCGGCCGGGCTCGCCGGTAACACAAGCCCGCCGGAGGACGCTACGAGCGAGCGCATCCTCGACGCCGGCCTCGCCCTCGCCGCAGCCTCGGGGCTGCGGCACCTGACGATGGACGACGTGGCCGCTCGGGCCAAGGTGGGGCGCATGACCGTCTACCGGCGGTTCGGCGACAAGCGGCGCCTGGTGGAGGCACTCGGCATCCGCGAGGTCCGCCGCTGCCTCGCCGAGCTCGACGCCGCAGGCGACCCGGCCGACCCCGTCGCGGACCAGATCGCCGACGGCTTCGTGGCCAGCATGCGGATCGCCCGCGAGCACCCACTGCTCAACCGCCTCGCGCGGGTCGAGCCCGAGGCGGTGCTCGAGGCCGCGAACGCCGACGGCGCCGCGACGTTCGCCCTGGCCCGCGCCTACATGGCGGGACGGCTGCGGGCGGCGCAGGAGGCGGGGTCCCTGGGCGAGCTCGACGTCGACGCCGCCGCCGAGATCCTCGTCCGGCTGGCCATCAGCTTCGTGCTCATCCAGCCGAGCGTCCTGCCGCTCGACGACGAGGAGCGCCTGCGCGGGGTGGCGATCGATCTGATCGCTCCGATCGTCGCCGCATAGGCCTCGAGCGCGTCTTTACGAAATCTCGACGCCGCACGGCGGATTCTCTACGTCGCCTTAACGCCCGGCGTCGCACGATGGTGTGGTGGCGAGCTCCGCAACCCGAACCCGCAGCCTTCATGAGGCGGCCCACAAGCTCGGCCCCCGTCCCGCGGCGCGGCCCCCGACCGCCGACGACGAGCACGCGGAGGCGGCGCGGAAGCGCGTCGAGGCCCTGAGCGACCCCGACCGGGACGTTGTCCCCCATGCCGGGCGGACCCTGCTGGCCCTCGGTGCCCTCGGCGTCGTCTACGGCGACATCGGCACGAGCCCCCTCTACACCGAGCAGGTCATCTTCACGGCCCATCGCGCGGCTGCCCATGCAACGCCCGCGGGTGTCTACGGCGTTGCATCGCTGATCTTCTGGGCGCTCATGATCGTCGTGTCGCTCAAGTACGCGGGGTTCATCATGCGCGCGCACAACCGCGGCGACGGCGGCATCATGGCCCTGGCGGCTCTCCTGCAGCGCAACAAGGTCGCCTCCGGCGCTGCGCTCGTGACGCTCGGCATCTTCGGTGCGGCGCTCTTCTTCGGCGACGGGATCATCACGCCGGCCATCTCCGTGCTCGGGTCGGTGCAGGGCCTGAACGTCGTGGAGCCAGGGCTCGCCCACCTGATCGTTCCGATCTCGGTCGCGATCCTCGTCGGCCTGTTCCTCCTCCAACGCCGGGGATCGGGCGCGATCGGCTGGCTGTTCGGCCCCGTGATCCTGGTCTGGTTCCTCGCCATCGGCCTGCTCGGCCTGAGCCAGCTGGTGAAGGACCCGGCCGTGCTGCAGGGCCTGTCGCCCACCTGGGGAGTGCGGTTCATGATCGATAACGGCGCCGCGGGATTCCTCACGCTCGGAGGCGTCGTGCTCGCCGTGACCGGCGCGGAGGCTCTCTATGCGGACCGCGGCCATTTCGGCGCCGCGCCGATACGCCTCGGCTGGTTCGCCGTCGCCCTGCCCGCCCTGATGCTGAACTACCTGGGCCAGGGCGTGCTGATCCTCCACGACCCGAGCGCGGCGGCCAACCCGTTCTTCCTGATGGTCCCTGGGTGGGCGCAGTACCCGATGCTCTTCCTCGCGACCGCGGCGACGATCATCGCCTCGCAGGCGGCGATCTCAGGATCCTTCTCGGTCGCGAGGCAGGCCGTGCAGCTCGGCTTCCTGCCGCGCCTCAAGATCCTCCACACCTCCAAGCTCGAGGGTCAGATCTACGTTCCGCTGATCAACTGGGCTCTGTGCCTCGGCGTGGTCGTGCTCACCGTCGTCTTCGCCTCGGCGGACAAGCTCGGCGACATCTACGGCGTCGCCGTCACCGGGACGTTCATCCTCAACACGATCCTCTTCATCGCCGTCGCCAGGCGCCTGTGGCGGACGCCGAAGTGGAAGCTCGTGCCCGTTGCGCTGCTCTTCGGGACGGTTGAGATTGCGTTCTTCGCCGCGAACATCGCCAAGGTCGAGCACGGCGCATGGCTCTCGCTCGCGATCGCGCTGGTGATCTCGCTCGTGATGCTCAACTGGCGGCGGGGGCAGGTGATCATGACCCGCAAGCGCGTCGCCCAGGAGGGCTCGCTGAGCGAGTTCCTCGACGAGCTCTCCGAGGCCGAGCCGCCCATCGTCCGGGTCCCCGGGGTGGCGGTGTTCCTGAACCCGAGCAAGGACACCACGCCGCTCGCCCTGCGGGCGGAGGTCGAGCACACCCACACCTTCCATCGGCGGGTCGTGATGGTCTCGATGGACACGGTCGGGATCCCGCACGTCGACGAGGCGGACCGGTTCACCGTCGAGAGGGTCGGGAGCAGGTTCAGGGCCGTCCACGTGACCGTCAGGGTCGGCTATCAGGACGCGCTCGACGTCCCGGAGGCACTGCGCCTCTGCCGCGCGCAGGGGCTGCTCCCGCGAGACCTCGACATCGAGCACGCCTCCTACTTCCTCTCGAAGATGGCGATCACACCGACCGACGCCCCTCGCCTCGAGCGGTGGCGCAAGAGGCTCTTCATCGCGATGGCGCGAAACGCGGCGAGCCCGATCGACGCGTTCGGCCTCCCCCGCGAGAGGACCGTGATCGTCGGCTCGCAGATCGCGCTCTAGGCCGAGGCCGGGGCGGCCTCGGTGGCCAGCGCCTCGCCCTCGCAGGTGCTCGCGGTCACCTTCTGGAGCGTCGCGGAGATCAGCTCGGCCTCTTCGGGGCTGAGGGTCCGGAGATGGCGCCCGAGCTCGGCCTCGTACACGGTCTGCATTTCCTCGAGCATGCTCTCGCCCGCGGGGGTGAGCTCGGCCTGGAAGCTCCGGCGGTCCGTCGTGCAGGTGACGCGCTCCAGGTAGCCCGCGGCCTCTAGGCGATCGACGAGTTTCGTGATCCCGCCGCGGCTGAGGGTGAGCCACTCGGCGAGGTCGCTCATGCGGGGGGCGCCGGTCGCGCTGCTCTTGACGGCCGACAGGACCTCGAACCAGCTGAGCGGCGGGAGGTCGGCGGAGGCGAGGGCGCGCTGGACCCGCTCCGTGACCGTGGCGTGGCTCGTCACGACCGCTCGCCAGGCGTCGAGGTGGGGGCTTGATGAGTCCATGCCCAGATAGTAGCCGAGTAAACAGTTGACATGGCAATCAGTTGTTGGTATATTGCTTGCCACGGCAACTATTTACGAGTCAATCTTAGAAGGAGGATCAAGATGAGCACAGCAACGGCAACCAGGGTCCCCGAGGGGACGTACAACCTGGACCCGGTCCACAGCACGTTCGGATTCGCCGTGAAGCACAACGGCGTGTCCACGTTCCGCGGCCATTTCGACCAGGTCGAGGCGAGCCTCGAGGACGGCGTCCTCGTCGGCACGGCGCAGGTCGAGTCGATCAACGTTCCGATCGCGGACCTCAAGGGCCACCTGCTCTCGCCGGATTTCTTCAACGCGGCCGAGACGCCGACGGTGACCTTCCGCTCGACCGAGATCCGCGTGGGCGACGACGGGAGCGCCGAGGTTGACGGCGAGCTCACCATCCGCGGCATCACCAAGCCGGTCACCGCCAAGGGCACGTTCGCGCACGGCGTCGGCATCAGCGGCGCCGAGATCGTCGGCATCGGTCTCGAGGCCGAGGTCGACCGCCGCGAGTACGGTCTCGACTGGCAGGCCGAGCTGCCGAGCGGCGGCGAGGTCCTTGCCTGGGACGTCGTGCTCGAGGTCCATCTCGAGCTCGCGAAGGACTGATCGAGATGCGGATCCTCGGCATATCCGGCAGCCTGCGCCGCGGGTCCCACAACACGCGCCTGCTCCGGGCGGCGGCAAGGCTGCTGCCGCCCGGCGTGGAGGTCGAGGTCTTCGATGCCCTCGGTGATCTGCCGCCCTACAACGCCGACGACGACGTCGAGCCGGCTCATCCGGCGGTCGCCCGGCTGCGCGAGGAGATCGCCGCCGCCGATGCCGTCCTGATCGCGACGCCTGAATACAACGGCTCGATCCCAGGCGTCCTGAAAAACGGCCTGGACTGGGCGTCGCGCCCCCTCCCCGGCAGCGCCCTCCAGGGCAAGCCGGTGGCCGTGATCGGGGCGTCGACTGGGCTCTTCGGCGCCGTCTGGGCTCAGGCCGAAACGAGGAAGGTGCTCGGCGTGATCGGGGCCGACGTGATCGATGATGAGCTGCCCGTTGGCCAGGCCGATACCGCGTTCGGCGATGACGGCCGACTTCTGGATGCCGACCAGAACGGCGTCCTGACGGGCCTCGTGGATGTCATGGCAGCTCGAGCCGGCGCGCTCGAGGCGCAGGCGGCCTGATGGCGACCTGGATCTTCGAGCCTGGCCACACCGAAGCGGAGTTCCGCGCTCGGCACATGATGGTCACCTGGGTCCGCGGCCTCTTCAAGAACGTCCGTGGCCGCCTCGAGCTGGAGTGGGACAGATGCCTCGACGCCACGTTCGCGGGCGAAATCGATGCGGCTGAGATCTGGACCGGGGAGGCCGAGCGTGACGCACACCTGCGAAGCGCGGACTTCCTCGACGTCGCCAACCACCCCAAGATCACCTTCGAGGGCCGCTTCACCGATCGAACCGGGGGGACGGCCTTCAAAGGGGAGGTGGATCTCACGATCCGCGGGGTCACCAGGACCGTGCCGCTCGACATTCACTACATGGGCGAGTGGACGACGCCGTTTTGGATGGACGGCGAGAACAGGGGCGAGCTGCGCCGGATCGGCTTCGAGGCGCTGACGAAGATCAACCGACACGACTTCGGCGTGTCCTGGCAGGACGAGATTCCCGGCGGCGGCGTGGTCGTTTCGAATGAGATCGAGCTGGCTCTCGACATCGAGGCCATGCTGCTCTCCGATCTCGAGCAAACCGGCGCGATCGATTACTACCGCGAGCGAGACGCCGTTAGCTGAGGTCGCGGCTAGGCGCCGACGCGGACGCTGATCCCGAAGAAGTCGAGCATGTGAGGCATCGGCCTCGCCGGATCGAGGCGAGGATGAACCTCGGCGACCTCACCTGCGAGGACCGTCGCGAGCGCCGAGCAGCCGACCAGCTCGACCAGGTCCACTCCAGGGCAGCCCTGGGGCCCATGGCTCAGGTGGTTGAACGCCCAATCCTCGGGCGCGTCGCCCTCCGTCCAGGCCTCGGGGGCGAAGCGGTCGGCGAAGTCGTGGCGGTCGGGGTCGCGGTGCATGTAGGTGTTGACGATGACCAGCTGTGTGCCCTTCGCCACGGCCACACCGCGCCAGTCGGTCTCCCGGACGGCCACGCGTGCGAGCATCGGCGTCGTCGGCCACAGGCGCATCGCCTCGTGAAGGGAGGCCGCGAGGTAGGTGCGGTCGCCGGCCCGCTCGACTGTCTCTGGATGGCTCGCGATTGCGGCGAGGGCGCGCAGCGCGTTGATCGCGAGCGTGTCACCCATCGCGAAGAGCCAGTGGGTCAACTGCCGCAGGGGCACGGTCCGCGCGCCGGCCGGGGCGGATGCGAAGCGCGAGACCAGGCTGCCCTCCTCTGCATCGTCGACGTAGCGCTGGACGCGGTCGAGGTAGGGAGTGAGCTCCTCGGAGGGTCCGTCCGGGAGCGAGTTTGCCTCGTCCATCATCCGCGCGAGCTGCGCGGTGAGCTCTCCGTCCTCGCGGGCGGCGTCGCCGAGCACGATTCGCCGGGTGATCCGCTGGAACGCGGTTGACCAGGTCTCCCAATCGACGGCGCCCCCGGCAGCCGCCAGGGCGGTCTCGATCTCGTCGGCGACGACCGCCGTGGCCCGCTCGGCGAGCGGATGCGGCCTCTCCCCGGTCGCGAGCACCGCCTCGTTGAAGGGGCGACGGCTGCGCCACTCGCCGCCGCGCGAGATCGTGAGCGCGTCGGGCTGAAAATGAGCCATGCCCTTGCGCTTCGCCTCGGGGTCGGAGGCGAAGGGGTCTGGCGAGCCCTCGAGCAGGCGCCGCACGTCGTCGACGTCGAGCAGCAGCAGCGCCGGCGACGGCCCCACCCGTACCCAGACCGGCGAGCCGCCGTAGTTCCGGCGCATCCCGCGCAGCAGCCGCACCCCCCAGCGGTCGACGTCGGCTCGCGTCGCCGCCCGCACCGCGCGAGCGCGCCGGCGGAACAGGCCCTGCACGGCGTTCGGGACGACCACGAGTGCATTGAATTGCGCGTTCTCGGCAACGGAGGCGCTCGGCAGCTCGCCCTCGCCGGGCCCGAGGTTGACCCCGGGCAGGGAGTTGACGGTCGCGCGGGCGATGCCTCCTACGCCCACGGCGGGCTCAGCCCAGCGTGTTCCAGGGAGCGAACGCATTCTCGACGCCGTCGAGCGCGGGGGCGAGCTCGGGGTGGTGGCGCAGGAGGACGTCGACCATCGTGTTCGACTCCACCCACTCGATGCCCTCCGGCGTGTAGACCTCGGGGTTGTAGTCGTTGGTGAAGAAGCGGTCGGACTTCAGCCGCCGCGACGCCATGAGGATGAAGATCCGGAACGCCGTGTCGCTGAAGCCGAACCCGGGCGGGAGTGGCTCGCCGAGGAGCCCGACCTGGAGGTCGACCGCGTCGATGTCGCCGTCGTAGACCTCGCGGATCTCGGCGTTCAGCTCTGGACTCTCCGTGAGGTCGTCGAATTTCTCGATCCGCGACTTCCGCAGCGCCAGTCGGAAGTCGTTGTAGCGCCGCACGCCGCGCTCGCGGTCGCGCAGAATGTCGATCGTCCCGAGGTCGACGCGGTCGCCATTCAGGCGGACGTGCCCGTTGAGCGCGTTCGGATGGTTGCGGAGGGTAATCGCCCCCGGATTCGCGGTGCCGAACGTATAGAGGAGGTTCGACATCCCGTACTCGTCGATCGTCGGGCGCGTCCCGTGGCCCTGGATCGGGTCGAATTGGGTCTCGGCGATGAGCTGGCCGTTGCGGTGGTCGCGGATGGCGTAGTCGTCGGGGAGGAGGGGATGCAGCCGATAGACCGAGACGAACTCCTCGGTGATCGAGTAGGGCGCCGCGTGGTGCTCCTGGTTGGAGCCGACGATGCCGCCGATCATCTCCGTCCCGACGTGGCCGAACCGGTCGCGCACCCACCGCGGGAGCACCCCGTACCAGTTCGCGTTCATCGCCCGCTCGAGGACGGGGTTGGCGAGGATCCCCGGCGTCCACTCGACCGTGTGGATCTTCGCCGTGAGGGCGGAGTTCACGAGGCGGGCCGTGAGAAAGAGCTTCTCGTCGTCCCAGCTCGGATAGGCCTCCTTCAGGCGGTCGCAGATCGCGTTGTGCTCGCGTGCGAAGAGCGTGTGCAGCAGGGAGAGGCCGATCCAGTAGTTGTCCGAGAAGCCGGTCAGGTCGACGCCGCTGAGCTTGGGGTCATCCTCCTCGGGGAGGCGCCCGTCCTCCATGATCAGCTTTCCGTCCTCGTTCGCGCGCAGCTTGCGGCAGCGCTCCTCGGTCGAGCCGTAAATCTGGGAGGCGTCCCACCAGTGGGTGACGGTGTTGACGTAGGTGGGCGGGAGGCCGCTCTTGTAGGTGCGCGTGCGGTCGGGGCTCGTTCGCTTCACCCGCATGGGCGCCCCCTCGGGCCAGTCGTCGCCCTCTGGGAGGGGGATCTCGATGAACTCGTCCGGCATGTTCTCGCCGTGGCCGAACCAGTCGTGGTTCTCCATCTGGATCCAGCAGGCGGCCAACACATTGAGCGTCGTCGCCGGCTTGAAGCTGTCGCGCGAGAGGAGGCGCAGGCTCACCTCGCGAGGGTTGGGCTCGAGCTGCTCGTCGGGCGTTTCCGGCGCCGTCGCCTCGGGCGGGGCGTTGCGGCCGAAGCGGGACCCGACCATGCCCATCTCGGGATCCGACGGGTCCTGGAAGGACCCGTCGTAGGTCCGATACTTCGGCAGTTCGTCCAGCGGGACCGTCGTCCCGTTCGACGGAGGACGGGTGTCGTAGAGGTTCGAGACGCGCAGGTCGTCGCGGTGCGCGCGGAGGTTCAGGAGGGCCACCGGGGTGGGGAGGTCCCACCAGTTCCGGGCTCGGTTGACCTGCCGAAAGACGGTCGAGTTGACCGCCCCGAACACCCGCTCGACTGGATCCAAAACGCCCATCGTCTAGCTCCTTCGCCTGACCCCGAAAACCGCGGAGTTTGACGCTACTACAGGCCTGAGAACGCGGTGGAGGCCGTGCCTGGTGGCCGCCTGTATGTGACGGACCGCACTCACGCGACGCTAACGAAATGCAAACTTCCGTCCGATCTTTTGCTAGGCTCCCGCGCACTGCTGAGTCCCCGCCCACATACCGGCGGGGATCGGGGGACCCAAATCATTGGGGCGAGTCGCGGCACGAAGCCGTGTAGCGCCATCTCTTTCGGCGCGAGCCCGTCAGCTAACCCCGTAAGCATCGAAAGAGCGATGAACGAAGGCATCCGCCGCACCGCGGCACACCACGACACCGAGCGCACGCGCAGCACGAGCGCGCGTCCCGACCGCATTGCGTTTTGGGCGTTCGCCCTGGCGATCGTCGCGATGCTCGCCGCGGCCGCCACGGCCAACGCGAGCTCCGGTGGCGTCGGCTCGGGTGGGACCGGCGGCGGCGACGCGGGAGTGCGCGCCGCCAAGTACGTCCGGATCTGGGGCGCCTTCAACCACGCCGACAGGCACTGGGCGCATCGCGTGAGCTACTGCGAGTCCGGCAACAACCCGCGCGCGGTCGGAGGCGGCGGCACATATCGCGGTGCCTTCATGTTCACGCTCGACGCGTGGAAGATCCCGCACAAGTCGCCCGGCGGCGACCCGGTGGTATATCCCTGGAAGACCCAGGCGGTCGTCGCGGTGCTGCTGAAGCACCAGATGGGCACGAAGCCCTGGCCCGTCTGCGGCTAGCAGGAATGTTCTGAGGAGCTCTAGCTCCGAAAGAAGCGTGTAAGGCCGCCGAAGGCGGCCGCAAGTTGTTGCTAGGCCGCAGCCGGGAGGATCTGCGGGTCCGTCTGGTCCTGCGGCAGCGCGGCCGCGTTAGAGATCAGGCTCTGGAACTCGTTCAGGGCCAGGTGCGCGACCGCCTCGAGCATCTGCTCGTCGTCCCAGCCCCGCTCTCGCGCCTCCTCGACGAGGTGGCTCGACGGTCGCCCGTCGGTTGAAAGCGCGGCCTCGAGGAAGGCGAGCAGGGCGGCCTCCTTCGGGTCCTGCGACTTGAAGCTCCGTGCGAGAGAGATCTCGTCCAGCCCGAGCCCGGCGGCGCGCGCCGTCCTCGCGTGCTGGGCGATCGAGTAGGGGTCACCACGGCGCTCGGCCACGGCAAGGCCGATCCTCTCGCGGGTCGCGCGCGGGAGCTTTCCGTCGCGGAGCTCGTGGCGCATGCGCGTGAAGGCCCGAAGGGCGGCCGGCGAGCCCGCCAGCACGCCGACGAACTTGGAGACGGCGCCGCCGGCCGACTGGACGCCGCGGAGGATCTTGACGCTGCCCTCGGGCGCGGTGAGCTCGTCGTGGATGTCGAAGCGACTGATGTCGGTCTTGATCGTCATGGGCTCATCTCTTCTTCGCGTCTACGCGTGTCAGGGGAATACGTCACCGACCCCGTTTTGGTTTACCTCCGGGCGAGGCTTTACTTTACCTTTAGCTAGTTACTTACCTCAAGTAAGCAGTTATACCGCGATCGCCGGCGTTACGCAAGGGCGCGCCATCGAGGCCAGGGCGATGCCGCGCCGATTGGACCGCGCGGACGGCTGCGCGCCCGGGTGCCGCCGATATGGTTCGCGCGGCCATGGCTGACGATGGAACGCAGGCGAGCAGTGCGTCGAACGCGGAGGACGTGATCAAGCTCGTCGCCGATCGCGACGTGCGCTTCATCCGCCTCTGGTTCACCGACATCCTCGGCCAGCTGAAGAGCTTCTCGATCAACTCGTCGGAGCTCGAGGACGCCCTCGAGGGGGGCATGGGGTTCGACGGATCGTCGATAACCGGGTTCAACCCGATCGAGGAGTCGGACATGATCGCCATGCCCGACCCCGCGAGCTTCGCGATCCTGCCGTGGCGCTCGGAGGAGAAGGCGACCGGCCGGATGTTCTGCGACGTCCGGGTGCCGGGGGGCGAGCCGTACGAGGGAGATCCCCGCTGGATCCTGCAACGCGCGCTCCAGCGCGCCTCCGATCTCGGCTTCGACGCCTACAACATCGGCCCCGAGCTCGAGTACTTCTACTTCCGCGAGGCGCGACCCGACGGCGGGACGCCGGAGATCCTCGACGAGGGCGGCTACTTCGACCTCACCACGCTCGACGCCGGCTCGGACGTCCGCCGCGAGACGATCCTCGCCCTCGAGCAGCTCGGGATCCACGTCGAATACGCGCACCACGAGGTCGGGCCGTCACAGCACGAGGTCGACATGCGCTACAAGGATGCGCTCGCGATGTCGGACGACTGCATGACGTACCGCATCGTCGTCAAGGAGTACGCGATGAAGTTCGGCTGGCACGCGACCTTCATGCCGAAGCCTCTGTTCGGCGAGAACGGCTCCGGGATGCACGTCCACCAGTCGCTCGCGAAGGGCGGCGGCAACGCCTTCTTCGACGCGGACGACCAGTTCTATCTCTCCGCCACCGCGAAGGCCTTCATTGCCGGGCAGCTTCGCCATGCCCGAGAGATCGCGCCCCTCTTCGCACAGTGGGTCAACTCATACAAGCGCCTCGTTCCCGGGTTCGAGGCGCCGGTCTACCTCGCATGGTCGCGGCGGAACCGCTCGGCCCTCATCCGGGTTCCGCTCTACCACCCCGGCAAGGAGCAGGCGACGCGGGCCGAGCTTCGCTGTCCCGACCCGGCTTGCAACCCCTACCTCTGCTTCGCGGCGATGCTCCACGCGGGCCTCGAGGGGATCGAGCACGGCTACGAGCTTCCCGAGCCGATGGAGCAGAACCTCTACCACCTGACGCCGGAGGAGCGCGAGCGGCGCGGGATCGAGCAGCTTCCCGAGACGCTCGGCGAGGCGATCGAGATCGCCGCCAACTCGGAGCTCGTGCTGCGGATCCTCGGCGAGCACGCCTTCAAGCGGTTCATCGAGATCAAGCGCCAGGAGTGGGAGGAGTACCGCGTCCAGGTGACGCCCTGGGAGATCGAGCGCTTCCTCGCCGTCCTCTAGGCCGGCTCAGTCGAGCCGCCTGAGCGTCTCCGCCCGCCGCACCGTCTCCTTGCCCGACTTGTCGCTGCGAACCACGTAGCGCGGGTCGTCCTTCGACGCCGCGACCACGCGGCCGTCGATCTCCGTCCGCGCGGTGATCTTCCGCCGAACCCTTCCGACCACGCGCCGGCCGCGGAAGCTCCACTCGACGCGGTCGCCGCGCCGCAGGTCCGTTACATCTCCTGCTCCTTCGTCGCCTTCAACGACGAGAACCCCGGCGAGGCCGCGCGCGCCCCGCCGGCACCGCGATACTGAGGCGATGGTTCACGTCCTCCGCGTCTTCGTCGGGCCCGACGGCGAGCACGGCAACCCCCTCGGCGTCGTGCTCGAAGGGTCCTCCGTTCCGGAGGACGAGCGGCAGCGAATCGCGACGGCTCTCGGCTTCAGCGAGACCGTGTTCGTCGACGACGCGGACCGCGGCGAGCTGCGGATCTTCACGCCGGCCGTGGAGCTGCCGTTCGCCGGGCATCCGCTCGTGGGCACGGCCTGGCTGCTCGGGGAGGAGCGGTCGATGCCGCCCGTCCTGCGCCCCCCAGCGGGCGAGGTGGAGGTCCGCCGCGATGGCGAGGTCGTCTGGATCGCAGGGCGCGGCGAGTGGGCGCCGAAGGCCGAGCAGGTGGAGATGGATTCGGCCGGGGCGGTGGAGCCCCTGAGATCCTCGCCGGTCGGGCACGACGCGTACTGCTGGGCGTGGGTCGACGAGGGCGCGGGGACCGTCCGGACACGCGGTTTCTTCCCCGAGGAGGGCATCGTCGAGGACGAGGCGACCGGCTCCGCCGCCTTGGCGCTGTGCGTCGCGCTCGGCCGCGACATCGAGGTGCGCCAGGGCGCAGGCTCGCTCATCCACGCCCGCCACCTCGGCGACGGCCGGGCGGAGGTGGGCGGCCGGGTGGCGCTCGACGAGGTCCGCGCCCTGCCCTAACCCGCCGAACGTCCCGCGTAGGGGCTATACGCGGTAACGAGGGACGTTCGGCCCCGAAAAGGCGTCCAGCGGCCTCAAGATGACGCCGACGCGTTGCCGATACTGAACGACGATGGCGCGCGTCCCCGTCTACCGCGGCCCCTTCGGCAGGGACCAGGCCGAGCGGCTGCTTTGGCGGGCCGGCTTCGGGCCGGCTCCCGGCGAGGCATCCCAGGTCGCGAAACTCGGTCTGACGAAGGCGATCCACCGCTTCACCCGCCCCTCGAAGCTCCGCCTGCACGGGCCCGCGCCCACGGTCGACGGCCAGCCGCTCGCGCCCTACGACGCCTGGGGGCACGACATGCTCTGGTGGCTCGACCGGATGCTGCGCTCCAACCAGCAGGGGGTCGAGCGCATGACGCTCATCTGGCACGACTGGTTCGCGACCGGCGACGTCAGTTCGCAGCGGCTGGGGATCGGCCAGAACAGGCTCTTTCGCCGGCGGGCCTTCGGCTCGTTCAGCGACCTGCTCCACGACGTGACGGTCGACCCGGCGATGCTGCTGTGGCTCTCGGGTGCGGAGAACACGAAGCGGGCGCCGAACGAGAACTACGCCCGCGAGCTGATGGAGCTCTTCACGTTGGGCGCGAGCGACGGCACCTACCCCTACACCGAGGACGACGTCCGCGAGCAGGCGCGTGCGCTCACCGGCTGGACCAACAAGTGGGACGACGACACCGGGCCATATGACTTCCACTTCGACCCGGACCTCCATGACGAGGGCAGCAAGCGGATCTTCAAGCAGAGGGGCCGTTTCGACTGGCGCGACTCCTGCCGACTCGTCCTGCATCACCGAGCGCACGCGCCGCATTTCGTCGAGAAGCTCTGGTCCTACTTCATCCCCGTGCCTCCCCCCGCGAAGACGGCGAGGGCGCTCGAGGACATGTACGTGAAGGGGGGGTTCGCCGTGCGCCCGCTCGTCGAGGCGATCCTTCACGATCCGCTCCTCCACGAGGGCCCGGCCCTCGTGAAGCCGCCGATGGTCCAGATCGCGGGCATGATGCGCGCCCGACGCCAGTACGTTCGCAGCGACGTCTGGTCTTGGGTCTCGGAGCTGGCGGGGCAGCGGCCCTTCGATCCCCCGAACGTCGCCGGGTGGGACGAGACGCGCTGGCTCGACACGTCGACGTTCCGTGGCCGGTGGATCGCGGCGAGCCACGTCACCGAGCGCGATGAGGTCGACGCCGGAAAGCCCTACGACGAGAAGGAGGGCCCGGCCGAGGCGGTCGCGAAAGCACTCGCGTACTGGGGCCACCCGAGCATCAGCGCCCGGACCAAGAGCGAGCTCGGCGGCTTCGCACAGCGCGCCCAGAGCGCGATCGTCGCCGACTGGGAGCGGAGCGCCTACCGCGCTCTGCGCCAGAACGCGCTGCGGCTGATGATCGCGACCTCCCCCGACTCGGTGACCTGCTGATGGCCCGCTGCGGCTGCAACGAGTTCACTCGATCGCAGATCCTCCGCCGCGGCGCCGCCGAGGCGGGGCGCGGTCTGCCCGCGGTGGAGACGCGGGATGCCCGCCCCCGCGGGAACCGGGCTGGACCGGCGAGCGTTTCTGCTCCGCTCGGGTGCGGCGCTGCTTTCGGTCTACGGCGCATCGCGCCTCGGTGTCGGACAGCTCCGCGAGGGGATCGCGCGCGCGGCCGGCGGGAGCGGCCCGGTGCTCGTATCCGTTTTCCTCGAGGGGGGCATCGACAACCTCTCGGTGCTGGCCCCGGTCGACGACGCCCGCTACCAGACGCTGCGGCCCAAGCTCAAGCTCGCGCCCGGGGCCGGGCCCAGGTTCACCGACGACCCGAGGCTCCAGTGGCATCCCGCGGCGGGAGCGCTGAACACGCTGCACGAGGAGGGGAACGTCGCGGCTATGCCGGCCGTCTCCTACAACGACCCCAATCAGTCGCACTTCACCTCCCGACACTACTGGGAGGTCGGCGCCCTCGAGCCCAACGGCACAACGGGCTGGCTCGGGCGCCTGCTCGACCGGATCGGGACCCCCGACAACCCCATCCAGGGGATTTCGCTCGACGGGCAGCTGTCGCCCGCGCTCGCGCCGGCCAGCGTCCCTGTCGCGACGGTCGACGGAGCGAGCTACGACGTCTGGGCGCCCGGCGTGTGGGGCGACGTCCAGGACCTGATGTACGACGGCACCGCGCGCCTGGGCGCAGCCCACGCCGGCCAATCCGACCCCTCGATGGCGAAAGCCGGGGCCGTCGCCGCCCAGTCGATGCAGGTGCGCAAGGAACTTCTCCCCTTCGGCGACGGTGGCGCCGCGAGCCCCGTGCCTTACCCGGACGGGGGCGACGAGCAGTTCCCACAGTTCATGGCAGCCCTCGCCGCGATGCTTGCCGCCGGCCTGCCGATCCGCTGTGCGGCGCTCAACGCTCCGGGCAGCTACGACACCCACGAGGAGCAGCCGGGCGACCTGCAGAGCGGCCTCAAGCTCACTTCCGACACCCTGCTGGCGTTCCAGCGCGACCTCGAGGCTCGCGGGCTCGCCGGGCGAGTGGTGACGCTTCTTTGGTCGGAGTTCGGCCGCCGTCCGGAGGAGAACGGCTCAGACGGCACCGACCACGGGGCCGGCGGGGTCGGATTCGTCATCGGAAGCCCCGTGAACGGCGCGATGCTCGGCGAGTTCCCCGGCCTCGACAAGCTCGACGCCGACGACAACCTCCGCTACACGCTGGACTTCCGCTCGGTCTACTGCTCGATCGTCGAGCAGTGGTTCGGCCAGGACGCCGCGGCGATCATTCCGGGCGCCGCGTCGTTCCCGCGCCCGCGGGTGATCGCGTGACGGCCACTCGGAGGCGCGCTCTCGCGGGGGCCCTCGTCGCGATCGCTGCGGCCGTGGTCCTCGGTGGTCCGGCGGGCGCTGCGCCGGGGCCGCCCCGTCTCCTCGTCACAGGGCGCGAGTACGACCTGACCCTGTCGCGGGCGAAGATCGACTCCGGCAACGCGATCGTCCAGTTCGCGAACGATGGGGAGGACCCGCACGATCTGCGGATCAAGCGCGTGGGCGCGGTCGGCAAAGGCCGGGGCGCGGGGGAGACGGCGCCGGGTGGGCTGGCGGAGTTCCGGACGAAGGTTCGAACCGGCGCGCGCTACGTGCTCTGGTGCTCGCTCGCCAACCACCGGGCGCTCGGGATGGTGGCGCACCTTCGCGTTCGCGGATGATGGAGGACGGCCACGCAGGGACGGCGGCGGGGTAGAGTGCCGCCCGGCATGGAGGCGAAGAGCTCACCACGCGCGCCCGGCACCGGCTGGGTCGTGTTTGCGGCGACCCTGTTCCTGATCCTCGGGATCTTCAACGTCATCGATGGCATCGTCGCCATCTCGAAGGACGGGCACTTCGCCGCCGACAACCTGTTCGTTGGGGACCTGACGCTCTGGGGGATCATCCTGATGGTCCTCGGCGCGATCCAGCTCCTGGCGTCATTCCAGCTCTACAGCGGGCGCGGGCAGCTCCTCGGCATCTCGCTCCTCGTCCTCAACCTGGTCGCACAGCTCTTCTTTCTGCCCGCCTACCCGTTCTGGTCGGTGATCGTGATGGTGATCGACGGCGTGGCGATATACGGCCTCACGGTCTACGGCGAGCACTTCACGTCGGAGCGGTCCTCGGAGCCGCCCACCGAGGAGCGCGACGAGAAAGAGGACGAGGAGCCCGACGAGAACGAGTGAGCTCGGCTCAGGCCGGGCTCGCGGTGGCGCGCGGCAGAAGCTGCGCTGCGCGGAAGAAAAGGATCGCGCCGATGAGCGTCCAGCTTGTCGCGGCAGCGGCATTGAGCGCCTCGTCGGTGTTCGGAACGACGTAGGACGCGATTGCCGAAACCCCGAAGGCGACGGAGCCGACCAGGTTCTCCCACGCGACTCGCTTCGCGACCCTGTGCCCACCCGCCTCCGGCACCGCGAGCACGCTCGAGACGAGGAAGCAGATCGAGCCGACCGCGTCCGGCGCCCACACGAGGAGGTTTGTTTCGTGCCCCGACAGGCCGTGCTTCATGGCGGCGAAGGTGCTCATGTTGAAGAAGATCGTGCCCGCGAACTGGACGACCGACGCCCACCAACCGAGCGAGTCGGGATTGGAGGCCCGGAGCTGCTCGAGCGCCGCCGTCGTGAAGAAGATCGAGCCGACGAAGTAGGTGACGCCGACGATCCCCTGATGGGCAAGCTTTGCCGCGAACGGGAGCGACGCGACGGCGAAGCAGGCGGACCCGATCATGAAGAGGCGGGAGATCCGCGTCTCCGTGTGGAGGCGGGGCTGCGCGCCCGGGCGCGAGGGCATGGCTCAGGCGCTTACCGGTTGGAGAGCAGCCCGCGCGCCTTGGTGCGGAGGTTGACGGCGCCGAGCATCGCCTTTTCGCCGGCGGACCCGGCCGGCGGCATCGCGCCGAGCTGGCGCGCCATCTCGGTCGCGTTCATGTAGGCGCGGTTCTCGCGAATGAGGCCGTCGCTGATCGTGAGCAGGTCGCAGCCCTCCATCTCGACCCGCTCGCCGGTCGCGTTCAGGCCCTCGAACTTGCCCGGTCCGGTGAAGGTTCCCGTGGCCTTCCAGCGGACCGCCGCCTTGTCGCCGTAGGCGACGATGTCGACGATCTCCATCTTGAAGTCGGGCAAGGCGCGGAACATCGCGCCGAACAACTCTCGGTACCCC
This sequence comes from uncultured Actinomycetes bacterium, assembly GCA_963841455.1. Lineage (GTDB taxonomy): Bacteria > Actinomycetota > Thermoleophilia > Solirubrobacterales > 70-9 > JAWVFM01. Next base: position 62,390 of record CAWJCU010000005.1, read on the forward strand.
TCGGGCGCCCTCAGGGTCGCCACGCCGTGGATGTAGCCGTAGCCGCCGGGCTCCCAGTGCTCCATCATCACGTCGAGGTCTCGATTGCCCATCGCCTCGAAGTAGGACGTGGCGACCTGCTTCGCGCTCGCCTTCTTCGCGGTGGACTGCTTCGTCGCCGGGGTCATGCGCTGGAAGCTATTCGAGAGCGCCCGTCGGCGCACTCTGGGCCAGCACGGTCGAGCTCGCCGGCTCGGTGACCGGGCGGCGGCAGGCGAAGCGCTCGCAGACGTAGGCGGCCGCGCGGCCGTCGACCGCGGCTCGCTCCAGCATGAGCTCGGGCCGCTCGGCACCCTCGGGCCCACCGGCGAGGACGAGGTGCGGGCGCAGGCGCGAGCGGACGACGGCGGCGAGCGGATCGAGCCCGTCGCCGTCCTCCGGCGTGACCAGCGCGACCTCGCGGGTGGGGGAGAGGTGGAAGTCGATCGCCCGCAGAAGGTGGGCGACCGCCTGCGGATGCTGCTCGGCGACGCGGGCGAAGAGTCGGAACACCGACGTCGCCCGCTCCTCGTAGGCGCGCTCGCCGGTGAGCGCCGCGAGGCGCAGCAGGCCGTAGGCCGCCGAGGAGTTGCCGGAGGGGATCGGGTGGTCGTCGACGTCCTTGCGCCGTGCGATGAGCTCCTCGTGGTCGTGCGCCGTGGTGAAGAAGCCGCCACGCTCGGCGTCGGCGAAGAGCTCGATCATCATGTCCGCGAGCTCGCGCGCCGCGTCGAACCAGCGGACCTCGAACGTGGCCTCGTAGAGGACGAGCAGCGCCTCCACGCAGTACGCGTAGTCCTCGAGGTAGGCGTCGAGGCGGGCCTCGCCATCCTTCCAGCTCCGCAACAGGCGGCCGCGCCCGTCGCGCATCCGCTCGGCCACGTGCCCGGCGCAGGCGCGAGCGGCGTCGAGGTAGTCGGGCCGGTCGAGGACGGCGCCGGCGTCCGCGAGCGCGGCGATCATCAGCGCGTTCCACGAGGCGAGGCGCTTGTCGTCGAGCGCGGGCCACACCCGCTTGCAGCGGCGCTCGTAGAGCGCGTCGCGCGCCTCGTCGTAGCGAGGGGGGCGGTCGGCGACAGGGCCAAGCGGCAGGTGAAGGATGTTGCGGCCATCGAAGTTGCCCGCCGCGCTCACGCCCCAGTGGGCAAGCAGCGCCTCGATCTCCGGCCCGGCGAAGCCCGCCTCTTCGAGGACCTCGCGGATCTCGGCCTCCTCCCAGACGTAGAAGAGCCCCTCCTCGCCCTCGGAGTCCGCGTCGAGCGCCGAGTAGAAGCCACCCTCCGGGCCGCGCATCTCCCGCAGCGCCCAGTCGAGGGTGCCCTCGCAGACCTCACGCCAGCGCTCGTGGCCGAGCGCCAGGAACCCATGGAGGTACGCCCGAGCGAGCAGCGCGTTGTCGTAGAGCATCTTCTCGAAGTGCGGCACCAGCCAGGCGCCGTCCACGGAGTAGCGGGCGAAGCCGCCGCCGATCTGGTCGTGGATGCCGCCGTGCGCCATCGCGTCGAGGGTGACCTCGACGACGTCCGTGTCGCCCCGTGCGAGAAGAAACTCGAGCGCCGAGGCCGGTGGGAACTTCGGGGCGTCGCCGAAGCCGCCGCGACGCATGTCCGCGGCCATCCGAAGGCCCGCGACCGCCGAGTCGAGCAGCGCCGGCGCCGGCTCGTCGGGCGCCGGGTCGACCTGGGCGACCGCCCCAAGCCGCTCGCGAATCTGCGCCGCGGCCTCCGCGATGCGCTCGCGCTCGGTCTCCCAGGACGTGGCGACCGCCTCAAGGACCATCCGGAAGCTCGGCATCCCATGCGCCGGCTCCGGCGGGAAGTAGGTGCCGCCGTAGAACGGCACGCCGTCCGGGTCGCAGAAGACCGTGAGGGGCCAGCCGCCCTGGCCGGTCATGCCCTGGACGGCCTCCATGTAGATCGCATCGACGTCCGGGCGCTCCTCGCGGTCGACCTTCACGCAGACGAAGTGCTCGTTCATGTACGTCGGCCGTCGCGTCGTCCTCGAACGACTCGCGCTCCATCACGTGGCACCAATGGCAGGACGAGTAGCCGATCGATACCAGGATCGGGCGATCGGTCTTCCGCGCGAGCTCGCGAGCGCCGGGGCCCCACGGGTGCCAGTCGACCGGGTTGTCCTTGTGCTGGAGGAGGTACGGGCTGGTCTCGGCGGCGAGGGCGTTGGCCATCGATTTGAGGCTACCCACCTATATCGTGGGAGTCGACGTGCCGACCAACCTCACGATCGTCCTGACGGACAAGCCGGGTGAGCTGGCACGGATCGGCGAGGCCACGGGGCAGGCCGGCATCGACATCCTCGGCCTGGCCGCGTTCACCGGCGAGGGTCGGGGGATCATCCACGTCCTCGTCGCGACGGAGCGCGCCGACACCGCCCGCTCGGCGCTCGAGCAGGTGGGACTCGGGGTTGCAGACGCGCGCGAGGTCCTCCTGATCGACGTCAGGGACCGCCCCGGCTCGCTTGGCGGCCTCGCGCGGACGCTCGGCGAGCAGGGCGTCAACATCGAGCTCGCCTACACGACCTTCGGCGGCGTCAAGCTCGTGATCGCCACCGACGACCTCGAATCAGCGCGGGAGGCGCTTGCATGATGAAGCTCGACGGCATCCACCACATCACCGCGATCACCGCCGACGCGCAGGAGAACGTCGACTTCTACGCGGGAGTCCTGGGGCTGCGGCTCGTGAAGAAGACGGTCAACCAGGACAATCCGACCGTCTATCACCTCTTCTACGCCGACGAGAAGGGCGATCCCGGCTCCGACCTCACCTTCTTCGAGTACCCGGGGATCCCGCAGGGCCGAGCGGGCGACGGGATGGTGCACCGAATCGTGTGGCGCGTCGCGTCCGCCGACGCGCTCGATTTCTGGGTCGAGCGTCTCGGAGGCGCCGGGGTGGACGCCGAGCGTGTTGACGGCCGCGACGCGATCCGGTTCCGCGATCCCGAGGGCCTCGAGCACGAGCTGCTGGTTTCCGACTCGCCCGATGCTCCGCTCATCGCCGAGCACCCGGAGGTCCCGGCCGAGCTCGCCCTCCAGGGGTTCGACGGTGCCTGCGCGTACGCGTCCGAGCCGGAGGCGAGCGCGGGGCTTCTCGGCGACGGCCTCGGCTTCGAGCGCAGCGACGACGGGCTCTGGGAGTGTCGCGGCGACGCGCGCGGCTCGGTCTACGCCTACGACGACCCACCCACCGAGAGAGGGCTCCAGGGCGCGGGCAGCGTCCACCACGTCGCCTGGGCGTCGACACCCGCCGAGCACGAGGAGTGGCGAAAGCGCGCGATCGATGCCGGCGCGCGACCCACTCCGGTGATCGACCGCTTCTACTTCCAATCGATCTACTTCCGCGAGCCCAGCGGGGTCCTGTTCGAGATCGCGACGGTCGGCCCCGGCTTCACCGTGGACGAGCCGCTCGAGAGCCTGGGCGAGAAGCTCTCGCTCCCGCCCGACTTCGAGCACCTGCGCGACGAGGTCGAGCCGAAGCTCCGGCCGATCACGAACCCGCGCGACGCAGCGCGGGCGTGAAGCTCGAACACCTCCTGCGCGAGCCCCACGGCGAGCCGGCCGGGGCGCTGATCCTCAACCACGGGCGGGGTACCGACGAGCGCGACCTCTACGGCCTGCTCGACGCGCTCGACCCCGAGCGGCGGCTCCTCGGCGTCACACCCGCAGCGCCTCTGGGCGCGACCGACGTAGCCGCCCGCAGCAACATGCCGGTGCCGCCTGGCGGGAAGCACTGGTACGCGGTCCGGCAGGTCGGCTTCCCGGACCCGGAGACGTTCGCCACGGCGTACGAGGCGCTCACCGGCTTCTGCGACGAGCTCCTCGCGGATCGCGGCATCGACTGGTCGCGAACCGTGCTGGGCGGCTTCTCGATGGGGGCCGTGATGTCGTACTCGGTCGGCCTCGGGCCGCAGCGGCCATCGCCGGCGGCGATCATCGCTCTCAGCGGCTTCGTCCCGAACGTGGAGGGCTGGGAACCCGACCTCGCCTCTCGCGGCGGTCTGCCCGTCTTCATCCATCACGGCCGCATGGACCCGGTCATCGGGGTCGAGCACGGGCAGGCGGCGGCCCAGCTGCTCGGCGTGGCGGGTCTCGATGTCACCTACGCCGAATCGGACGCCGGCCACTCGGTGCCTCCGGAGCTCCTGCCGCGGTTGAGCGAGCTCGTCGCCGCGGTTACGCTGACCGCCTCGTCCAACTAAGGGGCGGCTACGCCGAGCTCGTCGGCGGCAAGGTGTGCGACGGTGCGCTCAGGCGTAGTCGAGCTCCTCGTCGGCGTCCGGCTCGACGGGCTCGCGGCAGGCCGGGCAGTACCAGCCGACCTCGAGCGTCGCGCCGCACGGGGCGTGGACCGGGCGCTCGACCCCCTCGGCGTGCCGGGAGCCCCACCCGGCCAGCATGCGCAGCGGCTCGGCGAGCTCGCGTCCTGCGTCGGTGAGCTCGTAGGAGAAGCGGGGCGGGCGGTCTGAGTAGGGCTCCGCGGTGACGAGGCCGTGCTCGGTGAGCTTGCGAAGCCGGGCGGAGAGGACGTTCGAGGCGATGCTGCCCACCTGCTCCTGGAGGTCGCCGAAGGGCCTCGGGCCGGCGAGGAGCGCTTCGACCACGAGCATCGACCAGCGATCGCCCATCGCCGCGAGGGCTTCCGAGAGGCCTGGGCTGGTCGCCGACATCGAGCTGATGCTAGCCTGTTTCGCCGCGGGTAAGTAGCAACTTGCAAGTGACGATGGAGGTTCAAATGGCCGTGCTCGAGGAGATCGGAGGTCATCTCAAGACTGCGTCCGAGACGTTCGGCGGCGCCGTCGTCGGCGTCGGCCGGGGCTGGCGCGTCGGCACCGGGGTCGTGATCGGTCCCGACCGCGTGCTGACGGCGGCGCGGCACGCCGGAGATGGCTCCGCGACCGTGTCCTTCGCCGACGGTCGCGCCGAGCGGGGCGAGCTCGCCGGGGCCGATCGAGACCTGGGCGTCGCCGTGTTAGAGGTCCCCACCGGCTCGACCGACGCGCTCGAATGGGTGCCGGCCGGGTTCGAGCCGGCAATCGGCACCCCGGTGGTTGCGCTCGCGAACCCAGGCGGGCGCGGCCTACGCGCCACGGTGGGTTTCGTGTCGTCGGCCGAGCGCCCGTACCGCGGGCGCCGGGGGCGCCGCCTCGGTGCCGCGATCGAGCACACCGCGGCGCTCCCCCGCGGGAGCGCCGGCGGGCCGCTGCTCGACCTCGAAGGGCGGCTGGTCGGCCTCAACCTGGTTCGCAGTGAGGGCGGCCTGATACTCGCCGTGGCCGCGACGGGCGGCCTCCACGAGGCGGCCGACCGGCTCGCCCGCGGTGAGGAGGTTCGGCGGCCCACGATCGGCATCGCGGTGGCGCCGCCCTGGGTGGCGCGCAAGATGCGCCGCGCCGTGGGGCTTCCCGAGCGCGACGGCCTCCTCGTGCGCGCCGTGGAGGACGGAGGGCCGGCTGATACAGCCGGCGTCGAGCGGGGCGACCTCATCGTCGCGGCCGGCGGCTCCGGCGTGGATGGAATCGACGCGCTCCATCGCTCGATCGACCAGGCGGTCAACGGAAGCCTTGCGTTGACCGTCGTACGGGGGGTGGACGAACACGAGCTCGAGGTCGAGCTCGCCGGAGGCAAGCCATGAACGCGGCAATCGACGAGCGGCGCGCGGCTGGCCGCGAGGCGCCGCCCGCGGAGCCCGCCGCGGGGGCGCTCGACGCCTATTCGCGCGCGGTGATCGGGGTCGCGGAGCAGCTCGCTCCCTCGGTGGTGAGCGTGCAGGTGACCCGCTCAACCCGCCGTGGACGGCTCCCGGCCGGGGCCGGAAGCGGCGTCGTTCTCACCCACGACGGCTTCATCCTCACGTCTGCCCACGTCGTCGCCGGCTCGGACGCCGGCGGGCGGGCGGCGCTCACGGACGGGCGCGAGCTGCGCTTCGACGTGATTGGCCGCGACCGCCTCTCCGACCTCGCGATCGTCCGCACCGAGGACGGGGACCTCACGCCGGCGGGCCTCGGAGACGCCGACGAGCTCCGGGTCGGACAGCTCGTGGTGGCGATCGGCAACCCGCACGGCTTCGAGGGCTCGGTGACCGCCGGCGTCGTCTCGGCGCTCGGCCGGGCTCTCCCTGCGCGCTTCGGCCGTGGGCGGGCCACCCGCATCATCGACAACGTGATCCAGACCGACGCAGCGCTGAACCCGGGCAACTCGGGCGGCGCGCTCGCCGACGGCGCCGGCCGAGTGGTTGGCGTCAACACCGCGGTGGCCGGCATCGGGCTCGGCCTCGCGGTGCCGATCAACGGGGCGACCCGAAGCATCATCGGCGCCCTCATGAGCGAGGGGCGCGTGCGGCGCGCCTACCTCGGCATCGCCGGAGGCCCGCGGCCGCTACCCCCGCGTGCCACGACCCGATGGGGCAAGCGCCCGGGGGTCGAGGTCGTCGAGGTGGTTTCCGGCAGTCCCGCGGAGCGCGCGGGGATCCGAGCCGGAGACCTCGTCGTCGAGGTCCACGGACGCCCGACCGAGAGCGCCGCCGATCTCCAGCGGATGATGGTGGCGGAGCTCATCGGTCGCCCGGTCAAGGTGAGCGTGTGGCGCTCGGGTTCCGACGTCGAACTGAGCCTGGTGCCGGCCGAGCTCGAGGAGGAGTGATGGCACCGCCGACGCCCGGGCTGCCCTCCGATCCCGAATTCCACTCCGCGTTCGCCGCCTACATCGAGTGGGGGACCAGGCTTGCGCCAGCGAACTCCGAGGCCGGCGCCGATCCGCCTCGGCAGGCGCCCGTTCCGCGCTGGGGTTGGGGCGAGGCGCCGCCCTACGAGGGCTGAGCTCGGCTCAGTCCTCGGCTCGCGCCAGCTTCCGCAGGAGCTTTCTGAGCGTCTCTCGCTCGCGGTCGTCGAGGGGCTCGAAGACCTCCTCGAGCGCCTTGCCAGCTGCCCTTCGCGCGCGGCCCAGCATCGAGCGCCCGGCCTTCGTCAGGTGGACCGAGTGCTTACGCCTGTCGGTCTCATGCGGACGCCGGTCAGCCAGCCCCAGCGCCTCGAGCTCATCGATGATCGCCACCATCGAGCTCGGGTCGATCAGCGACTCGGTCACGAGCTCCTGCTGGGTCGACCCCGGGTGCGCGTCGATCAGCGTCAGGACGCCGAAATGGGGAGGCCGAAGGCCGAGCGGCTCGAGTGCGTCGGCGAAGATCGCGGCCATCCGGTGCCCGTTCCACGAGAGCAGGAAGCCGGGCGCGCTGGCGAGTGGCTCGGGCGGGGGTGTGGCGAAACGCACGTACCAATACTACCCTACGGGGCGCGGATCATTTGTGCTACAAATGATCGAGGCCGGGAACCGAACGAAACTCGGAGGTAACCGTGGCGCCGATCACCCGCTGGGTCCTCGCTCACAAACGCATAGTCACCGCCTTCTGGATCGTCCTAACGCTGGTGGGCATCGCCTCGGCCGGAAAGGCGACGCAGGCGATGGACCAGAAGTTCTCGGTTCCCGGCAAGGAGGGGTGGGAGACCAACGTCAAGATCGCCCAGGTCTTCCACGGGACCGGCGGCGACAACGCCCCCGTCGTCCCGGTCGTCACCGTGCCGGACGGCCAGTCGGTGAGCTCGCCGGCCGTCCGTAGCCAGCTCCGGGCGCTCGATCGGCGCCTCGAGCAGACGCTGCCCGGCTCGCGCATCGCGTCCTATGCCTCCACCGGCGACCGGGCCTTCGTGTCGCCCGATGGACGCACGACTTTTGCGATCGTCTATCCGCGCCCGGATCCGAACTCGACCTTCGGAGAGAACATCGAGGCCGCGAAGAAGGCGAACGCCGCGCTGGCTCACACCACCGTCGCCGGAGCGCCGGTCCACGTGACCGGATTCGACGCGCTTCAGAACGCCAGCGGCAGCGACAGCGGCACCGGCGTGCTGCTCGAGTCGGTGCTGGGCGGCGTCGGTGCGCTGATCGTCCTCGCCTTCGTCTTCGCGTCGCTCCTCGCCTTCGTTCCGATCCTGATGGCGATCGTTTCGATCATGACCACATTCCTGCTCGTCTGGGGGCTCACCGCCTTCACCGACATCTCGCCCGTCGTCCAGTTCCTCATCGCGCTCGTCGGCCTCGGCATCGCGATCGACTACTCGCTCCTCGTGGTCTCGCGCTGGCGCGAGGAACGCGCGCACGGCCGCACCGGCGAGGCCGCGGTCCAGCGGGCAATGGAGACGGCCGGGCGCGCCGTTGTCTTCAGCGGCACAACGGTTGCGATCGGCCTTCTCGCGATGGTCGCCCTGCCGGTGCCGTTCCTGCGGAGCATGGGCTACGCGGGAATGCTCATCCCGCTCGTCTCGACCCTGGTGGCGATCACCCTGCTCCCGGTCGTTCTCTCGAAGGCGGGCTCGCGCCTCGACTGGCCGCACAAGCGCACCGACGACAACGCGAGTCGCGCCTGGACCCGGTGGGCCGAGATGGTCGTTCGCCGGCGGTGGTTTGCCGCCACCGCGGCGATTGCGATTCTCGCAGCCCTCATCGTCGCCGCCGCGGGCCTCACACTGGGTGACGCCAGCCCCGACACGCTCGCGAGCCACGGCTCCGCGAAGACGGGTCTGACCGAGCTCGAGCGCTCGGGCATCGGTTCCGGCGTGATCCTGCCGAACGAGGTGCTGACCCACCGGGCCGATCCCACGGCCGTCGTCGCCGGCCTCGACAAGGTCGACGGAGTTCAGGGCGCGGCCGCCCCGGAGGGACCACAGTGGCGAACCCACGGCTACGCCGAGGTCCTCGCGTTCTCGCACTCCGACGACTCGACCACGTCCGGCCGCGAGACGGTCGACCGGATCCGCACGGCCGCGCACGAGGCCGGGCCCGACGTGACCGTCGGAGGCCTGCCGGCGCAGAACATCGACTTCATCAACGCGGTCTATGGCGGTTTCCCGCTCATGATCGCCCTGATCGCGACGATCACCTTCATCCTGCTGGCGCGGGCGTTCCGCTCGCTCCTGCTGCCGGCGAAGGCGGTGATCCTCAACATCGTGAGCGTCACCGCGGCCTGGGGCGTGATCGCTCTCATGTGGCAGCACGGCTACGGATCGGACCTGCTCTGGAACATCGAGGCGACGGGGTCCGTTCCGGCCTGGATACCGCTGATGGTGTTCGCGTTCCTCTACGGCCTGTCGATGGACTACGAGGTGTTCATCCTCACCCGCATGCGCGAGGAGTACGACAACACCGGCGATACCCGCCAGGCAGTGGTCCGAGGGATCGGGCGGACGGGCCGCCTGGTCACGAGCGCGGCGCTGATCCTGTTCCTCGCCTTCGTCGCGCTGGCGTCGGGGCCGGGAACGGACCTGAAGATCTTCGCGACGGGCCTCGCCGCCGGCATCCTGCTCGACGCGACGGTGATCCGCGCGTTGCTCGTGCCGGCCGTGGTCTCGCTGCTCGGGCGGTGGAACTGGATCCTCCCCGAGTGGCCTGCGCGGGTCCTGCGCGTCGAGCCCTCGCGGCCCGGCAGGGCGGAGGCGGGCGCGTAGCTTCCGCCGCCCGGTGTGCGAACATAAGTTCGTGCGCTGGGACAATCTGGAAGAAGGAGGCAGCACGCAAGGGCGGCTCGCCGGTCTGGGTGATTCAGTGGTACGCACCTTCGACGCCCCGGAGGCGCTCGGCATCCGCTTTCACGAAGTGAAGGCCCGCTCGGCGCTCAACTCGGTGCCCAAGGAGTCGAGGATGCCGTTCCGCTGGACGATCAACCCCTACCGCGGTTGTACCCATGCGTGCGTCTTATCTATTGCTTCGCCCGGCCCACGCATACCTACCTTGACCTGAATGCCCGCGAGGATTTCGAGCGCGAGATCGTCGTCAAAGTCAACGTCCCCGAGCTGGTTAGTGCCGAGCTCGGCCGGCCATCTTGGAAGGGCGAGCACGTCGCGCTCGGCACCAACACCGATCCGTATCAGTGGGTCGAGGGGCGCTATCGCCTGATGGAGGGCATCTGGGAGGCGATGCGCGACCACGCCAACCCCTGCTCGGTGCTGACGAAATCGCCGCTGCTGCTCCGCGACATCGAGCTCATGAAGGAGATCTCCGAGCGCACCGAGTTCGCGGCGAACCTCTCGATCCCGACCCTGGACGAGAGGGCCTGGCGCGCGACCGAGCCGCACACGCCCCATCCGCGGAAGCGGATCGAGGCGGTCGCGGAGCTGACGAGGGCCGGGATCAAGACCGGGGTGCTGATCGCGCCGCTCATCCCGGGCGTGAACGACACGCCCGAGCAGCTTGCGCCCCTGCTCGAGGGCGTCACCGAGGCCGGCGCGGACTCGATCGGAGGGGTCGGCCTTCATCTGCGCGGCGAGGTGCGCGAGATCTGGTTCGACTGGCTGCGCGAGCACCGGCCCGAGCTCCTCCTGCGCTACGAGGAGCTCTACGCGCGAGGCGCCTACTTGCCGAGCGCCGAGAAGAGCCGGCTCGCGGGCCTCGTGAAGACGAAGCGCGCCGGCGGTCGGATCCGCGCGAGCCGGAACACGGGTCACGCGCCGAGGCGCGGCGAGCAGCGGTTCCGGGACGCCGATCGACCGCCGCCTGAGCCCGCTAAGCCGGCCGAGCAGACCTCGCTCTTCTGAGCCCGAGGCCGGCGGCAACCGCGGTTCCAATGGCGCAGACCGCGGCGAGCCAGAAGGCGGCGGAATAGCCGCCGATGGCCGCCGCCGCCCCGGTGATCGGAGCCCCGAGGCCGACACCTGCGTCGAAGAACGCGGTGAACGTGCCCAGCGCCGCACCGCGACGATCCTCGCCGACGCGGTTCACCACGTAGAGCGAGAGCGCGGGGTAGATCGTCGAGAACGCGGCGCCCATCGCGATCGCGCCGAGGATTGCCACCGGGAGGGTCGTGGCCACGGCGATCAGGATCAGCCCGGCCGCTTCGACGATGGCGGCCCCCGCGGCGCAGCGCAGCGGGCCGATCCGGTCGGGCAGGTTGCCCCCGAGCACGCGCGTGGCGACCACTGTGACGGCGAACGCCGTGAAGGCCGTCGTTCCGTGGCCGATTCCCTTCGAGCCGAGGAGCAGGATGATGAACGAAGCCATGGCCGCGTAGCCGACCGTGGCAAGCGAGAGCGCGGCTCCCGGTCGAATCGACTCTCGCGCGATGAGGGGCCCGCGTTCGTGGGGCCGGTCGCCGGAGCCCGTGTAGGGGTCCGGGAGCGCGAAGGCGATGACGGCCCCGATGGCCGGAGCAGCGGCCGCGAAGATCCAGACAGCGTCGAAGCTCGAGGCCTGGAGTATCGCGTGTCCGATCGGGGGGCCGAGGCTGAGGCCGGTCCAGACCGCGAGGCCGTAGAGGCCGATGACACGCCCGCGCCGGCCGGGAGGCGCCAGGTCGACGACCCACGTCGCGCCGGCCGTGAAAACGGAGCCCTCGCCGGCCCCGAGCACGAGCCTCGCGACGATGAGCCCGGGGAGCCCGGCGGGAACGAGGTAGAGGACCCCGCCGAGGGCCGCGAGGAGCGAGCCGACGATGACGACAGGGCGCCGCCCTCGAGTGTCCGCGAAGTTGCCGGCGAGCGGGCGACAGGCGAGCGCGGTGAACGCGAACGCGCCGATCGCGACCCCGACGGCGAAGTCGCCGTCGCCGAGGTGCCCGTGAACGAAGTGCGGAATTACCGGAAGGACCGCGCCGACGCCCAGGAGCGACAGGAGCGTGACGGCGAAGATGCCGGCGAAGGCCGCCCGTGGGGAGCGACGCGATACTCGCGCTCGGGACACGGAGCTACGCCGACTCTGGGGCGCGAAGCTCGGCGCGCTTGATCTTGCCGCTCGCCGTCTTCGGCAGGTCGTCCGCGAACTCGACGATGCGCGGGAACTTGTACGGGGCGGTGGTGCGCTTCACGTGCTCCTGGAGCTCGCGGGCGAGCTCCTCGGAGGGCGCGCCCTGCCGAAGCACGACGATGGCCCGGACCACCGCACCTCGCTCGGGATCGGGCGCCGAGACGGCCGCGGCCTCGGCGACCGCGGGGTGCGAGACGCAGCGCGGATTCGACCTCGAACGGGCCAATCCGGTAGCCCGCTGAGAGGATGAGGTCGTCGTGACGGCCCTCGTAGAAGAGGTAGCCGTCATCGTCGGCCCGCACGGCATCGCCCGTCGGCCACCACTCGCCTTCGAACGGGGCATCGTCGAGGTAGCCGCTGAAGAAGGTGGGGACCGTCGACGGGCGCACCTCGAGCCCGCCGTCGGCAATTCGCGTATCGATGCCGGGGAGGGGCTTGCCCATGGAGCCGACGCGGATCGGCTCGCCGGCGAGGTTTCCGGTGAGCTGCCCGGTCTCGGTCTGTCCGTATCCGTCGGCGATGTCGAGCCCCAGCGCCCCGCGAAACCGCTCGATCACCTCCGGGTTGAGCGGCTCGCCGGCGGACACCATGCGGCGCATCGTGGTCAGCGGGCGAAGCTCGGTGCGCTTGGCGAGCATCCGATACTCCGTCGGGGCCTGACAGAGCACGTTGACCTCCTCGCGCTCGCAAATCTCGAGGCGCTCGGAGGCCTCGAAGCGACCCTCGTGGATCAAGGCGGCGGCGCCGCAGAGCCACGGCGCGACGAACACGTTCCGCGCCGACTTCGACCACCCGGTCGCCGTGGTGCACCAGACGAGCTCGCCGGCGCGCGCTCCCAGCCAGCTCGTCGCCTGTAGGCGCTGACCGGGGAGGTATCGCTGGGCGTGTACCGCTCCGCGCGGCTCGCCTGTGGTACCGGAGGTGAAGACGATGAGCGCCGGGTCGGAGGGGTCGAGGTCGGCCGGATCGAGCGGCGGGTCCTGAGGGCTCTCCTCGTCCATCACCGCGGCGACGTCGGCGATGGTCATCACCTCGACGTTCGAGGGAAGCTCGGCCGCGAGCGCCTCGTCGGCGACGCAGAGTGCAGCCGCGGTTGCACTGGTCCGCAACTCGAGGTCCTGGCGCCGGAGCTGGGGATTACAGGGCAGCGGAACGGCCCCCATGCGCCAGCAGGCGAGCAGCGTCAACGCCCACTCGATCCGGTTCCCGAGGAGGGTCATCACCACGTCGCCCCGCTTCACACCCCGGGCGGCGAACGCGCCCGAGATGCCGGCGCTCCGGGCAATCAGCTCGCCGAAGTGCCAGGTCCGGCGGTCGCCGGCCCGGTCGATCGTTACCAGCGCGGGCTTCGAGGCCGGAAAGCGCTCGAGGACGTCTTCGATGAAGTTCACGGGGTCGCGATTCTGCCTTAGCCCGCCCTTCGTTTCCCCTTAGGGAGTCGCGGGAACCTCTCGAGGCATGCTCGCCGTCGGGACAGCGGCAGCGCTGGCAGCCTCAGCCGCCTATGGGGCGGGCGTCGTGCTGCAGGCCGCCGACGCGCGCGTCGAGCCCCCCGAGCTGGGCCTCCATTTCGGGCTTCTCGGACACCTGCTCCGAAGGCCCCGCTGGCTCGCGGGGACGGCGCTCGGCGTCATCGCGTTCCCCCTTCAGGTCGTGGCGTACGCCAACGCGCCGATCTCGGCGGTGCAGCCGACCCTCGCCGCGGGCGTCGTGCTCGTCCTGTTCCTCGGCTCCCGGTTCATGGGCGAACGGGTGCGCGCCGAGCACTACGCGGGCGCGCTCGCCATCGTGGCCGGCATCGCGATCGTGACGGCCGCTGGGCCGGCTCACCGTGAGCCCGACCGGGGGGACACGGTCCAGCTCTCGGTGATGGCGTTGCTCGCGCTCGGTGTCGCCGCGCCGTACCTCGCGCGGAGCCGCCACCGGTTCCCGGCGATGGCCCTCACCGTCTGCACCGGCCTGGCGTTCGCGTGGAGCGACCTGGCGACCAAGCTCTTCGGCGACGCGATCAACGGCGACCGTCTCGCGTCGTCGGGCATCTGGCTGACCGCCGTGGCAGGCTCGGCGGTGATCGCGACCCTGAGCCTGATGACGGCCTTCCAGCGCGGCCCCGTCCGCAGGGTCGTTCCGGTGTCGTTTGCCGTCGAGGCGATGGTGCCGATCGTGCTCGCGCCCGTCCTGCTTCGTCACGCCGGCGGATTCGAGGCGGGCGACCTCCCGTGGATCGCAGCCGGGCTCGCGATCCTCATCGGCGGGGTCGTGTTGGTCGCGAGGAGCGACCAGGTCTCCTGGGCGATGGCCCCGCGGTCCGCGCCGGTCAGTGCTGGAGCAGCCAGACGAGCCCGAACCCCGAGAGCGCAATTCCGGCCACAAGCGCGATCCATGCGAACACAACCGGCCAACGGAGCCGAATCCAGTCACCGGCTCGTCGAAGCCACTCCCGAGCCGACTCGCCCCCGAACGCGATCGCGCCGATGATGACGAGCTTCGGCGCGACGAACGTGAGGTTGAACAGGAAGACGAGGGCGATCTGGCGCGGCAGGCCAAGACCTGAGCCGATGATCGCGGCGAGCGCGGCGAAGTAAGGGAAGGCGGTCGGCAGCTCCGCCGCGCCCAGCCCGAACCCGAGCGCCCAGGCATGCTTGCTCTGCAGCTCGCGGCTCGAGACGGGGGACGCGGCCAGCCGCGTGCGCCCGAGGAACAGCCCGATCGCCACGGCGATCAGGACCAGGCCCGCGACGAGCTCGATGATGTGGTTGACCTGGGGGCCAGGCCGCTCGGCGAGGTCGACGAGGAGTTGCCCCGGGCCAACGACGACGAGCACGCCGGCGGCGAAGTTGACGATGAAGAAGCCCGCCGTGAACTCGGTGACCCGCCGGATGGCGTGGCTCGTGGTGGCGAAATAGAGCGCCGGCCCGATCGTTGCCGGGTTGACCGAGTCGGCCAGGCCGATGCCCGCGATCAGGAGGGTGAGCTTGAGCACGCCCGCGATCCTCGCGGATCGCGCAGCTGCAGGTCAGTGCCCGCGAATGAAGATCCGCGGCATGGTCAGCGGACGCTCGCGAAGCGCGTGGCCCACGAGCCTCGCGATCTCGGCATAGGTGCCGTCGCGGGAGACCGCCGCGAAGAGGTCGTGGAGCCAGCCTCGCGGCAGGCCGAAGCGGACGACGCCGCCGCTGACGTCGACGAGGTCGGCGCGCCTCGTGAGCTCGACCTCGGCCCCCGCGCTCCATTGAGCCCGCAGGTCGTGGTGGCGCTCGATCGCGTTCGCGCAGAGGGTCGCGCGCTCCCCGCTCCAACCATGCGGCACGACCAGCTCCCGGGCGAACTGAGCGCCGTCGCTCACATAGACGCCGCCGCGTGAGACGCTGTCGTAGAGGCCGAGGTCGTGGAGGAATCCGGCCACGAGCAGGACCTCGCGGTCGACCGTCTCCCCGCGGCGCTCGGCGAGCTTCGAGGCGATGAGGAACACCCGGAGCCCGTGACGCTCCATCGGGCCCGTTTCCTCGCCCGTCGCTGTCCGGACCGCGGCGAGGGCGTCGCGCTCCGCCTCGGTCTGAGCGACCTCATCGGCGCTGGCCGGAAACGAGCCGCTCGGCACCGGCGCCTACCGCTCGTAGAGCTTGACGATTTGCACGGTGCCCTCGGGTGCGGCCTCGACGCACAGGTTGCAGAGCACGCACTCGTCCAGGTTCTCCCGCACGATCTCGACGCCGGCATCGGTGGCCGTGAAGATGTCGACGGGGCAAACCTCCTCGAGCTTTCGCGCGAGGTCGGCATCGCCCTTGATCGAGTCGCCGAGGTCGACCTCGATGAACACGGCGTCGAGCTGCTGCGGCGACATCAGGCGGCCACTCCCAGCTTTTCCTTCACGGCGCCTGGAATCTCGTCGATTCGCTCCACGACCGGGATCCCGGCGGCCTCGAGCCGCGCGATCTTCTCGGTCGCCGAGTCCTCGGCGCCCTCGACGATCGTGCCCGCGTGGCCGAAGCTCATGCCCTGCATCTCCTGGTCGTCCATGAATCGGCCCGCCATGAAGGCGACGATCGGCAGCCGGGAATCGTTGGCCACTCGCCAGTCGACCAGCTCGGCTTCCATCCGGCCGCCGGGCTCGGTGTAGATGACGATCGCCTCGGTCTGCTCGTCGGCCTCGAAGAGGGGCATGAGCTCGGCATAGGTCGAGCCGATGATCGCGTCGCCGCCGATCGAGATCGCGGTCGAGACACCGAGTCCGGCGGCGGTCAGCGTCGAGGAGATCTCGGTGGTCATGCCACCGGACCGGCTCATGACGCCGACGGGGCCGGCGACGTAGGCCTTGGCAGCGTCCTTAGCCGGCCCGCCGATGCCGCCCATCTTCGCGACGCCGGGCACGATCAAGCCGAGGCAGTTCGGGCCGATGATCCTGGCGCCGCGCAGGCCCGCCAGCTCCACCATCTCGGCGACGTCGCGGCGCGGGATGCGCTCCGTGACCACGACGATCAGCTTGATGCCGTTCTCGATCGCCTCGACGACGGCGTCCTTGGTGAAGGCGGGGGGGACGGTGACGACGGCCCCGTCCGGCGCCGAGCCGTGGTGCTCCACCACCTGCTCGACGGTGTCGAAGACCGGCACGCCGTGAACGTCCCGCCCCTTGCGGCCTGGGGTCACGCCGCCCACGATCTTCGAGCCGAAGTCGAGGCACTCGCGCGTGAGGTTCACGGCCTCACGCCCGGTGATGCCCTGGACGATGAACGTGAAGTCCTCGCTGAGCAGGACGGCCATCAGCCCTGCACCTTTGCGACGGCCCGTCCGGCTGCCTCCCACATCGAGACCGAGCGGTCGCAGTAGTCGATGCCGTACTTGTCGAGGATCTTGTAGCCCTCGTCCTCCCAGGCGCCGGGAATGCGAAAGATCACGATGGTCTCGGCGGGATTCTTGCCGAGCTCGAGACACGCCTTGATGACGCCGCGGGCGACGATGTCTACGCGGGTGTTGGAGACGATCGACATCATCACGGCGATCTTCTCCACGCCCTCCTTCTCGAGCACCTCCCTGGCCAGCCCGGCGGATTTCGAGACCGAGGGGTTGCCGCCGATCTCGGCGTAGTTGGCCGGCTTGCCGCCCTGGGAGCGGACGGCGTCGGTGAGCGTCAGCGAGCCGCCGCCGGCGCCGATGACGAGCCCGAGGTTGCCGTGGAAGCCGTGGTCCTTGCCCTGGATGACGCCGCGGTGGTCGGCGGCGTCGATCGCCTTGACGTTGCGCTCGAACTCCGAGGGCTCGTAGAGCTCCCGGGGCTCGTCGAGGTCGACCCCGATCTCCTGCAGCATCGTGCTGTGCCGGCCCACGGCCTCGTCCTCCATCTCCATGTGAGCGTCGAGCGCGACGAAGCTGCCGTCCTCGAGGCGGGCCAGCGGGTTGATCTCGGCCAGCGTCATGTCGTAGTCGCGCTGGAGCCGTGCCAGGCGAGCGAGGACCGCGGTGGCCCGGTTGAGCTCGGAGCCGGTCATGCCGCAGCGCGCGACGGTCTGTTTGGCCTCGAAGTCGTAGATCGGCCTGACGTTCGAGAGGCGCCCTCGGCCAACGTGGTCGGGATGCTGCTCGGCCACCTCCTCGATGTCGATGCCGCCCATGTCGCT
This sequence comes from uncultured Actinomycetes bacterium, assembly GCA_963841455.1. Classification (GTDB taxonomy): domain Bacteria; phylum Actinomycetota; class Thermoleophilia; order Solirubrobacterales; family 70-9; genus JAWVFM01. The sequence continues at coordinate 79,820 of CAWJCU010000005.1, forward strand.
GAACAGCATCATCGGAAGCTTCGCCCGTCCGTCCCAGAGCACCGCCGCGTAGTACTCGTGCGCCACATCGGCCTTCGGGTCGACCAGGACGCCCACGGGCAGGTGGCCGCCGATCTCGAGCTCGAGGATCGCCTCCGCGTGCTCCGTCGCCTCGTCCGGCGTCCCGGCGAACTTGACGCCCCCCGCCTTCATCCGGCCCCCCGTCAGCACCTGGGACTTGATCACGGTCGGGCCCCCGATCTCCTCGGCGGCCTTGCGCGCCTCCTCGGGCGTGGTGCAGAATCCGTATTTGGTGACCGGGATGCCGGCCCGCTCGACGATCCGGCGCGATTCGAACTCGTAGAAGCGCATTCGGGCGCGGAACCCTAGCGTCCGTAGGATGCCGTGGGTCACGAGCGCGGGACATCCCGGTAGCGCCCCGCCGCCCAATCCGCCAGAATGGTCGTACGCCCGCCCGGGTATCCCAGCGGGCGTCATTCGTTGTCAGCGCCCACGAAAGGAGCATCGGAGCCAGTGAGCGAGACCGCAGAGGCGTCCACCCAACCCACCACCAACGCGAGGCTGATCGCGTGGGTGGAGGAGATCGCGGGGCTCACCGAGCCCGACTCGATTCACTGGTGCGACGGCTCCGCCGAGGAGTACGACCAGCTTTGCCAGGAGCTCGTCGAGGCGGGGACATTCGAGAAGCTCTCCGACGCCAAGCGGCCGAACTCCTACCTGGCGCGCTCCGACCCTGGCGACGTCGCGCGCGTCGAGGACCGGACCTTCATCTGCTCCGAGCGCGAGGAGGATGCCGGTCCGACCAACAACTGGCGGGACCCGGCCGAGATGCGCGACGTCCTCACGGGCCTCTTCAGGGGCTCGATGAGGGGGCGCACGATGTACGTGGTGCCGTTCTCGATGGGCCCGCTCGGCTCCCACATCGCCTATGTCGGCGTGCAGCTCACCGACTCGGCCTACGTCGCCGCGTCGATGCGGATCATGACCCGAATGGGGAAGGGCGCCCTCGATGTGCTCGGCTCGGACGGTGACTTCGTTCCCTGCCTGCACTCGGTCGGCGCTCCGCTCGCCGACGGCGAGACCGACGTGCCGTGGCCGTGCGACGCCGAGAACAAGTACATCGTTCATTTCCCGGAGACGCGCGAGATCTGGTCCTACGGCTCCGGCTACGGCGGCAACGCCCTTCTGGGCAAGAAGTGCTTCGCCCTGCGAATCGCCTCAGCCATGGCCCGCGACGAGGGCTGGATGGCCGAGCACATGCTGATTCTCAAGCTCACCTCCCCCGAGGGCAAGGTGAAGTACGTCACCGGGGCGTTCCCCTCGGCGTGCGGCAAGACCAATCTCGCGATGCTCATCCCGACCCTCGAGGGCTGGACCGTCGAGACCGTCGGCGACGACATCGCGTGGATGAAGTTCGGCGAGGACGGCCGGCTCTACGCCGTCAATCCGGAGGCCGGCTTCTTCGGCGTCGCGCCGAACACCTCGCACAAGACCAACCCGAACGCGATGGACACCGTCGAGCGCAACTCGATCTTTACGAACTGCGCGCTGACCGACGACGGCGACATCTGGTGGGAGGGGATGACCGGCGAGCCCCCTGCGCACGCGATCGACTGGAAGGGCCGCGAGTGGACGCCGGCGTCCGAGGAGCCGGCGGCGCACCCGAACGCCCGCTTCACGACCCCCGCGGCGCAGTGCCCGTCGATCGCGCCGGAGTGGGAGGACCCGGCCGGAGTGCCGATCGACGCGTTTCTCTTCGGCGGACGTCGCGCGACGGTCGTGCCGCTCGTCTCCGAGTCGTTCGACTGGGAGCACGGCGTGTTCCTCGGGGCCACCATGTCGTCGGAGACGACCGCCGCCGCCACCGGCGCCGTGGGCGCGCTGCGCTTCGACCCGATGGCCATGCTGCCCTTCTGCGGCTACAACATGGCCGACTACTTCGGCCACTGGCTCGACGTCGCCAGCAAGCACCCGAACGAGATGCCGCGGATCTTCGTCGTCAACTGGTTCCGCAAGGACGAGGACGGCAAGTTCATCTGGCCTGGCTTCGGCGAGAACAGCCGCGTGCTGGCGTGGATCTTCCGGCGCTGCGATGGCGGGGCGGACGCCACCGAGACGCCGATCGGCCTCGTGCCGACGCCGGACTCGCTCGACACATCGGGGCTCGATATGTCGCTGGAAAGCCTGGCCGAGCTGCTCACGGTCGACCGCGAGGAGCTCATCGAGCAGCTCCCGCAGCTCGAGGCGCATCTCGAGCTCTTCGGCGCCCGGCTTCCCGATGAGATCAAGGCCCAGCTCGAGGCGCTGAAGGAACGCCTTGGTTGAGCCGTGCTCGATATCGCAATAAGGCGATAATCACATATCAGCTATGATCCGGGCGTGGAAACCACGCCTGGTCAGCTGCTCAAGGACGTGCGCCGCAAGCACGGCGTGAGCCAGGCGCGCTTGGCGATCCGTGCCGGCACCACGCAGTCGGCGATCTCGCGGATCGAGAGCGACAAGGTCTCACCGAGCGTCGAGACGCTGCGGTCGCTGCTCCACCTCCTCGGCGAGGAGCTCCAGCTCGGGAGCGCCGAATCAAACTCCGGGGTTGACAGGAGCATGATCCGCGAGCGGTTCAGAATGAGCCCCGAGGAGCGCATCGACTACGGGATCGCGTTTACTGATTCGCTTCTACGAAGCCGAAAGGCCGCAGCTTGAGCGCGCGCGATCTGCCCGAGATGGTGCCGCAGGGGCGCGAACTCCTCGAGCCGCTCGTGAGGAATGGCGTGGACTTCGTCGTCGTCGGGGGCATAGCTGGTTGGGCCCACGGCTCAAGCCACACGACCTTTGACCTCGATGTGGCTTACGCGCGCGGCGAAGCGAACGCAGTCCGCCTCGTCACTGCGCTGAAGGAAATCGGTGTGAGGCTTCGTGGCGCCCCAGCCGACGTTCCATTCCAGCTCGAGCCAGAGACGATCCAGAACGGTGCGAACTTCACGTTCGTGACGCCGTACGGGGATTTCGACGTGCTGGCCGATGTCGGCGGTATCCGGTCATACGACGAGCTCAAGGCAGGGGCGGAGGCGAATGAGCTCTGGGGCCTCGACGTACTGGTCGCATCCATCGACCACCTGATCGCGATGAAGCGAGCCGCGAACCGCACCAAGGACAAGCTGATGCTCGAGGAGTACGTCGTCATCGCCGACGAGCTGCGGCGGGCGGAGGGGGAGTCGGGGGCCTAGCGGCGCCGCGAGGAGCGCAATGCCCGCGCCGCGGCGAGCCACGTCGCCCAGCCGAACGCGTTGAAGAGCGCGCCGGCGACGATCTCGCCGCGAAGGCCTCCGCGATCCCTGACCTCGGCGATGAGCGCGGCCGAGTCGGCCGCCTCGGAGGCCAGGTTGGCGACGATCGAGCGTCGCTGGGCGATGGGGTCGCCATTGCCAGCGGCAGCGGTGGCGAGCCCGAGGATGATGTCGCGGGCGGCGAAGAGCCGCAGGCCGTAGCGGCCGGCGGGGGTGAACTGCTTGCGCGGCACGCCGAGCAGCCCGCTCGCCTGCTCGGGCTCGAGCAGGGCGGCGATGCCGAACGTGAGCCGTACTGCGGCGCCTCTCGCGAGCATCGCTCCGGCCGACATCGGGCTAGGAGGCGGCCTTCTCGGCCGCGACGGGAGCGCTGCCGTTGGAGTCGAACCCGTAGGCCTCGGCCAGCTCGGGGTCCTTGCGGGCGAGCATCTCGGCGAGCGAGACCATCACCTTGCACTGCTTCCAGGTCGCGTCGTCCTGCATCTTGCCGTCGATCATGTGGACGCCGCGGCCGTCGGGGATCGCCTCGATCACCTTCTTAGCGAACAGGACCTCGTCGGGAGCGGGCGAGAAGACCTTCTTCGCGATCTCGATCTGCGCGGGGTGAAGCGACCACGCGCCGACGCAGCCGAGCAGGAAGGCGGCCCGGAACTGCGTCTCGCAACCGGCGGTGTCCTTGATGTCGCCGTAGGGGCCGTAGAACGGGAGAATCCCGGCCGACGTGCACGCGTCGACCATGCGCGCGATCGAGTAGTGCCAGGGGTCCTGCTGCGCGGTCGCGCGCCGCGCCTCGGGATCGTCGGGGTGGGGGTCCTCGATGACCCGGTAGCCCGGGTGCCCGCCGCCGACGCGCGTGGTCTTCATGCGGCGGGAGGCGGCGAGGTCCGCCGGACCGAAGCTCATTCCCTGCATGCGAGGGCTCGCGGTGGCGATCTCCTCGAGATTGACGACCCCGAGCGAGGTCTCGAGGATTGCGTGGACGAGGATCGGCCGCGAGATCTCAGCCTTCGCCTCGAGCTGGGCGAGCAGGCGGTCGACGTAGTGGATGTCCCACGGCCCCTCGACCTTGGGGATCATCACGACCTCGACCCTGTCGCCGACCGCGGTGACGATCTCGGTGAGATCGTCGAGCACCCACGGGCTCTCCAGCGAGTTGACGCGAGTCCACAGCGCCGTCTCGCCGAAGTCGCCGTCGCGGACGGCATTGATGAAGCCCTCGCGCGCGGCCTCCTTGCGGTCAACGGGGATCGCGTCCTCGAGGTTGCCGAGGAGGATGTCGGTCTGCTGGGCGATCTGCGGCGCCTTGGCCGCCATCTTCTCATTCGAGAAGTCGAGGAAGTGGATCATCCGCGACGGGCCGAAGGGGATCTCGGCCGCGGGGTCGGGCGCGCCGATGGCCAGGGGCTTCGTGAAGTCGCGAGGATTTCTCACTACGGCCGAAGGCTAACTTGTGCGCGTGGAGGTGGAGGTCAGACCCGCGACGATCGCCGAGATCCCGACCGTCATCGGCCTCTACGAGTGGCTGTTCGCGCCGCCTGGCGGACGCCCGCCGAGCTGGGACGAGCGCCGTGCCTCGGTCGCGCTTGGCGAGGCGATCGACTCGCGGGATTCGCAGGTGCTCGTCGCTGAGGCGTCGGGCCAGCTCGTCGGCTTCGTCACCGCCTACTTCGACATGCACTCGGTGCGCTTCGGCCACCGGGTTTGGGTCGAGGACCTTGCGGTCGACCCGGAGAGCCGTTCAGCGGGCGTCGGAAAGGCACTGCTCGACGCGGCCAAGGGCTGGGCGCGCGCCCGGGGCGCGACACACCTCGAGCTCGACAGCGGCGAGGCGCGCCACGACGCCCATCGCTTCTACGAGCGCGAGCGGCCGAGCTGGCGCTCCGTGTGCTTCGCCTGGGAGGTGTGACGGGGCCTCGCGCGCACGGTGGCTCCGATGTGGTTCGCGACGTACTTCGCGTCGCGCCCCGCGCCGCCGACGAGCATCGACGCAAACGCGTACTGCAACGGGAGCCCGAGGAAGTAGAGGCCCGGGGAAGATGTCACGGCGCCGCGCTCTTGCTCGGGCCAGCCGTCCTCGCCGGCGACGGGAACCTTGATCCATGTCAGGTCCTTGTTGAACCCGGTGCACCAGATCACGTTGGCGACCTCGCGCACTTGGCCGTCGGCGAGCACCGGCTTGCCGTCGCTCACCCTGGTCACCTTCTCCTCGATGCGCTCGACCCCGGCGTCATCGAGGTCGGCCCGCTTCACTCGCAGCAGCGGCCCACCCTCGCCGCGTACGTGCTCGCGCATCTTGCGGCCGAGCGGCGTCCGCATGGTCAGCACGTGGTTTGCGATGAACCAGAGGCCGCGGACGATGACGCGGAAGGGGCGGCCCTCGAGCCGGAAGGGCACCTCGCCCCGCACCGGCCCAGCGAGGGTCGTCTGATGCTCGCGTGAGACCTCGAGCGCGATGTCGGAGCCGGAGTGGGCAGCGCCGACCACGAGGACCGGGCCTTCCTGGAGCTGCGAGGGGTTGCGGTAGTCGTTGGAATGGAGCTGCCTGATCGACGGATCGAGCTCGGCGGCGAGCGACGGGACGATCGGGGTGGCAAAGCCGCCGGACGCGACGACGACGTTTTGGGCCTCGAGCCGGCGCCCGTCGCACTCGATCAGGTAGCGGTCGCCGTCCTTCGAGAGGCTCTGGACCGAGGTGCCGGTGAGAACCGGGAGCTCGAACCGGCGCGCGTACTCCTCGAGGTAGTCGCCGACCTCGTCCTTGGTGGGGAAGTGCCACTTGTCGGCGGGAAACGCCAACCCGGGGAGGCCGTCGTAGCGTGCCGGGCTGTAGAGGCGGAGCGAGTCGAAGCGCCGGCGCCAGACGTCGCCGACCCGCTGGCTCCCCTCGAGGATGACGAAGGAGCGGTCTTGCTTGGCAAGGTGGTAGCCGAGCGCGAGGCCCGCCTGGCCGGCGCCGATGATCACCGTCTCGATCCGCTCAGTGCCACCGTTTGAGTTGGCGGCGCGCTCGATGGTCTGGGTCTGGCTGCTCATGGCTCCTCCTTGGTCGCGTTCCGGCGACCCTAGAAACACGCCGAGCGCCTCGCATCGGCTGAACCACCCAACTTTGCGTGGCCTGACGGGTGGGTAATTCCACCCACGCAGGCGTCAGAGAAGACGGTGTTGGTAAGCGAACGCCGTCGCCGCCGCCCGGGAGGAGACGCCGAGCTTGGCGAAGATGTTGCTGACGTGCCGGTCCACGGTTCGCTCGCTGACGACGAGCGCGGCGGCGATCGCGCGGTTGGTATCGCCCGCGGCCACCAGGCGCAGGACCTCCTGCTCGCGAGGCGTGAGGCCGTGGGCATCCGCCGGCGCCGCGCCCCGGATCAGCGCCTCGACCCGGGCCAGGGCGGGCCGAGCCTCGAGCGTCATGAACGTGGCGCGGGCCGCCTCGAGCTCGATGGCCGCGGCGTCCTCGTCATCGAGGGCGCGGCACGCTTGGCCGGCCAGCACCCGCGCGCGGGCAACCTCATACGGCGCCCCGAGGTTCTGCCACACCTGCGCGGCCCGGCGCAGCGCCGCGAGCGCCGGCGGCGCGTTGCCCCGAGCGAGGCTCACCGAGCCGCGGGCGCCCGCGGCCATCGCGCCGAGCATCCGCTCGTCCTCGCCCAAGGCGATCTGGTCGAGCTCTAAAGCCGCCCGGCCCGCCTCGGTATCGGCGTCAACGGCGAGCATTATCTCGACGTAGGCGGGGAGGAGCGCGGCGCGCCTGGGGCGTTCGCTGGTCTCGCCCAGCACCCGTCGGATTGCCGCTTCCGCCGCCATTTGCTCGCCTTGCTCGAGGCGCAGGAGCGCCATCCCCGGCTGCGGCTCGTAGCCGCCGCGGCCGGCCTCGACGTACGCCCTCTCGGCCTCCGCGAGCTCGCCGCGGAGCCGATGAACGTCGCCGCGCAGGTAGTGGGCCGTCGCCGCCGCCCGCGGGTTGCGCCCGGCCAAGCAGCGTTCGTGCGCGCGCTTCGCCTCGTCCACGGCTTCAGGCCAGTCGCCGCGGAGTTGGAGGATCTCGGCGCGGTGGACGAGGCACTGGCCGCTGAAGCTGACCATCTCCGGCTGGGCCTCGCACCAGTCGCTGAGCGCCGTGGTCCATTCCTGGGCTCGACCGAGCTCGAACGCCTCCCGGCAGCCGGCGATCGTCCCGCAGTAGACGATCCCGGTGACCAGAGGGGAGAGCTCGTTCGTCGTCGCCGGGACCATCGCCTCGTCGAGGTAGCGCAGGCCATCGGCTGCGCGCCCGGCCATCACGAGCACGTGGCCTTGCTCGTGAGTCGCGAGGGCGAACAGGTCCATATGGCCGTGCTTTGCGCCGATCTCAGCGACCGTCCCGAGCGTCTCAGCCGCGGCCTCGAACTCACCCTCGCCCGTCTGCTGGAACGCGGTGGGGATCATCAGGTAGCCGTGCTCGATCGAGTCTGGCGGCTCGTCCTCGATCAGACGGGCTCCCCGGCCGAGCCATCCGGCCGCGGCGCCCATCTCGCCCCGGCGGGCCCGCATCAGGCCGATCCAGATCGCGCAGCGCGCCGCGAGCGCCCGGTCTCCCTCCGCGAGGTGCGCCTGGTGCTGGCGCTCCAGCGCCGAGAAGTAGCCCTCCTCGTCGCCGACCATATTCGCCGCGGAGGCGAGCAGCCTCAGGTCGTCGGCCGCCAGCGGGGCCTCACGATCGGCGGCCGAGAGCCGTTCGTGGGCTTCCTTCCAGCGAAGGCCCGCGCACGCCTCTCGACCCCGGTCGAGCTCCGTCACGCCACAGTCAATCCTCGAGCCCGGCCGCTCGGAGGGCGGACGCCCGGTCGAGGTGGAACTCGAGGCGGCTCAGTCTCCCGTCGTCGTTGAAGAACGCGACGGTAGCGGCGTCGCCCTCCATCCGGCCTGCGCCGCCCTTTGGAATCGCGACCTGCCGGCCGAAGAAGACGGCCGCCTCGTCGGTCATCCGCACCTCCTCGTCCGGCTCGATCCGATAGCTCGCGAACGGTTCGAGCCAGTCGCGCCAGGCGGCTTCGAAGCTCTCGACGCCGTGGAAGGTGCCGGTGAGGCCCGGACCGACCATCCGGACCTCGAGCTCGGGAGCGGCGATGGCTCGCATGAGCTCGATCCGCTCCGCCGTTCGATCGGGATCCTCAAGCTCCTCGACCATGTCCCCGGCGAAAAGGAAGAGCCCCGCGAACGTCTCGATGACGGCGAGATCCACGGGCACCGTCCGAGTATCGCCCAATATCCTTCGGCGTCCATCCCCGACCCCGAGGAGCCATGGCAGTAGCCACCCAACAGGAGCTGACCGACGAGCAGAAGGCGATCACCGAGATGGTGCGCCAGTTCGCCGACAACGAGATCCTCCCGGTCGCCGAGGAGTTCGACCACGAGGACAAGTTCCCGGAGGCGATCGTCGAGCAGATGAAGGAGCTCGGGCTCTTCGGCGTCACGATCCCCGAGGAATACGGCGGGATGGGGCTCGACCTCACCACGTACGCGATGATCGTCGAGGAGCTCTCGCGCGGCTGGATCTCGATCTCGGGCGTCGTCAACACCCACTTCATCGGGTCGTACCTGCTGATGAAGTTCGGCACCGACGAGCAGCGCGAGAAGTACCTGCCGCGGATGGCGACGGGCGAGATCCGCGCCGCGTTCTCGCTGTCGGAGCCAGAGGTTGGCTCCGACGTCCAGGGGATCAAGTCGACCGCGAGGCAGGTCGACGGCGGCTGGGAGATAAGCGGGCAGAAGATGTGGGTCACCAACGGCCTGCGATCCGGCCTCGTCTTCGTCCTCGTCAAGACCGACCCCAAGGCCGACCCGCCCTACACGGGCATGACCTGCTTCATCTGCGAGAAAACACCTGGCGAGGCCGAGGTGCCGGGACTGACCATCCCGCCGAAGATCAAGAAGATGGGCTACAAGGGCGTCGAGTCCACCGAGCTCGTCTTCGACGGCTTCAAGGTTCCCGATGACGGCGTCCTCGGCGGGCCGGACGGCGTCGGCAAGGGCTTCAAGCAGATGATGGACGCGCTCGAGGTGGGCCGGGTCAACGTCGCCGCCCGCGGGGTCGGCGTCGCTCAGCGCGCACTCGAGCTGGCGCTTCGCTACAGCCAGGAGCGCAAGACGTTCGGCAAGCCGATCGCCCAGCACCAGGCGATCACGTTCAAGCTCGCCGAGATGGGCACCCGCGTGGAGGCCGCGCGCCTCCTGACGATGAAGGCGGCACGGATGAAGGACGCCGGGGAGCGAAGCGACCTGGAGGCCGGGATGGCGAAGCTGTTCGCGGCCGAGGCCGCCAAGTCCAACGCCGAGGAGTCCTTGCGCATCCACGGCGGCTACGGCTACTCGAAGGAGTACGAGATCGAGCGCCTCTACCGCGATGCGCCACTCCTGATCATCGGCGAGGGGACGTCCGAGATCCAGAAGATGGTCATCGGCCGCAAGCTGCTCGAGCGAAACAAGATCTAGTTGGCGTCCGCGGCCGACCTCATCAAGACCGCGGTCGAGCGCGTCCAGCGCGAGGCCCCGGCGCTCGCGGGCCTGAAGCTGGTGTTCGGCGTTGAGCTCCCCGCCCGCGGCGACGTCCAGGTGTTCCGAGTCGAGGTCCCGGGGCCGAAGGTGTCGAAGGGCTTCTCGGAGGACGAGCGCCTGCGGCTGTCCATGCCCCGCTCGATGTTCAACATCCTCGCCGCCGAGGGTGAGCTCGCGGACTGGCAGGAGGCCTACGAGCACGGGCATCTCAAGATCGAGGGCGACCGCAAGGTCCAGCAGCTCGTCGGCCAGGTGATCGTGCGCCAGATGGCGCGTGCGCACCTGAAGCGGGCGCGCTAGTCGGTCTCGAGGCCGCCGGTCTCGCGCCGAAGGCGCTCGCGCGGGAAGATCGAGAAGCTGCCGACGGCCGTCGCGAGGAGCCGGTCGTCCTCGTGGCGGACCTCGCTTCGCATCACGCCAACTCGGTCGTTCCTGCGATCGAGCTCGCTCGTGCAGATCACGTCGCCCTCGCGCGCCGTCTGCACATAGTTGATCGAGATCCCGATGGTGGCGATCCGCTCGTCGTCCGCCAGCTCGCGCCAAAGCGTCGAACCCATGCAGTAGTCGACCATCGCGTATGCGACGGGACCGGACAGCAGGCCGGCGCCGTTGATCAACTCTGGCCTGATAGTGACGCGCAGCCGGTCATGGGCCTCCCAGCGCATGCCGAACCAGCGGCTGACCCCGTCGAATCCCTCGCGCTCGGCGGCCACGGCGGAGGGAAGGCTATCCGCATCGGGCATACTGCCGACGCTTGTGAATGACACCGCGACGCATGAGCTGATCACCGACCAGGCGGGCCGCGAGGCCTCCGGGGCCCACCGCTACGGCCGCTACCTCGAGGAGTTCGAGGTCGGCGCCGTCTACAAGCACTGGCCGGCCAAGACGGTCACCGAGGCCGACGACCACCTCTTTTGCCTGATCACGATGAACCACCATCCGCTGCACATCAACGACGTCTACGCGAGGAAGTCGCAGCAGGGGCAGAACGTCGTCGTGGGCCCGCTCGTCTACTCCCTCGCGGTCGGGATGACCGTCTCCGACGTCTCCGGGAAGGCGATCGCCAACCTCGCCACCGAGGAGCTGTCCCATCCCAACCCCGTGTTCCACGGCGACACGCTCTACTGCGAATCCGAGGTCCTGGAGGTCCGGCCGTCGCAGTCGAAGCCAGACCGCGGCATCGTCAAGGTGCACACGCGGGTCTTCAAGCAGACCGGCGAGCTGGTGGCCGAGTTCAAGCGCTCGGTCCTCGTGCCGCGCGATCCCGAGGCGATCGGGGCGGCCGAGGGCGCGGTCGACTAGGCCGTCCGTGGCGGACGCGGGCGGCGAGCACCCCTTCGCGGCGCTCGTGCGCGAGCGGGGAGGGCTTCCACTCGCCTCGCCCGACGAGGTCCTCCTCCCGCTCGGCGAGCCCGCCTTCGTCGCCGTGCTCGCGCGAGGCGACGAGATCCTGCCGCCCGTGGCGCGACTCGACCCCTGGCAGGCTGGCGCGTGGCTGCTCCTGGCGGCGAATGATGCCGAGATCTCCGATGCGGACGCCTCGGCAGCGCAGTCGCTCGCGGAGACGCTGGCCGAGGGCGAGGTGCCCGCCTACCTGGTGACCGCCGGGCGCGTGGGCGGCTCGGGAGCAGGCTCGCGAGAGATCGACGCCGGGCTCGTCGGCCGCGTCATCGAGGCGGCGGTGGCGGGTGAGGTCGCCTGGGAGGCCGATCCCGACTTCTCCTACGAGCTCCCGATGGAGACCCCCAGGGTCGGGATCGATGAGCGACGCGCGCTCGTCCCCCGGTTCCTCTACGCGCGAACGGACCGCGTCTACGACTACGCGGCGATGGTTCCCGCCGCCCAGCGCCAGCGCGCGGCGCGCCTCGACGCCGTCGCCGGGCTGGCGACCGGGATCTGCGACTCGATCACGCCGCCGCGCGGCCGCGCGTAGCTCGATGAGGCGTGCGACGACGCTGGCTCTTGGGCTCGCGCTCGTCGCGACGGTCGCGCTCGCCCCGGGCGCTCAGCGATCGATCGCCGCGGCGCCGGTCTGCACCGGCGACACCAGCGCCCCGCAGGTCGACCCGAGGCCCGGGCCGCGCCTTCGCTTCGGCATCAACCCGGCCGGCGTGGCCGGGGCCCTGGGCCCGTCGGTCGCGCCCGCGCCCGACCACCCGGGCAAGACGCTCGCCGCGCTCGAGAAGCTCCGTCCAGCCGGCCGACCCCTCTACCTGCGCCTCAACCGGTTCTTCTGGTCCGAGGGCGCCGCCGGCATCAGGAAGTTCGCAGAGCTCACGAGGCGCTATACGCGCCGCGGCTATCCGGTCGAGCTCCAGCTTCGCTACCACCCGCGCCCGAGCCAGGAGGGGCGGATCGCCCGCTGGGCGCATTTCGTGCAGCACACCGTCCGCAGGTTCGGCCGCAACCCGCTCGTCGTCGCGATTCAGGTCACGAACGAGGTCAACTTCCTCCCCTTCGTGCCCGACGCCTCCGACGCGGCCTTCGCGGGAGCGAAGGACGCGCTGATACGCGGCGTCGAGGTCGCGCACAACGTGGCCGGGCGGCGCGGTTACCGGCAGCTTCGAATCGGGTTCAACTGGGCCTACCGGAACGACCCGGCGAGCGAGGACGCGTTCTGGACCTACCTTCGCGACCACGGCGGGCCGCGATTCGTCCGGTCCGTCGACTGGGTCGGGCTCGACGCCTACCCGGGCACGTTCTTCCCGCCCGCGGAGCCGCTGCCCGGCGGCTACCGCGACGGGATGGTCAACGCGATGAGCGTGCTGCGCGAGTGCTTCATGCCGATCGCCGGCCTCGGTGCCCGCGTCCCAATGCGCGTGGAGGAGAACGGCTTCCCGACCGGGGTGGGTCGCTCGGAGGCCACGCAGGTCGACGCCATGCGGGAGATGGTCGGCGCGGTGAACCGGTTTCGCGGGACATACAACGTCAGCGACTACCGGTGGTTCGACCTCCGCGACCACCTGACGAGCGACCCGAACTTCCAGCGCCACTACGGCCTCCTGCGCGACGACTACACGCCCAAGCCGGCCTTCGACGTCTATCGTCGGCTGGTGGCCCGCCTCTCCCACCGATGATTCGCGTCGAGCGCCAAACCAGGCTCGGTGCGCCGGCGGCGCAGGTCTGGGAGCGGGCTGTAACGCCCGAGGGGATCAACGACGAGCTTCGCCCCTGGCTTCGAATGACGATGCCGCAAGGCTCTGAGAGGCCGAACGGTCGACGACGTCCGTCCCGGGGAGCGCCCCGGCCGCAGCTGGCTGCTTCTGTTCGGGGTTCTGCCCGTCGACTACGACGACCTCGGCATCGCGGAGCTGGAGCCGGGCCGGCGCTTCCTCGAGCGGTCGACCATGCTCTCGATGCGGACCTGGCAGCACGAGCGGATCGTCGAGGCCGCGGAGGAGGGCGGATGCACGGTCACGGACCGCCTGACGTTCGAGCCGAGAGTCCCCGGCTTCGGCCGTCTCTCCCGGGCGGTCATCGGGTTTCTGTTCCGCCACCGCCACGACCGCCTCGAGCGGCGGTTCGGGACGGCCTGAGGCGCGTACCATCTGGTTCGTGGCCCGGCTAGGTTCACAGCACTCGACGCGCGAGGAGGCGGAGGCGATCCGCGCCAAGCTCGCGGCCGACAACCCCGACGTCAGCTGGTTCGTCTTCCAGCGCGACGACGGCTGGGTGGTCGCCAAGGCCGACATCAAGCCCTCCGCCGGCCCGCAGGGCTCGACGACCGAGGCGCGCCCTCGTCCGGACGCGGACGATCCGCGTGACGCGAACGTGCGCAACATCCCGCCGCTCGGCGGCGGGCCGATCTAGAGAAGCTCGGCGGCGGCCTCGAGGGTCGCGTCGAAGTCCGTTCCAGGTACCCCGCCGACGCACGGGGAGACCGCGCCCGCGTCGAGGTATCGCTCGACCGCCCCTCGCACGGCGTCACCTTCGCCGATGCCGGCCAGCGCGTCGAGCATCCGCTCCGAGATGCCCTCCTTCGCCGCCTCGACGTCCCCGCCCGCCATCCCCTCATCGAAGGCGGCGATCTCGTCGCTGAACCCGGAGGCCTCGAGCATGTTGCGGTAGAAGGGGAGCGAGCAGTAGGTGACGAGCTCGCCACGCATGGCCGCGAGCGCGGCGTCTCGGTCGTCGGTGAGACCGGCCGGGACCGCGGCGACGACGTCGAAGCCGTCGAGCGATTTCCCGGCTCGCTCGCGCCCTTCGCGCACGGCGGGGATGACCGTGTCGCGAATGTAGTCGGGGGCGCAGAGCCAGAGCATCACCCCGTCGCCGACCTCGCCGGCGAGCCGGAGCATGTTCGGCGAGAGGGCGGCGACGTAGAGCGGCAGCTCGGGGCGCGGCGGGTAGCCCATGAACTGGAAATGCGTGCTGAAGTACTCGCCCTCCGGCGGCGGCTCGCCGCGGAGGATCGCCCGCACGGCGGCGGCGTACTCGCGCATCTGCGTCACCGGCTTCGAGATCTCGGTCCCGAACCAGTTCTCGACGGTCACCCGGTGCGAGACGCCGAGGCCGAGGACCATCCGTCCTCCCGAGAGCTCGTCGAGCGTCGCCGCGACCTGCGCCATGGCGACCGGCGTGCGGGCAAAGATCGGAGCCACCCCGGTGCCGACGCGCACGCGCTCGGTCGCCTGCGCGAACGCGGTGAGGACGATGAACGCGTCCCGGCCGGCGATCTGCGTCGTGTAGATGGACTCGAAGCCGAGGCTGTCGGCGAGCCGGGCGCGTTCGATCCCCTTCTCCAACGAGCCGCCAGGGGAGATGAAGGTTCCGACGCCGGCCACGGCCGGGTGTCTATCAGACGCGTTTAGTGCGCTTCGTCGGCCGCGTGGGCGGGCGGCCGGGACTCCTCCGCCAACGAGGTGATCTCGAGCGTGCCGCGGGAGGCTTCCTCGAGCACCTCGGTGGCCTCCTCGCCGGAGCGGGCGTAGAGCTCCACCAGCAGATGAACGACGATTTGCTCCTCGACGTGCTTGTGGAACCTCACGTGGGTGAAGAACTCGCGAGTGCCGGAGTCACCGAAGGAGCCGTACGTCAGGCTGTCGGCTGCCTCGGGGCCCGAGCAGGTCTCGACCATGTCCTGGTCGATCATCACGGTGCACGAGGCAACCCACGGCGTGCCGGCCACCATCCGCTCCCAGCGCTCGTTCATGGGAACCACCCGGCCGTCCTCGATCGTCAGGTGCGGCTGGTCGTGCATGCAGTCGAGGCACTGCACCACGGCCTCCTGAACCTCCTCGACGCGGTCACCGGCCTCGCCCGAATCGGGGTCGACCTTGAGGATCGCGTCGTAGTGGACCTGAGCCTCAAGGCGGGTGGACCAGCAGCGGTAACAGCGGAGCCAGGCCGAGCGGCCGTTCTCGAGCCCCTCGTTCACGCTTACGAGGGTAGCTCCCCCCGAATCAACGAGTACATCGCCGCGTCGCGGCGCACCCCTTTGTTCACGAACCAGGACCGAAGGACCCCCTCGAAGGTGAATCCCGCCCGTTCCGCCACGGCGCGCGAGGGCGCGTTCTCGGGCTCGATGCCGAGCTGGATGCGCTCGATCGGAAGCGCGTCGAAGATCCACCGGGAGACGAGACGGATCGCTCGGGTGATCACTCCTCGCCCCCGCGCGTCGCGGGCGAGCCAGTAGCCGAGCTCGGCGCGGCCCTCCGTCCAGTCGACCTCGACGATGCCGCACGACCCGAGTATCCGGTCGTCCGAGTCGACGACCATCAGGGCGAGGAGCGTTCCTTCCTCGCGCCCGCGGGCTTGGCGCGTGAGCCACTCACCGGCGTCCGCCGGGCCGTAGTCCTCGGGAATCCGGGTCCAGCGCGGGATATCCGGGTCTTGGACCAGCTCGACGAGCGACCCGAGGTCAGAGTCGGCGAGCAGTCGCAAACGGACCTCGCCGTCCGAGATCCCCTCCACCGGGAACTCGATCGGCGGGCTCAAGCGATGCCGGCGCCCGCGAGGCGATCGAACCGGTAGTCGTCGAGATCGAAGGTGCGCTGACGCCAGGCGACCTCGAGGGTCGGGCTGGCCCGGAACGGCACGTCGCCGTGGCGGTCGAAGTAGTAGCTGTTGGCGTCCGCGCACGATCCGCGGAAGAAGACCTGGTTGTGGCGTCGAGCGAGCATCGAGCGCCAGTAACGGTCGTTCGCCTCGCGCCTCACCTCGACTCGGGTCGCGGCGTCGCGGCGGGCGCGCCGGAGGACGCGGACGATGTGGCGCATCTGGTGCTCGATCAGGTTGAAGTACGAGGAGCCGTTGAAGGCGTACGGGCCGAGGATCGAGAAGAGGTTCGGGAACCCCGGCACGGTGACCCCCTCGTAGGCCTGGAAGCGGTTGCTGTCCCACCACTCCGCGAGGTCGACACCGCCGCTTCCCCGCACCGGGTAGGGCGGCATGTTCCCGTCGTCGAAGACCTTGAACCCGGTCGCGAGGACGAGCAGGTCAAGCTCGTGGTCGGTGCTTTCGTTGCGGACGCCGTCGGCTGTGACGGTGGCGATCGGCGTCGTCTCGAGCGTGACGTTGTCGCGGTTGAACGTCGCCAGATACTCGTTCGAGAAGCCGGGGCGCTTGCAGCCGAGGCTGTAGCGAGGCGTCAGCTTCTCGCGCACCTCCGGGTCGTGCACCTGCTCGCGCAGGTGCTTCCGCCCCGTTGCCTCGCCGCGCTTGGCGAGCGGCGCGATCCCGTCGAAGTGGGCCGGCAGCGGGAACGTGAGCTCAACGAACGTCTCGCTCGCCGCCCGCGCGAGCTCCTGGGCGCCGGGCACTCGACGGAGCGCCCATCGCAGCCGCGACGACAGTGGGCCATCGGGCTTCGGCAGGCACCAGATCGGCGTGCGCTGGAAGACCGTCAGGTGCTCGACGAGCGGAGCGATCGCCGGGACGACCTGGACGGCCGATGCGCCGGTGCCGATCACGCCGACCCGCCTGCCGCGAAGGTCCTGCCCGTGATCCCACCGCGAGGTGTGCATGACCGGGCCGCGGAAGTCCTCGAGGCCTGGCACGTCGGGAGGTTTCGGTTCGCTGAAGACCCCGGTCGCGCCAATCACGAACCTCGCCGTGATCGTCTCGCCGCCCTCCGTCTCGAGCCGCCAGAGGTGCGAGGCGTCGCTGAACGTCGCGGCGACCACCTTCGTGTTGAGCCTGATTCGCGACCGCAGGGCGTATTTGTCGACGCAGTGCTCCGCGTAGGCCTTGAGCTCGTCCCCCGGCGCGTAGACCCGCGACCAGTCCGGGCGCTTCTCGAACGAGAACTGGTAGCTGAACGAGGGGATGTCGACGGCCACTCCCGGGATAGGTGTTCCAGTGCCAGGCGCCCCCGATTCCGTCGCCGGCCTCGAGCAGGGTGAAGTCATGAAGCCCGGCCTTGTCGAGGAGGATCGCGGCGCCGATCCCCGAGAACCCGGCCCCGACGATCGCGGTGTCGTAGTCGGCCGTGATGAGGGCGCCTAGGCCGCCGAGCCGGCGGTCGCGGGCTCGGAGGCGCGCTCCACGACGAGCTCGGCGATCTCGCCCATGATCCGGTTGAGCTCGAAGTCCTTCGGCGTGTAGACGCGCGCGACCCCGGCGTCACTCAGGAACCCGGCGTCACCGGCGGGAATGATGCCGCCGACGATCACGGGTGCGTCGACGCCCGCCTCGCGAAGTAGCCGGACCGTCTCGGGCACGAGCTCGCGATGCGAGCCGGACAGGATCGAGAGCCCCACCACGTCCACGTCCTCCTGCGCCGCCGAGGCGGCGATCTGCTCGGGCGTGAGGCGGATGCCCTGGTAGACGACCTCCATCCCGACGTCGCGTGCTCGCACGGCGATCTGCTCGGCGCCGTTGGAGTGGCCGTCGAGGCCGGGCTTGGCGACGAGGATCCGGATCCGGTGGCCGATCTCGGCCGCGGCCTCCTCCACCTTCGCGCGGGCCGCCGCCACGAGCTCGCCGTTGCCGCTCGCGGTGGCTGCGCCGACGCCCGTCGGCGCCCGGTAGTCGCCGAACTCCTCGCGAAGCACGCCCGGCCCATTCCCCGGTCGTCGCGCCCGCCTTCGCGGCGGCGATCGTCGCCGGCATGATGTTCGCGCTCTCATCGCGCGCCGCCTCGGCGAGCTCCGCGAGGGCGCGGTCGACGGCGGCCTGGTCGCGCTCCGCCTTCCACCGCTCGAGCGCCTCGCGGCATTCGCGCTCGACCTCGGGGTCGGGCGTCAGGATGCCTCCGTCGGCGCCGGCCGTGAGGGGGGAGTCCTCGCTCTCGGTGAACGAGTTCTGCCCGATCACCTTGAGCTCGCCGGACTCGATCCGCTTCATTCGCTCGCGATGAGAGGCGACCAGCTCGTTCTTCATGTAGGAGACGGCGTCCTCCTCGGCGCTTCCGCCGCGCTCGGCGACGGCCTTCATCTCCTCGCGCGCCCCCTCGACGAGCTCGGCGACGAGGCCGTCCATCACCTTCGACCCCTCGAAGATGTCCGGGTAGTCGAGGAGGTCGGTCTCGAAGGCGAGGATCTGCTGGATCCGCAGGCTCCACTGCTGGTCCCACGGGCGGGGGAGGCCGAGCGCCTCGTTCCACGCCGGAAGCTGGATGGCGCGCGCGCGGGCGTTGCGCCCCATGGTGACGGCGAGCGCCTCGAGCACGATCCGCGGCACGTTGTTCTCGGGCTGGGACTCGGTGAGGCCGAGCGAGTTGACCTGCACGCCGTAGCGCATCCGCAGGAGCTTGGGGTCGGTGACGCCGTAGCGCTCGCGGCCGAGCGACTCCCAGATCTCGGCCATCGCCCGGAGCTTCGCGTGCTCCTCGACGAAGCGGACGCCCGCGTTGACGAAGAAGGAGATGCGCCCGAAGACCTTCGGGAAGTCGCCCTCCGACACCTGCCCCCGCGCCTTCACCTCGTCGAGGACCGCGATCGCGGTCGAGAGCGCGTAGGCGATCTCCTGAACCGGCGTCGCGCCGGCCTCCTGGAGGTGGTAGCTGCAGACGTTGGTGGGGTTCCAGCTCGGGATCTCGTTGACCGCGAAGGCGACGGTGTCGGCGATGAGGCGCAGCGACGGCCCGGGCGGGAACGCGTAGGTGCCGCGGGAGAGGTACTCCTTGATGATGTCGTTCTGGGTCGTTCCCTTGAGCTTGGCTCGCTCGACGCCGTTCTCCTCGGCGACCGTCGCGTAGAGGCCCAGGAGCCAGGCGGCCGTCGCGTTGATGGTCATCGACGTGTTCATCTCGTCGAGCGGGATGCCGTCGAACAGCGCGTGCATGTCGCCCTTGTGGGCGATCGAGACGCCCACCTTGCCGACCTCGCCCCTTGGCAAGGGGGTGATCCGGGTCGTAGCCGGTCTGAGTCGGCAGGTCGAAGGCGACCGAAAGGCCCGTCTGCCCCTTGGCGAGGTTGCGCCGGTAGAGCTCGTTCGAGCGGCGGGCGTCGGAATGCCCCGCGTAGGTGCGCATGACCCACGGGCGATCCGGCTGGGCGAGGCGGTAATCGCTCACGGGTTAATTGTAGGTTCAGAGCGCGGCGGTGAGCCGGTGGAAGTCGCGGCGCTCGGCCGGCGTGAAGGGAGCGGTGCCGCTGGTGGTGGCGTAGACGCCGTACGAGCCCTTGGTGGCCGTGAGCACCGGTTTGTGCCCCAGCTTCTGAAGCGCGCTGATGTGGGCCAGGACCACCTTCGCCGTCGACGGCGACTCGTACAGCTTCACCAGGTATCGCGCGCCGTCGGCGTGGGCCACGACCGAGGTGGCCGAATCGCGCCGGACCGATCCGAACAGCGGGCCGAGGCGAGCTTCGAGCTTCGCCGCGGGCGAAGTGCTCGTCGACGAGCTTCCTCCGCCGCAGCCGACGAGCGCGCATGCGAGGAGAAGGGCGACCGCGGGTAGGTTGCCTGTCGTGGCGCGCCTCATCGACCTCATGCATCTTGGCAACGACCGCGTGATCGCGGCGCACGAGCTCGACGGCGGCCTCATCGTCGATCCCGGCCCGGCTTCCTGCGTCGAGACGCTTCTCGAAGGGCTCGAAGCGGAGCCCCGGGCGCTCCTGCTGACCCATATCCACCTCGACCACGCCGGGGCCAGCGGAGTCCTCGCCCGGCGCTTTCCCCACCTTCGCGTCTACGTGCACGAGGTGGGCGCGCCGCACCTCGTCGACCCGTCGAAGCTGCTGCGAAGCGCCGAGCGACTCTACGGCGATGACATGGAGCGGCTCTGGGGCGAGGTGGCGCCGGTCCCGGAGGAGCGGATCACCGCGGTGACGGGAGGCGAGCGCGTCGCCGCCCTCGACGTGGTCTACACGCCCGGGCACGCGAGCCACCACGTCGCCTACTTCGACCGGGTCACCGGCGACGCGTTCGTCGGCGACGTCGCGGGCGTGCGCATCCCGCCGGACGGGCCGACGATCGCGCCGACGCCGCCGCCCGACGTCGACCTCGAGGCCTGGGAGCGCTCGCTCGACGCGGTGGCGGGCCGCCGGCCCCAGAGGCTTCGAATGACGCACTTCGGCGCCATCGACGCGAAGGCGGGACTCGACGCCGCGCGCGAGGCCGTGCGCCGCGCGGGCGAGCGGTCGAGGGCCGGCGACCGCGAGACGATTTCCTTCGGACCGCCTCCTCCGACCTCGCCGCGGTCGGCGCGGACGTCGCGATACGAGCTCGCCAGGCCGCTCCCTTGGAGCTGCAATGGCTGGGGCTCGAGCGCTACTGGCGCAAGCGCGCGGAGGCCGGGAGCGCGGCGCAAGCCTCCTAACGGACACCGCTCCGTTTCGCGCCGGGGTGGGTTACACCTACTACCCTCCAGGCTTCCCGAGATGAGGAATCGCGCACATACACGCGTGCTGGCTGCCGCCCTGGGCGGCGCGCTCGCGCTTGCGATGTCCGCCTACGCGGCGGTTGCGCTCGGCGCCGTGATCGTCTACTCGAACTCGCTCGCGACGGCGCACGACGGAAACGAGCTCCACCATTTCGAGGGCAAGGCCGCGAACTGCTCGCGCCACGTTCGCAAGGGGAGCCTGCTGATCCAGGTCACCGGCAAGGACATCTGCGGGTACCGGCTGCCGCTGGAGGGCGATAAGCCGCAGCCCGACCACTCGCTCCACGCACGCGTGAAGCTCGGCAAGCAGACCCCGAAGAGCCTGCGGAAGAAGTCGTTCCTGGGCGTGGCGGTCCGCTACGGCGGTGGCACGGGCTACACGCTGCGCATCCTGCCGACACGCCATCAGTTCGCGCTGCGGCGCCTCCCGAACGGGAAGGGGTTCAACGTCGGCGGCAAGAACAAGCAGATCAAGGGCCTCAACAAGTGGAACGACATTCGCCTCCAGGCGACCGGCAGCAAGGTCACGGCGATCGTGAACGGCAAGCAGGTCGCGTCGGCCAACGACGCTGACGCGAAGGGCGTGACGGGCCGCAAGGCCGAGGTCTTCGCCGGAGCCAACAAGGCCAACGCGGTCGGGGTGTCCGGGCGCGTCGACGACGTTCGCCTCACCGTCCCCGCGCCCTAGCCGCGACGCTGGCCTCCACCGAGACGATCGAGCGTCCCCGGACCGGCTCGCCCGGATCCGGCCTCGGCGGCAACTGGATGGTGATCGTCCTGAACGATGATCACAACACCTTCGACCACGTCGCCAAGACCCTGGCGAACGTGATCCCGGGCGTCAACCTCGACGCCGGCTACAGCTTCGCCGACCGGATCCACAACTCCGGCCAGGCCACGGTCTGGACCGGTCCCCGCGAGCCCGCCGAGCTCTACTGGGAGCAGCTGGAGAGCGCCGGCCTCACCATGGCGCCGTTGGAGCAGCACTGAAGCCCCGCCGGCTTCGTGTGGCCTTGGTGGCTATAGCCCCAAAACCACTCAACGAACCGAAATCGCGCCCCTCGCTGCTCTGAGCCGCGGGCGCCAGGCGGGCTCAGAGGGTCGGGCCGGGCCTAAAACCGCGGCCGGGGCGCCAGGGTCACCGGCTGGTCGGTCCGCGGGGAGATGCCCGCCCCGTGCACGCTCTCGCGCCGGGGCCGCGCGAAACGGCGCCGGGTCGGCGCGCGGCTGCCGAGCTGGTCCGCGCGCAGCTCGAGCAGCGCGCGGAGCTCGACGGTGCGGCTGAACGGGTCGGCGACGAACGAGCCGGTCTCGAGCGAGAGGACGGCGAGCGGCGTTCCCTCGACCTCGGCGACGAGCCACGGGCCGTCGGGCAGGCGCTGGGAGTCGCGGGCGGCCACTACGGCCAGGCGGTGATCGTCATCGACGTCGGTCCAGCGGATCGAGACGCCGGCCGTTCCGTTGCTGTGGTTTGCGGTTGTCTTGCGGCGGTTGAACATCTCGTACCTCCAACGTCGGCGGGGCCGGATTCGTGATGTCTCCACGATCCCACCGCCCGTGAATAAGCGCAACAGGAAGTTCTGTTGGCTCTGATAAGCTGCGCTTATGCTTGATGCGAAGCGCCTGAGGATCCTGAGCGAGGTCGCGTGCAGGGGCTCGTTCTCGGGCGCCGCCGACACCCTCTACATGTCGCAATCGGCCGTGAGCCAGCAGATCGCGACGCTCGAGCGCGAGGTCGGCATGCCGCTGCTCGACCGCGCCAACGGCGGCCCGCGCCTGACCGCCGCGGGCGAGGCGCTCGTCGGGCACGCGGAGGCCGTGATGGCGCGCCTCGAGGAAGCCGAGCGCGAGCTCGGGTGCGATCGCCGGTCTGGAGGCCGGCCGGCTGCGGATAGCGAGCTTCCCGAGCGCGAGCGCGACCCTCGTCACGGGCGCCCTATCGAGGTTCCGCGCCCGCTATCCCGGCATCGACCTCCACTTCTCGGAGTACGAGCCGGAGGACTCGGTCCCGCTGCTGCGGCGCGGCGAGATCGACCTCGCGGTCGTCTTCGACTACCCGGCGATTCCGACCGAGGCGGAGCGTGACATCGAGCGCGAGCTGCTCCTTACCGAGTCGATGTACATCGCCCTCCCCGCCGGGCACCCGCTAGCCGATGCTCCGACGGTGAGCATCGCGGAGCTGGCCGACGAGCCCTGGCTTTGCAGCAAGCGCCCGAGCTCGTGCTCGGAGATGGTCATGGTCGCCTGCCGCGAGGCGGGCTTCGAGCCCCGGGTCGAGTTCGAGAGCGACGACTACTCGGTGCTTCAGGGCTTCGTCGCCGGCGGCCTCGGCGTGACGCTGCTTGCCCGACCTCGCGCTCGCGAGCCTGCGAGCCGACGTCGTCGTGCGCCCCGTCGAACCGGTGACGCCGCAGCGCCGCGTCTGGGCCACGATCAGAGGCGAGGGCTCCCGCTCCCCGGCGGCCGACGCGATGGTCGACGTGCTCCGCGCCGAGGGCGAGCGGCTCGCGAGCGAGGCCGCGAATGCGGCCACGGTCGGACCGTCGTCGCGCCGCGCCCGGACGCCGCCGCCAACCCGCGGCGGCGTAGTCGCCCGTCGCCGCGCCTCGCCTCCATCGAGCGTAGGCAGTTGCTGATAGGGATTCGACCGATGAGCTTCCAAGCCCGCAGCACGATACGGCGCGATCAAGCCGCCGCTCCGGCCACGTTGCGGACCGCGGCAGCGGCGCGCGCGCTGGCCGATCTCGCACGAGCCTCGCTCTTCGGCGGAGCAATCTGGCAAACGGCGAGCGCGGGACTGGTTTCGGCATGGGAGATGTGGCTGACGGCGGCGACCGCGCTCGCGGTTCGCCTCATCAGGCCGCGCCCGCTCGCCGAGGCGGCGTTCGTGCTGCTGCTGGCGGCTGATGTGTGGCTGACCGTCCTCGGCGCGTTCGATCGCTTCAACCACGGCGATCACGCGGGTCACCTGCTGCTCTCGGCGGCGGTGACGGTCGCGCTGGCCGAGCCGATCGCCCGTCGCGTGCGCGCAAGGCGGGTGGGCGAGCGTCGCCGGCCGCTCGTGGTGGGCGCCGTGGCCGCCGCCGCGACGGTGTCGTTGGGGGTGGGATGGGAGATCGTGGAGGCGCTCTCGGACGTCGTCCTGGGGACGAACATGTCGCTGGGCCTTGGCGATTCGCTGCTTGATCTCGCCGGTGACGGGATCGGCGCTCTGCTCGGTGCTGCGATCGCCGTGGCGATTGAGCCGCGGCAAGCTTGAGGGCTCGCTAGCGGCGCGGCAGGTGCCCCAGCGCGCGCCGCGCCGACCGCCAGGTGAAGTCCTTCGCGTGCGCGAGCGCGCGGTCGACCGGCGACGGCTTCCGCCGCAGCAGCAGCTTCAGCTCCGCGACGCCGGTCGAGTCGGACACGATGAGCCGGGGGATCGCAAACCGGTCGAGTGACTCGTCGGCGGCCAGGTTCCCGACGGCGCAGGCCGACCGGAAGCCCGCGTCACGCACCGCATCCCTGGAGGGCCGCCGGTGGTAGCCGAAGGGATAGGCGAAGGAGTCAACGTGCGCCGCGAGCAGGTCCTCGAGCACCTCCTTCGACCGGCGCACCTCGGCGACGACGGCCGGCGTCCGCAGCCGGTCGAGCTCCGGATGGGTGTGACTGTGCGCCCCGCACTCGACGTCGTGGGCGTGGACGTCGCGAAGTTGATCGGCCGTGAGCATCGGCCGCCGATCGGCGGGGTGCTTGCGCAGCCACCCGACGTTGCCGTCGATGTAAGCGGTCGGCACGTAGAGGGTCGACGCCACCCCGTAGCGAACAAGCAGTGGCAGCGCGTGCTCGTGGAAATCGGCCAGCCCGTCGTCGAAGGTCACCGCGACCGACCGCTCGGCGAGCCTCTCCGCGGCCAGCGCCTCGAGCAGGCCGGAAATCGTGTAGGTGCGGTAGCCGGCGTCGACGAGGTGGGCGAGGTGGGCCTCGAAGGCGTCAGGGCTGAGCGTGTACGGGGCCAGCTCCCCCTCTCGTACGGCAGAGACGCTGTGGTACATGAGGACGGGGATGCGGCCCATCCGGCCTCAGGACGAGGCGGCGCGCGCCACGGCGCGCTGGCGGCGGACGCTCATCGGGTAGGCGATCAGGCCCCGCATCATCCCGCGGAGGTGCTGCTTGAGGACGTCCTCCGGGAAGTCGGTCATCTTCTCGCGCCGCACGCCGCGCGGATCGAGGAAGTCGCGGATCGCCCTGGGCAGCATCTTCGCGAGGCTGAGTGTGGCGAGCGGATGGCGCCACAGAGCGCGCACGTAATACGAGCTCAGTCCGACGCCGTACCCGTACAGCTGGTCGCGGAGCCCATCGTAGTCGGCGTAGTGACGATGCCAGACGAACGCCGCGGGGCGATGCACCAGCGTGTAGCCCGCGAGCATCACGTCGGAGAAGGCCGCCGTATCTTCGCCGCCCCGCGTGGGCGTGCCGGCGCCAAGCGCGGGGTCGAAGCCGCCGATGCGCGCGAGCGCGCTGCGCGTGAACGCCATGTTGCCGCCCGCGCCGAACGGCGGCAGCGGGTACAGGGGGTGCTGACTGCGGTTGGCCGACACGTCGAAGACGAGCTGCCTGAGCACCGTTCGGCCCTTGCTGTGGCCGCCGTACTGCTCGAACCACTCCTGCGCCTTGGTCTCCATCTCGGCCGGCAGGATCATGCCGGCGACGCAGCCGACGTCTCCGCGGCGGTGAAGCCCCAGGCGATCTCGGCAAGCCAGTAAGGGTCTGGGGTCTCGTCGTCATCGATGAACGTGATCACGTCGTCGCGGGCGGCCTCGATGCCGCGGTTGCGGGCCCACGAGAGCCCCGGCCGGGGCTCCTCGACGTAGCGCGTCGGCATCGGCCCCCTGAAGGACTCGGCGACGGCGGAGGTCTCGTCGGTGGCGGACGCGTTGTCCACCACGAGCACCTCGAAGTCGGGGTAGCGCTGCCCGCTGAGCGCCTCGAGCGTGCGGCGAAGCCCGGCGGGTCGGTCGCGCGTGCAAAGCACGATCGTGATCCGCGGCGCCTTCTCCAGCATCGTGGCGCGGCGCTCCGCGTAGCCGGTGCCCCGCGAGACGTCGAGGCCCGTGTCGGCCGACGCGGCGAACGCGGCGCCGTCGATCGTCGGGGCGCGCTCGGCGATCTGCGCGCCGAGCTGGGCCCAGATGCGTTCGGCGAGCCCGCGCGGGCTCATCGCCGACGCCGGCTCGACGCGGACGACCCCGAGCGGCTCGCTGTCTAGCCGGACTAGCACGAGCCACGCGCCGTCGGACGGTTGCGCGTCGCCGCCGCCGTCGGTGGCCGACAGCGGCTCACACAGCTCCACCTCGGTGACGCGGGTCGGACGGAACCCGGGATGGTCGTCGCCGCGGCGCGGATCTGCAGCGAGGTGTTCCTGGGACTCGGCGGTCACGGGATGCCATTCTCCGGGGGGGGTCGACGCGGCGCCATCGAGTCGGCCGTCGCGTTCAAGAATAGAGAGATGCCGCGTTGCGCCGACGTCAACGCGATCGAAGCTCGGTTCAGGTGCCGCGACCCGAGGCTACTCACCTAAGTGACGGAAACAGTGCTCAGAGTTGGTGCCGGGCTGCAGCCGTCGGCAACGCACTGGCGGCCGCAGAACACCTCGACGTGCAGGTGAGAGTCATCCACGTCGGTGGCCCCCGCGCTACCTGAGCCTCACCATCACGCGCCTGGCGGTCTCGTTTCCGACCTCGTCGGTGAACCTCACTTTGACGATCGCCTTGACCGCCTTGTGGTGCGTGAGTGCCTGGACCACGGTCTCGTCCTCGTCGCCGTTCCTGGGTCGGAGGGCGAGCACGATGCGCTTGCCTGGCCCGATCTGCTCCCTTTGCAGCCTCAACCTCACCTTCCGGCGGCCAAGCTCCACCTCACCGCTGGCCCTTGCGGCGACGCGTTCGTTGGCCGTGAGCTCGACCTTCACTTTCACTCGGTCACTCTGGCGCTGAACCTTTCGGGCGAAGGCCTTCGCGCCCGCGACCCGAGTGTCGACCCCGAAGCCTCTGTGGGCCGGGCTAGGATCGGTCTTTCCGCCCCGATCGCGGGCGCGGACATGAAAGCTGTGGGCGCCCTGGGAGAGGTGGCTGTAGCTTTTCGGCGAGCTGCATCGCCCCCAGGACGCGGAGTCGAGGCGACACTGGAAGCTCGAGCCGGCCTCGCTCGAGACAAAGGCGAACCTCGCGGTCGCGGTTGTGATCTTCCCGCTGGGCCCAACGGTGATCGTCGTATCCGGGGGCGGTGCGAGGACGCTGAAGTACGGGTCCGCAGCCAACCTGCCGAACGCCTGGGCCGCGGCCGGCGATGTGTCGAGCGGCCAGTCGCTCCGCTGAGCGCGATCGAAATAGACGACGGCCTTGATCGCCGGGTGCGCCTTGACCCAGGTGCCCATGTCGCTGATCCATTGGGCCTTGTCACCGCCGGACTCGGTGGAGCCCGTCTCGGCGATCATGATCGGCTTGCGTGTCGCGTAGTCGTCGTAGACGTGTTGCATGATCGCGCCGAAGGACAGCCAGCCATCGCCGCCCGGCAGCAAACCCCAGTTGTAGCCGTCGATGCCGACCCAATCGACGTAGGCGTCGCCGGGGTAGTAGTTGCGCCAGCTGTTCCATGAGGAGGGGTCCCAGCCGCCGGGCGATGACTCGGAGTTGGGAGCCCAGACCCAGGACACGTTGTGCACGCCCTCCTCGTCAAAGATGTCGTGGATGCGGCGCCACGCTTTGATGAACGCCGCTGTGTCTCGGTCGTTGTTGGCCCCGCCCCAGTCGAACCAGTCGCCGTTCATCTCCGCTGCGGGGCGCAGGAAGATCGGTGAGCCGAACGCCTTCACGGCCTGCGCTCGCGCCCGGATGAGACTGTCCTGAGAGCCGTCGTTGATGTCCGAGTAGTGCTGCGGCCACCACCACGTGATCATCGGAATCCGGCCGCCTGCAACGTCCCAGGCCTGGGAGGACGTCGGGTAGCCGTCGCCCCAGTCGAAATAGCGGCTGTCGATGGCGAAGGTCCGCGAGAACTGCGACTCACGATGCTTGATGCTCTCGGTGTTGGTGAGGCCTGGGAGGCTCAGAGCAGCCCGAGGTAGGCGCCCGACGAGGGCACCGGGACGCTCTGCTGGGCGGAGGCGGTGCCTGTCGTGCTGATGCCGACCGTGCTCAAAACCGCTAGCAGGAGCAGAATCGCCACGGAAAAAAAATAGAGCCCTCCACGGCGTTTATCGCAATCGCCCCCGCCATTCACCGCGCCCGAGAGCTACGCGCGTCTACCTGAGCCTCACCACCACCACCGCACCGGCGGCCTCGCCTTAGACCTCTTCAGTAAACCTCACCTTGACGGTCGCCTTGACCTTCTTGTGGTGCTCGAGCGCCCCTACCACCTTCTTGTTATCGCGGCGCTTCCTGAGCTTCAGCGCGAGCGTAACGCGCTCGCCCGCGCCGATCCGCTCACTTTGCGGCCTCAACTTCGGTTTCACGCGACCGAGCTCCACCTCGCCCGTGACCCTGACCGCGACCTGTTTCTTGGGTGTGAGCTTGACCGTCACGCGAACCCTGTGGCCCTTGCGCTGGACCTTCCGGGCGAAGACCTTGGCGCGGGCGGCTCTCTTGCCGACCGTGAAAGCCCTGGAGGCTGAGCTCGGATCGACGGTTCCGGCACGGTTTTGGGCGCGGACGTAGAACGTGTGGGTGCCCTGAGAGAGGTGGTTATAGCTATTCGGCGAGCTGCATCCACTCCAGGATGCGGAGTCGAGGCGGCACTGGAAGGTGGAGCCCGCCTCGCTCGAGACAAACGTGAAGTGGGCCTTCCCCGAGGTGATCGTCCCGGTGGGTCCGGAGGTGATCGTGGTGTCGGGAGGCGATTCGGGCGCGGAGGTGTCGACGGTGAAGTTGCGGGTGGCTGGGGAGGTGTCGGTATTGCCCGCCTGGTCTGACGCGCGGACCGTGAACGCGTGAGCGCCCTCGGTGAGGCCGCTGTAGGTCTTGGGCGAGTTGCATCCGCTCCAGGATGCGGAGTCGAGGCGGCACTGGAAGCTGGATTCGGCCTCGCTCGAGCTGAACGCGAAGGTCGCGGACGTGGTTGTGATCGTCCCGGTGGGCCCGGAGATGATCGTGGTGTCCGGGGGCGTGGTGTCCGGGGGCGGTCCGGGCGCGGAGGTCTCGACCGTGAAGTCGCGGGTGGCCGGGGAGGTGTCGGTATTGCCCGCTTGATCTGTTGCGCGGACCGCGAACGTGTGGGCGCCGTCGGTGAGGCCGCTGTAGGTCTTGGGCGAGTTGCATCCGCTCCAGGACGCGGAGTCGAGGCGACACTGGAAGCTCGAGCCGGCCTCGCTCGAGGCAAACCCGAAGGTCGCGGTCACGGTGGTGATCTTCCCGCTCGGTCCGGAGGTGATCGTTGTGTCGGGCGGGGCGGCGTCAGGTGACTGGGCAAGGACGCCGAAGTACGGGTCGGCCGCAAACTTGGCGAACGCGTTCGATGAAGCGGTCGACGTGTCGATCCCCCAGTCGTGGCCGGTCGACGTATAAACGCGATCGAAATAGACGACGGCCTTGATCGCCGGGTGCGCCTTGACCCAGGTGCCCATGTCGCTGATCCATTGGGCCTTGTCACCGCCGGACTCGGTGGAGCCCGTCTCGGCGATCATGATCGGCTTGCGTGTCGCGTAGTCGTCGTAGACGTGTTGCATGATCGCGCCGAAGGACAGCCAGCCATCGCCGCCCGGCAGCAAACCCCAGTTGTAGCCGTCGATGCCGACCCAATCGACGTAGGCGTCGCCGGGGTAGTAGTTGCGCCAGCTGTTCCATGAGGAGGGGTCCCAGCCGCCGGGCGATGACTCGGAGTTGGGAGCCCAGACCCAGGACACGTTGTGCACGCCCTCCTCG
Organism: uncultured Actinomycetes bacterium; assembly: GCA_963841455.1. Lineage (GTDB taxonomy): Bacteria > Actinomycetota > Thermoleophilia > Solirubrobacterales > 70-9 > JAWVFM01. Next base: position 109,300 of record CAWJCU010000005.1, read on the forward strand.
TCAAAGATGTCGTGGATGCGGCGCCACGCTTTGATGAACGCCGCTGTGTCTCGGTCGTTGTTGGCCCCGCCCCAGTCGAACCAGTCGCCGTTCATCTCCGCTGCGGGGCGCAGGAAGATCGGTGAGCCGAACGCCTTCACGGCCTGCGCTCGCGCCCGGATGAGACTGTCCTGAGAGCCGTCGTTGATGTCCGAGTAGTGCTGCGGCCACCACCACGTGATCATCGGAATCCGGCCGCCTGCAACGTCCCAGGCCTGGGAGGACGTCGGGTAGCCGTCGCCCCAGTCGAAATAGCGGCTGTCGATGGCGAAGGTCCGCGAGAACTGCGACTCACGATGCTTGATGCTCTCGGTGTTGGTGAGGCCTGGGAGGCTCGAGAGCAGCCCGAGGTAGGCGCCCGACGAGGGCACCGGGACGCTCTGCTGGGCGGAGGCGGTGCTGACCATGCTCAGGCTCGTCAGCACGACCGCGACGAAGGGAGAAAACCGGAGGCACCCCATCCTTGGCCTTATCGCCCGCTGGGTTACGTGCTCTGAACGCTGGGTCGGTGGATTCGATCAAACGTCCAATTCGGCGGCGCGGGGGACCGCGGGGGTCGTTTATGTCAACAGCAGCGATCTCGCGTAGGCGCGCGCCTCAGCGCTTCGCCAGCACGTAGAACCGGTGATAGGGCATCTCTACGACGGTGTACTCGCGCTCGACGACAAAGCGCCGGGCGAACAGCTCGCGGACGGCCCGGCGGCCGGTGCCGCGCGCGCCAACCTCCCAATAGTGCTGCCCGTCGAAGCGATGCTTCCACGGCGTCCCGATGTGAAGCGACACGCCTCGATCGTTGAAGAAGTTGACGACCTCGACGGATAACGCCATCCCGACGTTGACACCCGCCTGCGGGAGTGACACGACCGCATGGGAGCTGCTGACGCGATGGAGCTCGGACAGCGCGGCCGGGAGGTCCGCCCACGGGATGTGCTCGAGCACCTGCGAGGCGAGTACCACGTCGAAGGCGCCGGTCTCGCACGGCAGAGCGCGAACGTCGGCGACCACGTCCGGGCCCAGCTCGCTGTCGATGTCGACCGAAGTCACGTCAACGCCGAGCCCATTCAGCGTCCGCTTGACGACGCCGGGCCCCGTGCCGATCTCCAGGCAACTCCTCGCGCCAATGCGCAGCACTTCCGTGATCTGGTGCCAGTAGCTGGCCCAGCGCGCCTTCTTGTTGTAGACGGCCCAGTCGTAGTGGGTCGCCGAAACCTGAACCTGACTCATCGGGTGCGATGCACCCCGCTTGTCCGGACCGGCAGCCGGGCGAGCGCCGTCAACGACGGCCCCGTAAGCCCGGTTGAAGCGAACGTGCGCGGCGCGATCCAACGCATTAGTTGCGGGCGACCCGGAAGGCGCGCAGCGAGCGCCACCGCAGGCCACAGCACGGCGGCCTCGAGGAACATTGCCGCGACCCAGGCGGAGGAGACGAGCACGAGCCCGGCGCCGGCCGCGAGTGCTGCCAGCGGCAGCACGACCTCGAGCCCGCTGCCCAGGCAACTGATCACGACGCAACGGCCGAGGTCGCCGTTGACGCGGCACACGGCGATGTAGAGGGATCGCACGGCGTTGGGGAATGTGGCCACCGCGAGGATCGCGAGCGGTAGCCACGCCTGCGCGTAGCCGCCGCCGAACATCGACAGCAGGAGATGTCCTCCAGCGCCGAACACGACGAGAGCGGCGATGGCGACCGCTCCACAGACCTTGATCGCGCGCCGCAGCTCGCGCTCGAGCGCGCCGTGGTCGCCACTGGCGATCCCGAACAGGGCAGTGCTGACGTGGGTCGAGACGACGTAGGCGAACCCGATCAGCAGCAGCGCGCTGTAGAAGCGGGCGTTCACCGTGGGCGTCAAGAATGCGGCTACGAGGACGGGTAGGAGGAGCCGCGGCCCGCCGGAGGACAGATTCAGCCAGTGATGGAGAAGTGCCGTTCCGCCGTAGCTGCCGATCAGCCGGCGTCGAGGCCGCGCCACTAACCGCAGCTTCGCGCGCCGGGCGAGGGCTGCGATCACGACGATCGAGATCAGTGCCCCCGCGAGCCACGCCAGAAGCAAGCCGGCAGTGTCGTCGAGCCCGAGGACGAACGCAACGAGCGGCAGCGCCCCGAGCTTGAGGACGGAGAACGCGAGATTCCGCCAGAACTGCCAGCTCGCGCGCGACAGCCCTACTGTCGCGTCGTCGAGGACGAGCAGCGCACCGGAGACGCCGGCCGTCGCAGCGAAAAGCGCGAGCCCCGCGATCCCCCTCGGGATCATGTCCGAGGACGACAGCGCTCGGGCGCCGAGCGCGAACGCCAGACCCCCCAGGACTCCGGCGGTCGCCGAGGCGAACAACGCGGTCGTGATCAGCCGCGCGGGTTGCTCCACGTTGCGCGAGAGCTCGCCGATGAGCAGCGTGCCGAGCCCGAGCATGCTCGCTATCGCCACGAGCTGCATTGCCGAGATCGCCGCTGCGCCGGCGCCCACGGCGGCGCTGCTGAACGTGTGTGCGGCCAGGACCCAGAACGCGAAGCCGAAGAGCGACGTGGCGACCGTCGAGCTGAACAGCGACATGGCGTTGCTGATGACGCTGCCGCGGTAGATGCCGCGGCGGGCGGCGTGGCTCGCGATCGAGCTCCGCGCCATTCCACGCTGGGGCGCGCTCTCGAGCGTCTGGTTCATCCCGCTCATACCTTGGAGGCCTGCCTCTGGCGTCGCGGAATGTGGCACAGTAGGGCCGACAGGCGGTCGATCAGCCAGTGCGGCGACGCCAAGAGCCCGAGGCCGGCGACGGTCGCCGGAAGCCCTGGTCGGCCCCTATGCAGCGCTCTCCCGGCCACGCCGAAGGCGCCGAGGCGGTCGCCGGCCGTCACGGCGAGTGAGATCGTCACGCCCATCAGCAGATCGCCGTACTCTCGCGTGGAGAGCAGCTCCCGGTGCGCGTCCGCCCAGGCGAGGCTGTGTCGCCAGTCCGGACCGCGCGAGATCGAGTGTCCGCGCGCCTGCAGGCGGTAGGCGAGCAAGGGCCCGGGCGCAGTGGCGAAGACCACGTCCGGTTCTTGGGAGACGCGCAGGAGCCAATCCCAGTCCTGGTGCATACGAAGCGACTGATCGAGCGGAACGCGATGGAGCAGCGAGCGATCGACGAGCAGCATCGACGAGCTCATCGCTGCCTCGCCCCACGCGACCTCGCGCCGCTTGAACAGATAGTCGGCGATCGACTGCCCCTCGCGGATCGGGTGCCGGGGGAGGGTCTGGAGCCTGCGACCGGACTGATCGACCACCTCGAGCTCCGCACCGATGACCGCGAGCCGGTCGCTGGCGCGCGCCGCGACCAACAGTGGAAGCTGGGTCTCGAGCTTGTGCGGGTACCAGCGGTCGTCATCATCGAGAAAGGCGATGACATCGCCGTTCGCGGCGTCCACGCCCGCCTGGCGCGCACCGTTCCCGCCGCGGCTCCCTCCGGTGGCCAGCAGGCGTACGCGCGCGTCGGCGAAGGCGATCGTCTCCGGAGCGCTCGGGAGGTCGACCGCGACGATCACCTCCTCGGGCGCGGCGGTCTGGCGCAGCGCGGAATCGACCGCTTCGACCAGCGATTCGCGGCCCACTGTCGGGATGACGACCGACACGCTCGGCTCGGTCATTGCAGCCTCAGCGCCCTGAGCGCGGTGCCGGGCTGCTTCCCGCGAAACAGCTGGACGCGCACAGGACCGCCGGCGAGGCGAGGCACGCGCCGGATGCCCGACCAGCGCTCTCCCGGCTTCAGCGCGAGGGCGAAGCCGGTGGTGTGTCCGTCGGCCTCGATGCGGACGCGGTAGCGGTCCGGCGCCGACTCGGCATTCACGACGGAGATGCTGAGCCTCGACCCGTCGCCAAAGGGCGCGACGCCCAGCGTAGTGACCGAGGTTCGGCGGTCGAGCGACCGCTGGCTCCGGTGGGCGATGACCGCTGCCGCCACGAGCAGCAAGCAGGCGGCTACGGCGGCGAGCAGCGGCATCGGGCGCACTCGAATCGAGCGCCGGTGCGTCGGCTCATCGGCCCGAGCGGCGTGAGCGGCGGCGACCGCCGCGGCCGCCGCAGTCACCACGAGCATCAAGGTTGACCACGCACGCGCCGTCAGGCGCACGTCGAGTGCGTTGAGGAGCAGGCCGCCGAGCGCCGCCGTGGCGAAGCTCAGCGCGAGCGTTGCCGTCGCGAGCTCGAGCGCATCGACGTGGGGGCGGCCCTCGATCGCCCGCACGAGCGCGTAGCCGGGGCAGACCAGCAGCAGTGGGGCGACGAGCAGGCCGGCGATTCCGCCGGGCTCGAGCGCCCAGACTGCCGCCGTGGCCAGCACGGCGTAGGCCACGACGGCCGCGAGGTCCCAGCGTCGCTCAAGCACCGAGCAGCCTCCTCATGTCATAGACAACGAGCGGGCCGCCGTCGTAGACGCGGTCCACACGCGGATCGCGGTCGAACTTGTCAAGCGCCCACGGCGGCAGCGGCGCCATCGCCTCCTGCGCCGCCGTCTCGTGGTCGAAGTACTCGTGGCCAGAGGGCCGGACGGGCAGTTGTGAGGTGATGCGCCGGTCGACGAGCACGAAGTCGATGCCGCGCTCGGAGAGTAGCCGGCGGGTGCGCCGGTCGAAGGAGCGCGAGTAGAAGATGCCCGGCACGTCGGCATACGCGGATTGCGGCCCGTAGCCGTTGACGAGGGAGCACGCGGTCCAATCGCACGCGACCTTGGCGTTGGGCGGGAGGTTGGCCGCGACCCAGCGTGCCGCCCGCACGCCGGCGGGGTCGACTCCGCTCTCGAACGCGTCGACCCTGAACTTCCCGGGCACGAACTCGTACGGTGCCGGCCAGCCACTCGTCGTGTTGCCGACGAACACCAGGACGACGGCGACGAGCCCGAGCGCCGCGGTCAAGCCGCCGCGGCGCTTCCACAGCGCCGTCAGCGCGAGCGCCGCGGCCACGCACGCGAATAGGTACTCGTACGTCAGCAGGCGTCCGGCCAGCTCGGCGCCGTCGGAGGCGAGGAACCGGATCCCGATGATTCCGAAGAATCCGAGCCCGAGGATTGCGAAGGTTCGGGTCAGGGCATCCCGGATTCCGAAGGACCCGGGCCCGAGGAACGCGAAGGTTCGCGTCACGGCATCCCTGCCGCGACGCCAGGCGGCGAACGCGCCGGCGGTCACGAGAGCCGCCATCGTCACGCTCCCGACCACCGTCGCCGCGGTTATGGCCGGGCTCACGTCCGTTCCCCCCACCGCTTCCTTGCCGCTCACCGACCCGGCGCGCAGGAAGCCGGAGAGCACGTCGCCCACTGGCCCCGAGAGGTACTGGTAGGTCGCCGGGGCGACGAAGATCACCCAGGACGCGACCATCACCGCGCCGACGGCGCCCAGGGCCAGCAGTCGACGGCCGCCGGCCCGCAGTCCGCCCTGCAGCGCCACGCCCGCGCCGAGGGCGAGCAGCATGAGCGCTGTGACGGCCGCCGTGACGTGGTGCGTGACGGTCACAGCGGCCAGGCAGATGACTGCCGTGATGAGTCCCGGGACTGATCCCCAACGGGTGGCGGCGATCAGCGCCACCACCATGAAGACGAGCGCGGGCGCCTCGTAGACCCAGAGCCCGTTGAAGAACTGGTCGTGAGGGCTCATCGCGAAGATGAGGGCGGCGACGCCGGCCACCCACTCGTCGCCGGTAATCCTGCGCAGCAGCACGAAGACGCCCGCCACCAGCGCGACGTGGGCGAGCCCGGCGACGATCTGACCGGCAGTGAACAGGCTGAGGCCCGTGATCGCCATCAGCGACGTCGTGATCTCCTCCAGGCCGGGGAAGCGCGGGCTCACCGGCAGCGACGGGTTCGCGTGGAAGAGCGACTGCTGCTGCAGGATGTCGATGGCCGTGTGCCGGTGCAGAAGCTCGTCGGGGAACTTGAACGTCAGCGGGCTGTACATCCATGTGGCCAGCGACTGGAAGAGCGCGAGCGCGACAACCGCCGCCCACTTGCTCCGTGTGTTCGGCGAGAGGACGTAGGCCGCGAGCGGAATGAACGTGAGCAGATGGCCGCCCCAGTAGGCCACCGCGGCCCAGGAGTGGCCGTCGCGGCCGGCGGCGTACGCCAGGGAGACGACCAGCACGCCGGCCGCCGAAGCAAGTATCGCGAGCATCAGGCCCGCGCGGGCGGGCGGCGCCGTGATCCGGCCGTCGGCGGCGCTTTCGGTCGCCGTCGTGTCAGTCATGGACACCGAGCTCGGAGCGCCATCCGAGGTCGCGCGACCAGCCTGACGGGAACTGGATGGCGCACTAGGCGGCGAACATCGGCCTGCGGCGTCAACATCGGATGCCCACGCTCCCGGTGTGGAGCCGAGGGCGTGGTTACGGAAGGCAGGCACGGCGGTGGCAACCAAGCCGTAGTCAGGCAGCAGAAAAGTCACTATCAGCGCGAGGCAGACATGCGCCATGCCGCGGCCAGCAGTCGGTGCAGACCTTGGTTGCGACACGGCTGGGTCCGGCGACGAGGTTGGGATGCATCGTCGCCGTCGCGGCGCGGACACGGCGTGCATGGCGCTTGAGCCATTTCACCGGCGGCTTCCTTCTTCGAGCGTCGGGCTCGGTGCCCATCTGGAAAACGGCGCGCGGGCGATGCTGCCGACCCTCCCGCGGAGGTAGCCAAATGCCGTGACGGAAAAGCCGATGATGATCGCGGACGCTCGGGCCAAGCCCCATGGATCGCCCTTGAGGGAGTCCTCGATGCCCCTCCACACGCCGTCGACAAGCGTGCGAAAGACGTACGAGCGCTCAGTCGAGAGGCCGATCTCAGCGCCGGACTGCGCAACGACGACGGTCGCCTTCGCCAGCCCCTCGTCGTTGCATCGGGCGAGAAAGTAGCTCCAGCTGAGCCTCGAACGCGGCACCCGGTGGTGAACTCTCATCGGCGGGTGATAGATCCAGACCGAACCCGGCCACCGACGCAGGGCCCGGATGCAGAGATCCGTCTCTTCACAGCCGGACTGCCGCGTGACGAACCGTAGACGTTTCCCGCCTTGGAGGTCGCGGGAGTCGAATTGGACGTTCCCGTGGCCAGAGCGATACCCGCCAAGCGCCAGAAACACGCCCTTCCTCACGGCCATATTGCCAGCCATGGGGTTGCGGATCGGGCTTGTCGACTCGGGAAGACCACGGTAGCTGCACCCGAGCACCCAACCGAATTCGCTCGGGAACCACCGTGGTGTTGCCGCCTGCCAGTGGGGCAGGACCTCACCGCCGACGCCCAACACGTTCGGCTGCGCAAGGGGGCCGTGCATTTCCTCGATCCAATCCGGCGTTGCGACTGCGTCGTCGTCAAGAAACGCGATGATCGACCCGCTCGCAGCTTCGACGCCAGCGTTCCGGGCGCCTCCCGCACCACGCTCGCCGCAGTTGGCAATTACGGTGGCGCGCGGCAGCTCGCGGCGCGTGCGCTCGAGCAGCTGCTCGTTGTGGTCGATTACGACGATCACCTCGCGCGCCGGGTCCGTCTGGTGCTCGACAGAGCGGACCGCCTCAATCAAGCAGTCCCAGCGCTCCTCCGCATATGCGCAGATGACGACGGATACTGCGGCCTTGACACCTTCTCGCCCAACCTCCCTCGCGGATGGCGACTCGTTCGACCTCGACGAGGCGCCTTGGATGCTCTGGTTTCGGGTCACCGGCGACTCTCCAACGCGGTTGTCACCCACTTCGGACACAGCCACCGCTTCGGGGCGGGATGGTCCGCTGGTTGCGGCAAAGCTCCACGTGCGCATCATCGGGCGACCTCCGCAGCACGGACGGCAATCCGGCGTCGGTCTGCCGGGGCTGCACCGCTGCAAGGCGTACGACGTCCTCCACTCCTTGAGAATCGTCTGGAGCACCCTGAAGCCATCGCGGAACGTGTTGAGATTCGTTCTGCCGTGCAGCCTTGAGTGTTCGACACTCGGAATTTCGGCCAACGTCAGCCCCGCCTTGACGACCCGAAGATTGATCGCGGTCTCGACCTCGAACCCGGAAACGTCGAGAGAGATGTGCGGAAGGCAATGGGCCCAGAACGCGTTATAGCCGTAGCAGAGGTCGGTGAAACGCGTGCCGAAGAGGAGATTCACGACCTTCGTCAGGCCCTGGTTCCCCAGGTCTCGCAGGCGCGTTATGTCCGTGCTGCCGCCGCCCGGAAGGGTGCGTGAGCCCTTCGCGAAGTCGCACCCCTGTTGCAGCGCCGCGACGAATTGCGGGATCTCCGCAGGGTCGGCCGAACCGTCGGCATCGAGCATGACCACGACGTCTCCGGTCACGGCCGCAAAGCCGCTCTGCAGCGCATTGCCCTTTCCGTTCCCGGTCTGGGTCACGACGCGCACCTCGGGGCAGAGCCGGCGGGCCGTCTCGACCGTGGCGTCGGTTGAGTGGGCGTCGACGAGGATCACCTCGTGGAGGTCTGCGGGAAGCCGTGGCAGAACGTGCGGCAGGTTCTCGGCCTCGTTCTTGGTCGGGATGACGACGCTGACCCGGGGGACGGTGTGCGTGGCAACGCGGTTTCGATCCTCGGATTCATGGTTCTCGCGCCGCAGAGGTGCCAGAGCGTGGACGCCGAACATCGGGACGCCCGCCAGCTCCTGCGGTGCAAGGCCCGCGTATTCGAGCTGGTCGACGATCGACGGGACGATGCTGACGCTGACACCCAGGGCTCGGAAGTCCGCGACCAGCTCCGCGAGGTCCGCTTGCGGACTCAGCGACTGTCCAAGGACGGCGCGGGTCGCACCGAGTCGCTGAAGCTCCTCGAAGATCTGCAGCTTGTCGATCCCGCCGGCTCGGCGTGGGAGGGGTGAGATCGTTCCGGCGACCGAGGCTCCGCCTCGTTCTGCCAGCCGCTCGAGGGTCGCGGTCGAAACTCCGTCGCCGACGACCACCCATCGTTCGGGGTGGGCCACATGCGTGCGGTCGATCCGAGCGCCGCCCGGATGGCCACCGTGGTCGCGATGGTGCCGAGCCAGGTCGCGATGAGCTCGAGATCGTTGAGGTCGACGCCGCGTGCGGCTCCGGTCGCATCCTCGAGCAGCAGCGCAACGAGGTAGAGGCACCCTGTGGTCAGGATGAGACGCGGGATGAGGCGGTGCAGGCGAACTTCGTGACCGTAGAGGTCAGCCGCCCAGTTGAACAGCAGGAACGTCGGAGCAGCGAGAAGGCCAACCGGGCCCCACCCCATGACCACGACCAGAAAGGCCACGCCCAGCGTTGCCGCGGTGAGGTCGGCGAGAAGCTGGAGTGCGGGCGACGGCACCGACGCGCGGGCGCGGAATGACGCCGCCGCGATGGATGCAGACGGTCGGCACGCGCCGGACGTGCCTCTGGTGCGTACGCCTCGGTTACGCGGGCCATTGAGCACTCCAAAGGCTCTCGTCAGGTACGCCATCGTGCCGCGAACGGGGCTCGTTCGCGGCGAGCGCCCGCTCGATCACGTCGGCGATCCTCTCGGACGCCCCGCCGTCCCAAAGCGGCGGGCCGTCGATCGCGGCGTGGGGCCGCCGCAGGTCCACGCGCGGGACCTCGGCCACTCCCGACGAGACGCCCGCGATGCTCATCCTCCACCTTCTGAACGGCCGGACACCATCCGGTCAGTCGAGATGCTTCTCAACCGAACGAATGGGTCGTCTGGGTCTCCCTTGCCAAACACCATGGGCATCAAGCTACCCCCGTCTTGCGGCTCAATTCACCCGAATTGCGCGAATTACCCCAAACCAAGTAGACAAATTGGGTCCACTGATCGGATGACGGCCTCATCGGTGTACGTGCCGCTTGGTACATGGACGTTCGGTCCACCCTACGGGCGGCCCTGAAGCCGGGGCATCGGTACTTTGGCGCGCCCATTGCGTGGGGCGCTACGTAGGTGATTTCAAGTACGCGGGACTGGCTCGATCGAGGTTCCGCGCGGGAGTTCCAATTCAGCCACTCCGCCCGCGCGGCTGGCCCCGACGCGAACTAGGAAGCGGAAGCCGGTTCCGGTGTAGCCGTGGCGGCCGCGTCGTCGCCGCCGGCCCGAGCCTCGAGCACGATCGAATGCCAGGCGGGCAGGAGCGGCTTGTTGTAGTAGCTGAGCGCCGCGAGGCGGAGGGCCGTGATCTCGTCCGAGGCCCAGTAGCGCTCGAAGTCGGCCTTGTCCTCCCACACCGAGACCTGGCGGAAGTGGAGCGGGTCGTCGATCGATCGGGTCAGGTACGACGCGCTCGCCCCGAACGCGAGCGCGCGGTCGAGCGCCGGCCGCCACGCCTCGAGCCAGCGCTCGGCCCTGAACGGGTGCGTGTGCCAGTCGATGTAGTTGATGTGCGGCATGCTTCCCGCGGCTCTAGGCGCCGACCTCGGCGCGGATCGCGCCTGGGCCGTCCTCGTGCTTGCCCTCCTCCTCGCTCGTTGCGCCGACGAGGATCGAGATCTTCCCGAGGTGCTTGTTCTCGTGCAGGAGCTGGTGCGCCTCGGCGACGCCGTCGAACGGCATCACCTGCCATAGGACCGGCCGGATCTTGCCCTCGGCCATGAGCTGGTTGGCGCGCATGCACTCGTACGCGTTCGCGAAGTGCGAGCCGATGATCTGCTTCTGCTTCATCCACAGGTAGCGGACGTCGAAGTCGAGCGTGTAGCCCGAGGTGGCCCCGCAGATCACGACCTTGCCGAACGGCTTGACCGTGAAGACCGAGGTTGGGAACGTCGCCTGCCCGACGTGCTCGAACACGAAGTCGGGCGCGTCGCCGAGGATGCCCTTGACCTCCTTGGCGAAGGCGCGCGTGACCTTGAAGCGCTCCTTCTCCTCCTCGGGGCTCTCGCCGCCGCGGCGCATCATCCCCGCGAACTCGTTGCGGTCGATGTAGTCGACGGCGCCCAGCTTCTTCACCAGCTCGCCCTTCTCGGCCGAGGAGACGACGCCGACGGCGTTGGCGCCGCTCGCCGCGCACAGCTGGGTGGCGAACACCCCCAGGCCGCCCGCGGCGCCCCAGATGAGGACGTTGTGTCCCGCCTGGAGCTTGCACTGGTCGATCAGCATGCGGTAGGCGGTGAAGTAGGTGAGCCCGTAGGCCGACGATTCGGACCACGAGAGGTTGCGGGGCTTCGGCAGGAGCTGCTGGGCCTGGACCTTGGTGAACTGGGCGAACGAGCCCCAGGTGGTCTCGTAGCCCCAGATCTCCTGGCTCGGCGCCGCCATCGGGTCGAGGCCGTGGACCTCGACGTCCTCGTAGGAGGCCTGGTTGCAGTGCACCACGACCTCATCGCCGGGCTTCCATCTGGTGACGCCTGGCCCGACCTTCCAGACGATGCCGGACGCGTCGGAGCCGCCGATGTGGTGCCCCCACTCGGGGTGGTCGCCGTACCCGAACACCGAGACCGGCTTCCCAAGGGCCGCCCAGACGTTGTTGAAGTTGACGCCGGCGGCCATGACGCGCACGATCACCTCGAACGCGGCCGGCTCGGGGAGCTCGATCTCCTCGATCTGGAACGCGTCCTTCGGCTCACCCTCGCGCTCCTGGCGAATGACCCATGCCGCCATCGTCTCGGGCAGCTCGCCCGGCTCGACGTCGAGCTTGGATACGTCCTGCGTGTCTACGGCCACGGTCCTCCTTCGCGGTGGGGCTTTGGGCCGCGGATCCTAACGCCGCGCTCACGTCAGGTTTCCGTCGGACGCCGCGACTACCTTCGTGGGTCCGATGGAAGCATCCGAGAAGCCACAGCTCAGCCTCGATTCAGCCACTTCCGACGGCATCGTCCGCGTTCTCGAGGACCGGCTCGTCGTCGAGCGGCTCACGATCGCGGACGAAGACGCCGCGCGGGTCATCCGGCAGCGTGCGCAGGCCGGTGAAGAGCCTTCGCGGACGGTCCGCCGGACGATCGAGATCGGCGCGAGGGTGCTGGACCGCGAGGATGCCCAGGTCGAGGTCGACTTCGTTCGGCGTGAGTACGAGCGCGTTCTCGACGAGCACCGTCGCGAGGCGGAGCGGATGAACCGCGAAACCGCGGAGCGGATCCAGGGCGAGATCAAGCAGGCCTTCGGAGATGCCGCAACCCAGGGCGCCCTCGGGAAGGCGCTTCAGGAGCACGCGACTGAGCTGACGGGCCTGGTCGAGGAGACGTTCGGGGAGGGGTCGGAGGCGGTGCCCACCCGCATACAGGATCAGATCGACCGGCGCAACCGGGAGTTTCTCGAGCGGCTGTCGGCCGACGACGAGCTCAACCCCCTGCGCCCCCTGCTCGCCCAGTTCTCGAATTGGGTCAAGCAGCGCCGCGACGAGCAGAACGAGCGTGACGCGAAGCTCGAGGAGAAGGTCGAGGAGGTCCTTCGCCGGGCATCTGAGATAGCGGGCCTGGAGCAGGCTGCGGACGCTCTGGCCGAAGCGGAGGACGCGGGAACCCGTAAGGGACGCACCTTCGAGGAGCTCGTCTATTCCGAGGTCGACGCGATTGCGGGAGCCCGGGGCGACGCCGCCCACCACGTCGGCGACGAGTCCTCGGAGTCGGGCGGCAAGAAGGGCGACGTCGTGATCGAGGTCGACGGTGCGACGGGCCCCGCCAAGGCGCGAATCGTTCTCGAGGTCAAGAACAAGAAGCTCTCGAAGAATGAGGCGTGGGCCGAGCTCAACGCCGCCACGGTCGAGCGGGACGCCGGGTTCGCCCTGCTCGTGGTGGCGGGGGAGGACAAGGTCCCCTCGGGGCTTCACGAGGTCACCGAGTACCAGGGCAACAAGATGATCGTCGCCCTCGACCGCGAAGACCCGGACCCGTCCGGGCTCGCCTGCGCGTACCGGTACGCGCGGGCCAGGGCGCTGATGGCGGGTCAGGCCGAGCTTGCCCTCGACGCTCCCCGTGTGCGTGAAGCCGCCGAGCAGGCAGGAGCGGCGCTGAAGCGGGCAAACCGCATCCGCAAGGCGCTCACCGGAGTCAAGAACGGCGAGAAGGCGGCGCGTGAGGAGCTCGAGGACATGGTCGGCGAGCTGGAGCGCTGCCTCATGACGGTCGAGTCAGTGGTTGCGGACGCGGATCCGGAGCCGTGACCGACACGGTCGGGGATTCAAGCCGGCTATAGCCGGCGGAAATCCCCAGAGTCGCCGACCTACGGCAGCAGCAGCTTGTTCTGGCTCGACGGGCGCCGCGCCCCGACGCTGAGGAAGGTCGAGCGCAGGCCGCTGCCCGGGGCGCTCACCTGGTAGTCGCCCGTCTTCAGGTCAACCGAAACGGTGGTGACGCCGCCCGGCTCGATCTGGCTCGTCGGAGTGGGCCTGCTCGGCCCGCTGAGCCGGAAGGAGGCGGGGTTGCTCGAGAGGTTCGCGACGGTGAAGTTCGCGATGCCGGCGCCCACCCGGTCGGGCGCGATCTTGACGGCCCGCGGGCCGATGCTCGCGGTGACCTCGATCGGGGCGGAGGCGCGCGGCTCGTTCGGGAAGTCGCTGGAGCCGCAGCCGGCGAGCGCGAGCCCGATGGCGACCCCCGGCAGGAGCATCCATACTCTGCCGCTGGACCCGGAAGCCGAGCGTCGAACCCTCATCCTCGGCGCGAACCCTAGAACATTCACCGGCAGCCGAGTCCCAGTGGGATCGGCTGCTCAGCCGAACGGAAGCTCCGCCACCTCGGCTTCGGCGCCTTCGCCGCCGACGCTCACGCGTTCGGTGGGCGCCGCCTCGCGGCGGAGCACCGCGAGCGCGATCGGGCCGAGCGCGGGGGAGATCACGGCTGTGCCGATGCGCCCCACCTCCTTCTCGCCCAGCATCACGAGGTCGCCCGCCGCGACGGGACGGTCGAGGATCAGCCCGCGGAGGTGCCGGTTCGGACGCCCCTTGTAGTGAAGGCGCGCGACCGTCTCCTGGCCGATGTAGCAGCCCTTGGTGAAGCTGACGGCTCGCTCGGTGATCCCCGCCTCGGCCGGCATCGTCTCGGTGGTCATCTCGCGGCCGAGGCGAGGGCGCCCGGCCTCCACCCGCAGGATCTCGGCGGCTCCCTCGCTCGCCTCGGGAACGCCCTGGGCAGCGAGCGCCGCGGTGAGCGCCTCGGCATCGGTGGCGTCGAGGAGTAGGTCGACGCCGGCATCCGTGGCGACCGCGCGGACCCCGCCGATGTCGCCGATCGAGACCTCGCGGTGAGCGTGCTCATCCGCGAGGCCCTCGACGCCGGTGGCCCGTGCTGACGCGGGCCCGATCACCGATACGGCGGCGACCTCGAGCTCTGAGACCTCCACATCGCGCCCGATCCGGTAGGTGCGCAGGTGGCGGGCGAGCCGCTCCGCGCCCTCGGCCTCGGCGACTAGCCAGACGAGCTCGTCGGCCAGGCGTACCACCCTCGCGTCGCTCTGCAGATGGCCCTTGCGGTCGAGCAGGGCCGTGTACGAGCCCCCACCGGGGGGCAGGCTCTCGACGTCGCTCGTGAGCTGGCCCTGGAGGAAGTCGACGGCGTCGGCGCCGTCGACCGCGAGCACCCGAAGGCCTGGCCGGCGGACGAAGGCCGCCTCCTCGCGGAGCTGGCGGTACTGGCCGTCGAGCTCGATCGTCGCCTCGGTCGCCACGAACCGATTGTAGGCGCAGGCAGCCGGCCGCCATTTGTTTTTAGCCTCGTCTAAACTGGCGTTTCGCCGTGGCGCATACACGCACATCGAGCAAGGCCCCGCTGGAGGGGCGGCGGAGCTCCTCCCGCAGCGAGGCGGCCGAGGATTACGTCAAGGCGATCTACGCCCTCGCCCACCGGATCGACGGACCGGTGCCCACCTCGGCCCTCGCGGAGCGCCTGGGCGTCGCGCCCTCGTCGGTGACCGCGATGCTCAAGCGCCTCGACGACGCCGGCCTGGTGCGGCACGAGCGCTATCACGGCGTCTCCCTGACGGCCAAGGGCGAGCGGCTCGCGCTCGAGGTCATCCGCCACCACCGCCTGATCGAGTCCTTCCTCGCGGAGACCCTCGGCATGCCCTGGGACCGGGTGCACGACGAGGCCGAGGTGCTCGAGCATTACATCTCCGAGGACCTGGAGGGCCGCATCGCCGCGGCCCTCGGCAACCCCGAGCTCGACCCGCACGGCGATCCGATCCCGACGGCCGACCTGGATCTCGCCACGGACGCGACGATCCCGCTCTCGGAGCTCGAGCCCGGCCGCCGGGCGGTGTTCGCACGGGTCTCCGACTCCGATCCGGCGATGCTCCGCCACCTGACGGGACTTGGGATCGAGCCCGGGGCGCGCATCGAGGTCGTCGGCGCGGACCCGTTCGGCGGGCCTCTGAAGGTCGTCGCGGGCGGCGTCGAGCATGCGCTCGGCTCGGAGCTCGCCGCGAAGATGCGCGTGGAGCTGGCGGGGAGCGCCCCGTGAGGCCCCCGGTGGAGGCGCCGGCGGCCCCGCCGAGGCCGACCGAGGCGCCGAGCGCGAACGGGCACCCGAACGGCATCGAGGACGTCCTACCCGGCGAGGCCGCCGTTGCGCGCGCCGCGAGGCGGTCGCTCGACGGCCACGCCAGGGGCTTCTCGCGCATCTGGCCGTTCCTCGGGCCCGCGTTCATCGCCGCCGTCGCCTACATCGACCCCGGAAACTTCGCGACCAACATCGCCGGCGGCGCGAAGTTCGGCTACCTCCTGCTCTGGGTCGTTCTCGGGGCGAACCTGATCGCGATGGTGGTGCAGACGCAGTCGGCGAAGCTCGGGATCGCCACGGGCAAGAACCTCGCCGAGGCCTGCCGCGAGACCTTCCCCCGGCCGGCGTCCCTCGGAATGTGGATCCAGGCCGAGCTGGTGGCGATGTCGACCGATGTCGCCGAGGTCGTCGGCGCTGCGCTGGGCCTCAACCTCCTGTTCGGGATCCCTTTGTTTCCGGCGGCGCTCGTGGCGGGGGCGGGGGCGTTTGGGATCCTGGCGCTGCAGCAGATGGGCTTCCGGCGTCTCGAAGCCGGGATCGCCGTTCTCGTCGGGGTGATCATCGTTTCGTTCGGGCTCGAGATCCTCTACGCGAGCCCCGACGCCGGACAGGTCGCCACGCACCTGTTCACGCCCGGCTTCAGCGGCACCGAAAGCATCCTGCTCACCACGGGAATCATCGGCGCGACCGTGATGCCGCACGTGATCTACCTCCACTCAGCGCTCACCCAGCGGCGGATCGTCGGGCGCAACAGCGACGAGCGCAGGCGCATCCTTCGCTTCGAGCGCATCGACGTGGTCATCGCGATGAGCCTCGCCGGCCTCGTGAACCTGGCGATGATGATCATGGCCGCCTCGCTCTTCCACGGCAGCGGCTTCACGGGCATCGACACGATCCAGGGGGCTTTCCACGGCCTCGAGAAGACGGTCTCGAGCAACGCCGCGACGATCTTCGGCATCGCCCTGCTGGCATCCGGCTTCGCGTCGTCGTCGGTGGGGACGATGTCCGGCCAGGTGGTGATGCAGGGCTTCATCCGCCGGCGCATCCCGATCTTCCTCCGCCGCGCGCTCACGCTCGCGCCCGCCCTAATCGTCATCGCGATCGGCGTCAACCCGACCGACGCGCTCGTGATCAGCCAGGTCGTGCTCTCTTTCGGCATTCCCTTCGCGCTGGTGCCGCTCGTGCTGCTCACGCGCCGCAGGGACCTGATGGGGGGCCTTGTCAATCCGTCGTGGCTCACAGCCCTCGTCGGCGTGCTCGCGTCGATCATCATCGCCCTGAACGTCTTCCTGCTCGAGCAGGTGTTCATCGGGTAATAGGCTGCACGCGATGACCCTCGCCGCGGACTTCCAGTCAGTCGTGGACTCGCTGCCGGACGACTGGACGGACCTGGTGATCGACCTGCGGATCGCCGACGAGACCCAGTACATCGACGCCGCGACGCTCCTCACCCAGATCAACGCGCAGCCCTACTCGAAGGCCGACTGGCACTGGCGCCTCAACGTCGCCCACCGCTTCGGGCACGCCGCCGCACCAGAGTCGGTCCAGGGCACCCTCGCCCTTCTCGACGAAGCGGGAATCGAGGGGGAGATGGTCGTGCGGGACTGGCACGAGGGCCGCGCGGAGGTAGTGCAGATGTGGGGCCGCCCGGAATCGGTTCGCCGCGACTTCAGGGCCCGCCGGAGCCTTTAGCCCGGCATTCGTCCTGCCTTTTCCACCCAGGAGGGGGAAACGTCAGGACAAACCTCGAGCAACGATGCGCTTGAGCTGGCGCGGGGGAAGGTGCGGCGTGAACGCGTGGGCGGCGTCGAGCGCGTGGAGCTCCGCTCCGGCCTCCCGCCGGTCGAGCGTCGGATTGGAGGCAGCGAGGGCAGCCAGAGCCGTAGCGGGGTCCTCGCGCGCAACGACGTACCCCTGCCGCGTCGCATCAACCACCTTCCCAACCAGCCCAGCCCGTTTCCGCAGCGTCCGGCGCGTCGTGGCGAGCACCAACTCCGGATAACTGGGCGCCCCGTAGTCATCGACGCGAAAGACCCGCACCGGCACGTCCCGCCGCTCGAGCGTCACCCCCTCGGCGTTCCAGAACGCCGTCGCGGCATCGATCCTCCCGGCGACGAGCGCCGGCACGGCGCCGAACCCGACGGTCACGCGGTGAACCGCGTCGGGGCCGAGCCCGCCGGCGCGGAGAACCTCGTCGAGCACCGCGGTGTCGGACGGGAGCCCGGTGACGCCCACGGTCTTCCCCGCCAGGTCGGCAGGCGTGCGGACCGCGTCGCGGTCGCGCGCGATCACCGAGGCCAGGGGCCGATCGACGATGGGCGCCACCCCCACGAGCGGCAGCCCGCGTCGCCGTGCGATCGCGAGGTCGTGGATGTCGAGGATCGCGAAGTCGGTGCGGCCCGCGGCGAGCAGCTTGGGCGCGTCCGTCGAGCTCGACGGAGGATGCACGCTGAGGTCGACGCCCGCCCGGCGGTAGAGGCCGTCGTGCAGCGCGGCGTAGATGCCCGCATGCGCTGCGTTGGGGGTGAAGTCGAGCACGAGCGTCGCCTCTTGCGAAGCGCCCGGTTCAGCGCCCCCGCCGCAGGCCGAAATCGCGACCGAGGCAGCGAGGGCCGCCAGCAGCGCGGCGGCGGTCCTCATGTCCGGCGGCACCCTATCCACCGGGAGTAGGCTGCGGGCCGATGGCGGACCATCACCTCGACGAGCAGCTTCTGGCGCTGATCGAGATCCCGAAGGGCTCGCGGAACAAGTATGAGTACGACGAGGGGATCGGGAAGGTGATCCTCGATCGTTTCCTCTCCTCGTCGACGGTCTACCCGACCGACTACGGCTACCTGATCGGCCATCGGGGCCGTGACGAGGACCCGCTCGACTGCCTGGTCTGCGTGTCGGAGGCCACGTTCCCCGGCTGCGTCATCGCCGTGAAGCCGATCGCCCTGTTCAAGATGGAGGACGAGAAGGGAATGGACGACAAGATCGTCTGCGTCCCGAACCACGACCCCGGCTGGAACCACGCCGAGACGCTCGAGGACGTTCCCGAGCAGCTCCAGCGCGAGATCTCCCACTTCTTCTCGATCTACAAGCAGCTCGAGGGGAAGAAGGTCGAGGTGTACGGCTGGCGCAGCCGCGAGGAGGCGCTCGATGTGATCGAGGACGGGCGGCGCCTGCAGGACGAGTATGAGGCCGGGCGGGCGGCGGCCAACTAGCAATCGTCTAGACTGCCGCGCGCTCGCGCCCCGTTGGCGCCTTGACGTTCCCCAACAGGAGGTAATCCCCAAGTGCAGGATCGAGGACTCGCGGCCTATATCGCAGAGCTCGTCGGGACCATGCTTCTGGTCTTTGCGATCTGCACGGTGGTCACGCTCTACGTCGCCACCGCCGCGAACGCGCAGACCGGTTCCGACTTCGCCGTCGTCGGTCTCGTCCACGGCATCGTCCTGTTCATGTTGATCGCGACGCTGGGGGGCGTCAGTGGCGGTCACTTCAACCCCGCGGTCACCGTCGCCGCGTGGGCGACGCGGCGGATCGATCCGATCGACGCGGTCGTCTACATCCTCGCCCAGCTCTCGGGCGCGGTTCTCGGCGCGCTGATGGTGAAGGGCTTCCTCCTCGACGAGGGCCGCGCCGGGCATTACGGCGCCGTGTCGCCCAGTGCGCTCATCAACGGCAATGTCGCCGCCGGGCTCATCGAGATGATCGGGACCTTCCTGCTCGTGCTCGCCGTCTGCGCAGTGGCGTTCAACCCCCGCGCTCGCCGCGAGTGGGCACCGCTCACGATCGGTCTGACGCTGGGGCTCGGCGTGATGATCTTCGGCCCGCTCAC
>CAWJCU010000006.1:0-5000 GCA_963841455.1 uncultured Actinomycetes bacterium
GTCCACATGCACGACCGCTCGCGCGCGCACCTTCAGGACGCGCTCGCCGCCGTGGGCCTCCACGGCACCCTTGAGGAGACCGAGCCGGCGCGGCGCGGGAACGGCTCGGCGTACCTGTGCTCGGCGGCCGAGGCGAGCGAGCGCTTTCGCGACCACCCCGAGGCGGCCGCCGAGACAGTCCGGCTCTCCGAGCGGCTCCGCTTCGACCTCGCCCGCGACCTCGGCTACCGCTACCGGGAAGCGAGGACCCCGATGCCGATCGGGCGCTCGCGGAGATCTGTCGCGCCCGGCTTCAGCATCGCTACGCCGGCAATCGCAATCGCGCCGAGGCCGAGCGGCGCCTGGAAGAGGAGCTCGCCGTGATCCGCAAGCTCGAGCTCTCGGGCTTCTTTCTCCTGCACTACGACATCCTCGAGCTGGCGCGCGAGGTGGCCGTCGAGGTGCGGGGGTCCGACTCGGCGCGAATGCTGCTGCCGCCGGGGCGCGGGCGCGGGTCGAGCGTCAGCTCGGTGGTCTGCTACCTCACCGGGCTCTCGCACATCGACCCCGTGCGCGGCGGGCTGTTCCTCGGGCGCTTCCTGAACGAGGAGATCACCGAGGCTCCCGACATCGACCTCGACTTTCCGCGCGACATCCGCGAGATGCTGATCCCGCGGATCATCGAGCGCTACGGCGACGAGCGAGCGGCGCTGGTGAGCGCGTTCGCCTCCTATCGCTCGCGCGGGGCGGTGCGCGACCTCGGGAAGGTGCTGGGGCTGCCGGCGGGCGAGATCGAGCGCGCGGCGCGGATGGTGGACGTCTACGACCGCTCGAGCGCGATCGAGGCCGACGTCGCCGAGGCGATCGGGCCGGCGCGGGCGGCCTCGCCTCGCTGGCGTGCGCTCGCCGAGCTCGCGCGCGATGCGTGGGGGCTCCCCCGCCACGCCTCCCAGCATCCGGGCGGGATGGTGCTGGCGACGCGGCCCCTCGTCGACATCTGCCCCGTCCAGCCGGCGGCGATGGAGGGCCGCCAGATCGTGCAGTGGGACAAGGACTCCTGCGCGGACGCCGGGTTCCTCAAGATCGACCTGCTGGGGCTCGGGATGCTGTCGGCGGTCGAGCGGTGCGTCGACGAGATCGCGCGCGTGCGCGGCGAGCGGATGGACCTCTCGCGGATCCCCGTCGACGATCCCGCCACCTTCGACGCGATCCGGCGCGCCGACACCACCGGCGTCTTCCAGATCGAGAGCCGGGCGCAGATGCAGATGCTCACGCGGACGCTGCCGGAGACGCTCGACGACCTCACCGTGCAGGTGGCGCTGGTGCGGCCGGGGCCGATCCAGGGCGGCGCCGTCCACCCCTACCTCGACCGCAAGGAGCGGCTGCGCGCCGACCCGCGCTTCGAGGTCCCCTACGAGCACCCCTCGCTCGAGCCGATCCTGAGCGACACGCTGGGGACGATCGTCTTCCAGGAGCAGGTGATCCAGGTGGCGATGGCGCTCGCCGGCTTCAGCCCCGGCGAGGCGGAGGGGCTGCGGCGGGCGATGAGCCGCAAGCGCTCCGAGGAGGCGATCCTCGCCTACCGCGACCGGTTCCTCGACGGCGCGAAGGCGAAACGGAGTCCCGGACGCGGTCGCCGAGCGGGTCTTCGAGCAGGTGCGCGGCTTCTCCGGCTTCGGCTTTCCGAAGGCGCACGCGGCCGCGTTCGGCCTGCTCGCCTACCAGTCGACGTGGCTTCGGGTCCACTACGGGCCCGAGCTCCTGTGCTCGCTGCTGAACGAGCAGCCGATGGGCTTCTACCCCTCCGACTCGCTCGTCCACGAGGCGCAGAGGCGCGGGATCGGCGTGCTGGCGCCCGACGTGAACGAGAGCAGCGTCGAGTGCGCCGTGGAGCGCCGGGGCGAGGAGCTGGCGGTGCGGATCGGGCTCGGCTACGTGAACGGCGCGCGCGAGGACGAGATGCGGGCGCTCGTCGCCGAGCGCGAGCGCGGCGGGCGCTACGGCAGCTTCGCGAAGCTCGCCTCGCGGTCGGGGGTGGGCGACGACGCGCTCGAGCGGCTCGCCTGGGCGGGCGCGTGCGACTCGCTCGACGGGGCCGCCGAGGCGCGCGCTTCGGCGGCGGCGAGGCGGCGGGCGCTGTGGCAGCTGGGGGTCGCCTCCGGGGCGCGGCCGACCGGCTTCGGCGAGCAGCTCGCGCTGCCGCTCGAGGTGCCCGAGCCGCCGCGCCTGCGCGAGCTGGGCGGCTGGGAGCTGGCCGTGGCCGACTACGAGTCGACCGGGATGACGCTCGGAACGCACCCCATGGGCCTGATCAGGCCGGAGCTCGACGAGGAGCTCGTCGCGAGCATGTCGTTCGAGGCGCTGCCGAACTACAGCCGGATCCGCGTCGGCGGCATGGTCATCGCCCGCCAGCGCCCGGCGACGGCGAACGGGATCCTCTTCATGCTGCTCGAGGACGAGTGGGGCACGATCAACCTGATCGTCCCTCCCCCCGCCTACAGGCGGCACCGCCTGATCGCAAGCGCGGCGCCGTTCGTCATCGCCGACGGTCGCCTCGAGCGGGTCGGCGCGAACCGCAACGTCGTCGTCGACCGCCTCGAGCGCCTCGACCGGCCGGGCTCGGTCGCGCCGACGTGAGGCACATCGAGCCGCCCGCCGAGCGCGAGACCGGCCGCGACGGCTCGCCGGACGCGCCGCCGAAGGTCGCCGTCGCAGGCGGCGGGGCGGCCGAGCTCGGCGCGGTCCTTCCCGCCCCGCACAGCTTCGGCCGTCGGGGGCGATGAGCCCGCAGAGGCCCCTCTCAGGCACGAAATGCAAGATCCATTGCAGAACACATGTTCCGTCCGAGAGCAAACCTAGTGTGCCCCGCGTGATCCCCGAAGAGGCAACTCGCCCTCGTCACGAACGCCGCAGCCGGCGCCTCGCGCGGCTGCTGAGCGGCGTCGATCTCGCGATCGACCTCGCGACGCTCGGCGAGTACGGCCTCGAGCCGCTACCCGCGGAGGCCCCATGCCGGACGCGACGGCCGACATCTGACCTCGGCCTGGGAGGCGCTTCCGGCAACCCGGGGCCGCCGCGGGGAGTGCGGCCGACCCGGCCCGCGCGCGCGCCGCGGCATACCGCGCCGCGGTCGCGTCGGCTCGCTAGCCTGAGGCCGCTGCCCTCTGCGGCACGCGAAAAAGAGCCGCCCGCGGGCGGCTCTTTTCAGAAGTAAGACCGGCGGCGACCTACTCTCCCAGGCGTGTGAACACCAAGTACCATCGGCGCTGAGGGGCTTAACTGCTCTGTTCGGAATGGGAAGAGGTGTTTCCCCCTCGCTATGACCACCGAAACCTGCGGGACCGCAGGCCCCGGCGGGGCTTGAAAACTGCACGCAGGCCAATTAGAAAAGGTAATGTCAAGACCTCGACCCATTAGTACCGGTCGGCTGAGAGCGTTGCCGCTCTTGCACCGCCGGCCTATCAACCTGGTGTTCTTCCAGGGGTCTTACTCCCTCAAGGGGATGGGAGAGCTCATCTCGAGGTTGGCTTCCCGCTTAGATGCTTTCAGCGGTTATCCAGTCCACACGTAGCTAGCCTGCAGTGCCCTTGGCAGGACAACAGATACACCAGAGGTGCGTTCATCCCGGTCCTCTCGTACTAAGGATGACTCCTCTCAACTCTCCAACGCCCATGGCAGATAGGGACCGAACTGTCTCACGACGTTCTGAACCCAGCTCGCGTACCGCTTTAATGGGCGAACAGCCCAACCCTTGGGACCTACTCCAGCCCCAGGATGCGACGAGCCGACATCGAGGTGCCAAACCGGGCCGTCGATGTGGACTCTTGGGCCCGATAAGCCTGTTATCCCCGGAGTACCTTTTATCCGTTGAGCGACGGCACTTCCACTTGCAACCGCCGGATCACTAAGCCCAACTTTCGTTCCTGCTCGACCCGTCGGTCTCGCAGTCAAGCTCCCTTGTTGCCTTTACACTCTGCGCACGATTTCCAACCGTGCTGAGGGAACCTTTGGGCGCCTCCGTTACATTTTGGGAGGCGACCGCCCCAGTCAAACTGCCCACCTGACACTGTCCGCGCCCCGGATAACGGCGACGCGTTAGAGGCCCAGAACATCAAGGGTGGTATCTCAAGGGTGGCTCCACGACGGCCAAAGCCGTCGCTTCAAAGCCTCCCACCTATCCTGAGCGAGATATCCCAGACTCCAATATCAAGTTGCAGTAAAGGTTCACGGGGTCTTTCCGTCTTGCCATGGGTACTCGGCATCTTCACCGAGACTTTAATTTCACCGAGGCCCTCGTTGAGACAGCGTCCAACTCGTTGCGCCATTCGTGCAGGTCGGAACTTACCCGACAAGGAATTTCGCTACCTTAGGACCGTTATAGTTACGGCCGCCGTTTACCGGGGCTTAGCTTCGCTGCTTCGCGGCTAAACCGCTAACAACTCCGCGTAACCTTCCGGCACCGGGCAGGCGTCAGCCCCTATACATCGTCTTTCGACTTAGCAGAGGCCTGTGTTTTTGGTAAACAGTCGGTTGGACCTAGTCACTGCGGCCCCCTCGGGCTCCGCCAGCAAGTGGCTTCACCCTACCGGGGCGTCCCTTCTCCCGAAGTTACGGGACGATTTTGCCGAGTTCCTTAACGAGGGTTAGCTCGCTCACCTCAGTATTCTCTACTAGTCCACCTGTGTCGGTTCTCGGTACGGGCACGAGCATCCTCCCTAGAGGTTTTTCTCGGAGGCATGGGTGCGGGGACTCGCCGGCGGTCAAGCCAGCTGGCATTGCACCTCGCGTGAACGCCGCGGCGGATTTGCCTACCGCGACTGGCTACGTGCTTGCCCCAGGACAACCATCGCCTGGGTTCCCTTGCCCTTCCTCGTCACCCCATCGGTGATAGCGGATGCGACGTGGTACAGGAATATCAACCTGTTGGCCATCGGCTACGCCTTGCGGCCTCGCCTTAGGTCCCGACTAACCCTGAGCAGACGAACTTTACTCAGGAAACCTCGGACAATCGGTGGAGGGGA
>CAWJCU010000006.1:10000-69457 GCA_963841455.1 uncultured Actinomycetes bacterium
CGCCTTCGTCTCCTGGATCTTCGGGATCATGGCCGCGGTCGCCAGCGACCTACCGCAGCTCGACGATCGCGCCCAGTTCAAGAACGCGCAGAACTCGGTCATCCTCGACGATCACAACCAGCGCCTCGCGATCGTCACCAACAATCGCGGCCGCGTCCTCATCCCCTCGAAGGGGATCGCGCCGATCATGAAGGAGGCGACCGTCGCGATCGAGGACAAGCGCTTCTACGAGCACCGGGGCGTCGACTTCGTCGGCATCGGCCGCGCGGTCGTCTCGGACGTCATCAACCAGGGGGCCTCTCAGGGTGCGTCCACCATCACCGAGCAGTTCGTCAAGAACGCGCTCCAGGCGCAGGGCAGCCGCACGGTCTTCGAGAAGCTGCGCGAGGCGGCGCTCGCATACCAGCTCGAGCGCCACTGGGACAAGGACAAGATCCTAACCGAGTACCTGAACACCATCTACTTCGGCGAGGGCGCATACGGCATCGAGGCCGCCGCCAAGACGTATTTCGGCTGGAACCATCCCGGGTGCGGGACTTCCGGTCACCGCTGCGCCTCCGAGCTCCTCCCCTGGGAGGCGGCGACGCTCTCCGGGATCATCTCCTCCCCGACGGGCTACGACCCGAAGACCCATCCGCGAGCCGCCCTCGTGCGACGCAACCTAGTGCTCCAGAACATGGAGGAGCAGGGCTACATAACACAGGGTGAGTACAAGCGCTACTCCCGGGTCCCGCTCCCGCCCCCGGGCCAGATCCACGCTCCGAGCCAGCCGTCCGCGGCGCCGTACTTCACGTCGTGGCTGCGGCAGCAGCTCGTCGACCTCTACGGCGCCGGTCAGGCCTTCAGCGGCGGCCTCAAGGTCAAGTCGACGCTCGACCTAAGCCTCGAGAACAAGGTGCAGGAGATCGTCGACCAGAACGTCGGCGGGCTCGGCCCTTCGTCCGCAGTCGCCGTGATCGACAACAAGACCGGGGGCATCCGGGCGCTCGTCGGTGGCACCGACTACAAGTCGCAGCCGTTCAACATCGCCACCGAGGGAGCGCGCCAGCCCGGCTCGTCGTTCAAGCCCTTCACCCTCGTGACCGCGCTCGAACAGGGCATCTCGCCATCGAGCGTCTGGGCCTCGGCGCCACAGGCGCTGCCGTACAAGGCCGAGCTGCCGCCGAAGAAGAACGCGAAGGGCAAGGCGAAGGGCAAGGCGAAAGGCAAGGCGAAGGGCAAGTCCCAAATCGTCAACGACCTGTTCCGCGTCTCCAACTACGGCGACGAGTACGCGGGGAGCCGGACGCTTCAGGACGCGACGACCTACTCCGACAACGCCGTCTACTCGCAGGTGGGGATGCAGGTCGGGCCGGCGAACGTCGCCGGGACCGCCCAGAAGATGGGGATCACGAGCCCGCTGACCACCCCGGGCATCAAGTACTCCGTGAACGGCGGCCCGTTCACGGAGTACAACCCGGCGCTGATCCTGGGCGGGCTCTCGACCGGCGTCAACCCGCTCGAGATGGCGCACGCCTACGACACCCTCGCCCAGGACGGCCGGCTGACGAGCGGCACGATGGCGGCCCAGAGCGGCGGACCGGTCGGGATCCTCAAGGTCACCGACTCGGATGGCCACCTCGTGGGGGCCGACAACGGTGCTTCGGGCGTCAACGAGGTGAAGAGCCAGCAGGTCATTCCTTCCACCGTCGCGCAGACCACGAAGTCGATCCTGCAGACGGTCGTCGCCTCCGGGACCGGCACCCACGCGCAGACCGGCGGCTACGTCTGGGGCAAGACCGGAACGACCACCAGCAACGGCGACGCCTGGTTCGTCGGGTCGACCGGGGACATCACGGTCGCGATCTGGGTCGGCTACCCGGACTCCAACAAACCCATGTCGACGCTCTACAACGGAGGCCCCGTCGACGGAGGAACGATCCCGGCCGACATGTTCTCCGACATCGTCTCCGCCTGGGACGGCATCAAGGCCTCGGAACGCGCTCACAAGAAGCACCCTGGGCCAGCGGCGCCCAGCGCCGGCACGACCTCGGTGCCGACCTACACGCCGCCCGCGACTACGGTCGCCCCCGCCACCCCGTCGGCCCCGGCGCCCTCCACCGGGAGGAGGAGGAGGAGGAGGAGGAGGCGCGCCTCAGGCGACGCCCGCGCCCGCCCCGGCGCCGGCGCCCGGGGCCGGCGGCACCGGCGGCGCTCCCCCCGTCAGCGGGGGCGGCGGGGTGGGGGCCGGCTGAGGTAGCGGCTTCCCGCGGCGCAGAAGCGCCACGGCAACTCGGTCGCGCGGCTGATCCCGATCCTCGGTCCGGTCGCGACCTCCACGGCCTCCCACTCGTCCCGTCTCTCCCGCAGCTCGAAGGGCGCCCTCAGGAGCGAAGCGCCGTTCGCTGCGAGGCCCACACCGATCGCCTGCGTGAGCTTTCCGGGCCCGGAGCAGAGCTCGCTCGCTCGCCTGCGCCCGCGTCGGGCGCGCATTGCGTCGAGCCCGCAGCGGGGCTCGAGGGCGCGAATCAGGACCGCGGCGGCGCTCCCCTCCGGCTCGGCGACCGCGTTGAGCAGGTTGTGCACGCCGTACGAGAAGTAGACGTAGGCGATCCCCGGCGGGCCGAAGAGGACCTCGTTGCGCGGGGTCCGCCCGCCGAAGGCGTGACAGGCGGGGTCGTCAGCATCGTAGCTCTCCGTCTCGACGATCACACCGCCCACGCCCTCGTGCAGCAGGGCGCAGCCGATCAGGTCTCGGGCCACGTCGTGGACCGAGCGATCGAAGAAGTCTGCGTCGAGGCTCACTCCGCCGAACGCACGTCGGCGAGCGCCTGCCGGGCGAGCTCGAGCTGGCGGCCCACCGCAGCCGAGGCGGTCCCCCCCTCGGAGCTCTTCGATTCGATCCATCGCCGCTCAGCCAGGATCTCGTAGTAGGAGTCGTCGAGAAGCTCGGAGTGCTCGCGCAACTCCTCCGGGCCTATCTCCGAGAGCCGGCAGCCGCTCTCGGTCGCACTGCGGACCAACCCGCCCACCACCCCGTGGGCCTCGCGGAAGGGCATCCCCCTGCGGACGAGCAGGTCGGCGACATCGGTCGCCGCGAGCATCTCGTCGTCCGCCGCGGCGGCGAGGCGCTCGCGGTTGAACTCGAGCCCAGCAAGCAACTGCTCGGCGGCCTCGAGCGAGAGCTCTAGCGTGTCGACCGCGTCGAAGAGCGCCTCCTTGTCCTCCTGGAGGTCCTTCGAGTAGGCGAGCGGCAGCGCGTGGAGCACCCCGAGGAGCGTCGCCAGGTCGCCCGCCACGCGAGGAGCCTTGGCCCGCAGGAGCTCGGCGGCGTCGGGGTTCTTCTTCTGCGGCATGATGCTCGAGCCCGAGGAGAAGTCGTCAGCGGGCTCGCAGAAGCCGAACTCCTCGGTGGACCAGAGGACGATTTCGGCGCCGAGGCGCGAGAGATGGGTGGCGCAGATCGCAGCCGCCGCCAGGTAGTCGAGGGCGGCGTCGCGGCTGGCGACCGCGTCGATCGAGTTCGGCGTCGGACGCTCGAAGCCGAGCTCCAGCGCGGCCGCGCCCCGGTCGAGATCCCAGTCGACGCCCGCGAGAGCCCCGGAGCCGAGCGGCATCTCGGCCGCCGCGCGCCGCGCGGCCGCGAACCGGTCGGCGTCGCGGCGCAGCATCCAGAAGTAGGCGAGCAGATGGTGGCCGAGATAGACCGCCTGCGCGCGCTGGAGGTGCGTGTAGCCCGGCATCGGCCAGTCCGAGTGCCGTTCGGCAAGGTCGAGCAGGCGCTCCAGCAGAGCCGAGATCAGCTCGCGAGCGCGCTCGCACCGGTCGCGTGCGTAGAGCGCCACGTCGGTGGCGACCTGGTCGTTTCGCGAGCGGGCGGTGTGGAGCTTGCCGCCGAGAGGCCCGGCGAGCTCGGTGAGCCTCCGCTCGATCGCCATGTGGATGTCCTCGTCCGCCTCGTCGACCTCGAAGTTGCCGGACTCGAGCTCAGCCGCCACCTGGTCGAGCCCGCGCCCGAGCTCGGCCAGCTCGCCGTCGTCGAGCACGCCGGCCTCGCGCAGCCGCACCGCATGCACCCTCGAGGCGCGGATGTCCTGCGGCCACAGTCGGATGTCGAACGAGATCGACGAGTTGAGGCGCGCGAAGAGCGAATGTTGGGGGTCGGGGAGCCGCGTCATGGTCGCGCCAGGATAGGCCTGGGCCGCCGCGCCGTCCTCAGGTCCAATCGCCGCGCAGCGCCTCGGTCAGCGCCTCGGCGACCCGATCGACCTCGCCTTCCTCCATCCGGCCGAAGAACGGCAGCGCGAGCGAGCGGGCTGCGACGGCCTCGGCGACGGGAAACTCGCCGCCCTCGAAGCCGAACCGCTCGCGATAGAACGGCATCAGGTGGATGCACGGCAGGTAGGCCTTCGAGGCGACGCCCCGCTGCTCGAGATCGCCGATCACGGCGTCGCGATCGGCGCCGGCGGGCAGCTGCACGACGTAGACGAACCAGCTGCGTCGCTCGGCGCCGCGATCCTCGCATGGGAGTAGAAGACCATCCGGGTCCGCACCGTCGGCGCCCGCCGGGGCCCCGCCGAGGTCGGCCAGGCGCTCGCGATAGGCCGCCGCGACGCGCTCGCGGGACCCCAGCAGCTCGTCGACCCGCTCCAGCTGCCCGACGCCGATCGCGGCCGCAACGTCGCTCATCCGGTAGTTGAACCCGAGCCTGTCGTGGTCGAGCCAGCCCATGTCCGGAGCGCGCCCCTGATTCCGCTCGCTGCGAAGCGCCTCCGCCTCGCCGGCGTCCGCCGGCACGACCACGCCCCCCTCCCCCGTCGTGATCTGCTTGTTGGCGTAGAAGCCGAAGCAAGCGAGGTTGCCGCTCGCACCGACCCGCCGGCCCGCCCCGTCGACCGCGCCGAGGGCCTCGCACGCGTCCTCGAGGATGCCGAGGCCGCGCGACTCCACCAGGGCCTCGAGCTGGGCCAGCGGTGCCGGATAGCCGAACAGGTGCACGGGCAGGAACCCGGCTGACCTCTCCCCCATCGCCGCCTCGGCCGCGTCGGGATCGAGGTTGAGGGTCAGGGGATCGATGTCGCAGAAGACCGGCAATGCGCGCTCGTACAGCAGGCAGTTCGCCGAGGCGACGAAGCTCAGGGGCGAGGTGACGACCTCGTCGCCCTCGCCCCACCCCAGGCGTCGCACGCCCAGGTGAAGCGCCGCGGTGCCCGAGGAGGTCGCGACGGCGTCCTCCGTGCCCAAGAGGTCGGCGAACCCGGTCTCGAACCGCCCAAGGACCGGGCCGAGCGAGAGCCGGCCCGAGCGCAGCACCTCGAGCACGAGCTCCTCCTCGCGCGGACCGACATCCGGCCTCGCTAGGGGAATCTCGGGCGAGTCGGGCACCTCTACCCGGTCCCGCTCGGAGACCCGCCGGCCCCGGACGCGAGAGCAGAATCGGAAGCCCGCGGCGTAGCCGTGGGCAAGGTATTCGAGGCGGAAGCGGAGGAGCCGGCGGGAGTTGTTCTGGGCTGGAAGGCGTACTCGAGCGACTCCACAAGCGCCTCCCAGGAGGCCTCGATGATGTTCTCGGAGACGCCGATCGTGCCCCACGTCTCGGTGCCGTCGGACGAGTCGAGGAGCACCCGGGTCACCGCACCGGTTCCGTGGTGCTCGTCGAGGATCCGGACCTTGTAGTTCACGAGCTCGATTTCGGCGAGGTGCGGATGCAGCTCGGTGATCGCGTCGCGGAGAGCGCGGTCGAGGGCGTTCACGGGCCCGTTCCCCTCCGCGGTGCGTACGAAGCGGCGGTCGCCGATCCAGACCTTGATCGTCGCCTCCGTCTCGACCCCGCCGTCGGCGTGCTTCTCGGTGATCACCCGAAAGCTCTCGAGGCGGAAGAGCGACTCGTACGCCCCGGTCTCACGACGCAGGAGCAGCTCGAACGAGGCATCCGCTGCCTCGTAGTGGTAGCCGCGGTGCTCACGCTCCTTCACGGCCTCGACCGCGCTGCGAGCCCCGGTCGCGTCGAGCTCGATTCCGGCGCGTTCGGCGAGGCTCTCGACCGATCCCTTACCGGACAGCTCGGAGATGAGGACCTCCCGGCTGTTGCCGACGAGATCGGGGTCGACATGCTCGAACGTGCGCGCGTCGGCCTGCACGCCGGCGACGTGCATCCCGCCCTTGTGGGCGAACGCATTACGGCCGACGTAGGGCCGGTCGGGATCGGGCTGCTGATTGGTCAGCTCGTCGAGAAAGTGCGCCGTCTCGGTGAGAAGCTGCAGGCGATCGGCGGGCACGCACGCGTAGCCCATCTTGAGCTGGAGGGCAGGGAGGATCGAGACCAGGTTGGCGTTGCCGCACCGCTCGCCGTAGCCGTTCATCGTTCCCTGTACGAGGCGCGCCCCCGCCTCGACGGCCGCGAGGGTGTTGGCGACCGCGCACTCCGCGTCGTTGTGGGCGTGGATTCCCACCTCGACCTCGCCTTCGAGCTCCGCCACCACGGCGGCCGTCGCCGCCGCAACCTGGGGCGGCAGGCTCGAGCCGTTGGTGTCGCAGATGGTCACGTTCTCGGCTCCCGCCTCAGCGGCTGCGCGCAGGCAGTTGAGCGCGTAGGCCGGATCGTCCCGCCAGCCGTCGAAGAAGTGCTCGGCGTCGTAGATCACGCGCTTTCCCGCCTCGCGGCAGTACGCCACCGAGTCGCGGATCATCGCGAGGTTCTCCTCGCGGGAGACCCTCGTCACCTTCTCGAGGTGCAGCGCCCAGGTCTTCCCGACGAGGGTGCAGACGGGAGCGAAGGTTCCGACGAGGCTTCGGAGCGCCTCATCGTCGGCGGAGGCGACGTCGCGCCGCCTCGTCATGCCGAAGGCGCAGACGTAGGCGCCCTCGAGCTCGAGGTCTGCGAGCAGCTCGAACAGCTCGGCCTCCTTGGGGTTCGAGCTCGGGAAGCCCGCCTCCACGAAACCGATTCCGAGCCGGTCCAGCGCAGTGACGACGCGCGCCTTCTCGGCGGCGGACAGCGACATTCCCGGCCCCTGCATTCCATCGCGCAAGGTCGTGTCGTAGAGCTTTAGGTCGGTCAAGTGATGCCTTTCCGGTTCGAGGGTGCGAGCGAGGTGTGCGCGGCGCTGACGCCGCGCGGCCACGGGGCGGTTACGCCGCCGCGGCGCTCCTAATTCGCTCGATGGCCCCGAACTTCCGACGCATCAACCGGTGACCTTACTCGGTTGTTCGACGAGGTCCAGCCACTCGGCGTACTCGGGGGCGCGCCCGTGCAGCGCGTCCTCGAACTTGGCCTGAATCTGGCGCGTGACCTCGCCCGGCTCGCCGAGCGAGTGGTCGTCGACCTCGCGGATCGGCACCAGCTCCGCGGCCGTGCCGACGAGGAACGCCTCCTCGGCGAGGTAGAGCTCCGAGCGCGCGATGTCTCGCTCGACGACCTTGTAGCCGAGATCCTCAGCGATCTGGATCACCGACTTCCTCGAGATGCCGTCGAGAATCGAGGCCGTGTGGCCGGGAGTCGCGACCTCGCCCTCGCGGACGATGAAGATGTTCTCGCCGGAGCCCTCGCAGACCGTCCCGTTGTCCTCGAGCAGGATGGCCTCGTCGTAGCCGGCGTTCGCGGCCTCGGTTTTGGCGAGGATCGAGTTCAGGTATTGACCCGACGCCTTCGCGTGCGGGATCAGGCCGTTGGGTGAGATCCGCCGCCAGGAAGACACCTTCGCGCGGACCCCTTGCTGCTTGGCCTCGTCGCCGAGGTAGGCGCCCCAGGGCCACACCGCGACCATGACCTCAATCGGGGCGCTCTTCGCGTAGAGCCCCATCTCGCCGTAGCCGCGGAAGGCGAGCGGGCGGATGTAGCAGCTGCGAAGCCCGTTCTTGCGGATCAGCTCGTGGGTCGCATCGCGGATCTCGGCCGCTGTGTACGGCAGCGGCAGGTAGTAGAGCTCGCCCGACTTCTGGAGCCTCGCGAGGTGCTCGCGATGGCGGAAGATCGCGGGCCCGCGATCGGTCTCATAGCACCGGATCCCCTCGAAGACCCCGGTCCCGTAGTGCAGGCCGTGGCTCAGCACGTGGACCTTCGCGTCGTCCCAGCGGACGAGCTCGCCGTTCATCCAGATCCACTCGGTCTTCTCCATGGCGCGCAAGTATGCCCGACGAGGGGCGCGTTGGCTAGGCCAAGCCCGGAGCTAAGTCGATCGGGCCGGCGTGATGCCGATTGTGTCCGCTATGCGGCCACTAACCGCATCAGCGGCGCGCCGCGACTTTGAGAGTGAGGCTTGGTCCAAACGCGGCGGCCGTGGATCTAGCGCTTGGACTAGTCGAGTGAGCGGCCTGGTGTACCGCCTGCGCTGGAGCCGACCGTCAACAAGACACAGATGGCCGACGAGCCGCGCCGCGTCTCAAAGCGACGCCAGCACCGCGTCCGTCATCTCCTCGGTGCCGACCGGCTGCTCGCCCTCCGCCGCGAGGTCCGCGGTGCGCAGGCCGCTCTCCAGGACGGACTCGACCGCCATCTCGACCCGGTCGGCGTCGGCCGCGCGATCGAGGCCATGGCGGAGCATCATCGCCACCGACAGGAACGTCGCCAGCGGGTTCGCGATCCCCTTCCCCGCGATGTCCGGCGCCGATCCGTGGACGGGCTCGAACATGCCTGGGCCTTCGCCTCCGAGACTGGCCGACGGCAACATGCCGAGCGAGCCCGTGAGCATCGCCGCCTCGTCGCTGAGGATGTCGCCGAACATGTTCTCGGTCAGGATCACGTCGAAGCGCCTCGGGGCCGCGACGAGCTGCATCGCGGCGTTGTCGACCAGGACGTGCTCGAGGTCGACGTCGGCGTAGTCGGCTGCGACGCCATTCACGACCTCGCGCCACAGACGCGAGGTCTCGAGCACGTTTGCCTTGTCGACCGACGTGACCCGCGGCGGCGAGCCACCGCGCCGCCGCGCGGACTCGAAGCCCACCCGCGCGATGCGCTCGATCTCCTCGACCGTGTAGACGCAGGCGTCGTGTGCCCGATCGCCCTCCCTCCCCTTGTCGCCGAAGTAGATGCCGCCGGTGAGCTCGCGGACCACGAGCAGGTCGGTGCCGGCGATCACATCACGGCGCAGCGGGCTCGCGCCGATCAGGGGCGCGAACGGGCGGGCCGGACGGAGGTTGGCGAACAGGCCGAGCCCCTTGCGGAGGCCCAGCAGCCCCTGCTCCGGGCGCGGCGCGTCGGGATCGGTGGTGTCCCATTTCGGCCCGCCGACAGCGCCCAGCAGCACCGCGTCGGCCTCGCGGCACGCGTCGAGCACCTCCTCGGTCAGCGCCGTTCCGTGCGCGTCGATCGACGCGCCGCCGACGAGCTGCTCGCTGACCTCGAAATCGCCGATCGCCTCGAGGAGGCGGCGCGACGCGCCCACAACCTCGGGCCCTATGCCGTCGCCAGGAAGCGCGACGATGCGAGGTGCCCAGGCACGAGCCACGGCGCTAACCGCCGGGATGCTTCGGGAGCGGCGCCAGCGGATGGTCGCGGAAAGCCTCGCGAAGCTCGCGGAGGTCCTTACCGTCGAGCTCGGCAGCCAGGTCGGCCTTGTCGGCCTCGCGGCTGTCGGTCGCCGATGCGTTCGGCCCGGCCGGGGGCGGCACCGAATTCTTGCCGTGTCGATAGCGCCAGAGGATGGCGTCGAGGCGGCGCTGCGGTACCTGGTCGAGGAACTCGAGGTTGAGCCCGGCCGAGGCACGCCGGTTGGCCGCGGTGTTCGGGTTTCTGGCCGTCATGTTGACCTTCGGGACGACGGCGCGGTAGGGCGCCGCGTTCGACGGCTTCTTCGTGAACGCGGCGTACAGCGGCACCGCGAGCGCTTCGGCCAGGTACTTGGGCCGAAGCCCCAGCACCAGCTCCACACTTCGCAGCAGCGAGAGCTGGTCGTAGCGCGCGTGGACCACGGCGCCCTTGCGCGTGTACGGGCTGATGGCGACCGCTGGGATCCGGTGCGCGTCGACGTGGTCGGCACCATCCTGCGAGTCGTCCTCCTGGACGACGATCATCGAGCTCTTCCAGATCGGCGAGTGCGAGATCTCGTCGACGAACTGCCCGAGCGCCCAGTCGTTGTTCGCAATGTCGGCGGTGGGCGTTCGCTTGCCCGGGCTTACGCCTTGGGTGTGGTCGAGCGGCAGGACGATGTAGTTGAAAGCCGGCACGCTGTTCGTGGCGAGCTCGGCCTGGAACCGGGTCTTGAAGCAGTCGTAACGCGAGTGTGCAAGCGGGCTCGCACCGGGCGGGAGCGACGAGTCGAACACCGGGATCGCGGTGCCGAGGCTCTCGAAGATCGCGATGTCGCCGTCGTAGCACCCTCCGTTGAGCTGCACGTCGGAGCTCGCGAGGACCTGAGCATTCATCGCGGTCTCCTCGGTGGTCCGGTCCTTGTCGGGGAATGGTGAGAGGCCCGCCAGCGCCTCCCCGTAGTTGAAGAACGGGATCTTGGCGTCGATGAGGCGCTCGAAGACGTACCCCTTCGGGGGCGCGCTCACCTCGTAGGCGCCGAAGTCGTACGGCCTGCCGCGGCCCGCGTAGTTCTGATGCCAGCTTCGGATCACGTAGTCGGACACCGCACCGGCGGCCGTCCAGTAGTGGCCGTCGATGGAGGCCTCGGAGTCGGCGTAGACGTGGTCGAGGAGCGGGAAGCGCTTGACGAGCGCATGGAGGTTAGGCGTCACCTTCTTGCCGAACAGGGTGAGGTGCTTGTCGCCGTCGCCCCGCGGGTCGTCGCCCAGCACCTGGTCGTAGGTGCGGTTCTCGCGCACGATGTAGAAAACGTGCTTGATGGGCCCGCCGGCCCGGAGCGGCGTGCCCCGCGGCGGCTTCCGGCTGTTGGTGGGAACGATCTCGCGATCGGCCTTCGGGGTCAGCCGGCGAAGCTTCGCGACGCTCGGGAACCGCAGGATCCCCGACTCCCCCCGGACGATCGAGGGCAGGTACTGGAAGCTGTTGATGTTGTCGTCGGAGTCGTTCGGAGAGTTCGGGTTGGGGCCGTGCGGGTTGGGGCCGACGCCCAGTCCCTTCGCCGTCACCCACGCCATGAGCCCCCCTCTCGCTACCTGCGCCGCGACGGGGTAGGCGGCCGTCGGGACCCGCCCGACGAGCTGCCAAGCTCGCGGCCGGTGCTTGCCGCTCCCGCACGTCTTCCCGTCCTTGCCGGGAAGCGCGAAGACGGCGATCGCGTCCTCGCCCGAGTCCGCCGCCAGGAGCCAGCAGCCGTCAGGGGTGACGCTGACGCGAACCGGCGCCGACCCGTTGCCTTGCGGACGCGCCACCGAGAGCGTGCGCTCGACCTTGCCGGTGCCGGTGTCGATCACGGCGATTTGGTCGTCCGCCGTGATCGACGCGTATGCGCGTGGGAGCTTCGGGTCCATCGCCAATCCCTCCGGGTGGGAGAGGTGCGGACCGGCCTGGATGTCGCCGGTCTTGGTGGCGTTCGCCAGGTCGATCACCGAGACGGTGCCGTTCGTCTCGTTGGAGACGAACCCGTGGCCCGCGCGGTCGATCGCGGCGCCGTAGGGGTAGTGGCCCGTCTCGACATAGCGCACCGACTTCGTCTTGGTGTCGATCACGGCAGCTGCGTCGGCGAGGTTGAGGGCTGCAAGGAGCGTCTTGCCGTCGGGCGAGATCGCGAGCTCCTGCGGGTAGGACTCAACCGCCGTCGCGTTGGGCGGGAACTCCTGGTAGGGCGGCGCGCTGGGCGGCGCCGGCACTCCGATCAGCCCCGAATAACTCACCCTGCCGCTCTTCTTGGAGTAGGAGAGCACCTGGATGACGTCGCCCTGCTGGCCCGGCACCCGCGCGGGAGGCTTTTCATCGGTGTGAGGCGATGCCCGGAGCCCCGACACGTAGGCGACCCGGCGGGTGGGGTCCATGACGATCCCGCCCGAGAGCCCCGGCATGACGAGCTTCTGGACGACCTTCCCGCGCTTGGGGCCGCTCATCGCCACGATCCGGATGTCGTTGATGCCGCGGCCAGCGGACAGCGTCCACAGATAGCGGCCGTCGGGCGTCAGCGTCGCGCCGTAGGGGTGGTTCCCGAGCTTCGTGAGCTTGCCCGCGGGCGCCACCCTGCGCCCGTTCGGCTGGATCCGGTTCCTCGGGCCAATTCGACCGGACGTGGCGCTCCGGGTTGCCGCCAGGGCCGCGGCGCCCGCGGCGAGGACGACGACCACGACCACGAGCCGAGCAATCCATGCCTGCTGTCCGTTTTTCGGACCTTTAGGTCCGAAAGAGGCATGTAAGGGCGCCGAAGGCGCCCGCAAGAACCTTGTCCCGCGCACCGCGTCGAGGATATTGACGCTTCAGGCCGGGCGGCGGGCCGAGATGTTAAGCCGCACGTACTCGACGACGAGCGGCCTCGGCATGCCGGCCAGCACCGCGTCGAGGAACACGTCGTGGAGGTCCTCCGGAAGGCGATCGAGGTGCCACGGCAGGATCACCGTCGTCAGGAATCCCCGGGGGTCGCGCGGATTGACGGGCCAGGGCTGGAGCCACACCCGCTCGGTCTCGAACCCGGCCCTCTGCAGGCGGAGCTCGGTGTCGCCGACGCTCGCGTAGTTCCACGCGCGCTGCTCGGGCCGCAGGTAGGGCGAGAATCGCTCGTCGCCCGACAGCGAGTCGATCACGCGCTCGATCTCGGCGATGTTCCCCGCGCCCCCGCACTGCGTCTCGAGCTGACCGCCGGGCCGTAGCGCGGCGTGAAGACGCTCGAAGAGGCGCTCGTGCTCGAGGATCCAATGGAAGACGGCGCTCGAGAAGATCGCGTCGACCGGTTCGGCGAGCTCGAGGTCGAGGAGGTTCTGCACCTGCAACTCGACGCGCTCATCGTCTCCTATCGCGGCCTGGGCCTTTTCGATCATGTCGGGAGAGGCGTCCACGCCGATCACGCGGCCCTCGGAAAGGCGCTCGAGCAGCAGCGCCGTGACCTTGCCGCTTCCGCATCCCGCGTCGAGGACCGTCTCGTCGCCCTCAAGGTCGAGACGCTCTCCGACCACGCGCCCCCAGGCGAGTTGCGGCGCCGCGTGGCGGTCGTAGGCCTCGGCGTCCCAGGTGGTCGCGTTCATTCCAGCCTGCTGGTGAGGGGCGCGGCCTCCGAGGTCCCCACCGCCTCGAACGCGTCGATCTCGCCGGACCGCTGGAGCGTCAACCCGATGTCGTCGAGGCCGCGAAGCAAGCGGTGCTTGACCTCCTCGTCGATCTCGAATTCGAAGACTCCGTCGGCGGAGTTCACGGTCTGATCGTCGACGTCGATTCGGGCCTCGCCCGCCTCGGCGATCGCCCGGCAGTGCGCTTCGTCGAGGATCACCGGCAGGAGGCCGATCTTCGTGCAGTTGGCGTAGAAGATGTCTCCGAAGGAGGGGGCGATGATCGCCTCGAAACCGAAGTCCTCGAGCGCCCAGGGCGCATGCTCGCGTGACGAGCCGCACCCGAAATTCCGGCCGGCGACGAGGATCGGGTTCGGCTCGAGCTCGATTTCGCCGTCGCGCGCCCAGTCGTAGAAGAGGAACTCTCCGAAGCCGGTGCGCTCGACCCTCTTCAGGAACTGCTTCGGGATGATCTGGTCGGTGTCGACGTCGGCGCGGTCGAGCACCGAGACCTTCCCCTCGATGACGTCGACGGCCCTCATGCGCCGTCCCAGTCGCGGATATCGACGAATCTCCCTGCGACCGCCGCCGCGGCGGCCATTCGGGGGCTCACAAGGTGAGTCCGGCCTCCCCTCCCCTGGCGGCCCTCGAAGTTGCGATTCGAGGTCGAGGCGCAGCGCTCGCCCGGGGAGAGAATGTCCGGGTTCATCCCGAGGCACATCGAGCAGCCCGCAGTACGCCACTCGAACCCGGCATCCGCGAAGACTTTGTCCAACCCCTCCTGCTCGGCCTGCGCGCGCACCTGCTGCGAGCCGGGTACCACCATCGCCCGGATCGAGTCGGCCACGCGCCTGCCCTCGACCATCCGCGCCGCCTCGCGAAGGTCACCGATTCGCGAGTTCGTGCAGGAGCCGATGAAGACGCGGTCGAGCGGGATCTCGCCGATCGGCGTGCCGGGCTCGAGGGCCATGTAGGCGAGGGCGCGCTCGGCAACCTCGCGGTCGGCCGGGGCCTCGCCCCAGGTCGTGGGGTCGGGGACCGCCCCGGTCACCTCCGTGACCATGCCGGGGTTCGTCCCCCAGGTGACCATCGGCGAGATCTCCGACGCATTGATCTCGATCTCGCGGTCGAAGCTCGCGCCGTCCTCCGTTGGCAGCGCGCGCCACCGCTCGACCGCCGCCTCGAGGTCCTCCGGCGCGGCCGGACGACCTTCGATCCACTCGAAGGTCACCTCGTCGGGCGCGACCATCCCGGCGCGACCCCCGCCCTCGATGGTCATGTTGCAGACGGTCATCCGACCCTCCATCGACAGCGCCTCGATGGCGGGGCCGGCGTACTCGACGGCGTGTCCGACCATGCCGGCGGTGCCGAGCCGCCCGATCGTCGCGAGGATCAGGTCCTTCGCGGCAACGCCCGGTCCCGCCTCGCCCGTGTAGAGGATGCGCATCGTCTTCGGCCGTCGCTGAACCATGCACTGCGTCGCGAGGACGTGCTCGACCTCGGAGGTCCCGATGCCGAAGGCCAGGGCGCCGAAGGCGCCGTGGGTCGAGGTGTGGCTGTCGCCGCAGACGATCGTCATCCCCGGCTGGGTCACGCCGAGCTCAGGGCCGATCACGTGCACGATCCCCTGGCGGACGGAGCCGAGGGAGTAGATCGGGACGCCGAACTCCTCGCAGTTCCGCTCCAGCGTCTCGACCTGCACGCGCGAGAGCTCGTCGGCGATCAGGCGCGCGGCCGGGGTGCCGTCGGTCGGAACGTTGTGGTCGGCCGTGGCGAGTGTGCGGTCGGGCCGCCGGACCTTGCGGCCCTCAAGCCGCAGGCCGTCGAAGGCCTGCGGGGAGGTGACCTCGTGGACGAGGTGCAGGTCGATGTAGATCAGGCCGTCGGCGACCTCGTGCGCCGCCCAGATCTTGTCGAACAGCGTCTGCGCCATCAGCCCCTCCGGAGGCCGGCCGCGACCACCGCGATGAAGCGGGTCGGCTCGGTGCCGTCGTTCCGGACTCCGTGCGGCAGGTCGGCGTCGAAGGTGACGCTATCGCCCGCTGAAAGCACGTGCTGCTCGCCGTCGATCTCGAGCGTGAGCTCGCCGTCGAGGACGATCGCCGTCTCGCGGCTGCCCGGCTCGTGCAGGGGCGGATCGTCGGGGCCGCCGGTGCTCGCCGCCGGTGCGAGCTCGTGGAGGGACGCGTCGGCGCGCTGACCGGGAAGCGGCGGCGTGAGCTCCTCGGTCCGGTGGCCGGCTCG
This sequence comes from uncultured Actinomycetes bacterium, assembly GCA_963841455.1. Lineage (GTDB taxonomy): Bacteria > Actinomycetota > Thermoleophilia > Solirubrobacterales > 70-9 > JAWVFM01. The sequence continues at coordinate 25,313 of CAWJCU010000006.1, forward strand.
CACACGGGACCGGCCCTCGCCGGCACGGACGATCGTGAGGTGGCTCCCTTCGTCGAGGCGCAGGAGCTGCGAGAGGCTCAGCTCGAGGCCGCCGGCGATGCGGGCCGCGACGGCGAGGGTTGGGCTCGTCTCGCCCCGCTCGACCTGCGAGAGCATCGGCGCGCTGACGCCCGAGCGGGCCGCGAGATCGCGAAGCGAGAGGTCCATGGCCTCGCGAAGCGCGCGCACGCGCTCCCCCACCGCCCCGTTCTGCGTCTGCGTCGCCTGCGCGCTCATCGTGCGGCGTACGTTATCACGTACGATTGTCTAGCGAGACTGATTGCTCGGGCGCACGAGGATCTCGTTGATCGAAACCCGCTTCGGCTGGCTCAGCGCATAGACGACCGCGTTCGCGATGTCCCGTGCCTCGAGGACGTCTGTGCTCTGCCGCATCTTCTCGATCTGCTCGACGACCATCGGGTGGGTGTTGTGGCCCTGCAGCTCGGTGTCGACGAAGCCCGGCTCGATGCACGTGACCCGAACCCCGATGTGGGCACCCTCTTGGCGCAGCGACTCGGAGAAGCCGACGACGCCCCACTTGGTCATGTTGTAGACGCCGCTGCCCAGGCTCGCGATGCGGCCGGCGACCGAGGAGACGTTGACGATGTCTCCCCCACCTCCGTCCCGCAGGAGCGGCACCGCGACGTTCGTGCAGTACAGGAGGCCGAGGAGGTTGACCTCGATCATCCGCCGCCACTCCGTCGTGTCGGCGCCCTGGATCGGTCCGAGCAGCATGACACCGGCGTTGTTGACGAGGCCGTCGAGGCCCCCAAGCGCCTCATGGGCACCCTCGACGAGCAGTGTGGCCTGCTCCTCGTCGGAGATGTCGGACTGGATCGCGACGGCCTTGCCGCCCTCGCGCTCGATGGTCGCCGCCAGCTCGTCGAGGCGGTCCTTGCGGCGAGCGCCGAGCGCGACGTCGGCGCCCTCGCCGACAAGCGCGAGGGCCGTGGCCTCACCGATGCCCGACGAGGCGCCGGTGATGAGGACCTTGCGGCCGTCGAGCGATCCCACGGGGGCAGCCTACGGTGTGCGCTCGCGGGCCGCGTCCGCGGCGACCGCCTCGGCCTCTCGGACCGCCGCCCCCTCGAGGGCGTTCGAGAGCGCGCGGACGTAGGCCCGGGCCGAAGCCTCGAGGATGTCGGTCGCCACGCCCTGGCCGCTCGCAAGGCGACCGGCCGCGCGGAGCATCACGGTCACCTCGCCGAGGGCGTCCTCGCCCTCGGTCACGGCGGAGACCGTGTACTGGCGCAGGTCGCACTCCACGCCGGTCGCGCTCTGGATCGCGACGAAGATCGCGTCGACCGGACCGTCGCCCGACGCCTCGCCGACGACCTCCTCGCCCGCGGGCGTGGTGATCCCGACGCGGGCGTTCGGCGGCCGCCGGGAGCCTGCTTCCACCTCGAACCAGGCGAGCTCGTAGCGCTCGGCGCCCTCGCGAACCTGGTCGGAGACGATCGCCTCGAGGTCGAGGGCGGTCACCTGCTTCTTTCGGTCGGCGATCTCCTTGAAGGCGGCGAATGCCTGGTTCAGCGCGTTGCCCTCGACCTTGAAGCCGAGCTGCTCGAGCGCGTCACGCAGCGCGTGGCGGCCGGAGTGCTTTCCGAGCACGATCGAGTTCGACTCGAGGCCGACCTCGGTCGCATCCATGATCTCGTAGGTCGTGCGCTCCTTCAGCACGCCGTCCTGGTGGATGCCGGACTCGTGCGCGAAGGCGTTTCGCCCCACAATCGCCTTGTTCGGCTGCACCGCGTAGCCCGTGAAGCGGGAGACCATGCGGCTCGTGCGGGCCAGCTCGCGCGCGTTGAGCATGGTGTCGAGGCCGTGGACGTCGCGACGCGTCCTCAGCAGCATCACGATCTCCTCCAGCGAGCAGTTGCCGGCCCGCTCGCCGATGCCGTTCACGGCGCACTCGACCTGGCGAGCGCCGGCGAGGACTCCAGCGTAGGAGTTCGCAACCGCGAGGCCCAAGTCGTCGTGGCAGTGCACCGACACGCGCACGTCGCGCAGCGCGGGAACCTGCTCGTAGAGGCGGGCGAAGTACGCCATGTACTCCTCGGGCGTCGTGTAGCCGACCGTGTCGGGAATGTTGACCACGGTCGCGCCCTCCTCGACGGCGATCGCGCAGACCTCCGCGGTGAACTCGACCTCAGCCCGCGTGGCGTCCATCGGCGAGAACTCGACGTCGTCGCAGTAGGACTTGGCCAGCGTCACAGCGGCCTTCGCCTGGCCCTTCACGTCCTCGCGCGTCGTCTGGAGCTGGTGCTCGATGTGGATGTCGGACGTCGAGATGAAGGTGTGGATTCGGGGGCGCTCCGAGCCCTTGATCGCGTTCCACGCCGCGTCGATATCGGCTTTGTGCGTGCGTGCCAGGCCGCAGATCACGGGGCCCTCAACGGCGCGCGAGATCGCCTCGACAGCCTCGAAGTCGCCGGGGGAGGTGATCGGGAAGCCGGCCTCGATGACGTCGACGCCGAGCCGCGCGAGCTGCTGCGCGATCTCGACCTTCTCCTGTGTGTTCAGCGAGATCCCCGGCGACTGCTCGCCGTCTCGCAGCGTGGTGTCGAAGATGTGGACCCGGTTGGCGGGCGATAGTTGTGGTGACTCAGCGCTCATCGCGCCTTCCTCCTCCTGGTTACCGATTGACCTTCTCTCTCGCGGCTATCGCGCCGCCCAGCGCTATTCCCCCCGAAGGGGGAGGAGAAGGAGAAGCGCCAGGCTGTCGGGCCGGTGGGCCATTCGGTCGCCGGAGAGTAGCGAATCAGGTCGGAACGAGCACGACCTTGCCGACGTTCTTGCGGTCGGCGATGAAGCGGTGGGCCTCGCCAGCCCGGTCGAACGGGAACGCCTCGGCGACGACAGGCTTCAGGCGGCCGGCCTCGAGGTCGGCCATCAGCGGCTCGACCATGCGGTCGAGGCTGCCCTCCTGACGCCACCAGGTGAGCATGTTGAGGCCGAAGACGCCCTTGTTCTCGTTCATGATCGCGGCGCTCTTCCACCACGGCATGGTCGCGAGCGGCATCCGCGTCAGCGCTCGAGCGACGGCGCGGAGGTCGCGGCCCTCGCCGGTCTGGATCTCCGAGGCCCCGTACATGATCAGGCGCCCGCCGGGGCGGAGGATCTTGTAGTCCTTGCGGAAGCTCGACGGGCCGATCGCGTCGATGATCACGTCGACGCCCTCGCCGTTCGTGATCCGCATCACCTCGGCCGCGAAGTCCTGATTCCGGTAGTCGATCGGGTGATCGACGCCCTGCTCGGCAATCGCCTCGTGCTTCGACGGCGACGCCGTCCCGAAGATCTCGGCTCCGCGCAGCTTCGCGATCTGTGTCGCCGAGATGCCGACGCCCCCGGCCGCCGCGTGGATCAGCGCGCGCTCGCCCTCCTTGAGCCCGCCCATGATCACCAGCGCCGCGTACGCCGTGCCGTAGTTGACCGGGAACGCGGCTCCCTGCTCGAACGAGAGGTCGGCCGGAAGGGGTAGCGCCTGGTCGGCTGGAACGGTGACGAGCTCGGCCTGGCCGTTGAACTCGCAGCCCGCGATGACTCGGTCGCCGACCTTGTGCCCGTCGACCCCGTCGCCGACGGACTCGATCTCGCCCGCAACCTCGTATCCGACCACGCATGGAACGGGGGGCGCGTCGGGGTAGGTGCCGGCGCGGGCCATGAGGTCCGCGAAGTTGATGCCCGCGGCCCTGACAGCGATCCGCAGCTGGCCCGGTCCGACCGGCGGGTCCGGGCGCTCCTGGACCTGAAGGACCTCCGGCGGCCCGTGGCGGGTGATGACGACCGCGCGCATCCAGGCGACCCTACAGCTCGATGCCGCTACCGGCGAAGAAGCCGTCCAGGGCGGCGATCTCGTCGATCACCTCCGACGGCACCGGGGCGTCGGTGGTGAGCGCCATCACCGCCTCGTCGTCGCCCTCCTTCGCGCCGACGGCGGCGGAGACGATATTGACCCCGTGCTCGCCGAAGGCCGTGCCGACACGGCCGATCATGCCGGGCTGGTCGGCGTAGCGGAAGATCGCGAGGTGGTCGGCAAGCGGCAGGTAGAAGCTCTGGCCCCACACGCCGACGAGATAGGGGACGTTTCGGGGTCCGACGCCGGTCCCGGCGACCTCGACCACCTCGTCGCCGGACTCGATCCGCACGGTGACCAGCTCGGTGAAGTCCTCTGAGACCGCGTCGGAAACCTCGACGAGCTCGATCCCGCGCTCCTCGGCCATCGCCGCGGCGTTCACGAGGTTCACCTGCTCCTCGGTGTGGCCGGAGAGGATCCCGACGAGGACGGCGATCCCGAGCAGCCGGGTGTCGTAGTCCGCGATTCGGCCTCGGAACTCGGCGCGCACGCGCTCGACCGACCCGCTCCCGAGTCCCTGCGCCAGGCGCCCGAGCATCTGGCAGAGCGGCACGAAGGGCGCCAGCGCCTCCATCTCCTCCGGCCGGACGGCGGCGATGTTGACCGCGTTCGTGACGACCCCGTCGGTGAGGGCCGCGCGGACCTGCTCGGCGGTCACTGTGCCGGCGCGATCCTGCGCCTCGGCCGTCGACGCGCCGAGGTGTGGCGTCACGACCACGCCGTCGCGACCGAACAGCGGGTGCTCGGTGAACGGCTCGGAGGGGAAGACGTCGAGTGCGACGCCCGCGACCTTTCCCGAGTCGAGGCCCTCCTCGAGCGCCTCGAGATCCACGAGCTCGCCCCGGGCGCAGTTCACGATCCGCACTCCATCGCGCATCTTCGAGATGGCGGCCGAATCGATCCAGTTGATCGTCTCGGGCGTCTTCGGCAGGTGGATGGTGATGAAGTCAGCTCGCGCGTAGAGCTCGTCCGTCGTCTCCGCGCCCTCCACACCGAGCTCGCGGAAGCGCTCGGGCGCGACGAACTTGTCGAACGCGACCACGTCCATGTCGTACGACTGCGCGCGCTTCGCGACGAGCTGCCCGATCCGGCCGAAGCCGATGACGCCGAGCGTCTTGCCGTATAGCTCCGTTCCGCCGAACTTGGACCGCGCCCACTCGCCGGCGACGAGCGACGCGTGCGCCTGCGGGATGTTCCGGCAGAGGGCGAGCATCAGCGCGAGCGTGTGCTCAGCCGCGGCGACCGAGTTCGACTCAGGCGCGTTGACGACGACGATGCCGCGCTTGGTCGCCGCAGGTACGTCGACGTTGTCGACGCCGGTCCCGGCCCGGCCGATCACCTTCAGCCGCTCGCCGCGCGAGATGACGTCCGCCGTCATCTTCGTCGCCGAGCGGATGATGATCGCGTCGAACTCCCCTATCCGCTCCAGCAGCTCGTCGGCGTCCATCTCGAGCCCGAGCTCCACGTCGAAGTCCTCACGGAGCAGGTCGATGCCCGAGTCGGCAATCTTCTCCTTCACGAGGACCTTCACCGGCGCACCTCGGCGTCGTTGTCGATCACCCAGTCGATGCAGGCCGTGAGCGCCTCGACGTCGGCAGGGTCGACCGCCGGGAACATCCCGACTCGGAGCTGGTTGCGGCCCAGCTTGCGGTAGGGCTCGACGTCGACGATCCCGTTCGCGCGGAGCGTCGCAGCCAGGGCGGCCCCGTCGATGGAATCCTCGAAGTCGATCGTCCCGACCACGGCGGAGCGCTTTGCGGGGTCGGACACGAACGGGTCAGCGGAGCTCGCTTGAGTCGGCCCACCCGTAGAGGGCGCCGGCCGAGGTTGCGCAGCGCTCAACGCACCAATCGAGGCCGCCGTGCGACAGCATCCACTCGATCTGGTCGGCGAGCAGCAGCAGGGTCGCCACCGCCGGCGTGTTGTAGGTCTGGTCCTTGCGGGAGTTCTCGAGCGCCGTTGCAAGCGAGAGGAATCGAGGCTGCCAGCGCCCGGCGATGCCATCCAGCTCCTCGATCCTCTCGATTGCGGCCGGGCTCACGATGGCGAGCCAGAGCCCGCCGTCCGAGCCGAGGCCCTTCTGCGGAGCGAAGTAGTAAGCGTCGAGCTCGCCGGGGTCGAGTGGCAGGCCGGCGACGGCCGAGGTCCCATCGATCAGCACCAGGGCGTCGCCCGCGTCGGCCGGGCGGGTCACCGGCACCATGACTCCGGTCGACGTCTCGTTGTGGGCCCACGCGATGACGTCCGCCGACGGGTCGCCACGCGGCTCGGGGGCGTCACCGGGCTCGGCCTCCACGACGATCGGATCGGCGAGGAACGGCGCGCCCGCGGTGACCTTCGCGAACTTGCTCGAGAACTCGCCGAAGCTCAGGTGGAGCGCGCGGTCGCGCACGAGGCACGCGGCCGCCGCGTCCCAGAACGCCGTCGTGCCGCCGTTGCCGAGCAGGACCTCGTAGCCCTCCCGGGAGTCGGTAGAGCTCAGCAAGGCCCGCTCGCGTTCTGCCTGACCAGATCCTTCACCGGACGCTGCCGGTGCGACGTGCCCATGACGTCCGCTGCCGCGGCGAGCCTCGCCAGGGCCTCGCGGCGCACCCGCGAGGGCCCGGAGCCGAAGCGGCCGTCGGCGGGCATGAGGTCGGTCGGGATGCGTACTGCGGTTGCGTTCATCATCGGTTCCTCAAGCTTGGCGACTCGGAATTCCTATTAAGGTGCGCCCGGCATGAGCCGTGACGAGGTACTGGGGCCGGTCGAAGGCGAGGGATATGCCGTCGCCGGCCTCGACGCGCTCGGGGAAGGCTACGGGTTCCGCAAGATCCGCCGCCAGCTCGGCGTCGAGGCGTTCGGCGTCAACGCCATCGTGATGCCCCCGGGCTACGACGCGGGGAGCCACTACCACGACGAGCAGGAGGAGCTCTACTTCGTCCATCGCGGGACGATCGAGATGGAGTTCGGGGACGGCTCGCGCCACCGCCTGGGACCCGGGTGCATGGCGCGCGTCGATGCCGCGACCGTTCGCAAGGTCGTGAATCCCACCGACGAGGACGCCGTGTACGTGATCGTCGGCGGGAAGGACGGCTACGTCGGACGCGACGGGCGCCTGCCGGAGGGCGAGACCGGCCGCGGCGGCCCGATCGCGAAGAACCCGGGCGACTGATCGGCGCCGACCCTCGACGCGAGGCCATTGACCCGCGAGATCGACGCTTACGGCGCCCGGGCGAGGCTATGGAGCCCGCTTGCGACCGTCGGCCTGACCATCGTCACGCTCGGTGTCTACGGCGTCGTCTGGTACCACCGCGTCAACTGCGAGCTGCGCGACTACGGACGCGCCTATGACGACGAGCGCCTCGCAAGCTCGGACCCGCGGCGCTCCGTCCTCGCCTTGGTGCCCGGGCTGCTGCTGGTCCTGCCCCCGTTGATCTCCGCCGCCGGCTTCCTGGGTCGCGTGCGGCGGGTACAGCGCTACGGGCAGGGCGAGCTCGCCAGCGGCTGGCTAGTGGGGACGATGATCGTCATCCCCGTCTTCCTTCCCGCAATCCCCGGCTACGTCCAGTCAACCCTCAACGTTCTGTGGGGGCGCTATCCCGAAGCCGAGCCCGCGGAGGAGCCTGCGGGCGCGCCGGCCGAGCGCGAGCCGGGACGCTTGCGGCGCTTCTGGGCCTGGCTCATCGGCCCTCCGCCCGAGGCTCCACAGCCGCAGCAGTGGGTGTTCCGCCCGGTCGTCGGCGTGCTCGGGCTGATCGCCTCCTACGTGCTCTTCCAGACCGACGCCGCGATCCTCGGGTTCGCCCCGCAGATCTTCTTCGCCGTTCAGGTCCACGAGGACCGCCGCGCTCAGGGGCTCCCGCACCTCTGGTGGTCGAGCGCCGTCGGCACGATCGGCTCCCTCGTCTTCCTCATGTACGTCCAAAATCGCAAGGAGACCCTCGCGAACATGCGCGGCGCGCTCCCGGAGGGCCAGGTCGCGGCACACTCCGACCAGGCCGCCGGCCTTCCGACCGCCGCGTGGTATCCGGATCCGTGGGGGCGCGCCCGCCTGCGCTGGTGGGACGGCGCCGAGTGGACGGGCTATGTGAGTTGATCCCTAGGCGGGCCGATTCGCGTCGGCGAGCGCCTGCGGGAGCTTCGGCGCATCCTCGCCAACCGGCGGGTAGACGTCGGTCAGCAGGGCGATGTAGGCGCCGATTCGCAGCTGGAACTGCATGGTCCACACGATCGTGTCGAACAGCCAGCGCGGCTGGTAGGCGCGGAAGACGATCATGAACCAGCTCGCGAACGCGGCACCGAGGCTCACGTAGTTGATCGCCCAGGCGACGAAGAGGAGCGGGATGAAGAGGATGAGCCTGAACGCGACCTTGAGCCGGCTCTGCTTGGCGGCCGGCGGCGCGAAGAGCACCCGTTGCGGCTGGCTCGGATCCTGGCTCCAGCCGAATGACGGCCACCGGTCGGTGACCAGATGGAGCCAGCCGCTGACCGAGGTGCCGTATCTGAGGATCCCGGAGTTCCAGTTGTAGAGCGTCTCGGGATAGCGCCCGGTGATGACGAGTGCGAACCACGAGATGATGACGAGCACCTCGCCGACGAGCGCGTAGACGTAGAGCACGATCAGCCACGGGATCGCCAGGATGAGCCGGAAGAACGTGGTCACCCGGTCGCGACCGGTGCCCTGGAAATCGACCTCGTACCGCGCCGGGTAACCCCCGCTGGGCGCCGCTGCCGGCGCCGGCGCCGGTGGCTGGTAACCGGGCGGCGGGGGCGGCGGCTGCGCGGGCGGCTCGGTCGGGGGCGGGGGCGGGGGCGGGGGCGCTTGGCCTTCGGTCATGCCTAGACGGCGCCGGGGTTACCCGTGTCCTCGAACTCGAACGGCGGGTACTCCGTGACCATCCAGTACTCGTACGCCTGCGCGCGGACCAGCCAGCGGTAGCTGTTGACGACGAAGCGGAAGAGCCCCTCCGGATAGTCCTTGGTGAACAGGATGATGAAGACCGTGATGAAGGCGAGGAACGCCGCGACGTAGTACAGAACGGTCGCGACGATGAAGAACGGGATGACCAGCAGCCAGTGCACGAGCGGCCGCCAGCGATCGACGCCACCCTCCGGATAGTCGATCGTGAGGCGAGCCGGGTAATCGGCAACGTCTTCGAGCGTGAACGGCGGGTACTCGTCGGTCAGCAGTAAGTAATACGCGGCGACCCGCCATGCCCAACGGTGAACGCCCAGAACGAAGTCGAACATGCCGCGCGGGTAGTTCCGGGTGAACAGAACGGCGAAGAACGAGATGACGATCACCACGGCCGCGGCGATCCCGAGGAAGACGAGGCAGATGAAGTGCGGGATCAGCAGCAGCCATTTGACGAGCGGAAGGAACCGGTTGTACTCCGTCTGGCGAGCGGCGTCGACGCGCACGGGATAGCCGGTGCCGGCCGGCCCGGGCGCCGGCGGCTGGTAGCCGGGCGGCGGAGGCGGGGGGGCCGCCGGCGGCTCGGCCGGGGGCGGGGGCGGCGGAGGTGCTTGACCTTCAGTCATGGGCGCACCCTAGTCGCATCACCGGATGTATGCGGACCGCTGGCGGAGGGGCCGGCGGAGTTATTACTCCTCGATCCAGGGCATCATCGATCGCAGGTCCTTGCCGACCTTCTCGACGGGGTGCCCGGCGGCCTCCTCGCGCATCCGCTGGAAGTTCTCGGCGCCGGCGCGGTTCTCGGCGATCCACTCCTTGGCGAACTCGCCCGACTGGATGTCGGCGAGCACCTTCTTCATCGCCTCGCGTACCTCGGGCCCCACGACGATTGGCCCCCGCGTCATGTCGCCGTACTCGGCCGTGTTCGAGATCGAGTCGCGCATCCCCTGGATCCCGTTCTCGTACATCAGGTCGACGATCAGCTTCAGCTCGTGGAGGCACTCGAAGTAGGCGAGGCGCGGGTCGTAGCCGGCCTCCACAAGCGTCTCGAAGCCGGCGCGCGCAAGCTCGGTGAGGCCGCCGCAGAGCACCGACTGCTCGCCGAACAGGTCCGTCTCGGTCTCGTCCTTGAACGTGGTCTCGATAACGCCCGCGCGGCCGCCGCCGATCCCGCTCGCGTAGGCGAGCACGACATCGTGGGCGTTGCCGCTGGCGTCCTGGTGGATCGCCATCAGGCACGGAACGCCCCGGCCGTCGGCGAACTGGCGGCGGACAAGATGGCCCGGCCCCTTCGGCGCCACCATGCCCACGTCGACACCCGGCGGGGGATCGATCTGGCCGAAGTGGATCGCGAAGCCGTGCGCGAACAGGAGCAGGTCGCCCTCGGCGATCCCGTCGCGGATCTCTGCGTCCCAGACGTCCGCCTGGCGCTCGTCCGGCAGCAGGATCATCACGATGTCGCCCTCGCTCGCAGCGTCGGCGACATCGAGGACCCGCAGGCCCGCGCCCTCCGCGTCGGCCCGGCTCGACGAGTCGGGGCGCAGGCCGACGACCACGTCGCAGCCCGAGTCCTTGAGGTTCAGGGCGTGGGCGTGCCCTTGGGACCCGTAGCCGAGGATCGCGATGGTCTTGCCCTCGAGTTGGGTGAGGTCAGCGTCCTTGTCGTAATAGATGTCGTCGCTCATGGGCGCGACAGGTTAATTGGTGCGGGGCTTTAGCCCCGAAAGCAGCGTGTGCGGGCGCCGAAGGCGCCCGCAGGTGACTTGGCGTTGCGAGGCGAGCCTCAGCGGAGGGCCCGCCGGATCAGCTTTCCCGAGGGGGTTCGCGGCAGCTCGGAGACGAACTCGAAGCGCTTCGGGACCTTGAACGCCGCGAGGTCGGCGGCGCAGTGGCGCCGCAGCGTCTCGGCGTCGAGCGTGGCGTCCGTTGCGGGGCACGACGACCGCCACGACGGCCTCCTGCCATTCGGAGTCCGGCCTGCCGACCGCGGCGGCGTCGAGCGACGTCGTCGTGGCGCAGAAGGACCTCCTCGACCTCGGCCGGGATCACGTTCTCGCCGCCGCTGATGATGACGTCGCCGAGGCGGTCCTCGACGTAGCAGGAAGCCCTCCTCGTCGATGCGCCCGAGGTCGCCTGTGTGCAGCCAGCCGTCCTCGTCGGCGGCGCCGGGCGCGACGGTCGGCCCCTGGACGAGGATCTCGCCGAGGTGGATCCGCAGGTGGGTCGTCAGGAGCGGCCTGCCGGCCGAGCCCATGCGGCGATCCGCGTCGCCCGGCGCCAGCGTCGTCACCTGCGATGCGGTCTCCGTCAGCCCGTAGGTCTGCACCACCGTCGCACCCCGGCCGATCGCCTCCTCGAGGACCGCGACCGGAACCGGCCCGCCCCCGACGAGCACGGCCCGCAGCGGAAGGAGGTCGACGCCTGCGTCGAGCAGGCGCGCGAGCTGCGTCGCGACCAGGGAGACCAGGGTCACGCCGTCGCCCTCCAGCGACGTGGCCACCGCGTCGACGTCGAAGCCGTCATGGACGACCGCGGTCGTCCCGTAGATCACCGACCGCATGACGATCGAGAGCCCGGACACGTGGTGGAGAGGCAGGCAGCAGAGCCAGCGGTCGGTCGGCTCGACGCCGATGTTGAAGGCGGAGCCGACCGCGCTCCAGAGGTGGTTCCCGTAGGTGAGTCCGACGGGTCGCGGTCGCCCGGACGTGCCGCTCGTGAGGATGCGGCAGTGGATCGCGTCGAGGTCGTGCTCGCCGAGGAGCGGCAGATCGGCCTCGGTGAGCGGCGGAGCCTCCTCGTCGGACAGCACCAGGACCGGATTGGCGCGCTCGATCTCGGCGTCGCGCTCGGCCGCCGCAAGCCTCGGGTTGAGCGGGTAGGCGATCGCACCGAGCTTCATCAGGGCATGGAGGCTCACGACGTGCCGCAGCCCCGGCGGCAACTCGATCACGACGACGGCGTCGCGGCGCACTCCCTGTGCGGCGAGGCGCCGCGCGACCGATATCGCCTCCCGCTCGAGCTCGGCGTAGGTCAGCTCGTGGCCGTCAGCGATGAGCGCGACTCGGTCGGGACAGGTCTCCGCGCGCTGGGTGAGCCAGTTGTCCAGAAGCATCGTGCGCTTAGATAATTCACGACATGCCCGTGCGCCACAAGGACGCTCCGTCGGAATCCGACCTGTACGCCCCCATCCAGTGGGTGGACGGCGGCTCGTACGGGGACATCCGGTACGAGACCGCCGACGGGATCGCGAAGATCACGATCGACCGGCCCGACCGGCGAAACGCGTTTCGTCCCCAGACCCTGGCCGAGCTTCGCGACGCGTTCGGGCGGGCGCGCGATGACCTGGCCGTCGGCGCGGTCATCCTCACCGGCGCCGGCACTGAGGCCTTCTGCTCCGGTGGCGACCAGACGATCCGCGGCGACGACGGCTACATCGGCGACGACGAGGTCGCGTCGAAGGGGGTGGGCCGGCTCGACGTCGGCGACCTGCACGTGCAGATCCGCCGCCTGCCGAAGCCGGTGGTCGCGATGGTCGCCGGCTACGCGGTCGGCGGCGGGTCACATCCTCCACCTCGTCTGCGACCTGACGATCGCCGCCGACAACGCTCGCTTCGGGCAGACCGGTCCCCGCGTCGGCAGCTTCGACGGCGGCTTCGGGGCCGGGCTGCTCGCGCGCCAAGTCGGCGCCAAGCGGGCGAAGGAGATCTGGATGCTCTGCCGCCTGTACTCGGCCGAGGAGGCCGAGCGAGATGGGGCTCGTGAACGCCGTCGTGCCGCTCGCGCGAGCTCGAGCGCGAGACCGTCGCTTGGTGCCGCGAGATGCTCCGCCTCTCCCCCATGGCGCTTCGCCTTCTGAAGGCGAGCTTCAACGCCGCTGAGGACGGCCTCACGGGCCTCCAGCAGCTCTCCCACGACGCGACCCTCCTCTTCTACATGACCGAGGAGGGCCAGGAGGGCCGCAACGCCTACGTCGGAGGGCGCGCCGCCGGACTTCTCGAAGTTCCCCGCAGACCGTGAGAATCTGGTTCATGGCCGCGCGGCCGCGGACGCTGCCCGCGGCGATCGCGCCGGTGCTGGTGGGAAGCGCCGCGGCGCACTACGAGCGCTCGGGCTTTCGCTGGGGCGCCTTCATCGCCGCGCTCGTCGGCTCGATCTTCATCCAGATCGGGACGAACCTCGCCAACGACTACTCCGACGCGCGGCGCGGCGCGGACACCGCCGACCGGCTGGGGCCCGTGCGGGTGACGTCGTCCGGCCTCGTCGCCCCGCGCCGGGTCCTCGTCGCGACCTGGCTCGCATTCGCGGTCGCGGTCGCTTGCCGGCATCTACCTGGCGACCGTCGCCGGCTGGGTGATCATCGCGGTCGGCGCGGCCTCGATCCTCGCCGGCGTCCTCTACACGGGGGCCCGCGCCCCTACGGGTACGCGGGCCTCGGCGAGGCGTTCGTCTTCCTCTTCTTCGGGCTCGTCGCCGTCAACGGGTCCTACTACGTGCAGGTCGAGCAACTCGACTGGCTGCCGTTCGGCCTCTCGCTGGCCGTCGGCTGCCTGGCGACGGCGATTCTCGTGGTGAACAACGTGCGCGACATCGATACCGACCGCCGGGCCGGCAAGCGGACGCTCGCCGTTCGGATCGGCCGCGAGGGCGCCCGCGGCCTCTACCTCGGCCTGATCGCGGCGGCGTACCTGGCGCTGCTCGTCACCGCTCGCGCTGGACGGCGGGCCCTGGTGGGCGGCGCTCGGCCTCGCGTCGGCCCCGCTCGCGGTTCGGCCGGCGCACGCGCGGTGATGACCCGCACCGACGGGCCGGCGCTGAACGGCGCGCTCGCCGGAACGGGCGCGCTGCTCGGCGCCTTCAGCCTGCTCGTCTCCGCGGGCCTGGTGATCGCCGCCTGATGCGCATCACGGCCGTCGACGTCGTCCCGTTCGCCCTCGACTTCGCCGAGCCCTACGTCACGGCGCGCGGCAGCCTGCACCGGCGCGAGATGGCTCTCTTGCGCGTGCGGACCGACGGCGGGCTCGAGGGTCTCGGCGAGGCGGTGCCGATGACCCTCCGGGGAGGCGCAGACCCTGTCCGGCGTGGTCGAGGAGCTCCGCGGCGCCGGGGAGGCGCTGGTCGGGCTCGACCTGTCCGAGCCGCTCGACGAGGGCGCCCGCCCGCTCGCCGCCGGGCCTGTCGCCGCCCGCCGCGGCGGCGATCGAGATGGCGCGCCTCGACCTCGCCGCGAAGCTCCTCGATCAGCCGCTTTGGAGCCTGCTCGGCGCGGACGACTGGCGCCCGGTCGAATGCAACGCCACGCTCTCCGCCGGGGGTCCCGGCCAGGTCGCCGCGGACGCGGAGCGCTGGGCCGGGCTCGGCTTCACGGCCTTCAAGCTGAAGGTTGGGACGCTCGGGGACGTCGGCGCAGGTCGAGGCGGTGCGCAGCACGGTCGGGCCCGACGCCCGGATCCGGGTCGACGCCAACGGCTCCTGGTCGGTCGACGGCGCGGTCGCGCAGGCTCGCGGCGATGGAGCGTCACGGCATCGAGCTCGCCGAGCAACCCGCCGCGACCCTCGACGAGCTGGCCGCGGTGACCGCGCGGACGACCGTCGCGATCGCCGCCGACGAGAGCGTCGCGACGTCCGACGATGCCGTGCGGGCGCGTCGGCCTTCGCGCGTGCGACCTGGCGACCGTGAAGCTCGCGAAGGTCGGCGGCGTCGGGCCCGCGCGGCGCATCGCCGGCGTGCTTCCCGTCTACCTGTCGAGCGCGCTCGATGGCCCCGTGGGCATCGCGGCCGCGGCCCACCTGGCTCAGGTCCTCGCCCGCCCGCGAGGGCGGGCTCGCCCATGGCCTGGCAACCCAGCTCCTCTTCGCGGCCACCATCGCGTCGACCGAATGCGAGCTCCGCGAGGGATTCCTCCACCTGCCCGCCGGGCCCGGCCTCGGCGTCGAGATCGACGAGGCGGCGCTCGAGCGAGCGCGGCTGTAGGCGCGGCGACTAGCGTTCCGGGCGTGGACCCCACCAACCGCAACACCGCGCTCGCGTCGGCCTTCGTCGAGGAGCTCGCGCGGTGCGGGCGTTCGCGACGCGGTCATCGCGCCCGGCTCGCGGTCGACGCCGCTGGCCCTGGCCCTCTGGCGCGAGGAGGCGATCGAGGCCCGGGTCCTCGTCGACGAGCGCTCGGCCGGCTACTTCGCCCTGGGCGCTGCGCAGGCGACCGCGCGGCCGGTCGCCGTGCTCTGCACCTCGGGGACGGCCGCCGCGAACCTCCATCCCGCAGTCTGCGAGGCCGACGAGTCGAACGTGCCGCTCATCGTGCTCACGGCCGACCGGCCGCCCGAGCTGCGCGGGATCGGCGCCGGTCAGACGATCGACCAGCTGAAGCTCTACGGGTCGGCGGTGCGGTGGTTCTGCGAGGTCGGGACCCACGAGGCCGACGACGCCGGTTTGCTCCACCTGCGCTCGGCCGCGTGCCGCGCCTACGCCTCGGCGGCCGGCGACGCGCGCCCGGGGCCCGTGCACCTGAACCTCGCCTGGCGCGACCCGCTCGGGCCGGAGCCCCATCCCGACGACGTCACCGCCTCCTCGCCTCTCGCGCTCGAAGGCCGCGGTGGGAGGCCCCTGACGGCGGTGCCGCGCGGCGGCGGTCCGGCGCCGCGCACGGCGGCCATGGACGATGCATGGCCGGCCACGTCCGCGACTACCCTCGCGGCCTCATCGTCTGCGGCCGCCAGCCCGACCCGGCCCTGGCCGAGCCGGTCGCGGCCCTCGCTCGGGCGGCGGGCTACCCGATCCTCGCCGAGCCAACCTCGCAGCTTCGCCTCGGACCCCACGACCGTGACCTCGTCATCTCGGCCTACGACGCCATCGCGCGCGTGGGGCGCGACGCCATGGAGCCCGAGTTCATCATCCGCTTCGGGGACATGCCGACGAGCAAGGCGCTGCGCGCCTGGCTCGCGGGGCTCGGCGAGGTGCCAGCAGGTGGTCTTCGATCCCGGCTTCGGCTGGAGCGAGCCGACCGCGCGGCCGTCGGTCATCGTCCGTACCGACCCGATCGCCCTGGCGAGCGCCCTCGCCGGCGCGGTGGAGCGAGGGCGAGCGCGGCGGCTGGGCCGCGCGCTGGAGGGCCGCGCGGACGAGGCGGCCGGCGAGGCGGCGGAGGCCGAGCTCGAGCGACTCGCAGCGCCGAGCGAGCCGGCCGTCCACACCGCGCTCGGCGAGCTCTATGCCGACGGCGACCTCGTCTACACGGCCTCCTCGATGCCGATCCGCGACCAGGAGTCGTTCCTGCGCCCCGGGCCGCGGCGGTCCGCTTCCTGGCCAACCGCGGCGCCAACGGCATCGACGGCCTCGTCTCCTCGGGGGTCGGCGCGGCGGCGGCGAGCGGCGCGGCGACCTGGATCGTCACCGGCGACCTCGGCCTCTTCCACGACATGAACGGCCTCGCAGCGCTTCGCCAGGTCGGCGCGCCGGTGCGGATCGTCGTCCTCGACAACGGCGGCGGCGGCATCTTCGAGCTCCTCCCGCAGGCGGAGCAGGTCGACGCGCGAGGAGTTCGAGGCGCTGTTCGGCACGCCCGTCGGGCTGGAGGCGCCGCGATCGCGGCGCTTCACGGCATCGCCCATCACCGTGTCGGAGCGCCTGGACGAGCTGGCGCGACGCGGCGGCGGCCGGGACCTCGTTGATCGAGGTCCCGGTCGACCGCCGGCGCGACGCGGAGCTTCGCCGCCGCCTGGCGAGGCCGCGGCCTGGCCGCCGTCGAGGCGCCGTCGCTAGCTCATCAGCACTTGCAGTTCTTGCTCGTGTAGGCCCTGAGTCTTGCCGACGGCCGACTGTAAGTTCGCCGCGTCGCCCTGGAAGCTCTGCCCCGCCTGCGCGAGCTCGCTGCGGTGTCTGAGCGTCAGCGATGTTCGGTGGCGAAGTCGTCCATCGCGGTCCTGGATGGTGTCGACGTCCGCCTTCGGCCTCGGCGGGCGACGCATCGACGACGCTCGACGATCTCGGACCTGAACTTGTCAATGGCGTCCTTGGTGCCCTCCACGTCGGTCGGGCTGGACGTTCGCGAACGGCTGCTCTGAAGGTGCGCCTTGATCTCCTTGACCTTGTCGCAGAAGGCGGCCGTCGCCGACCCCCGAGCTCAGCTGTCGAATCGCTTGCTGCCACCGCAGGCGCGCCAGCGCGAGCGCGCAGCAGCCGAGCGTCGCCAGCACCCGCTTCTTCATCCGGCCCCTCTCTTTCGCGTCGGACGCTCGTCGAGACTCCGCGCCGGCTCGCCGAGCGCGGCGGGCGCGAACCCTATACGTCAGCCCGGCGAGGAGCGGGAGCAGCGCGTCGAGCTTCAGCTCGGTCTCGGCGAGCTCGGCGGCGGGGTCCGAATCGGCGACGATGCCGGCGCCCGCGTAGAGGTGCGCGCTGCGGTCGCGCAGGAGGGCGGAGCGCAGCGCGACGCACATCTCGCCGTCCTCGCTCGAGTCCATCCATCCCACCGGGCCGGCGTACCAGCCGCGGTCCATGTCCTCGAGCTCCGCGATCGCCGCGAGGGCCGCCTCGCGAGGCTCGCCGCCGACAGCGGGCGTCGGATGGAGCAGCCCGGCCAGCTCGACGACCGAGCGCGGATCGGAGAGCTGGGCGTGGATCGGGGTCGCGAGGTGCTGGATGTTCGCCACCCGCACGACCTGCGGCTCCGGCTCCGAGGCACCCAGATCGAGTGCGGGCGCAGCGCCCGCTCGATCCGGCGGGCGACGATGGCGTGCTCGGAGCGGTCCTTGGCGCTTCGCAGCAGCCGCTCGCCGAGGTGATCGTCGACCGCCGGGTCGGCGCTGCGCCGCGTCGAGCCGGCCAGCGCCACCGTGGCCGCTCCGGCGCCCTCGCGGCGGACCAGGAGCTCGGGGCTCGCGCCGACGAAGCGCCCTCGGGCGTGCCGCAGCAGAAGCAGAAGCAGCTCGGGAAGAGCTCGCGGATCCCGCCGTAGAGCGAGGCGACGTCGTGCGCCGCCGGGCCGTCGACCACCACGTCCCGAGCCAGCACCACCTTCTCGATGGCGCCCGACCGGATTCGCTCGACCGCGCCCGCCACGGCCTCCTCGTAGCGGTCGGGGGCGAGACGGCTTGCGATGCTCACGCTCCGCGTCGGATGCGGGTCGGCCATCGGCAGCGCCGCGGCGCCCAGCGAGGCGAGCCGGTGCTCGAGGCGGCGACCGCCCGCTCCGAGTCCCCCCCGTCGTCGTCGCGAGCGTGAGCCAGGTCCGTCCGTCGCGGCGAAGCAGCGAGACCTCGGGCAGCATCAGGAGCCCGGGCGGGAACGACGACCACTCGGGGGACTCGCCCCCGCGGGGGCGAACGCGAAGCCGCCGACCCACACCGGCCCGCTCCGGATGGAAGCCCGTGGGGCTCGTCGGCGACCCGCCCCCGGGTGACCTCGGCGCACGCCCGCGCGGCGTCGGCGAAGCGCTCGTGCCCCGGCGCGACCACCTCGGCGGCCGTGCCGAGCGCCGCGAGCGCGAAGCCGCCTCGCTCCGGCTGCTCCCAGCAGAACCAGCGATCGCCCGCCATGCGCGCGCCGAAGACGGCGGCGCTGGGATCCGGAAGGTCGACCTCGACGGTGACGCTGGCGAGCCGCCGTGCCCTCGACCGGCCTCGACGGCAGCGCGCCCCGAGGGCGACCGCGCGTCGCGGTATCGAGGGGCGGGGTCAGGATTCTCGGGCCGGCGAGACCGCATGATCGCGACCTCGCCCGTTCGCGCCATCTCGATCAGCCCGTGGGGGCGGACCATGCGCTCGAAGCTCGAGATCTTGTCCTGGGTGCCGGTGACCTCGATCGTCATCGTCTTGCGGGACACGTCGACGATGTTGGCGCGGAAGATCTCGGCGAACTGCATGATCTCCGCGCGGCTCTCCACCGGAGCGGAGACCCGGAACAGCGCCATCTCCCGGGAGACCGTGCTGTCCGGGCTCCATGTCGCGGATCTTGATCACGTTGACGAGCTTGTGAAGCTGCTTCGTCACCTGGTCGATCGGGTGGACCGCGCCGTCGACCGTGAGCGTCACGCGCGAGATCTCTGGGTCCTCGGTCGGGCCGACGGCGAGCGTGTCGATGTTGAACCCGCGCCGGCTGAAGAGCCCGGCGATGCGCGCGAGCACGCCCGGCTTGTTCTCGACGAGGAGCGAGAGGACGTGCTTGCGGCCGGTCAGCCCGCGAGCTGACCTGAAGGTCCTCGAGCTTGACGAGCTCCGGGGTGCCGGCTTCCATCAGTCCCTACCCCACCATGTCCCTGGCGGCCGCGCCGGCGGGGATCATCGGGAAGCAGTTCTC
This sequence comes from uncultured Actinomycetes bacterium, assembly GCA_963841455.1. Classification (GTDB taxonomy): domain Bacteria; phylum Actinomycetota; class Thermoleophilia; order Solirubrobacterales; family 70-9; genus JAWVFM01. Next base: position 44,399 of record CAWJCU010000006.1, read on the forward strand.
GGTCTTCGACACCTGGACGTCGACGAGGACGGGCCCGTCGGTCTCGAGCGCCGCGCGCATGGCTCCCGCGACCTCGCCCTTGTCGGCGCAGCGCATCGCCGGTCCAGCCGAACGCCTCGGCCAGCTTCACCCAGTCGGGGCTCGGCCCCATCTCGACCGACTTGTAGCGGCCGTCCCAGAAGAGCTCCTGCCACTGGCGGACCATGCCGAAGTGCCCGTTGTTCATCAGGAAGACCTTCACGGGGATGTCGTGCACAGCGGCCGTCGCCATCTCCTGGCAGACCATGATGAGGCTGCCGTCACCGGCGAGGCACACGACCGTCTCGTCGGGCTTCGCGACCTTGGCCCCGATCGCCGCCGGCAGGCCGAAGCCCATCGTGCCCAGGCCGCCGGAGTTGATCCACCGGCGTGGCTTGGCGAAGTGGTAGTACTGCGCCGCCCACATCTGGTGCTGGCCGACGTCCGAGGTGATGATGGCGTCGCCGCCGGTGGCCTCGTACATGGCCTCGATCATCAGCTGCGGCTTGATCTCGGAGTCGGAGGAGTCCTCGTAGCGGAGCGGGTGGTCCGCTTGCCACTGCTTGATCCGGCCCCACCACTCGTCGAGCCGTGACTGGTCGGCGCCCGTGGCGCGGTACTCGTGAAGCAGCTTCGGGAGCACGTCGGCGGCGTCGCCCACGATCGGGATGTGCGCGGCGACGTTCTTCGAGATCTCGGCGGGATCGACGTCGATGTGCACGAACTTCGCCCGCGGCGCGAACTCAGAGAGCTTGCCCGGTGATGCGGTCGTCGAAGCGGGCGCCGACGGCGACGATCAGGTCGGCCTCGTCCATCGCGTAGTTCGCCGCGCGCGTGCCGTGCATGCCGAGCATCCCGAGCCACTGCTCGTGCGGCGCCGGGAACGCGCCCAGCCCCATCACGGTCAGTGTCACGGGGAAGCGGTCGGAGAGGCAGAACTCGCGAAACTCCTCCGAGGCGTTCGCGTTGATGATGCCGCCCCCACCGTAGATCACGGGGCGTCGAGAGTTCGCCAGCGCCCGCGCCGCGACGCGGATCTGCTTGATGTTGCCCTCGGTGGGCGGCTTATAGCCCGGCAGGTCCGGGCTGCCCGAAGCCGGCTCGTACTCGATGTCGACGCGCGAGAGGTCCTGCGGCACATCGACGAGCACCGGCCCCGGCCGGCCCGTTGAGGCGATGTGGAACGCCTTGTGGATGTACTCCGGGATCTGGCGCGGGTCCTGCACCAGGAACGAGTGCTTGACGACGGGCAGCGTGATGCCGGTGACGTCGGCCTCCTGAAACCCATCGGTCCCGATCAGCTCGGTGCGGACCTGGCCGGTGATGAAGACGGTGGGGACCGAGTCCATCATCGCGTCGGCGATCGCCGTCACGAGGTTGGTTGCGCCCGGGCCCGAGGTCGCGAACGCGACTCCGACCCGGCCCGAGGCCTTCGCGTAGCCCTCGGCGGCGTGGCCGGCGCCCTGCTCGTGGCGCGCCTGGATGTGGATGAGGTCGGCGTCGTACAGGGCGTCGTAGGTTGGGAGGTTGGCACCCCCCGGGATGCCGAAGACGTGCTCCACGCCCTCGGCCTTCAGCGCTTCACAAAGAGCGTCGGCGGCCCGCATGAAGAAGGATTGTAGGGCCGAGACACAGAGTGCCTCGGCAGAGGCATGTGAGGCGAGCGGGAGCCCGCCGCAAATGGTGTACGGACGGCCCCTTAGCTGCTCAAGAGCAGGGCAAACAGGTCATTGAAGCGGGTGGCCATCGTCCGCTGGGGGTCGTCGCCCACGCCGCGAAGACGGTCGAGGAGGATGCCGTTGATGGCCGCGATCGCGATCGGGGCCCGGCGTTCCGGGTCGGGGGCGCCGACGGCCCGCAGAGACGATTCCGCGAGGCCCACGAATGCCTCGCGCCAGCGCTGGACGGCGGGGCGAAGCTCAGGGTTGCGGGCCGCCTCGACGTAGATCTCGAACTGCGCCAGCCAGCGGCGCTCCGCCTCCTCCGGCTCGGGAATCAGGGCCTTCCCGAGCGCCGCGGCCACCTCCTCCTGTGACTTCGAGCCGGTCATGATCTCCGACGTGAGGTCCGAGAGGCGCTCGACCTCGGCGGCCGACAGCGACTCGAGTGCCTCGGCGAGGATCTCGTTCTTGGAGGCGAAGTAGTAGGTCGTCGCCGCGAGGGGCACCTTCGCCTCGCGGGCGACCGTGCGGTGCGTCACCGCGGGCAGGCCGCGCGAGGCGATGATGCGCAGGGCCGCGTCGATGATCGACCGCCGGCGCTCTGCGCGCTGCTCGGCGCGCGTCTTCGCACCACCCTTCGCCTTTGCTCTTGGGCTCACGAACCCGTCGGTTCACTCGTCGCCGGCGGCAGCTCCCCCTCGAGCTCGCCCGGCTTCCAGAGGGTGGTCGGCATGATCGCGCGCTCGATCACCCGGTCCGAGTAGCGGCCGATGATGCCCAGCATCGAGCGGACGAGCTCCTCGCCCAGGAGATGCGGTTGCAGGCCGAGGTCGTGAAGCTTCGTGTTGGCGGCGTTGTAGTAGTGGCGCTCGGCCTCGATGCGAGGGTTCGGGTAGCGCTTTGTCTCCACCTCGATCCCTACCTCGGCCGCGGATCGCTCGACCAGCTCCGCCAGCTCGGCCACGGAGAACTGCTCGGTGAACTGGTTGAAGACCCGGTACTCGCCCAGCTCCGGCGGGTTCGCCACCGCGAGCTCGACGCACTGGAGCGTGTCACGGACGTTGAGGAAGCCACGTGTCTGGCCGCCCTCCCCGTACACGGTGAGCGGGTGGCCGATGACCGCCTGCACGCAGAAGCGGTTCAGGACGGTCCCGAAGTACTCGTCGTAGTCGAACCGCGTCACCAGCCGCTCGTCGGCCGCGGACTCCTCGGTCTCGATGCCATAGACGACGCCCTGGTTGAGGTCAGTCGAGCGCAGCCCCCAGATTCGGCAGGCGAAGTGGATGTTGTGCGAGTCGTGGACCTTCGAGAGGTGGTAGATCGAGCCAGGCATCTTCGGAAACGGCAGCGTGTCCTTGCGCCCCTTGTGCTCGATCTCGATGAAACCCTCCTCGATGTCGATGTTGGGGGTGCCGTACTCGCCCATCGTCCCGAGCTTCACGAGATGGCAGTCGGGCACGAGGTCGCGAATCGAGTGCAGGAGGTTGAGCGTCCCGATGACGTTCGTCTGCTGGGTCTCGATCGCAGCTGCCCGCGAGCGCATCGAGAAGGGCGCCGAGGGCTGCTCGCCGTAGTGGACGATCGCCTCGGGACGGGTGTCGGCGAGCACGCCGTCGAGGAACTCGGCGTCCTCGATCGACCCGACGAAGGCCTGGATCTCGTTGCCCGTGAGATCGCGCCAGGCGCTCACCCGGTCCTCGAGGGAGCCGATCGGGGTCAGGGAATCGGTGGAGCTCTGAAGATGCCAGCGGCGACGGGAGAAGTTGTCGACCACGGCGACCTCGTGCCCGCGGGCCGAGAATCGCATCGCGGTCGGCCACCCCAGGTAACCGTCGCCACCCAGGATCAGGATGCGCATCGCCGGGCGAGGGTAGCGGACCGGGGGGCGGGTTAAAGCTTTCCAGGTATGCGGTCGGGCCCCTTCCTTCCTGAAGCGCAAGGTGCGATTCGGGCCGGGGGGCGGCCCTATCCTCCGCCTGCCTTGGCCACCCTCGCGAGCATCTTCCCGCCGAGCTGACGGCGATCCGCGTCGCCGGCCTGGCCGTGGCCGTGGCCGTGTTCGCGTTCGCGATCTGCGCCGCCGCTCGCTGCGGAACGTCGACGTGCTGATCCTGCTCGCCGTCGCGCTCGGCCTCGCGATCGTCTCCGGTACGGAGGTCCTCGACGCGCTGCTCAGCGCGTTCTCCTTCAAGCGGCAGAACGGCACGCGCATCGTCGGGGTCGTGATCCTCGCCGTCGCCGTCCTGTTCTTCCTGGTACTGCGGGCGCTCTCGCAGGGGTCACGGATCAGCCGCGAGCTCTCCGCGCTGCTCGAGGGCCTCGCCTGGGAGGAGTTCCGAACCGCCGGTCATCCCGACCGCTTTCGCGATCGGGTCGGGGTCCTCGTTCCCGCCTATGACGAGGCGGAGAGCATCGGCGACGTCCTCGACGCCATCCCGGCCGAGGTGTGCGGGATCGAGACCGCGACGCTCGTGATCGACGATGGCTCACGCGACGGGACGAGCGACGTGGCGCGCGCCCACGGTGCGGTGGTGGCGCGCCACGTGATCAACCGCGGCGGCGGCGCCGCGCTGCGCACGGGCTACCGCCTGCTCGCCGACTCGGGGGCATCCATCGTCGTCACTCTCGACGCCGACGGTCAGCACCTCCCCTCCGAGATGGGGCGCCTCGTGGAGCCGGTCGTCTCGGGCGAGGTCGCGGTGGCGCACGGCTCGCGCGTGCTCGGCGAGGCCGAGCCCAACCACCCGGCCCGTGAGGCGGGGATCGTGTTCTTCAACCGGCTCGTCTCCTTCATCACCCGGACGAAGGTGAGCGACTGCTCCAATGGCTACCGGGCCGTCCGCGCCGACGTGCTGCCCCAGCTGGTCCTCCGCCAAGAGCAGTTCCACACCTCCGAGTTCATGATCGAGGCGATCAAGCGCGGGATCCCCGCGAAGGAGGTGCCGGTGACCGTGGCCAGCCGAGCCCACGGCCACTCGAAGAAGCCGGCCGTCGTGCGCTACGGAGTGGGCTTCGCGAACGCGATCGTGCGCACCTGGCTCCGCTAGGAAGGCGTGATTTGAGGGGCTTTAGCCCCGAAAGCAGTGTGTAAGGGCGCCGCAGGCGCCCCCAAGTTATGGCGCCGAGAGCGCGTTGATGAACGCGCTCCCGCGCGGGCTGCCCATGCCGGTGACGTTGTCGTATCCGGCCGTCGTCCGAAGCGACGAGTCCATGTCGAGCGTGCGCAGGCTGAGCGTGGTGCCCTTCGACGCGTTGACCCCGTTCACGAAGTCGCGCCGCACCGCCGCCAGGCGAGTCGGTGACGACAGGACGTCGCGGTAGGCGGCCGTGCCGTTGAGCGCGTAGAGCGCCGGGTTCGCGAACCCGTGGGCGAAGCCCGCCTGCTGGTCGGCGAGCGCCATCACGCCGGCGAACAGCGGCGAGGAGAGGCTCGTGCCGCCGTAGCGGGCCTCGGCGTACTTCACCTTCCCGTTCGGGAAGGTTTGGGTCTGGCCGACCGCGAGCCCCGTTGTCGGGTCCCCGTCCATCGAGATGTCGGGCACGACTCGCCCGTGGCCGCCGTAGCGATCCGAGAGCGAGGTCGGCACGACGCCGGCCTGGTAGGTCGGCTCGGTAAACAGCCGCGAGGTTCCGCCGCCACCGCCGTAGTAGAAGGCCCCGGGCTGGTGCGGCTTCCACGCGCCGTTCTTCGCGTCGGCGCGGAAGGTGCCCCAGCCGGTCTCGAAGCGGTAGTTGTTCGTCGGGCCGACGCCGAGGCTCGTGCCGCCGACCGCAGTCACGTACGGGCTCGAGGCCGGGAAGTCGGTGGTGATGTAGCCGAGGGTCGACTTCTCGTCGCCGCCGTCGCCGGAGGAGAAGTAGAGGCCGATCCCCTGGGCGATCGCCTCCTGGTTGATCTGGAGCTGCGTGTTGATCTGCGAGACGCCCACGTTCTCGCCGAGGAACCCGTAGGAGTTGGTGACGATCGAAGCCGAGTGGTTGTCGACGATGGACGCGAGGGCGTCGTCGAGGCCCGGGCCGGAGTCGGTGGCGCCGAAGTAGTGGATCGTCGCTCCCGGCGCCATCGTGTGGACGGCGTCGAAGTCGAGCGTCTCCTCGCCGTACCAGCCCTGCTGGTTCTCGATCGAGCAGTGGCTCGTGCACGGCTTGAAGACGGTCTGCATCACCTTCGCGGGCGGCAGGCCGTGCTTCTGCGAGTAGGTCTGGATGTCCTCCTCGATCGTGGGCGAGGCGAACGCGTCGAGTATCGCCACGGTCTCGCCCGAGCCGTCGTTGCCGAGCGCGATGTTCGATCCGACGTCGTACGCGTCCTGCATCTGTGCGCCGGCGTAGCCGCAGACGATCCAGGGCTGCTGCTGGCCGTAGGCCCGTGGCTGGTTGACCGTAAAGCGCTGCGCCCAGAACTTCGAGCACGGCTTCGCCTGCAGGAACACCGGCGGCGGCGGCGCCTTCTGCGCCAGGGGCCGCGCCAGGGCCTCGTTCAGGCCGTTGACCCCCACCACGCGGCCGGCCAGCGAGGCCGGCACCGAAACCGGCTTCGCCGCCTCGATCAAGGTGTGCCCGCCGATGCGGTAGGTGCGAAGGTCGGTGTTGAAGGCGCGCTCAGCCTGCGCGACGCTGCCCGTCGCGTGGACGAGCATCCGCGCCTTCGAGGTGCTTCCCACGCTGAACCCGCCCTGGCGAAGGAAGCGCTTGACGGCCGCGACGTCCGCGCCCGTCGGTGAGAACCGCTGACGGAACTGCAAAGGGCTCAGATAGTGGGCGTAGGCGGCGTTCGACGGGTCGGAGACCGCTGCGTCGAAGGCCTTGAGGCCGGCGGCGCGACGCCAGCCGAGTACGACCGAGAACCGAACCGCGCCGCGGGCCTCGCCGCGGTCGCGCTTGGCGGTCGCTGCCGGCGGGGTCGAGTCGACCACCTTGCGGGCTCGGGTGGCGGCCGCGCCGCTCGAGGTAATGATGCCCGCGCCGACGGCTACCGCCGCGAGGGTCGCCGCCATCGCCGTCGTCCTGGCCCGCCTCAAGCTGAACCTCCTCGTCGGTACCCCTGCCGGGTTGAATGCCCGGCCAGCCGAGTTCTATCACCCGGTCCGCGTACCCGGATGCCGCACCTCGGACGGGTCGGGCAGGTAGAGGTCCTCGCCGCAGCGCCGGCAGACCTGGACGTAGAGCTTGTGCACGGCGCCGCACCGCGGACAGCGCCGTTCCGGCTCGGCCTGCTCGGGGCGCTGCAGGAACGCCGCGATCAGCCCGAACACGAGGACCACGCAGCCGATCAGGAACCAGATGAAGAACGAGCTGCCCTTGGTGCGCCCGACGATCCCCGTCGCGAGCCCGAAGAAAAGAGCGATGATGACGTAGGCGCCACCGGCCATCCGACCATTGTGGCGGCAGGCCTACGGCAGGGGCCTGTGTGAGCCGCCGTGCGCGTACTCCTCGGCCCGCAGCGGGCGCGGGTGGCCGATCGAGCCGACCTCGGCGACGTCCCGCGCGAAGGGGAGGCCGACGGTCCAGTCGACCACCGCGCGGGCCTTCCGCGCGGCCCCGGGGATCTGGCTCATGTGGTAGGTCCGAGCCATCCACCACGCGGGGAAGCCCGAGAAGGTGAACGGGCCGAGGCGCCCGACAGCCTTGTACCGCCCCAGGTTCACGAACGCGCCACGGTTGCGGTAGGTGAAGGGACCGCCGGAGCCGATGCCGAGCTCGGCGGCGATGTTCCGCGCGGCAGTCTTGCCCTGGCGGATCGAGTGCTGCGCGGTCGGCGGGCAGGGCTTCGCGTACGCGGCCGACGGGTCAGGCACGGCCGCACCGTCGCCGATGGCCCAAACGCCGTCCATCCCCGCAACGCGAAGCTCGCGGTCCACCACCACGCGACCGCTCTCGTCGAGCGGGACGGCCAGCTCGCGAAGGCTCGGATGCGGCGCGACGCCCGTCGTCCACACCATCGTCCTCGTCGGGATGCGCTCGCCCGTCGAGAGCGTCACGGCATCGGGCTCGAGCGAGTCGAGGCGGGTGCCGAGACGGACCTCGATGCCGCGGCCGCGAAGCTCGCGGACGGCGTAGTCAGCGAGCTTCGTGTCGATCTCGGGGAGCACGTGATCGGCGGCCTCGACGAGGATCCAGCGCATCCCCTGAAGGCGGGCGCGCGGGTAGCGGTCCATCGCGTCGGCCGCGAAGTCCTGCAGCTCGGCCAGCGCCTCGAGGCCCGCGTAGCCCCCGCCCACGAAGACGTACGTGAGCTGCATCTGGCGACGCTCGGGGTCCTCGCTGGCGTTCGCCGCTTCGAGGGTCTCGATCACGTGGTTGCGAAGCCAGATCGCGTCGGCGAGGCTCTTGAAGCCGATCGCGTGCTCGAGGCCGGGGACGGGCAGGAGGCGCGAGACCGAGCCAAGCGCGAGCAGGACCTGGTCGTAGCGCTGCTCCGTGACCTCTCCGGCGTGGTCGGTGATCTCCACGGTCCGCGCCGCCGGGTCGTGCGCGGTGACGGCGCCAAGGCGGAGGTACGTGCGCTTGAGGATGTCGCGAAGCGGCGTGACGACGTGGCGCGGCTCGAGCGTGCCCGCCGCCGCCTCCGGCAGGAACGGCGTGTAGAGCAGGAAGTTGACGTCGTTGACGAGGACGAGGCGCGCCGATTGCTTGGGCAGCAGGCGCTCCAGGCGGCGTGCGGCGTGCGCTCCCCCGAATCCTCCGCCGGCTATGACCACATCCCAAGCCATGCGCCTACGGTAGCACCTTGTAACAACCTGTTACAAGCCGACAAAGCCGTGAACGTCCCGGAGTGCCGTGTATACCCCCCAGCGAGGGACGTTCGGCGGCTTAGAGGCCCAGCTTTTCGCGGATGAGGCGCGTGACCTCGTCGCCGTCGGCCCGTCCCTTCGCCCCGCGCATCACGGCTCCCACGATCGGGCCGATCGCCCGTTCGTTGCCGGCGCGGACCTTCTTGGCCGCCTCCTGATTGGCGGCGATGGCCGCGTCGATGATCGGCTCGAGCTCCGCCGTGCCGGAGGCGCCCAGCAGGCCGTCGCGTTCGGCGATGGCAGCCGGATCGCCCCCCTCGCCGACCATCGCGGCGAGGACCTGCCTCGCGCTGCCCGAGGTGAGCTCCCCCCCAGCCCGCATCGCGACGAGCTTCCCCAGCGCCTCCGGCTCGACCTTCGAGTCGGCCGGAGCAACGTCCCCGCCGGCCTCTCGCAGGCGCGCCACGAGCTCGCCCGTCACCCAGCTCGCCACCGAAGGCGCCGGCGCGTCGCCGGCCGCCGGCAGGGCGGCCTCGAAGTAGGCGCCCAACTCCGAGTCGAACGCGAGCTGGTTCGCGGCCGCCTCGGCGAGCCCGAGGTCGCTCGCGTACCGCTCGCGTCGCGCGGACGGAGGCTCGGGCAGGTCCGCGCGGATCCCCTCGATCGTCTCTGAGCTCGGCGCCAGCGGCACGAGGTCGGGCTCCGGGAAGTAGCGGTAGTCGTGGGCGTACTCCTTCGAGCGGAGAGGCGTGAGCGAGCCGTCGCTCGGGTCGAAGTGCAGCGTCTCCTGCTCGACCACGCCCCCACCCTCGAGTATCGAGGCCTGACGCGCGAGCTCGGCCTCGATGCCGCGCTCGAGGAAGCGGAAGCTGTTCATGTTCTTGAGCTCGGTCTTGGTGCCGAGCTCCTCCGACCCGGCGGGGCGCAGCGAGACGTTCGCGTCGACGCGGAGGCTCCCCTCCTCCATGTTCACATCGGACGCGCCGATGCCCTTGACCGTCGCCCGCAGGAGCTGGGCCCACTCGCGAGCCTCGGCCGCGCCGCGGATGTCCGGCTCGGTGACGATCTCCACCAGCGGGGTCCCGGCGCGGTTGAAGTCGACCAGCGAGGAGCCGGATCCGTGGATGCGCCCCGACTCCGAGGCATGCACGAGCTTCGCCGCGTCCTCCTCGAGATGGACGCGATGTATCCGCACGTCCGCCAGCCGGCCGCCGCTCGCGAGCGGAATCTCGTACTGGCTGATCTGATAGCCCTTCGGGTTGTCAGGATAGAAGTAGTTCTTGCGGTGGAAGATCGACCGCGGGGCGATCTCGCAGCCGAGCGCGAGGCCGATCTCGATCCCGTACCGAACCGCGCGCTCGTTGGTCACGGGCAGCACGCCCGGATGGCCGAGGCAGATCGGGCAGGTGTGGATGTTGGGCTCGTCGCCGAAGGCGAGCGCGCAGCCGCAGAACATCTTCGTGCGGGTGGCGAGCTGGACGTGGATCTCGAGGCCGATGACGGCTTCCCAGTCAGCCATTCGGTCGCCCCTTGAAGCCGATTGCCGCCTCGAGCGCGTACGCCGCGTCGAGAAGGCCGGACTCGCCGAATGCGGGACCACAGATCTGCAGGCCCACGGGCAGCTCCGGCCCACCGCCGTCGGGCTCGGCGAGGCCGGCCGGAATCGAGATCGCCGGGATGCCGGCGAGCGACATCGGGACCGTGCAGTAGTCGGAGAGGTACATCGCGAGGGGCCGCTCCGTGCGCGCGCCGAGCTCGAATGCCACGGTCGGCGACGTGGGCGTGAGCAGGTAGTCGAACCGCTCGAAGGCGGTTGCGAAGTCCTCGGAGATCTTCGTCCGCACCCGCTGGGCCTGCCCGTAGTAGGCGTCGTAGTAGCCGGCCGAGAGCGCGTAGGTGCCGAGCATGATGCGCCGCTTCACCTCGGCACCGAAGCCCTCCGACCGGGTGCGCTCGTACATGCCGCCGAGATCGCCGTTGCCGCTCACCCGCAGCCCGTAGCGGACTCCGTCGAAGCGGGCGAGGTTGGCCGACGCCTCCGCCGGCGCAAGCACGTAGTAGGCGGAGAGGGCGTGCTCGGCGTGGGGCAGCTCGCACTCGTCAACCTCACCGCCGAGGTCGCGCACGAGGGCGACGGTCCGCTCGAAGGTCTCGGTGACGCCGGCCTCGATGCCCTCGGCATCGGTCGAGAGCTCGCGGGGGACGCCGAAGCGAAGGCCGCTCAGGTCCACTCGCGAGGGAAGCTCGACGCCGCCCTCGATGCCTGCGGAGGTCGAGTCGCAGGCGTCGCGGCCCTCCATCGCCCGAAGCAGGAGCGCGGCGTCGGTGACGTCGCGGGTCAGCGGGCCGCACTGGTCGAGCGAGGAGGCGAAGGCGATCATGCCGTAGCGCGAGATCGCTCCGTAGGTCGGCTTCAGCCCGACGATGCCGCAGAGCGAGGCCGGCTGGCGGATGGAGCCGCCCGTGTCGGTGCCGATCGCCCAGGGCGCCAGCCGGCCGGCCACCGCGGCCGCAGACCCACCCGACGAACCGCCGGGAACGCGCTTGGTGTCCCACGGGTTGAGAGCGGGTCCGTAGGCGGAGTTCTCGTTCGACGAGCCCATCGCGAACTCGTCCATGTTGGTCTTGCCCAGGAGCGGCGCGCCAGCCTTGGCCAGGCGCTCCACCGCCGCCGCGGTGTAGGTCGGGGCGAAGCCCTCGAGAATGCGGGAGCCGGCGGTCGTCGGGATCCCCTCCGTGCAGAAGATGTCCTTGACGGCCACCGGGACACCGGCGAGCGGCGTGCCCGAGGGGTCGGCCGCCGTCGCGGGCTCGGCCCGCCAGAGATACGCGCCGAGCTCGTCCTCCGCGGCGGCGCCGGCCCAAACCTCGAAGCACTCTGCCGACGACAGCTCGGCCGTCGCGATGCGGCGGATCTGCTCCGCCGCGGTCAGGTTGCGAAGCTCGCTCAATCTCTTGAGGCGGCTCCGCCGCCCGACACGCACGTTTCGGCCCGAAAGCACCTCATCTCATGCCTGCGGCGACGGGACGCGGAAGCCGCCGTCGGCGGCGTCGGGGGCGAGCTCGAGCACGCGCTCGCGGTCGGTCGAGGGGCGCGGCTCGTCGGCTCGGAGCACGTCTTCGAGCGCCACCACGTGCGAGGTCGGCTCGGTCCCAGCGAGGTCGAGCTCGGAGATACGCTCGATCGCCTCGAGGATCGAGCCCAGCTCCGATTCCATGCGGTCGAGCTCCTCGCCGCTCAGCTCGAGCCGCGCGAGGCGCGCGACGTGGAGGACCTGCTCGCGGTCGATCACGCCGCGGATACTAGGATCCCACCGGTGAGCGCGCGGCACGACCGAGGAGCCCAGATTCTCGGCCGCGCGCGAACATCCCGTTGACGTGACGGGGGCTGCCGCCGAGAGACTCGCCGTCGCCAGCTTGCGGTTGCTGGCCGCCTCGTTCGCGGTCGTCGGCGTCCTCTTCATCGCCGCGCCGAACGGCGTGCTCGACACCCTCGCCGATCTCGGCGACGAGATCGGCAGCTTCGCCACCCCACCACCGTCGGACGAGAAGCTCTGGCTAGCGCTCGCGTTCGCCTACATGGTCGTGATCACGGGGATCTGCATCGTCGCCTCCCTCGATGTCGTCCGCTACCGGCCGCTACTCCTCGTGCTCGCGGCGGGAAAGGCCGCCTCGTCGCTGTCGGCGCTCGGGTTCTACGTCTTCGATCAGGAGATCTTCGCGTACCTCCTCAACTTCCTCGTCGACGGATTCCTCGTCGGCGCGGCGCTCTTCATCTGGTGGCTGGCCGGCCGGGTCGGCGAGCCTGCGGCGCCCTCCTGAAGGCGCGCGCCGGGGCTTCGCGCCGCTGAGCTTCGGACCCTGCGCGCGTTCGCGGAGGCGATGGCGCCGGGCGTCGACGGGCTGCCCGGGGCCCTCGGGCCCGATGCGCCCGAGCCCGATCCGCAACGGGTCGACGTCGGGGCCGCGATCGCCGAGTACCTGCACGGCGCGCCGAACCGCACTGTGCGGCGGATCGGGCTCGCGCTGAGGGCCCTGGAATGGCTCCCATTCCCGTGGCGCTTCTCGCCCTCGAGCCTCACCGCACGCCAGGAGCTGCTCGCGAAGCTCGACGAGTCCGGCTCCGCGCTCGTCCGCGACCTCCTGCTCTTCATGAAGGTCCTGACCGGCCTCGGGCTCGGGAACGATCCGCGCGTGCAAGCGGCCGTGGGGTGGAAGGCCGACTGCGGAATCGCGGAGGACGATCGGCTTCCGCCGCGCGACGTCGCCGAACCCCTGGGCGACCTGACACCCCCCCACGACTCCGAGGAATGCGACGTCGCGATCGTGGGATCGGGCGCCGGCGGGGCCGTCGCGGCCACGGTCCTCGCCGAGGCGGGCCTTGACGTCGTCGTCCTCGAGGCCGGCCCATACCTGGACGCCTCGAGCTATCCGGAGGAGCCGATCGCCGCGCTACGCGCCCTCTACCGCGACGGCGGACTGACCGTATGCGAGGGTCGGCCCGCGATCCCGACGCCCGTCGGCCGCGCGGTGGGCGGGACGACCGTAATCAACTCCGGGACGTGCTTCCGGGCGCCCGATCCGGTTCTCGGGCGCTGGGCCGCGGACCATGGAATCGCCTGGGCGGCCGAGCTCGACGACGACTACGCCGGGGCCGAGGAAATGCTCGCCGTCACCCCCGTGGACCCGGAGCGGATGGGCCGAAACGGCCAGCTCCTGCGCGAGGCGGCGGAGGCGATGGGGGTCGCTCACGAGCCGCTGCGACGGAACGCGGGGAGCTGCGAGCAATGCAGCTCCTGCCCGCTGGGCTGCCGGCTCGACGCCAAGCGGGCGATGCACGTGTCGTACCTGCCGCGGGCGGTGGCGGCCGGCGCTCGTGTGCGGGCGGGGGTCGACGTCCGGCGCATCACCTTCGCCCGCAAGGGGACGCCGTCCCTGGAATGTGCCGTCTGGCCGCAGGGGGAGCCCGCCCGTCCCCCTCGCATGCTCACCGTCCGCCCGCGCCGCGCCGTCGTTCTCGCCGGCGGGGCGTTCGGCACGCCCGAGCTCCTCTTGCGATCCGGGTTCCGGTCCCCAGGCGGGCATCTCGGCCGGCACCTCAGGATCCATCCCGCCTGCTGGGTGGGCGCGCGGTTCGACGAGGAGGTCCGCGGCTGGGAGGGCGTTATGCAGAGCTATGGCGTCACCGAATGGGAGGACCGCAGGCTCCTGCTCGAGGCGACGTTCACGCCCCTGGCCTTCGGCGGGCAGTGGCTGCCCGGCACGGGCGCGGAGCACCAGCGCCGCGTGCTCGGCTATGACCGGATCGCCTCCACGGGGGTGCATCTCTCCGACCGCTCATCGGGGCGGGTGCGCCTGGCGAGCGACGGATCGCTGCGCGTCACCTACCGCCTCCGGCGCGACGACGCGGAGACGCTCTGCTTCGGAATCGCCAAGGCAGCCGAGCTCTTCTATGCCGCGGGCGCGCGAGAGGTCTATCCCCAGATCTCCGGGCTGCCGACCGTCGAGCGCGACGACATCGGGCGGCTCGAGGACTCTCCCCCGCCCTCCTCCCGGCTGCGCCTCGAGGCGTTCCACCCGATGGGAACGGCGCGGATGGACGCCGACTCACAGCGCGGAGTCGTCGCCACGGACGGAGCGCTTCACGGAGCCGACGGCGTCTACGTCGCCGACGGCAGCCTTCTGCCGAGCTCGATCGGCGTCAACCCGATGATGACCATCATCGCGATGGCCTCGCGGGTCGCCCGGCAGATGGCGGAGCGCTTGGCGTAGCGGTGCTTCCGGGCAGTGAGGACGTCGTGGCGGCGGCGAGATTGGCGAGGCTGTCCTGACTTCACCCTCTCCTGAGGGGTCAACCCAGGACGGCTTGGGACGAGGCCTCGGCTCGTCCCCCTTCGCTGACCCGTCCCTCGACCCACGGCGAAATGGCCGCCCGAAGGCGGCCGTTTCGCTGCAACCTCTCCTCCCGAGCTCGCGGCCCGGGCTTGCCGGCCTACGCGGAGGGCGGCGCGGACGGGGGTGGCGGTGGAGGCGGAGGCGGAGGACGGCGAGTTCCACCGCCACCGCCACCGGCGCTGAAGCTCGCGCCCTCCTCCTGCATCGTCGCGTAGGCGCCGTAGGTCATCGCGGCCATGAGGATGAGGCCGAGGAAGACGCCGTAGCTGCGGTCGAGGCTGTAGGGCGGGTCGATGATCCGGTAGAGGATCAGCAGCGTCGACAGGCCGCCGAGCCCGGTCGCGACCGCGCTCATCGCAACCGGCATGTTGAGGGCGACGTTGTTCGCGGCCATCAGGAACACCGCCAGCCCGCTCAGGGCGCTGATGAACCAGATGATGTCCATGAAGTCAGATGGCTGCCAGGCGTTGAAGTCGGCGGAGATCGAGACCGTCTGGCCGAAGACAACGCCTCCGCCACTGGCGCTCCACCAGGTCAAGAACATGTCGATGATGAAGAGAATCGCTGCGATTCCGGCGATCCGCTCCCCTTGCTTGACTCGAGTCAGGTCCATTCGTCTCCCCCGCGTCGGGATTCTGCTTTCGATCGTTGGGCGCCGTAGGCGCAGCGGCAGCCTATACCCGGGTTCGGTCAGATGTGAATGGGGTGTAGGCCCTACGTCCAGCGAGCGCTGGCGGCCTCGAGCGTGTTGTCGAGGAGCATGGCGATGGTCATCGGGCCGACGCCGCCGGGCACGGGGGTGATCGCTCCCGCGACCTGGCTGACGGCCTCGAAGTCGACGTCGCCCACGAGCCCGTCGTCGGTTCGATTGGTGCCGACGTCGATCACCGCCGCCCCCGGCTTCACCATCTCGGCGCCGACGAGAAGCGGCGAGCCCACGGCGGCCACGAGGACGTCGGCGCGCCGGCAGGCGGCCGCGAGGTCCGCCGTGCGGGAGTGGCACACGGTGACCGTGGCGTTCTCGCCGAGCAGCAGCGAGGCGAGCGGCCGGCCGACGAGGATCGAGCGCCCCACGATCACCGCCTCAGCGCCGGTGAGCTCGACGCCGGCATCGCGAAGGAGCTCGACGACGCCGCGCGGCGTGCAGGGGACGAGCCCCGGACGGCCCTGGGCGAGGAGGCCGGCGCTCGTCGCGGTGAGGCCGTCCACGTCCTTGGCCGGGTCGATGCGGGCGATCACCTCGTCCTGGTCGTGCTGGTCGGGCAACGGCAGCTGGACGAGGATCCCGTCGACGTCGTCGTCGGCACCGAGGCGCACGACGAGCTCGAGCAGCTCAGCCCGTGAGGCATCCGCGGCGAGCTCGTGGTGGACCGACCGCATCCCCACCTCTTCGGTGAGGCGGCGCTTGCTCGTCACGTAGACCTCGGAGGCCGGGTCGTCGCCGGCGAGAACGGTGGCGAGCCCGGGCACCCGGCCTTCGTGTGCCGCGGCCAGGTCGCGGACACCCGCGGCGACGCGCTCCCGGACCCGGGCGGCGACGGTCTTGCCGTCGATCACCGTGGCCGGCACCGCTCAGCCCACCTTGCGGAGCGGGGCGTAGTCGGCCATCAACTTCCGCTCCGCCCCCTCGCCGGCGAATCGCACCACGACAACGGAGCCGGGCTCGACGGCCGTCACCACACCCTCGCCGAAGCTCGCGTGGACGACGTCATCGCCCACGCCGAGCTCCGCCACCGGCGCGCGGGGCTCCTTTCGCGGCGGCGCCGCAGGGCCTGTGCCGGCGCCGATGGAGGCGCCCATCCATCCGGTCTTCGGCGCCGTCGCGTAGCGCTCCACCAGCTCGTCGGGAAGCTCGGAGAGGAAGCGGGACGGCAGCGCATAGCCCTGCCCGCCGAAGATCCGCCGCTGGCGCGCGCACGTGAGGTAGAGGCGCTCTCGCGCGCGAGTGAGACCGACGTAGCAGAGGCGGCGCTCCTCCTCGAGGTTCCCCTCCTCCATGGAGCGTGAGTGCGGGAAGAGCCCCTCCTCGCACCCGATGAGGAACACGGCGTCGAATTCGAGGCCCTTCGCATTGTGGAGCGTCATCAGGGTCACCAGGCTCTCGGCCTCGCGCATGGAGTCCTGGTCGGAGAGCAGCGATATCTGGGCCAGGAACTCCTCGAGGGGACGCTGCTCGGACGGCCCCTCCACCTCGCGGTTGGCGTCGAACTCGCGCGCGACCCCCACGAGCTCGGAGAGGTTCTCGACGCGGCCCTCCGCCTCGATCGTCCTCTCGGCCTCCAGGGCCTCGAGGTATCCGCTCTCGGTGAGAACGGCCTCGAGGAGTCCCACGACGCGGCGGTCCGCGTCCGCACGCTCGCGCAGCCCCGCCATCACGTCGGCGAAGCGGCGCAGCGACTTCACCGCCGCGGCCCCGAGCCCCGGGACCCGCTCGGGGTCGCTGAACGCATCCCAGACGTCGGCGCCGATGGTGTTCGCGTGCGAGAGCACCCGCCCTCTGGTCCGCTCGCCGATCCCGCGCCGCGGCGAGTTGACGATGCGCGCGAAGGCGACGGAGTCCGCCGGGTTCGCGATTAGGCTCAGATAGGCCACCGCGTCCTTGATCTCCGCCCGGTCGTAGAACTTCGAGCCGCCGATCACCTGGTAGGGGACCTCGAAGCGCACCAGCGTGTCCTCGAGGACGCGGCTCTGCGCGTTCACCCGGTAGAGCACGCCGATGCGGTCCCGCGGCACGCCCTCGTCGGTGGCGAGGCGCTCGACCTCGGAGGCGACGTAGCGGGCCTCCTCGTGCTCGTCGGCGAGCTCGGCGACGCGCACGGGCTCGCCACGGCCGGCGCCGGTCCACAGGCGCTTGCCGAGCCGCTCGCGATTGTTCGCCGCGATGGCGTTGGCGGCGTCGAGGATCGTGCCCGTAGAGCGGTAGTTCTCCTCCAGCCGAATGACTGTCGCGTCTGAGAAGTCGCGCTCGAACTCGAGGAGGTTCCGGATGTCGGCGTTCCGGAACGAGTAGATCGAGTTGTGGGTGATGAGCCCGTTGGCGATGAAATTGTGGGTTCCCTCGACGTTGATGTCGTAGACCCTTTCTGCGATCTCTGTCCGTTCGACGCGTTCAACGACGTCGTAGCTGCCGTCATCCGCAAACATCGCCATACCGGGCCGGACCGAAGCCGCCGGAATGCACGGCAATGAGCTACCAACCGCACGACCGGCCTGACGTGGCCCAAATCGCCCCTGACAACGGAAATCGATCCCGATCGTGTCGTCGACTTCGCTCGCGAGGCGAACCGCGGCACCGAAATCCTTGAGCGCGGTCTCGAACCGCCACGAATCACCTCCGGCTCTCGCCGGGCGAACACTCATGCCAGCGCGCTCCAGCCTCTCTCGCGCTCGGCCATCGCTCCCGAACACGCTCACCCGGTGCATAGGCGTGTTTCTCCGTTGTTCTCCGCAGAGGGTCAATGTCAGGACGCGGCGCCTTCCCTCAAAGCTTGCAGGCTGATAATGCGGATGCTGGATGCTCAGGCCCTCGTCGGCGAGGAGCCGCTTGCCACCGTTGTCGCTGTCGATCTCATCGAAGATCGAGTCGATGAGCTCTTGATTTCCAACGAGGCTTCGATCCTCGGGATGGTTGAGCCGAGCCTTGAAGGGAATGGTCGGGAGCCTGTACCTCAGGGACAGCAGAGTTTCCGCAGCACGGGCCAGCACCTCGGTCTCGTGGGTTGAAATGACCCACACGGCGTCTGCGTTCTCGCCCCGGCATCGCTCACCGATGCCCATCACGGGCTTCCCCGCTGCATCGGTGTAGACGCGTGTCGTTCCCACCCGGAAGCCTCGGTCGCGTCTCCACATCAAATAGGCGATATGCATTTGCGGCGTCGTCCCCCGCCGGTAGCCCGCGAAATGCATGTGCTCTGGCGTGCTGACCAGTCGGCGGCCGCCACGGGTCGTGATTGCGATGCCCGCCTTCTCGCGAGCGCCGTACACGCCGGTCACGGCCGCAGGTCGAAAATCACCGCTCCCGTAACACGACATCACCTCGTCGCCCGGACGAAGGCGCTCTATGGCCTTTTTCGATCCGTCGCCCATCGTCACCGAGGTTCCGGCGACGAGACACTGGTCATCGTCCCCAACGACGGTCAGATTCCGGTGCTCGTCGGAGAGAAGGCGGAGCAGCCGGTACTGAACCCTGTTGGTGTCCTGGTATTCGTCGACCAGGACCCAGCGGAAGGCGCGGCGGTACCGGTCGCGCACGTCGTCGAACAGCTCCAGCAGGTCGACCGTCCGCGCGAGGAGGTCGTCGAAGTCCATCGCGTTCGCCTCGCGCATCCGCCGCTCGTAGATCTGGAAGACGTCGGCGACCGTCCGCTCGAAGAACCCGCCCTGTGCCTCGCGGTAAGCCTCGACGTCGGTGAGGGTGTTCTTGGCCTGCGAGATCTGCGACTTCACGGCGCGGGGCGGAAACCGCTTCGGGTCGAGCTCGAGCTCCTCCAGGCAGCGCTTGATCATCCGGATCGAGTCGGCCTCGTCGTAGATCGTGAAGGCGCGCTTGTAGCCCAGACGCTCGGCCTCCGCGCGCAGGATCCGGGCGCAGGCCGAGTGGAACGTCATCACCCACATCACGCGCGAGACGCCCCCGACTAGCTGCGCGACGCGCTCCTTCATCTCGCCCGCCGCCTTGTTCGTGAACGTGATCGCCAGGATCTCGCTCGGGCGCGCCTGACCGCTCGCGAGCAGGTATGCGATGCGGTGTGTGAGCACGCGGGTCTTCCCCGAGCCTGCGCCGGCCAGGACCAGGAGCGGGCCCTCCCCGTACTCGACGGCCTCTCGCTGCGGCGGGTTCAGGTCAGCGAGCAGCCGCTCGAGCTGCGACGCGCCGGGGGTCAGGGGTCGAGCTTCAGCCTCCACGGACTGAAGATAGCCGTGGCCCGTGACGGCGCCGCTATCCGCCGGCCGTGGAGGGCCCGCGGTCGCGGCGGAGCTCGCGGACCTCGCCCTCCGCGGGCTTGCCGTCGAGCTCGGCGAGGCGCTTCTCGAGCATGCCGATCCGCTCCGAGAGCGCCTTCATGGCGTCGGCGATCGGGTCGGGCAGGTGCACCCAGTCGGCGTCGGGGCCCTCAGGGCGGCGGCCCTCCACCCTTACCGGATGGCCCGGGTTCCCGACCACGGTCGACGAGGCCGGAACGTCCTCGATGACGACCGTGTTGGCGCCGATCTTCGAGCCCGAGCCGACGGTAATAGGCCCGAGCAGCTTCGCGCCGGAGCCGATCGTCACGTCGTCGCCGACCGTCGGGTGTCGCTTCCCGCGCGCGAAGCCCGTACCGCCGAGCGTCACACCCTGGTAGATCGTCACCCGGTCGCCGACCTCGGCCGTCTCGCCGATCACCACGCCCGAGCCATGGTCGATGAACGGCTCGGCACCGAGGCTCGCCGCCGGGTGGATCTCGACACCGCTCACCGCCCGGGTCGCGTAGGCGAGCGCGAGCGGCAGGACCGGCACCCCCGCCTCGTGAAGCGCGTGGGCCGCGCGGTGGACCAGGACCGCCTGCACCCCACCCCAGCTGGTGAGGATCTCGAGCGACCCGACTCCGCGGGCCGCGGGGTCGCGCTCACGCGCCGCCGCCAAGTCGCGGCGGACCTCGCCGCTGACTCGCTTCATGAGCCCGAGCCCGAGCATCGCGGCAACGCTACGGCATGAACCAGGGAAGGGACATGTACCGCTCGCCGCCGTCGGCCGCCACCGTGACGATCCGCTTGCCGTCCATCGACGAGCGGCCCGCGACCTCGAGCGCGGCGCGGATCGCGGCCCCGGAGGAGATGCCGACCAGGAGCCCGTCCCGGCGGGCGGTCTCCCGCGCGGTCTCGAGCGCCGCCTCGTCCGCCACCGGGATCACCTCGTCGATCACGTCGCGGTCGAGGATCTCGGGCACGAATCCGGGTCCGATGCCCTGGATCTTGTGCGCGCCCGCCGGGCCGCCGGAGAGGACCGCCGATGTCGCGGGTTCGACCGCGACGACGTGGACGCCCGGCCGCCGCTCCTTGAGCACCTGGCCGACTCCGGTGATCGTCCCGCCCGTGCCGACGCCGACGACGAGCGCGTCGATCTCCCCGCCGGCGTCCGCCCAGATTTCCTCAGCGGTCGTCAGCCGGTGCACGTCGGGGTTCGCGGGGTTCGAGAACTGCTGCGGCATGAACCCATTGCGCTCCGCGGCGATGCCGCGGGCGAGCTCGACCGCCTCGCTCATGCCCCCTAGCGAGGGCGTCTCGTGGACCTCGGCGCCGTAGGCGCGCAGCAGCTTGGTCCGCTCCCGGCTCATCCCCTCGGGGAGCGTCAACACGAGCTCGTAGCCGCGGGCGGCGCATACCAGCGCGAGGGCGATGCCGGTGTTGCCGCTGGTCGGCTCGACGATCGGCGTCGAGCCCGCCTCGATCAGCCCGTCGCGCTCGGCCGCGTCGATCATCGCCACCCCGATCCGGTCCTTCACGGAACCGCCCGGGTTCATGTATTCGAGCTTCGCCAGCACCTCGCCGCCGACCGCCTCGCCCATGCGACGCAGCGCAACCATGGGCGTGCCGCCGATGGTCGCCGACACCTCGGCCGGCAGCGCCGGCGGGCTCTGGGCCTTCTGAGCCATCAGATGTAGTACATCCCCGTGCCCGCCTCCTCGGCCTCGCGGCGAGCGATGTCGGCGATGGTCGTGTTCCGGAAGACGTCCCGGAGCGCCTCGACGCCCTCCGCCCAGATGCCCCCAGCCTCGTGACCCTCCTCTCCGAGCCTGCCGTCGAGCGCCTGAACCACGTCGAGCACGGTGATCTCCTCCGCGCGGCGGGCCAGCGTGTAGCCGCCGCGCACGCCGCGCTGGCTGTTCAGGAGGCCGTCACGGCGGAGCGTCGAGAAGAGCTGCTCGAGGAACTGCACGGGCATCTCGCGGCGCTCGGCGACCTGACCGATCGGAACCGGGCGGTCGCCGGCACGGGCCAGCTCGGCCAGTGCGACGACCGCATAGCGGGACTTCGAGGTGACCGAGATCATCGGGAGGGTTGTACCGGAACGAGGCATTCCGGGAAAAGTCGCACGTAGCGGACGAACCGTCTCGCGCGTCGCGGAGGTGCGGCTAGGATGCCCGCGAGCCGGCCGAGGCCGGTCCTTTGTTTTCGGCCGGATGGAAGGCCACTCGGGGCACGGTGGAACAAGCACAATCGGATCGACGCTGTCTCGTCATCGACCCGCAGCCGACGGTGCGGCTGGGGGTCCGCCGGCTTCTCGACCCCCGGTACGCGGTCGAGGAGGCTGCGGACTGGCGCGGCGGCCTCGAGATCCTCAATTCCACAGGGGGCTTCATCGTCGCGATCGTCGACATGGATCGGGCCGACGGCGCCGGGGTCAACGGCCACCCCGGCACGGCGGCGATTCGCGCCCTGCGGCGCGCCCAACCCGGCCTGGGCATCGTCGCCCACGGCGCGCGCCCGGAGCGCCACGCCGCGGCCGAGGCGATGGACGCCGGAGCGACCGGTTTCGTCGCGAAGAGCTCCCCCGCGCGCAGCTTGGAGCGAGCCGTGGATGCGGCGGCCGAATCAGAGACCTTCGTCGACCCCGAGGCGAGCGTGGCGGACTCCGGGCCGCTCCTCACGCGCCGCCAGCGCCAGATCCTCCAGCTCTACGCCGACGGCCAGCCGACCGCCGCCGTCGCCAACCGGCTCGGGCTGAGCGCGGAGACCGTGCGGAGCCACACGAAGGGGCTCCTCGCCCGACTCTCGGCCCGCGACCGGGCCCACGCCGTGGCCATCGGCCTTCGGAACGCCCTGATCGAATAGGGCGCTAGATCCAGCCGCGGTCGCTCGCGATGAGGACCGCCTGGGCGCGGTCGACCGCGCCGATCTTGCGGTAGACGTTGTGAAGGTGGGTGCGGATCGTGCTCACCGAGAGGTTGAGCTCCTGCGCGATCTGCTTGTAGACCTTGCCCTCGGCGAGGCCGCGAAGAGCGTCGATCTCCCGCACCGAGAGCGGACACGGGTCGGTTGGGCGCCGCTTCTCGCCACCCCCGGGGAACTCGTACAGAAGCGTCCGCAACCGTGCCTCCGGCAGGTCGAGCGCCCCGGCAGCCGCGAGCATCGACTCGCGGGTGATCGGACTGCCATCGGCGTGGTGAACGACGAGGTCCGCGAGCCGGATGGCGGCGGCCGCGCCGTCGGCGTCGGTGGCGTGATGGCGCTCGATGGCGGCCGCAACCGGCGACGGAAGGCCCCAGCGACGGACCAGCACGGCACCGACGAGGGGATGGTCGATTCCGAACTCGCGTCGCTCGGAGCGAAGATGCTCCTCCGGGGTCGCGCCCTCGCCGAGCCCCGCGTCGAGGTCTCCGTAGAGCTCCGCGAGGACCAATCGGCCCACGTCGTGCAAGAGCGCGGCGGCCGCGAGGTGGTCGCGGGGCGTGATGCCCACCAGGTTCGCGATTCGCTCCGACGCGTCGCGCACCCCGATCGCGTGCCGGCGGAAGCGCTCCGTGCGCCGGGTCCAGCCGGCGGGCGAGTCGAAAACGTCGTAGTCCGCCACGGACGCGACGACGACCTGAACGCCGGCGGGCGTCAGCGCCTCGACGGCCTGCCGGACGCTCTCGCACCGGCCAGGCTCGCCGCCGCCGTTGTTCGCCGCCCGCATCACGGCGATCGTGAGCGCGGTGTCGGATTCGACCACGTCGCTCAGCGTCCCGACGGAGGCGCCGGGCGACGCGGTGGCCTCGAGGAGCCGCGTTCGCGCCTCGCCGAGGGCGGGAAGGGCCGAGACCTTCTCGAACGCCTCCGAGAGCCGCCGGCCGCCGCCCCCGAACCGGGCTTCAGCCTTCGGTGGCTCTGCCACCTTCCCTCTTGTCAGTACGGCGCTCATTCGCCTTTCGGGTGCAGCTGGTACCGCGGCCTTCCTGACGTCACCCGCGGGTCCACGACACTCATCGGCACGCGTGGGTCCGCGATTAAGCCCGAATGTGGCCCACCGCGTCCCCATTTTCATTAGGGGCGAGCCCCTAGACGCCTGAGTCAGGGCCCGCGCCCGCCTCCGGCCGCCCGTCGACCGTCGACCGCGGCCATGCCCGCCCGCAGGCGCCGTGGCACCGCGGCTTCGAGGAGCCCTCGCGCGTAAACAGGTAGGGCACGGCCACGGCGATCGACGACGATGCTCCCGTACGCGCTCGGTGCCAGCTTGAGCGCCGTCCGACCGGCCTGCTCACCCGCGGCGTGAGCCGGGCCACTGCCGATCGCGAGGAGAGCTGCGACCGCGAGGCTGGCGGCGGTCAGCACGGCGACGCTGAGGCTCGAAGCATGCCCCCTTGTGCGACGCGGACCGGGTTCGTTACGCCGCCGGCGCCTCGTCGGGCAGACTCGCGAGCGCGGCGTCGATTCGCGCGAGCGACGTCTCGCGCCCGAGCGCCCCGAGCGACTCGAAGATCCCGGGCGAGACCGTGCCACCCGTGATTGCGACGCGGATCGGCTGGTAGAGGGCGTTCGGCTTCGAGTCGCGTGCTGCGAGGACCCGCGCAAGGGCCCGCTCTAGCTCCTCGGGGTTCCAAGTCTCCACGGCACGCAGCGCCCTGGCGCCCGCGCCAAGAAGCGACGCGGTCTCGGGCTTCATCACCCGCTCCCATGCCCGCGGATCCATCTCCGGCTCGCCGAACAGGAACGCCACCAGCGGCCATACCTCGGACAGCGTCTGCGCCTTGTCGGCCACGATCTCGCAGGCGCGAATGCGGGTGGCCTCGTCCGCCGACGCGAACGCCGTGGCGGCGTCCGGGTCGGTCCGGCGGAGGTGCGCCTCGAGATGCTCGGCGTACGAGGGCGGATCGAGCTCCCGCATGAAGCGGCCGTTGAGCCACCGCAGCTTCGGTTCGTCGAAGACCGCGGCCGACCGCCCGACGCGCTCGATCTCGAAGCGGCCAACGAGCTCGTCGGTGGCCATGATCGTAGTGTCGTCGTCGGTCCCCCAGCCGAGCAGAGCGAGGTAGTTCCGCACCGCCGCGGGCAGGTAGCCGGCCTCGGCGAGCTCCTGGACGGAAGCCGCGCCGTGGCGCTTGGAGAGCTTGCGGCCGTCGGGGCCGTGAAGGAGCGGGAGATGCGCATACCTCGGCGCCGGCGCACCGAGCGCCTCGAGCACCAGGAGCTGCTTCGGCGCGTTGGAGAGATGGTCGTCGCCCCGGATGACGTCCGTGATCGCCATGTCGGCATCGTCCACGGCGACGGCGAGGTTGTACAGGGGGGTGCCGTCGCCGCGGGCGATCACGAAGTCGTCCATCGGCCGGTTCGGGAACTCGACGTCGCCCCGGATCGCGTCGGCGACGACGGTCACGCCCTCGTCGGGGACCCGCAGGCGTATCGCCGCCCCGGGTACATCGCGCGGCTCGCCGCGGTACCCGGACCCGGGATCGGCCTCCTTGCGCACACGCACGTCCTCGGCCGTCGCCGGGTCCCGGTAGGCGGCGCCGGACTCGAGCAGGCTCACCAGGGCCGCGGCGTGGCGCTCGCGCCGGTCGTACTGCGAGAAGGGGCCCTCGTCCCAGTCGAGCTCCAGCCACTCGAGAGCGTCGATGATCTGCTCGACGTTCTCGGGCGTCGAACGCTCGCGGTCGGTGTCCTCGATTCGCAGGACGAGCGTCCCCTCGGCCCTGCGGGCGAGAAGCCAGTTGTAGAGTGCGGTGCGGGCGCCGCCGATGTGCAGGGCGCCCGTCGGAGACGGGGCGAATCGGAGGCGAGGCGAGTCGGACAAG
>CAWJCU010000007.1:0-420969 GCA_963841455.1 uncultured Actinomycetes bacterium
CGATCCTAACCCAGGGAAAGGCGGCCGTGGGGTCGGTTTCGTGAGAAGAGCCTTCATTGGCGATCCGGCTGTTGGCCCCGACAAGGACGCGCTGACCGACCCGAGCCCGGAAGGGTTGGGCTGAGCCGGGCGACCGCGACTTCCGCTTTCGCGTGAAAGCAGGCGTCCACGGTCCAACTACGAGACGCTCGCTACGGACGAGGAGGAGCAGTGACAGCTGAGCTCACGTGCTCGAGACGGATGAGAAGCACGCGATACCAGGCGCCGAGCCGGTCAACGACGCCGACCTCGTCACGCGCTCCAGGACGGCGATGTGACCACTTGCCTACGGAATCGCCTACGGAATGGCATTCCGTAGGCACTTGGCTCAACCAAGGGGCGCACGGCGCTCCGCCGCCGCCGACCTCGCTCTCTCGACGATAGATAGACCGAGGTCGGCAGCAGCTCCGCTTGAGGATGGCGGTGGATGAGCAAGGAACGATTGGTCATTTGCGGAATGGCGGAGTCGGTGAGGAGGTTGTGGGCTGAAGGCAGGTGGAGGATAGAGGCGGGGCGAAGGTCGGAGTCGGCGGACTGGGCAAGTGGGAGGCGCGAGCGGGGGAACGGCGGGAGTCGGGGTAGGGCTCGGCGGGCGTGGCGTTGACCGAGATCGGCGAGCCTAATCGACGATGCCGGGAGAGCCGAGCGGGACAACGGCGCCGGTCGCTCGCCTTAACGAACACCGATGCGCAGACACCATGAACCCGATTCGGCGCCCGCCATTGTCGATCGCGGCCTCGTGGTGTTCGAACGCGACCTGGCGGATCGAATCGCGGCCGACGTTGCTCGGCGCCTTGCGGATGAGGACCGTCGCGAGCCGAAGGTCCGGTCGACGCCGGCGAGGTGGCCCGCATCCTCGGCTGCGAGCGAAGCTGGGTCTACGAGCACCAGTCAGAGCTCGGCGTCATCCGCCTCGGCAATGGTTCGCGGCCACGGCTTCGCTTCGAGCGTGAGCGGATCGCCCAGCTCGCGAGCGCGCCGGCGCCGGCGGAGCCAGAGTCCGAGCCGCGACGCGTGACCCCGAGGCGTCGTCGGGCGCGACGATCGATGGTCCCCCTGCTCGAGATCAAGGGCCGGCGTTGAGGAGCTGCGCCCTCTGTGGTGTGAGCCTTCGCGGGCTTCGCGCCGACGCCCTCTACTGCAGCCCCGCATGCCGCGCTGAGGCCTCGCGGCAGCGTCGCCTGCGGGAAGGTCGGGTCGTCGACGGGTATCGAGACCTTCCGACCTACATCCGCCGCCAGAGGCGCACAAAGCTCTGAGAGGGGGAGAGATAGCTTGTCCTCCTCCCTCATTGACCAACGGAGGACGCTCTCGATGCCGCGGAAGGCAACCGGCCAGGTCATCGCTCCCGAAGGAAGCAGCGGAGCTGGGCGCTTCGCTTTCGGGCCTACGGCGAACGCCGTTACGTCGACGCTCGGCAGGTCGGCGGAGGGTTGGAACCGCCAGCGGGCTGAGGCGGAGCTCCGGCACGTCCTCGCCGATGTCGAGCGCGGCATCTGGCGTCCGCACGAGCCCGAACCGGCGCGGCCGCCACGCGAGGTGCCGTCCTTCCACGAGTTCGCCTCGGAGTGGTTCGAACGCGCACCGGCGCGAGATGGCGGCGAGAACACGTCAACGATTACAGGTGGGCACTCAGCTACCACCTGGTCCCATTCTTCAAAGACCACCGTCTCAGCGAGATCACCGTCGCCGAGGTCGATCGGTTCAAGGCGGTGAAGCTTGCCGAGGGCAAGCTCGGGCCGCAGCCAGATCAACAAGTGCCTCGAAGCGGCTGGCGCAGATCCTGGAGGAGGCGATCGAGTACGAGCTGATCGACGGCGCGAATCCGGCCGAGGTCGTCGGCGCCGCGTGAAGGCCACGAGCCCAGCGCGGACCTGGGTAGAGCCAGAGCAGCTCTCGCTCTCCTCGAGAGCGCGACGGGGACGCTGCGGCCGGTCCTGGCGGTCATGGCCGGTGGCGGGCTTCGGTTGGTGAGGCGACGGCCCGGAGTGGTCCGACGTAAGCATCGCCACCGGGACGATCTCGATCGGGCGGGCGAAGACGGATGCCGGCAGGCCGTCAGGTTGATATCCCTCTCGGCGCGATCGACGCGCTGACCGAGTGGAGGGCACCGCCGCCGGTCGACCGCGCGTCGGCGATCCCGGTCTTCGTCACCCGCAACGGCGCGCCGAGCAGACGGTGACGAACGTCGATCACCGGATCAAGACGGCGATCCGGCGGGCCAACGAGCGGCTTGGCGGAGCTCGGGATCGAGCCGATAGTGAGCGGGTTACCCCGCACTCGCTGCGCCGCACCTACGCGAGCCTGCGCGCCGCGCTGCCGGCGACGATCCGGTCTACATCGCCGAGCAGCTCGGGCACGACGGACCGGGCTTCACGTTTCGCGTCTACCAGCGGGCGGTGAAGCGGCGCGAGGCTCGCCGGGCCGCACCTGCGAAGCGTTCGATCGGGCGCTTGATTGGGCAGCAATGGGCAGCAAGACCGATGAACACGATGGGTCGGCGGCCGCGCAAAGCAGCGGGGCGAGGAATCCCAGAGTGAAGCCATAATCAGACCCGAGCCCCGGTAGCTCAGCTGGATAGAGCAGCTGCCTTCTAAGCAGCAGGTCGCAGGTTCGAGTCCTGCCCGGGGTGCTGGGTCATGGCGGTTCGCATCGGCAGGCACACGTTCAGCTACTCCACCTACGACGCCCCCAGCGACGTGCTCGAGGTTGGCGTCACGGGCCCGCCGACCGGCCGGCGCGAGCGCTCGCCGGAGGACCACATCTGGCGGCTCGACGAGGACGAGCGGCTAGTCGGCATCACCTTCATGAACCCCCGCGAGCAGCTCGAGCGCGAGGGCGCCGTCTACGTCACGCTCCCGACCGGCGAGCGCGAGCGCGTCGCCGGCGCCGAGCACTTGCTTCGCCTCGGGCGAGCGTGGCTGAGCGCCCTGCCACGAGCGACCGCGCCGAGCTCGTCCTCGATCGCGTTCGCGCGATCCCACCCGGCTTCGTCGCGACCTACGGCGACCTCTGCCCGGAGGCGCCACGTTTCGCCGGTTCGGTGATGGCCGCCTGCCACGACCCGGCTGTTCCGTGGCAACGCGTGGTCCGCGCCGACGGCTCGCTGGCGAAGGGCGAGCGCCAGCGCCGCCTCCTCGAGGCGGAGGGCGTCCCGTTCCGGGGCGCGCGGGTCGACATGAGCGTCGCCTGGTGCGCGATCCGCTCGATCGCCTCCTAACGGCGCTACATTGGGGCGCACGCGGTGGGCGTAGCTCAGTTGGTAGAGCTCCTGGTTGTGGTCCAGGCGGTCGGGGGTTCGAGTCCCCTCGCTCACCCTCACTCCCTGCAAATCGCGGCTTTTTGTTCACTCCTCTCCCGCCTCGACTGTGGCGAGATGCCAATTTCTCGTGATCACCGCGGCCGCAGAAGTGCCTGCTCGTTGGCGACTCTTCGAGTCGAACAGGGACCGCCTGGTTCTGGAGGCGATTGGCATCTTGCGCCTACCGGAGCTCGACCGGCCCGCAAGGCACGGTCGCTCGGGCTCGGGCCTGGTCTGGGCCGCAGCGAGGCCGGTCAGACACTTCCGGTCCTCGCGCGAAACGGGAGTAATCGCGAACGGCCCCACAGGGCCCTTGGGCTTACTGCGTCCGCCGCCGCCCGTCGGCGCGCCGGTTCTCCTTGCGCGGAATCCACTCGACGCGCCAGGTCTCGAACAGTGCCAACAGCTCCTCTGCCTGCGTCCGCGACGGCGCAGCGCCTCGATTCTTCGTCTTCCACTCGCGGTTGACTTGCTTCACCACGAGCATCGAGTCGCCCTTGACCATCACATGCCGCTCGCCGTACTTAAGCGCCACGGGAGGCCGAGCATCAGAGCGTCCACTCGGCGGTGTTGTGGGTCCCTCGGTCGAACCGCTTCGCATCCTCTTGAAAGGAGCCATCGCTCAGCTGGACCGTGCAGGCAGCCGTTACTGGGCCCGGACTCTGCCCGCCTCCGTCGAAGTAGATGGTGGCCAGCTTCATTACTTCCGCGGTATTTTGCCCACGGCCTAACTCGGCGACGCCAGGGTCTGCTCTCCGCGCGAAGCGGCAGGGCTCTAGTCCTCGGCTTCAGGAGGAACCACCGCCCAGCGCGCGTCCGCGATGGTTTCTGACGTTGGTCAGCCGCTTCTCGTTTTCATGCAACCAGTACACCTCCGGCCGCTGTACGGCCCATTCAGAAGGCTAAAGATGCCAAAGGAGGTCTCTGGGCAGCCCGGCGCTGCGCAAGGGCCGGTCTTTCTAAAGCTCGATTGGAGCGTCGCGCCCGTTGCGCGCCCGTTCCTCGTCGGCCGTGCGATCTGGAGGTGTGCCCCTCGGGGTATGGAGGGGGCTATCTGCGAACTCAGCCCGAGCCCGTCAACCTCCGATCGCCTGCCCGGCAACCGTGCAGCCGTCGAAGTTGCCGTATGTGGGGCCGACGTCGAAGGAGTAGGAGAAGCTCACCACCTGTCCTCCGGCGGTCGAGTAGGTGCCGTTGCCCGAACCGACGGCCATGCCCCCGGTCAGGTCGCGGTTCGCCGTCGTACCGTTGTTCGACCAGCTGCTTGAGAACGGGGAACCTCCGCTGACTCCGTGCACCTTGAGCTGGGTGTCGATCGTGTCGCCGTTGGCGAGAACGATCGGTTGGGTGGTCCCGTTGCAGCCGGCCGAGATGCTGAGCCCGTCGAGGTGAAGGATCACCGTGGTAGCGGTGTTCGCCGGACCCTTCATGAAGAACTCCTTCACCGTCTCGCCGCCGACCGTGGTCGCGTTGGTCGCGCTGTTCGCGGTGACTGCGTGGGCGACCGAGAGGCCGGAAGCCTTCTTTCTGATCTCCTTGTCGGCCTGCTTTCGGGCGATCTTCTTCACCTTGCCGCTGTTGAGCGAGGCGAGCGCGTAGCCGCCACCGCCCACCGCGATAACCAGGGCGATGGCCGAGATCACGAGTGCCGGCGAAGGCAAGCGTCTAATCCGCTTGAGCATGAGCTCCTCCTAGATATTGCGTGAAGAGACACGGCCCTCCCTTCCGGGCGTCGTCCCCAGTGAGCCGACCCTACCTCCGCGATGCTCGGGCCGTCAAGGGCGCTGCTTCTCCTGCAACATCGCCCGCGCAGTATCTCGCGATGGGTGAGATATGCGCTTTCCATGCAAAGCGACACCTCTGCTTTGCGCGACCACCAACAAGCGCAAAATCGCCCTGCCGCCGGCAGGCGCTCGTCGTCCCATAGGGCGTACGAACGCCGTCGCACTGCGTCACTGCACGGAATCCTCAGACGTGATCCCCAAACGCAAGGCGATCGGGGGCGCGTCAGCCGTGTCTGTCGGGACCCGCCCGCTCGAGAGCTATCCGGATGAGTACCCGCTTCTCCCTGCGCATCCGCTCGCGATAGTCGTCCCAATGGGGGTTCTCATCGGGGAAGCGGTTGTAATAGTCGATAAGCGGGTCCATCGCCTCGGGGAGCGAGAGAACCTCGGCCTCGCCCTCGGCGTAGATCCAGCTGCCGAAGAAGCGCTCGGTGATGACGCAGAGCTGTGCCCACGGGTCCCGGCGCAGGTTGATGACCTTGTAGGCGGTCTCGCGACTGGAGATGATCGCGCGCCCCTCGCCGTCCACGTTCACCAGCACGGGACTCTGCTGGATCCCGCCGGAGCGCCGGGTGGCGAGCACGGCACGATGGTGCTCGCACATGAACTCACGCGCGGCCTCCATGTCCATGCGCCGAGCCTACGGAGCTCGACCGGTCCCTGCCCGCGAGGCGAGGAGGTCGCGCGTGACGCGGGTACATCACTCCTGCTTCGCGCGAGATCCAGGAGCTGCGCTAGCTTCTCGGGCAATGCACCCGATCCGATTCGCGCTCTCGTCCATGATCGCGCTGTCGATCGCCCTGGTCTGGACTGGCGGCGCCCAGGCGGCTACCACCACGAGCTTCGGCTTCACCGGCGGCGAGCAGACCTTCACCGTCCCAGCCGGTGTGACCAGCATCCACGTCGTAGCGATCGGCGGGCGCGGCGGCGCGGGAGGTAAGGGCGCGCCGGTCGGTGGATTCGGCGGTCTCGCCGTCGCGGATCTGGCCGTGAAACCTGGACAGGTGCTCTACGTCGAGGTCGGCGGGAACGCCGGCGCAGGGGCGATCGGGTCGCCTTTCGCCGGCGGCGCCGGCGGCTTCAACGGCGGCGGAGGGGGTGGGCGCGGCCAGAGCCCGTTCGGGATCGGCGCCGGTGGCGGGGGAGGCGCTTCCGACATCCGGACGGCCCCGAGCTCGGCCTCCGATTCGCTCAGTTCCCGTCTGATCGTCGCCGGCGGTGGGGGCGGTAGCGGTGCCAGCGACGACGCCCTCGCTCCCGATCATGGCGGCGCGGGCGGGGCGCCCGGCTCGGCGGGCTCAAACGGAGTGGCGGGTGTCGCGAACGGCGGCCAGGGCGCGACACCGAGCGCACCCGGATCCGGCGGCACCGGGGTCCCCGGGGGGCAGAGCGGCGGAGGGGGCGCGCTCGGCCTGGGCGGCGCGGGCGGGTCGCAGAACGTGACTGGCGCCGGTGAGGGGGGCGGAGGCGGAGGCGGCCTGTTCGGCGGAGGCGGCGGGGGCAGCGGGGACAACGGGATGGCCGGCGGCGGCGGCGGTGGCGGGGGTTCGACGGGCTTCGGCGCAGCGGCGACCTCCACGACCGCTGGGCTCGACACCAGCGGAACCCCCTCGATCACGCTCACCTACAAGCCGCCGAGCCCGCCGAGCCCGCCGAGCACCAAGATCACAAAGGCGAAGATCAGCCAGAGGAAGCACAAGGCCATTTTCCGCTTCAGGGCGATCGGCGCCGCGAGCGGCTTTCAGTGCAAGCTCAAGCGCGCCCACCACAAGAAGCCGAAGGCGAAGTTCCGCAGCTGCCGCTCGCCCAAGACCTACAAGCACCTGAAGCCGGGCCGCTACACCTTCGCCGTCCGCGCCGTCGGCGCCGCCGGCGCCGACCCGAACCCGACGAAGAGGAAGTTCGAGATCGGGTAGCCCTCGCTTCGGTCGCTAGCTCCGACCAGGTGCGAGCAGCAGGCGTCCTGCCGAGTTGGCACCGTGCGTGGCTCAGCGACTGGCGCGGCGCCCAGTACGGCTCGCGCCGACGGGTGGCGGAGGTCGTGTCCGAGCGCCTGCTCACCGGAGGGCAGGCGTGTCAACGCGACCCAGGCGCTTCCGCGAGGAGAAGACGATCGAAGGCGTCAAGCCCGTCCCGCCGCCGGCGATCTACCGGCGCCCGCCAACGCCGCCGACGGGTACCTGACCTCGAACGCGCGCGACCCCAACGCTCCTGGACGAGATGCCAATTCAGGTGCCAATTTGAGCGAAACTGAGCCGACCCGAGACGATCTAACCCGCATAAGAACACGGGATCGGTCTAGCATGACCATCCTGGCCCTGGTTGTGGTCCAGGCGGTCGGGGATACTGCGCGCGTGCTCATCGACGGAGAACAGCTCGAAGCGCCCGCCCCACCGCTGAACGACCTGCTGCGCCCCGCGCTCGAAGCCGCTCCCGACAAGACCGCGATCGTCTCGAGTCAGCGGGCGCTCAGCTGGCGCGAGCTCGACCGGCACAGCTCGGCGCTCGCGGGCGGCTACCGCCAGCTCGGCCTCGACCCGGGCGATCGGGCCGCCTCGCTGATGCCCAACCGGGTTGACCTCGTGGTCCACTACCTCGCGTGCTTCAAGGCCGGCCTCGTCGCTACGCCCCTCAACTACCGCTACACGGCCCGCGAGATCGACCACGCGCTCGAGGTAAGCGACGCCAGCGTCCTGCTCGCCCACGTCGAGCGGGCCGAGGACGTCGCGTCGAGCGAGCTCGCGTCGGGCCTCCGCCTCGGGACGATCGCCTACCGCGATGCCGAGCCGCTCGCGACCGGTAACGAGGAGCCCGCGGGAGTGGACGGTGGCTGGCGCCATTCCTGGGCCGAGCTCCTCGACTCCGAGCCGCTGGCCGCGGAGGACGCCCTCGATCCCGAGATGCCGGCGGCGATCTTCTTCACCTCGGGGAGCACCGGCCCCGCCAAGGGCGTGACCCACTCCCGCGAGACCCTGCGCTGGATGATCGCGAGCGCCGCCGCCGCGTTCGAGCTCGACGCCGAAGACGTCTTCCTGCCGGGCTCGTCGA
The DNA here is from genome assembly GCA_963841455.1 of uncultured Actinomycetes bacterium. Classification (GTDB taxonomy): domain Bacteria; phylum Actinomycetota; class Thermoleophilia; order Solirubrobacterales; family 70-9; genus JAWVFM01. The sequence continues at coordinate 8,173 of CAWJCU010000007.1, forward strand.
TGTCGCACATCGGCTCGTTCCTGTGGGCGCTGTCGACGCTGTCGGTGGGCGGCAAGGTCGTCGTCGCACGAGCCACCGACGCCCACGAGTTGCTCCCGTTGCTGCGCGATGAACAGCCCACGATCCTCGCGATGATCCCGGCGGCCCTTTCGGCCCTTGTTCACGACCACGACCTCGAGCCGGCTGACCTCTCCTGCCTCCGCATGTGCCGTGCCGGGGCCGACAAGGTCTCGACCGAGCTTCTGTCCGAGTTCTCCGCGATGGCGGGGTTCCCGATCGTCGAGGGCTACGGCATGACGGAGGTGGGCATCGCGACGCTCAACCCACCGTCGGGTGAGATCAGGCTGGGCTCGATCGGCCGGCCGATCGCCGGCTTCTCGATCGCCATTCGCAACGAGGACGGCGAGCCGGTCGAGGGCGAGGAGGTGGGCCGGATCTGGATTCGCAGCCGCAGCCGCATGGTCGGGTACTGGGAGGCGCCGGAGGCGACCGACGCGGTGCTCGACGAGGGCTGGCTCGACTCGGGAGACCTCGCCCGCGCCGACGAGGACGGCTACCTCTGGTTCTTCGGGCGCAAGAAGCAGGTGATCGTCCACGACGGGTCCAACATCAGCCCGTACGAGGTGGAGGGGGCCTTGGTCGAGCACCCGGGGGTGGCACTGGCGGGCGCCGTCGGCGTGCAGGACGAGGTCCACGGCGAGAACGTCCGCGCCTACGTGACCTTGAGCGAGGGCGTCGAGCCGCCCTCGCGGGCGGACCTGATCGTGTTCTGCCGCGAGCGGATCGGCTACAAGGCGCCGGACGAGGTCGTCTTCCTCGACGAAATGCCGCTCAACCCGACCGGGAAGATCGACCGGGTCGGGCTCAAGCGGATGGCCGAGGACCACCTCCACCCACACGGTCTCGACCAATAGCCGGCGGCTACCAGGCGTCGACGGGGCGGCCGCTAGGGGTCGGCTCCCCGGCCGCCGCGAGGGTGTGGGCGATCACGCCGCGCGTCTCGGCCGGATCGATCACGTCGTCGATCTCGAAGACCTGCGCGGCGTTCAGCGCCTTGGCGTGCTCGTACATCCGCGCGGTGAGCTCGCGCACCCGCTCCTCGCGCTTCTCGTCGTTCTCGATCGCCTCGAGCTCCTTGCGCATCGCGAGCCGCACCGCGCCCTCGAGCCCCATCGGGCCGAGGTTGGCGCCCGGCCAGGCGACGGTGAGGACGGGGCTGTGGAGCCCGCCGCCGGCCATGGCCTGGGCGCCGAGCCCGTAGCCCCTGCGCAGGACCACGGCGATCATGGGCGGAGTCAGCGCCGCGCCGGCGATGAGCATCCTGCAGCAGTGGCGAACCAGCGCGTCGCGCTCGTGCTGCGGTCCCACCATGTAGCCCGGCGTGTCGATCAAGGAGAGCACGGGGAGCCCGAACGCGTCGCAGAGCTGGAGGAATCGCGCGGCCTTGTCCGCCGCCGGCCCGGTGACCGTCCCGGCGGCGTACTTCGTGTTGTTGGCGATGACGCCGACCGGGCGGCCGTCGATGTGGACGAGCGCGGTCGCGAGCTCGGGCGCGAAGCGCTCGCGCAGCACGGTGACCGACGCCTCGTCGGCGAGCGTGCGGATGATCGGGACGACGTCGTAGGCGCGGCGCCCGACTTCAGGCAGCGCGTCACGCAATGCCGACTGGTCGGTGGCCGACCAGTCGGCGGCCCTGCCGCGGAAGTAGGCGAGCAGGCGCTTCGTGGCCGCGACAGCCTCACCCTCGTCGGCGGTGACCAGGTCGATGACCCCGCTCGGCGCCTGCATCTCGACCGGGCCGACCTCCTCGGGACGGAAGTCGCCGAGTCCTCCGCCGGCGATCATCGCCGGCCCGCCCATGCCGATCGACGCCGACTCGGTGGCGACGATGAGGTCAGAGCAGCCGGCGATCACGGCGTTGCCTGCGAAGCAGTTCCCGTTGACGATGCTGATCCGCGGGACCTTTCCCGACAGCTTCGCCCATAGCGCGAACGCCTTCACCTGGAGGGCGCTGACCACCGGGTAGTCGGTGTCGCCCGGCCGGCCACCGCCGCCCTCCGCGAAGAACACGACCGGCAGGCTCATGCGCTCGATGAGCTCGAATAGGCGGTCCTTCTTGAAGTGGCCCACGGCGCCCTGGGTCCCGGCCAGGACCGTGTAGTCGTAGGCCAGAACGGCGGTAGGGGTGCCGTCGACCGTGGCTGTGCCGGCGACGAGGCCGTCGCCGGGGGTGTTGGCAACGAGGTCGTCGGCCTCGCGCCGCTGGCGCTGGGCGGCCACGACGTAGCGGCCGTACTCGACCCACGAGCCGTCGTCGATGAGGTCGGCCACGTTCTCGCGTGCGGTTCGCCCACCGCGCTCGTGGCGGCGCTCGACCGCGTCCTGGCGCGCCTCGTCCTCCGTCAGAGCCCGGCGGGCGAGCAGCTCCTCGAGGTCGTCGCGCAGGTTCTCGTCGCCCTCAGGCCGCGGTGGCGTACCGCTCGGCGGCGCGGGCGCGTCGCTTGGCCGCCTCGACCTCGCGGTCCTTCGGCGGCGCGTTCGTCACCAGCTCGTCGAGCAGACTCCTCGTGACCTTCGCGACCTCCTCGACAGCGCGGTCGAACGCCTCGACGTTCGCGTGCGACGGCTTGCTGTGGCCGCTGATCTTGCGGACGTACTGAAGGGACGAGGCCTGGATCTCCTCGTCGGTCGCGGGTGGCTCGAAGTTGTGGAGGGTGCGGATGTTTCGGCACATGGCCCGATCTTACGCGAGCCCTGCCGCCGCCTAGATGTAGCTACACCTAGAGCTCAGCTCTCGTCGCCCGAGGACTTCCCTGACTCGCTCTTCGGCTCGGCCGTGTCGCCGCTCGGCTCGACGGCGTACCACTCGGCGCCGAACTCCTTCGAGCCCTCGCCCTCGACCTGACCGGGCTTGTGATCGTCGTCGTAGGTGTAGAGCGGATGACTTGCGTATACCACCTGGGTCGTTCCGTCGTCGCGCTTGAGCGTCGAGAGCTTCGACGGGTCGACGCCGCCGGCGGCGCTGACCCCGCCGCTCGTCGCCACGGGTGGCCAGACCGTGGCGCAGGCGCCGTTGCAGTACGACTCGTCGGCCTCGTCCTTCTCGAAGAGATAGAGCGTGTGTCCGCTCGAATCGGTGAGGATCGTCTTGCCGAGCTCCATGTTCGGCGTGCTCGAGATCGTCGTCCCGCCGCCTCCGCCTCCGGAGGCGCCGCCCGTGGAGTTGTCGCTGCTCGAGCTGCTTCCGCATGCGGCGAGCGCCACGGCCGCGCCCGCTAGCGCGCACAGCAAAGCCAGCCTCTTGGGGTCGATCAAACCTGAGCTCCTTTCCCGTTCTTCCCGATGCGCCCGCCCTCAGGGGCGGATCGGCCGGGATACCGATGAGGGGCCGCGGCGGTTCACCTCGGGAGCGCTATTGCTCGCAGACGATGAACCCGATCGCGTTGACGTTGAAGCCGGGCGGGTTGATCGTGTCGCTCGCGTTGTTGATGTCCACGAACCAGGTCTTGGCGTCCTTGTCCCCGACCCCGAAGCCGCGGATCGTCAGGTACTTGGCCTGGTTTCCATGGAGCGCGCCCAGCGTCCCGTTGATGATGTGCGACTTCCTCGGACATTTGCGGAGCGTCACTGTCGAGTCGCCGATCGGCACCGGGACCGTCGCGCTTCCGTAGAGGACCTTTTGGCGAACGGCACCGGCTTTCGCTCCGCCCGCGCCGAAGAAGCTCATGTCAGCCCGGATTGCACCGGGTCGCTCGACCGCCCTGAGCCCGATGACGCGCGCTCCGAGGCCGGTTGCCGCAAAGCCCGCAAGGGCGATGAGCGTCATCGCGCCCAGCGCCATGCCCGCCTTCCTCACTTCGAATCTCCTTCCGTGCGTCCCACCTGCGACTTGCGATCGTATTCGAGCGCATGACCTCACGAATCCCTTCCGTGCCCCGTTATCACTTCACTGAATGAGCGCACCACCGTTTCAAGCCCTGATCGACGAGCACAGCCGGCCCGTGCTCGCATTCCTGCGCGGCACGGTTGGCCCGGACCACGCCGACGACTGTCTTCAGGAGACGTTTCTCTCGGCACTTCGCGCGTATCCGCCCTCCGATCTCGGCAACCTCCGGGCGTGGCTGTTCAGGATCGCCCACAACAAGGCGATCGACCACCATCGCGCGCGCCGGGGGGCGCCGAGCCCCGAGGGGGACGCGGAGCTCCTCGACCAGGCGGCGCCCGATGGCGCGCCGGCGTGGCTGGGGGGGTCGCGCAAGGACGGGATGAGCCTTCGCGACAGCGCGATCTGGACCGCCGTCGCGGACCTTCCGGAGGGCCAGCGGGCGGCGGTGGTGCTGCGCTTCGCCATCGACCTTCGCTACGGCGAGATCGGCGCCGCCCTCGAATGCTCCGAGGATGCGGCGCGGCGACGCGTGCACGACGGTCTTCGAAACCTGCGCTCGGCGATCGCCGGGCAACCGAAGGAGGCACTCACATGAACAACGCCACCGACACCGACACCGACATCCGCCGCGCGCTTCAGGGCGCCGACGAGGACCAGGGCGGCCCCGCCGCGGAGCTCACGGCATGGCTCGCGGTTCGGGCCGACCGGGAGAGCCTCCTCGACGTGGCGTACGCGTCGCTCGACACCCCCGTGGGGGAGGCGACCGTGGCGGCCACCGAGCGGGGCCTGGTGCGGCTGATGCTCCCGAACGAGGATCGCGAGAGCGCGTTCGAGCGCCTCGCCGCGCACGTGTCGCCCCGGATCATCGAGGCGCCGGCGCGTGTCGACCGCGCGAGGCGCGAGCTCGACGAGTACTTCGCCGGCCGGCGCCGGGCATTCGACCTCGACGTCGACATGACGCTCGCCCACGGCCCGTTCTACCGTCGCGTGCTCGACCAGCTCCGCGCAATCGACTTCGGGGAGACAATGACGTACGGCGAGATCGCGGCGAGGGCGGGCAACCCGCGCGCGGTCCGCGCTGCCGGTACCGCCTGCGGGTCGAACCCGATCCCGATCGTCGTCCCGTGCCATCGGGTCGTCCGGAGCGGGGGGGAGATCGGCAACTACGGGGGCGGCCCGGAGATGAAGAGGTTCCTGCTCGAGCTGGAAGGCGCGCTCTAGCCCCGTCTGCCTGCGGCTTCACACCGTGGAATCCCTTGCGGGCGCCTTTGGCGCTACACGCTTTCGGAGCTAAAGCTCCGAACCTTGATAGCCTGTCAAGCTATGTCAAGTAAAGCTGTCAAGCCACAGGGTCAGCCGTCGCTTCGTGATGGGCTGACCAAGCGTCAGACCGAGGTCCTCGAGCGCCTCGAGTGGGGAATGCCCGTCAAGCGCATCGCCACCGATATGGGCGTCTCCCGCGCCGCCGTCTACCAGACGATCGAGCGCCTGAGGCGTTCCGGCGCACTGCCCGAGGCCTACACGCCGAGCGGCCAGGCCCCCGCGGGAGCGCACCAGCTGGAGGCCGGTTCGGCGGTGTCGCCGAGCCCGCCGCTCGCCCCACGCGAGAGCAAGCTCGACGAGCTTCGCGACCTTCCCGCCGGCGGCCGCGAGGGCGCCGGCTACGCGGAGCTGATCGAGGCCGCGATCGCGCGCGCCGACGTGCCCGCGCTGGCCTACGAGCTCGGTCGGGCCGACGCGACGGGAGCCGATGACCTCGCCAAGGACCTCGCCGAGGCGGCGCTTCGCCGGCTCGGCGTGACCGGCGGCGGCGAGGATCCAGCGGAGCGCCCGCAGAGCTAGTAGAAATAGGCAGCTAACCAAGCGAAGGAGCCCCTCAGAAATGGTTGTCCTCTACATCGTCATCGGCGTGGTCGTGCTGCTCGGCCTCTACTGGCTGCTCACGCGCAACTCGATGGTCGGCGCCCGCAACCGCGTCGACGAAGCCTGGTCCGGCATCGACGTCCAGCTCAAGCGGCGCCACGACCTCGTGCCCAACCTCGTCGAGACGGTCAAGGGCTACGCGACCCACGAGCGCGAGGTGTTCGAGAAGACCTCGCAGGCGCGCGCCCAAGCAATGTCGGCGCGGACGCCGGCCGAGGCCTCCAAGGCGGAGGGCCAGCTCAGTGCCGCGCTCACCGACCTCCGTGCGGTCGCGGAGAACTACCCGCAGCTGAGGGCGACCGAGAACTTCCAGAAGCTCCAGAACGAGCTGTCGGAGATCGAGGACGAGATCCAGGCGTCGCGCCGCATATACAACTCGAACGTCCAGTCCTACAACACGAAGATCCAGGTGTTCCCGAACTCGCTCATCGCCAACTCGGGAGGCTTCACGGCCCGCCAGTTCTTCGAGATCACCGACGCCGCGGAGCGCGAGCCGGTGCAGGTGAGCTTCAGCGAGCCGAGCCAGCCCGCGCCACCGGCGCCGCCCGCGCCACCGGCGCCGGACGCCCCGCCGGCGAGCTAGCGCGAGTTGGCATTGCGGCCGCGGGGGCACCGCCCGCGGCCGCGCCGCGATCAGCACGCGGTCTTATGCGATGCGGCCGTCTGCACCACCTGGAAGGCGGTGCCCGGGATCGACTTCAGCTGGTTCAGCTGGTCGTCGTTCCAGCCCTTGGAGCGGGCGCCCGTGATGTACCAGCTCGAGCCGTTATCCGCGTTGATGACCCCGTAGCGCTTCAGCGTCGTGGCGATCACCTTCGCCTGGCCTGAGAAGTCGGAGATGTCGTAGCCCGCCTTCAGCCTGAGACGCAGGCCCATGGGCGGCAGGAAGCGGTCGCAGCTCGAGGAGGCGTAGTGCGTGGCAGGGTGGATGTAGGCTTGGCGGGTCTCGTCGAAGGTGACCCGGATCGCGTGGTGGACCGCGCCGTTCTTCACCTCGGGATAGCGGACGAGGCCGGGCAGGATCGGGAGTCCGGCGGCGTCGGCGGAGGTCCAGCCGTCGTGGCGCAGGGGACCCGCGCGATTGAGGTTGAAGATCGCCCCCGAGCCGGCGACCCAGCGGCCGTTGGAGCGGTCGAAGTGGGCCGCGAAGAGCTCGTAGAGCTTGCACTTGCCTCGCTGCAGCGCGAGCACGTGCCGGTCCGATCCGCCCTCGACACGGGCATTCGGCGGGATCGGGTACGGCCCCTTGTCGCTCTGGTCGCCGTAGGCGTCGAAGTGCGACCGGGTAGCGCCGCTGGTGCGCCCCGACGACCGTGTACGGGATGCCGTAGGCGCCGTTGCCGCCGAAGTCGGGATGGATCGACTGGTTGCCGCCGAGCGACGTGATCGTCTGGATGTAGTCGTCGGAGTGCGGGTCGATCGGCGCCTTGGAGACGTCCTGGTTCCACGCGGTCTGGTGCGTCGCCTGAGGGGCATCGGCGGCGCCGCGGAAGGGCGGGAACACCGAGCAGCCGCCAAGACGCGCGCCGGGCGCCTTTTCGGCGTGGTTCGCCGACGCCGTCAGCGCGCCCACAGCAACCGCGGTGATGACGGCGCCGACCAGCGCCGCCGCAGCCCTTCGCGATCCCGGCCAGCCCCTCACGCCCGGATTATCGCCCGCCGCCTTGCGGAGGGCGAGCGAGGGTGGCAGGATTTGACGCATGTCGGACCGACCCACCGCCGGCGCCGAGGAGCTCATCGGACGGTCGCCGCTCATTTCGGGTGCGTACGACCTCGCCCACGGGGCCCACGCCGGCCAGCAGCGCAAGGACAACGGGGCGCCGTATCTGACGCACCCCCTGCGGGTCGCGCAGCTCGTCGAGGAGGCCGGGTTCGACGAGGAGGTCACGGCGGCAGCGCTCCTTCACGACGTGGTGGAGGACTCCGAGATCGGCCCCCGGGAGATCGCGCGCCGGTTCGGCTCCCGGGTGGCCGAGATCGTCTCCGCCCTTACCGAGGACGAATCGATCGAGGACTACGAGCAGCGGAAGGCGGAGCACCGGGACCGCGTCGAGGCGGCGGGGCCGGACGCGGTCGCCATCTACACCGCCGACAAGCTGGCGAACCTGCGCGACATGCGAGGCCTCTATGCGGCGATCGGCGAACGCGCCGCGGAGCGGTTCACCGCCCCGCTCGGTCTACGCTCGCGCCTGTGGCTCGAGGACGCCACGATGGCGGAGCGCGCCCTCCCCGGCTGCGACCTCGCCAATGACCTGATGGCTGAGGCCGAGGGGCTTCGAGCGAGATCGCAGCGCAGCGCTCGCCCGCTGAGCGCACGAGACGCGTTCTCCGGCAGGAGGGGACGGTCCGGGGTCAAATCACGCGGCGATCAGCCGTGATAGTCGACTGCGCCCACTACCGGGAGGGCGTCCGCCAGCACGAGGACTCGCTCGACATCGAGCAGGCGGCGGAGTACGCGCGCGCGGGCGACGGGTTCATCTGGGTGGGCCTGCTCCATCCCACCGAGCGACGAGCTCGCCCAGGTCGCGAAGGCCTTCGACCTTCCTGAGCTGGCGGTGGAGGACGCGGGGCGCGAGCACCAGCGGCCGAAGATCGAGGAGTACGAGGGCAGCTACTTCATGGTCCTGAGGACGGCTCGCTACGACGAGGAGCAGGAGCGGGTCCACTTCGGCGAGATCGACGTCTTCCTCGGGCCCGGGTACGCCGTCTCGGCGCGTCACGGCGAGGCGAGCCCGCTCACCGGCGCCCGCGAGCGCCTCCAGACCGAGCACCGCGAGCTGATGGAAACCGGCGTGTCGGCCGTCGAGCTGGGCGGTTCTCGACCAGGTCGTCGACGACTACGAGCCTGTGATCGAGGGGATCGAGTCCGACATCGAGGAGGTCGAGCAGGAGGTCTTCGAGGCGAAGACCGAGTCGATCGAGCGGATCTACTTCCTGAAGCGTGAGGTGATCGAGTTCCACCGCGCGGTCGCGCCGCTGCTCGGGCCCCTCGACGCGATCGAGCGAGGCGCGTTTCCCCAGATCGCCGAGCACCTGCGGCCGTTCTTCCGCGACGTCGGCGACCACGCCCGGCGCGTCGACGAGCAGGTGCTGGCAGCCCGCGAGCTCCTGACCTCGATCCTCGAGGCGAACCTGGCGATGATCAACCTGCGCCAGAACGAGGTGGTGAAGGCGGTTTCCGCCTGGGCGTCGATCGCCGGCGCGATCGCGATCATGGCCGGGATCTGGGGAATGAACTTCGAGCACATGCCCGAGCTCCATTGGGAGCTCGGCTATCCGCTCGCGCTGCTCACGATGGTCGCCGCGGTGCTGGTCCTCCACCGCTTCTTCAAGCGCCTCGGCTGGCTATGAGCGGTCTACCATCGAGATGGTGGACGCCTCCTCGCTGCTCGGCGGCCTGCTCGAGCTCCTCCCGGTCCCGCTCGCGGGCCTGGCCTACGCCAAGCGCGCCTCAGACGCTGGCCGACACGCGGAACCGCCGGTGCCACCGGCGCGCCGGCTCGGCGTTCGCGGCCGGCCTGACGCTGATCCTCATCGCGCTCTTCTCGCCGATCGCGCGGCTCGCGGACGAGCTCGTCTACATGCACATGGTCGAGCACCTGCTGATCGGCGACCTCGCCGCGCTCCTGCTGGTCATCGGCCTCACCGGCCCGATCCTGCAGCCGATCCTGAAGATCCGCGGGCTTCACTGGCTCCAGGCCCTCTCGCTGCCGTGGGTCGCGTTCCCCCTATGGGCGGCCGACCTCGTCTTCTGGCATCTGCCGTTCCTCTACGACGGCGTGATCGACTACCCGCCGCTTCACGCGCTGATGCACGCGTGCTTCATCGCCTTCGGGATGCTGATGTGGATGCCGGTTTTCGGGCCGCTGCCGAAGCCGATCTGGTGGCGGAACGCGGCGCCGCTCGGCTACGTGGTCGATCGTCCGGCTCTTCAGCACCGCGTTCGGCAACGTCCTCATCTGGTCGGGCACCGCGTTCTATCCGCGGCTACGACCGACGGGGAGGCCGCGCACGGAATCTCGCCGCTGACCGACCAGGGCATCGCCGGCGCGATCATGATGGGGGAGGGGATGCTGGTCACGCTCGGGGTGATCGTCTGGCTCTTCTTCCGCGCGGCGCGCGAGGTGGAGCAGCGCCAGCGCCTGCTCGACCTCGCCGACGCCGCTGGGATTCCCGCTCGACGAGCGCCGCGCGGCCCGCGCTGTCGCGGCGGGCAAGGCCGCGCTGCTCGAGGAGCGGATCAGGGCGGCGGATGAGCATTAGGGCCCGCGACCGGCTCGGGGCCTGGCTCGTCACCGGCCCGCTCGCCCGCGTCGCGGGCTTCTTCGCCGAGCTCTCGGTCGCGCTCTGGCGGGCGGCGACCCGCCGGCCCCAGCGGGAGGACTGAGGCGGCGCTCACGCGCCCACTAACGTTGCGCGTCGAATGCGCACCTCAGTAACCGAGCTTCCCGACAGCCGCGTCCGCGTCGACGTCGGCGTCGAGGCGGACGCCGTCGACGAAGCGGGTCGAGCGCACCGCGCGCCAGCTCGGCCGCGAGATGAAGATCCCGGGCTTCCGCCGCGGCAAGGTCCCGGCGGAGCTCGTGATCCAGCGCGTCGGCCGCGAAGCCGTGCTGGAGCAGGCGCTGCGGGACTCGCTCCCCGAGTGGTACGAGCGGGCCCTGCTCGAGGCGGGGATCACCCCCGTCGGCGACCCGAAGCTCGACGTCGCCGACCTCCCCGAGGCGGGGGGCGAGCTGGAGTTCTCGTTCGAGGTCGGCGTGCGCCCAGGGGCCCGCGTCGGCGACTACAAGGGGCTCGAGGTCGGCAGGCCCGAGGTCGAGGTGCCGGACGAAGCGATCGCGGGCGAGCTCGACCGCCTGCGCGAGGGGCTGGCGAGCGTGAGCCCCGTCGACCGCCCCGCGGTCGAGGGCGACCTGGCGGTGATCGACTACGAGGGGACCGTCGACGGCGAGCCGTTCGAGGGCAGCTCGGCGCGCGACCTCATGGTCGACCTCGGCGACGAGGGTCTCCTGAAGGAGATGAAGGACGCCCTGATCGGCGCCTCGCCGGGCGACGAGCTGGAGGTCGAGCTGACGTTCCCCGACGAGCACCGCCCCGAGGAGCTGGCGGGGAAGCAGGCGAAGTTCGCCGTGACGCTCAAGGAGGTTCGGGAGAAGAAGCTGCCAGAGCTGAACGACGAATTCGCCAGCGAGGCCTCGGAGTTCGAGACCCTCGACGAGCTGCGGGAGGAGGTCGGATCGCAGATCGGGGCCGCGCTCGAGCGCCGGGCCGACGCCGAGTTCCGCGAGGCGGCCGTCGACGCCGCCGCCGCGCAGACCAACGTCGAGCTTCCCGACGACATCGTCCATGCGCGCGCGCACGAGATGTGGGAGCGGTTCGAGCGCCAGCTCCAGGGCCGGGGGCTCGACCCGGCTGCGTATCTGAAGATGGCCGGCAAGACCCGCGAGGAGTTCGTGACCGAGGCCGAGGAAGAGGCCCGAACGGCGCTGCGGCGCGAGGCGACGCTCGCGGCGATCGCCGAAGCCGAGGGGATCGAGGTGTCGGAAGACGAGCTGATCGAGGCGCTCGGCCCCGGCGAGGGCGAGAACGCCCCCGAGAAGCTCCTCTCCCGCCTGCGCGAAACCGGGCGCGACACGCTGCTTCGCGACGAGCTCCGCATGCGCAAGGCCGCTGATGTGGTCGTCGAGTCGGCGAAGCCGATTCCAGTCGAGCAGGCGGTGGCCCGGGAGGCGATCTGGACTCCGGAGAAGGAGCGCGCCGAGGCGGGGGAGGGGGCGCTGTGGACGCCCGGAGCCGAGTAGCCGGGACGCTAGACTGGCGCGCCTCATGAGTCCCCTCGTTCCAATGGTGGTCGAGCAAACCTCGCGCGGCGAGCGCGCGTTCGATATCTACTCGCGGCTTCTGAACGAGCGGATCATCTTCCTCGGCACCCCGATCGTCGAGGACATCGCGAACCTTGTCGTGGCCCAGCTCATCCACCTCGAGTCGGAGGACCCGGACAAGGACGTCTCGATCTACATCAACTCGCCGGGCGGCTCCGTCTACGCGGGCCTCGCCATATACGACACCATGCAGTACATAAAGCCCGACGTCCAGACCATCTGCGTCGGTGTCGCGATGAGCATGGGGGCCCTGCTACTCGCCGGCGGCACCGAGGGCAAGCGGATGGTTACTCCGAACTCGAAGATCCTCATCCACCAGCCGACGTCCGGCTTCCAGGGCCAGGTCACGGACATCGAGATCCACGCGCGCGAGATCATCGACATCCGCCGGCGCCTCGACGAGATCCTCGCCAAGCACACCAACCAGCCGCTCGACAAGGTCAAGACCGACACCGAGCGCGACTACTTCATGTCGCCCGAGGAGGCGGTCGAATACCACCTCGTCGACCGCGTCATCGAGCACCACTAGGGCGCACGGCTACCAGATCGTCGCGCGCGGGTCGAACTCGCGGAGCGTCGAGTCCCGGGTGACGAGGGCCGCGCCCTCGCTGCGAGCAGTCGCGTAGATCAAGCGGTCGGCCGGGTCGCTCGGGAACTCATCCCCGAGAAGCGCCGCCTCGGTGGCGGTGGCTGGGGTGAGCATGAGCGCCGCGACGCCGGGCTGGGCCAGCGCCGCCCGGATCCATCGCCGCGGCTCGCGGTCGAGAGCGATACGCCCCGCGCGTGACGAGCATCACGACCTCCCAGGCGGAGATCGCCGCGACGCCGACCGAGCCCGCAGCGCCGATCGCCGCCCGTGCGGCGTCGCTGAGCCGGTCGGGGTCGTCCACCCACCAGATCCAGGCGTGCGTGTCGAGGACGACCACGGCGTCAGTCACCGTCGGAGGACGCCGCGTCCCATGCGACGCCGATCGGCGCGATCAGCTCGTCGTCACCGACCTCATAGGTAACGCTGCCACGGAGCGACGCATCATCGTCCACCGGCACCACCTTGGCGACCGGGCGGCCGTGCTTGGTCACCGTCATCTCGGAGCCGCTCTCGCGGCACACCGTCCGTGGAGTGCGGTGGGTGAAGGCGGGGTTGCGGATCGCGATGGCGGGGTCGGTCGCGGCGGCGACGCGGGCCGCGCCAACTGCGGATCCGGGAACAATTTCCCGATCCGCGCCTGCTGAGCTTCAGCCGCCCGTCGCGGTCCAGTGGACCTTGCCGCTGTTGCAGCGGCTAGAGCTGCCGCCGCCCGGGTGGTCGGTGGGGACCTTGCGGCCGTGGATCCGCATCGTGCCCGAAGCCAACTCGCCGCTGTCGTCCACCGTTCCCTTCAGGACAAGCGTCGAGAGGGGCTTCCTGTGGTGGGGGAGGGTGAAGACCGCATCGACGCGCAGCATCGGATACTCCGGCTGGACGGGCCGGTAGCTCGGCCTCAGGGCGGCCGTCTCGGTGTTGTGGCCGCCGGCGCAATCGAGCGGGAACTTCTTGAACGCGAGCGAGAATAGGCGCCAGACGTGGCGCTTCTCGCTGATCTTGAACGAGAGCGTCCCCGTCCCCCCGAACGAGCCGTCGTAGGTACTTGTCGACGCGAACGCCGTGGACGCCAGGAGAAGCGACGCGAGCGCCGTCGCCCCCGCGATCGAGATCCGTCTCAAAGCCAGGTCCCCCTATTGGTGTGTTGATCCGCCTTTCCGTCAGGTTACCGTCACCGGCAGGATCGGACGGCCCTATGACGTAACTGAGGCGTGCCAGGCTTGCAGCCCGCTTGGCGTAATCTGGTTCGAGCTCCGGAAAGGGGAGACCGCTGGCACGTCCAACCGACTCCAACGAGCAGCTTCTCTGCAGCTTCTGCGGGAAGTCGCAGCGACAGGTCAAGAAGCTGATCGCCGGTCCCGGCGTCTACATCTGCGACGAGTGCATCGATCTCTGCAACGAGATCATCGACGAGGAGCTCGCGCCGGCCCCGACGTTCGAGCTCGAGAGCCTCCCGAAGCCGCGCCAGATCTACGACGTGCTGAACGAGTACGTGGTCGGTCAGGAGGGCGCGAAGCGCGCGCTCTCGGTCGCCGTCTACAACCACTACAAGCGGGTGCAGATCGCGCAGAACGGCGGCGAGGCCGACGTCGAGCTCCAGAAGTCGAACATCCTCCTGCTCGGCCCGACCGGCTGCGGGAAGACGCTCCTGGCCCAGACGCTGGCGAAGATCCTGAACGTCCCGTTCGCGATCGCCGACGCCACGGCGCTGACCGAGGCCGGCTACGTCGGCGAGGACGTCGAGAACATCCTCCTGAAGCTGATCCAGGCGGCCGACTTCGACGTCAAGAAGGCCGAGACCGGGATCATCTACATCGACGAGATCGACAAGGTCGCTCGCAAGGCCGACAACCCGTCGATCACCCGCGACGTCTCGGGCGAGGGCGTCCAGCAGGCGCTCCTGAAGATCCTCGAGGGGACCACGGCATCCGTCCCTCCGCAGGGCGGGCGCAAGCACCCACACCAGGAGTTCCTCTCGATCGACACGACGAACATCCTCTTCGTCTGCGGCGGCTCGTTCGGCAGCCTCGACCACATCATCGAGCGCCGGATCGGCCACAACGGCGTCGGCTTCGGCTCCGAGGTGAAGACGAAGGACGAGAAGGACACCGGCGAGCTGTTCGAGCAGGTCCTGCCCGAGGACCTGATCGAGTACGGCCTGATCCCCGAGTTCATCGGCCGCCTCTCCGTCGTCGCCGCGATCCACCAGCTGACCCGCAGCGACCTCATCACGATCCTCACCGAGCCTCGCAACGCGCTCACGCGCCAGTTCATGCGCTTCTTCGAGTTCGACGACGTGGAGCTCGTGTTCGCCGAGGATTCGCTGGGCGCGATCGCTGACCGGGCTCTCGAGCGTGAGACCGGCGCCCGCGGCCTGCGCTCGATCCTCGAGGAGACCCTTCTCGATACCCAGTTCGAGCTGCCCTCGCGTCGCGACGTGCGCAAGTGCGTCGTCACGAAGGAAACGGTCGAGCGCGGCGGCACGCCGACGCTCGTCACCGAGGCCGCGCCGGACGAGGCCGATCAGGACCAGGCGCTCGAGGAGGAGTCGGCCTAGCCGACCCGCGCGGCGACCAGCTCCGCCGAGCGCTCCCATAGCGCAGCGGCGAGATCGTCGTCCTGAGCCTGGGGGCTCGGCGGGACGGGTCGTCCCTTCTCGACGTACTGGCCACGGAGAGTCGCGGCCTCGGGGTCGAGAGCGAGCCAGACCAGCGAGCGCGCCCCGGAGTCCGGCGAGCGCAGAAACGGCCCGGCGAGCGTCAGGAAGACGCGCGCCGCCACACCGTCGTTCTTCCCGAAGCCGGTGCGGATGACGCCTGGGTGAAAGCAGTTGACGGCGACGGTGGGGTTGCGCCGCTGGAGCTCTTTGGTGAACAGCACGTTGCAGAGCTTGCTCGTCCCGTAGACCCGGGCCGGGCGGAAACGGCCGCGCTCGGATTGGAGGTCATCGAGGTCGATGAGACCGCCCCTGTGCGCGTCGCTCGAGGTCGTCACGACGCGACCGTTCGCCTCGATCACCCGGTCGATCAGCAGGCTCGTGAGCAGGAACGGCGCCAGGTGGTTGAGAGCGAAGGTCCGCTCGTAGCCGTCCTCGGTCACGTGCCGGGAGGTGAACATTGCCCCGGCGTTGTTGACGAGCACGTCGACGGTCGGATAGGCCTCGCGAAGCTCCGCGGCCACCCGGCGCACCTCGGCCATGCTCGTGAGGTCGGCGGCGTGCCCGCCGATCGCAGCGCCGCCTCCAGCCGCCCGTGCACGCTCCACCGCTTCCCGGACACGATGGGAGTCGCGGCCGATGAGCGCGAGGTCCGCGCCGCGCTGGGCGAGGGCGACGGCGGCGGCGAGACCGATCCCGCGCGTCGCGCCGGTGAGAACGACCGTGGGCATCAGACCGGGGAGCGCGCCTTGGCCAGATCTCTTCGAGGGTCGATCCGCCAGCGTCCGGCGACCTCGGCGAGCTCCCGCGCCAGCTCCCAGCGGTCCGGGCGCTCGTCGCCCTCGTGGTCGGGGCTTGCGCCCTTCAGCGCCATGCAGCCGGTGTTGTCGCCAATCGCGCGGATCCTCCCGACGTCGTCGGCGTCGAGCCGCTGATCGGCCGGCAGTGCCGCGAGCTCGGCGCGCTTGTCCTCGATCGGCCGCGCCCGCGATCCCGCCTCCTGGATCAGCGTCGGCGCGCAACAGGCGACCGCCGGGTGGGCGAGGTTCCACTGGCAGGCCAGCTGCAGCGGTGTGAGCTCCGCCGCCTCGGCGATCGGGCGCAGGCGCTCGACTCTCTCCAACCCGGCGGCTACCCACCCCTCCGGCCTGAACCCGCGGTGGTCGCCGGCCGCGAACCCGCCGTCCGGCGGCACGTCGCCCCAGAAGAGCCCGCCGTAGTCGACGACCCGGGTGATCACGCGCACCCCGTGCATCGCGGCAGCGTCGAGGACAAGCTCCCCCGGCCACGGCTCGAGCGGGTTGAGGATGATCATCGCCCAGTCGATCTCGGCGCCGAAACGCTCGAAGCAGCCGATCAGGTCGAGGGTGAAGCCGTTGGCCGGGCCCGGGGCGACGCCGATCAGCCGCGTGAGGCCCCCCTCTCGAAGGGAGGCCATTCCCGCCCAGACCCGCTCGCTCTCGAAGCCGGTGCGGTCGGGGTTGTGGAGGAGGAGGAGATCGAACGCGTTGGCTCCGATGCGCTCGAGGCTCCGCTCGGTCGCCATGCGCAGGTAGTCCGAGTACTTGGCGGGTCCGCGCAGGCGGGCGTCGGTGAAGCGCGGAAAGCCGCGCGGACCGTCGCGCTCGCCCTCGTAGAAGTCGTGTCCCACGGCGCCGACCAGGGAGTAGGAAGCCCGGTCGGTGAGGGCGAGCGAGCGGCCGAGGAGCTCGTCGGCGGCGCCCTCGCCGTAGACGTCGGCGCTCAGGACGGTATCGATCCCACCGCCTGGGCGCAGGAGCTCGGCGAGGCGGTCCTCGGCGAGCTCATCGCCGAAGTGCATGAAGCGGCCACCGCTCCAGGTGCCGATGGCGGTGCGGCCGGGGTCCATCGCGCCAGAGGTTAGGCGACGCAGGCGCACATACCTTGCGGCCGCCTTTGGGCGGCCTTACACGCTTCTTTCGGGGCTAGAGCCCCTCATCTTCATAACTAGACTCGATCCGTGGACGCGGAACGTCGCCGAAAGCTCGAGGAAACGACGCGATACGACCCGTCGGAGGTCGAGGCCCGGGTGCTCGAGGGCTGGCTCGAGGGCGGCTACTTCCATCCCGATGCCACGGGGACGCCCGACGAGAACTACTCGATCGCCATCCCGCCGCCCAACGTGACCGGGGCTCTTCACATGGGCCACGCGCTGAACGGGGCGATCCAGGATGCCCTGATCCGGATCAACCGGATGCGGGGACGCAACACGCTGTGGATCCTCGGCACCGACCACGCCGGGATTGCCACGCAGGCGGTGGTCGAGAAGGAGCTTCGGTCCGAGGGCAGCTCCAGGCATGATCTCGGCCGCGAGGAGTTCACGAAGCGGGTCTGGGAGTGGCGGGAGCGGTTCGGCCCGACGATCGTCGAGCAGTACAAGCGCCTCGGCGCCTCGTGCGACTACGAGCGCGAGCGCTTCACGCTCGACGAGGGCTACGTCGGCGCGGTCCTGCGGGTCTTCGTCGACCTCTACGAGAAGGGCTACATCTACCGCGACAACTACATCGTCAACTGGGACCCCGGCTCCCGCTCCGCGATCTCCGACCTCGAGGTCGAGAACCGCGAGGTGACCGACACGCTCTATGGCATCGACTACCCGGTGGAGGGCGGCGAAGAGGTGCTGACGGTGGCCACCGTCCGGCCGGAGACCATGCTCGCGGACACGGCCGTCGCCGTCAATCCGAACGACGAGCGCTACACGCGGTTCGTCGGCGGGCACTGCGTCCTGCCGCTCGTCGGGCGCCGGCTGCCGATCATCGCCGACGAGCACGTCGATCCCGAGTTCGGAACCGGCGCGCTCAAGATCACTCCGGGGCACGACCCCAACGACTTCGACATCGGCCGCGCCCACGGCCTGGAGGAAATCGTGGTGATCGCCGAGGACGGGCGCATGAACGAGCCGGCGGGGGAGCGGTTCGCCGGCCTCACAGCCGAGGAGGCGCGGGCCGCGGTCGTTGACGCACTCCGCTCCGATGGCCGGCTCCGCTGGGACGAGCCCTACGAGCACTCGGTCCCTTTCTCGCACCGCTCCGGTGAGCGGATCGAGCCGCTGATCAGCCTCCAATGGTTCATGCGGATGGACGAGCTGGCGAAGCCGGCGATCGAGGTCGTCGAGCGCGACGAGGTGCGCATCGTCCCGCCGAACTACAAGCGCGTGTACCTCGATTGGATGCGGAACATCAGGCCGTGGTGCGT
Organism: uncultured Actinomycetes bacterium; assembly: GCA_963841455.1. Lineage (GTDB taxonomy): Bacteria > Actinomycetota > Thermoleophilia > Solirubrobacterales > 70-9 > JAWVFM01. Next base: position 26,322 of record CAWJCU010000007.1, read on the forward strand.
GTCGCGCCAGCTCTGGTGGGGGCACCGGCTGCCCGTCTGGTACTGCGACGCCTGCGAGGAAACCTACGTGGCGGAGGAGCCGCCCGATCGGTGCGAGAGGTGCCGGGGCGAGCTGCGCCAGGACGAGGACGTGCTCGACACATGGTTCAGCTCGGCGCTTTGGCCGTTCGCCACGCTCGGCTGGCCGGCCCGGACCCCCGAGCTCGAGGCGTTCTACCCCACGGATCTGCTCACCACGGCGCGGGAGATCCTCTTCCTCTGGGTCGCGCGGATGGTGATGATGGGCCTCCAGTTCGCGGGTGACATCCCGTTCTCTGACGTCTACGTTCACCCCGTGATCCAGGCTCCCGACGGCCGCCGGATGTCAAAGTCGCTCGGCACCGGCATCGACCCGCTCGAGGAGATCGAGGTGCACGGCGCCGATGCCCTGCGCTTCGGCCTGCTCGCCATGTCCTCGACCCAGGACGTCCGCTACTCCTCCGAGCGCGTCAAGCAGGGACGCGACCTGGCCAACAAGCTGTGGAACGCCTCACGGCTGGTGCTGCTGAACGCGGCCGACGTGGAGGCCTCGCCGCGACCGGTGCGCCCCGAGGACGGCTGGATCCTCTCGCGGCTTCAGCGCGCAATCGAATCGGTCTCGGGGAGCCTCGACGCGTATGACTTCGCCCATGTGGCGCTCGACCTCTACGAGTTCTTCTGGTCCGAGCTCTGCGACTGGTACCTCGAGATCGTGAAGCCGCGCCTCTACGACGGCGACGAGGACGCCTCGGCGAACCTCGTGCATGTGCTCGGCGAGGTGCTCGCACTCGCCCACCCGCTGATCCCGTTCGTGACCGAGGAGGTCTGGGGCTACATGCCGGGCGAGCGCGATCCGCTCGTCGTCTCGCCGAGTCCGGTCGTCGATCCATCTCTCGTCGATTCCGAGGCCGAGGCCGAGGTCGGCGCGTCGATCGAGCTGACGCGGCGCGTCCGCCGCTGGCGGGATCTGGTGGGCGTCGCGCCGCGCGCCGTACTCCCCGCGCGCCTCGCGGGCGGGTCCCAGCTGCACGAGTTCGTCTCGCGCCTCGCGCGCCTGTCGCTCGACGGCGCCGGCGGTGAGGCACTCGCGACGATCGGATCGGTCGAGATCCTCGGGACCGACGAGGTCGACGCCCGGGAGGTCAACCGCAGGGTCGTCGAGCGGCTCGAGGAGCTTCGCGCCGAGGTCGCGCGGGCCGAGGGCAAGCTCGCCAACGAGGCGTTCGCGGCCAAGGCGCCCGCGGACGTCGTGGCGGCCGAGCGCTCGAAGCTCGCGGCCTACCGGGCCGAGCTCGAAGAGCTGGGCGGCTAGATGCCCTGGGGCTACGGGGAGGCCGAGGCCTTCATCTCCTCGCTGGAGCCCATCGGCTGGCGTTTCGGGCTCGACCGCATCCGCCGCCTCGTCGCGGCGCTCGGCATGCCTCAGCACCGCTTCGCGTCGATTCACGTGGTGGGCACGAACGGCAAATCCTCGGTCGCGACGATGTGCGCGGCGCTGCTCGAGGCGCACGGGCATCGCGTCGGCACCTACCTGTCCCCTCACACCGAGCGGTGGTCGGAGCGCATCGAGATCGGCGGCCGCGAGATCGCCGCCGATTCCTTCGGCGCCGCCGTCGAGAGGGTGGCGGCGGCTGTTGAGCCGGTGAACCGCTCGCTCGGCGAAGGCGACTCCGCGACCCAGTTCGAGGCCGTGACGGCGGCGGCGTTCGTCGCCCTCGCGGCCGCCGGCGTCGACTACGGCGTGATCGAGGCCGGTCTCGGCGGACGCCTGGACGCGACGAACGTCATGCCGTCGAAGGCGACGGTGCTCACCTCCGTCGGGCTGGACCACACCCAGTGGCTCGGCGACACCGAGGAGGAGATCGCGGCCGAGAAGCTTGCCGTGCTGCGAGAGCGAAGCGCGCTTATCGTGGGCCGACTCTCGCCACCGATCGAGGCGATCGCGCAGCGCTTCGCGACCGAGCGCCACGCGCGGATGATCGTCGCCGCCGAGCCCGAGCGCGCCGTCTCACTGCACGCCCCAGGGGACTACCTGCGGCGGAACTTCGCGGTTGCGGAGGCCGCCGTCGAGGTGGCGATCGGCCCGCTCGACCCCGATCGGGCCCGCCAGGCGGCCGACCGCCTCGAGCTTCACGGGCGCATGGAGGTGATCGAGGGCAGCCCGCAGGTCATCCTCGACGCCGCCCACAACCCCGACGGGGCGGCCGCCCTCGCGGAGGCGCTTCCCGAGGTCCTCGGCGATCGGCAGGCGATCGCGTGCCTGGCCGCCCTGGCAGACAAGGACGCGCCGGGCGTGCTCCGCGCGCTTGCCCCCCGCCTGGAGGCCGCTGTCTGCACGGCGGTGCCGGCGTCGCTCCTCGAGCGATCAGGGCGGCCCGGAACCCAGTCGATCGGCGCCGCCGAGCTGGCCGGAATCGCCAGCCAGGAAGGTGTGAGGGACGTCGACTGGCGCGAGGACCCTCGGGAAGCGATCGCGCTGGCCAGCGGGATGGCTCGCGAGCGCGGCTCGGCGCTGCTCGTGACCGGCTCGCACTACCTCCTCGCCTACGCGGTGCGTGCGATGAGCGAATCGGGCAACATCCACGCCTGATGGACCGCCAGGCGCGCTCTGAGCTGCTCCACATGATGGGCCTCGTCGCCGCGGTCGTTGCGATCGTGATCCTCGTCTTCTTCGGCCTGGGCTACGCCTTCGGCCGTCTTTTCCTGTAGCGGAAACAGGGTTCGCCACGCAGGCAACGAAGTAGACTCCCGCGCTCATGCCCGCCGCCCTATTCGGCATCACGAACAGCGGACTAAGCCTGTTCGTAAACCTCCTGATCCTGTTTCTGATCGTGGTCTGGATCGCGCTGATCGCGTGGACCTACCTCGACGCGCGCCGCCGGATCAGCGACCCGGTGCTGATCGCCTGCGCGACCGGCGCCTCCCTGTTCCCCTACGTGGGGACGATCATCTACACGATCCTCCGCCCGCCTGAGTTCCTCGACGACGCGCGCGAGCGCGAGCTCGAGATGAAGGCCTCGCAGCTCCGCGTGCGCCAGCTCGAGGAGCAGTCATGTCCGAATTGCGGCTTTCCGATCGAGCGCAGCTACCTTCGCTGCCCGAGCTGCCGGGTGCGGGTGAAGGACCCCTGCGACTCGTGCGGCAAGCCCATCGACCCACGCTGGACGCTCTGTCCCTATTGCGAGACGCCGGTCCGGCGTTCGGAGCCCTCTCAGCGCCGGGCGGCTCCCACCCGTGCCTCGGGTGACCGCTCCGTGGCGCCTCCGACCAGGACGCGCAAGTCGTCAACCGACCGGCCCGCGCGTGCGAGCTCGGGCGGGGACCGCAAGCCCGCCCCGCGGCCGTCGAGCCGCTCCTCGTCCAGCCGTGCCGCAGCGGCCAAGGAGCGCGCGTCGCGCAGCACCAAGGACGGCTCGTCGGAGAGCGCACGCCCGCCGCGGCGCGACCCCTCCAGCGGCCGCCGCGCGCCCGCTTCCGAGAGCTGACGCGCCGCACCGTGTCGCGCACCCTCATCCTCATCAAGCCCGATGCCTACGAGCGTCATCTCACGGGCGAGATCCTGGCGCGGTTCGAGCGCAAGGGCCTCGAGATCGCCGAGCTGCGGGTGCTCCACGCCCACGAGGAGCTCGCGCACGTCCACTACGCCGAGCACTCGGAGAAGCCCTTCTTCAGCGAGCTCGTGGCCTTCATCACGCGGGGCCCGCTGGTCGCCGCGGTCCTCGAGGGCACCGACGCGGTGGCCGCTGCGCGGCAGGTGATCGGAGCGACCAACCCCCTCGAGGCCGCGCCGGGGTCGATCCGGGGCGACTACGCGGTCGAGGTCACCTTCAACCTCGTTCACGGCTCCGACTCCGACGAGTCGGCCGAGCGCGAGATCGAAACCTGGTTCGGCAACTGATACTCGCCTCCGCGTCGCCGCGGCGACGGGAGCTGCTCGCGGCGGCGGGTGTCGAGTTCGAGGTCGTCGTGCCCGAGGTCGACGAGCTCAGCGAGGGGGGCACTCCCGCCGAGCTCGTCGTCGAGAACGCACGCCGCAAGGCCCGCGCGGTGGCTGCGCGCGCGGACGAGGGAGCTCTCGTCCTCGGCGTCGATACCGACGTGGTCCTCGACGGGCGCCTGCTCGGCAAGCCAGAGTCCCCCGACGACGCCCGAAGGCTCCTCGGCGCCCTTGCCGGGCGAACGCATGAGGTGATGAGCGGCGTCGTGCTGCACGCGCCGCACCCGACGCAGAAGGCCACCGATGAGCGGGCCGCGATCGAGACCTCGCGTGTGACGTTTGGATCGTTGCCCGCGGCCATCGTCGACCTCTACATCGCCTCGGAGGAGTGGCGGGACCGCGCCGGCGCCTACGCCGTCCAGGGCCTCGGATCGATGTTGGTGGAGAGCGTGGAGGGGGACCTCTCGAACGTGATCGGGCTGCCGTTGCAGCGGCTTTTCGAGATCGCGCCGGAGCTAGCGCCAAAACACTAACTCTGAGGTTTACCCTTAGAGCAATTGCAAGGCCTCAACCTCGGCTTGGGGGTCGCTTGGGCCTTTGCTACGCTCGCCACGCGTGCGGTCCCCCGCCGCCCGGTGCCGCCTGCCGGCGGTTGGGCGCCTCGCGCGCCCGAACGAACCGCGACTCCATGGGATTCTTCAGCAGCATCACCGGCTTCGGCGGCCGCGACATGGCGGTGGACCTCGGCACCGCCAACACCCTCGTCTACGTGCGGGGCCGCGGGATCGTTCTCTCGGAGCCGTCCGTCGTCGCGGTGGACTCCTCGACCGGCGAGGTCCACGCCGTCGGGGTCGAGGCGAAGCGGATGCTGGGGCGCACGCCCGGCTCGATCCAGGCGATCACGGCCGCTCAAGGACGGGGTGATCGCCGACTTCGACGTCACCGAGGAGATGCTGCGGCACTTCATCCAGCGCGTGCACCAGAACCGCTTCGCGCACCCGCGAGTCGTCGTCTGCGTGCCGTCGGGCGTGACCGGAGTCGAGAAGCGCGCGGTCGAGGAGGCGTGCCTGTCGGCCGGCGCCCGCAACGCCTACCTGATCGAGGAGCCGATGGCGGCCGCGATCGGAGCCGGGCTGCCGGTGTCCGAGCCCACCGGGAGCATGATCCTCGACATCGGCGGCGGCACCAGCGAGGTGGCCGTGATCTCGCTCGGCGGGATCGTCGTCTCGGAGTCGATCCGCGTCGGTGGCGACGAGATGGACGACGCCATCGTCAACCACTGCAAGCACAATCACAAGCTCCTGATCGGCCAACAGACGGCCGAGGAGGTGAAGCTCGAGATCGGCTCGGCGGCCCCGATGGGCGAGCAGACAGTCACCGAGATCCGCGGCCGCGACATGGTGAGCGGCCTGCCGAAGACGATCTCCCTGACCTCGGAGGAGGTGCGGATCGCCCTCGAGGAGCCGGTCAGCCAGATCGTCGGCGCCGTCAAGGACACGCTCGACCGCACGCCGCCCGAGCTCGCCGGCGACATCATGGATCGAGGCATCACGCTTGCGGGCGGGGGCGCGCTGCTCCAGGGCGTCGACCAGCGCATGCGCGACGAGTGCCAGATGCCCGCGCAGCTCACCGAGTCGCCGCTCACCTGCGTCGCGGTCGGGTCGGGCCGCTCGCTCGAGGAGTTCGAGGTGATCCACCGAAGCAACCGCAACGCGAACCGGCGCCGGTTCGCGAGCGTCTCGTAACCGATGTACCGCAAGCAGGTACGTCGGCGCCGGGCGGTCCTGGTGCTGCTGGTGGCCGTCTCGGTGGTTCTTCTGACGAGCACGTTCGCGGGCTCCGCCGGCGGACCGTTCGGGACCATCCGCAACGGCATCGCCACCGTGCTCGGGCCGGTCGAGGAGGGGGCCAGCCGGGCGCTGAAGCCGGCGCAGGACCTCATCAACTGGTTCCACGAGACCTTCCAGGCGCGAGGCGAGAACGCGCAGCTCAAGGCGGAGGTCGCCCAGCTCCGCAAGGAGGTCACCAACAAGCAGCTGGCGATCGGCGAGAACCGCCAGTTCCGCGGCCTCCTGAAGCTCGACAAGTCGAGCCCGGTCGCCGGCTACAAGCCGGTCACGGGCCGAGTCATCGGCCGCTCCCCGACGGTCTGGTACTCGAGCGTGACCATCGACGTGGGCTCCGGCGACGGGCGTGCGGATCAACGACCCGGTCGTGACCGGCGACGGGGTCGTCGGCAGGGTCACCGCGACGACGGGCGGTACGTCGGAGGTGACGCTCATCACCGACCACACGAGCGCCGTCTCGGCCAAGGTGCTGCCGGACGGTCCCGAGGGCGTGGTGGAGCCGGAGGCCGGCAACCCAAGCGCGCTGCTCCTCGACTTCGTCAACTCGAACGCGAGAGATCCATCCGGGCGGCCTAGTCGTCACCGCCGGATGGTCGAGCGGCAAGATCGCCTCCTCATACCCCTACGGCCTGCGCCTCGGCCGGATCACCCAGGCCGCCCGCGACGGCCAGCAGACCTACCAGCGGATCAACCTGCGCGCGTTCGCCGACCTACGGGGGATGGACTACGTGCAGGTCCTCACCCACGGGCCGGGGCGACCGGGGGTGGGCCGGTGATCGTCACCCGCCGGGTCGCGTTGCGGGTCGCCCTGATCCTGCTCGCCGCGGTCGTGCTTCAGCTCTCGTTCTTCTCGTACCTGAGCTTCTTCGGGTCGATCCCCGACGTGGTGCCCGGTCGTCGTCGCAACGCCTCGGGCTGCTCGGCGGCGCCGTGGTCGGCGCCGTGGCGGGGTTCGCCGCGGGCTTCGTGCTCGACAGCGCCCTCCTCCAGACGCTCGGGGTCTCCTCGCTCGCGCTGCTCGCGATCGGCTACTTCGCCGGCCGCTACCGCGAGGGCTACGAGATCTCGAACTCGCTCGTGCCGCCGCTGATCGTCGGCGCGCTCTCGCTGGCCTACGCCGCCGCGTTCACGGCTCTCCAGCTCATGCTCGGCGTCTCGACGCCGGTGAGCCTCTCGATTCTGCGCGACATCGTCATCAAGGGCCTGCTCGGCTTCATCCTCGCGCTGGGCATCTATCCGCTGTTGCGCCGCATCCTGCGCCCGGCGCTCGTGGACGAGGGGGCGGCCACCGGGCGGGCCTCGATCCGCGCCGCGTCAAGGAGCCGGCGAGCGCCGTGGCGCCGCCGGCGGGGCCGGTCCGGCAGCGGTCGCGTCGCGCGCGCGGGAGCGGTTTCGGGGAGGAGCCTCTAGGTGTTCGGCGACGAACGGCGGCGTGGCCCGATCCCGGCTCAGCTCAACCTCCGCGTGGCGATCCTCGGCGGCGCGGCGCTGGTGATGTTCTCGATCATCTTCTTCCGGCTCTGGTACCTCCAGGTGCTCTCGAGCGGGCAGTACGTCAAGGAAGCCCAGAACAACCAGGTCCGGGTCCTCACGGTCCAGGCTCCGCGGGGCGACGTCACCGACCGCACGGGCCAGACGCTGGTGAAGAACCGAACAGCGCTCGCGCTCCAGGTCCACACGCTGGAGCTCCCCAATGGCTCGAAGGTCCGCAAGCTCGAGCTGCGGCGCCTCGGCAAGGCCGCCGACATGCCCTACCGAAAGATTCAGCGCGACATCCACATCCAGGAGAAGCAGATCCCGGGCAGCCCGGTGACCCTGAAGCGGGACGTGCCCTACGACCTCGTCTACTACCTGCGCGAGAACCAGGAGAAGTTCCGCGGCGTGAGCGTCGACCGCGTCTACGTGCGTGACTACCCTCACGGCACGCTGGCCGCGCACATCCTCGGGTACGTGCGCGAGGTGAGTCCCCAGCAACTCAAGGACCCGCAGTTCGAGGGCGTCAAGCAGGGCGACCAGGTCGGCCAGGCCGGGGTGGAGTTCACCTACGACTCGGCGCTGCGCGGAATCAACGGCCAGACGAGGGTCCAGGTCGATGCCGCCGGGCGGCCCGCGGGGGGTGTCCTCTCGAGGCGCGTCCCGAAGCCCGGCGACAACCTCCGTCTGACGATCGACGACAAGGTCCAGGAAGCCGGCCAGACGGCGCTCTCGTCGTTCGGGCTGCCCGGCGCGTTCGTCGCCATGAACGTGAACAACGGCCAGATCCTCGGCATGGGGTCCACGCCGACCTACGACCCGTCCTTCTTCACGCACCCGATCCTCTCGCCAGCGAGGTACAAGGCGCTCACCTCGCAGACGACCGATTCGCCGCTCACGGACCGCGCGATTCAGGGCGGCTACCCGACAGGGTCGACGATGAAGCCGATCACGTCGATCGCGGCGCTCGAGAGCGGCACGATCACCCCGACCACGGGCATCTTCGACGGCGGCAGCTTCAAGGAGGGAACGCTGACGCTCCAGAACGCGGGCGGATTCTCCTGCGGCTGCACGCTCACCCTGCCCGAGGCGCTCAAGATCTCCGACGACGTCTTCTTCTACAACGTCGGGAACAGGCTCAACACCTCGAACACCAAGAACGGCCCGATGCAGCGCTGGATGAAGGCCCTGGGACTCGGCGGTACGACGGGGATCGACATCCCCGGCGAGCTGCCGGGCCTCGTCCCGACGCCGGCGTGGCGGAACAACCTCTACAAGCAGCACCAGACCGATCGCCCGTGGAGCGCCGGCGACAGCGTCAATCTCGCGGTCGGCCAGGGGGATCTGCAGGCCGACCCGCTGCAGATGGCGACCGCCTACGCGGCCCTGGCGAACGGGGGGAACGTCGTCCGGCCTCACGTGGGCCTCGAGGTCGACGACCCGAGCGGCCGGGTCGTGCAGGAGATCAACCCCGCGCCGCAGCGTCACGTGAGCATGAAGCCGTCCTACGCGAACCTGATCCTCAATGCGTTGCACGACGCCGCACAGTCGCCAGGCGGTACGTCGTACTCGGTCTTCGGCGGGTACTCGATCCCGGTTGCCGGAAAGACCGGCACGGCCCAGCGCGTGGGACAGCAGGACCAGTCGTGGTACGTCGTCCTCGCCCCTTACCCGAACCCGCAGGTGGTCGTCGCTGTGACGATCGAGCAGGGCGGGTTCGGCGTCCAGGCGGCCGCGCCGGCGGCGCAGAAGATCCTGACGGCCTTCTTCCAGGCCCATGGCCGGAAGGTCAAGTCCGGCACGATCGCCCCCGGGGCCGTGCCGACGGGAGTCAGCAACTACTAGCGATGAGCTGATGGAAGCCGAGACACTTCCCCGCCGGTTCGCCCGCTCCCGCGAGCGCCCGAGCCCCTTCGAGCGCGTCGGACTGCTCTCGCTCGACCCGATCCTCGTATTCGGGGCGGTCGGGCTCATAGCGTGCAGCCTCTACACGCTCAAGGTCACGACGGGGAACGACGTCGCCGGCGACCCGCTGTACTACGTCCTGCGCCAGGCGATCTATGCCGGCATCGGGATCGGGCTGATGCTCGCGATCGCCCGGGTCGACTACTCACGGCTGCGCGAGCTCCGCGTCGGCCTCTACACGGCGATGATCACCAGCATCCTCGCGGTCCTCGTGCTCGGCGAGGCGAGCCGCGGCTCGAGGCGGTGGATCACGCTTCCCTTCTTCACCTTCCAGCCGTCGGAGCTCGGGAAGCTCCTCCTCATCTGCGCTCTCGCCGGATTCGCGATCGACCGCAGCCGCCATATCGGCGAGCGCGCGAGGACGGCGCGCCTGATGTTGATGGGCTTCGCACCGGCCGCGCTGGTCTTCGTGCAGCCCGATCTCGGCACCGGCGCCGTGTACGCGGTGATCACGCTCGCGGTGCTCTTCATCGCCGGGGTCAAGTGGACCCACTTCGCCTTCCTGGGCGGGCTGGTGGTGGCTGCCGCTACCCTGGTGCTAGTAATAGCGCCGCTCGTCGGCCACCCGGTCCTGCAGGGCTACCAGCAGAGCCGGTTGACATCCTTCCTCAACCCGAGCAAAGACCCGAGATCCTCCAGCTACCAGATCAACCAATCGCTGATCGCGGTCGGATCGGGGGGGAAGACCGGCCGAGGCGGGCAGGCGACACAAGCAGAGAACGGGTTCCTACCCGAGCGCAACACGGACTTCATTTTCGCCGTGGTTGGAGAGCGCTTCGGGTTCGTGGGGGCCGCGTTCGTACTGTCCCTCTACGCCCTGCTGATATGGAGGGCGCTGCGCATAACGACGCTTTCGAAGAACTTGTACGGGAGCATGATTGCCGGCGGGATCGCCGCAATGCTGATGTTCCACGTATTCGTCAACGTCGGCATCACCATCGGGATCATGCCGATCACCGGCATCCCGTTGCCGCTGATGAGCTTCGGAGGCTCCTCGGTCGTCGTCACTCTGATGGCGATCGGCCTCCTTCAGAGCGTCTACGTGCAAGCGCGGCTCACCTCCAAGAGCGGGGCTGCCGCGCCCGGTTACGGCTAGTAGCCACCGGGCGCGCGCCGAAGCTCTTGTGAGGTGAGCATTTGAGAAAGCGAATTCTGGTCTCGGTAGACGCCGGGGAAACCCGCGTTGCCGTGCTCGAAGCGAAGAAGAAGGGCGGCGAGTTCAACGTCGCAGAGCTGTACGTGGAGCGCCGCGGTGCGCGCTCGATCGTCGGCAACATCTACAAGGGAGTGGTCGACAACGTCCTCCCGGGCATGGAGGCGGCGTTCGTCGACATCGGGCTCGAACGTAACGGGTTTCTTCACGTCGACGAGATCGTCACCCCTGACGGTAAGCAGGTTCCCCGGCGGGGCCACGGCAAGGGCCGCAGCATCTCCGAGCTCATCAAGCCGAAGCAGGAGGTGCTCGTCCAGGTCGTCAAGGACCCGCTGAAGACGAAGGGCGCCCGCCTCTCGATGCAGCTCTCGATCGCCGGCCGCTACCTCGTCTACATGCCAACCGGCGCGGGGGTCGGCGCGAGCCGGCGGCTGCCGGACAACGAGCGCGACCGGCAGCGAAAGCTCCTGCAGAAGATCCACAATGGCCCCGGGGGCGTCATCGTCCGGACGGCGGCCGAGGGAGCGAGCAAGGAGGATTTCGAGCGCGACCTCGACTACCTCCACAAGCTCCACGAGGTACTCGAGCGCCGCGCAGAGGACGTCAAGCCTCCGGCGCTGGTGTTCCAGGAGGCGGACCTGTCGATCCGGGTCCTCCGCGACGTCCTCAGCAAGGAGTTCGACGGGGCGATCATCGACGACGACAAGCAGCACCAGCGCGTGACGAGCTTCTTCCAGCGCACGGCGCCGGAGCTGGTCGACGCGGTGGAGCTCTACGACGACCCCGAGCCGGTACTCGAGCGCTACGGCGCCGACGAGGCCTTCCGCTCGACGCTCGGCCGGCGCATCGACCTGCCCTCCGGCGGCTACCTGGTGATCGATTACGCCGAGGCGCTGACGGTGATCGACATCAACACGGGCAGCTTCACCGGGCGTGGCAAGGGCCGCCTCGAGGACACGATCACGAAGGTGAACGTGGAGGCCGCCGAGGAGGTGGTCCGCCAGCTTCGCCTACGGGACATCGGTGGCATCATCGTCATCGACTTCATCGACATGGCGCGGGCTCGCAACCGCGACCAGGTCCTGAAGACGCTTCGCAAGGCCCTCGACGAGGACAAGACGAAGACGTACGTGATGGAGGTCTCGCCGCTCGGGCTCGTCGAGATGACGCGACAGAACGTGACCGAGGGCGTACGCGAGATCCTCACGAAGCCATGCCCCACCTGCAACGGAGACGGGGTTGTCGCCTCTGAGGAGACGGTCGCAATCGAGATCCTGCGACGGCTGCGGGACCTCGTCGCCGAGCGGCCACAGCCCGAGGCGTTCCTCATCCGCGCAAACCCGAAGGTCGTGGCGAATCTGATCGAGGACGGCAGCGGCCTCGCGCAGTTCGAGAAGACGTCCGGAAAGCACTTCCACTTCGAGGGGGGCGACGCGCTTCCCATCGAGACCTACGACGTGGCCGCCGAGGGCACGCGCGCCGAGATCGAGGAGCAGGCGCTGCCGTTCAAGGTGGGCGAGGAGGTCCTCGTCAAGATCGAGGAGCCGCACATGTACGACCCCGACGACGCGGTCGCTCGCGTCGACTCCTACATCGTGAGCGTCGGTGGGGGCGGGGCGCACGTGGGAGAGCGCCGAATGGTGCGCATCGAAAGCGTCGGCCGGGCGTCAGCGAACGCGACACTGCTGGACGAGAACGGCGCCGGGCCAGCCGAGGATGAGCAAGTAGAATCGCCTGCTTCCGAGCGGCGCCGCGGCCGGCGAGGCGGTCGGCGCCGTTCGAGCGTCAACGACGAATAAACCCATGGCAGAGACCTACGCGATAGTTGAGAGCGGCGGCAAGCAGTACCGGGCGACCGAGGGCGCGACGCTGCTCGTGGACCGCGTGATCGGCGACGAGGGCGCGAAGGTGGCCCTGCGCCCGGTGATGTTCCGCGGCGCCAAGGACGAGGTCGTCCTGAAGCCGGCCGAGCTCGAGAAGGTGAAGGTCGAGGCGGTGGTGGCCGAGCACGTGCGGGGCGAGAAGGTGCGCGTTTTCAAGTACCGAGCGAAGAAGGGTTACCGGCGCCGAGCCGGGCACCGCTCGGAGCTCACGAGGCTCGAGGTCAAGAGCGTGAAGATGCTGAGCCGCAAGCCGGCCGCGGAGCCGAAGGCCGAAGAGCCGAAGGCCGAGGCCGCCGAGCCGAAGGCCGACGTTGCCGAGGCGACGCCCGCAGCCGAGGTCAAGGCTCCTGCGCGAAAGCCGGCGGCGAGGAAGCCCGCGGCCAAGAAGCCCGCGGCGAGGACCGCCGCAGCGAGAAAGCCCGCCGCGAAGAAGCCCGCCGCGAAGAAGCCCGCAGCGAAGAAGCCTGCAGCTCGGAAGCCTGCGGCGAAGAAGGACGAGGAGGGCTAGAGATGGCGCACAAGAAGGGGCTCGGCTCGAGCCGCAACGGCCGCGACTCCAACCCGAAGATGCTCGGCGTCAAGGTGTTCGCGGGCCAGCAGGTGAGCGGTGGCGAGATCATCGTCCGCCAGCGCGGCACCCGCTTCTGGTCCGGCGACGGCACAGGCATCGGGCGCGACCACACGATCTTCGCGACGCGCCCGGGGACGGTGGCGTTCCGCTCGGCGCGCAAGGGGCGGGTCGTGACCGTCGACGAGAGCAGTTAGGGCAGCGGCCTCGGCGAATGCAGCATTGAGCGTCATAGAGACGCTCAGTGCTTCACTCGATGCCTCAGTCAGCCGACGAAGCCACCCGCCTCGCTGCTCTTCGGAGCGGCGACCAGGCCGCGTTTGCCCAAATCGTGGATGAGCTTTCGCCGGGGCTCCTCCGACTCGCGATGCAGTACACGCCCAGCCGCGCCGTCGCGGAGGAGGTCGTGCAGGACACCTGGCTCGGCGTCATCAACGGGATCGACCGATTCGAGGGCCGCTCGTCGCTCAAGACGTGGATCTACAGCATCCTCGTCAACACCGCGAGGACGCGGGGCAAGCGCGAACGGCGAACGCTGCCGTTCTCGTACTTCCGCCGGCGCGCGGAGGAGGGAGGCGGGGAGCCGGCCGTAGAGCCGGAGCGCTTTCAGGGGCGGCGAGGCGAGCAACCGGGCGCGTGGGCGCGCCCTCCCATCGAGTGGGAGGCGCCCGAGGACAGGCTCGCGACCGCCGAGGCCAGTCGCGTGATGCTCGATGCCATCGCCGGCCTGCCGCCGCGCCAGCGCGAGGTGATCACCCTGCGCGATATCCAGGGGCTCTCAGCCGAGGAGGCACGTAACGCGCTCGGCGTTTCGGAGACCAACCAACGGGTGCTCCTGCACCGGGCACGCTCGAAGGTCAGGGCGGCTCTGGAGCGCTACTTCGACGAGGAAAAGGCATTGGCATGAGCGCAAACGGCGAACAACTGAGCTGCCAGCAGCTCGTCGAGCTCGCCACCGACTACCTCGAGGGCCAGCTCGACGCGGCTCGCGAGGGTGCGCTTGATACGCACCTGAAGCTGTGCGACGGCTGCGACGCCTACGTCGAGCAGATGCGCCAGACCGTGATCGCGCTGCGCGGTCTCGCCAACGGCGAGGCGATCGATGCGCAAACGCGCGAGGCGGTGATTGCAGCGTTCGCCGAGCGCGGCGGCTGAGCCGCGTCCTACGCTCTTCGCGTGCTTTCCGATCGCGCGAGGGTTGAGGTTCAGGCCGGTCGCGGCGGCGACGGCTGCGTGAGCTTCCGCCGGGAGGCCCATGTGCCGCGCGGCGGCCCGGATGGGGGCGACGGTGGGCGCGGGGGAAGCGTCGTCCTCGTGTGCGACCCCTCTCGCCGCGATCTCGAGGCGCTGCGGCGGGCGCCGCACCTGCGCGCGGAGCGAGGTGGGCACGGGCGCGGCGCGAACAAGCACGGCGCGAGCGGGGAAGACCGTGTCGTGTCGGTGCCGCCCGGAACCCAGGTCGAGGGCCTCGGCGAAGAGCAGTTCGACCTCGTCGAGCCGGGACAGCGGGCCGTCGTGGCGAGAGGCGGCAGCGGTGGGCACGGCAACAAGCGATTCACCACCTCGACCCGGCAGGCGCCGCGGTTCGCGGAGCGTGGCTTGAGCGGCGAGGCGGGTTGGATCGAGCTGCGCCTCAAGCTGCTCGCCGACGCGGGTCTGGTCGGACAGCCGAACGCGGGCAAGTCGTCGCTTCTGGCTCGCCTGACGCGAGCGGCGCCGAAGGTCGCCGACTATCCGTTCACCACGCTCGAGCCGGCTCTCGGCACGCTCGACGTGGACGATCGCCAGCTCGTATTGGCGGACATCCCCGGGTTGATCGAGGGGGCGGCGGAGGGCGTTGGCCTCGGCCACGAGTTCCTGGCCCACGTGGAGCGCTGCCGCGCGCTCCTGCACGTTGTGGGCCTCGATGCCGAGGACCCAGCTGGCGCCTATGAGGCCGTGCGCAGCGAGCTGGCCGAGTACGGTGGCGGGCTCGACGCGCTGCCCGAGCTGGTTGTGCTCTCGAAGCGCGACCTCCTTCCCGACGAGGACGCAGAGCGAGCCGTCGCCGAGTGGACCGAGCGGCTCGGAGATATGGTGCTCGGTGTGATCGCGACCTCCGCGGCCACAGGCGCGGGACTCGAGGAGCTCCGCGGCGGGATCTTCTCCGCCGTTCCCCCCTCGGCGGACCGCTACGGCGAGCGGGCCGCGGAGCTGGGGTTCGAGGCCGAGCACATCACCTACCGGCCGGCGGCCGACCAGGGCTTCGACGTCGCCCGAGAGGAGGCGGGGGCGTTCCGCGTTCGCAGCCGCGGGCTGGAGCTTCTCGTTGCCCGCCACGACCTCGCCAACGACGAGGCGCTCGCCTACCTGGAGCAGCGGCTGCGCGAGATCGGCGTGATCGCGGCGCTCGAGTCGGCCGGGTTCGAATCCGGCGACTCCGTGCGGATCGGCGAGGAGGAGTTCGAGCTGCAGCCGTGAGGCGGGTAATCGCTCGCGCCACCCTCGCCGCCGTGGCCGCGCTGGTCGCGAGCGGTGGCACGGCGTCGGCAGCGCAGTTGGAGCGGGTCGGGACCTACGACAACCCGGTCTACGTCGGCTCCGTTCCCGGCGACCCGAGCCGGCTGCTGGTCGCCGAGCAGGCGGGGCGGATCGTCGAGACAGGCGGGACGGGAACCACGGTTTACCTGAACATCCACGATCTCGTCAGCTCAGGCGGGGAGCAGGGACTGCTCTCGTTCGCCTTTCCGCCGGACTTCGCCACAAACCACCTGATGTACGTGGCGTATACGGGCCAGGACTTCGGCGCTTTCCACGTCGACGAGCTCTCAGCGACGACGACGGCCGCCGATCCGTCGAGCCGGCGGTCCGTGATCACCGTCCCGCACCCCCTCTACACGAACCACAACGCGGGGCAGCTCCAGTTCGGCCCTGAGGGCTACCTCTACATCTCGACGGGAGACGGGGGAGGCGCCGGGGACACGGCGGGCAACGCCCAGAGCACGAGCTCGCTGCTCGGGAAGATCCTTCGCATCGACCCCCGTGCGAGCGGCGGCCAGCCCTACACGGTGCCGTCCGACAACCCGTTCGTGGGCAAGGTAGGCGCCGACGAGATCTGGAGCTACGGCCTTCGCAACGCGTGGCGATTCTCATTCGACCCCCAGGGGGCCCTTGTGATCGGGGATGTCGGGCAGTCCGCTCGGGAGGAGATCGACTACGTCCCGCAGTCGGCGGGCGGCGGCCGTGGCGCCAACTTCGGCTGGAACTGCCGCGAGGGCTTCCAGGCCTACGTCGGCTGCGCCGGCTCCTTCACGGAGCCGGTCTTCGACTACTCCCACACGTCCGGCAACTGCGCGATCACCGGCGGGTACGTCATGGGCGACCCTGGGATCCCCGAACTTCTTGGCCGGTATGTCTACGGGGATTACTGCAACGGGACGATCCGCTCGCTGGCCCTCGGCTTGCCGCGCGCGGCGGACGACCGATCCGAGGGGCTCTCGGTCCCTAGCCTCTCGAGCTTCGGCGAGGACGCATGCGGCCGCGTGTACGCGGTGTCGTTTGCGGGTCCCGTCTACCGCCTGGTGGGGGGCGGGCCCACTGACTGCGGAGGTGGCGGCGGCCCTGGCCCGGCATCGCTGGAGCTCGGCAAGCCGGCGCTGAACACAACGAGCGGAACGGCGAGGCTGCCGGCCACCGTGTCGGGACCAGGAGAGCTCGAGCTGTCGGCCGCGCATCTCCGCCGCGACGTCGTCCACGCGACGCGCGCGGGCACCTTCGAGCTCGATGTAAAGCCGAAGGGAAAGCGCCGACGGCGGCTCGCCCGGCGCGGGCACGCGGCGTTCGCGCCACGGGTGGCGTTCACGCCGGACGCGGGCGAGCCGGTTGTGGGGGCGAGGCGGATTCTCCTGCGGAAGCAGGGCTGACCGGGTAGTCGCGCCGCCGGGGAGCACTTCGGGGCGCACCTACACTTCGCCGCGATGACGCTCGTGGCCAAGCTGGGCTCTTCCATCGTCGCCGACGACGGCGGCGAGTTGCGCGAGAACGTGCTCGACCTCGTCTGTGAGCAGGTCGCCCGCCTTCACGCCGACGGCGAGGAGGTCGCACTCGTCACCTCAGGTGCGATCGCGCGCGGGATGCGGTTGATGGGGCTCGACGCGAGGCCCCGGGCGATCGACGAGCTCCAGGCGGCCTCTGCGGTCGGGCAGGGGTCGCTCTTTCGCGCCTACGAGGAGCGCCTTGCGACGCGCGACGTTCACACGGCGCAGGTCCTCCTTACATCCCGTGACATCGCCGCGCGCACCAACTATCTGAACGCCCGCCAGTCGCTGCGCCGGTTGCTGGCGTGGCGGGTCGTGCCCGTGGTGAACGAGAACGACACGACCGCGACCGACGAGATCACCTTCGGCGACAACGACTTCCTCTCGGCCCAGGTCGCGATCCTGCTCGAGGCTCGCCTGCTCGTGCTGCTGACGGACATCCCGGGCCTGCACACCGCGGACCCGCGCCACTCGGGCGACGCCGAGCCCGTCGCCGAGGTGCGCGACTTCGCGGAGCTCGAGCGCTACGAGATCGGCGATCGCACCTCGCCCTACGGGCTTGGCGGGATGCGGAGCAAGGTCGCAGCGGCCGAGATGGCGAGCTCGGCGGGCATCCCGGCGGTCATCTGCGACGGGACCGCGCCGGAATCGCTGGCGAAGGGGGCCGCGGGCGAGCCGGTGGGGACCCGCTTCGCCGTGCACCGCGAGCGCACGACGAGCTTCAAGCTCTGGTTGCGCTACGCCAAGCCCGCGCAGGGGAGGGTCGTGGTCGACACCGGCGCAGCGCGCGTGCTCCGCGAGGCGGGCTCGAGCCTGCTGCCGGTCGGAGTGACGGGCGTCGAGGGATCGTTCGCCGCCGGCGACGCGGTGGAGGTCGTCTGCGACGGCGACCTGGTCGGCAAGGGGGTCGTCAACTACTCGGCGGCGGAGCTCGCGCGGATCAAGGGCATGAAGACCGCGGCGGTCCAGGAGCTCCTGCCGCACGCCTCCGAAGAGGCCGTGCATCGCGACCAGTTCGTTTTGGCGTAGGCGCGGCTAGCCCGAGATCGTCAGCGCGCTGAAGAGCCCGGCGTGGTCGGAGTCCCAGAAACCGTGGACCGGCTTGCGGCCGGTGACGGCCGAGCTCACGAGCTTCACCTGCTTCGGGCGGTCGGTGAGGATGTGGTCGACCTGGTGGTCGAAGTCCTTCACGCTTCCGCGGTTGGCGGTGAGGATGCTGGTGTTGAGGCAGCAGCCAAGCGGGTTGTCGGTGCTTCGCTCGACATAGCCGGCCTTCTGGAGCGCCTTGTACGCGAGCCGGTCGCCGCCCTTCACCGTGTCGTCGTCGGAGTTGAGATCGCCGACGAGGACCACGGGCAGCTTGCCCTTCGGGTCGGCCGGGCCGCCCTTGGCCACCAGCTCCTTCGCCTGGGCGGCGCGGATCTTCGGGTCGCCGAAGGCCTCGAGGTGCGTGTCGACGAAGCGGAACTTGGGGCTCTTCCCGACCTTGGCGTCGGTGCTGAGCCAGCCGCGCAGGACGTGGATGGTGACCGCGCCGGCGACCGACGGCGAGTACAGCGTGCGGTAATGGCCGGTCTGGACGTTGGTCGTCTTCACGCGCTTGCCGACCTTGGCGAGGATCACGTCGCGCATCGTGAGGCGGTCGTTCTCCTCGCCGTTGTCGTTGAGGCCGGGAGCGTCGCCGTCGCCGGGAACGCCGTTGGCGTCGGTCGGAGCCTCGAAGTCGAACTCCTGGTTCGACTGCACGACCCGGTAGCGCTGCTTGCCCTTGTTGAGCTGGTCCATCAGCTGCTTGAGGAAGTCGTACCGAACGGTCGAGGCGGTGAACATGCACCCGAACGGTGGGTCGTCATCCTCCGCGCCGGTGCAGGTGAAGGGCGCCGCGTCGTTGAGCGGGCCGGAGCGCCACTCGGCGACCTCCTGGAGGCCCACGAGGTCGGGGTTCTTGGAGATGATCTCGCTCGCCAGGCCCTTCGCGCGCACGTTGAAGTTGTTCGTGATCACGTCCCGGATGATCTGCCCGTTCGCGTCGATGAAGCCGTTGGTGCTCGCGGCGTTGATCGCGGGCGCGAGGTCGGCGCCGAGGTAGAGGTTGCGCGTCATCACCGATACGGGCGCGCCCTTGTGGGGCTTGCCGTGCGCGCTGGCGGCGGCCGGTGCGATCACGAGCGCGGACGCCGCGACCGCGGCCCCGAGCCAGAGTTTACGAATCGGTCGCGAATGGGGGTTACGGAACGGCAAAGCAGAGCTCCTCTCTCGAATGTTCCCGCCGAGCCGTCCTGGCTCCAGCACGCCGGCCCCTGTGCCGGTGCGCCAGGACTATAGAAGGTCAGAGGCGGTAGGTGACAAGCGCGGTCGCGACCGGCTCGCCTTCCTCGCCGGAGACGTCGACGGCGAGGAAGGTGATTGCGCCGCGGCGCAGGACCCTCGCTTCGGCGACCACCCCCTGGCCGCGGGCGGGGGAGAGGAACTCCACCGTGATGCCCACAGTCGAGGCGCGGATCCTCTCGGGCACGTCGGCTCCGGACCAGGCCGCCGTGGCGGCGGCCGTGTCGATCAGCGAGCTGATCGCGCCACCGTGGACGACGTTGCCCATGGTCGGGAGCGCGTCGCTGAACGGCATCTCGAGCCTGGCGCGGTCAGGCTCGATGGCAGCGACGCGGATCCCGAGATGGGCCACGAAGGCCGAGTTCGCGAGCCACCCGCGGGCGAGGGCGGCGCCGTCGGGGCCGGGTTCCGGCTCGCTCATACGCGAACTGTATTCGCGCCGCTCGAGACGCCCACGTCGCCGGTTACCCTTGTTCGCGATGGCCACCACGGCGCGGTCTGTAGCTGACGTCTGCGCGAGCGCGAGGAGCGCGTCGCGGACGCTCGCGCGCGCCGACGCCGCCACGAGAAATGCCGCGTTGGAGCGCATCGCCGAGCTTCTGTCCGAGCGCGCCGACGAGGTGCTGGAGGCGAACGCCGGCGATCTCGCCGACGAGCGCGCGGAAGGCCTCACGATCGCCCTCCGCGACCGGCTCACGCTCGACGAGACCCGGATCGAGGCGATGGCGGAGGGTGTGCGCGACGTCGCCGCCCTCGACGATCCGATCGGGGAGGAGCTCGAGCGCAAGTCCCTCGCCAACGGGCTCGACCTTCGCAAGGTGCGGGTGCCGCTCGGGGTCGTCGCCGTCGTTTACGAGGCGCGCCCGAACGTCACCGTGGACTGCGCCGCGCTGACGCTGAAGAGCGGCAACGCGATCGTCCTCCGAGGCTCGAGCTACGCCGCGCGGTCGAACAGCGCTCTCGCGGCGCTCGTGAGGGAGGCGGTCGCCGACGCGGGGCTGCCCGACGGCTCGGTCGAGATCCTCACCGGGGGCGAGCGGTCCGAGCTCGCCGAGCTCGCGACGGCGGAGGGCCTGATCGACCTCGTGATCCCACGGGGAGGCGAGGGGCTCAAGGACGCGCTGAAGGACGTCGCGACGGTGCCGGTGATGTACGCGGCATCCGGCAACTGCCACGTCTACGTCCACGCCGACGCCGATCTCGCGATGGCGAGGGCGATCGCGATCGACGCGAAGGTCGACAAGCCCTCGGTCTGCAACGCCGCCGAGACTCTGCTCGTCCACTCCGATGTCGCCGGCGAGTTGATCCCGGGGCTGCTCGGCGATCTACGAGCGGCGGGCGTTGAGCTGGTGGGCGACGAGCGGGCGCGTGCAGCGGCGGGCACGATTCCGGTGGGGGCGGCCACCGATGCGGATTGGGACACCGAGTACCTCGACCTCAAGCTCGCGGTGGGCGTGGTCGACTCGCTCCCTGAGGCGATCGATCACGTCAACCGGCACGGCAGCGGGCACTCGGAGGCGATCGTCACATCCTCGGCGGAGGCCGGCGACGAGTTCGTCGGGCTCGTGGATGCCGCGTGCGTGTACGTGAACGCGTCGACGCGGTTCACGGACGGCTTCGAGTTTGGGATGGGCGCCGAGATCGGGAACTCGACGCAGAAGCTTCACGCGCGGGGGCCGATCGGCGTCCGCGAGCTGACGACGTTCAAGTACGTCGCCCACGGCGACGGGCAGGTCAGAGGCTGAGGGGCGCGGGCTCGTCGGTCGCATCGGGGTTCTCGGAGGCGCGTTCAACCCGCCGCACATCGGGCACCTGGTGCTCGCGCAGGAGGCGGCGGCTCAGCTCGGTCTCGACGAGGTGCTCCTCATGCCCTCCGGCCAGGCGCCGCACAAGCGGATCGAGCCGGAGCCGGGCAAGAGGGTGCGCCTCGAGATGACCGAGCTGGCGGCGCGGGGCAACCAGCTTCTTCGAGCGTCGCATCTCGAGGTCGAGCGCGAGGGGCCCTCATATACGTACGCCACCCTCGAGGCCCTGGCCGAGGAGCGGCCGCAGGATGAGCTGTGGTTCCTGATGGGGGCCGACGTCGCTGAGTCGATCGAGAGCTGGCGTGAGCCGCAGCGGGTGCTCGAGCTGGCAGGTCTCGGCGTTGCCGCGAGGGCGGGTACCGTGCTCGACGAGGTCGAGGCCGCGCTTGAGCGGCTCGGCAAGGGGCGCCACGAGGTGATCCGCATGCCTGAGATCGGCGTGTCCTCCACGCGGGTGCGCAGGCGCGTTGCTCAGCGCCGGCCGATCCGCTACCTGGTGCCCGACCCCGTGATCGACTACATCTTCGAGCGGGGGCTCTACCCGTGAGCGAGGCGCCGGAGCGGAGGGTGGAGGACAGCGCGGAAGCGCCGCCGAGCCCGGCGGATCGCGGCGCCGCGGAAGCCTTGGCCTGCGAGGTCGCGCGCCTCGCGGAGTCGAAGGTAGCGACCGACCTCGTCATTCTCGACGTCGGCGATCTCGTCGGCTACACCGACTTCATGGTCGTCTGCACGGCGCGCAACGAGCGCCAGGCTAAGGCGATCCACGACGAGGTCTACGAGCGGATGAAGCACGATCGAGGGCTGCTGCCGGCGAGCGTCGAGGGAGAGCGCGAGTCGCGCTGGATCCTCATGGACTACCTCGACTGCGTCCTGCACGTCTTCGTGCCTGAGCTGCGGGAGCGCTACCGGCTCGATCGGCTCTGGGGTGAGGCGGGGCGGCTGGAGTGGACGCCGGGCGGATAGCGCCCGCAGTCCGTCCGTCGCTACCCCTAGCGTCCCGCCCATAGCGACGGGGCAGTTCAAGAGGTCGCTCCTCGGTTATCGCCGCGCCGACGTCGATGAGGCGATTGCCGCGCGGGATGCCGCGGTCGACTCGATCGCCGAGAAGCTTGTCGCTGCCAGGGAGCGGATCGAGGCGGGACAGGCCCAGATCGGTGCCCGTGATGCCGAGACCGCACGCGAGCGCGCGCGGGTCGAGGAGGTCGAGCGGGTGGCGACACGGCTCGCGGAGCGGGTCGTCGAGCGCGAGCGAGAGCTGCGCCGGGTGCGGGCCGAGCTCGAGGGCGAGCGAGCGACCGGCGGCGAGGGCATGGAGGCCCTGACGGCGCTCGCAGGCGAGATCGACGCGCTCCGTCGCCAGGCGCGCGGGCCAGGCGACGCGGATCAGGCTCTCGGCGCTTCGCCAGGCGGCCGACGTGACCGAGCGCATCAGGGAGATAGCCGCTCGCCCGGGCGATGCCGGCGAGAGGTTGACCGACGCGCTTGCGGCGGCGCTCGAGCGGGTCGGGGCGGAGGAGAAGCTCGAGTTCACTCCTGAGCTCGGCGGCCGTCGCCCGCGCCGCGCGGGCGAGGAGCTCGAGGGCGGTGTCGAGGTCGAGATCGGCCCGGTCGCCGACTTCTCCCAGCTCGTCGGCTTCGAGGACGCGGCCCGCTCGATAGCCGCGGTCTCGGAGCTCTCGATCAGGCGTTTCTCCGAGGGCCGGGCGACGCTCACCGTGACCCTGAAGGAGCCGGTCGACCTGGTCGGTGAGCTGCGCGCGCGTTGCGCGCTGCAGCTGGAGGTCCGGGAGCGCGGGCCGGACCGCCTGGTGCTCGACGTTGTCGGCGGCCGCTCCGACGCCGAAGCGGCGTAGCCTGGCCGCCGGACCCCGCCGGTAAACTTGCGCTCGAATTCGCTGGGGCTGTAGCTCAGCTGGGAGAGCGACGCGCTGGCAGCGCGTAGGTCACGGGTTCGAGTCCCGTCAGCTCCACTCCTCGAGGCGCGGAAGTCGCTGACCCCGACGCCGCCGAGCCCGCACAGGAATCGCCTGAGCCTCCCGCGAACGTCCCTGGATGCGGGCTATCGGGGGTAGCGACGGACGTTCGCGGCCTTTCGGCGGCCTTCAGACCACCGCCAGGATGTCCCACTCGTCAGGGACTCCCTTGAGCGTATACCGGCCGCGGTCCGAGAACTCGATCCCCGACCCCGCGACCAAATCGCGAACGGTGCGCGAGACGAGGACCTCGTCGGCGCCCGCCATCGCGCTCACGCGCGAGGCGATGTGCACCGCGATCCCCCCGATGTCGTCGCCCATCACCTCGCACTCTCCCGTGTGCAGCCCCGCCCGGACCCGGATACCGATGCCCTGCGCATCCTCGACCACCACCTGAGCGCAGCGGATCCCGCGCGCCGGCCCGTCGAAGGTGGCCATGAATCCGTCGCCCATCGACTTCACCTCGCGGCCGCCGAACTGCTGAAGGGCGGCCCGCGTCGCCTCGCCGTGCGCCTCCAGGACCTTCCGCCACTCGGCGTCGCCCAGCTCGGAGGCGGTCTTCGTCGAGTTCACGATGTCGGTGAAGAGCACCGTGGCGAGCACGCGGTCGGGCTCGGCCTCCCTCCGGGCGCCGGTCAGGAACTCTTCGATCTCTCCCAGCGCGGCCTCGCTGTCGCCGAACCACGGCGGATGGTCATCGCCGGGTAGCTCCACGAGGCGCGCGTTCGGCATATTCTCGGCGAGCCAGCGGCTGTGGCGCACGTTCACGAGCCTGTCGTGGACCCGATGGATGAGCAGCGTCGGAACGTGCACCGTCTTCGCGACGTCGCGGACGTCGAGATCGAGGAACATCGCGACGAGCGAGCGGAGCATCCCAGGGCTGGCGCTCGAGCGCTCGAGCTTCGCCCAGGCCGCACGCGCCGTCGGATCGTCGGCCACGCTCGGGGCCGCCACCTCGATGATCGCGCCCTCGCCCCAATGCGGCGCGATCAGCTCCTCGCCGGAGAGGATCAGGTCCTCGGCCGGGATAGCCCAGGGATAGTCATGCGCGGCGGTTGAGCGCGCGAGCCCACCGCTCAGCACCAGCGCCTGCGCCCGGTCCGGGTACGTGGCGGCGAACAGGATGCTCATCGGCGCCCCCTCCGAGAACCCCAGCAGCGCGGCGCGCTCGACCTCGGCGGCGTCCATCACAGCCCGCACGTCATCCATGCGCTGCTCGAGCGTGGGGGCCTCTGCCACCGGGTCCGAGAGCCCGGTCCCGCGACGGTCGAAGTTCAAGACGCGCGCGAACGACGCAAGCCGCTCGTAGAAGCTCGCCGTCTGCTCGAGCTCCCAGACGAGGTCCACATGGCTCGTGAACCCGTTCACGACGACCAAGTCGATATCGCCCTCGCCGAACTGCTGATAGGCGATGTGGACGTCGCCGCTGCGCGCGTAGCGTGTCTCGGGTCGTTCCTTGGGAGAGATCGGCGGACCCTCTCGGCCAGCTCGATTGAAGTCTATGAGGAGCGTTCGTTCGGCTTCCTCACCAACTGGTAGGCGAGGGCCCCGATTGTCGCGCCCGCGATCGGGCCGACCACGTAGATCCAGAAGTCCGTCCACGTGCCCGAGGCGAGCGCCGGGCCGAACGAGCGCGCGGGGTTCATCGACGCGCCGGTGATCGGCCCCCCGAACAGCGCGTCGAGACCGATGGTGCCGCCGATCGCGATCGCCGCGGCAGCGCCCACCGCGCGGGTATCGGTGGCTACCGCCATGATCACGAACATCAGGAACGCCGTCATCAGCGCCTCGTAGACGAGTGCGCTACCGAGGCCGACGGAGGGGACGGTGGCGCCGAGCGCGGCCGGCTCGCTCGGCCAGACGGCGAGCAGGAGGAAGGCAGCCGCCACCGCTCCCGCGGCCTGTCCGGCCACGTACGCCGCCGCCTCGCGCGGCGGAAAGTGGCGCGTGAGCGCGAACGCGATCGTCACAGCCGGGTTGATGTGGGCGCCGGACAGGTGGCCCGTCGCGTAGACCATCACCATTATCACGAGGCCGAAGACGAGCGCGATCCCGATTGACCCGAGCGCGCCGTGGTGCACGCTCTCGGTGACGATCGCTCCGCAGCCCGCGAAGACGAGGGCGAACGCCGCGAGCGCCTCCGCGGCGACCCGCAGGGCGAGGCTAGGGCGCTCCATCAGCCGGTCGCGAGCTCCTCGAGTAGCGCGCGCACCCGCGCCACGATCTCGTCGCGAATCCGCCGCACGGTCTCCAGGTCCTTTCCGGCTGGATCCTCGAGATCCCAGTCCTCGTATCTCTTGCCGGGATAGATCGGGCATGCGTCGCCGCAGCCCATCGTGATCACCACGTCGGCCTCGCGGACCGCCTCGTCGGTGAGCCGCTTCGGGAAGCCGCCCGAGATGTCGATCCCCAGCTCGGTCATCGCCGCCACCGCCGTCGGGTTGACGCGCTCCCCGGGCTCCGATCCGGCCGAGCGCACGCTCACGCGACCCGCACCCAGGGCCTCGACGAAGCCGGCCGCCATCTGGCTGCGTCCGGCGTTGTTGACGCATACGAACAGGACCTCGAGAATCCGGGCGGGTGCCATCTACATCGACGCTATCCAATTCAATTGATATATTCAAATAGATGAGTGTCGATCTGGAGCTCGCGCCCAAGCGCAAGCGACCCGCGGGCGAGCCATGCTGCGAGCCGGTCGTCTACCCGGACATCGAGCGGGCCGAGGCCGAGCGCATGGCGGCCGTCGCCAAGGCGCTCGCCGATCCGGTCCGCATGCAGCTCGTCGATGTTCTTCGCCGCCACGCCGGCAGGGTCTGCGTCTGCGAGCTCGTGCCACTGTTCGACCTCTCGCAGCCGACGGTCTCGCACCACCTGAAGGTGCTGCGCGACGCCGGCCTCGTCGGCTCCGAGCGGCGCGGGCTCTGGGCCTATTACTACGTCAACCCCGACGCGTTGAAGGAGTTGAGCACGTGGCTGAGCGGCTGATCGCGCCGGAGGAGATTCATGAGGTCGTGCGCGAGTGCTACGCGGAGGCGGCGCGCGGTCTGAGCGAGTCCGCCGAAGGCTGCTGTGGCGGTAGTGCCGGCGCGAGCACAGACTGCTGCGGGCCGAGCTCCTCGCCGCTCGGCTGCGGCAACCCGACCGCGGTCGCCGAGCTCCACTGGGGAGAGATCGTGCTCGATTTGGGCTCCGGCGACGGGACGGACGTGCTGCTCTCAGGGAAACGGGTCGGCGCGACCGGGCGCGCATACGGCCTCGACATGACCGACGAGATGCTCGACCTCGCGCGCGCCAACGCGGCTCGCGCGGGCGCAAGGAACGTCGACTTCCTGAAGGGCACGATCGAGTCGATCCCCCTGCCCGATGACTCGATCGACGTCGTCATCTCGAACTGCGTGATCAACCTCTCCGCCGACAAGGGGAGCGTCTTCGCCGAGGCGGCTCGGGTGCTGCGCCCGGGCGGCCGACTGGCCGTCACCGATGTCGTCGCCGACCCCCAGATGGACGAGGGGACGCGTGCCGATCTTGAGGCGTGGACCGGCTGCATCGCGGGCGCTCTGACCGAGGCCGACCTGCGGCGGCACCTGAAGGCGGCCGGCTTCACCGCGATCGGGGTGCGTGAGACCCATCGCGTCCACGACCACGCCGGCTCCGCGATCATCCGTGCCCGGATGCCGGAGCTCGTGTGAGCACCGCCGAGCGAGTCAACCTCAAGAGCCCTCAGGAGCTCTACCTCGACTGGGAGCACGCCCATTGGGCCGCTCGGGACATCGACCTCGAGCGCGACCCAGCGAGCTGGGAGGGTCTCGACGCCGCCGAGCAAGAGCTCCTTCACTTCGTTCTCAGCTCGCTGATCGTCGCCGAGGAGCGCATCTCGACCCAGTTCTGCGGCCTCGTCCTGGCGCAGGACGACGAGGAGGAGGGCTCCTACCTCTCGACGCAGCTCGTCGACGAGGTGCGCCACATGCAGTTCTACGCGCGGTTCCAAAACGATGTCATCGCTGACCCCGCTGCCATCGCCGACCACGTGGCCAGGGCCCGGGAGGTCCTCGGCGAGCCGTTTCGCCAGATCTTCGACGGGGCCCTCGTAAAGGCGCACGATCGGCTCCTGCGCGAGCCCCGCGATCGGGCCGCGAAGGTCGACTTCGTGACGATCTACCACATGGTCCTCGAGGGGACGCTCGGGATCGTGACCTCGCATTTCCTCCTTGACCTGCTGCGTCAGCGCGAGCTCCTGCCGGGGTTCGTCGACGGCTACTCCCGCATCGCGGCCGACGAGCAGCGGCACATCGCCTACGGGACGTGGTTCCTGCGCGGCGCCGTGGCCGCCGACCCGGCGATGGGCGAGGTTGTTCGAACCCGGATCCTGGACCTTCTCCCGGCCGTCGCCGAGACGCTGTCGCCGCCCGGGGACGGCGCGCTCGACGTCCTCGACATCGACGAGGGCGCGCTCGCGGAGTTCGGTCTCGGCGCGCTGAACCGGCGCCTCACGATCATCGGCGTCTCGCTCGATGGTCGCTAGCGCGTTAGCATCGCCCGGGTGAGATCTCGGAGCCTTCCCACCGCCGCTGTCCTTGCTGCCGCGCTCGTCGCGATTGCCGCACTCGCGCCCGGCGCCTTCGCCACACGTCACATTCGCATCGACTCGCAGGTGGCGCTGGCGGTGAGCAACCCCTTCCACGGAAAGGTCAATTCGCAGCCCTACGGCCACGCCTGCCGGCCGCAGCGGACGGTCAACGTCTTCAACAAGCAGCCGGGCGCCGACGGCCTTTTCGGGACGGCGACGACCAACGCCAAGGGCCGCTGGAAGCTGCCGGCGATGCCCAACGGCAAGTTCTACGCGGTCGTGAAGCGCCAGGAGCAGGGCACCGCGGGCACCATCTACGTGTGCAAGAAGGCGACGTCGCCCGTCGTCGACTTCTAGATCGATGAAGCAGGTCGCAGAGGGGGTCTGGCACCTCGACACGGTGGCGATGCCTAACGCCGTCAACGCGTACCTGATCGGCGACGTGCTGGTCGACGCCGGCGGGCGGCGTTCGGGAAAGCGGATCCTCAAGCAGCTCGACGGCCACGACGTGAGCGCGCACGCGATCACCCATGCCCACTCCGATCACCAGGGCTCGAGCGACGAGATGTGCTCGAAGCTCGG
Organism: uncultured Actinomycetes bacterium; assembly: GCA_963841455.1. Lineage (GTDB taxonomy): Bacteria > Actinomycetota > Thermoleophilia > Solirubrobacterales > 70-9 > JAWVFM01. The sequence continues at coordinate 54,437 of CAWJCU010000007.1, forward strand.
CGTGCCGTACTGGGTCGGCGAACGCGACGCCGATGCCGCCGAGACGCCGAGCCTGATCCGTCAGCGCCAGCCCGATCATCCGGTCGCGAAGTTCTACTATTCGATCTTCACGGGCCCCGGCCGCAAGCCCGACCGCGTGCTTCGGGAGGGGGACGAGGTCGCTGGCTTCAAGGTGATCGAGACCCCGGGCCACTCCGCCGGTCACGTCGTCTTCTGGCGCGAGTCCGACGGCGTCCTCGTGATCGGCGACGTCCTCAACAACATGAACATCTGGACCGGGATCCCCGGCCTGCACGAGCCGAAGCCCTACCTCACCCCCGACCCGGCCGAGAACCGGCGCTCGGCCAAGAAGCTGGGACCGCTCGAGCCGAAGGTCGTCGTCTTCGGGCACGGGCCGCCCCTTCGCGACGCGCGGAAGTTCTCCGACTTCGTCGGCGCGCTGCCCTAGCTGAGCCGGCTCAGAACCACTGGCCGAACCAGGGCCGGCTGGCGATGTTGGCCTTGACCTGGTCGATGTAGCCCTTGATGGACGGCACCCACCAGCGACCTGAGTACCAGGCTCCGAGGCTTCCCCAGATGTCGCCCTCCTTGTATGGCTTGCCGTGCTCGACGGTGTTGAGCCACGTCTGCGTGCCGTCGTAGTAGGAGCGGATGATCCCGCCGTAGTAGTCGGCGTTGAAGGCGGTCGAATCGCGGGCGATGTGGCATTCGTTCCAGCAGTGGTAGGGCCGGCGGACCTGGAAGAGCCCGAACGAGTCCCCGTTGTCACCGACCGTCGACTGGTGCCACCAGGACTCCGTGGCCGCCACCGCGCGAAGCAGGTTCGGCGGGATGCCCCACTTGTGCGCGGCCCACTGGATGATTTCGTCGGTCGTCCCCTTGAAGTGCCCGTCGACAGAGCGGGCGTAGGGCATGTCGCTTCGCGCGCGCCAGTTGGCCAGCTCTCGCTTGCTCGGGACGGCGTGATTGGCCCGGTAGTTGTCCGGGCGCGGCTCGAAGCTCGAGCGATTCACGCGATGCGCGGCCGCCTTGTCCGACAGGGGACCCCAGCCGACCGGCTTGACGGCCCCAGCGATACCCGCCTGCGCGGGCACGGCGATCGCCGTCGCCCAGATGACGGTGACGGCAGTGCTTACGAGCAGCTTGACGCGAATCCCCATGGATGCCCATGGTAGGTATCGGCCAGGCGTTCCCCGGCTTGAACGGGGCTAGTCCACGGCCTGGGCGATCGCTTCGCGACCCGCGGCCCCGAGCCTCCGGCGCAGGCGCCGGCCCGCGCCCGAGAAGCTCAGGTTTGCCACCTTCGCGAAGCCCAGCTCGTCCTCGCGCAGTGCAAGCAGCAGGTGCGCCGCCCGGTCGGCGGGCGGCAGCTCCGCGGCCTCGCCGACGCGCACGCACCAGCAGTCGACGCGCCGACCCCCCGGACGCACCAGGAGTGCGCCGCTCGCACCGAGCAGCCAAGCGCCGAGCTCGCCTCGCTGGAGCACCAGGCCCGTTTTCGTGAGCAGGTCGCGCTTCGCGTGGTCGAGGAGGTCGCCGAGCAGGCCGATTGCCACACGGTCCGGCTCGCTGGCGGCGACCGGCAGCGGCGCTACCTGGTCGGCGCCGCGCCGCGCCTGCAGCCACGGGATCAGCCACGCATGCGCGAAGCAGATCGCGGCGACCGGCGCCGTCAGCGGCTCGAGGTAGAGGAGCAACACCCCCGGAGCCACGAAGACGGTGACGACCCAGGCGGTCCACAGCGTCCAGCGCCGCTCGTCGCGCCGCAGGGTTGCCTCGGTTCGGTCCTCTCGCCACCAGAGCGCGCTCGCCTCTTCGAGGTCCGGCGTCGACGCCTCGAGGACGCGCGGTGCGTCGTCCACGCCGGGTCTATCCGCCGGCGATGGGGCGCCGCATGACGACGAGGTCCGCATCGACCGGCAGCTCGCGCACTACCCGGGCGCTTCCGTCGGCGCCGCTTGCGGAGCCGACCATCCCGCGCTCGAGCTCCGCCTCGAACGCCGCGACGGCGGCCGCCTCGGCATCCGAGTCGCCCGCTTTCCACTCTCCAAGGGTCGTGTGCCCGGTCCGGTCGAGCCTTATCAGCCGTCCCATCTCTCCTCCTCGATCGACCTCGGCCGACTATACGCGCGCTCGTAAACTCGAGACCGTGATGGACCGGTACGACCCGAGCGCGATCGAGGCCCGCTGGCAGCGGATCTGGGAGGCGGAGGGCACCTGGGAGGTGCCGAATCCGGGCGATCCCGGCTTCGACTCCTCAAAGCCGAAGTCATACGTGCTGGAGATGCTCCCGTATCCCTCGGGTGAGCCCCACATCGGCCACCTGAAGGTCTATTCGATCGGCGACGCCGTGGCGCACTACAAGCGCAGGCAGGGCTTCCGCGTGATCCACCCGATGGGCTACGACGCCTTCGGGCTGCCGGCCGAGAACCACGCGATCAAGACCGGCGAGCCACCGCGTGCCTCGACCGACGCCGCGATCGCCTCCTTCCAGCGCCAGTTCCGCCGCTGGGGCGTCTCCATCGACTGGACGCGTGAGCTCGCCACCCACGAGCCCTCCTACTACCGCTGGACGCAGTGGATCTTCGTGCGCCTCTTCGAGCAGGGTCTCGCCTACCGCAAGGAGGCGGCGGTCCAGTGGTGCCCGAAGGACCAGACGGTCCTGGCGAACGAGCAGGTGATCGACGGGCATTGCGAGCGCTGCGGAAGCCTCGTCGAGGCCCGGCAGCTCGAGCAGTGGTTCTTCCGCATCACCGACTACGCGGACAGGCTCCTCGACGACCTCGACTCGATCGACTGGCCCGAGCACGTCAAAACGATGCAGCGCAACTGGATCGGGCGCTCCGAGGGCGCCGAGGTCCTCTTCCGCTGCGACCAGCTCGGCATCGACTACCCGGTCTTCACCACGAGGCCCGACACCCTCTTCGGCGCGACCTTCTTCGTCATGGCGCCCGAGCACCCTGACGTGTTCAGGCTCGCTGCCGGCACGCCCCGCGAGCAGGAGGTGCACACTTACGTGAATCGGGTCCTCAGCGAGTCGGCGACCGAGCGCGGGGCGGAGGACCGCGAGAAGACCGGCGTGCCGCTCGGGCGGACGATCACCAACCCCGTGAACGGCGAGGAGATCCCGATGTTCGTCGCCGATTACGTGCTGATGGAGTACGGCACCGGGGCGATCATGGCCGTCCCCGCGCACGACCAGCGCGACCACGACTTCGCCACGAAGTTCGACCTCGAGATCCGGACCGTGGTCGAGCCGGCGGATGGCGAGGTGCCCAAGGACGCCGCCTTCGTCGAGCACACCGCGGACGAGGTCCTCGTGAACTCAGGCGATTTCTCCGGGTTGCCGGCGAGCGCGGCGATCGGGGCGATCACCAAGTGGCTGGAGGACCAGGACAAGGGCGAGCCGGCGGTGAACTACCGCCTGCGCGACTGGCTCATCTCGCGCCAGCGTTACTGGGGCTGCCCGATCCCGATCGTCTATTGCGAGAGCTGCGGGATCGTTCCCGTGCCCGACGAACAGCTGCCCGTCGTCCTGCCCGAGGTCGACGACTACGCGCCCAAGGGGCGCTCGCCCCTTGCCGCCGCGGAGGATTGGGTCGCGACCACCTGCCCCAGCTGCGGCGGCCCGGCCCGCCGCGAGACCGACACGATGGACACGTTCGTGGACTCCTCTTGGTACTTCCTGCGCTACTGCGACGCGCGCAACGACGAGGCCGCCTGGGACCGCGACGTGCTCCACGCCTGGATGCCCGTCGACCAGTACATCGGCGGCGTGGAGCACGCGATCCTCCACCTGATGTACGCGCGTTTCTTCACCAAGGCGCTCACCGACCTCGACCTGCTCGACGTCCAGGAGCCCTTCGCGGCCCTCTTCACGATCGGGATGATCACGCGCGACGGGGCGAAGATGTCGAAGTCGAAGGGCAACGTCGTCGACCCGGCCGAGTACGTCGACCGCTACGGCGCCGACACCGCCCGTGCATACATCCTCTTCATCGGTCCCTCAGACCAGGACGCCGACTGGAGCGACAAGGGCGTCGAGGGCGTCCACCGCTTTCTGTCGCGGCTGTGGCGGCTCGGCCGGGAGGTGGCGGAGCGGACCTCTCCCGAAGGCGAGGCCGGGGCGGAGGGCGCGGCGCTTCAGCTCGTGCGGAAGGGGCACTGGGCAATCGACAAGGTCACGCGCGACATCGAGCGCGACTTCCAGTTCAACACGGCGATCGCGGCAGTCATGGAGCTCGTCAACGAGGCCTACGCGCTCAAGGACGGCCTCTACGGCGATCCGCTCGGGGAGGCGGCCCTCCGTTTTGCGACCGCCACGGCCGCCTCCCTCATCTTCCCGTTCGCCCCGCACACGGGGGCCGAGGTGTACGAGCAGGTCGAGGGTGCCCGCGTTTGGGAGGAGCCCTGGCCGGAGGCCGACCCGGACCTCCTTCGATCGGAGACCTTCACCCTCGTCGTACAGGTCAACGGCAGGCGCCGCGATCAGATCGAGGCCGACGTCGACGCCTCCGAGGAGGAGCTCGCGAAGCTCGCGCGCTCCTCGGAGGCCGTCCGGCGCCACCTCGACGGCAAGGATGTCGTCAAGGAGGTCGTCGTGCCCGGCAGGCTCGTGAACCTCGTCGTTCGCTGACCAGATAACGCCTGATGACCCCGCGCGTTATTTCCGTCTGCTAGAAAGCGCTCGTGCTCGTCAGGCGCCTCTCCGACGCTGCGGCCGTAGACGTCCACCGCCTGAGCGCCCGGATCCTCATGGACGCGGGCGAGCTGGGCTCGCGAAACCTCTCCGTCAACTGGGTCGAGGTGCCCGCAGGAGTCTCCGAGGAGTTCCGCTCGCACGAGGAGGCCGAGCAGGTCTACGTCGTCGTGAAGGGAGCCGGGACGATGTCGGCCACCGGCGATCGGCAGAGCCTCGGGGAAGGCGATCTCGTGATGATCCCGCCGGCCACCGATCATTCGATCACCAACGACGGCGCCGACCCGTTCGCGCTCGTCTCGGTGCAATCGCCCGGCGTCTCCGCCGACGAGCTCTACAGCCGCCGCCTCGCCGCTCAGGCGACCGGCTACGACTCCGACTACGACGACTCCTAGCCGGCGTGATCCGCCGCCGCGTCGTCGTGAGCGGCCGCGTGCAGGGGGTGTTCTTCCGCGACAGCGTGCGTCGGATGGCGGAGTCGCGCGGGGTGTCCGGCTGGGTGCGGAACAACCCCGATGGGACCGTGGAGGCCGCGTTCGAGGGGGAGGGCGACGCTGTGGCGGCGCTGGTTGAGTTCTGCCGCGACGGGCCACGCGGGGCGGTGGTAGAGCAGCTGGGGGAGACCGAGGAAGAACCGCGGGGAGAGACGGGCTTCCGCATCGTCTGATCGACGACTGGTCGATCGTGGGGGCTATGGACCCCACAAACGACCAATCGAATGACGAGGCGGCCCGGGACGCCCCCTTAAGTGCTATTTCGTCACTCCCCCGCCTTGGAGTTGGCGCATTCGAGCCGCCACCCGCGCATCACGCCGGGCCAGCATCCCCCCCGTGTACGACCTCACCCGCTCGCAGCTCCTCCTCTACGGCGCGGTCGCCGCGGCGCTGCTCGTGATCGGGGCGCGCTGGGTGCTCGCATCGGGTGCGGACCCGCAGGGCTCGGGCGGCGGCGTCAGCTATGCGTCGACGGGCTCCGGGGGCGGACGGGGGGGGCAGGCGGCGAGCTCGGATGGCCCGTTCAGCGTCGGGCCCGGCGGGGAGGACGTGGTCGTCGACGTGGCGGGCGAGGTTGCGGACGCCGGCGTGTACCGCATGCCGGCCGGGTCACGGGTCAACGACGCGATCGCCCGCGCGGGCGGCGCGACCGCGGAGGCGAACGTCGAGGCCATCAACCTCGCCGCGCGGCTAGCCGACGGCCAGCAGGTGGTGGTGCCCGTCAAGGCTCCGTCGGGAGCGGGCGCGGCGACTGCCGCCGCCGCCGGTGGGTCTGGCGGCGCCGGCACGACGACCCCGGGCCCGATCAGCCTCGGGTCGGCGACCATTGCCGACCTCGACACAATCGATGGGATCGGGCCCGTCACGGCGCAGAAGATCCTCGAGTTCCGCGATCAGCACGGGGGCGTCTCGTCGGTTGACGACCTCAGCCAGATCCCGGGAATAGGCCCCGCGACCATGGAGTCGCTGAGGGCCAGACTGCAGCCCTGACGGGCCTCGCCTGGCGCTTCGCGCTCGTCTACGGCGGCGCAATCGGCCTCGCGCTCTCGCCCGTTCTGCCCTCGGCAGCCCGGTCGGGTGCCGGTGGCGCGCTGGCCGCGTCGTCGCTCGGTGCGGTCGCCCTACTCGCTGCCCGGCCCCGAGGGCGTCACCCAAGGGCCTGGGTGCTCGTGATCGGCGCCGTGGCCGTGCTGGCTGGTGCCGCCCTCGGCTGCCTTCGGCTCGAGGAGATCGAGGCGGGCGCGCTCGACTCGCGTCTCGGCGAGGCGACCGTTCGCGGATACGTGACGGCGACCCCGAGTCGCTCGGAGGGTGTGGTTCGAGTGCTGGTTGATGCACCGGGTGGACGGCTGCTCGTCGAGGCCCATGAGCCCGCGCCCGATCTTTCCATCGGACGCGAGATCGTGGCGACGGGCTCCCTGCGAGCGGCGCCAGGCTGGGAGCGGGACTACCTGCGCCGGTTGGGCATCGCCCAGGTCCTGGCGGCGAATCGAATCCGACTTACGGGTCATCGGCGCGACGGCATCGACGGCGCCGTGGACGCCATCCGCGACCGCGCGGCCACCGCGTTGGGTCGCGGCACCTCGCCCGCCGCCGCGGCGCTCCTTCGCGGCTTCGTTCTCGGCGAAGCCGATGAGATCGACGCGGCGATCGTCACGGACTTCAGGCGTTCCGGCCTCGCCCACCTCCTGGCTGTGAGCGGCGAGAACGTCCTCCTCCTGGCGCTGCTGGCCACGCCCGCGCTCGCGCTGATGGGGGTCCCGCTCCGGGCGCGGCTGGTCGGTCTGCTCGGTCTGATCGGCCTCTACGTGCTGGTCACGGGCGCCTCGCCGTCGATCCAGCGGGCGGGGATCATGGGCGCGGCCGGGATCGTCGCCGCGCTTGCGGGCCGGCCGCGCTCGCGCTGGTACGCGATGGGCCTGGCGGCGGCCCTGACGCTCGCGATGAATCCGCGCGCGACGGGCGATCCCGGCTGGCAGCTCAGCTTCGCCGCCGTCGTCGGGATCGTGCTCGCCGCGGCCCCGATCCGCGACGTCCTCCTCGGGTCGGCCAGCAGTAGGGGTGAGGCGAGGGTGCGGCGCGTGCTCGCCGAGGGGGCGGGCGTGACGATCGCCGCCACGCTCGCGACCGCGCCGCTCATCGCTGTTGACTTCGGGGTCGCATCGCTGACGACGCTGCCCGCGAACCTCCTCGCGCTGCCCGCGGTCGCGCCCGTCATGTGGCTGGGGATGATCGCGGCGGCGCTCGGGCAGGTCCCGGCGCTTCCGGTCGAGCCGCTCACCGCGGTCGCGGGCGCTCTCGCAGGCTACGTCGCGCAGGTGGCCCACTGGCTGGGCTCGCCCTCCTGGGCCCAGGTGTCCACGCCGAGCCTCGGCGCGCCGGTCGCGCTCGGGGCCTACGTCGTCATCGCCGCCGTCTGTTGGGCGGGTCTCTCGTACCTGCTCCGCCGTCGAGGCTTGCGCCCGCGGCCCCGAGTCGTACTGGCCCTCGCGGCGGTCGCAACGACCGTGGCCGGCTTCGCGGCGCGGCCGCGGACGCCGGCAGCGCCGTCGCCGCGGCGCGGCCTCGTTGTCCGGGTCCTCGACGTCGGCCAGGGTGACGCCATCCTCCTCGACCCCTCGCCGGGCCTGCCGATCCTGGTCGACGGCGGGCCGCCGGGCGACGAGCTGGCCGCGAAGCTCCGGGCGGCCGGCGTCTCACGCCTGGCCGCGGCGGTGGTGACCCACGACCAGTCCGATCATGTCGGCGGCGTCGAGGAGGTATTCGGCCGAATGCCCGTGGCGCACGTCATCTACGGCGAGCCCGTGCGCCGCATCGTCGCCGAGGCCCGGGCCGCGGCCGCCGACCCGATTCAGGTCGCCGAGGGGTCGGAGGTGGACTCCGGGCGGCTTCGGCTCCAGTTCCTCTGGCCGCCGCGGACGCTCGAGTCCCCGCAACAGGCGCGCACCGAGGACCCGAATACAAGGGCGCTCGTCGCCGTTGCGCGGTGGCGTGGCTTCGCGATGCTCCTCACCGCGGACGCCGAGGCGGCGGACGTGCCGATCGACCCGGGACCGATCGACATCCTCAAGGTCGCCCACCACGGCAGCGACGACCCCGGACTCGCCGGACTGCTCGACCGGACGGCGCCGAGCCTCGCGGTCATCTCGGTGGGGGCGGGGAACCCCTACGGGCACCCGGCGCCGGGCACGATCCGGACTCTCACGGCGCATCGCGTGCCGGTCATCCGGACCGACCTACGCGGAACGGTCGAGCTCGACATCGAGGCCAACGGATGGTCCGTGGCCGGCGGCTGACCCGAATGCGAGAGGTCCGCCGGACTCTATATGGTCGGCTTTATGGAATCTTCAGGTGTCCCGCCCGCCGAGCCGCCCCAGCAACCACCCCAGCAACCTCCGCCCCCGCCGCAGCAACCGCCACCGCCGCAGCAACCGCCACAGCAACCGCCTCCGCCTCCGCCGGGTGCTGCCGCACCACCCCCCGCGAGCGACAAGGCGGGTGGGGGCATGCGCGCCCTCGCCGTCGTCCTGGCCCTCGTCCTGGCCTTCGGCGCCGCGGTGATGATCGTGGCGATGGTCGACATCAACGACACGCCGCGCTGCGACGACCCGGCGGCCATCCTTCAGTATCACCGCGACCATCCTCTCGACCGCACGATCGACTGCTTCGACGGCGGCCAGACGCAGAAGGTGATCGCGCTCGGCTTCGGCTTCGCCGGCGGTGTCGTCGGCGCGATCGCCGCCGTCCTCGCGCTCGCGTTCACGGTCACCGGCCGCAACGGGAGGAACGTCCTCTGGGCGACCGCCCTGGCGATCATCCTCTCGGGACTGAGCATCCTGATCGGAAGCCTGTAGCGCGGGCCACATAGCGGTCCCGCCCGAGGCGCCGAATAGACTCGGCGTCGTGGCGGACCTGAAGCCTGCCTACCTGATCGCAGGCGACGACGAGGCCAAGATCGAGGCCGCCCTCGCGGCGCTGCGAGCCCGCGCGGAGCGCGAGGGCGGCCCCGGTGCGCTGGAGGCGTTCAGCCCTCGCGACGGCGTCGGCGCTCCCGATGTCGAGGGGCTAGCGGCCGCGGTCCCCGCGATGTCCCTGACCGCCACCCGCCGGTATCTCGTCGCCGACCGCCTCGAACGCGTCGGCGCGAGGCAGCTCGAGGGCCTGGCCGACGCCCTCGGCGGCCTGCCGCCGGACGTAAGCGTAGTGCTGGTGGAGCGCCCGGCCGGTAGCCGCGAGCGCCCTCAGCGGGCCCGTGTGGCGGCGCGCAAGGCGGTCGTCGCGGCGATCGAGAGGGCCGGGGGGGAGGTGCTGAGCTACGAGGCGCCGAGGGAGCGCGATCTCCCGCGTCGCCTGGTTGACGACGCGAAGAAACGCGACTTCGAGCTGGAGCTCGACGCCGCAAAGCTGCTGGTGGAGCGTATGGGCGCCCGCACGGGGCGCCTCGCCAACGAGCTCTCGAGGCTCGCGCTCTGGGCGGGGCCCGGCGGCCGGGTGACGCTCGCCGACCTTTCATCGATGGTGGTCGACACCTCGGAGGAGGTCGCATGGGTGCTCTCGGACGCGATCGTCGAGCGCGACGCCGCTTCGGCCGTCGCCGCCGTCGAGCGTCTGTCGAGCCAAGGCGAGGCCGTGACCGGTCTCATCTACCAGGCCGCCAAGCGCCTGCGCGCCGCAGTCGAGGCCCGCACGCAGCTCGATGCCGGCCGGCCCGCCAAGGAGGTCGAGGGTGCCCTCGGCATGCACCCGTACGCAGCGCGGATGCTGGTGCGCATGGTCGGCGGAACGAGCGTCGGCGAGGTCCGGGCGGCAACCTGTGCGATAGCCGACCTCGAGTGGTGGACGCGCGGGGGTGCCGACTACTCGGAGGAGGTCGCCGTCACCGTCGCGGTTCGCCGTGCGGCGGGGGCGGCGTGAGGGGCAGCGCCGCTCTAGGCGCCAGCTCGGATGCGGGCCGCGCGAGCCTTCTTGCGCGCGGCTGTGTTCCGATGAAGGGCCCCGCTGCGCGCGGCCCGGTCGATCCGGGAGACCAGCTCGCGATGCTCGGTGTCCGCCGCAGCGGCATCGCCGGACTCGACGGCGCTCTCGAGGCGCCGGAAATGCGTCTTCACGGCGCTCGTCATGCGCCTGTTCTCGTCGCGCTCGCGAATGGAGCGCACGTTTCGCTTGCGTTGTGAGGCGATGTTGGCCATCGAGCGAGCGGCCACTATAGCGGGGCCTTGAGCGAGCCAGACCCGCCTGAGTTCGCGCCCGAAGAGCCGCGGACCAACCCGGTGATACGCCTCGAACCGGCCACGGAGGGCCCGGAGGTGGAGGTTGGCGTGCCCCCCGCCGAGTCCCGGCGCGAGCGGTCGGGACGGCTCGCCCGGTCGACCGCGCTCTTCTCCCTGGCGACGACGGCGTCGCGCGTCGCCGGGCTCGTCCGCGAGGTCTTCGCGGCGTCCTATTTCGGCGTCAGCGGCGCGATGTCGGCGTTCACGATCGCCTTCCAGGTGCCGAACCTGGTGCGGAGCCTTTTCGCCGACGCGGCGATCCAGGCGGCGTTCGTGCCGGTGTTCACCGAGGAGCTCGAGAAGGGCAACCGCCGCGAGGCGTTCCGGCTGGCATCGACGCTGATCTACCTCGTCACGCTCGTCCTCACGGCGCTCACCGCGTTCTTCATCCTCATCGCGCCGGTCCTGATGCCCCTGTTCGTCGGCTCGAAGGTGCCTCAGGACCTGACCGTGACCCTCTCGCAGATCCTCTTCCCGATCCTCGTGATGCTCGGGACGACGGGGATGGTCGTGGGGATCCTCAACAGCTACAACCGCTTCGGCGCGTTCGCGATCTCCCCGTTCTTCTGGAACGTGGCGATCATCGTCGTGCTGGTGGCGATGGCGCCGCTCTTCTCGGGGAGCGACCGAATTTACGCGTACGCAATCGGCGTGCTGGTCGGGACGGCGGTCCAGTTCGCGATACCGACCTGGGACCTCCGGCACACGGAGTTCCGGCTCCTGCGCGTCTTCGACTGGCGGAGCCTTCAGGTGCGGCGAGTGCTCGTGCTCATGCTCCCCGTGACGCTGAGCCTCGGGCTGATCAACTTCAACCTGCTGATCAACAGCACCTTCGGGTCGCTCGTCTCCACCTCGGCCCCGGCAGCGATCGACAAGGCCTTTCGCATCTACATGCTCCCGCAGGGGATTTTCTCGGTCGCCGTCACGACCGTGCTCTTCCCGACCCTGGCGCGCCTGGCAGCGCGGCGCGAGTACACCGACCTGCGGGCGACGATGGCGAACGGCATGAGGCAGATCGTCCTGCTCCTGGTGCCCGCGGCGGCGGCGATCCTTGTGCTGTCGGTGCCGATGGTGCGCCTCGTCTACCAGCGGGGGGAGTTCAGTGCCGCCGACACCGACCTGGTTGCGACCGCGCTGTTCTGGTTCTCCTTCTCGCTCCCGCTGAACGGGCTCTTCCTCCTGCTGACCCGAACGTTCTTCAGCCTCCAGCGCCCCTGGATCCCGACCGCGATCTCCGGCGTGAACCTCGTCATCACCGCCGTCGGCGCGTTCGTTCTCCACGGGCCCTTCGGCGTCGCGGGGATCGTCGCGGCAACCGCCATCGCAACCGGCGTCAGCGTCCTCGCCCAGGTCACGCTCCTGCGCCGGCGGCTGGGCCGGCTCGAGCTGGGGCGCTTCGTCTGGACCTCCACGCGCGTGCTCGCGGCCTCCGCGCTGCTCGCAGGTGCGAGCTACGGGGTGTGGTACGTGCTCGACGAGGCCCTTGGACGGTCGTTCGTGGCGCAGGCGCTCTCCCTCAGCGCGGGCCTCATCGTTGGGGCCGCCGTCTATCTCGCCGCGGTCACCTTGCTGCGCATCCCGGAGGCTGGGCAGATCAGGCGGCTCGTATGGCGGCGGGGCCGCTGAGCCTCAGGGGCAGGTCCGCCGCCACGCCTCGAGGCTGTAGCGCTTGCGGATCGTCGAGAAGCCGAGCTGCTTCGACTTGGGGCAGAATCGCGAGAGCGGCAGCTCGTACTCGGCGCCGAAGACGGGCTTGCCGTGGGCGATAAAGCGCCGCAGCCTGCCGCACTCGCTGTACTGGAAGCACTGTTCGTTCACCTCGAAGCCGACGTACGGGAGCATCGCGCGGACCTGGCCGAGGTCGTTCTTGAGGCCGGCAACCATGCCGCGCCGGCGGATCGCGTTCGAGATCCAGATGTCGTAGCGGAGCTGGTCGTGCGCCGTGATCGGGAAACCGCTGTTGTTCTCGTAGCCGTCCTCGTTGTCGGGCTCGATGGCGTCGAAGCGCTTCTCCGCGCAGCGGTCGAAGCGCTTGGCCATGATCGGCCTCAGGATCGCGAGCTTGCGGACGTCGAGCCAGCGCTCGTTGGGAAAGCCCTGGAAATGGCGCCCGAGCACGCGTCTCGGGAACTCGCCGGCGTCTGCGCGGTACGGCTCCCACGAGCCCACGTCGACGTAGCAGATGGCCGTAGCGTCGCGCCGGTGGATGCGACGGACGGTAGAGGCCGGATTGTCCATGTCGATGTCGTAGACCGGGGCCTTCACCGAGAGGTCGACCTTTCCCTGAAGCTGCCATTGCCAGGGCCGGGTGGTGGGGTGAGGGTCCCAGCAGCCGTGGCATGGCGTGGGCTGGGGCAGCGCGGGCCGGGCAGCGGCGTGGCCGGGCGCGGCTGGCAAGGCGAGCGCGGTGAGAGCAGCGAGGAGGGGGGCAAGGCCGCTCACGCGCCGAGGCTACCGCCCGAAATTACCGAACGTCCCGGAGACCATCAAAGGTGAGGGTCTGTGGGACGTTCGCGCTTAGGATCGGCGCCGATGACCGACAACGTCGAGATCCTCGCGCGGCTCATCGATGCTGTGCAGGCGTACTGGGCCGGCGGCCCCTGGGAAGAGACGATCGCCCCGCTGTACGACCCCGAGATCGACTACTACCCCGTCCGGAAGTTCCCGGACAGCAAGCCGTGCCATGGCCTCAGCGAGCTTCGGCAGTTCTACGACAGCTACAAGGAGGCGTGGGAGAGCTTCGAGTGGAAGATTGTCGACGTCGTCGCGGTTGGCGACGACCGGGTGCTCGCGCACCTGCACATGGCGGGCGCCGGTCGCGGCAGCGGTGTCACGATCGCCGGCGACCTCTATGCGTGCTATTGGCTTCGGGCCGGGCGCATCTTCAGGCACGACGACCATCTCACCGAGGAAGGCGCCAGACGAGCGCTCGGCATGGGCTGAGGCGGGAGGGGGGGCTCGGAATAGGCCGTCGCCATACTGATCCCGCCCATGGACCGGATCCGGAACTTCTCGATCATCGCCCACATCGACCACGGCAAGTCGACGCTTGCCGATCGGATCCTCGAGCTCACAGGCGCAGTCGACCCACGCAACCACATGCCCCAACTCCTCGACTCGATGGACCTCGAGCGCGAGCGCGGGATCACCATCAAGGCGCAGGCGGTGCGGGTGGCCTACGAGGCCGAGGACGGTGAGATCTACCGCCTGCACCTGATCGACACGCCGGGCCACGTCGACTTCTCCTACGAGGTCTCGAGGAGCCTCGCCGCCTGCGAGGGCGCCCTGCTCGTCGTCGACGCCGCGCAGGGCGTGGAGGCGCAGACCGTCGCCAACACCTACGCCGCAATCGACGCGGGGCTCGAGCTCGTGCCGGTGCTCAACAAGGTCGATCTGCCCAGCGCGGAGCCGGAGCGGGTGGCGGCCGAGATCGTGGACCTCATCGGCGGTGACGCCGACGAGATCCTGCGGATCTCGGCGAAGACGGGCGAGGGGGTCGGCGGCGTCCTCGAGGCGATCGTCGCCCGGATCCCCCCGCCGGCGGGCGATCCCGATGCGCGGCCCAGGGCGCTGATCTTCGACTCCGAGTTCGACCAGTACCGGGGCGTCGTCGCGTACGTGCGGATGGTCGACGGAGCGTTCAGCAACGGCGATCGCATTGTCGCGATGCAGGCGGGCACCGAGGCCGACATCGACGAGATCGGCCACTTCGCGCCGAAGGCGGCGCCCGCGCCGCGCATGTCCGCCGGAGAGGTCGGCTACATCATCACCGGGATCAAAAACGTATCGAAGCTGCGGGTCGGCGACACCCTCACCGCGCGCGCTGCTCCGGCGAGCGAGGCGCTGCCCGGCTACCGCGAGGTGAAGCCGGTCGTCTTCTGCGGGCTCTTCCCGATCGACACCGATCAATACGAGGACCTGCGCGACGCCCTCGAGCGTCTCGCGCTCAACGACGCCGCGCTCTCCTACGAGCCGGAGACGTCTGACGCGCTTGGCTTCGGCTTCCGTTGCGGGTTCCTCGGCCTTCTACACATGGACATCGTGCGCGAGCGACTCGAGCGGGAGTACGACCTCGAGCTGCTCGCGACGACTCCCAACGTCCGCTACGAGGTCGAGCTTCACTCGGGCGAGATCGTCGAGGTGCGAAGCCCCACCGACATGCCCGACCCGGCGGCTATCGAGCGCATCGCCGAGCCGTACATCCGGGCGACTCTCATCACGCCGACCACGTACGTCGGCGCCGTCATGGAGCTCTGCCAGGGGCGGCGCGGCACCCACGTCGACCTTCACTACCTCTCGCCCGAGCGGGTCCAGATCCGCTACGACCTGCCACTCGCCGAGATCGTCCTCGACTTCTACGACCAGCTCAAGTCGCGCACGGCGGGCTACGCCTCGCTCGACTACGAGCCGCTCGGCTATCGCGACTCCGACCTCGTGAAGCTCGACGTCCTCCTCGCCGGCGACCGGGTCGACGCGCTCTCGCTCGTCGTCCACAAGGACGCCGCGTACGAGACGGGCCGCACGCTCGTGGAGCGTCTTCAGAGGACGATCCCGCGTCAGCTCTTCGACGTCCCTGTGCAGGCTGCCGTCGGCTCGCGCGTCCTCGCGCGGGAGACGGTGAAGGCCCTGCGGAAGGACGTGACCGCGAAGCTCTACGGTGGCGACGTGACCCGGAAGCGGAAGCTGCTCGAGAAGCAGAAGAAGGGGAAGAAGCGGATGAAGCAGGTGGGCGCCGTGGAGGTCCCGCAGGAGGCGTTTCTATCGGTCTTGGAGATCGACGAGTGATGACGGGTCCTGAGGAGAACGTCGCCCGGGTGCGCACGGGCATCGAGGCCTTCAACCGCGGCGACGTCAAGGGGGTGCTCCAGTTCCTCGACGAGGACGTCGAGATCTTCAGCTCGCCGGAGCTCGCCAACCCCGGTACCTACCGCGGTCACGACGGGTATCAGCAGTGGCTCGGCAACTGGCTCGAGGTCTGGGACGGGTTCGAGGCCGACGTCGAGCGCGTGGAGCCGGTCGGCGAGGGCCACGTCGTCGCCGCGGTTCATCAGCATGCGCGGGGCAAGGGCAGCGGGATCGAGGTCGAGATGCGGGTCGGCTACATGTTCGAACTCGGCGAGTCCAACACGAAGGCACTTCATCTCTACCCGACCTGGGACGAGGCGATGGCCGCCGCCCGCGAACGCGAAGGTGTGTGAGTGAGGCGGCTTTAGCGCCGAAAGAGGCGTGTAAGGGCGCCGAGGGCGCCCGCAGCTGATTCCATAGACTGCCCGGCCGCGATGGCGCTGAAGACGGACGCAATCGGAAAGAAGTGGCCGGCCGTTGACTTCGAGGTCGAAGCCGAGCGGATCACGCAGTACGCCGACGCGATCGGAGCCGAGAGCCCGCTTCATCGCGACGCGGATGCCGCGAAGGCGGCGGGCTTCAAGGACCTGGTCGCGCCGCCCATGTTCTGTGTCGTTTACAGCGCCCCGGCAATGGGCCCCGCGCTCGTCGACCCGGACGTCGAGATGAACCTGATGGCGATGGTGCATGGCGGCCAGGAGTTCGTCTGGGCGGAGCCGGTCTGCGCCGGCGACGTGATCTCCACCGAGGTGGAGTGCAAGTCCATCGACGAGCGCGACGGCAAGGGCTTCTACGTCTTCGAGTCGGTGTCGCGAACCCAGGACGGCGCCGAGACCGTGCGCGCCAAGTGGACCAACATCGTGAGGGGAGTCTGAGATGGCGAGCTTCGAGGTCGGCGACCACCTTCCCGAGTTGCGGGTGACGCCCGACGGGGACCTGACCAAGCGCTACGCGGCGGCCTCCGGCGACCCGAACCCAATCCACACCGACCCGGAGTTCGCGAAGAACGTCGGCCTTCCGGGGATCATCCTCCACGGCCTCTGGACGATGGCTCAGGTCGCCAGAGCGCAGGCGGCCGTCGCCGACGGCGACCCGCGGGCCCTGAAGCGCCTGGAGGTCCAGTTCCGCGGGATGGGCTTCCCGGAGCAGGAGATCGTCGTCACCTCGACGGTCAAGGGCGTGGACGGCGATCGCGTCACCACCGAGACGGTCGCAGAGCAGTCGGGCAACCAGATCATCCGCAACGCCGAGGCTGAGATCGAGCTCTCCTAGGCGCCGAGCCGGGATTCGCGCAGGCCGTTCCTAGAATCAATGGTGTGATGGTGATGCTCTCCGAGCGCCAGCAGCGCATCCTCAAGCTGGTGGTCGACGCCTACCTCGAGTCGGGGGAGCCCGTCGGATCGAAGGCGATCGCCCATACCGAAGGTGTGGACTGGAGCGCCTCGACGGTGCGGAGCGAGCTTGCCGCGCTCGAGGCGGCGGGATATCTCACGCACCCCCACACGTCCGCCGGTCGCATACCGACGGAGGCCGGATACCGGTTCTTCGCCGACGTGGTTCTGGCCGGGAGCGCGGAGGCGCCGAAGCGCGCGAGCGGGCCGGAGCTGCGCAGGATGCGTCGCGAGGTCGACGATGCGATGCGTGAGACGACTGCGACGCTTTCGCGCATCAACGATCTCCTAGCGCTTGCGACGGCTCCGCCGCCCTCGAGCGCGCGAATCCACCGCGTCGAGGTGCTGCGCCTGGCGCCACGGGTGGTGCTCGTCGTCGTCATCGCCTCCAACGGCGCCGTGACGAAGCGGGTCATGACCTTCGAGCAGGAAGTCGACCCTGGGCTCGCAGAATGGGCTTCGAGCTTCCTGAACGAGCGGCTCGAGGGCCTCGGCCTCGGGGCGCGGATGATCGAGGACCGGCTGCGCGACCGCGAGCTCGCCAACATGGAGGCGAGCTTCCTCGCCGAGCTACGCGACGCGTTCTCGGTCCTCGAGGCCGGCGGGGAGGACGCGCTCTATGTCGACGGGGCCTCGCGACTGCTTTCCGAGGACCACGCCTCCGACCTGCCTCACCTCGACGAGCTGATGGGCGCCGTCGAGCGCCGGGCGACCCTCCTCGGCGTCCTGCGATCGGCGATCGACGAGCGGTCGGTGTTCTGCTGGATCGGCGACGAGAACCCGGAGCCGGAGCTTCGCGGCGTGAGCGTCGTCGGCGCCAACTACGGCCTCGGCTACCGGAACCTTGGCACCGTTGGCGTCGTCGGCCCGTTGCGGATGGACTACGAGACCGCGATCGCGTCGGTCCGCGAGGCGGCCGGTGAGCTCTCGCGCTTCTTCGAGACCGTCTACGAGCGCTAGGCAGCGGACGCCGATGCCCAGGGACTACTACGAGGTCCTCGGCGTCGCCCGAGGCGCGGGCGACGCCGAGATCAAGAAGGCGTTCCGTCGTCTGGCGCGCGAACTGCATCCCGACGTCAACCGCCACGACCCCGAGGCCGAGGAGAAGTTCAAGGAGGCGGCCGAGGCCTACGAGGTCCTCTCCGACCCCGAGCGCCGCCAGACCTACGACACCTTCGGCCACGAGGGCCTCCGAACGGGCGGGTGGGCGCCGTCGAGTGGGTTCGGCGACTTCGAGGACGTGCTCTCGGCGTTCTTCGGCCGCGGCGACCCTCTGTTCGGGGACCTCTTCGGGTTCGGTCGGTCGGGGCCCGCGCCCGGCGGCGACCTCGCGGCGCGAGTCGATGTGACTCTGGAGGAGGTCGTGACCGGCGCGAGCCGGGAGGTCAACTTCGAGGCGGTCTCCGCCTGTGACCACTGTCGCGGAAACGGCGCCGAGCCCGGAACGCCGATTCGCACGTGCGAGACGTGCGGTGGCGCGGGCGCCGTCCGGGAGGTCTCCCAGACCGCCTTCGGCCAGGTGGTTCGAAGCGGCGCCTGCCCCACGTGCGGGGGCGCCGGGAAGATCCCGGAGGACCCCTGCCGCGAGTGCGGCGGGCGGGGTCGCGTGGTCCGCGCGCGAATGTGGGAGGTCGACGTCCCTCCGGGCATCGAGTCGGGGCAGCGCATAAGGATCAGCGGCGCGGGACATGTCGGGGAGCCCGGCGCGGCCGCGGGTGACCTCTACGTCGAGGTGACCGTGGCCGAGGACGAGCGCTTCGAGAGAGTGGGCGGCGACCTGGTCTCGAGGGTCGAGGTCTCCGCCACACGCGCAATGCTCGGCGGCGCCATAACCGTCGAGACGCTCGACGGCGAGCGCGAGATCGCGGTGCCGGCAGGCGCGCAGCCTGGCGAGGCTGTGACGGTGCGCGGCCTCGGCCTGCCGGATCTTCGAGGTACCGCGCGCGGTGACCAACACGTCGTCCTCGACGTCGTAGTGCCTGTCGATCTGGATTCGGAGCAACGAGAGACCGCCGAGCGACTGGAGGCCTCGCTCGGCGACGACAATCTGCGGCGCGATGTTGGGCGGCGCGGCCGCTGGTTCGGCGGGCGTCGCAGGGCGAAGCGCCAGCGCGCTTGATCCGACTCGCCGTCCGCTGCCGGCCCGAGCTCGCGGAGCGCGTGCTCGCGGATCTCGTCGAGCTGGCGCCCAACGGCGTCGAGGAGGAGAGCGGCGAGGGCTGGGTGGAGTACGCGGTCTACGGACCACCGGGGGAGCTTCCGGCGGTGCCAGAGCTCGAGGCCGCTGCCGGCGAAGGCCTCGTCGAGGTGAGCTCGACCGAGATCCCCGACGACTGGGGCGACAGCTGGCGCGACTTCCACCAGGCCGTCGTGGTTGGGGGGGACGGTTGTGCGTCAGGCCGTCGTGGGACGAGGTCAGCGAGGGAGGCGTGGGGATCGACGTCGTCGTTGACCCCGGCCAGGCATTTGGGACCGGGGCGCACGCGACGACGCGCATGTGCTTGGAGCTGTTGCTCGATCTCGCCGATCAGGGAGAGGCTCGCGGGCCGTTGACCGACCTCGGCACGGGGTCGGGGGTACTTGCGATCGCCGCTGCGAAGCTGGGGTGGGGGCCCGTGGCCGGCTTCGACCACGAGGCCGCGGCGGTTGACGCGGCGAGGGACAACGCCGCTGCGAACGGGGTGGAGGTTGCCCTCGAGCGGGTGAACCTGCGCGAAGGGGTGCCGGGGCTGGCGCCGACGGTGGTCGCGAATTTGACCGCGCCGCTGCTGCGGGACGTGGCCGGACGGTTGGAGCGTCCGCCCGAGCGCTTCGTTTGCTCGGGAATGCTGGCGAAGGAGGTGGACGACGTGGCGTCGGCGTTCTCCGCTCCGGGCTCGGAGTCCGTGAACGCCGGGACTCCGGCGACTGGTCGGCCCTCCTTCTTGCACGCCTGGTCGAAGTTGGACGTCGCTATGCGGGGCAAAGTCGACCAGGACGGCGGATGACGGCCGATTTTCCGCCCGATCGGTCGCTGCCGATCGCCGTCTTCGACTCCGGGGTCGGCGGGCTCACGGTCCTGCACGAGTTCCTGGTCTCGCTGCCGTCGGAGGACTTCGTCTACCTCGGTGACACCGCGTTCTTCCCCTACGGCATCAAGACGCCCGAGGAGCTCGGCCGGCGGGTCGGGCTGATCAGTCAGATGCTTCTCGAGCGCGGGACCAAACTGCTCGTGATCGCGTGCAACGCGGCCACGTCGGTCGCCCGCGACATCGCCGTTGCCGTGGCGGAGAGGCACGGCGTCGGCGTGCTGACCGTGATCTACCCCGAGGCAGAGATCGCGTCCGCGATCACCGAGAACCGCCGCGTCGGTGTACTCGCGACCCCGACGACGGTGTCGAGCGGCGCATACCGGCGTGCTCTCGAGCGGGCTGGCCGCGGCCTCGACGTGGTCGAGGTCGCCGCGCCGGACCTAGCGCCGATCATCCAGCACGGGAACACCTTCGACCAGAGCGTCGTCGACACCGTCCGCAACTACTGCGAGCCGCTCAGCGCCGCCGAGGTCGACACGCTGATCCTTGGCTGCACGCACTACCCGCTCGTGGCGCCGATGCTGCAGCGGATCTTGGGCCGGGACGTCCGGCTGGTCATCGGCGGGGCATGCGATCGCCGCGGCTGCCCAGCGGCTCCTCGCCGTCCCGCGAGCTCGAGACGACCGCGGCCGGCGAGGGGCGCTACAGCTTCATGTGCACGGGCGACGTCGTCGCGTTCCGCGAGCTCGGCGGGCGCTTCCTGCAGATGCCGCTCGGGGACGTCGAGCACGTGGATACTCTGGGTGGGTCATGAGGTGCTTTAGCGCCGAAAGCAGCGTGTCAGGCGGCGAAGCCGCCGCAGGTGATTCGTGACGATTCTCGACCAGGTCCAGGCCGACGTTCGGACCGCGATGAAGGCCGGCGAGCGCGAGCGCGTCGGCGCGCTGCGGCTGGTCGTGAACGCCCTCCAGCAGGAGGCGAAGGCGGGCAACGACGACGAGATCGCGGTGCTTCGGCGCGAGCGCAAGCGCCGCGTTGAGGCGGCGGAGGCCTACCGGTCCGCTGGTAACGAGGAGAGGGCAGCGGGCGAGGAGCGCGAGGCGGAGCTCATCGATGCATACCTCCCCAACCAGCTCTCCGACGAGGAGCTGAAGCGGCCGTCGGAGGAGGCGGTCTCCGAGGTCGGCGCGGCCGGCCCGGGCGACATGGGCAAGGTGATGGGCGCCGTGATGCCGAAGCTCGACGGCCGCGCCGACGGGAAGCGGGTGAGCGAGGCCGTGCGCGCGCGGCTCGCGGAGTGCGTGAGCCGCCTGCAGCTGACCCTCGACAACGAGGTGGCCGCCGGGCCTCGCCGGCGCCGACGACGTCGTTCTCCGCGAGCTCGAGGAGCGGCTCGGCTGCGAGCTCTACCTGCGAGGCAACGTTCTGACTCTCGACGGTCCCGACGCCGAGGTCTCCGACGCCCAGGCGGTGGTGGAGGAGCTCGTCGGCCTGGTCGAGCGGGGCCACGAGCTGAGCCCGGGCACAGTCGGCTCGGTCTCCGGCGCGGTCGCCGCGAACGAGGAGCCGGCGGCGATCCTCGGCGACGTCATCTGGCGCCACCGCGGCATCAAGGTCGCGCCGAAGACCGTGAACCAGAAGCGCTACGTCGACTCGATCCGCCGCCACACGGTGACCTTCGGCATCGGCCCCGCGGGCACCGGCAAGACCTTCCTCGCGGTGGCGATGGCGGTCGCGGCCCTCGACGCCAAGGAGGTGAGCCGCATCATCCTCACCCGGCCCGCGGTCGAGGCGGGCGAGCGCCTGGGGTTTCTTCCCGGCGACATCCAGGCGAAGGTCGACCCGTACCTCCGCCCGCTCTTCGACGCCCTTTACGACATGCTCGACCCCGACCGAGTCTCCACGTACTTCGACCGCGGGATCATCGAGGTCGCGCCGCTCGCGTTCATGCGCGGCAGGACCATCAATGACTCCTTCGTCATCCTCGACGAGGCGCAGAACACGAGCCCGGAGCAGATGAAGATGTTCCTGACGAGGCTGGGCTTCGGGTCACGAATGGTGGTGACCGGCGACGTCACCCAGATCGACCTTCCGCGCGACCAGCGCTCGGGGCTCGTCGTCGTCGGCGAGATCCTCTCCGAGGTCGAGGACGTGAGCTTCGTGCGGTTCGGCGGGGAGGACGTGGTCCGGCACCAGCTCGTGCAGCGCATCGTCGCCGCCTACGGGGACTACGAGCGGCGGGCGGAGCAGGACCGCGGTTGACCGTCGACCTCGGCGACGTCCCCGCCGAGCTTCGGGAGGCCGTCGCGAGCGCGCTCGCGGCGGCGGGCGTCGAGGACGGCCATCTGGGCATCCAACTGGTCGATGACGATCGGATCCGCGAGCTGAACCGCGATCACCGCGCCAAGGACAGCCCCACCGATGTGCTGGCCTTTCCCGTCGATGGCGCCACCGAGGTGGCCGGTCCGCGCGAGCTCGGCGACGTGGTCATCTGCCCCGAGCACACTTCGGACCTTCGGGAGGCGGCGGTCCACGGGACGCTTCACCTCTGCGGCTACGACCACGAGAGCGACGAGGGGGAGATGCTCGCAGTCCAGGACGACGTGATGGCGAGGCTCGCGCCGTGACGCGATCGGGGTTCGTGGGCCTGGCGGGCCGCCCGAACGTGGGCAAGTCCACGCTCGCCAACTCCATCGTCGGCGCCAAGGTCGCGATCGTCTCCGACCGGCCGCAGACCACACGCCGGGCGGTTCGGGGCATCGCCACGGACGAGGCCGGCGGATCGCAGCTCGTGATCGTGGACCTCCCCGGAGTTCAGCGCCCGCGCGACTCGCTCACGCAGCGGATGCAGCGCCGGGTCGAGCGTGAGCTTGCGGACTCCGACGTCGCGGTGCTGGTCGTGAACGGCGAGCAGGGCATCGGCCCGGGCGATCGCTTCATCGCGCACAACCTCCTCGCCGCCCAGCGCGGGAAGGCGGCGACGCCGGTTATCTGCGCCGTCAACAAGTGCGACGTGCTCGGGCGGCAAACCACCGTCACTGCTCTTGCGGCCGCCGCGGAGCTGGAGGGCGTCGAGGAGGTGTTCCCCGTTAGCGCGCGGACGGGGTCCGGCCTCGAGCCGCTCGTTGCCGCCCTCGTCGAGAGGGTCCCCGACGCCCCGTTCGCGTATCCCCCCGAGACCCGCGTCGACGAGGCGAGCGAGGTCCACCTCGCGGAGCTCATCCGCGAGCAGGTGCTGCGGCGAACGCGCGAGGAGGTGCCGCACGCGGTCGAGGTGAGCGTCACCGACATCCGCCCCGCGAGGACGGCCTGATCGACGTGCGGGCCCAGATCTGGGTCGAGACCCCGTCGCAGAAGGGGATCCTGATCGGCCGCGCCGGACAGATGATCCGAGACGTTGGCACCGCGGCGCGCCGGGAGCTCGAGCGGGAGCTCGGGGCGCGCGTCTTCCTGGATCTCCGGGTCCGCGTTCGGGAGCATTGGCGGCGCGATTCCGGGCTGCTGGACCGGCTCGGAATCGACTGAAAGCCCATAATGTCCCCCTCGGGGGTGGTGGAAATACCGTACAACGGAGTATTCGGCTCCGGCGGCTCAGCGTCGATAATCGACTGAGTCGATCTCCGCCCCGCAGGGAAGTCCCGTTTGCCCGAACAGAGCTCGAGCCCGAGCATCGTTTCGCCGCACCTGCTGCGGGAGGGCTACCTCGGAGGGCGGCCGTTCGAGAGCGAGCGCGTCGTCGCGAGGCTGGCGCCGTTCATGCTCGTCGCCATCGCCGCGATCGCCGCCGTCGCGGCCCTCGGCAAGAACGGCACTGAGACCGAGCTGCTGCTCGCGGCCGTAATCACAGCGCTCGATTTCGCCATCGCGCTCACCGTCCCATGGGCGCGCCTGCCGGCCTTTCTCCAGGCGTTGCCACCGCTCGCCTTCTTCGCCGTCGTCGGCCTCCTGAGGGACGCGACCGGGGGCGGCTCCTCGGTCATCAACGCGCTGGTTCTCCTGCCCGTGCTCTGGCTCGCTCTATACGGGACGTTGCGGCAGTTCGCGGTTGCGCTTGCGGCCGGCTATCTCACCCTCGCGATCCCGCCGCTGATCGGGACCGCCGCCGCGTATCCCCTGAAGACGGAGCTCTTCCGGGCGATGCTGTGGTTGCTCGTGGCGTGGGTCGTCGGGTACACGGTGCGAAGGCTCGTCACCGAGGTGCGGAAGCTCGCCGCGCGACACCGCTCGGTCCTCGAGACGGTCAAGGAGGCGTTCATCTCGATGGACTCGGAGGGCCTCATCGTCGACTGGAACAGCCAGGCCGAGCACGACTTCGGCTGGCGCCGCGAGGAGGTGATGGGGGTTCCGCTCGAGGAGGTGATCATTCCCCGCCGCCTGCGGGCGAGCCACCGCCAGGGGCTCCGCCGCTTCCTGCGCTCCGGTGAGGGCTGGATGGTCGGCCCGCGGCGAGAGGTGCAGGCACTGCGCCGCGACGGCCGGGAGTTCCCGGTGGAGATCTCGATCTCGGCGCTGAGATCCGAGAACGAGCAGGGCTACGTGTTCAACGCCTTCCTCCACGACATCTCCGCCCGCAGCGAGGGCGACAGGGCGCTGCGCGACGCGGAGGAACGGTTCCGCCGCGCGTTCGACGATGCGGGTGTGGGCATGGCGCTGGTCGGGCAGGACGGACGCTGGCAGCGCGTGAACCAGGCGCTCGCGGACATCACGGGGTATCCAGTCTCGAGGCTGACGACCATGAGCTTTTCGGAGATCACGCATCCGGACGACCTGAGTGCGGACGTCGCCGCCTTCGAGCAGATGGTCGCCGGGGGGCGTGAGCGCTTCGCAACCGAGAAGCGGTACATCCACGCCGAGGGTCACACGGTCTGGATCACCCTCAACGTCTCCGCGGTTCGCGACGAGCACGGCGGGCTCGTGTGCCTGATCGCGCAGATGCAGGACGTCACAGAGCGAAAGGCTGCGGAGGCGCGGCTCTCACACCAGGCGATGCACGACCCCCTGACCGGCCTTCCCAACCGCTCCCTGTTCGCGGACCGGATGCTTCTCGCACGCGCGCGCCTGCGGCGCGGGGGCGCGCTCGCTCTGCTGTTCGTCGACCTCGACGGGTTCAAGGACGTGAACGACAGGCTCGGACACGACGCGGGCGACAGGCTTCTCGCGGAGGCCGCGGGGCGCCTGAGCGCCGTGCTGCGGCCGAGCGACACGGTGGCCCGCTTCGGTGGCGACGAGTTCGTCGTGCTCTGCGAGAGCGTCGACCGGGCGACCATCGAGTCGATAGCCCGTCGGATCGACGCATCGCTTGCGAAGCCGTTCCAGATCCACGGGCGCGACATCTCGCTTGCGGCGAGCACGGGGATCGTGATCAGCAACGACCCCGAGCTCGACGGCGACGATCTCCTCGCCGCCGCCGACGCGGCGATGTACGAGGCGAAGCGCGCGGGCCGCTCGCGTCACGTCTTCTTCGATCCGGCTCGCCACGTGGCGCCACGCGTTTCGTCGCCGCGCGAGGCACTCCCGTAGGGCGTCTCGGCGCGGAACACCGTCCGTAAACTCCGCTCGATGAACGCCCAAGAGCGGGGGATTCGCTACGACGAACGCGGCCTGGTGCCCTGCGTCGTGCAGGACTGCCGCACCGGCGAGGTGCTGATGCTCGCGTACGTGAACGCCGAGGCGCTCGAGCGCAGCCTCGCCACCGGCGAGATGCACTTCTTCAGCCGCTCGCGCGGGGAGCTCTGGCACAAGGGCGAGACGTCCGGGAACGTCCAGCGCGTCCGAGGCCTGCGCTACGACTGCGACTGCGACGCCGTGCTCGCGCTCGTCGATCCGGCCGGACCCGCATGCCACACGGGTGAGCGGAGCTGCTTCTACCGCGATGTGGGTGGGGCCGCGGACGCCGTGCCGGACGGGCCGAGGGCGCCCGGCGAGCCCACGCCGGCACCGTTCGAGGCGCTAGAAGCGCTGGAGCGAGTCATTGCCGCTCGCGATCGTGAGCGGCCGGCGGGCTCCTACACGGTTGATCTTCTCTCCGATCCGGCGCGAGCCGGCGAGAAGGTCAGGGAGGAGGCCGGGGAGGTCGTGGACGCCGCCGCGGGCGAGTCGGAGCAACGGGTCGCCGAGGAGGCCGCCGACGTGCTCTACCACCTTGCAGTGCTCGTCCGGACGCGCGGCCTCGACCTGAGCGGCGCCATGGAGGTCCTCAATGGCCGTCGCGCCGGCTAGCGGCGCCGTGCGGGTGGAGCCCGACCTCGACGCGGCGCGCGAGCTCGCGTGCGAGGCCAACGCGATCCCCATGCGGGCGTCGTTCCTCGACGATTGCGAGACGCCGGTCTCGGCGTTCCTGAAGCTCCGCGAGCCTGGCGTGCCGGCGTTCCTCCTCGAGTCAGCCGAGCAGGGACGGCTTGGGCGCTACTCGTTCATCGGCTTCCGTCCTCGGAGCGTGCTGCGCTGGAGCGCGGGCAAGCTGTCCGAGTGGCGCGGCGCCGAGCCCCGCGCGGGCGACGAGCCGGATGCCTCGATCGACGCGCCGGACCCCTACGAGGCGCTTCGCGAACACCTCGGCGCCTACTCGGTCGCCCGGCTCGATGGGCTGCCGCCGTTCGCGGGCGGCGCTGTCGGCTTCTTCGGCTACGACCTCGTTCGCACGGTCGAGCCGCTCGGCGAGCCGAACCCGGACCCGGTCGGCCTTCCCGACATGGCGCTCATCATCTCCGAGGCGCTGGTCGCGTTCGACCACATGCGTCACGAGCTGACCGTCATCGCGTACGCGATGACCGGTGACGGCGTGGGGATCGACGAGGCTTACGAGCGCGCGATCGCCACCATCGAGGAGGCGCGCGAGCGGTTGCGCGGCCCGGTCCCGGCGACACCGCCCGGCGTCCCCGCCGAAGCGCCGCGGTTCGAGTCGAACATGAGTCGGGAGCGGTTCGAGGCGAACGTCGAGCGTGTGATCGAGTACATCCGCGCCGGAGACGCCTTCCAGGTGGTGCCGTCGCAGCGGTTCTCGGCCCCGGCCTCGGTCGATGCGCTCTCGGTCTACCGGGCGCTTCGGACCGTGAACCCCTCGCCCTACATGTACTTCCTCGACTTCGACGACTTCCAGATCGCCGGCGCCTCCCCCGAGCCGCTGGTGACGGTCAGCGGGCGCCGCGTCGAGACGCGGCCCATCGCGGGCACATACCCGCGCGGCGCCAGCGAGGAGGAGGACCGTCGCAACGCCGAGGCTCTGCTCGCCGACCCCAAGGAGCGCGCTGAGCACGTGATGCTCGTCGACCTCGGCCGCAACGACCTCGGGCGGGTGTGCGAGTACGGCACGGTCGAGGTCGAGGAGCTGATGGTCGTCGAGACGTACTCCCACGTGCTCCACATCGTGAGCCAGGTCTCGGGCACGCTCCGTGATGACATCGACGCCATCGACGCCCTGCGGGCAGTGCTGCCCGCCGGCACTCTCTCGGGAGCGCCGAAGGTGCGCGCCATGCAGATCATCGACGAGCTCGAGCCGCACAAGCGCGGCTCGTACGGGGGCGCCATCGGCTACCTCTCGTTCACGGGCGACCTCGACACGGCCATCCACATCCGCACCGTCGTCGTGAAGGACGGTCAGGTGCACGTGCAGGCCGGCGGCGGCACCGTCGCCGACGCGATCCCGTCGCGCGAGTACGACGAGTCCGTGGCCAAGGCGACAGCCGTGTTCAAGGCCGTCGAGCTCGCCGCCTCACAGCCCGAGTGGGCCTGAGGTAGCCATGCGCGTACTCGTGATCGACAACTACGACTCGTTCACCTACAACCTGGTCCAGTACCTCGGCGAGCTCGGCGCGGAGCTCGACGTGGTGCGCAACGACCGGGTGGCCGTGGCCGAGCTGCTCGATGGCTCGTACGACCGCCTCGTTGTCTCGCCCGGCCCGTGCACGCCGGCCGACGCTGGCATCTCCGTTGAGGCTTGCGCCGCCTTTCCCGCTGCGGGGGTGCGAACGCTCGGCGTCTGCCTCGGCCACCAGTCCCTGGTGGAGGCGTACGGTGGACGAACGGTCCGGGGCGAGCCGATTCACGGCAAGGACGCCGAGATCGAGCACGACGGCGCCGGAATCTTCGGCGGGCTCGAGAGCCCGCTCCGCGCCGGGCGGTATCACTCGCTGGTGGCCGATCCCGAGCTGCCCGACGTGCTCGAGCTCACGGCCCGCTTGGGCGACGTCGTGATGGGGGTCCGTCATCGGGAGCTGCCGGCGGAGGGCGTGCAGTTCCACCCGGAATCGGTGCTCACGCCCAGCGGTAAGGACATGCTGCGAAACTTCCTCACCGACGGGCGCTGATCGAGCCTGATGCCCAACGCAATCCTCACCCGCGCGATCGAGGCCCTCTGCCAGGGCGATCACCTGACCGCCGACCACACCTCGGCCGCGCTCGACGAGGTCATGGAGGGGCGGGGCGGCGAGGTGCAGACCGCGGCCTTCCTGATCGCCCTGAGGGCGAAGGGCGAGACGGTCGGCGAGCTGATCGGTCTGGCGCGAACGATGCGGAGGCTGGCGGCGTCGGTGGAGAGCGACCGCGCCGACCTCGTCGACACGGCCGGGACCGGTGGCGGGCCGTCCACGTTCAACATCTCGACGGCCGCGGCTCTCGTCGCCGCCGGCGCCGGCTGCGCGGTCGCAAAGCACGGCAACCGCTCGAACACCAGCCGCTGCGGCTCGGCGGACGTGCTCGAGGAGCTCGGCGTTCGCATCGAGCTCGCTCCCGAGCAGGTCGCCGCGTGCATCGACGAGGTCGGGTTTGGGTTCATGTTCGCGCCGCGCCATCATGCGGCCATGAAGCACGTCGTCCCGGTTCGCCGCGAGCTCGGCGTTCGCACCGTCTTCAACTTCCTTGGCCCGCTCACCAACCCCGCGGGCGCGACGCGACAGGTCCTCGGCGTCTCCGACCGTCACCATCAGGAGACGATCGCCGAGGCGCTCCTCGGCCTGGGATGCGAGCGGGCTCTCGTCGTTGCCGGCGAGAACGGCGTCGACGAGCTGACCGTCGCGGGATCGACGCGCGTGGTCGAGGTCGCGGATGGGCGAACCGAGGAGTGGTTCGTCAGCCCGGGTGAGGTCGGGGTCGCGGAGGCGCCGCTCGAGGACGTGGCCGGCGGTGAGCCGGCCGAGAACGCGGCGACGATCCGCCGCGTCCTCGACGGCGAGGCGGGACCCGCGCTGGAGGTCGTAGCGCTGAATGCCGGGGCGGCGATCATGGTGGGCGGCCGCGCGGACGATCTCGGCGCCGGCGTCGAGCGCGCACGGGAGGCGATCGAATCCGGGGCGGCGCGGTCGGTGCTCGACCGGCTGGTCGAGCTGAGCGGCGAGCTCGCCGGGAGCTCGGAATGAGCCGCCTTGACGAGCTCGTCGAGGGTGCGCGCGCGGGCATCGATCAGCGGCGAGCCACCGTTCCCGCCGAGGATCTCCGGGCGCAGCTCGGCACCCGCGGCGGCAGCCGTCCGTTCAACGAGGCGCTCGTCCGCCCCGGGCTGTCGCTGATCGCGGAGTTCAAGCGGCGCTCGCCGAGCGGCGGCCCGATCGCGCCCGACTCCGACGTCTCCGGCATACTTGCCGCATACGAGCGGGGAGGCGCGGCGGCGATCTCGATCCTCACGGACGAGCGGAACTTCGGAGGGTCGCTCGACGACCTTCGGGCCGGGCGGGCGGCCTGTGGCCTGCCGATCCTGCGCAAGGACTTCGTCGTCGACCCCTACCAGCTGCTCGAGGCGGCGGTGGCAGGAGCCGACGCCGTGCTGCTGATCGCCGCGGCGCTTGACGACGACTGGCTTCGCGCCCTTCGCGAGGAGGCCTGGGCGCTCGACCTCGACTGCCTCGTCGAAATCCATGACGAGGGGGACCTCGAGCGGGCGCTCGAGCTCGACGCGGACGCATTGGGCATCAACAACCGCGACTTACGCGACCTCTCCGTGGACCTCGAGGTGACTTCGAGTCTGATCACCGATGTGCCGGCCGGCAAGACTGTGGTTGCGGAATCGGGCTATTCGACCCGCGCCGAGCTCGACGAGCTCGAGCGCATCGGTGTCGACGCGGTTCTGATCGGTGAGGCGCTGATGCGAAGCGGCGATCCGGAGCGGGCCGTCCGCGAGCTCACCCTCGACGATGCTGCGACGCGCGAGCACTACCTCGAGCGGGCGGCCGAGGAAACAGACGAGAAGTCGTCGACTTCTTAGCGACTCTAAAGGCGCGCGTTAGCGGCGGTTTACCCGCCTCCTCCAGCATCCCCAGCAATGAACCGAATTCGAAACACAGTCCGCACGCCCCTTGGATCGGCCGTCATCGGCGGCCTTATCGTCGCCGTGGTTGGCCTGATCGCGATCGCCTCAGGTTGGGTGAAGTCCGAATCGGGCTCCTCCGACGTCAGCGGCGCGCTCGCGCCCGCTCCGCTCCCGCAGCAGGCCGTTCAGCACGGCGACGCAGGCGGAAGCGGCCTGACGGTCGACCAGATCTACAAAGCCGACAGCCCGGGCGTCGCGTTCGTTCAGGCCACCGAGCCGCCCCAGCAGCCCAGCCCCTTCAACCCCTTCGGCGGCAGCGGCGGCGGCACCGCGACCGGCACCGGCTTCGTCATCGACCATGCGGGCCACATCCTGACCAATTCCCACGTCGTGAACGGCGCCTCGAAGATCGAGGTCACCCTCGGCCGCAAGGACACCTCGACTCCCATGCCCGCGCAGGTGGTGGGCAAGGACGTGTCGACCGATGTTGCCGTGCTGAAGGTGAACGCCCCGGCGAACGAGCTCCATCCGCTGCCGCTTGGCGATTCCTCCCAGGTCAAGGTGGGCGACCCCGTCGTCGCGATCGGCAATCCGTTCGGCCTCGACCGCACGGTCACCGCCGGGATCGTCTCCGCCCTGCAGCGACAGATACAGGCGCCCAACAACTTCCAGATCGACAACGTGATCCAGACCGACGCGTCGATCAACCCCGGCAACTCCGGCGGCCCGTTGATCGATGCCAACGGGCGGGTGATTGGCATCAACTCGCAGATCGAGTCCCAGAGCGGGGGGAACGTGGGCATCGGCTTCGCGGTTCCTATCAACACGGCGCGCGATGACGCCAAGCAGATCCTCGCCACGGGCTCCGTGCAGCACGCCTACCTCGGGATCAGCGGCACCGACCTGACCCCGCAGCTCGCCGGCGTCCTCAACCTGCCCGTCAAGGAGGGCGCCCTCGTGCAGTCGGTGGTGCCCGGGAGCCCGGCCGACAAGGCGGGTATCAAGGGTGGCAGCGCGACCGTCACGATCGACGGCCAGCAGGTCCGCGCCGGCGGCGACATCATCACGGCGGTCGACGGCAAGAGGGTCACGAGCATGGGGGACGTCGTGAACGACGTCGCGGGCCAGAAGCCGGGCGACCAGGTAACGCTCACGCTCGAGCGCCATGGGCAGTCGCAGGACGTGAGCGTCACGCTCGCGAACCGGCCGGCGCACGCCCAGCAGTAGACATCAGGGTCGGCGGGTGGTGGGTCCCGGCCGCCGGCCTAGCGAGATGTGCCGACATGCCATGTCGGCACAGCCTCGCCATGGCCGTTGGACGGGACCGACCACCCGCCTCCCCCTATCGTTGACCGCGTGCGCGTCAAGTTCTGCGGAATCACCAGGCTTGTGGACGCCCGCGAGGCGGCGCGACTCGGTGCGTGGGCGATCGGGCTGAATCACTGGGAGCTCGGTAGGCGACGCGTCGAGCCGGCTGTCGCCGCCGAGATCGGCGCCGAGATGCGCCGCAAGCTCGAGGTGGTGGGCGTGTTCGTCAACTCCCCGCTCGACGAGATCGCGCGGGCGGTCGAGGACGAGGGGCTCACGATCGTGCAGCTTCACGGGGACGAGGGCCTTCAGTTCTGCCGTGAGGTCTCCCGCCGCACCGGCTGCCCGGTGATCAAGGCCCTTCGCATCGCGGGCAGGGCCGACGTCCAGGCCGCCGAGGCGTTTCGCACCGACTACCACCTCCTTGACGCGCACCACCCAGCGACACCCGGGGGAACGGGCGAGACGTTCGATTGGGACCTGCTCCGCGGTCGTCGCTCGAGCGTCCCCCTGATCCTGGCCGGTGGGCTTCGGGCCGACAACGTGGGCGACGCGATCTCCAGCACGACCCCGTTCGCGGTCGACGTGGCGAGTGGCGTCGAGCTGGAGCCGGGAGTCAAGGACCACGCTGCGATGGCTGCCTTCGCCGAACGGGCCCGGGCGGCGAGCGCCGACCCGCCGGTGCTCGCGTGACCGCCGCCGTCGAGGAGCGCTTCGGTCCGTACGGCGGGCGCTTCGTCCCCGAGGTGCTCATGGCGGCGCTCGACGAGCTCACCGCCGCCTGGGCCGAGGCGCGCTCGGACGAAGCCTTCACGGCCGAGCGCGGGGTCCTGCTGCGCGACTTCGTCGGCCGGCCGACGCCCCTTTACCTCGCTGGCGGCCTCTCGGAGCGCGTGGGGCGCCGGGTCTACCTGAAGCGAGAGGACCTTGCGCACACAGGTGCCCACAAGATCAACAACGCGATCGGCCAGGCGCTGCTCGCCAAGCGGATGGGCAAGCGCCGCGTGATCGCGGAGACCGGCGCGGGGCAGCACGGCGTGGCAGCCGCGACGGCGTGCGCGCTCCTCGGGCTCGAGTGCGTCGTCTACATGGGCACCGAGGACATGCGCCGCCAGGCGCCAAACGTCGAGCGGATGCGGCTCCTCGCCGCTGAGGTCGCGCCGGTGGAGGCGGGCGCGCGCACGCTCAAGGAGGCGGTGAGCGCGGCCATCCGCGATTGGGTCACGAACGTTGGCTCGAGCCACTACATCATCGGCTCCGCGGTAGGCCCCGCCCCCTATCCGGCCCTCGTGCGCGACCTGCAGCGGGTAATCGGCGACGAGGCGCGCTCCCAGGCGATCGACGCCGAGGGCTCGCTGCCGGACCGCGTCATTGCCTGCGTCGGCGGTGGGTCGAACGCGATCGGGACGTTCACAGCCTTTCTCGACGATCCCGTTGAGCTCATCGGCGTCGAGGCCGCGGGGGAGGGCCTCGACACCCCTCGCCACGGCGCCTCGCTCGGAGCGGGGCGTACCGGAGTGCTGCACGGCGCCCTCTCGTCGGTGCTCGCCGACGAGGAGGGCCAGATCCTCGAGGCCCACTCGATCTCCGCCGGCCTCGACTACCCGGGAGTGGGGCCCGAGCACGCTTACCTGCGCGACACCGGCCGCGCTCGCTACGAGTCGGTCACGGACGACGAGGCGCTCCGCGCCTTCCGTGAGCTCTCGCGACTCGAGGGGATCATTCCGGCGCTGGAGCCCGCGCACGCGATCGCGTGGCTGCTCGAGAACCCTGGTGACAGGGGCTATGACGTTGTGTGCCTCTCGGGCCGCGGCGACAAGGATCTCGCCGAGGCGCTCGCCGGCCTCGAGCGACTCGATGGCTGAAACGTCGGGCCGCGAGCGGATCGCGGCCGCCTTCGAGGCGGCACGCTCCGATGGCAGAGCCGCGCTCATGCCCTACCTGGTGGCGGGGTTCCCGGATGTCGACACGTCGCTGCGGGTCGCCGAGGCGTACGCGGACGCGGGCGCGGACCTCGTCGAGCTGGGGGTGCCGTTCTCCGACCCGCTGGCGGATGGCCCGGTGATCCACGCGGCGGCGACGGCTGCGCTCGACGCCGGCGCCACATTCGAGCGGGCGCTCGGAGTCTGCGAGGCGATCGCCGACCGCGTCGCCGTGGTCCCCATGTGCTACTCGAACCAGGTGCTCGTTCGTGGGCCCGCCGAGTTCGCCGCCGAGCTTGCCGCGGCAGGGGCC
This sequence comes from uncultured Actinomycetes bacterium, assembly GCA_963841455.1. Taxonomy (GTDB): domain Bacteria; phylum Actinomycetota; class Thermoleophilia; order Solirubrobacterales; family 70-9; genus JAWVFM01. The sequence continues at coordinate 87,930 of CAWJCU010000007.1, forward strand.
GCCGGTGCGATCGTCCCAGATCTGCCGCCGGAGGAAGGCGGTGAGGTCGCCGGCCGGCTCAACGAGGTGGGCCTGCCGCTCGTACCGCTGATCGCCCCCACCACGTCGCCCGATCGCCGGGCCGGGATCGCGAGTCGCGCCGAGGGCTTCGTCTACCTCGTCTCCGACACCCGCGTTACAGGTGAGCGGGAGGACCGGCCCGCCGGGCTCGAGGAGCTGATCGAGGCGACGAAGCGTGACGCTCGGGTCCCCGTGGCGGTGGGGTTCGGCATTGGTACGCCGGCCCAGGCGGCGGCCGTCGGGCGGGTCGCGGACGGCGTGATCATCGGCACCAGGCTCGTGCGCGCGGTCGCCGAGTCCGAGAGCGCCACGGGGGCGGCGGAGGCCGTGGCTGCCTTCCTGCGCGATTGCCGCGAGGCGCTGTAGATTCCCGCTCGTGCAGCTCCTCGTCTTCGCGGTCGTCGCCCTTTGCTCGCTGGTCTTCTTCTACGCGATCGGGCTCGGCGGCGCCGTCAGCACGATCATCTTCCTCACCATCCTCTTCGTCGGCATCCTGATCAGGGCGAGCGAGCCGATCCTCGAGCGGCTGCGTCCGTAGGCGCCGCCGAGCACAGCGTGACGAGCCTCGAGCCGCTGCCGGACACGTTCGCCCCGACGCGCGCCGCGCTCCATCGGGTGGCCGCGGAGATCGTCGCCCCCGCCCGCAAGCCGCACAACGAGATTGCCCTGACCGTCACCCCTGGCGGCTTCGGGACGCCGCCCTTCGAGCACGGCGGGCGCCGCCTCGTCGTCAGGGTTGACGGGGTCGAGCTGGTGGTCGACGGGGACGGGGTGGAGACCCGGGGTGAGCTGACGTCGATAGCCGACGCGGGCGCGCTCGTCGGCGCCGAGCTCCTCCCTGACGGACTGCCGAACGACGAGACGCCGCTCGAGGTCGACTCCGATGCCGCGGCGCGGCTGGCAGCGTTCTACCAGCTCGCCGAACGAGCGCTCGAGGCGTTCAGCGCTACGCTCGCTCCCGACGCGGCTCCGACGTCACCCACCCTGTGGCCCGAGCACTTCGACGTCGCGATCGAGGCGGGTGACGAGGCATCGGGGCAGCGAGCCAACTACGGGGGCTCTCCGGGCGACGACGACCATCCCGAGCCCTACCTGTACGTCGGTCCGTGGAGCGCCGAGGTGTCGGGCGAGCTCTGGAACGCGCGCGCCTTCACGGGCGCCGAGCGGCTCTATGCGGCGCTCGCCGCCGCCGACGATCCAGATGCCGCTGCGCTGGAGTTCTTCGAGAGCCGGCGCGCCGCACTCGCCGCGGCCTGAACGAACGAAGCTGCCGTCACGGGTTATCGTGGCGGCGTGCGCGTTGGAGTGCTCACCGGCGGCGGTGACTGCCCCGGCCTGAACGCGGTCATCAGGGCCATCGTCCGCAAGGGCATCGACGTTCACGGCGCGGAGCTCGTGGGCTTCAGGGACGGCTGGAAGGGGCCGCTCGAGCGGCTGTACGAGGAGCTCACGATCGAGTCGACTCGTGGGATCCTGCCGCGCGGCGGGACGATCCTCGGAACCTCGAGGACGAACCCGATCAAGGCCGACGACGGTCCAGGGCGCGTCAAGGAGGCGATGAGCGACCTCGGGCTCGACGGGCTGATCGCGATCGGTGGGGAGGACACGCTCGGCGCCGGCGTGGCGCTTCACGCCGACCACGGGCTGAACGTGGTCGGAGTGCCGAAGACGATCGACAACGATCTCGGCGCGACCGACGTGACCTTTGGCTTCGACACTGCTCTCCAGGTGGCCACCGAGGCCATCGATCGCCTCCACACGACGGCCGAGTCCCACCACCGGGTGATGGTCGTCGAGGTCATGGGACGCCACGCCGGCTGGATCGCTCTTTACTCGGGCCTCGCGGGTGGGGCGGACGTGATCCTGATTCCTGAGCGCCCGTTCGACATCGAGGAGGTTTGCGGCCTCATTAAACGGCGGCATGGTCGCGGCCGGCCGTTCTCGATCGTCGTCGCCGCCGAGGGAGCAGTCCCGGCCGAGGGGACGATGGAGACGGTGACCGGAGGCGAGGACGAGTTCGGGCACGTGCGACTGGGCGGGATCGGCCAGCGCCTGGAGGCGGAGATCGAGCAGCGGACCGGCTTCGAGACGCGCGCGGTTGTGCTGGGGCACATCCAGCGCGGCGGGACTCCCACGGCGTACGACCGCGTTCTCGCCACCCGCCTCGGGGTGGCCGCGATCGACGCCGTCCACGACGAGCGCTGGGGCATGATGCCGGCCCTCCGGGGCACGCGCGTGGAGCTTGTGCCGCTCGCCGACGCTGTCGCCGAGCTTCGTACCGTCCCGCCCGAGGACTACGCGGTTGCGACGCCTTTCCTGGGCTAGCGCCACCCTCGCCGCGGCTCTGGCGCTCGCCTCGTGTGGGAGCTCCGGCATCACGGGCGCTTCCCGCGCCACCGTCTACGTCAGCATGCCGCTTCGCGGGGCGAGTGGCCGCGACGGGCGGGACGTCGCCGACGGTGCCCGGATGGCGCTGGCAGACGCCGGAGGGAGGGTGGGTCGCCTGACCGTTCGGGCGCGGTATTTGGACGACACCGGTGGACGCGGGCCGGCGGCCGCATGGAGCCCGTCCGCCGTGGGCGCCAACGCGCGCAGCGCAACGGAGGACACCTCCGCCGTCGCCTACATCGGCGACTTCGAATCCGGCGCGACGCGGACGTCCGAGCCGATCACGAACGCAGCGCACCTCCTGCAGGTTTCGCCTGCGAGCACCGCGATCGACCTGACGCGGCCCTTCCTCGGGAGCGATCAGCTTCCGGTCGTCGAGGACGAGGGGGGTGAGCGCACCTTCGGCAGGGTGATCCCGCCCGACCCCGTCCAGGCCGCCGCCGCGGCTGGATGGGCGCGAAGGCTGGACACCACGCGGGTGGACCTCGTTAGCGATAGCTCTTCGTTGGGAGAGGTCATGACGAGCTCCTTCAGGGAGGCGCTTCGCGGAGCCACGGTCACCCGCAAGAACCCGCAGCTCCTCTACTACGGCGGGCTCGCCGGCAGCCCGGCCCTGAAGACGGTGTCGGCGGTTCGCAGGCCCGTGATGGCGTCCGATGCCCTGCTCCCGCCCTTCGACCCGGGCGGCCCGGAGCCGGCGGAGCTCGTGACCTCGGCCGCGCAGGACCCGAAGCAGCTGCCTTCTAGCGGACGCCGGTTCGCGGCAGTGTTCACTCGCCGTTTCGGCCGCGCGCCGGGGCGCTACGCCGCCTACGGCTATGAGGCGATGGCGGTCGTGCTCGCCTCGATCCGGCGAGCGGGCTCCGGCGGCGACCGGCGCCAGCCCGTGGTCGACGCCTTCTTCGCGACCCGGGGACGCCGCTCGGTGCTGGGCACCTACTCGATAGACACGCTTGGCGATACGACGCTCAACCGGATCAGCGGCTATCGACGCACGCCGTCAGGGCCGCGCCCAGTCGCACTGCTGCGGGGTCGCTAGCCGGCGAGCAGGTCGCGGAGCGCGTCGTCGACCTCGGCGAAGTGGAAGCGGTGGCCGAGATCAAGCGCGCGGCGGGGGACCGCCCTGATGCTCGTGGTTGCGGCCTCGGCCATCTCGCTTCCGAGCACTGCCGCCGCCGCAAGACGGGGCGTCGGCAGGATCGCCGGTCGATGCAGCGCTCCGCCGAGCGCCTTCGAGAATGCGCGGTTGTTGACGGGGTTCGGGGAGCAGGAGTTGAGCGTGCCGTCGACGCCGTCGGTGTCGAGCGCCCAAAGGATGACCCCGACCTCGTCGTTGCGATGGACCCACGGCATGTACCAGCGCCCGCCGGCGAGTGGGCCGCCGACGCCGAGCCTGAAGGGGAGAAGGAGCTGCTTGAGAAGACCGCCTTCGGGGTCGAGCACATGCCCAGTGCGCACGGTCACGAGCCGGATACCCGCGTCGGCGGCGGGACTCGCCGCGGCCTCCCAGCGCACGCACACCTGCGCGAGGAAGTCGTCGCCGGGCGGTGTCGACTCGTCGACGATCGCCTCGCCGCGCTCGCCGTAGTAGCCGACCGCGGACTGGGTGACCAGCACGCCCGGCTTGACCGTCATGGCTGCCAGGCCGTCGACCAGGTTCTTGGTCGCGCGCTCGCGCGTCTGCAGGATGCGCCTCTTCGCCGCCTCGCTCAGGCGCTGGTTGATCGGCTCGCCGATCAGGTTGACGACGGCGTCGACGCTCTCGAGAGCGGGCGCGGGCGGCCGCTCGTGGACCGGATCCCACTCGTACCACGAGACCGTGGGATTCGTCTTGGCGGCTCGAACCGGGTCGCGGGAGAGGCCGACGACCTCGTCGCCTCGGGCGAGCAGAGCATCGCACGCCCGTGAGCCGATCATCCCGCTCCCGCCCGTCACAAGAACCCGCATGCGCCACCTCCATGCCCGGTTGGGCCGGCCTCAATCGATCGTGGTGAAAGTCCCGGTCTCTTCGGAGATCCGGGCGAGCCCCGCGCGCTTCGCCTCCTCGACCACGGCCTCGGCAACGGCCGGGGCGACCTCGCGGTTGAAGACGCTGGGGATGATGTAGTCCTCCGAGAGGTCCTCCTCGGTGACGACGCCCGCGATGCCATGGGCCGCCGCAAGCTTCATCTCCTCGGTGATCTTAGGCGCGCCAGCGTCGAGCGCGCCGCGGAAGATCCCGGGAAAGCAGAGGACGTTGTTGATCTGGTTCGGGTAGTCAGAGCGACCCGTCGCCATGATCCGGACATAGGGCTCGGCCTCCTCCGGCATGACCTCCGGGTTGGGGTTCGCCATCGCGAAGACGATCGGGTCGCTGGCCATCTTCCCCAGGGCCTCGGCGGGGATGATCCCGGGGCCGGAGAGGCCGACGAAGACGTCGCATCCGTCGATGACCTCCTCGGGCGTGCCCGAGACCCTGTCCGGGTTCGAGTTCTCCGCGTACCAGCGTTTACTCGCGTTCATCTCGCCCGCGACGTAGTCCTGGCGGTCGGTCGAGATCGCCCCCCTGCGGTCGCATCCGATGACGTGCACCACGCCCGTCGCGAGCATCATCTTCGTCACCGCGACTCCCGCTGCGCCGAGGCCGACGATGAGCACCCGCAGGTCCTCGGGCCGCTTCCCGACGATCTTCAGCGCGTTGAAGAGGGCGGCCATCGTCACCACGGCGGTCCCGTGCTGGTCGTCGTGAAAGACGGGAATGTCGATCTCGTCCTTCAGCCGCTCCTCGATCTCGAAGCAGCGGGGCGCTGAGATGTCCTCGAGGTTGATGCCGCCGAACGTGGGGGCGAGGAGCGTCACCGTTCGCACGATCTCGTCGGGGTCGTTGGTGCTCAGACAGATCGGGAAGGCGTCGACGTTCGCGAACTCCTTGAAGAGCATCGCCTTGCCCTCCATGACGGGCATCGCCGCCTCCGGGCCGATGTCTCCGAGCCCGAGCACCGCGCTGCCATCGGAGACGACGGCGACCGTGTTCTTCTTGATCGTGAACTCGAAGGCTTTGGAGCGATCCTCGGCGATCTCCGTGCAGACCCGCGCAACGCCCGGCGTGTAGGCCATCGAGAGGTCGTCGCGCGTCTTCAGCGGGTACTTGTTGTGCTGTTCGATCTTGCCGCCTCGATGCATCGCCATCGTGCGGTCGACGTAGCTGAGCACGCGGGCACCTCGCGTCGACCCGATTGCCCGCAGGATCTCCTCCCAGTGGCGCTGGTTGCGGGCGTCTATCGTGAATTCGCGCACCCGCTTGCCCTCGCCGCCGGCCCCGGGCACGAGGTCCACGCCCTGGAGCTGGCCGCCGGCCTCCGCGATCTGGGCCGTCAGCTTGCCGAGCGGCTCCTGACGCGCATCGAGCTCGACACGCACGACGACGGAGTACTGCGCGGAGACGGACGGGATGGTGGCCACGGCGGCGGATGATATGGGCGCCGCGTTTCGGCCCGCGGCCGCCGCCGGAGGGGGGCGCACATCCACCGATGCGACCTATTTCCGGTATGCGGCAACAACTCGCATCGCCGGACGCACTTATCGCCCGAATCGCCTCTGGGCAGCACGGGATCGTGACGTTCGAGCAACTGATCGGAGCTGGGCTCACACCGAGCGGCATCACGAGGTGGGTGGCTGCCGGACGGTTGCACCGGGTCTACCGAGGGGTGTACGCGGTGGGCCACGCCGGGTTGAGCAGCGAGGGGAGGTGGTTTGCGGCGGTCGCGGCGTGCGGCGAGGGCGCTGCGCCCAGCCATCGCAGCGCCGCTGAGCTGTGGACGCTGCTGAAGGGCGACGAGCGGACCGGTGCACGTGACGGTCGGCGGCTGAGGCGGTCGGACCAAGCGCCCAGGCCATCGCCATCCACCACCACTCTCCCTCGCTGACACCGAGCGATGTGACCCGCCGGAAGCGCATAGCTGTCACCAGCGCGTCTCGCACCATTACGGCCCCAAGGCGCACGGCGCCGGAGGCGGTCGTGCGGCAAGCGCTCAGGAACGCGGCGTGCGCTATGCGACAAGAACTCGCATCTCGGCCGGGAGAGGCCGTCGCCCCGCCGCACGGACCGCCTCGTAGGATCGAGGCGTGGCGTCCAGCGGGGACCAACGGGAGCTCTTCCTCATCGACGGCAACAGCCTCGCCTACCGGGCCTTCTTCGCGTTGCCGGAGTCGATCGCGACCGCCGACGGACGGCCGACGAACGCGATCTACGGGTTCGCGTCGATGATGGCGAAGATCCTCATCGAGCACGATCCCGGAGGCGTGATCGTGGCCTGGGACGCGGGAATGTCGAACCGCGACACGGTCTACGAGGCGTACAAGGCAGGGCGGCCGTCACGGCCCGACCTCCTCCGCGAGCAGTGGCCGCACCTCGCGCCGCTCGCCGAGGCCTTCGGCTTCAGCAACGTGAAGGTCGACGGCTGGGAGGCGGACGACGTCATCGCCACCCTCGCTAGGGAGGCGAAGCGCGCGGGCATCCCGGTGATGATCGTCTCGGGCGACCGCGACGTCTACCAACTCGTGGACGACGGGATCCGCGTGATGGCCACCTCCAGGGGGGTCACCGACACGAAGATCTACGACCGTGAGGGCGTGGTCGAGCGCTACGGCGTGGGGCCCGAGCTCGTCGCTGACCTCATCGGCCTCAAGGGCGACACGTCGGACAACATCCCGGGGGTACCAGGGGTCGGCGAGAAGACGGCCGCGCAGCTCCTCCAGCGGTTCGGGTCACTCGAGAAGGTCCTCGACTCGGTCGACGAGATTTCCGGCGCCAAGCGGAAGCAGAACCTGACCGAGCACGCCGACGACGCGCGGCTGTCGAAGGCGCTTGCGATCCTCACCGACGACATCGAGGTGGGGTTCGACGTGAGCGAGGCGATGCGGGCCGAGCCCGACCGCAGCCGTCTCCGCGAGGCCGCTGCCGAGTTCGAGCTCCGTGCCGTGATGGAGCGTCTCGACCAGGAGTGGGGGGAGATCGTTCCCGGCCGCTCGGCTGAGGAGGAGATCTCGGTCGAGGCGGTGGAGGGAACCGCGGCGGACCTCGGCGACGGGCCGGCGGCGATTGCGATCGCGAGTGGCCGCTGGGCCGGCACCGGGGGCGACGAGGTGATCGCCGGGGAGGCGACCGACCTGGGTGTCCTCGCATCCCAGCTCGCGGGCCGGCCGCTGATCGGCCACGACCTGAAGGGGCTCGGCGGCGCCGCGCGCCACTCGCTGCTGGCGGCAGCCGGTGACGGCGGCCTCGACCTGGAGCTCGACACGACCGTCGCCGCCTACCTGCTCGACCCGGGCCGGCGCACCTTCGATCTCCACGAGCTCGCCGCCGACCTGGGTATCGCGGCGGCGAGGCCCCCAGCGGAGCCCGAGGGGCAGCTTGCGCTCGACGGTGAGCCAGCCGCGGACCCCGCGGTCGACGCCCGTCTCACGTGGGAGCTCGCGAGCCGCCAGCGCCCACGAATCTCCGAGCTCGGGCTCGAGCGCCTCCTGACCGAAGTCGAGATGCCGCTGATCAACGTCCTCGCGAGCATGGAGCGCATCGGCCTCCGCCTCGACGCCCAGCGGCTTGCCGCGATCAACGACGGGATGTCCGATCGGATCGCGCAGCTCGAGGTCGAGATCTACGACCTCGCCGGGCACGAGTTCACGATCGGCTCGCCGCAGCAGCTCGGCGAGGTTCTCTTCGCCGAGCTGGGCCTTTCGCGGAAGCGTCGTGGGAAGACGGGCTTCTCCACCGACGCCCGCGTGCTCGCCCAGATTCGCGACGAGCACGAGATCGTCGCCAAGGTCGAGGCGTGGCGTGAGCTCACGAAGCTCAAGAACACGTACCTCGACTCCCTGCCGACCCTGATCGACTCGGAGACCGGCCGGATCCACACGACCTTCAACCAGGTCGCCGCGGCCACCGGGCGCCTGTCGAGCGTGAACCCGAACCTCCAGAACATCCCGATTCGCTCCGACGTGGGTCGGCCCGTCCGCGGCTGCTTCGTCGCCGAGAGCGGCAACCGCCTCCTGTCCGCCGACTACAACCAGGTCGAGCTCCGCGTGCTGGCCCACGTTGCCGGCGAGGACGCCCTGCGTGAGATCTTCGCCTCGGGCGAGGACGTTCACGACGCAACCGCGGCGGAGGTGCTCGGCGCCAAGGCCGACGCAGTCGGGCCCGCGGAGCGCTCGAAGGCGAAGATGGTCAACTACGGGATCGCCTACGGGCTCTCGGCGTTCGGGCTCGCCGACCGTCTCCAGATCTCGCGCGAGGAGGCTGCCGCCTACATCGAGCGCTACTTCGAGCGGTTCCCGGCGATCAGGCGGTTCATCGACGAGACGATCACCGTCGCGGAGCGCGAGGGGTTCGTGACGACGTTGATGGGCCGCCGCCGCGCCATCCCTGAGCTTCGGTCGGGCCAGCGCCAACGCCGCTCGCTCGGGGAGCGGCTGGCGGTCAACACCGTCATCCAGGGCACGGCCGCAGACATCATCAAGGTGGCGATGCTCCGGTGCCACGAGCGACTCGCCAGCGACGGGTTGGACACCAGGCTCGTTCTCCAGATCCACGACGAGCTCCTCTTCGAGGGCCCGGAGAGCGAGATGGCCGCTGCGACGGAGCTGGTTCGCGCCGAGATGTGTGGCGCATTCGACCTCGACCCGCCTCTCGCCGTCGACGTTGGCGTGGGCGAGGACTGGCTGACTGCCAAGTAGCAACGAAAAAAGCGGCCGATGGCCGCCCTTTCCCTGGCCTGATTGGTCAGTCCGTCACTCGTGGCAGTCGCCTTCGGTGCCGAGCTTGATCTCCGCGAGCACCGTGCCGGAATCGTCCAGTTCGGCTTCCGCGACCGCCGCCCCCGTCACGAGGTCGTCGACGGTGCAGCCCCCGCCCGGCAGGCAGTCCACGGTACTGGAACACCGGGCGAGCGAAAAGATCACGGGTACCATCCGCGCGTCAATGGGTAGGGGGCTCGCCGTGATCCTGACGGCCGCCGTGGGCGGCTTGATCGCCCTGCAGGCGCCTATCAACGCAGGGCTCGGCCGGAGCACCGGCAGCCTTCCGGCGGCCCTCGTCTCCTTCTTCGTAGGAACACTCCTCCTCGCCCTCATCGTCATCCTCGCGGGTCATACGGGCGGGCTCGGCTCGGCGTTCGATGTGCCCTGGTACTACCTGATCGGCGGGATCCTCGGTGCCGCCTACGTGACCGTGGCCCTGGTCTCCGTCTCGACGATCGGTGCGGGTGGAGTCGCCGCCGCGACGATCACGGGACAGTTGACGGCTGCGGTGGTGATCGACCGCCTCGGGATCCTCGGCCTCGAGAAGGTGCCGCTCAGCGCGACCCGGCTGGCTGGAGTAGGGCTGCTTCTCGTCGGGACGTACCTCGTCGTCCGCTGAGCTCGCGCGCAAACGCGGGGTGCGCGATCCGCAGGTAGTGGTCGAAGGCCCAGCGTGTGAAGCGGTCGTTCGCCATTGCGCCGAGCGCGGGCGCGAGGACGCGCGGCGGCACTCGCGGCACGAGCCGCTGCACGCGCAGCAGCCACCGGAAGTGGAAGTCGTGCCGGGCCGAGAAGGCAGCGTAGCGGTCGAGCGCTGCGCCTCGCGAGATCCGGCCCTCGACGGTTCGCCGAATCTCGCGGCCGCAGGCGATGCCGAAGTAGAGGGCGGTGCGGATTCCCTCCGCGGTGAGCGGTAGGCAGTGGCCTGCCGAGTCGCCGACGAAGAAGACGCCGTTATCGGTTGCGGGCCGGAGCTTGTGGGGGATCCAGTTCCCCTGGTAGCCCACGGCGTCGCGTCCGAGGTCGTCCGCGAGGCGCACCGTCGAGTCTTTGACGTGGAAGCGCGGGTCGAATGAGCCCACGCCCACGCGGACCTCCTGGGCGGCCGGGAAGCTCCACGAGTACCCGGCGGGGACGTACGAGCGGTCGATCCAGATCTCGAGCTCGCCGCCGCCACCGCCTGGATGAACCTCGAGGCCGCGCGAGAGCGGCGCGTCGGGAGGCTGGAACCCGGACCCGAGCACCCGCCGCCATCCGAGCGCGTCGACCACGAGCGGGGCCCGAAGCTCGCCTCGGTCCGTGAGCACGCCGATCGAGCCGTCGCCGTTCGAGCTCCCCAGGCCCTCGACTTTCGCCGTCTCGAACTGGGCGTCGCACTGCTCGAAGAGAAGGGCGCAGAGCTCGCGGTAGTCGAAGGTGGAGAAGGTGAACGGAAGCGGCATGCGGGCCGTCGTGTGCGGGGTGTGGATAACGAGCTCACCGAAGGTCTGACGCATCGAGGCCTCGAGCCCGAGGGCTTCGAGCCACTCCGTCGGGGCCGCGCACGCCGAGGTCTGGCGCTCGCCCACCTCGTAGCGGTCGACGATGAGCGTCCGGGCCCCGCTGCCGGCAAGCTCGCGCGCCACGGCGAGGCCGGCGAAGCTCGCGCCGCAGACGAGCACGTCGCACTCCCCGTCGAGCGGGGTTCGCTCCTCGCCCCGCTTGGTCCGCCGCGTAGGCATGGCGCGAGGGTACCCAACACCTGCCCTGAACCCCCCGCCTCTACACTCTCACGCCTTGGCCGCAACCGATACAGCGACCCCGCCGGCGCCCGCGAGCCCCGTCCCTGACCTCATGATCGAGGTCGACGGCCAGCTCGTCCCGAACTACGACGCGACGATAAAGCCCTTCGACGAGGGCGACGTCGTGAGCGGCGAGGTGGTGCGCATCGACAAGGACGAGGTCCTCGTCGACATCGGCTACAAGTCGGAGGGCGTCATTCCTTCGAACGAGCTGTCGATCCGCCGTTCGGTCGATCCGGGCGAGGAGGTCTCGCTCGGCGAGCAGGTCGACGCGCTCGTGCTCACGAAGGAGGACCAGGAGGGGCGCCTCCTCCTGTCCAAGAAGCGCGCCCGCTTCGAGAAGGCCTGGCGCAAGATCGAGCGCGCCGCCGAGACCGGCGAGCCGATCGAGGGCGTCGTGATCGAGGTCGTCAAGGGCGGCCTAATCCTCGACCTCGGGGTCCGCGGGTTCCTGCCCGCTTCACTGGTCGACATCCGGCGTGTCCACAACCTCGACGAGTTCAAGGGCCAGACACTCGAGTGCCGCGTCATCGAGCTCAACCGCAGCCGCAACAACGTCGTGCTCTCCCGCCGCGCCGTCCTCGAGGAGGAGCGCAAGGAGGTCCGCGAGCAGATCCTGGGCCGCCTGCAGCCCGGCCAGGTCGTGGAGGGCAAGATCTCCAACATCGTCGACTTCGGCGCCTTCGTCGACCTCGAGGGCATCGACGGCCTCATCCACATCTCCGAGCTTTCGTGGAGCCACGTGAACCACCCGTCCGAGGTCTTGTCCGTGGGTGAGACCGTCCGGGTCAAGGTCCTCGACATCGACCGCGACCGTCAGCGGATCTCGCTCGGGCTCAAACAGACTCAGGAGGACCCCTGGACGCGCGTCACGAACGAGTACAAGCCCGGCGACGCCTTCGAGGGCAAGGTCACGAAGGTCGTGGCGTTCGGGGCCTTTGTGGAGATCGTTCCCGGCGTCGAAGGCCTGGTCCACATCTCCGAGCTCGCCGACCACCACGTCGAGAGCCCGGGCGAGGTGGTACAGCCCGGCCAGGAGGTCTGGGTGCGCGTCCTCGAGATCGATGAGTCGCGCCGCCGGATCTCGCTCAGCGTCAAGCGCGCACAGCCGTCGCAGGCGCTGCCCTTGCGGGACCTGATTCCCGCCGAGCTCACCGACGAGGCGGAATCCCCGCCGGCCGAGCTTCCAGACCTCGACGTCTCCGACGAGGTCTTTCCGGAGACGCCGGCCGATGATGAGGCCACCGCCGTGGACGAGGAGTCCGTAGCGACCGAGGCTGAGCCGATCGAGCCGGTCGCCGAGGACACGCAGCCGGCAGCTGAGGACACCGAGTCGGCAGCCGAGGACACCGAGCCGGCTGAGGACGCGGAACCGGCGGCCGAGGACACGGAGCCGGAGGATGCGGCGCCCGAGTCAGCTTCCGGCGAGTGAACGCCCGCCGCTGATCGGCCTCACCGGCGCGATCGCCGCCGGGAAGTCCGAAGCCCTCGCGACGCTCGAAAGCCTCGGCGCCGCCACCCTCTCGAGCGACGCCGTCGTCCACGACCTCCTGGGATCGGAGGAGGTTCGAGGCCGCCTCGTCGAGCGGTGGGGCGCGGAGGTGGCGCCCGCCGGCCTGCTCGACCGCGGCCGAGTCGGAGCCCTGGTCTTCGAAAAGCCGGAGGAGCTCGCGTGGCTCGAGTCGGTGCTTCATCCGCTCGTCGGACAGCGCATCGCCGATTGGGTCGTCGGGCTGCCGCCCCATACTTCGATTGCAGTGGTCGAGGTGCCGCTTCTGTTCGAGACCGGGATGGAGAGCTTCTTCGACGCGACGATTGCCGTCGCGGCGAGCGATGAGACCCGCGCCAGGCGGGCGGCTGACCGTGGCACGGACCTCGTCGAGGGCCGCGCCGGCCGGCAGCTTTCGGCCGCCGAGAAGGAGCGACGCGCGACGTTCCGCGTCAGCAACGACGGCGACCGCGAGGCGCTCCGTACCCGGCTCGAGGAGCTTCTGCCGCGGCTCGTCGCTGCCGGGAGCCCCGCGTGACCGCCTCCACTCCGCGAACGGCCAGTGCGCGCCGGACGGGCTATCGAAGCCGCGCGAGCATCTGGCGCCGCCGGCTGGTGGGCCTCCTCGTGGTCATCGTCGTCGCTGGGATAGGTGTGGGGATCACGTTTTTGATCACCGGCTTGAGTCCCGAGGAGGTGATCCAGGAGCTCACGCTCCCGCTGCAGCACGAGGACATCATCCGCCAGCAGGCCGCCGAGAAGGATCTCGACCCCGCGTTGATCGCCGCCGTGATCTACACGGAGTCACGCTTTCGGGACCAGGAGTCGAGCGCGGGCGCGATCGGGCTCATGCAGATTACCCCCGACGCCGCGGACTACATCAAGCATCTGAGCGGCGGGACGACGTTCGTCCTCTCGGACCTCCACGACCCGCAGATCAACATCAGCTACGGCTCCTACCTGCTGCGCCATCTCCTCGACCGCTACGACGGCAACGAAATAGCGGCGCTTGCCGCCTACAACGCGGGCTTCAACGCGGTCGACAAGTGGGGGGGATCGTCATTGACGCTGGACGACATCCCCTATCCCGAGACACGGGCCTACGTGCAGGGCGTCCTCGAGAAGCGCGGCGAGTACGCGCGCAAGTACGCGAGCGAGCTCGGCCTCAAGTGAGCCGGCGGCGCCGGCGTGGGAGCCCGCTTACGCGTCGCGCGAGCTCATGGCGAGTTGCTCGCGGAGGTCACGCAGCGATAGGGGTGGTTCTTCGTTACGAGATCCCCATTCAGGAGGATGTTGCGCGCCGAGTCGTTTGCGAGCAGCGACGCGACTACCTGGTCGGATTGGTTCGGGCGGCTGATGTAGTAATGACTGACCGCCCACTGAAAGTCCTGCGAGGCCCCAAGGTGGTCGAAGACGAGGGCCAACTCGCCCTCGTCGGGGAGCCGAAGCTGCGCCCGCGCGCAAGTCTGCAGCGCCGTCGCGTACGGGGCGGCGGCGCGCTCGTCGAACTCGAAGCAAAGGTCCGCCCCCCGGTGGAGGCTGGCGGGACAATGCAGACGGTAGTCGGAAGCGGGCTGTCCATCCAGGTTCGTCGCGTTCGTCGCGGTGTCTGCGGTCGTCGCCGTGTCGGCGCTCTGGGCATGCAGCACGGAGAGGGCCGGTGCCTTCCTCCTGATCTGCCTGTTGGCCTGGCGCTTCGAGATGCTCTTGACCTTCGGCCTGTTGAGCGCGGCGACGGCGAACGCTCCGCCGCCGACGGCGACAATCAGGGCGATTGCCGAAATCACGAGAGCCGGCGAGGGTAGCCGCCGAATCCTTCTGCGCACGAGGCTCTCCTTTCCGTCCCGCACCGCGGTTACGAATCATGGCCAGGCTACTCGGCCGTGGCGCGCCAGACCCACCACATCATCAGCGGCTGAAGCGGCAGCCGGGCCCAGAGGGCCCAACGGGGTATCCGGTCGAGCTCGAGGCCGCGGACCTGCTCGGGACTCACCGCCATGTGGACGTTGGCGGGGAAGACCGCTGTGAGCAGCGCGATCAGCCACCAGCGGGCGAGCGGGCGCGTTCGCGCCGACGCGACGCCCGCGCCCCCCGCGATCTCGGCGATTCCGCTCACGACCACCGCCTCGCGGTGGCGGGGCAGGTACGGCGGCATGATCGCCCGGTAATAGCCGGGCCGCACGAAGTGCATCGTGCCCGCGACGACGAAGAAGCCCGTGAGCAGGCGCTGTGACGCTCGCATGGCCGGACCTTAAGCGAAAGCGCCGCGCCCCCGGAGGAGCGCGGCGCTTTCAGTCGCTGCGTTCCGCTAATCCCTGTCAGTGGGCGCGGAGGAGCCGCTGCGCCGATGTCACGCTCGAGGCGCGGGCCTTCGTGAGTCGACCCTTCGCGACATCCGGCGGCCCATCGTCGGTTCCGGTCGCGGTGCCATCCCAGTAGCAGGCGTGGCCCGCGACGCCGGACGCGTACTGCCAGGCGACCGACACGCGGGTCCCGGTGCCCGGCTTCCCGTACACGATCTGGCCGGTCGCGAACCCGATGCCCACCGGTCCGTTGCCCGTATCGACGCTGTTGGCATTCGGCGAGAGGATCGTCGTCGGAGCGGCGCCGAGCTGGACCGAGTCGTTATGAACCGTCCCGGTTGCAGTACCGCCGGTCCCGCCACGGCTGATCGAGCTATAGGCGATATAGGCGCCGGCGGTCGCCGACGTGGCCTTCACGGTGAGGCCGTTATTTACACCCGCCGTGCACGAGGCCGTCAGCGTCAGGCCGTGGAAGTCGTCGAGGACGGTCTTGTTGGCGCTCCCGCCGGCCGCGGCATAAGCGAACGACGTCACCGCGTCGGTGGTCGTCGCCTTGTCGGCGGTCGTCGCCTTGTCGGCGGTGGTCGCGTGATCCGCGTTGGTCGCCGTGTCGGCGCTCTGCGCGTGGAGCACCGACAGGCCCGGCGCCTTCTTCCTGATCTGCTTGTTGGCCTGGCGCTTTGAGATTCGCTTGACCTTCGGGTTGGTGATCGCCGCGATTGCGAACGTTCCGCCGCCGACGGCGACGATCAAGGCGATGGCCGAGATCACGAGCGCCGGCGATGGCATCCGCCTGATGCGTGTGAGCACTGGGTTCCCCTTCTGTCGATGTCGCCCCTGGCGTCCGCGAGGGGTTCGTTCCCTGAACGCCGACCTTATCCCCCTGGGGTAGTCGAGTCAAGAAATGCCGGTTGGTGAGATAGTTTGCTAAGCTAACTATATGTCAGTAGCGACTCCAGCCCCGCCCGAACGCGTCGCGGAGCTTGCGACCCACCTGCGCCTCGCCGTCACGCGCACCGCACGGCGGCTGCGCCAGGAGGCTGCGCCCGAGCTGAGTCCGTCGCAGGGCTCGGCGCTCGCGACGATCGAGCGGCATGGTCCTCTGACCCCCAGCGAGCTGGCTGAGCGCGAGCGGATCAAGCGCCCAACGGCGACGCGGGTCGTCGTGAGGCTCGAGGAGGACGGGCTGATCGAGCGCATCCCGGCTCCCGGCGACGGAAGGAGCTGCTCGCTGCGGCTGACACTCGGTGGCGCCGCCCTGATCCGGCGCCTCCGGCGCCGCAAGACCGCCTATCTGGCTGCACGCCTTCGAGCGCTCGATCCCGAGGACATCGCGACCCTCGAGCGAGCCTCCGAGCTCCTCGAGGGCCTGCTCGAGGACCAGCGGTCTTGACGGCCGTGCTCCGCCGCTCATTCAGCTCTCTCGGCGTCCCCAACTACCGCCGCTACTTCACGGGGCAGCTCGTGTCGCTGTCGGGCAACTGGATGCAGATGGTCGCGGAGGCCTGGCTGATCCTGACCCTGACGGGCAGCGGCGTCGCGGTCGGGGCGCTGACGGCGGCTCAGTTCGCACCCTTCCTTCTGTTCGCCGCATTCGGTGGCCTGGTCGCCGATCGCGTGCCGAAGCGCCGGCTGCTCACCTACACGCAGGCGGCGATGGCGTTCCCGGCGCTCGGGCTCTTCGCCGTCACGGCCGCCGGCGTGGTCGCTCCCTGGATGGTTTTCGCCACGGCTTTCGCGCGCGGGAGCATCAACTCGATCGACAATCCCGCGCGGCAGAGCTTCGTGATCGAGATGGTCGGGGCCGACCGCGTGGTCAACGCCGTGAGCCTCAACAGCGTGATCATCCACTCGTCGCGGATCATCGGCCCAGCGATAGCGGGAGCGCTCATCGCGGTGCTCGGCGTCGCGCCGTGCTTCGCACTCAACGCCCTGACCTTCGGGGTCATGATCGTCGCCCTCCGCGGCATGGATCCCGAGCTTCTGCGGCCCGCGCCGCGCGCCGAGCACGAGCCGGGCGCCGTCCGCGCCGCGATCCGGTACGTCGCGCGGACCCCGGCCCTCGCGATACCGCTCGCGATGATGGCGCTGGTTGGGACGCTCGCCTTCAACTTCCAGACCGTCCTGCCTCTCCTCGCCCACTTCACATTCGGTCAGGACGCGTCCGGCTACGCCCTTCTGCTCGCCGCGATGGGCGCTGGGGCGATCGTCGGAGCGCTCGCTACGGGGGCGCGCGGGTCAACCGGTCCCCGGTTGATAACGCTGTCGGCCGCGGGGTTCGGCGTCTTCGGGCTCATTGCGGCGGCCGCACCGACGTTTCCCCTCGAGATCGCCGCGATGGTCCCGCTCGGCGCCGCAAGCATCACGTTCGCCGCGGGCGTGAACTCGCAGCTTCAGCTGCGTGTGGAGCCGGCGATGCGAGGCCGGGTGATGGCCCTCTACGGAATCGTCTTCCTAGGGTCGACCCCGATCGGGGGGCCGCTCACCGGGTGGCTGGCAGAGGCGCTCGGTCCGAGGTCCGGGCTCGTTCTCGGCGGAGTCGCCGCGCTCCTTGCGGCCATCGGTGCTCGGTTCGCGTTCGCTCGCTCAGTAGCGCATCATCCGCGCGTGGTGCCCACGCGCGCGAACGGGGCGGGCAGGTCCCTAACGTTCGCGAAAGCCAGTGGGCGCCTCGGCCGCAGCTATCGTGACCTGAGTGCCCGAATTCGGCCTCAATCCCGCCTACACCGCAACCGCCGACCAGCCCGAGGCCATCTCAAGCCTGGCCGAGGGGATCAGCGCGGGCGAGCGGTTCACAACCCTGCTCGGTGCGACCGGGACGGGGAAGACGTTCACGATGGCCGGAGTGATCGCGGAGCTCCGCCGTCCCTCGCTCGTCATCGCCCACAACAAGACGCTGGCCGCGCAGCTCTGCAACGAGTTCCGTGAGTTCTTCCGCGAGAACTCGGTCGAGTACTTCGTCAGCTATTACGACTACTACCAGCCCGAGGCCTACGTGCCGGCGCAGGACCTCTACATCGAAAAGGACTCGTCGATCAACGACGAGATCGACCGGCTGCGGCACTCGGCGACGGCCGCGCTCCTCGCCCGGCGCGACGTGGTGATCGTCGCGTCGGTGTCCTGCATCTACGGCATCGGCTCACCCGAGCTGTACAGGCGCCAGATGCAGCTCTTCAAGGTCGGCGAGGAGGTCGACCGCAACACGCTCTTCCGCAAGCTCGTCGGGATGCAGTACCAGCGGAACGACGCGGTTCTCTCCCGCGGAACCTTCCGGTCGAAGGGCGAGGTGGTGGAGATCTTCCCGGCCTACGCCGAGACCGCGTACCGGATCACGCTCTTCGGCGACGACGTCGAGCGGGTGCAGCACTTCGACCCGCTCACGGGTGAGATCCTCGACGAGATCGACCACGTGGCGGTCTGGCCCGCGACCCACTACGTCACCGAGGAGGAGACGCTCGAACGGGCGGTGGTCGAGATCAAGCGGGAGATGGACGAGCGGCTCGCCTGGTTCGGTGAGCGGGGCAAGGAGCTCGAGGCGCACCGCCTTCGACAGCGAACCGAGTACGACCTCGAGATGCTGAAGGAGCTCGGGTTCTGCAACGGCATCGAGAACTACTCGCGAATCCTCGATGGACGCGAGGCGGGCAGCCCGCCGCACACGCTGATCGACTACTTCCCCGACGACTTCCTTGTCTTCGTCGACGAGTCGCACCAGACGGTCCCCCAGCTCGGAGGGATGTACGAGGGCGACCGCTCGCGCAAGCAGACCCTCGTCGACTTCGGCTTCCGGCTGCCCTCGGCGATCGACAACCGGCCACTGCGCTTCGACGAGTTCCTCGAGCGCGTCGGGCAGCTTGTGATGGTCTCGGCCACGCCGGGCGAGTTCGAGCGCAGCTCCTCGAAGCGGATCGTCGAACAGATCGTGCGCCCCACCGGGATCGTCGACCCGGAGGTGGAGGTGCGCGCAACGCGCAACCAGATCGATGACCTGATGGAAGAGGTTCGGGCCCGGGCCGAGGTGGGCGAGCGCGTCCTCGTCACCACGTTGACGAAGAAGATGGCCGAGGACCTCACCGGCTACCTCCTCGAGCACGGCTTCCGGGTGCGGTACCTGCACTCCGAGGTCGACACGATCGAGCGGATCCAGATCATCCGTGACCTCCGGCTTGGCGAGTACGACGTCTTGGTCGGCGTCAACCTCCTGCGCGAGGGCCTCGACCTGCCGGAGGTGTCGCTCGTCGCAATTCTCGATGCCGACAAGGAGGGGTTCCTCCGGGGCGAGACGAGTCTGATCCAGACGATCGGGCGGGCCGCCCGGAACGTCCGCGGGCGAGTGCTCATGTACGCCGACCGGGAGACCGAGGCGATGCGGGTGGCGATCGGCGAGACCGATCGCCGTCGCGAGATCCAGCTCGCCTACAACCGCGAGCACGGCATCACCCCGGAAACCGTCCAGAAGGGGATCTCTGACATCTCCGACTTCCTCGCGATGGAATCGCGATCGGCTCCGGCGCGGAGGAAGCGCGCCCTGCACCGCGACGGCGAGCCGATCAAGGGGCCGGACGAGCTCGAGAAGATCATCGTCGAGCTCGAGGAGGAGATGCTCGCTTCCGCCGAGGACCTTCGCTTCGAGGAGGCCGCGCGGATCCGCGACGAGCTCAAGGAGCTGCGCCGCGACCTCGAGGCGATGCGGGCCTAGCGCCCGAGCAACCTGAACCCGACTGCGACGGCAGCCGCCCCGACGACCGACGCGGCGGCGGCGAAGAGGCTCGCCTGCCACCAGACGAGACCAAAGATCGCCGCCAGGGCGAGGGCCCTCACGGCAATCCTCGGCATCAGGCGGAACCCAGAGCGCCCAAGGCGCCACCGAGGCACGACCAGCCGGCCTGTTCGATGCTGTGGGTGCGGAGGCCCGTGACGGTCCCACTGATGACGCAGGCGATGGCGGCTCGCGGAAGCCGCTTCTTGAGCTTCGGCAGCGAGTATGAGCGGCGAAGCCACCTGTAGATGCGGGTGAGCTTTCCGTGAGAGGCTCGCCAGACGGCGCGACCGGCGGCCGCGTTTCCCTTCGCCCAGCGGATCCACTGACGGAAGGCGCCGGGATGGTTTGCGGCCCTCACGCCCGTGTGGACGGCGTGGGTGTCCTCAACCTCGCGGGTCGCGCGATCGATGGCCTCGCCGGCCGTGACCCCGATGAAGGCCGCGCCCGCGAGGTCGATCAGCGCGGGCGCGGCCACCACGCACGCCGGGCACCGCGGAGCGGCGCTCGGAGGCGACGCGGCCGCAGGCGGCGGGGCCGCGCAGACCAGGGCGGCGATGCAGATTGCGAGGCGGAGTCGAGCGTTCATGGGAACGTCAACCCCGACGATTGTCTCCGCGCCCCCTGGGCGCGGCGCGACGGTCCTAGAAGGCGTCTGGCGTGTCGAGCACCCGCAGGGACGTGATCTCTGGCTCGCCTTGGGCGCCGGCGCCCTCCATCACCTTCGGGATGTCCTGCTGGCCATCGAAAGCCGTCGACTTCGATCACCAGGCGCCGCGGTCGCCACAGGAAGTCCAGGACGTACGGGCCGAAGCGGACGTTCACCTCCGGCTGAGAAAGGCGCGCCCTACGTAGGAGGCCGAGAAGGCGGCGCTCCGCCTCGGAGCGGAGGCGGGCGGGAGCGCGGTCGCCCTCGGTGAGCGCCCGGAGCCGCTTTGCGCCCCGGTGCCGTGGGTGTTTGGCAGCTAGGGAGAGGACCTCGCTCCGGGTCGTGATCCTCTTGGCGTATGCCTCGGCGAGGGCGACCTCGAGATCGTCCCGGCGTGTCGCGGCCAGGTCGAGGAGGGTTCGACGCGGCGAGGTGACCGGGATGCTCAGCCGGATCCGCGTCTCGCTCCTGTCGAGGCAGGCGACGCGACGGATCCGGATCCCGGCCTTTCGGCCGGGATTGCGTCCCGGGACGGCTACATGGACCGGGCGTGGGTCGGCGGGGTGGGGGAGGAGGCCCCACAGCCATGCCGCGCTCAGGTTGGCCACAAACGTGCAGGGGCCGCATGCGATTACCGCAGCCATTTCGTAGGTCCACTCGCGAGGAGCGGGAGGCCCAACCAGGTAGACGCCTCGGTGCAGGAGATGCAGACGACCGGACTTCAGCCGATTGTCGACTTGGCTCGCGGTCAGACCGCAGTCAGTGAGCTGATCGCGATGGGTGGCGAGGTGCTGGCGGGCGGCAAGCGCCGCAACGTTCCGCTCGACGCTCATCCGGTCGCCGTCAACGCGACCCTCGTCTCGTCGCGCGCGTTCGCTGTCGTGCTGACCGCCCATATGACGGTTAACACGAGAGCGAAAGATCGCGCCCCCTTTGATGTCGTGTTGACGGTGCGTTGAGATCCCACGGGTAGGCTTCGGCCATGAGCGTCGAGGATCTCGCGCAGCAGGCAGCAGACTCCGTCCGCAAGGTCATCGCAGAGGCGCAGGAGGAGGCGAAGAAGATCGTCGCCGCCGCCGAGAAGGAGGCCGAGGGGATCCGCGCGCGCGCCGAGGTCGAGGCGCGTGAGCAGGTGGAGGGCGCCCGCAAGGCCCTGGAGGACCTGACGTCACGCTTCGGCGGCGGGTCGTCCAGCCCGGTGCCCGCGGACCCGCCATCTGCGCCTGAGCCCACGCCTTCCCCAACCGGCCCATCCGCGGCCGAGCCCCCGAAGACGGCGGAGGAGCAACCCGTCGCGCCGGCACCTGAGCCGGTCGTCGAGGCGCCGCCGCCCGCTGCGTCCGACGACTCGCAGGCAGCCCGCCTCGTTGCGATGAAGATGGCGCTCGACGGCGTGCCGCGCGAGGAGATCGACGTCGAGCTCGCGAGCTCGTACTCGCTCGACGATCGCAACGCCCTGCTCGACGACGTTCTCGCCAAGGCCGGCAAGTAGCCGCACCCGCATCCGCCGCGGCTCGTCCGGGTTGCGCCTGCTTATCTGGGTGGGGCCATGGTCCCGACGCCCTACAAGCGCCTGCTCGCCATCCGTCGGGCCCGGACGCCGATAGTCGGCGTCGGCATCGGCCGGCTGCCGATCGCCGGCCTCTCGCTGGCGACGATCCTCCTCGTTCGTGCCGAGACGGGCTCGTTCGCCGTCGCCGGGATCGTCGAGGCGGCTTCGGCAATCGCCGCCGCGTTCTCGCTTCCCGTGCAGGGGCGCCTCGTCGACCGGTTCGGGCAGACCCGGGTCCTGGTCCCGATATGCCTGCTGAACCCACTGTCGCTGATCGGGCTCGTTCTCGCTGCTCGGGCCGGGGCGCCACCGGCGGTGCTGGCGGCGATCGGCGCCGCGAGCGGGGCGACGATCCCCGCACTGTCGCCATGCATGCGGACCCTGTGGTCGACGCTCGTCGCCGACCCGCGACTCCGCCAGAGCGCGTTCGCCTTCGACGCGGCCCTGCTGGAGGTGTCGTTCGTCGTCGGCCCGCTCATGACCGCCGCGCTCGCATCCGCCGGCTCGCCTGGGACGGCGGTGCTCGTGAACGGCGCCTTCACCACGACGGGAACGCTCATCTACTGCGCTATCAGCCGCCTCGCGGTCGTGGCGGGGCGCGCCCTCGAACACGGGATGGGCGGGCGCGCTGCGCTCGCCGGCGGTTGTCGCCTTGGTCCTCGTGGAAGTCGCTTTCGGCGCCGCGATCGGCGCGATGGAGATATCGACCACTGCGCTCGCCACCAGCTTCGGCGCACCGGCGTTCTCAGGCCTGCTGATCTCGGTCCAAGGCGCGGCCAGCATGTTCGGCGGCCTCTGGTACGGCTCGCGGCATCACTCGAAGCCGGCTGCCGAGCGCTACCCGCGCCTCTGCCTGCTGATCGCCCTGGGCTTCGCGCCCCTGCTGCTGACGTCGACCAAGGCGGACTCGGTCGTGCTCCTCATCGTCAGCGGCTTTGCGTTCGCGCCTGCGGGGGCGGTGCTCTACACGTTGATCGATGAGGTCGCACCGCCCGGTACGGCGACCGAGGCATCGACCTGGATGATCACGGCGATCGTGGTCGGCCTTGCGGCCGGCAACGCCCTGGCGGGCGCGCTGGTGAGCGGCGGGCACCCGCATCGGGGTTACGCGCTTGCCGTCGCCGCCGCGTTCGCAGCCTGGGTGATCGCCTACCGCGCGCGCCCGGTGCTCCGCCTGGCGGCAAGCGCCGCGTAGCGCCGTTTTCGGAACGCCTGTTCGACTCCTACAATCGTGTGACGATGGGAGGCTCGGATCGAATCGTCATCTCAGGAGCCCGCGCTCACAACCTGAAGGGTGTCGATCTCGAGCTGCCGCGCGACGCCCTGATCGTCATCACGGGCCTCTCCGGCTCCGGCAAGTCCAGCCTCGCCTTCGACACGATCTACGCCGAGGGGCAGCGGCGCTACGTCGAGTCGCTCTCCGCCTACGCCAGGCAGTTCCTGGGCCAGATGGAGAAGCCGGACGTGGACTCGATCGAGGGGCTCTCGCCTGCGATCTCGATCGACCAGAAGACAACGTCGCGCAATCCGCGCTCGACCGTCGGCACCGTGACGGAGATCTACGACTACCTGCGCCTCCTATGGGCGCGGATCGGCAAGCCCTACTGCGCGAACTGCGGCGAGCCGATCCAGGGCCAGTCGCTCGAGCAGATCACCGATCGCGTGGCGACGCTCCCCGAGGGGACCCGCTTCATGGTCCTAGCGCCGGTGGTGCGAGGGCGCAAGGGCGAGTACGGGCGGATGCTCGAGGAGATGCGCGCGCAGGGCTATGCGCGGGCCGTCATCGACGGCGAGCTCCGCCGCCTCGACGAGGAGATCGTTCTCGACAAGAAGTTCAAGCACGACATCTCGATCGTGGTCGACCGCCTGGTGATGAAGGAGGGTGTACGAAAGCGTCTCGCCGAGTCGCTGGAGGCGGCGTCGCAGCTCGCCTCCGGGATCGTCGAGATCGAGCTGGTCGATGGTGGCGGTGAGGGCGAGCGGGTCACCAACGGCGACAGCACAGCCGGTGCGAAGGTGCTGAGCGGGCCGAGCGCTGGGAAGAGGGGGGAGGTCCTCGTCTTCTCCGAGAAGTTCGCCTGCCTGAACTGCGGCGCAAGTCGATGCCCGAGCTCGAGCCGCGGATCTTCTCCTTCAACTCGCCTCACGGCGCCTGCGAGCGCTGCCACGGGCTCGGGTTCCAGCGCGTGATCGACCCCGAGCTGATCGTGCCGGACCCGACCCTCTCGATCTCCGAGGGCGCGCTGGAGCCGTTCACCAAGGCCGCGTCGATGTACCACCGCCGTCTGCTCGAGGCGGTCGCGGAGGCCAACGACATCGACCCCGGCGTGCCGTGGCGGAAGCTCCGCAAGCGCGATCGCGACCTCCTGCTCGACGGTACGGGGGGCCAGAAGCACACGGTCTCCTACCGCAACCGGTTCGGACGCCGCCGGGTCTACACCGTCCGGTTCGACGGCATGCTCACCAGCCTCCAGCGCCGCTACGAGCAGACCGAGTCGGAGAACACCCGCGAGCGGATCGAGCATCTGATGGCGCTGCAGCCCTGCCCGGACTGCGGTGGCGCCCGGCTTCGCCCTGAGAGCCTCGCGGTGAGGGTGGGGGGCCTCAACATCTACGAGTACACGCGGATGGCGGCGACGTCCGCGCTGGAGTGGATCGAGGCTCTCGAGATGACCGAGACAGAGCGCGCGATCGCGCGCCTGGTCGTCCGCGAGATCGCCGAGCGGCTTCGCTTCCTCGACGCCGTCGGCATCGGTTACCTCTCGCTCGAGCGCGCGGCTTCGACCCTCTCCGGCGGCGAGGCGCAGCGGATCCGGTTGGCCACCCAGATCGGCTCGAGCCTGGTCGGCGTGCTCTACATCCTCGACGAGCCCTCGATCGGCCTCCACCAGCGCGACAACGAGAAGCTCATCGCGACCCTGGAGCGCCTCCGCGACCTCGGCAACACGGTCATTGTCGTCGAGCACGATGAGGGGACGATCCGCGCCGCCGACCACGTCGTCGACCTCGGGCCGGGCGCGGGCGTGCACGGCGGGCGGGTGATCGCTGAGGGACGCCCGGGCGAGGTCGAGGCCGATCCGGCCTCTCTCACCGGCCAGTACCTGAGCGGCGTGCGGTCAGATCCCGCTCCCCGCCGAGCGCCGCCGAAAGCGCGGCGAGATCGTCGTTCGCGGCGCGCGCCAGCACAACCTGAAGGGAATCGACGTCGGCTTCCCGCTCGGCACCTTCACCTGCGTCACGGGCGTCTCCGGCTCCGGGAAGTCGACCCTCGTGAACGAGACCCTCTACCGCTCGCTTGCGAACCGACTCCACCGGGCCCGCATGCGGCCGGGCGCCCACGACCGCATCACCGGTCTCGGCGACGTCGACAAGGTGATCAACATCGACCAGTCGCCGATCGGACGCACCCCTCGGTCGAACCCGGCCACCTACACCGGCGTCTTCGACCACATTCGCGCGCTCTTCACGCAGACGCGCGAGGCGCGGGCGCGCGGGTACAAGCCCGGTCGCTTCAGCTTCAACGTCAAGGGCGGGCGCTGCGAGGTCTGCCGCGGCGACGGCCAGATCAAGATCGAGATGCACTTCCTTCCCGACGTCTATGTCCCCTGCGAGCAGTGCCACGGACGGCGGTACAACCGCGAGACCCTCGAGGTCCGGTTCAAGGGCAAGTCGATCGCGGACGTCCTCGAGATGTCGGTCAGCGAGGCAACCGAGTTCTTCCGCTCGATCCCCAAGATCCATCGCCGACTGCGGACGCTCGACGACGTCGGCCTGGGCTACATCCGCCTCGGCCAGCCGGCGACCACGCTCTCAGGCGGCGAGGCCCAGCGGGTGAAGCTGGCGACCGAGCTGTCGAAGGTCGCGACCGGCGACACCGTCTACATCCTCGACGAGCCGACGACGGGCCTTCACTTCGCCGACGTCCAGCGCCTGCTCGAGGTGCTTGCTCGCCTGGTCGACGCCGGCAACACCGTCGTGGTCATCGAGCACAACCTCGACGTCATCAAGTCGGCTGACCACCTGATCGACCTGGGGCCCGAAGGCGGCGCGGAGGGGGGAGAGGTCGTCGCGACGGGTACGCCGGAGGAGGTCGCGGCTGAGCCCGCCTCCTACACGGGCCGGTTCCTCGCCGACCTGGTCGAGCCGCGCGTCACCCGTGCCGCGAAGCCGCGCCGCGAGCCTGTCGCCGCCTGAAGCTACGGCTTGAGGCCGAACATGTCGGTCGCGTCGGCGGCGGCGGCGAAGATCGTGCCGCCGATGAGGACGAGCCAGTAGTACCAATAGGTGCCGGCGCCGCTGCGGCCCTTGTGGATCGTCATCAGGCCGCCGCCCCGTTGGTGAGGCGCCGATCACTTCCTGACTCCAGGGGTCGTCCTGGACCCCGGCGCCGACGAGGGTCGCCTTCTCGTCCTCGGACGGCGACGAGATGGTGAGCGTCGTCATGTTGCCTCCCCGCCCGCGCGCGCA
Source organism: uncultured Actinomycetes bacterium (assembly GCA_963841455.1). GTDB lineage: Bacteria > Actinomycetota > Thermoleophilia > Solirubrobacterales > 70-9 > JAWVFM01. The sequence goes on from CAWJCU010000007.1 coordinate 114,152, forward strand.
CTGGAGGTTGGTCCGGTCCCAGCGCGCGACCTCCTCCTTGACTCGGTAGTTGCGTCCCTTGTACCTCCACGAGAAGGCGTAGAGCGTCATCGGAGTGACGGCCAGCATCAGCTTGTCGGGCAGGCCGCCGGCGCGCTTCTTGCGGGCGAGGTTGACGCCCGCGTAGAGGAGCCCACCGCCCATCTTGCTCGCCGCGTAGCTCGCCCCGAAGCCGCCCCGGCGGAACATCCCGACCGCCACGAGCTCCTCGCCCCCGATGTGTGGCGAAACCTCCTCGACGAGCTTCTGCTTGTACTCCGCGAGCTGGTCTCCGCTCGCCTGAAACAATGCCATCCGTAGCTCCCTCCTCGGGTTCGTGGACTGCGACGACCGTAGCCGCCTGGGCGCCCGGAGTCAGTATCGAGTTGGTCTCAGTCCGGTCTCAGCACCGGAGTAAGGCGAATCGTGAATCGCTCGGTGACGCCAGCCACTCCGAACGGGAACATGTCAGATCGCCGTCGGCCTCGGCTTCTGCGAACCTGCCGCCGATGTCGCAGGCCGGCTGGCGGACGTGGTGGATCAAGCATCGCTGGTACGAGCGGAACCGAAGGCTCTCGCGCCGGTGGAGGATCAACCGCCACATGGCCCGCGCCCGCTCCTATGTGCGCCACCCGATCGACGGCGAGGTGCTCGAGGCCCTCGACTCCGGGCGCCTCACCGTCGGCGAGGGAACGCTCTTCGAGCCGGGATGCTGGCTGACACTCTCCGCGGATGCCCAGATCCGGATCGGTGCCGGCTGCTTTCTCAACCAGGGCGTCATGCTCGCGGCGATGGAGCTGATCGAGGTCGGCGACCACGTGATGTTCGCCAACAACTGCTTCGTCGGCGACGCCGACCACGCCTACGACGATTCCGACCCGCCCGATCACCCACCAGGGCTTCAAGGCTCGCGGACCGGTGCGAATCGGCTCCAACTGCTGGTTCGGCGTCAACTGCGTCGTCACCGGCGGGGTCACGATCGGCGACCGGTGCGTCGTCGGATCGAATTCGGTCGTGACGAAGGACCTGCCGCCGGCGACGATCGCGGCCGGTGCGCCCGCGAAGGTGATCCGCGAGATCGAGTTCAAGGGCGGCGATGAGAAGGGCTAGCGCCGTGGCGCTGGTGGCCGTCTTCGCGGCTGCAGGCTGCGGCGGCGGGTCGAGCTCGAGCTCGACCAGCTCGCTGAGCACCGTGAAGAACCCGAAGAGGGAGGCGCCGAGGGCGCCGTCGTCTACGACGACGAGCTCGAAGCCTCCTGCCGTTACGCCGAACGGCGGGAACCAGCCGGCGGCCCACGCGCTGCCGGCGAGGGCTTCGCCACCCCAGATCGTCCGAGTCGCGCTGACATCAGCCGAACCGACCGTGTGCACGCTCTACACGCGGGCGCTCCTGAACAAGTCGTTCGGCGACGAGCAGGGCTGCCGCGCGTCCGTGCGCTCCGGAGGTCGCGCGGACTCGGTGGAGATCGTGAAGTCGAGCGCGAAGGGCCGCGAGGCATTGGTAGTCGCCGTGCCGCACGGCGGGCCGAGCTCGGCGCAGAAGCTCCAGATCACCCTCCTGCGGGAGGGCAAGAGCTGGCGGCTTCAGTCGATCCGTTCCAACGTCCCGGTGGGTCCGTGACCTACTCGATGGTGGCGCGCGATCCGGAGACGGGCGAGGTGGGCGTCGCCGTGCAGTCGCACTGGTTCTCGGTCGGCTCGGTCGTCACCTGGGGCCGCGCCGGGGTCGGAGCGGTCGCGACGCAGTCGATGGCCCAGCCGGCCTACGGGCCGAACCTTCTCGACCGGCTCGAGGCGGGGGAGGCGCCGCGCGCTGCCCTCGATGCCGAGGTCGCCGCGGACAAGGGCGCGCCGCTCCGCCAGGTCGCCGTGATCGGCGCCCGCGGGGAGGTCGCCGTGCACACCGGCAACAACTGCATCCCGTTCGCGGGGGACCTCATTGGTGACGGGTACTCGGCGCAGGCCAACATGATGGCCTCGGAGGGGGTGTGGCCCGCGATGGGCCGGGCCTTCGAGGCTGCCGAGGGCCCGCTCGCCGAGCGCCTGCTGACGGCGCTCGATGCGGGCGAGGCCGCCGGCGGCGATGTGCGAGGGCGCCAGTCCGCGGCGCTCCTGGTCGTGCCTGCCGAGGGAGAGCCGTGGCGCCGGACCGCCGATCTGCGCGTCGACGATCATCCGGAGCCACTCGAGGAGCTGAGGCGCCTACTCGGCCTCGCCGAGGCGTACGCCCTCGTGAGCGCGGCGGAGGAGCTGGGTGCCGAGGGGCGTCACGAGGAGGCTGGGGAGAACGGCCGGCGCGCTCTCGAGCTCGCCCCCGAAAACACGGAGTTTCTGTTCTGGGGCGGCCTCTCCCTCGCACAGCAGGGACAGGTCGAGCTGGGTGCCATGCTCGTCAACAGCGCGATCGAGCTCCATCCCGGCTGGCGCGATCTCCTGGGCCGTCTTTCCCATGAAATCGCGCCAGGTGCAGCGAAAATTCGCGAGGCCCTTACACTCGATGCCTCTTCTTGATCGATCGAACTCGCACCTGGAAGCTCCGAGGCGGGACCGGAGGCGCCCTGGCGGGTGCCCTGGTCATGCTTGTGCTGGCGAGCGCCGGCGGCGCCGCCACGCCGCCCGCTCCGGCGTCGGCCGACGCCGCCCGGGCCGCACTGCTTCAGCCTGACGGCAGGGTCGTCGCGCTCGGAACCTCCGACGGGCGCTTCGCGCTCGCGCGCTACCTGCCCTCGGGCGCTCTCGACGGCTCGTTCGGCGATCACGGCGAGGTGACGACCAACCTCGATCGCCGCGCCGACGACGAGATCCTCGCGGCAGTGCTCGAACCGGACGGCTCGATTGTCGCCGCCGGGCACTCGGCCGCGCGCGCCACCGTGGTCCGCTACCGCTCCGACGGCTCGCTCGACCTTGGCTTCGGCGACGGGGGATCGGTGACGCTGGGTTGCTGTCGGGCCGCAGCCGTCGCGGTGCTGCCGAACGGGGAGACGATCGTCGCCGCCAGCGGCGGGTCGGGATCGCGGGTGTACCGCCTTTCGGCCGACGGCGCGATCGACCGCTCGTTCTCGACCGCCGAGGCGCCCGTCGACGTTCGGGCCCTGGTGCCCGTCGGCGACGGCGGCATCGTGACCGCCGGCCTCTCGAGCGCCGGAGTCGAGCGCTCGCTTGTGGTCTCGCGACTCTCCTCGGACGGCTCGCCCGACCAATCCTTCGGCTCGGGCGGGACCGTCACGGCCGCGCTGCCGGTCGGCGCATCCGTCGACGGGATCGTTGCGAACGCCGACGGCAGCGTGCTCGTCGCGGGATCCGCCGGCGGTCAGGCCCTCGTCGCCCGCTTCGGTCCCGACGGCTCGGCCGACGGGTCGTTCGGCGACGAGGGATCGGCCGTCCTCGGGTCGCAGGGAAGCACTGCCGCTGCCGTCGCCCCCGAGCCGGATGGCCTCGCGGTCGCCGGCACCGAGCCCGATGGCCTGCTGCTCGGCCACCTGGACTCGACGGGCGTCCTCGACCCCTCCTTCGGTCACGCCGGAATCGTTGTCACGCCCGCCGTCAGCTCCGCTGCATCGGTCCTCGAAGAGCCCTCGAGGCTCATCGTCGCGGGCGCAGCGGGCTCGGCCGGCGCGTCGGACTTCGCGCTTGCAGCGTTCGGCTTCGACGGCTCCCCTGATGCCTCGTTCGGCGAGGGCGGGCTCGTGACCACCGACTTTGGGCCTCCGGCCGCAGGTCCCGTCGGCGTCGGGACGACGACCTCGCCGCCGAACCACGCGACGCCGCACCTGCGCGCCGACCGAAGCCCGAACGCAAACCGCCGGACGGCGCCGCACCCGGTTCCCGCCTGGTACGTCAACGCGGACAGCATGATCGACCTGAAGCGGTTCGCCGCCGCCGACGCCTGCGCCTTCGCACGCTCGCAGCCCCGCAGCGCGAACAGGGCCCTGCTCCTCGACTTCGGCGGTGCCCGGGCCTACGTCAACGGCAATTTCGGCGCCGCCGTGAACAACGCGAGCTTCACCGCCTCAAACCGCCAGATCCGCATCGCGCTCCAGGTGGCGGCGGATGCATACGCCTCCTGTCACCGGCGGGGCCAGGCGCAGATCACCTACGCCGTGACCAACCACTTCAAGTCGCGGTTCGCCGCGAGCCGCGCCCGGCAGATCGGCGTCCACCAGGCGCGCACGGTGCATCGCCTGTGGCGCTACCAACGCGTGCACGGATATACGCCGGCGGAGCGCGCGGGGGTGGCAGGCGACATCGAGGCCGGTTACTGGGGCCCCAAATACTCGCGGCTCCTTGCCAACGGCGCCAAGGCGACCTGGCCCCGCGGCTACATGGACTTCGGCACGGCCGGCGGCTGCCCGCCGCACCCCGGCCTCCACTACCACGGCTGCTTCAACGGGTGGACGCTTGGGGACGTCGCCCAGGTCTCGCACGATCGGGGCGGCGAGCCCCTGCCGGAGATCTATTACCGGGGCAACCCCAACCACTTCGACCAGGCCGCGCAGTGGGCCAGCGTTGCTCGCAAGTGGAACAGCGCTCACTCGACGCCGTACGTCTTCGCCGGCACCACCGGGTCCACGCAGTTCAGCGGCATGACTCCAGGCGAGAGCTGGGTCCGCATGCGAAGGAAGGCGCCCGGCCACGTCGGCCGCGAGCTCCTGAACTTCAAGGAGGACCACTTTGTGGCGAAGAGCGCGGGCGATGGCTAGGGACGGTCGCCGGCTCGCGATTCTCGGGTTCACGGCGGCGCTTGCCGTTGGTGTCACCGGTTGCGGGGGCGGCGACGACACCACCACCCAGACGGCTCAGCGGGCGAACGGCGGAGCAAACGGCATCTCGGTCGGCGAGAAGCGGGCGGCGACGAGGCGCCTCCAGCGCGAGCTCGGCGTTGGGAACGGCGACGTCAAGAAGCTGAAGCACGGTCGCGGCCTGCCTGCGACCCACATCAGGCCGGCGGAGATCGTTACCGAGCCGCCGGGCCCGTTCTTCTCCTCTGACGTGATCTACCCGTTCACGAACGGCTGGCAGGCAGGCGACAAGCACACGTACACGGCGGTCGACGCGGGGGCGAACCCCGCGAACCCCTCGATGGGCGAGCTCGGCATCTTCCGCCAGGACCACATCAAGGTCACCCAGTCGCAGAAGGTCGTGAACGTGCCGGGCGCCGGGACGCTGCGGATCGTCCGCGGGCCCGAGGGCGCGGCGGTCGCGACCTCGGCGCAGCGCAGCGGCAAGCTCCGGTTCGTGGGCTCACGCGGCGTCCGTGGCACGCTGGACCTGGGCGACGACTCGGTGACGATCTCCAGGCGTGCGGGCTCGAAGGCCACTTAGAGCGCTTGCCCTCGCCGTCGCGGGCGTCCTACTGACGGCTACGGGCGCGTCCGCGGCGATCAGGCCGGGCGATCTCGACACCTCGTTCGGGGGCCACGGCTTCGTCTACAACCCCATGAGCGCTCGCTCGCTGCAGACGGCAGAGGTCAACGACGCCGTCGTTCAGCCCGACGGAAGCTACGTCCTGGTCGGGGCTGCAGGTGTCGAGTCGCCGTACTCATCGGCCACCGCTCTGTCCCTTTCGCGCCATAGCGCCGACGGCGCGGCCGATCCTTCGTTCGGGAGGGCTGGATTCGTCACGACGGCCCTCGGCGACGGAGCCAGCGCCAACGCGATCGCGCTACAACCCGACGGCAAGATCGTGGTGGCCGGAAGCGTGCGCACCGGATCCGCCATCAAGGGCGTCCTCGCGCGGTACGACGCCGATGGCACGCTCGACGCCTCGTTTGGAACCGGCGGCACGGTGACGGGCCTGCCCGCCATGGGGACGGCGGTCGCCTTGCAGCCGGACGGCAAGATCGTCGTCGCCACTCAGGACGGGCAGCTGTGCGCCTCGGTCCTCACGATCACCCGCTACGACGTCGACGGGTCGCCCGACACGGCGTTCGGTAACGACGGCGTGGCCACCGCGAACCTGGGGGAGGACGCATGCACGTCGGAGGACTCGGTGCTCGTCCAGAGCAACGGGAAGGTGATCGTCGCCGGGGAAAGATCCGGGAAGCTTGCGATCGTCCGCTTCAACGGTTCCGGGTCGCTGGATACGTCGTACGGCTCGTCGGGTGTCGCCACGATCAACCTCGGCGCGGCCTACGCGATCGCGTCATCGCGAGTGCGGTCGCTGCTTCAGCCGAACGGCAAGCTCATCGTGGCGACCTCGGGGATCGATGGCTTCGCCGTGGTGCGCCTCGCGCAGGACGGTTCGCTCGACGGCTCATTCGGGAGCGGCGGCGTTGCCGCGGTCGCGCAGCTTGTCCTTACACGGGCGATCGGGCTGCAGGCGGACGGCAAGATCGTGTTCGCCGGCGGTGACCTCGCGGGGACGCCGTCAGCCTCGAATCCGGGTGTGCTCGCCCGCTTCAACCCGGATGGCAGCCTCGACTCGAGCTTCGGGACCGCCGGGACCGCGCAGCTCGACTTCGGGTTCGGCGGCATGGCCCCCGCCGTCGTGGCGCCTGACTCCAGCGGCGGGTTCGTCGTCATGGGTGGCGCGACGGCATGCGTCGCCTCCGATGAGAGCTGCATCGTGACGTTCAGCGCCAATGCGCTCGCCCGGTTCACGTCCGCGGGCCTCCCGGACATGTCCTTCGGAGATGATGGGCAGGTCGTAGCCAGCCCGCTCGGGAACGTGGTCACCGGTGCCCGCAACTCCCACCCGAAGGCGGCCATCGCACAGCCCGACGGGAGCGTGATCGTCACGGGCGACTCCTACGCCTACGACACCCACCCATATCCAGGCGGGTCCGGATTCGCGCTCGCCAAGTACACCCGCGACGGGAGGATCGACTCCCGCTTCGGCGACGGCGGCTTCGTGGCCACCTCGCTGGTGAGCGATCCGAGCACGCTGCCCACCACGGCGACGACGGCGCTGCGTCAGGCGAACGGCAAGATCGTCGTTGTCGGCGGAGCACGCAGCAGCGTGTCGGGCCGGGTCCGGTTCGCGGTTGCGCGGTACCTGCCCGACGGCTCGCTAGACCCTGTGTTCGGCACCGGCGGAATCGCCACGACCCCGTTCTCGGACCAGCGGGAGACCGTTGCGGGAGCGGTTCTCGAAGGGGACGGGAAGATCGTGGTGGGCGGTAACGTTGGCGGCCGGGCGACGCTCGTTCGCTACCGCGGCAACGGATCGCTCGACCGCTCGTTCGGCGGCGACGGGGTCGTCGCGCTCGCCGGTGCCCGCAGCGTCAAGACGCTGAGGGCCGTGGGCCTGAGCCGAAACGGCCGCATACTCGTCGCGGGCATGCGCGGCGTGGCCGGCCCGTTCTCAGGCGCGATGGTCGAGCTCGACGCCGACGGGACGCGGAACCCTTCGTTCGGCGGCCCGAGGGGCGTCGCGAGCGTCCCGGTCGGCAGGAGGGGCGACGTCAGCGCCATCCTGATGTCGGCGGACGGACGCCCGCTGGTGCTCGGGCGGACGTCCAGCCGAAGCATCGCCCTGTTCCGCTATGGCGCGAACGGCAAGCGGGATCGCCTGTTCAACCGCCGGGCTGCGGCGCTCCGAGATGTGCCCGGGATCGGTGGGTCCGTCCTCGCCGGGACCTTCCAGGGGCGTAGAGGGAAGCTCGTTCTCGCGGGGACGAACAGCGACCACTTCGCGTTGGTGCGAGTGCGGCGCAACGGCACGATCGACCGCTCGTTCGGCGCACAGGGGGTGGAGATCTCGAAGGTGTTCGGCAGGCTCAAGGCCGTGACGGCGGGCCCCGGCCGCATCCTCGCCGCAGGCGACGCGTCGTTCGAGAACGCCAACGGGTCCAACCGGCAGACCTTCGCCGCGGTGGCGGCCTTCCACCCGTGAGGACCCGGGTACGTCAGCCGGCGACCTGAACGACTACCGTCCGCTCGCGCGGGCGGTCGTCGAAGTCGACAAGCACGAGCTGCTGCCAGGTGCCGAGCGCGAGGCGGCCGCCGACGATCGGCACGACCTCCGAGGGCCCGATCAGGGAGGCGCGCTGGTGGGCGTGGGAGTTGGTGTCGTGGTTGAGGCGGTTGTGCTCGTAGTCGCCCTGCGGCGGGATGAGCCGGTCGAGGAGCGCGCGGAGGTCATGGACGCCGCCCGGCTCTAGCTCCATCGTCGTGATCGCCGCGGTGGAGCCGCGAACGAAGGCGGTTGCCTGGCCGTCGGCCACACCGGCATCGGCGACGGCATCCGCGAGTGGCCCGGTCAGGTCGACGACGTCGGCATCCCCGCGCGTGGAGACGCGGATCTCAGATGTCGTCACCAGTCCCAGGCTGAGGCAGCAGCGAGGCTGTCCTGCTCCAGGTAGCGCTCGAAGGCCACGAGCTCGGAGGGCTCCACCGAGTAGGTGTGCTCGGAATCGGGGAACTTCCCCGAGCGGACCTCGTCGGCGAAGGAGCGGACGCCCGCCGTCATCGCGTCGCCGACCTCGGCGTAGCGCTTCACGAACTTCGGTATGTGTCCCTTGTGGATCCCGAGGAGGTCGTGGAACACCAGCACCTGGCCGGCCGTGGCGGGGCCCGCACCGATCCCGATCACCGGAACCTCGAGCTTCGGAACCAGCGCCTCCGTGATCGCGGACGGCACCGCCTCGAAGACGATCGCGAAGCAGCCCGCCGCCTGGAGCGCGAAGGCCTCCTCGGCCACCCGCGCGGCGCTCGCCGCCGTCTTCCCCTGAGTCTTGAAGCCGCCGAGGGCGTTCACCGTCTGCGGCGTGAGACCGACATGGCCCATCACCGGGATGCCCGATCGCACGATCGCTCGGGCGCGCTCGACCGAGGCGCCTCCGCGCTCGAGCTTCACCGCGGAGCATCCGGCCTCGCGGACGAACCGCTGCGCGTTGTCGATCGCGTGCTCGCTCGAGCGCTCGTACGAGCCGAAGGGCATGTCGCCGATGAGGAGCGGCGTCTTCAGGCCGCGCCTCACAGCGGCCGCCATCGTCGTCATCTCGTCCATGCCGACGGGGGTCGTCGCGTCGTAGCCGAGCACCACCATGGCGGCGGTGTCGCCGACCAGCACGACGTCGACGCCCGCCTCCTCGGCGACGAGCGCCGAGGGGTAGTCGTAGGCGGTGACCATCACGATGCGCTCGCCGGTCTCCTTCATCTCGGCGAGCCTCGGGACCGTGATCGGCGTCTTGGCCGCGTCGGAGGGGTCGATCCGCGGTCGGGAGCTCATGCACAACCTCCTGCGGCGGCCAGGCCGCCTGAAACGCTTCTTTCGGTGCTAGACCACCTCATGACAGGAGCACCTCCGGGCTCGAGTCGACGCCCACGGTTCGGTTCGCCTCGTCGACGTGGACGACGACGGGCGCGTACGCCTCGAGGTCCGTCGCGTCGTATTCGGCGTACGAGGCGATGATCACCTTGTCGCCCTGCTTGACGAGGCGGGCGGCGGCGCCGTTGACCTGGATCTCGCCCGGCTCGCCCTCGATCACGTAGGTGACGATGCGGGAGCCGTTCTCGACGTCCCACACGTGAACCTGCTCGTTGGGCATCAGGTCCGCCGATCGCATGAGCTCGGCGTCGACGGTGATGCTCCCGATGTAGTCGGGGTCGCAGGCCGTCACCCTCGCCCGGTGGATCTTCGACTTGAGCATGTGTCTGTGCACTGGCGGTTCAGCCTCCAATCACGATGTTGTCGATCAGACGAGCCCTGCCGACCCGCGCCGCGACTGCGACGAGGACCGGGCGCCCGTTGAAGCTCTGCGCGGGGGCGAGCGTCTCCGCGTCTCGCGCCTCGAGGTACTCGGGCTCGATCCCGGCGGCCTCGAGCTCGGCCCGTGCCGCGGCGATCGCCGTTTGCGTCGGCTCGCCCTGGGCGGCCACGGCCTCGGCGGCGCCCAGCGCGCGAGAGATCGCGCTCGCGCGCTCGCGCTCGGCGGGATCGAGGTACGCGTTTCGCGAGCTCATCGCGAGCCCATCGGGCTCTCGGACGGTGGGGAGCACGGCGATCTCGATCGGGTAATCGAGATCGCGCGCCATCCGGCGGATCACCGCGGCCTGCTGAGCGTCCTTCGCGCCGAAGAAGGCGACGTCGGGCGAGACGGAGTTGAAGAGCTTCGCGACCACCGTCGTGACGCCGCGAAAGTGCTCGGGCCCGCGGTGGGCGGGGTCGCCCTCGAGCACGTCGGTCAGGTCGCCGCCGACCTCGACGCTCGTGGCGAACCCCTCCGGATAGACCTCGTCGGCCGTCGGGGCGTAGACGATGTCGACGCCCTCCGCCTCCGCCAGCGAGAGGTCGCGCGCCTCGTCTCGTGGATAGGCGTCGAGGTCCTCGGACGGCGCGAACTGCGCCGGGTTGACGAAGAGGCTCATGACGACGACGTCGCAGCGCTCGCGCGCGGCCCGCAGGAGGGAGAGGTGGCCCTCGTGGAGGGAGCCCATCGTCGGGACGAGGCCGATCGCCCGCTCGGCGCGGCGCTCCGCTTGAAGGGCCGCCCGAAGCGACCGCCTGTCGCGAACAACGTTCATGGGTCCGGGTCCACGCCTCGAGGGGTCGCGGCCGAGACGGAGGATAGCCATCTCCGCGGGCGCCGAGTCGCAGTTACGATCCCCGCGTGCCCGTCTATGAGTTCCGGTGCGGCGCGTGCGGGGAGCGCTTCGAGGACCTCGTGCCGATGGGGACCGCCTCGGCCGAATGCCCCGGGTGCGGCGCGGAGGGGGCCGACCGAGTTCTCTCGGCTCAGGCGACGGCTCAGAAACTGGTCCGCTCGCCCGGCGACGCGCGAAAGCAGGAGCGCAAGAACGCCCGGCTGAAGGCGCGGACGAAGGCCGATTTCTCCGCCAGGCGACGCGCGGCACGGGCTCGACGCGAGAGCGGGCCGGGCGATTGAGCGATCCCGGCACAGCCGCCGCGCGCCGAGAGCAGCTGCTCGAGGTCTACCGAGCGGCGTCGACCTGCACGAGGTGCCCGCTCTCGGCGACGAGGACGAAGGTCGTTTTCGGCGCCGGCGACGCCGACGCCGACCTGATGTTCGTCGGGGAGGCGCCCGGCGCCGAGGAGGATCGCCAGGGCCTCCCGTTCGTCGGCCGGGCCGGACAGCTCCTCGGCGACTTGCTTGGCGGTATCGGCCTCAGCCGCGAGGACGTCTTCATCACCAACGTCTTGAAGAGCCGTCCGCCGGGCAACCGTGACCCGCAGCCTGCCGAGATCGAGGCCTGTCATCCCTACCTGATGCGCCAGGTCGAGCTGATCGAGCCGCGGGTGATCGCGACGCTGGGCAACTTCGCCACGAAGCTGATCACGGGTTCCCGCGTCGGCATCACGCGCGTGCGCGGGACGCCCCAGGTGCACGAGATCGCCGGGCGCACGGTCTTCGTCATGCCGCTGCTCCATCCGGCCGCCGCGCTTCGCACGCCCTCCCTGGTCGAGACCCTGCAGGGCGACTTCAGGACGCTGGCTGAGCTGGTTCAGCAGCAGCCGCCGGCATCGGAGACGCCGGACGCCGTCGCCGCCGAGCCCGAGCCGAACCAGCTCGGCCTTTTCGGAGGGTGAGCGGCGCGGCGCGAATTCTCGAGACCGACTCCGCGGAGGCAACCGAGGGCATCGGGGCGGAGATCGCATCGTCGATCGAAGCGGGGGACGTCGTCACGGTCGCGGGCGAGCTCGGCGCCGGCAAGACGACGCTCATCCGCGGCGCCTGCCGGGAGCTCGGCGTGACCGAGCCGATCGCCTCGCCGACGTTCACGATCGGGACGCGATACCGCGGGCGTCTGCCGGTGTCGCACCTCGACCTCTACCGCCTCGAGGGGCTCCAAGCCGAGGACCCCGGCCTGCTCGACGACTATCTCACCGACGACGCCGTGGCGCTCGTCGAGTGGCCGGGGGTCGCGGACGAGCGCCTCGACGCCTCGGTCGCCGTGGAGATCGAGCACCTCGGCCGCGACCGGCGCCGGATCACGGTCGCCGATCGCCGCTAGAGCGCTTAGGTCACTTGAATTGCTTCTTCGCCGTGTTCGCCGCGCTGTTCGCGGCCTTCTTGACGTTTCCGGCCGCCTTCTTGGCCTCGCTGACGGCCTTCTCGCCGGCCTTCCTGGCCTCGTGCCCGGCCTTCTTCGCCGCCTCGAGCGCCTTCTTCGTCCCGCCCTTGGCCGCCTTGATGGCGTTGTCGCCGATCTTCTTGGCCTCGTGCCCGGCCTTCTTCGCGAGGTCCTTGCCCTTGTTGACGGCGTTGTTGACCGCCGACTTGATGTCGCCGCCGCTCGAGCCGCAGCCGGTCGTGCCCATCGTGGCGCCGGCGAGCGCGAGCACAGCGACAACGGCCGCCAGCCTCTGCCAGGTCCTGTTCATTTCCTCTCCTTCGTTTGAGGCGCCGCCCCCGCGGCCAGCAGGCCAATCTACCGCCGAACGTCCCTCGGTGGGGGCTATGGCCGGTACTGAGGGACGCTCGGCGCTCACGGGCCAGCGAACGGCGACCGGCGGCGGGAAGGTCCGCCGCCGGTCGCTCCCGCAGGGCGCTTTCGTGCCCGCCTAGTAGTTGTTCGCTGCGTTCTGGATGGCCTTGTTGGCCTTCTTCGCGGCGTTGTTGGCCGCCTGCTGGGCCGACTTCGTGGCCTTGTTGGCGGCCTCCTGAGCGGCCTGCGTGTCGCCGTTCGCAGCGGCCTTTGCCGCGTCGGTCGCGTTCTTGACGGCGCTCTGCGTCGCCTTGCCGGCGTTCTTGACGGCCTGGTTGGCCTGCTTGGACGCGGTGCTGATCACCGAGCTGGCCTGGTCGCTTGCGCTGTCCGAGCCGCAGCCGCTGGCCGCGACGCCCGTCGCCGCAATCGCCAGTGCCGCCCCGATTGCCGCCGTGCGCTGCGTGATCTTCTTCAACGTGAGCTCCTTCCGAATTGACGAGGGTGAACCTACGGCGTCGGCCGGTCGGCGTCAGTATCGATCTGGTCTCAACCGAGTCTCACCATGAGATGACCACCGTCCTCGGATTCGATACCGCGACGCCCGACACGGCCGTGGCCGTCACGCGCGACGGTAACGCCGTGGTCGAGACCGCCCGCGGCGCCGATCCGGCTTCCGGCAGGCCCGCGCACGCGACGGCACTGCTCGTGGAGGTGGAGCGTGCGGTCGCGGAGGCGGGCGGATGGGAGGCGATCGATCGGATCGCCGTGGGCGTGGGGCCCGGCTCGTTCACCGGCCTTCGGGTGGGTGTCGCCGCCGCGCGGGCGCTCGCGACGGCTCGCGGGCTCGAGGTAGCCGCGGTTGGCACCCTCGCGGCGATCGCCGCCGGCGTGCGGGACGAGGCGCCGGACGCGTTGGCGCTGACGGCTTCGACGCCCGGCGCGGCGAGCTCTTCGCGGCGCTCTACGACGCGCTGGGCGACGAGCTCTGGCCACCGTTCCTGGCGCGCCCCGAGGTGCTCGCAGAGCGGCTTGCCGATGTCCCCGGGGAGCCGCTTGCCGCCGGGGATGGCTCGCTACGATTTCGGCACGAGCTCGAGGACGCTGGAGCGCTCGTCGCCGACGAAGGCGATCCCGTCCACAGGGTTTCGGCGCGGCGGGTCTGCCGGCTCGGCGAGGCCGCGGTGCCGACCCCGATCGAGCTGCTCCATCCGATCTACCTGAGACGGCCCGATGCGGAGACCTGGCGCGAGAGACAGAGGAGCGGCGGCGGTGGCTGAGCCGCCGGGTGTCCGAGCGGCCCCCGCGATCCGCCCCCTCGCCTACAGCGACCTCCCGGCGGTGCTTGCGATCGAGCGGCGCTCGTTCACGACGCCCTGGTCGCTGGCGATGTTCGTGCTCGAGCTCTCGAAGCCGTCCGGGATCTGCCTCGCGGCGACCGACGGCGGGCGGCTGGCCGGCTACCTCGTCTGCTCCCGGTACGCCGACGTCTGGCATCTCATGAACGTGGCGATCGAGCCGCGCCGGCGGCGGGAGGGCATCGCGACGACGCTGCTTCGCGAGCTCCTCGCCACGGCGGGTGCGGGTGCGCGCTACACGCTCGAGGTCCGCATGTCCAACCGGCCCGCGATCGCGATGTACGAGCGCCTCGGCTTCCGCGCGGCCGGACATCGCCGCGGCTATTACCACGACAACGGTGAGGACGCGCTCATCATGTGGCTCGAGCCGAACAACCCCGCCGGTTCCTCCGCTATCGCGTCCGGGGCCGGCGGCTAGCGACCCTGGCCGGCGGCCCCCGGGCAACTGCCTTGTTGATCCTCGCGATCGAGACGAGCTGCGACGACACCTGCGCCGCGGTCACGAAGGGCGGGAGGGTCCTGGCCAACGTGATCTCCTCGCAGGCGGCGGCCCACGAGCGGTTCGGCGGTGTCGTGCCGGAGATCGCCTCCCGTCATCACCTCGAGCTGATCGGTCCCGTCGTCGACGCCGCCCTGTCCGATTCCGGCGCGACCCTCGAAGACGTCGAGGCGATCGCGGTGACGCGCGGCCCGGGCATGGTCGGCGCGCTGCTGGTGGGCCTCGTGACCGCGAAGTCGCTCGCGGCGGCGACGCGGAAGCCGCTCGCCGGCGTGGATCACCTTCAGGGTCACGTGGCGGCGAACTTCCTCGAGCCCGATCCGCTCGACCCGCCGTTTCTCTGCCTCATCGCGAGCGGCGGCCACACGCTCCTGGCCGGCGTCCGGGATCCAGGATCGTTCGAGGTCCTGGGCCGCACCCTCGACGACGCGGCCGGGGAGGCGCTCGACAAGGGGGCGCGCCTGCTCGGCCTCCCGTACCCGGGGGGCCCCGCCATCGAGCGCGTCGCGAGGGACGGCGACCCGACAGCGGTTGCGCTTCCAGTCGCGATGACGCGCGATCCCGGCCTCGACTTCAGCTTCAGCGGGCTGAAGACGGCGCTCCTGTACGCGGTGCGCGACCTCGAGCCAGGCGAGCTCGAACGGCGCCGCGCCGACCTCGCGGCGAGCTACCAGGCGGCGGTGACCGGCCAGCTGCTGGCGAAGCTCGGCCGGGCCCTCGACCGCGGCGGGTGGGAGGCCGTAGCGCTGGGAGGAGGCGTCGCCGCGAACGGCCCGTTGCGCGAGGGCGCCGCGGCGCTCTGCGCGGCGAGCGGCGTGCGGCTGAAGCTGGTGGCACCCGAGCTGTGCACCGACAACGCAGCGATGATCGGATCGGCCGCGCGCTTCAGCGAGGTCGCGCCCTATCCCGACTACCTCGATTGGGACGTTCACGCGTGAGCGCTCCCCTGCTCGTCCTCTACGGACGGGACGGATGCCATCTCTGCGACGACGCCCGGACCGAGCTTCTCGCGATTCGGCCGGAGCTCCCGCCGTTCGAGCTTCGGGAGGTCGACATCGAGCTTGACGAGACCCTCCACGCGGCCTTCCTGGACCGAATCCCCGTGATCGAGGTGGGCGGGGTGCTCGTCTCCGAGCTGGGCTTCGACCGCGAAGCGCTCGCTCGGGCGCTCGCCGATGCCTCCTCGGGCGCGTAGATACCCTGAGGGCGATGAACGCGGATCGAGGAGCAGGGGGCGACGTCGCCGCCGCGATCGAGGCGGAGCGCGACGGCGCCGCCGGGCTCGGGGACGGTGAGCGGCTCTCGCTCGGCGTCGCTGCGCGGCTGTCGCGCTACCTCCAGGTCCTGATCCAGGCGCGCAAGATGGACAAGGAGACGATCTCCTCGCAGGAGCTCTCCGCGTACACGCACATCAACTCGACCCAGATCCGCCGCGACCTCTCGGGCTTCGGCAAGTTCGGGAAGCGCGGGGTGGGCTATCGGGTGGACTTCCTCGTCGAGGAGATCCGGAAGATCCTCCGGACCTCGGGCCAGCATCACATCGTGCTGTTCGGCGCCGGCAACCTGGGCCAAGCCATCGCCAGCTCGGACATCTTCGCCGACCACGGCTTCCGGATCGTCGCCATCTTCGACGTCGATCAGGCGCTCGTGGGGCAGGAGTTCGGCGGGGTGGACGTTCGCGACCTCTCCGAGCTCACGAGCGTCGTCGAGGAGGAGGACGTGGTCGTGGGCGTCCTCGCGGTGCCGTCGAGCGCCGCTCAGGAGGTCGCTGACCGGCTCGTCGAGGCGGGGGTGAAGATCGTCTTCAACTACACCGAGCGGCTACTCGAGGTTCCACCGGAGGTGACGGTCCACACCTCGAGCCCCGCGGTCGACCTCCTCTACGCGCTCTACTTCTACCTGGCGTGACCTGATGGGCGAGGTTGTCGGGGTCGACCTCGAGGCGGCGAGGGAGGTCTTCGAGTCCTCCACCGACTTCACGGTCGGGCTCGAGGAGGAGTTCGCGATCGTCGATCCCGATAGCCTCGAGCTCGCTCACCGCTTCGAGGACCTCGAGGCCGCGAGCCGGGACGACGAGGTGCTGGCCGAGGCCGTCGCCGGCGAGCTGATCGATACCGAGATCGAGATCCGGTCGGGGCGGGGGGAGACCTTCGCCGAGGCGGCGGATCTCCAGCGGGAGCGGCGGGTGAGGCTGTTCGCCCTCGCCGATCGGACGGGCGTTGCGCTTGCGGCAACCGGCACCCATCCCTGGGCGAGCTATCTCGACCAGCGCATCATCGACACCCCGCACTACCGCAAGCTCTCCGAACAGCTTCGGTGGGTCGCTCAGCGCAACAGCACATGGAGCCTCCACGTCCACGTCGGCGTGCGGGGAGCGGACCGCGCGATCGCCGTCTGCGACCACCTTCGTGGGGTTCTGCCGCATCTGCTCGCGCTGTCGGCGAACTCGCCGTTCCTCGACGGGTGCGACACGGGCCTGGCCTCCGTGAGGACGCAGATCTTCACCCGGATGTTCCCGCGCTGCGGGGTGCACGAGCCGTTCGGCGACTTCGCCACCTACGCTGAGTTCGTTGACCTGCTGGTGCGAACGGGATCGGTCTCCGAGGCGACCCAGCTGTGGTGGAGCGTCCGCCCGCACCACCGGTTCGGCACCGTCGAGCTCCGCATCTGCGATGCCCAGACGAGGGGCCCCGAGTCGTTCTCGCTCGCTTCGCTCATCACCGCCTGCATCGCGCAGGCGGCGCGCGACTTCGACGACGGGAGGCTGCCCGCGCCGCTTCGCCAGCGGGAGGTCGAGGAGAACCTGTGGCGGGCGATCCGTTACGGGCTCGAGGGCGAGATGGTCGATTTCCCCCGCGGGGACGTCATACCCACCCGAGAGTCGATCGAGCGCCTGGTGGAGTGGACGGGGCCTGCGCGCTCGGAGCTCGGCCTCGACGTCGAGCCGCCTGACCGGAACGGGACCATGCGCGCGCGGGCCGCGCTCGAGGCCGGCGCGTCGCTCGAGGACGTCTACCGTGATTGCGTCGAGGACACTCGCCGCACATATGCTCCCGAACGGACTGGGGTGAGAAGTTGACCGCGGACGACCCGCAACAGCAAGGGCAGCCGAGCGAGGAGGAGCTTCGCGAGCGCGTCGAGGAGCAGCTCGGGAAGGTCCGCGTGCAGGACCTGCTGCTCGAGAGCGTCGCGGGGCTGGTCAATCTCACGGCGCGACGCATCGCCAAGGAGGATGAGCGCGACCTCGAACAGGCGAGAATCGGCATCGAGGCGGTGAGGGCCGTCGTCGACCTGCTCGAGCCGGAACCCGGCAAGGCCGTCCGGGAGGCGCTCGCCGAGCTTCAGGTGCTGTACGCGCGCGAGGCGGGCGGTGGGGCGCCCGCGAACGAGGAGGCGGCCGCGGAGCCGGGCGAGCCGCCGCCGCCCCCAGCACCTCAGGGCGAGCCGCCGTCCACCGGCCGTCGGGGCGAGCCGCCGCCCAGGCTGTGGACCCCGCCGGGTACGGGGTAAGTAGACTGCGCGCGCTTCGCGGCCGGGTTCCGCCCGGCCGCGGACGTCTTTTTCGCGAGCCCACGGAGGACCACGAGACTTGACTGATTTCCTGACGAGCTACGGGGTGGTGGTCGCGCTCGTATGCGCGGTCGCCGGTGTCGCCTACGGCGCCGTCGTCACCCGGCGGCTATTGGCGCGTTCGCCCGGCAACGACCGGATGCGCGAGATATCCGGCGCAGTACAGGAGGGCGCGAAGGCCTACCTGACGCGCCAGTACACGATCATTGCCGTGGTCGCGATCCCGCTGATCATCCTGATCGCGATCCTTCGCAACGTCGACACCGCGATCGGCTTCATCGTCGGCGGCGTGCTCTCTGGGTCGGCGGGCTTCATCGGCATGAACCTGTCGGTGCGCGCCAACTCCAGGGTTGCCGAGGCGGCCCGTGGCGGCGTGCCGCCGGCGCTCGATGTCGCGTTCAAGGGCGGGTCCGTCACCGGGCTCCTGGTGGTTGGCCTTGCGCTCCTGGGAGTGGCCGGCTACTTCGGGATCCTCATCCTCGCCGGCAAGAGCGACAAGGCCGCGGTCGACGCCCTGATCGGGCTCGGCTTCGGCGGATCGCTGATCTCCGTCTTCGCCCGCCTCGGCGGCGGCATCTTCACCAAGGCGGCTGACGTCGGCGCCGACCTCGTCGGCAAGGTCGAGGCGGGGATCCCGGAGGACGACCCCCGCAACCCCGCGGTGATCGCCGACAACGTGGGCGACAACGTGGGCGACTGCGCCGGGATGGCGGCCGACCTCTTCGAGACCTACGCGGTGACGGCGGTTGCCGTGATGCTCCTCGGCGTCCTCACGTTCCAGGAGGCGCGCGAGGCCGCGATCTACCCGCTCGTGATCGGCGGCGTCGCGATCATCGCCTCCATCATCGGCGCCCTCTCCGTACGCACACGAACCGGCAACGTGGAGGCGGCGCTATACCGGGGCCTCGCAGTTTCCGGCGTGATCTCGGCGATCGCCTTCTATCCCATCACCCACTGGCTGATGGGCAACATCCACCTCTCGAGCGCGCAGGGCCTCGACACGGCGCCGTCGGACACGAAGCTCTGGTTCTGCGCCCTGATCGGGATCGCCGTGACGGCGCTGCTCTTCGTCATCACCGACTACTACACGTCAACGCGCTTCCGGCCGGTCAAGACGATCAGCCGGGCGTCGGTCACGGGCCACGCCACAAACATCATCCAGGGCCTGGCGCAGGGCTTCCAGTCGACCGCCGCCCCGGCGCTGGTGATCGCGCTCGCAATCCTTGGAGCCGACCAGCTCGCCGGCATCTACGGCATCGGCATCGCCGTCATGGGCCAGCTCTCGCTGACTGGGTTGATCGTCGCGCTCGACGCGTTCGGGCCGATCACCGACAACGCCGGCGGCATCGCCGAGATGGCGGATCTTCCGGAGGATGTCCGCAACGTCACCGACCCCTTGGACGCGGTCGGGAACACGACGAAGGCGGTGACGAAGGGCTACGCGATCGGCTCCGCAGCTCTGGCGGCGCTGGTGTTGTTCAGCGCCTTCAAGATCGAGCTCGGCGACGAAGCGCCCACGAACTTCAACCTCGACGGGCTGTTCCACCTCACCACCCCGGCCGTGCTGATCGGCCTGATCATCGGCGGCATGATGGTCTACCTCTTCGCGGCCCTCGCGATCGAGGCGGTCGGGCGCGCGGGCGGGCAGGTCGTGGAGGAGGTGCGGACGCAGTTCCGCGAGCACCCGGGGATCATGGAGGGCACGGAGAAGCCCGAGTACGGGCGGACGGTGGCGATCGTCACCGCCGCGGCGCAGCGCGAGATGATCCTCCCGTCGCTGATCCCGATCGTCGTCCCCGTGATCGTCGGGTTGATCTCGGTCGACGCCCTCGGCGGGCTCTTGATCGGCGTGATCGTGGTGGGCCTATTCGCCGCGATCTCGATGACCGCCGGTGGTGGCGCCTGGGACAACGCGAAGAAGTTGATCGAGGACGGCGCCTACGGTGGCAAGGGCTCGGAGGCGCACGCCGCGTCGGTCACCGGTGACACCGTCGGCGATCCCTACAAGGACACCGCCGGGCCGGCGATCAACCCCATGATCAAGGTGGCGAACATCGTCGCCATCCTGATCATCCCGATCGTCCACTTCTAGGGCGACCCACGTTGACACCGGTGCTCCACCCGGGTTAGGGTGGCGCCTGGTTGTCGATCGCGCAGGGAGGTGCGATGACCGGCTTGAATCATCAACCGCCGGCGGATGTCGGGCCCTCCGGTGGGGCTCAGAGGGGCGTGAGCCACAGATAGGCTCGGTCCTCATGGAGCCCGAGCCCGAGCTCATCAACGTCGCCGACTTCGAGCGGGTGGCCGCCGAGCGGCTCGATGCGGGGGCGCTCTCCTACTACGCGGGCGGGGCCGGCGACGAGCGGACGCTGCGCGAGAACGTCGAGGCCTACCAGCGCTGGCGCCTGCGCTATCGCGTCCTCGTCGACGTCGCCGAGACGACCACGTCCTCGAGCGTGCTCGGCGCCGACGTATCGATGCCGGTCCTGGTCGCACCGGTCGCCTTCCAGGCGCTGGCCCACCCGGATGGCGAGGCGGGGATGGCGCGCGCCGCGGCCGGCGCGGGCACGGTGATGTGCCTCTCGTCGATCGCGTCGGCGCGGCCGTCCGAGGTCGCCGCCGCCGCGCCGGACGGCAGGCGCTGGTTCCAGCTCTACTGCTTTCGCGATCGCTCGGTCACGCAGGCGCTGCTCGACGAGGCGGTCGAGTCGGGGTTCGAGGCCGTGCTCCTCACCGTCGACGCCCCGCGCGCGGGGCGGCGCGAGCGTGATCTTCGCACCGGCTTTCGCGTCGACGCGACGGCGCCGGCGATCGCGGCCGCCTGCGGGACCGATGCAAAGCTGACGCCGGCCGAGATCTTCGCCCTCGTCGACGATGCGCTCACGTGGGGCGACCTCGAGGCCCTGGCCGCCGGCTGCGAGCTCCCGGTGCTCGTGAAGGGCGTCGTGCGGGGCGACGACGCGGTGCTGGCGCTCGAGCACGGCGCCGCGGGGGTTGTGGTCTCGAATCACGGTGGCCGGCAGCTCGATGGCGCGCCGGCAACCATCGATGCGCTCGCCGAGGTGGCCGACGCGATCGGAGATCGCGGCGAGGTTCTGGTCGACGGGGGCATCCGTCGCGGCACCGACGTCGCCGTGGCCCTCGCCCTCGGCGCCAGCGCCGTGCTCGTCGGCAGACCCGCGCTCTGGGGTCTCGCGGTCGACGGGGAGGCTGGAGCGCGGGCGGTGCTCGAGATCCTGCGTTCCGAGGTCGAGCTTGCGCTGACCCTGTTGGGGTGTCCGTCGCCCTCCGCGGTCAGCCGCGACCACGTGCGGCACGCCTGACGGCGGCCTTATATTCGGGGTTGGATGGCGCGGTGCCGCACACCCGGCGATGGAGAAAACCCGAGCGCGACACTAGGCGCCGCGAGATGCACGTGACTGGTCGGTAATGGCCGAGCGCATCCCCCGCGAGGAGACGCTGCGCCGCGTTCACGGAACCGGCGACCTATTCGCTGCCGCGTACGGGAACGTGGGCTCGTCGATCTACTACGCCCTCGGCGTGGTGGCGGGCTTCGCCCTCGGGCTGGCCCCGCTCACCTTCATGATCTCGGGGCTGATCTTCGCCGCGACGGCCGCGACGTACGTCGAGGCGACCGTGATGTACCCCGAGGCGGGCGGCTCGTCGAGCTTTGCGCGCCACGCCTTCAACGAGCTCGTCAGCTTCGTCGCGGGCTGGGGGCAGATGCTCAACTACATCATCACGGCGGCGATCTCGGCGTACTCGGTGCTCCACTATCTCGCGGTCTTCTGGAGCCCACTCGGCCACGCACCCGGCGACATCATCGGTTCGATCGCGGTCATCGCCGCCCTGGCGGCCCTGAACGTCAAGGGGACGCAGGAGTCGTCGAAGCTCAACCTCGTCCTCGCCATCGGCGACCTCCTGACCCAGGTGATCCTGGTTGGGATCGGGATCCTGCTGGTGCTCGATCCGCAGACGCTCGTCGACAACGTGCACCTCGGGATCGCGCCGACGTGGGGGAACTTCGCCCTCGGCATCGCGGTCGGGATGGTCGCCTACACGGGCATCGAGACGATCTCGAACATGTCCGAGGAGGCGCGCGACGCCAAGCGGACGGTTCCGCGCGGCACCGGGCTCGTGGTGATCGCCGTGGTCGGCCTCTACGCGTTGATCCCGATCGTCGCGCTGTCGGCGATGCCGGTGGTCCAGCACGGCGGGCACTACACGACGGAGCTCGGGACCAAGTTCGCGAACGACCCGGTGCTCGGGATCGTCGAAAACCTCGGGCTCAGCTCCGGGCTCACGAGCGTGCTGCGCTACTACGTCGGCCTTCTCGCGGCGGTGATCCTGCTGATCGCGACCAACGCCGGCCTGATCGGTCTGTCGCGGCTCACCTACTCCATGGGCCAGCACCGCCAGCTGCCAGAGATCCTCCGCAAGATCCACCCGACCTTCAAGACGCCGTACGTGGCGATCATCGTGTTCTCGATCGTCGCGGCCCTGACGATCCTTCCGGGCCAGCTCAGCTTCCTCGCGACGCTCTACTCGTTCGGCGCGATGCTGTCGTTCACGATCGCGCACATCGCCGTTGTCCGATTGCGGACGAAGTACCCGGATCGCGAGCGACCATGGAAGCCGCCGCTCAACTTCCGCTTCCGCGGGCACGAGCTGCCCGCGACGGCGATTTTCGGGGGAATCGGGACCTTCGGAGCGTGGATCATCGTCATGGTCCTAGACGTCTCGACACTGATCGCGGGCCTGGTCTGGATGACAGTGGGCTTGGGCCTGTACGTGCTCTACCGGCGCCGCCAGCGCCTTCCGCTGCGCCAGACGGTGAAGGTCGCGACTCTGGACCCTCTCGGCGTGTCGGAGGTCGAGTACCGAAGCGTGCTGGTGGCGACAGGGACGGAGGACCCCTTCCCCGAGGAGGCGATCAGGACAGCGGCGGCGCTTGCCGTGAAGCGCCGGCGGGCCATCCACGTGCTCTCGCTGGTGGTCGTGCCGATCGAGGTCCCCCTCGACTCGAAGCTCGCTGCTCCTGAGAGCGACGCGCAGAGCAAGATCGAGCAGGCGAAGCTCATCGCGGGCCAGCGGGTGTCGGGGAGGGTCGAGCGCGTGCGCCCGGGGCAGGCCGGGCAGGCGATCGTCGACGAGGCGAAGGCGATCGACGCTGCCGCGATCGTGATGCCGTTGCGGTACCGGAACGGCTCGCCGCTCTACGGCAAGACGCTGCAGACGGTGCTCGCCAAGCGGCCGTGCCGGGTTCTGGTGGCGGCGCATCCGGGCGAGGCGCCGGTCGAGCATGCAGCTCAGGGCGTGGAGGGGGGGCGCGCATGACACCGCCGCCCGACGAGGTTTATCGCGGCGTCACGCGCATCTTCGCGGTCGTGATCCTCGGGTTCGGAATCGCGATCGTCGTCATCACGCTCGTAAACGGAGGCGGTCCGCTCTCGGCGGGGATCCTGATCGGCCTGCTGTTCAGCGCGCTCGGCGCCGGTCGCCTCTACCTCGCCATGCGCGGTCGCGGTTGACCGAGCAACTCGAAAACGGGGAGGGCGCAACGGGGGAGGGGCAGGAGGAGGAGCGGCAGCGCCTGCCGACCATTCTCGGAGGGCCGCAGGGCCCGCTGGCGCTCCGCGTGCTCGGCATGCCCCTGCTGTTCGCCGTGGGGTATGCCGCGGTGGGCTTCTCGCTCTACTTCTCGATCGGCGTCGTGGCCGAGCGCGGGCTCGGGCTCACGCCGCTCGTCTTCCTCGCCGCCGGCGTCCTGTTCGTCCTCGCGACGCTCACCTACGTCGAGGGCGGTGCGATGTTCCGCGAGCGGGGCGGCTCGTCGATGCTCGCCCGGCATGCGTTCAACGAGCTCTGGAGCTTCATCGCCGGCTGGGCGATCCTGATCGAGTACATCATCGTCGTCGCGCTGGCGGCGATCTCGTTCTCGCAGTACCTCAGCCCGATCTGGGGCGGGTTCACGCATGGGGCGGGCGAGATCGTCGCGGCGGGAGTGGTGATCGGCGGCGCCGCGGCCGTCAACGCGGCGGGGTGGACCGGGGTTCGTCGCCAAGGCCCGTTGCTGCTCCTGGCCATTGCCGACATCGGGCTTCAGCTCGCCATCATCGTCGTCGGCGTCGCGGTCGCTTTCCATCCCGACCTATTGACGCAGCACATCGAGCTCTTCGTGCAGCCGTCGATCAAGGACCTCGCGATCGCCCTGGCGATCGCGACGGTCGCGTTCGCGGGGATCGAGGCGACTTCGGATCTCGCTCCGGACATCGATTGGGGCCCGCGCGACGTGCGCCGCATGGTCGGCGTGAGCTCGCTCGCCCTTCCGATCGCCTACGCGCTGATCTCGGCGATCGCGCTGATGGCGGTGCCGGTCGTCACCGGCCCCGACGGGCCGAAGACGGCACTCGCCGGGAGGTTTCTCGAGGAACCGCTATTGGGGGTGGTGAAGAGCTACGACCCCGCCTGGGTCTCGGACATCCTCCAGGTACTGGTGGTGATCATCGCGCCGGCGGTGCTCGCCTGGGCGGCCTCGACGTCGATGCTCGGGCTATCGCGCCACGTGTACGCCCTCGCGACACACCGGCAGGTGCCGAGCTGGCTGGGCAAGCTGGGGCAGCGGCGCTCCACGCCGTACATCGCGATCTGGGTCGCGGCGGTGATGGCGTTCGGGCTCGCGGTCCCGGGGGATCTCACGCTCCTGGCGAGCTTCTACGCGTTTGGCTCGACGCTGGCCCTCACTATCGCGCACCTCGCGATCATGAGGCTGCGGGTCGTCGACCCGGACCGGCGACGGCCGTTCCGGATCCCCTTCGACGTGACGATCCGCGGGCACAGGCTCCCGGTCCCGGCCATCGCAGGGGCGTTCTTCATGGCCGCCGGGTGGGTCAGCGTCATCCTTCTCCGGCCGCACGCTCGCTACCTGGGCTTCGGCTGGATGCTGTTCGGCCTCCTCTTTTACGTGGTGTACCGACGCTTCGTCCAGGGGGTGTCGTTGACGCAGCGGGTCGAGGTGCCCGAGCGGGCGCTGCACAAGGCGGTGGAGGAGGCCGAGTACGAGACGATCCTCGTGCCCGTCTTCGGCACGGAGCTCGATGACGACATCGTCAGCACGGCCGGCCGCCTCGCCGACGCTGCGGACGAGCCCGGCGAGGTGCCGCCCCGCCTCGAGCTGATCTACGTGATGGACCTGCCGCTTACTGTCCCTCTGAACTCGGTCCCGCCGAAGGCGCGACAGAAGGAGGCCGACGAAGCGCTGGCCCGGGCCACCGAGGTTGGGTCCGAGTACGAGACCGTCGACGTCGACACAGCCGTCGTCCGCGCCCGCACGGTCGGCGAGGGCATCGTCGAGGAGGCGCGTCGCCGCGACGTCGAGCTGATCGTCATGGGGGGCGAGCCGCCCACCCAGGTGCGGGGCGGTCCGGCACTCGGCGGAAGGGGCGGTTCGCGCTCGCGCCCGCCCGAGATCGGCCCGGTCACCGAGTACGTCCTCCGCAAGGCACCGTGCCGAGTTCTCCTCACGGCCCCCCCGGAGCCCGCTGTGCCGGCGGCACCGTCGGGTGACGAGGCGGACCCAAGCGCTGGCGGCACATAGAATCCGCGGCGATGTTCGTCCTCATCGTCGGGGCCGGTCGCGTCGGCTCCTCGCTCGCGCGAAGCATGCTCAGGGAGGGGCACCAGGTTTCCTGCCTTGACGAGGACCCGGAATCGCACGCTCGCCTCGAGGTCGGCATGGACGAGGCGTGGGAGGAGGCGGGTGGCCAGTTCACCGTGGGCACGGCGCTCGAGATCGACGCGCTCGAGGCCGCGGGGATCGAGCGGGCCGACGCCTTCGTCGCTGCCACCAACGGTGACAACACGAACATCGTGATCGCGCAGATCGCCAAGCGCCGCTTCAACGTGCCCATGGTTATCGCCCGAATCCTCGACCCCCTGCGCGCTGACTGGTACGAGCGCCAGGGTGTTCATACGATCTGTCCGACCCAGGTCGCGATCAAGATGCTCGAGGACGAGGTGCGCGCTGCGGCTCTGGCCGCCGACGGAAACGGCGGCACCCAGGCGGAGGCACCGTGAGCGACCGGATGTACGTCATCATCGTCGGCGCCGGCAAGGTGGGCTGGAACCTCGCCCGCGAGCTCCTCGACAAGGGCCACGAGGTCACGCTCATGGAGTCCGACCGGGAACGATTCGCCGCGGTCGAGCAGGAGCTGGAGCACAGCGTGCAGTACGGCGACGCGTCGGAGCTGTGGGTGCTCGAGCGCGCGGGCATCTCGCGCGCGGATCTCGTGATCGCGGTCACCGGCGACGACGAGGACAACATCCTGATCTGCCAGGTCGCGAAGGAGAAGTACCTGGTCGACCGCACGATCGCGAGGGTCAACAACCCCCGTAATCGGGAGCACTTCGAGCTCCTCGGCATCAGGCCCAACGTGTCGGCGACCGACCTGATCCTGCGCCTGATCGAGCACGAGGTTCCCGAATACGGACTCGTGCACCTGCTCGACCTCCCGGAGCAGAAGCTCGAGATCATCGAGATGCTCCTCCCCGACAACTCGCGTGCCGCCGGCAATCGGGTCGCCGACCTCGATATGCCCGAGGGGAGTCTCCTGATCTCGGTTGTGCGCGAGGATCGGGGGTTCGTCCCCGGTCCGGACACCGTGCTCGAGGCCGGCGACGAGGTGCTGGCGGTGCTCGACCCTCGCGTCGAGGAGGACCTCACCGCCTACTTCGGGCCCGACGGACAGGTCTGAGTCGGCCGTCGACGGGGTAGGACGGGGACGATGCGAGAGGTCGACTATCTGCTGATCGGCGGAGGCATGGCGGCCGCCAACTGCGCCGCCGAGCTGCGCAAGCGGGGCGCCGACGGGTCGATCCTCCTGGCGGGCCGCGAGCCCGACCCACCGTACGAGCGTCCGCCGCTCTCGAAGGAGTACCTGCGCGGGGAGGCCGGGCGCAGCGACGCGTACGTCAACCCCGTCGATTGGTACGAGCGCAACGGCGTCGAGCTGCTCACCGAGACGAGTGTGATGTCGATGGATGCCGCGGCGCGCACGGCGAAGCTGCCACACGAAGAGGTGAAGTTCCGGAAAGCCCTTGTCGCCACCGGCGCGCGGGTCAACATCCTGCATCACCTTGAGGGGGCGCGGCTGGAGGGGATCCACTACCTGAGGACGCTCGGCAACTCCGACGCGATCCGCGAGGACGCGGCCGGCTCCGAGCACGTGGTGCTGATCGGTGGCAGCTACATCGGCAGCGAGGTGGCGGCATCGCTCACCGCCAAAGGTGCGAAGTGCACCATCGTGATGCTGGAGCAGGTGGCGATGTCGAACGCCTTCGGCGATGAGGTGGGGCGCTACTTCCACGACGTGCTCGCCTCGCACGGGATCGAGCTCTTCGGCGGTGAGGAGATCGAGTCGTTCCTCGGCTCCGACCGGGTGAGGGCGATCCGCACGAAGGCGGGCCGCGAGATCGAGTGCGACACGGTCGTCATCGGCGCCGGCGTGCACCCCGAGACGATGCTTGCCGAGCGCGGGGGGCTCGCCGTCGACAACGGGATCGTCTGCGACTCCAAGCTGGAGAGCTCCGTCGAGGGGATCTTCGCGGCGGGCGACTGCTGCTCGTACGACAGCGTCGTCCACGGGCGGAGGCTTCGGGTCGAGCACTGGGACGTCGCGCTGCAGCAGGGCCGCCACGCGGGTGCCGCGATGGCCGGGGAGACCGAGCCGTACAGGGAGCTGCCCTACTTCTTCAGCGACCTCGCCGACTGGACGAGCCTCGAGTACGTGGGACCGGCCTCGGAGTGGGACGACATCGTCTGGCGCGGCGACCGCGACTCGGGCGAGTGGAGCGCCTTCTACATCTCCGGCGGCAAGGTCGTGGCGGCGATCGCCGTCGGCCGCTCGGAGGACCTGACCCACGCGAGGCGGATGATCGAGGAGGGCGTCGACGTGGAGGGACTGGGGGAGACGCTCGGGGACACCGAGAGCGATCTGGAAGAGATCGGCTAGCTCGCTAGGCTGCCTAACGTCGTCCCATGCGGGGTCGTCTAGCGGCAAGACGCCGGATTCTGGTTCCGGAAACGAAGGTTCGATTCCTTCCCCCGCAGTTCGAATCGCGGGCGCCATTCCATCCGGCCCCGATGGGAACATGCGTTCGTATGCGGGAGCGAATCAAGGAGATGCTCGAGAACGGGGTTCCACGCGTGCGGATTGCTGCGGCTCTGGGAGTCAGTCCGAGCACAATCACGCGTCATGCTCGGATTCTGGGGTTCCCGGATGCGCGACGGCGAACGTCGACAACGGACTGGGCAGCGGTTCAGGCCTACTACGACCTTGGGCACACCATTGACGAGTGTCGCGACGAGTTTGGGTTCACGTACGGCGCGTGGGACAAAGCCGTGGTACGCGGCGATCTGGTTCCACGCGGGCGAAGCAGCGGCGAGCTTCGCCGGGCCACGCGAGATCGCGTTGAGGGGCTACTGGCCGATGGCCGGACGCAGGCCGAGATTGCGCGAGCGCTGTCGCTCACCAAGTCCACTGTGGCCTATCACGCCCGGAGCCTGGGGCATCGAGCCGATCCAAGATTTGCCCGCCGCTACGACTGGGAGGAGGTTCAGGCTGCGATCGATGCCGATGGCCTCTCCCGAAACGAGTGCCTGCGGCGCTTCGGGTTCTGCGGCGAGACATGGCGGGACGCCGTCGATCGCGGGGACGTCGTTCCGCGTGAAGCCGTCATTCCGCTTGAGAAGCTGCTCGTGGTCGGGCGCCGCACTCAGAGGACCCACCTCAAGGCGCGGCTCATCGCGGCCGGACTGAAGCGGAACCAGTGCGAGAGTTGCGGGATCACGGAATGGCTCGGCGAGCCGCTGACGATGGCACTCCACCACGTCAATGGCAACGGGCTGGACAACCGAATCGAGAACCTTCAGCTCCTTTGCGCCAACTGTCACTCGCAGACGCCGAACTACGGCGGGCGGAACGGGCATCGCCGCCCGAAGGCGGCCTGAGGCGTGCTTTTCGCGGGAGATCGGGTAACGACGGAGTCCGCCCGCACCTCTGTTACCTTGATTTCACTATGGCAGGTACCAAAAAGCCGCTCCTCGCAGGCACTTTCGCGCTGAGCGTGGCGGCGGCGGTCGCCGGCTGCGGCGGGGGCGACTCGTCGACCAGCTCGATCGACACCGTCTCGACCGGGAGCTCGACCACGGGGGCGCTGAGCAAGGACGCCTTCATCAAGCAGGCCGACGCGATCTGCGCCGAGGCCAACACCGCCGTCAAGGCCCTTCCCGCCGCCAGCGCGGGCGCGGCCGGAAACGTCACCGTCTCGCAGGAGCTCGCGATCGTCAAGGGCCAGCTTCAGAGCCTGAAGTCGCTCGGCTCGCCCGACTCCGGCGGGCCGCAGCTCAACCGCTACCTCGCCGCCCTCCAGGACCAGGTGACCGCGCTCCAGCAGGAGTCCCAGGCGCTTCGGTCCGGGGGCGACTCCACAACCGCCGCCGCGGCGGTCGACTCGGCCACCACCAATGCCGAGAACGCCGCCCGCGCATTCGGGATGCAGGCTTGCGCCGGCTCCTCGACCCCGTCAGGGACGACGCCGGCCGGCAGCGGCAACGGCACGGGTGGGACCGGCGGGACGCCCACGCCGGCCACCCCGGTGACGCCCGTTACCCCGGTCACACCGACTCCTGCTCCGGCCCCGACGCCCGCCCCGGCCCCACCGGCCGGCGCAGGCGGGGGCACCGGCGCTCCCCCGGCCGGCGGGGGCACCGGCGGGGGCACCGGCGGCGGCAGCTCGGGCGGCGTCGGCGCCGGCTAAGCGGCCGAAAACTCCTGCCAGGTCCCGTAGAGGCGCGCGTAGCGCCCGCCCGCCTCGAGCAGCTCCTCGTGCGTCCCGGACTCGACGATCCGCCCGTGCTCCAGGACCACGATCCGCCCGGCCCGGCGAATCGTCGACAGCCGGTGGGCGATCACGATCGCCGTCCGCCCGGCCAAAAGGCGCTCGAGCCCGTGCTCGATCACGCGCTCGGTCCGTACGTCGACGTTCGACGTCGCCTCGTCGAGGATGAGGATCCGCGGCTGGGCGAGCAGGGCCCGGGCGAACGCGACGAGCTGGCGCTGTCCCGCTGAGAGCTGCACGCCGCGCTCGCCGATCTCGGTCTTGAGCCCGTCGGGCAGCTGGGCGACGAACTCGTTTGCCCCCACGGCGCGAACCGCCGCGTCGACGTCCTCCTCGCTCGCGTCCGGCCGGCCGAAGGCGATGTTCTCCCGAACCGTGCCCGAGAACAGGAACCCCTCCTGGGGGACGATGCCGAGCTGCGCGCGGAGCCCGCGCATCTGCAGCTCGCGCAGGTCCGTGCCGTCGACGAGCACTCGCCCGCGCTGCGGGTCGTAGAAGCGAGCCACCAGCTTTGCGAAGGTCGACTTGCCGGCGCCCGTCTCGCCGACGAGGGCGACCGTCTGGCCCGCGGGCACGTGCAGGTCGATCTCGCTGAGCGCCCAGCCACTTGCGCCGTCCTCGGAGCCCGCGCCGGCTGCCTCCTCGGGGGCCTCGTCCAACGAGGCCTCGGCGGCGACCCCGCCCTCGGCCTCTATCGCCCGTGCCGCGTCGGCCGCGTAGGAGAACCACACGCCATCGAGCTCCAGCTCGCCCCGGATCTGGCCCGGGTCGCGCGCGTCGGGCGCGTCGACCATGTCGGGCGGCGTGTCGAGCAGCTCGAAGATCTTGTCGAGCGCCGCCATGCCCTGCTGATAGGTGGTGTACAGCTGCGAGATCTGCTGGATCGGGTCGAAGAACTGCTGCAGGTAGCCGACGAACGCCACCAGGATCCCGATCGCGATGTCGCCGTCGATCACCCGGTAGCCGCCGTAGAGCAGGATCGCCGCAATCCCGATCGCCGACAGGAGCTCGACCGCCGGGAAGTAGCTCGCGTTGAGGTAGACGGTGGTCATGTTCGCCTGCCGGTTGCTCTCATTGAGCTCGCCCATCCTGTCCAGATGCCGCGGCTCCTGCGCGAAGCTCCGCACGACCCGCACACCCGAGAGCGTCTCCTGCAGGTAGGCGGTGATTGAGGCGATCGTCTCGCGCGTGCGCCGGTACGCGCCCGTCGAGACGACGCGGAAGATGACGCTGCCGATCGCGAGCAGGGGAAAGGTGATGAAGGTCACCAGCGCGAGCTTGAAATCGAGGAAGAGCAGAATCACCACCACGCCGACGAGGGTCAGCACACTCGAGAAGAGCGTCACCACTCCGTCGGTGACCAGGTTGTTGAGCGCCTCCACATCGTTGGTCAGTCGCGAGATCAGCACCCCCGGCTTCCGCCGCGTGAAGAACCCGATCGACATCCCCTGGAGGTGGACGTAGATCTCCTCGCGCAGGTCCTGGAGCGCCCGCTCCCCGACCCAGCCGGTGAGGTAGCTCTGCGCGAAGCTCGCCAGCCAGTAGATAAGGGCCGAGGCGACGAACGCGGCGACGATCAGGTCGAGGGCCGAGATGTCGCCCGGCTTTATCCCCTTGTCGATCGCGAGCCCCGCGAGGTACGGCGGCGCGAGCCCGGCGGCCGTTGCGATCACCAGCGCCACGAGCATCACGATCACCCGCCGTCGGTAGGGCCGGAGCAGGCCCAGCATCCAGCGGACCTTGCGCCCGCGCTGGTCCTCGCCTCGGATCAGCCTCCAGAGGTCACGCAGCAGCAGGAGCGTCCCGGCGAGCCTCCCGGGCTGGTTGGCGTCGTCCTCGGTCTGCTCGGCCACGTCCGAGCCCTGGATCTCCGGATCCCGCTCGGTCACGGAATCCGACCTGCGATCGCCGTTCTCTCTCGAGCTGGCCCTCACAGCCTCGCCACCTCCGCCCGCTCCTCGAGGTCGCGCTGCAGGTAGACGGAGTCCTCCGTCCCGTGGTCCGCGATCTCGGCGTAGAGCGGGCAGCGCTCGAGCAGCTCCTCGTGGGTGCCGCGGTCGACGATCTCGCCGGCGTCGATCACGACGATCTCGTCGGCGAGCGAGATCGTCGACAGGCGGTGGGCGACGATGAACGTCGTCCGCCCGGCCATCACCTCGGCAAGGCCCCGGCGGATCGCGGCCTCGGTGCGGGCGTCGACCGACGACGTCGCATCGTCGAGCACGAGGATTCGCGGGTTCGCGACAAGCGCGCGCGCGATCGCGATCCGCTGGCGCTGGCCGCCCGAGAGCGTCAGCCCCCGCTCGCCGATGACGGTGTCGTAGCCATCGGGCAGACGCGTGATGAATCCGTGCGCCTGAGCGCGCCGCGCCGCCCGCTCGATGTCCTCGCCGCCTGCCGCCGGGCTGCGCGTAGGCGATGTTCTCAGCGACCGAGGCGGAGAACAGGAAGCTGTCGTCGGCGACGAACGCGACGTGGGAGCGGAGCGAGCTCGAGCTCCACCTCGCGCAGGTCGGCGCCGTCGATCTCGCACCGAGCCCTCCGTGGGGTCATAGAGCCGCGCCAGGAGGGCGACGAGGCTCGTCTTCCCGGAGCCGCTCGGCCCGACGACCGCTACGGTCCCCCCGGCCTCACGTCGAGGTCGACGTCGCGAAGCGCGGGAACGTCGCGGTAGGTGAGTCCGACGTTCCGCAGCGCCACTCGGCCCGGGCCGTCCGGAAGCGGCGGCGCGCCCGGCGCGCTCTCGATCCTGCGGCTCGCGGTCGAGGATCTCGAACATCCGGTTGCCCGATGCGACCGCTCGCTGCGCCATTCCGAGCGCCGTGCCGAGGATGCGCATCGGCGCGATGAGCATCAGCAGATAGGTGTAGAAGGCGGTGAAGTTGCCGAGGCTGAGGCCGCCATTGATCACCTCGCGCCCGCCGACGAGGAGGATCACCGCCAGGCCGAGGCTCGGCAGGAACCCGAGGAGCGGGGCGTAGAAGGCGCTGAGGCGCGTCGAGTAGACGTTCTGGTCGAAGACGCGCCCGACGGCGTGGCGGAACCGGTCCAGCATGTGGCCCTCGCGGGCGAAGGCCTTCACGATCCGGATGCCGGAGATCGACTCCTCGACCTCGGCGGTCAGCTCGGCCAGCCGCTGCTGCGATCTCCTGCACGGCGGGCCGCGAGCGCCGGCTGTAGCGCATCGCCGTCAGGACGACGATCGGCACCGGGAGCAGCGCCAGCGCGGCGAGGTCGGGCTTGATCGCGAACATCACCGCGCCCGCGAGCAGCAGCGTCAACGCGTTCTGAGTCAGGAAGATGAGCCCGTAGCCGAGGAAGAAGCGGATCGACTGCAGGTCGACCGTCGCGCGCGACATGAGCTGGCCGGTCTGCTGGCCGTCGAAGAACCCGAGCTCGAGCCGCTGCAGGTGCGCGTAGAAGCGCTCGCGCAGGTCGTACTCGACGCTGACCGAGACCTTCCCGGCGATCAGGCGGCGAACGAACGTGAGCCCGAGCCGCAGCGCCGCCGCCCCGAGGATGGCCAGCGCCAGCGGCAGGATCGCGCTCGAGTCGTGGCGCTCGATCGCGTTCACGGTTCGCCCGACCAGATAGGGGATGAGCACGGTCATCCCCATCGCCGCCCAGGCGAAGAGCAGCGAGGCGATCACGGAGCGGCGGTACGGGCGCAGGAATCCGAGCAGCCGCCAGAAGGTCGCCATCGAAAGTGACTATACAAAGTGAAGTATTGCCGCGCCGCGATACTGCGCGCATGGCGGGACCACCCGCCGGGCTGTGCGATCGCTGCGTCCACCAGCGGCTCATCCGCAACACGCGCGGCTCGGAGTTCTCGCTCTGCGAGCGCTCGCGGACCGACCCGGCGTTTCCGCGCTACCCCCGCCTGCCCGTGCGGGAGTGCCCCGGATTCGAGGAGCGGCCTCCCGCGGACTCAAACTCCGACTAGGAGGCGCGGTCGATCGCGGTGGCGGCGCGCAGCCCGCTGCGGATGGCGCCCTCCATGTAGCCGGGGAAGCGGTCGTCCGTGTGCTCCCCGGCGAGGTGGATCCTGCCGGCGGGCCGGCGCAGCACGTCGAAGAACTCCGTCATCTGGCCCGGCGCCCGCCGTCCACGGACGGTTAGGCTCTTGACCGAGGCATGGAGAGCTTCGACTACGTGATCGTCGGCGCCGGATCCGCGGGGTGCGTGCTCGCCAATCGCCTCAGCGCCGACGGCTCGCGCGTCCTGCTGCTCGAGGCCGGAGGCTCCGACCGCAACATCGCGGTTCGCGCCCCGGCCGCGTTCCCCGCGACCTTCCAGACCGTGCGCGACTGGAACTACATGTCCGAGCCCGAGCCGGCTCTCTACGGCCGCCGCATCTACCTGCCGCGGGGTCGGATGCTCGGCGGCTCCTCGTCGATGAACGCGATGATGTACATCCGGGGACATCGGTCCGACTATGACCGGTGGGCGGCCGACGACGGCGCGGACGGCTGGTCCTACGACGAGGTCCTGCCGTACTTCAAGCGGTCGGAGCGGAACGCCGAGATCGCGGACTCCTACCACGGGACCTCGGGCGAGCTCCACGTCACCGCGAAGCGCTGGCTCTCGCCGCACTGCGACCGGTTCATCGACTCGGCGGCGGCGCTCGGCATCGAGCGGAACCCCGACTTCAACGGCGCGCGCCAGGACGGCGCGGGGCGTGATGCAGACGACGACCAAGGGTGGCCGCCGCTGGTCGGCGGCCGACGCGTTCCTCCGTCCGGCCCGAAAGCGCGACTCGCTTCAGGTGGCCGCGAAAGCCCTGGCCCACCGCGTCATCGTCGAGCGCGGCCGGGCGACCGGCGTCGAGTACTCGCGGGGCGGCCGGGTCGAGCGCGCCCGCGCGGAGCGCGAGGTGATCGTCGCCGCGGGCGCCTACGGCTCGCCGCAGCTCCTCATGCTCTCCGGCCTTGGGCCCGCCGACCAGCTGCGCGAGCACGGGATCGAGGTCGTAGCCGACTCTCGGGCCGTGGGCGAGAACCTGATGGAGCACCCGATGGCCTTCCTCAACTGGCGCACCCGCGAGCTGCCGACGCTCGACGACGCCACCCATCCCAAGTACGCCGCGCAGTGGGTCGCGACGCACCGCGGCAAGCTCTCCTCGACCGTGGCCGAGGCGCTCATCCACTGGCGCTCCGACGATTCGCTGCCCGGCGCCGGACTTTCAGATCCCCTTCGCCCCGGTGTACTTCTGGGAGCACGGCTTCCGCAAGACCGGCGCGCCCGCGATGACGATCGCCGCCGCCTACCTCGGCCCGCAGTCGCGCGGGTCGGTCCGGCTTCGCTCGGCGGACCCGACGGATCACCCCCGGATCCTCAACAACATGCTCTCGCACGACGAGGAGATCGACGCGTTCATGCGCGCGATCGAGCTCATCCGCGAGATCGCCGCGACGCCCCCGCTCGCGCCGCTGCTGGACGAGGAGCTCAACCCAGGCCAGGGAATCACCGACCGCAACTCGCTCATCGCATGGCTGCGCGCGACGTGCGAGCACGAATACCACCCGAGCTGCACGTGCCGAATCGGCCCACCCGGCGAGGGCGTGGTCGATCCGGAGCTCCGCTTCCACGGGATCGAGGCGCTTCGGGTGGCGGACGCCTCGGTGATGCCACGGGTGACCTCCGGCAACACCCACGCGCCGACGGTCATGATCGCCGAGCGCTGCGCAGAGTTTGTCTTGAGGAGCTATAGCTCCGAAAGCAGCGCGTCAGGGCGCCGTCAGGCGCCCGCAAGTTATTCAACGGCCACCACCTGACTACGCCTCGACCGGCGCGGGAGCGCGCGCGGTTCCGAGCGCACCGGCGCTCGCGATGACCACGAGCCCGATCGCAACGAACTCACGGGCCGGGAGCGTCTGGTCCAGGAACGCGAGGCCGACCAATGCGGCGACGGCGGGCTCGATGCTCATCAGCACGCCGAACGTGCTCTCGGACAGCCGGCGCAAAGCCTCGAGCTCGAGCGAATAGGGGATCGCCGAGCTCAGCAGGGCGACGCCGGCGCCGACGGCGAGCACGGAGATGTCGAGCAGATCGCCTCCCCCGCCGGCGACCCCGCCGGGAAGAAGGATGACTGACGACACCACCATCGCCAGGGCGAGGCCGTCGCCCCGTCGGAACGCTCGGCCCACCTTCGCCGTCAGATAGATGTAGGCGGCCCAGAAAACCCCTGCGAGGAGAGCGAAGCCCACGCCGAGCGCGTCGAGCGAGCTCCCGATCCCCGGCGAGAAGAGCGCAATTCCGGCGGCGGCGAAGAGGGCCCAGGCGAAGTCGACGGGCCGTCTCGATCCCGCGATGGCGACGCCGAGCGGCCCGATGAACTCGAAGGTGACCGCGACGCCGAGCGGGATCCGGTCGAGCGCGGCGTAGAAGCTCAGGTTCATCCCCGCCAGCGCGATGCCGAGCAGCACGACGAGTCGCATCGCGCGTGGGTCGTGGCCGCGGAAGGAGGGGCGCCAGAGAGCGGCGAGCGCCAGGGCGGCAAACGCGGTTCGCAACAGCACGGCCCCGGCCGGGCCGACGTGGACGAACAGCGTCGTCGCCGCGGCCGCGCCGGTTTGGACCGAGAGGACGGAGCCCAGGACGAGCGAGATCGAGGTCGCGCGGGAGCGGCGGTCCACCGATCCGAGGCTAACGAGCTAGGGTCGCGCTAGCTCGCGTCGACGGGAAGCGTGCCCGCCGCACGCTCGAGCGCGATCTGCGGCGCGATGGAGGAGCAGAAGAACTCGACGAGGCGCGGATCGAACTGGCTTCCCGCGCACCGGCGCAGCTCCGCGATCGCATCCTCGACGCTGCTCGCCCCCCGGTAGGGCCGGCCGGTCGTCATCGCCTCGAAGCTGTCGCAGATGAAGATGAGCCTCGAGCCGACCGGAATGTCCTCACCGCCGAGTCCGTCCGGGTACCCGGCGCCGTCCCACCGCTCGTGCGAGTGGCGAACGATCGCCGCCACGGGCGCCATCGCGGGCGCGGCCGTGAGTATCCGCTCGCCGACCAGCGTGTGGGTCTCCATCAGCTCGCGTTCGCCTTGGGTCAACGGGCCGCGCTTGGAGAGGATCTCGTCAGGGATCGCGATCTTGCCGACGTCGTGCAACTCGGCCGCACGCGAGATCACGTCGATCTGCTCCGCGTCCAGGCGGATCTCACGCGCCAGCCTCCGAGCCAGCGTCGCGACTCCGCGCTGGTGATCGCTCAGGCTCGGCTCGCGGTCACGGAGGATCTGAAGCAGCAGGCTGCGGGTCACGTGCTCGTTGCGCCCGGCCCGGCCGTTCTTCTCCGCGTACATGCGGCGGTCGGCCAGCCGGAGAGCTTCCCGGGCGGTGCGGGCCTCCTCGGGGATCGCGGCCGCACCGGCCGAGGCCGATATCTCGAACCCCTCGCCTGCCTCGGCCAGCGCGGCGCGCGCACGCGACGTGAGCATCTCGGCGGTGCCAGGAGCCGCCTTGGCGATCACGCAGAACTCATCCCCGCCGAGCCGGTAGGCGGCACCGTACGGGGCTGCTCGCTCCGCGAGGCGCAAGCCCAGCCGCCGCAGGAGCGCGTCACCGGCGGGATGCCCGAAGGCATCGTTGTAGTTCTTGAACCCATCCAGGTCGAAGAGTGCGAGGACGTACGGACCGCGAGCGCCCCCGCGGTCGAGGAGATGCTCGAGCTCGGCGAAGAGCTCGCGCCGATTGCCAAGGCCGGTCAGAGCGTCGGTCACGCTCTCACGCTGAAGCGCCGAGACCAGGGCGGCGTTCTCGCGATAGCTCAGGACCAGGCGGACCGTCACCACGACGAGCGTCGCGCCCGCCAGCCAGGCGACTGCGTCGGATCGAGGCGCGAAGTGATCCCATACGAGCGCCGCGACCGCGACGAGCGCGGCCAGCGCGGGAGGGACGATCGACGCGCGGTAGCGCTCGCGACGCGGCCTCGGTTGCGCCGTTGACGTCGCGGCGGCAACGGCGATCGCAAGGGCGCCCAGCAGCCACAGCGTGTCGATGAAGCCACCCTCGTACATGCTGGTGGCGTCGAGGTAGAAGTACCAGGTGTCGGCTACCGCCCAGATGAGAAGGCCACCGGCGACGAGCAGTAGCGACCTCGAGCTCCGCCACTCCACGGCGGCCAGCCCGCCGAAGACAGCAGCGAGGAGCGCCAGGTCCATAACCGGGTAGGCGAGGTTCGTGAACACGGTCCCCGAGTCGCCGTCCATGAGGCCGACGAGGGCGGGGCCGAGGAACGCGGCCGCGATCGTTGCGCCCGCGAGGCCGACGATCGCGGCATCGAACACGCGGCCGAGCGTCCAGGAGCGGATCCGCTGGCGAAGGAGCAGCGCGATCCCGACATAGAAGAGACCGAGTGTCGCCAGGAAGCCCGCGTCGGCCCAAGACGG
Organism: uncultured Actinomycetes bacterium; assembly: GCA_963841455.1. Lineage (GTDB taxonomy): Bacteria > Actinomycetota > Thermoleophilia > Solirubrobacterales > 70-9 > JAWVFM01. The sequence goes on from CAWJCU010000007.1 coordinate 152,208, forward strand.
CGCCGGGACGTGGCTGGCGTTCTCGAACTTGACGGACCAGTAGGCGTCGCCGGCGGTCCAAGAGAGCAGGCCGAGCCCGAACGCGATCCACGGGCCGCGGCCTGACCGGATCGCGACGGCCCGCAGCAGACACGCCACGCCGGCGAGCGCGACCACGGCGTTGTAGACCCACTCGTCGATCAGCGTGTCGAGCGAGGGGTGCCCGAGGCCGTGCATCCAGGCGACGTGCAGGAGGGTGCCGGCGATCGCAAGCGCGATGCTCGGCCAAACAAGCATGCGTGCAGCCCTTCCTGCCATGCAGGCTCTTATCGGCAGGTTTGCCGCGGCGGCTGACCGCCGCAGGCCGGATTAACGCGTGCTTAGTGCGTGAGGGTGTACGGCCCGCACTTCGTGTGGTCAACCTCATCGGTGACCGGGCCGCCGTTCTCGTTCTTGTAATCGATCTTGAGCGTGCCCGAGGTGACCGTCACCTCGGCATAGCTGTTCAGGTTCCCCTGCGCGCACTCCATGCCGACGCCGTTCGGCGGCGGGGGCTTGAAGAAGAACTGGCCCACGAGGTGGCCGCTTCCCGGCTGCCCGACGGTGTCGTCGATCTCCGTGTCGAAGGTCTTGGTCGCGACTGGGCCGATGATGAAGTCGCTGTAGGGCGTGTCAGTGGGCGTCGCCGGCGCGTTCGAAGGAGCCGAGTCGCCCGGCAGCGTGCGGTCGCGAACCACGTTGGCAAACGACGCGTGGGTGTCGGTCGTCAGGAACACGAGGTGGTCGACGTTCGCCGCCTGAAGCCCGTTGAGGAGCTGGAGGCGCTCGTACGCATAGCCCTCCCAGCGGTCATAAGGCAGCGCGTAGAACTGCTGGATCGGGGTCTCGTTCATGACGACCTTCCAGGTCGCGTCCGACGACTTGACGGCGTTCAGGAACGTGGCGAGCTGCCTCTTGCCGAGGAAGGTGCGGTTCGGGCTGTTGATCGTGTTGAGGCAGGCCTGCGTAACCGGCGTCGAGAGCGCGGGAACGAGCGCTGCGAACAGGTCCCGCGTGGCCTGGGGGGCGGTGGGCGCCAGGTCGGGGGAGCCCGGGGTTGAGGGGTTGTCGCAAACGCCGTTCGCCGACGCCTTGGCGCTGCGGAACGAGCGCTCGTCGAGGAAGAAGATCTCGAGGTTCTTGCCCCAGCGCTCGCTTCGGTAGATCCCCGTCTTCTTGGTGTAGGTGACCGGCATGTAAGTGCGGAAGGCGCTGACCCCGGCCTTGTAGAGCGCCTTTCCGTCCTCCGCGACCGAGAAGTCGTTGATGAACTCGTGATCGTCCCAGTGGTTGTAGATGCCGGCGGCCTCGCGGACCTTGCGCATGTTCTTGACGGCCAGCTTCTTGCGGTACATCTGCCACTTCTGCTTCTCGGTCAGCGCCGTCTTGATGTTCGGCACCTCGGGGTCCGAGTAGATCGTGTCGCCGAAGTCGATGTTGAAGTCGTTGTGCTCGCCGGCCATCGACTTGAAGGCCTTGAAGTCACCGAACGCGGGCTTCTTCTGGCCCTTCTTGGCAACGCCGGTCTCGTCACCGGAGTAGGCGAAGCGGATGGTCGCGTTCTGCGACCGCTTCGGCGCGGTCTGGAACTCACCCTTGTCGCTGCACGAGCTCTTCGCCTTGAGGAGGCAGAACTGGTAGCGGTAGTCGGTCCCGGGCTTGAGCCCCTTCACCTTCGTCTGGACGGTGTTGTCGTTCCCCTTCTTGGCCCTCAGGCCCGCGAGATGGATGGACTTGCCCGACTTCGGGATCACGACTCCGACGACCTTCCCAGGCTTCTTCGTCTGGGCCCAGATGATCGCCGAGGTGTCGCTGACCTCGCCCGCGGTGACGCCGTCGGTGAAGCCCTTGGCCGACGCGGAGGCGGGGATCGCCAGCGCGGTCGCAGCAATCGCGAGTACTCCCAGGTTGCGCGGGGTCCGTCCCACCGCGGGTGAGCCTAACCGAAAACGCCGCGCCGTTCAGGCGAATTGCGAGATCGCGAGCATCGCCGCCGCGCCCGCGAGCGTCGCCGGGATCGCCTGCGAGGCGGCCAGCCCCTGTGAGCTCGGGAGGAGGTTCACGGTCGCCGCGTAGATGAAGAGCCCGGAGAAGAAGCCCAGGGCCACCGGGAAGACCTCGTCGGGGATCGGAAGGAGCGTCGCGACGACGGCGCCGACCAGCGGGGCGACCGCGTCGGCGATCAGAAAGCGCCTTGATCGCGCTTCCGGATGGCGGTGCGCAACCAGGTAGGAGACGGTGTTGAGGCCGTCGGAGAAGTCGTGCCCGACCACCGCCGCGGTGACGATCAGCCCAACTCCGGTGTCGATCTGGAAGCCGAGGCCGATCGCGAGGCCGTCGAAGAACGAGTGGACGACGAAGCCCGTCGCGCCGGCGAGGCCGGCCGGGTCGGGGCCCGTCAGGTGGCCGTGCTCGTCGTGACGGTGGATGAACCGCTCGACGACGTAGAAGACGAGGAACCCCGCGAGCACGCTCCCGATCGGGACCCGCACCGACATGCCGAGCTGCGTGGCCCGCTCCACCGCCTCGGGGAGCAGGTCGAAGAGCGCGGCGCCGAGCACGACCCCTCCGGCGAGGGCCATCAAGAGCTCGGTGCGAGCTGGCCAGCGCAGCGCGGCCAGGCCGCCGAACATCGTCGAGCAGAAGGTGAGCGACGCCGAGGCGAGGACGAGGACCATTCAGCCTCCCGGCCCCGACGCGCAGGCGGGGCAGAGGCCCCGGAAGAGGATCTCGTGACCGGTCACCGCGAAGCCGGTGGAGCGCTCGACCGCCGGGACCACGTCCTTGACCACGCAGCCGGAGACCGCGGCGACCTCGCCGCAGCCGTCGCATCGCACGTGCTCGTGATGCTCCGAGGCGCGCTCGAAGCGGCTGCCCGAGGTGCCGAGCTCCACCTTTCTCAGGAGGCCGTCGGCCACGAGCGCCTCCACGGCCCGGAAGAGGGAGGAGAAGTCGGCGCCCGCGCCCCGCGCGGAAAGCTCCTCGCCGATCTCCTCGATCGACCAGTCGTGTCGCGCGCTGCCCTCGACGAGCTCGGCGACCGCGTTGCGGACGTGGGGGGGGCGCGGCATCGCGGCGAGGATAACTGTTACGCAAGTCGTTTGCGTAACCGCTCACCCGCGTCGGGGCATGCGCGCCCACCCGTCGGGTAATCTCGCGCCGCGATGCCAGGCATCTTCTGGTTCGGCGCCGGATTCGTGGGAGTAGGGCTCCTCGCGGGGCTCGTGATCGGCGCGCGCTCACGCAGCTCGAGCGCCCTCTCGGGCGCGGCGACGGGCCTCTTCCTGGGAGTGATGTCCGGCTTCATCTTCCTGGCGATCGGGCTGGCGACGAGCTAGCGCGCCGTCGCTGATGGCGACGTGGGACGACGTGCGGCGGATCGTCGGCAAGCTGCCCGACGTCGACGAACACACCTCCCGAGGCCACGCCTTCTGGCGCGTGCGCGGCAAGGGGTTCGTGTGGGAGCGGCCGCTCGGCGACAAGGACGTCGAGGACCTTGGCGGCGTCGCGCCCGACGGGCCGATCCTCGGCGCACGCGTCGCGGACCTGCTGGCGAAGGAGGCCCTGATCGCCGACGACCCCGAAGCCTTCTTCACGATCCCGCACTTCGACGGCTACGCGGCGGTTCTCGTGAAGCTCGACCACGTCTCGCTCGAGGTCCTCGAGGAGGTCGTCGTGGAGGCGTGGCTCGATCGCGCCCCGAAGCGCCTGGCGCACCAGTACACGGAATCCCGTCCCGAGCTCTTCACGGAAGACGACGCCTAGCGGGGCAGAGTGCCGGAGGAGGGACTCGAACCCCCGACACGCGGATTATGATTCCGCTGCTCTAACCGACTGAGCTACTCCGGCCGGGGAGCGAAGCGTAGCGGCGGGAGGCGGGACCCAGAGACTTGATTCGACGGCAGGAAATGCTCAATCGGCGCGGCCGCGCGAACGACGAATTCCGTCGTCAGGGTCGACGCATTTCGGCGTTCGCGCTGGGCTTCGTCCTCGTGGTGACGGTTCTTGTCGCCGGTGCCGGTCCGGTGGCGGCGTCGGGGAAGGGCCGCGCGGCGAAGACGAGGAGGTCGACGTCGGCGACGGGCGTCGCACTGGACCTGAAGGGGCGCATCGTGGTCGCCGGGACGGCCAACGGGAGGATCGCACTCGCTCGGTACAAGGACAGCGGGAAGCTGGATCGATCGTTCGGGGACCGAGGGAAGGTGACGACGAAGCTCGCGCGCCCGATTCGCGGGGGAGGCCGGACGGTTGCGATCGACGCCAAGGGGCGCATCGACGTGGCGGGAAACCGCAAGTCCGGCTTCGCGGTCGTCCGCTTCAAGCCCAGCGGGGCGGTTGATCGGCACTTCGGCAAGCACGGGGTCGCGACGCGGAAGGTTCCCTCGGGGAGCCGGCCGGCCGCCAACGCGATCGCGGTCGGGTTCAACAACAAGATCGTCGTCGCGGGGCTCGGGTGCGGCAACGCTGCCGGCGCCGATACCTGCTTCGCCCTGACTCGCTTCACCCCGATGGGCGAGGTCGACAAGGCGTTTGGCTCGAGCGGCCTCGTGACCACGCACGTTGGAACGGAGTCACGCGCCTACTCGGCGATCGTCGCCCCCTCGGGCGAGGTGTTCGCCTCTGGCTTCGGGGACGAGGGCGACCCGCAGACAGCCGGTTTCGCGGTCGTCCGCTACGACGGAACGGGAGCCGTTCAGCAGTCGGTCGTGACGCAGTTCCCCGGCGCCGTCGGCGTCCCGGTCGCGCAGTCGCTCGGCTTCGACACGAGCGGTCGCAACGTCTTCGCGGCGGGATCCAGCAACGGCTCCAACTTCGCGCTGGCGCGGTACGACTTCGACAGCCTCAACATCGACCCGGTCTTCGGCGGCACGGGGACTCCGACGACCGAGTTGGGAAAACCCGCGGCCGCGAGCGCGGTCGCGACCGACATCTCGGCCAGGCCAGTCGTCGCCGGCTTCGCCCACGACAAGTTCGCGGTGGCCCGCTACACGACGGCTGGCTTCCTGGACCAGGGCTTCGGGTCCAAGGGCCTCGCCTTCACGAACTTCGGGAAGGGCACCGACTACGCACGTGGCGTCGCCACCGACTTCACGCGCCGCGTCGTGGCGGTGGGCGCGACCGGTGCGTCCAAGCCTCAGGGGCTGGGACGCGCCTTCGCGATCGCCCGCTACACCAAGGCCGGCGCGCTCGACCCGAGCTTCAGCAAGGACGGTCGCGTCACCACATCCTTTCCGCGACGGTAGCGCGGCGCCCGCCGTCTAACGTTCGCGCGGTGACGGACGATCTCGATCGCGCGGTCCGCGCCGTCGTTCGCGAGTGCCTCGGCGTGAGCGCGGGGGAGGACGTCCTGGTGGTCTGCAACCCGGCGACCCGCGAGATCGGCGAGCGCATGCGCGAGGAGGCCGAGGCCGCTGGAGGCGACGCCGTCCTCGCGGTGATGGGCGAGCGAGGCTCGCACGCGGCCGAGCCGCCGCCGACGGTCGCGGCGGCGATGCTCGCGGCGGACGTGGTCCTCGCGCCGACCGCCCAATCGCTCTCGCACACGGCGGCGCGAAAGGCGGCCACCGACGCCGGCGCCCGGGCGGCGACCCTTCCCGGCGTCACCGAGGAGCTCCTCGCCAGGGTGATGAGCGCCGACATGGAGGGACTGCGGCGCAGGGGCCACGCCCTCGCTGAGGCGCTCGAGGCCGCGAGCGAGGCGACGATCACCTGCCCGAACGGCTCCGACCTCCGCCTCGACCTCGCCGGCCGCCCGGCGATCCCGGACGCGGGTGAGCTCACCGAGCCGGGCGCCTTCGGGAACCTCCCGTGTGGCGAAGGCTTCATCTCACCGTCGGGCGGGGAGGGGGTGCTGGTCGTCGACGGATCGATTGCCCAGATCGGGAAGGTCACCGAGCCCGCCAGGCTCACCGTCGAGGGCGGCCACCTGGTCGAGGCGACGGGCCGTGCGGGCGAGCGCCTCTACGAGCTCCTGACCGCCCACGGCCCCGCCGGCACGACGGTCGCCGAGCTCGGGATCGGGACGAACGAGAAAGCGATCCTGACCGGCGAGATCCTCGAGGACGAGAAGATCCTGGGCACGTGCCACGTCGCCTTCGGCGCGTCGGCCGGTATCGGAGGGACGGTGCAGGTCCCGGTCCACCTCGACTCCGTCGTGACGAGGCCCACGGTGTCGCTCGACGGCACGCCGATCGTGCGCGACGGCGCGCTCCTCGTCTAGGCAGGCCCCGGCTTGCTCGCTGTCCCGAACGTCTCCGAGGGACGCGACCTCGCCGCCGTCGAGGGGCTCGAGAACGCGTTCGCGCGGGGGGTCGTGCTGCTCGACGTCCATACCGACGGCGTCCACAACCGATCCGTCCTCACGCTCGCCGGCGAGCCGGAGCGCCTTCGCGGTGCCCTCGTCGCCGGCGCCGTCGTCGCCGCGAACGCGATCGACATGCGCGCCCACTCCGGAGCCCACCCGGCGATCGGAGCCCTCGACGTCTGCCCGCTCGTCTGGCTGAGCGCGGGCGAGCGCGACACCGCGAAAGAGGCTGCGATCGCGCTCGCCGAGAGCATTGCTCGCGAGGCGGGCGTGCCGGTCTTCCTCTACGGCGACCTCGCGACGGACCCGCGCCGGCGGGAGCGCGCCTTCTTCCGTGACGGCGGCCCGGCCGAGCTCGGGCGACGGATGGCGACAGGCGAGCTTCACCCGGACTTTGGACCCGGGCAGCCGCACCCCACGGCCGGCGCGACGCTCGTCACCGCGCGCCCGCCGCTGGCCGCCTTCAACGTCGTCCTCCGGGGTCTCGACATGGTGGCGGCGCGCGAGATCGCGGCGCGGAGCCGCGAGGCCGGGGGCGGCCTCCCGGGTGTCAGGGCTATAGCCGTCGACCTCGGCCGCGGGCGGCTTCAGGTCTCGACGAACGTCCACGATCCGATCGCTGTGCCGCTCCATCGCGTGTTCGAGCTCGTGTGCGCGCTTGCCGCCGAGCGGGGGGGAGACGCCGTCGAGGCCGAGATCGTGGGCCTCGTTCCGGAGGCCGCGCTCGAGGGCTTTCCGCCAGATTTTCCGACTCCCGGCTTCGACCCGGCGACCGGCGTGATCGAGCGTCGCGTCGCGACGAGGGATCGCTGACCCACGCACCCCCGGATGACGGCGCAGCCCTTCGCTGGGTCGCCACCCGCGCCCTCGCGAATAGCTAGGGCTATTGGCTTCGGACGCGTTCGACGCCCAGCTTGACCTGCCCCGCCCCCGGGGGCACGTCGGTCAGCGATCACTCGTCCCGGTTTCGTAGCATCACCTTCGATGGCGCAGACCAGGCGACGCCGGCGACGCAAGCACCGCGGCACCCAGGGCGGCTCAATCGACCGCGGGCGAGGCGGAGGGCCGAGGCCGCGCAGCCGCCAGGAAGCGCGGGAGCGCGCCCGCAGCCAGATGAAGGGCAAGCGCAAGCCGAAGGGCAAGGGCAGCCAGACCGTCGATCGCCGCGATCGGCCGCCGACTTGGCGGAGCGCGGTGAACCGCGCCCTGATCGGCGCCGTCATCTTCGCCGTCCTCTTGATCGTGCCCTTCCACCAGCCGCCCGGTGGCGCCATTGCGCTCGCGGCGCTGATGCTCGCGCTCTATGTCCCGATGGGCTATTACATCGAGCGCTTCTTCTACACCCGCCGTCAGGCGCAGAAGCAGCGAGCCGCGCAGAAGAACGGCAAGGGCTGATGGACGTCCGGTCCTTCACCGTCGGCCAAGTCGCTGAGAACTGCTACGTCGCCCGTCGTGAGGGGGCCGACCGCGGCATTGTCGTGGACCCCGGCGACGAGCCCGAGCGGATCGTCGGCGCGATCGAGGAGCTCGGGATCGTCGTCGACGCGATCCTCCTGACCCACACCCACTTCGATCACGTCGGCGCCGTCGCCCCGGTCGCCAAGGCGACCGGGGCCCCCGTCTGGTGCCCCGAGATCGAGGTCCCTGTGCTCGCGGACATCATGTCCTACGTGCCGTGGCCCGGCTTCGGCCCGTTCGAGAGCTACGACGCCGACCACACGGTGGCCGGCGGTGAGGAGCTCGACCTGGCGGGGCTCGACATCGACGTCATCTTCACCCCCGGGCACAGCCCCGGGCACGTGAGCTACTCGATCGCCGACGAGACGGCTCTCTTCTCCGGCGACGTGCTCTTCAAGGGGTCGGTGGGGCGAACAGACCTCCCCGGTGGCGATTGGGGCACGCTGCTCGAGAGCATCCGCGGCCTCGTCGACGGGCTCCCCGAGGAGACGGTCGTCTACCCGGGGCACATGGGCGTCACGACGCTCGGCGCGGAGCGGGCCTCGAACCCGTTCCTGGCCGAGCTGGCCCGCTAGCGTCCCGGCGATGCCAGCCCGCTACCAGGCCCCGCGGGGCACGTTCGACGTGCTCCCCGACGACGAGCCGGCGCGCCTGCAGGTCGCGCACGCAACGGCCGACGTCCTCGGCCGCGCCGGCTACGGTCGGATCGAGACGCCGATCTTCGAGGACACCGAGCTGTTCGAGCGATCGGTGGGCGCCGCGACCGACGTGGTGCGCAAGGAGATGTTCACCTTCGAGGACCGCGGCGGCAGAAGCATCACGCTGCGGCCCGAGGGCACGGCTCCGGTCTGCCGCGCATACGTCGAGCACGGTATGCACAAGCTCGCGCAACCGGTGAAGCTCTGGTACCTCGGCCCCTACTTCCGTTACGAGGCGCCGCAGGCTGGCCGCCACCGCCAGTTTCACCAGGTCGGCGCAGAGGCGATCGGGTCCGACTCGCCGCTCGTCGACGCCGAGCTGATCGGCCTGCTCGCCGCCCTACTCAGTGAGCTCGGCGTCCGCGGGCTCGAGCTGCGGCTGGGCAGCCTGGGATCCCCGGAGAGCCGTGCCGCCTACCGCGACGAGCTTCGCTCCTACCTTCGCGCCCACGAGTCCGACCTCTCGAAGGACGTCCGCGAGCGCATCGACGAGAACCCGATGCGCGCGTTCGACGCGGCCGACGAGGGAACGCAGGCCGTCATGGCCGAGGCGCCCGCGATGCTCGATCGCCTCGACGATGCCGACGCGGAGCACTTCGCCGAGGTCCGCGCCCTTCTCGACGCCGCGGGCGTGGAATACACGATTGAGCCGAAGCTGGTGCGCGGGCTCGACTACTACACGCGGACGCTCTTCGAGTTCCACAGCGCCGAGCTCGGCGCCCAGTCGCAGGTGGCTGGCGGCGGGCGATACGACCGGCTCATCGAGGAGCTTGGCGGACCGGCGACGCCGGCGATGGGCTGGGCGGCAGGAATCGAGCGGATCGTCCTCGCTTCCCCCGCGGCGCCCGAGGGGCCGTCCCCTGACGTGTTCGTTGCCGCCGCGGCCGACGCGGTGCGCGCTCGTGCTGCGGCGCTCGCCGCCGAGCTCCGCCACTCCGGACTCGCGGCCGAGGCGGACCTCGCCGGCCGTGGGCTGAAGGGACAGCTGAAGCACGCGGACCGGCTGCGCGCCCGCCGCGTGCTCATCCTCGAGGAGGACCAGAGCGCGAAGCTCCGCGAGATGGACTCCGGCGATCAGCGGCCCATCGATCCCGCGAAGGCAGTCGAGGAGCTCACCGGTTGAGCTCGCCGCCGCCCGCGTTCCCGGCCCTCGCGCCCAACCGCTACCGCGATGCGTGGTGCGGCCAGGCCCTTCCCGACCGGGCCGGCTCGAGCGCGCGCTTCGCCGGCTGGGTGCACCGCCGCCGCGACCATGGCGGCCTGATCTTCATCGACCTACGGGACCGCACGGGTATCGTCCAGCTCGTCTTCGACCCGGAGGACGTCCCGGCGGAGACCTTCGAGCTCGGGCATGGGCTGCGTGCCGAGGACGTGCTGTCCGTGGCGGGTGAGGTCGTCGCCCGTTCCCCCGAGACGGTGAATCCGGACCTTCCCACGGGCGAGGTGGAGCTACGGGTGGCCGAGGCGGCGCTACTGTCGGACGCGGACACGCCGCCGTTCGAGATCGAGGGCTACTCAGGCGAGGTCGGGGAGGAGCTGCGCCTCCGCTACCGCTATCTCGATCTGCGCCGGGAGTCGATGCGCGAGGCGATCATCGTGCGCCACCGGATCGTCGCCGCGATCCGCGAGTTCTTCGATTCCGAGGGGTTCGTGGAGATCGAGACGCCGGTGCTCACGCGCTCGACGCCCGAGGGGGCGCGCGACTTCCTCGTTCCGAGCCGCCTCCAGCGCGGTTCCTTCTACGCCCTGCCGCAGTCGCCTCAGCTCTTCAAGCAGCTCCTGATGATGGCGGGGTTCGAGCGCTACTACCAGATCGCTCGCTGCTTTCGGGACGAGGACCTCCGCGCTGATCGGCAGCCCGACTTCACCCAGCTCGACGTCGAGCTCTCGTTCGTCGAGGTCGACGACGTGATCGATCTCAACGAGCGGATGCTCGCGCACGTCCTCGGCACGGTCGGCGTCGCGATCGAGCTCCCGCTTCCCCGAATCCCCTACGACGAGGCCATCGCCCGGTACGGGACCGACAAACCCGACCTGCGCTACGGGCTCGAGATCGTCGAGCTGACCGGCGTGTTCCGCGGCACCGGCTTCAACGCCTTCGGCAGCGTGATCGAGGGCGGCGGCGTCGTCCGGGGGCTGAACGCCGGGGCCAGCGAGCGCTCCCGGGCGGAGCTCGACGGGCTGGTCTCCGAAGCGCAGGAGCTGGGGGCCAAGGGCCTCGTCTGGGCCGTAAGGGAGACCGACGGCTGGCGCTCGCCCGTGGCGAAGTTCCTTACGGCCGAGGGGATAGCCGCCGCGAGCGAGGCCCTGGGCGCGTCGGAGGGCGATCTGCTCCTGCTGAGCGCCGACGAGCCCGCGATGGTGGCCCGCGTCCTCGGGACGCTTCGCATCCGCCTCGCCGAGCGCCAGGGCCTGGTGCCGGAGGGCGAGCACAGCCTCTGCTGGGTTGTCGACTGGCCGCTCGTCGGGTGGAACGCCGACGAGGACCGCTGGGATGCGATGCATCACCCGTTCACCTCGCCGGTGGGCGAGCTCGACCCGTCGAAGCCTGGCGACGCGCGCGCGCTCGCCTACGACGTCGCGTGGAACGGCGCCGAGATCGGCGGCGGCTCAATCCGCATCTCGGACCCCGACGTGCAGCGGCGGGTCTTCGAAGCGCTCGGGATCGGCGAGGCCGAGGCCGAGGAGCGGTTCGGGTTCCTGCTCGACGCGCTCCGCTACGGCGCGCCGCCCCACGGCGGCATCGCCTACGGGATCGACCGCATCGCCGCGATCGCCCACGGGGCCGAGTCGATCCGTGACGTCATCGCCTTTCCGAAGGCAGCCTCCGGGATCGACCCACTCACCGGCGCGCCCGCGCCCGTCGACGACGCTCAGCTGCGCGAGCTCGGGATCGCGCTTCGCGCCCGCCCGGGGGACGCCTGAGGCTCGTTTTCCGTCCGGTCGGCAGGCCTACGCTGCGCGCATGTCCGCCACATCCGTGTCTCGTTCGTCATCCGGCCTGTCCTCCTACCTGGCGCCCGACAAGGGGCGTGACGCGCTCAGAGCCCGACGAGCGCGTGGGAGATTGTGCTCCTCCTCTTCCTCCCCCAGCGCGAGTATCGTGGGCTGGCCTCTGATCCTCCTCCTCGTCGGCCTCGTCGCGCTCGGCGCGAGCATGAGGACCGGCGGGTCGGGCGCGCTCGTCCGGCCGAGGGACTCCGCGAGCGCCCCGCCCGAGCCGCCGCCACCTCCACCACCCCGCCCCTAGACGGGCGCGACGGGCCGAGTCCGGTCGGCATTCGGCACTCAAGCTCGAACCCGCGCGTGTCGAGTAAATGGCGACTGCTATGTTCAGCGCAGGCTCGAGCTTGTTCGATAGCCGCTCCAATTGTGAGCCAACACATTTGGCTTGGGAGTCGGTTTCCGGCCCTCGCCGTTGGCGGCGGCCGGTAGACACCCACCTGTTCGATCAGGTTCTCAAGCCGGGCGGTGCCGGCAAGCTGGGGCCTCTTTACTTCGCCCGGACGGGTCGTCGATGAGGAAGTCGCTCAACGGCAACCCGATCGTCGCGATCGCCGTGATCGCCGTGCTCGGCATCGGCGTCGCTTTTCTCCTGCTCTCGTCGCTCTCGCATTCGAGCTCGAGCACGGAGACCGCCACGACCTCGAGCGGCCCGGTGGTTGCCCCCGCTGTCCCGAGCGCGACTCCGACAGCTCCGGCCACAACCGATCCCGCCGCGGCGGCCAGCGCAACAGCGCCGGCGACCACCGGTGCGGTCGATCCCGTCACCGGCCTGCCGGCCGCGCCCACGACGGCACCGGCGGCTCCGGCCAATGTCGGCAGCTTCGTCGCCGGCCCAGGCCTGCCAGATGCGGTGGTGACCGCCTTTAAGCGAGGCGACGCCGTGGCGCTCCTGATCGTGAAGCGAGATGGCATCGACGATCGCGCGGTCCACAAGGGATTCCGGCTCGTCGCCTCGACCCCGCGGGTGACGGCCTTCGAGACCCTCGCCGAGGGGGTTGCCCGCTATGCGCGGATCACGGAGGGCGTCGACCTCGACCGCGTCCCGGCACTCGTTGTGCTGCGGCCAAAGTCCGTGACGGGTGCGGGCCCTCCGAAGGCGACGGTCACGTACGGGTTCAATTCACCGCAGCAGCTCGTCCAGGCCGTCCACGACGCGCTCTACAAGGGCCCCGAGAACCTCCCCTACCACCCGCGCTGAGAAGGCCGGCCGCTCTACCCTGCGGTGGGATGAGCGGCGACCTTCTCACCGAGTACGCAAGCGATGCCTCGCGCGAGGGCGACCCCGCCGAGGGCGCCTTCACGGGCAGCGCCGGCGGGGCGCCCTGTGGCGACCTAGTGCGCATCTCGCTCGCCGTCGATGACGGGCGTGTCCGAGATGTGACCTTCGGGGCGGAGGGCTGCGCGGCCGCCCGCGCCGCCGCGGCGGCGACCGCGGAGCTCGTCGAGGGAGCCGAGGTCCTGCGCGTGGCCGGGATCGGCTCGGCCGATATCGACGAGGCGATCGGCGGACTCTCGCGGCTCGGCCGCCACGCGCCGGACCTCGCTGCCGACGCGCTCCATCGCGCGCTCGGCGCGGCGGCGTCGCGCGGCATGGTGCTCGCCCCGGCCCCTGCGAGCGGCGAGCGCGTGCTCGTCGCGCTGAGCGGAGGCGTCGACTCGGCCGTGGCGGCCCTGCTCGAGCGCGACCGCGGCGCCGAGGTGGCGACCGTGACGCTGAAGCTCTGGGCCGATCGCCACAACGACGGCGCGCGCAGCTGCTGCTCGCCGCAGGCGGTGCTCGGGGCCAGGGGGCTCGCGCATGCGATGGGCCTGCCGCATCTAACGCTGGACTTGACGGCGGCCTTCCGCGACGCGGTCGTCGACCCGTTCGTCGCCGGGTATGCGGCCGGCCGGACTCCGAATCCCTGCGTTGCATGTAACGGCGAGCTGCGGCTCGACGCGATGGCGGCGCTCGCGGGACGCCTCGGCGCGAGCGCGCTCGCCACCGGGCACTACGCCCGTCTCTTCGACGATGGCGAGGGGCCGCTGTTGGCCGCGCCGGCCGATGCGGCGAAGGATCAGACCTACATGCTGTCGGGTGTCGCCCCCGCGACCCTCGGCCGCTTGCGGTTTCCGCTCGCGGGTCTCGAGAAGCCGCAGGTGCGCGAGCTCGCGGCAGCCGCAGGCCTCTCCGTCGCGACCAAGCGCGAGAGCCAGGACCTGTGCTTCCTCGCGGGCGAGGGAAAGCGCGCCTTCCTCGGCCGGCACGGTGGCCTCGCGGACCGCGCCGGCGACGTCGTCGACTCTCGCGGGCGCCAACTCGCCCGCCATCGGGGCCACCATCAATTCACCATCGGGCAGCGCCGCGGTGTCGGGGTGGCCGCTGGGCGCCCGCTCTACGTCCTCGATACCGATGCCGCGTCGAACCGCGTCGTGGTCGGGCCGCGCGAGGAGCTGGCACGCACGACTGTGCGCCTCGCCGGGGTCACGCTGCACCGGCCCGGGGGGCGGGTTGACCGCGTGAAGCTCAGGTACCGCTCGCACCCGATCGCCTGCTCGCTCGCGCCCGTCCCCGCCGGGAGGCACCAGCGCCTCGACGTCGACCTCGAGGACGCTGCCTACGGCGTTGCTCCGGGACAGACCGCGTGCCTAATGGACGGCGACCTGGTGGTGGGGCGGGGCACGATCGAAGCGAGTCCTGGGCAAGAGGCCCACTCTTAGACTGTCCGCCGTGAAGGCGGACGACATCCGCGAGACGTTCCTGCGCTTCTTCGAGGCGCGCGGCCACCTGCGCCGCCCGTCGGCGTCGCTCGTGCCCGCGCCCGATGACACATCGACGCTTCTCACGATCGCCGGCATGCAGCCTCTGAAGCCCTACTTCCAGGGCCGCGAGGAGCCGCCGGCTCAGCGCCTGACCACCGCCCAGCGCTGTTTCCGCACGCCCGACATCGAGGAGGTCGGGCGGACTCGCCGGCACCTCACGTTCTTCGAGATGCTCGGCAACTTCAGCATCGGCGACTACTTCAAGGAGGGCGCGATCGAGTTCGGCCTCGAGCTCTCCATCGAGGGTTTCGGATTCGACGAGGACAGGATTTGGGCCACGGTATTCGGTGGCGACGAGGAGCTTGGGGTTGGCCCCGACACGGAGGCAATCGAGATCTGGCTGGCGCACGGGATCCCCGAGGAGCGGATCGTCCAGCTCCCTCGATCGGAGAACTTCTGGCAGGCGGGCCCCACGGGACCCTGCGGGCCCTGCTCCGAGCTCTACCTGGACCGGGGACCGGAGTTCGGCGGCGACGAGCTGCGCCCGGGCGACGACACCGATCGCTACCTCGAGTACTGGAACCTCGTCTTCATGCAGCTGAACCTCGCCGAGGACGGGTCGGTCACCGAGCTCCCGAGTCAGAACATCGACACCGGCCTCGGCCTCGAGCGGATGGCGGCGATCCTGCAGGGGGTCGACTCGGTGTTCGAGACGGACCTCTTCCGTCCCCTGGTCGAGCTCGCGGAGGAGCTCTCGGGACGCAGCTACGACGATGGGCCGAAGGAGACCCGGGCGATGCGGATTATCGCCGACCACTCGCGCGGGATGGTCAACCTGCTGGCCGACGGTGTCGTGCCGTCCAACGAGGACCGCGGCTACGTGCTCCGCAGGATCATGCGACGCGCGATCCACCAGGGCCGCGTCCTCGGCCTCGAGGCACCGTACCTCGGGCGCTTCGCGGAGCGGGCGATCGATCTGCTCGCAGGGGCCTTCCCGCACCTCGATACTGAGCGCTCGACCGTGATGCGCTGGGTCGCGGACGAAGAGGAGAGCTTCGGGCGAACGCTCGATCGCGGCACGGAGCTGCTGGCGCGGCTCGTGGCCGAAGCGAAGGAGGTCGGGACCTCGTGGATCGACGCGGCAGACGCGTTCAAGCTGCACGACACCTACGGGTTTCCGTACGACCTGACGAAGGAGCTACTCGCCGAGGAGGGGCTCTCCGTCGACGACCAGGGGTTCGAGGAGCTGATGGAGCGCCAGCGCGCCAAGGCGCGCGGCGCTGCGGCCGAGCCGACCGTGGCCGAGCGCCACGAGACGGTCATCGAGTTCGTGGCATCGGCTCCGCCGAGCGGCTTCGTCGGGTACGAGACGCTGCGCTCCGACACGGGCGTCCTCGCGGTCCAGGCGCTGAACGGCGAGGGCGAGCACCTACTCAAGCTCGAGGAGAGCCCGTTCTATCCGGAGGGCGGCGGCCAGGTCTCCGACGCCGGCGTGGTCCGCGCCGAGGGCCGCGAGCTGGAGGTGGTTGACGTGTATCGCGTCGGGGAGGACCAGGCGCTTCGCGCGCGCGGCAGCGGGCTCGAACCGGGGGCGGCCGTCCTGGCGGAGGTCGACCGGGCCGCCCGGCACGCGACGATGCGGAACCACACCGCCACCCACCTGCTTCATGCCGCCCTCCGCGAGCGCCTCGGCACCCACGTGCGCCAGGCAGGCTCGGCCGTGCGGCCCGACAAGCTGCGCTTCGACTTCACGCATGGTGCCCCCCTCGCGCCGGAGGAGGTTCGCGCTGTCGAGGACCGCATCAACGAGTGGATCAAGGCGAGCCGGCGGGTGCGCGCGATGGAAATGGAGCGTGCGGAGGCCGAGGCGCTCGGGGCGATGGCGCTGTTCGGCGAGAAGTACGGCGACTGGGTGCGCGTGATCGAGGTCGAGGACGTCTCGAGGGAGCTGTGCGGTGGCACGCACGTTTCCTCGAGCGCGGAGGTCGGCATCTTCGCGATCGTCTCCGAGGGTTCGAGCGCGGCGAACGTACGGCGCGTGGAGGCGCTCACGGGTCCCGCGGCCATCGACTGGTTCCGCGACCGAAGCCGTGCCCTCGACGAGGCTGCCGACGTTCTGGGCTCCAGCGACGTCGTCGCGGGGGCTCGGCGGGCGGCCGAGCGCCTCGCTGAGCTCGAGGGGCGACTCGCCGAGACGGCTGGCCGCGAGGCCGGCGAGGAGGCGGAGGCGCTGGTCGGCTCCGCCGACGACGTGGGTGAATTCAAGGTCGTGGCGGCCCGCAGCCAGCTCGCCGACAAGCAGGCCCTCATGAACCTCGCCGACCGGGTGCGCGGGAAGCTCGGCGAAGCGGCCGTCGTGATCGGAGGCGGGGAGGACGAGAAGGTGACGCTCGTCGCGATGCTCAGCGACGGAGCGGTCGCGCGCGGCCTCTCGGCGGCCGACGTCATGCGCGAGGCCGCCGCGGTCGTCGGCGGCGGCGGTGGCGGCAGGCCGAACGTGGCGCAGGCGGGCGGGCGCGACGTCAGCCGCCTGGATGAGGCGCTCGAGACCGCCAAGGCGGCGATCGAACGAGGCCTCGCAGCGGGGGAGGCGTGATCGTGCTAGCGGTCGACCATGGGGAGGCGCGCGCGGGCGTGGCCGTCTCTGACCCGAGCGGCACCATCGCCACGCCGCTCGGCGTCGTGGAGCCTCCCGACCCGAGCGAGGTCGCGCGGATCGCGGCCGAGCGCGGGGCCGAGCTCGTGATCGTGGGCCTGCCCGTCTCGCTAGACGGCGGCGAAGGAACGCAGGCGGCGGCTGCGCGGGGCTTCCGCGACGACCTGGCCGAGGCTTCGGAGGTTCCCGTGGAGACCTACGACGAGCGGCTGACGACGCGACTGGCCGAGGCGTCCGCGAGGTCGGGCGCACGCGCGCCTGCAGATGCGCTCGCCGCCGCGCACCTGCTCGAGTCCTACCTGGCATCGCGAGGCGGCTCATGACGGAGGACTGGATGGATCCCTTCAGCACCGATGATCCAGCCGCCCAGGAGCGCGAGCAGCGCCGCCGCGAGCGCGAGGCGCGCCGGCGAGCCCAGCTTGCCCAGCGGGCGCAAGAGGCGGTGGCCGCGAGCGAGGCCGCGGCGCCCCCGAGCGAACCGGTCGCGCCAAAGGGCGAGCCGGCGCCCTCGAGAGACCAGCCGGAACCCCCGAAGGCCGAGCCCCAGGCACCGGCGCCGAACCAACCCCGGGAACCGACGCCGCCGCCGGCTCCGCCGCCCCTGCAACCGCCCGAGGCCGAGCCGACCCGGGAGCATGCGTTCGGCGCCGAAGAGCCGTCGTTCATCGACGAGCCCCTGTCCGACGACCCCATCACCGGCGACTGGGCCGCAGCCGGCTCGGGCGGCGACTGGGCGGGCGCGGGCGAGCCGCGCCTGCCACCGGTCCCGGCAGGTGACAAGCCGCTGCCACGGTCGCCGAGCGCGCGACGCGTCCGCCGGCGCCGAATCCTCGCGGCGGTCGTGGTCTTCCTCGCTGCCCTGCTCGTCGCCTTCGCGGTGCTGCTCTTCCAGCCGTTCCACGGTGCCGGGCACGGCCAGGTCAGGGTCACGATCCCGAAGGGGTCCTCGGCGAGCACGATCGCGGACCTGCTCGACACGAAGGGCGTCGTGTCGAACTCCACGCTGTTCCGCATTCGCCTCGACCTCTCCGGCAAGTCCGGCGAGATCCAGGCGGGTAAGTACAGGCTCGCCCACGACATGAGCTACGGCGACGCGATCGACGCGCTGACCAGGAAGCCGACTCCGATCAAGCCCAAGACGCTGACGGTGACGATTCCCGAGGGGTACGATCGCCAACAGATCTCCGCGCTCTTGCGACGGGACGGCGTGAAGGGCAACTACCTGGACGAGAGCAAGAGCTACAAGGGCTTCGACCCCGGCAGGTACGGGGCTAAGAACCCGGCGAACCTGGAGGGCTTCCTGTTCCCCGCGACCTACAAGCTGAAGCCCAAGCAGGACGCGAAGGATCTTGTGGGACAGCAGCTCGCCGCCTTCACCCAGAACATCAAGCAGGTGAAGATGGGCTACGCGCGCTCGAAGAACCTCACGACATACGACGTGGTGACCATCGCGTCGATCGTCCAGCGGGAGGCCGGCAGCCTCAAGGACTTCCCGAAGGTCGCGGCGGTCGTCTACAACCGGCTCCACGACGGGATGCCGCTGCAGGTGGACGCGACGATCCGCTTCGCCGAGCACAACTACACGAAGCCGCTCACCTACTCGGACCTCCACCTCGACTCGCCGTACAACAGCTACACGAACACCGGCCTGCCGCCGGGCCCGATCTCGAACCCCGGTCTCGCGGCGCTCCGAGCTGCGGCCCGGCCGGCGAGCGTCCCCTACCTCTACTACGTGACGAAGCCGGGTGCATGTGGGCGGCTGCTGTTCGCGACCACGTATGCAAAGGCGCAGCGCCAGCAGGCCCGATACCACAACGCCCGTGCCGCGTCAGGCGGCAAGTCGCCGACGAGCTGTTAGAGAGCGACTTCCACGATGAAGCGGCTTGCCGTCCTCGGGCACCCCGTTGCCCACTCGCGCTCGCCGGCGATGCAGAACGCGGCCCTGGCCGAGATGGGGCTGGCCGGGGAGTGGAGCTACGAGGCGATCGACATCGAGCCGGAGCGGTTCGCGGAGCGGGTCGCGGCGATGCCGGGGGAGGGCTTCGCGGGCGCGAACGTGACGGTTCCGCACAAGCTCGCGGCGCTCGCGGTCGCCGGCCAGGAATCGCGGGCGGCGAGAGAGATCGGGGCGGCCAACACGCTCACGTTTCGTGGCAGCACCGTGAGCGCGGAGAACACCGACGCGCCGGGCCTCATCGCCGCTATCGGTGCGGTGGAGCGCGGGGCGACGGCCGTGGTGCTCGGCGCCGGCGGGTCCGCGCGGGCCTGCATCTGGGCCCTGGTCAGCGAGGGAGCCGAGGTTGGGATCTGGAATCGGACACCGGAGCGCGCGGAGCGCGTCGCCGGAGAGCTCGGCGCGAGGGCGCTGCGGACGCCTGAGCTGCAGGTTTCCGGCTTTCAGTTGATCGTCAACGCGACGACCGTGGGTATGGCCGAAGCGTCCGGTCGCGGCGGTCCCGGGCTCAAGGCGCTGCCTCTGGATGCCGATGCGCTGTCCGAACAAAACGTCGTGGTGGACCTCGCCTACGGGTCGGCCGAGACGGAGCTGGCGCGCCTCGCACGCGAGTGCGGCGCTCGGGTCGTCGACGGGCTCGAGGTCCTGGTTCACCAGGGAGCCGCCTCGCTTCGGCTCTGGACCGGAATGGACCCCCCGGTCGAGACGATGAGACGGGCAGCCCACAAGCCCCCAGATGCCTCCAGTTGAAAGACGCCCCGAGTACCTGAAGCCCGTGCCGGCCCCGGGAAGCGCCGCGGCGGCGGCCGCCGCCGCCGAAGGGGCTCCCCTCGGCACCCCCGGGCTCACGCCCCCCTCGCGCGAGGGTCACTCGGGGATGTTCATCACGGACGTCATCGTCGCGCTCGGCTACGCGAGCAAGGAGCGGGTTGCGCAGGCGATCGACGAGGCGCGGGTGGCGGGGCAGTCTCCCGAGACCGTGCTGCTCGAGTCGAACATCGTCGACGGCGACCAGCTCTCCCGGGCGGTGGCTGACCGCTACGGCCTCGATCACGTCGATCTCACCAGCTACAAGGTCGACATGGGCGCTGCGAACCTGCTGACCGCGGGCGCCGCGCGCCGCTGTCAGGCAGTGCCGGTCGGTTACGTCGACGAGGAGACCGTGTTGGTCGCCATCGCCGATCCGGCGAACGTCATCGCGATCGACGACATCCAGATGATCACGGGCCTCAACTGCCGTGTGGCCGTCGCGGCGCGGGACGACATCGAGGCGCTCATCCGCCAGCTCTCGAGCCTCGAGCGCGCGGTGAGCGAGGCAATCGTCGAGGAGGAGGACCAGGAGGGGGAGGCGGAGATCACCGAGCTTCGCGAGTCGGCGGAGGACGCGCCCGTGATCAAGCTCGTTCACTCGATCCTCGCGCAGGCGGTGACAGACGGCGCCTCCGACATCCACTTCGAGGGCGACGAGGCCGAGATGCGGGTGCGGTTCCGCATCGATGGAGTGCTCCACGAGGCCGCGCGGGTGCCGCGGCGGATGATCGCGGGCGTTATCTCGCGCGTGAAGATCATGAGCGACCTGGACATCGCCGAGAAGCGCGTGCCGCAGGACGGCCGCGTATCGGTGACAGTCGACGACCACGCCGTCGACCTGCGCGTCACGACCCTGCCGACCCAGCGGGGAGAGGGGGCGACGGTCCGCATCCTCGACAAGTCGCAGGCGCTTCGAAGCCTCGACGAGCTCGGCATGGACGGAACAGGCCGCGAGCGCTTCGAGGGGTCGGTTCGAATGCCGTACGGCGCCGTCATCGTCACCGGCCCGACCGGCTCCGGCAAATCGACAACGCTCTACGCCGCGCTCCAGGAGGTCAACTCGGTCGAGAAGAACATCATCACGATCGAGGACCCGGTTGAGTACCGAATCGACGGCATCAACCAGATGGGCGTCAACCGCAGGGCCGGGCTGACGTTCGCGGCGGGCCTGCGCTCGATCCTTCGGGCCGACCCGGACGTGATCATGGTTGGCGAGATCCGCGATGCCGAGACCGCGCGGATCGCGATCGAGGCGGCGCTCACCGGTCACATGGTCCTGAGCACGCTCCACACGAATGACGCGCCGGGCGCGATCATCCGCCTGGCAAAGATGGGGATCGAGTCGTTCCTCACCGCCTCCGCTGTCGACTGCGTGGTCGCCCAGCGCCTGGCCCGCAAGCTCTGCCCGTACTGCAAGCGGCGCACCGTCGCGCCGCAGAAGGCGATGAACGAAGCGGGCTTCCGCGTGGGCGCGGACCTCGAGGCGTACGAGCCGGTCGGCTGTGCCCGTTGCAACCGCTCGGGCTACCGCGGCCGGATCGGCCTGTTCTCGGTGATGTCGATGAGCGAGCGGATCAAGGACCTCGCCGTCAACGGGGCCGCCGAGGCCGAGATCGCATCGGTCGCTTGCGAGGAGGGCATGCTCACCCTCCGAGAGGACGGCCTGCTGAAGATCCGCGCGGGGATCACGAGCGTGGCCGAAGTCGCCCGCGTCTCGACGTAAGCCGGGGCGGCGGCGACGCCAGCGTCCTCCTTGGCCAGCTGAACGACCTGTCCGTGCGTCCGCACGGCTAAAGCCAGGCCCTGAAAAGGCCGATTTGTTCCCTGATGAGCGTCGACTTTGCCGCCGTGCTCACGAGGATGGTCGAGGAGCGGGCCTCGGACGTGCACCTGAGCCCCGGGTTTCCGCCTGCGATGCGGGTCCGCGGGCGAATCTCGCCCGTCGACGAGCTTCCGCCCCTGAGCCCGCAGGAGACGCGGGAGATCGTCTACGCGATCCTCAACGACAGCCAGCGCAAGCGCTTCGAGAACGACCAGCAGATCGACATCGCCTACGCGATCCCCGGCGTCGCCCGCTACCGCGTCAACTGCTTCTTCCAGCGGGGCTCGATCTCGGCGGCGTTCCGGCTCATTCCGCACGAGATCGCCAGCCTCGAGTCGCTTGGCCTTCCCGCCGTCCTCGCCGACTTCACTCGCAAACCTCGCGGCTTCGTGCTCATGACCGGCCCCACTGGCTCGGGCAAGTCGACCTCACTCGCGTCGATGGTCGACCTCATCAACTCCGAGCGCGAGGAGCACATCCTCACGATCGAGGACCCGATCGAGTTCCTCCACGGCCACCGCAAGTGCATCGTGAACCAGCGCGAGATCGGGGCCGACGCGAAGGACTTCCCCAGCGCCCTTCGCGGCGCGCTGCGCGAGGACCCGGATGTGATCCTCGTCGGCGAAATGCGCGACCTCGAGACGATCTCGACCGCGCTCACCGCCGCTGAGACGGGCCATCTCGTGTTCGCCACGCTGCACACCCAGTCCGCCTCGCAAACCGTGGACCGCATCATCGACGTCTTCCCGGCCGCGCAGCAGCACCAGGTGCGGATGCAGCTGTCGATCGCCCTCCAGGGCATCGTCACCCAGCAGCTCCTGCCGACGGCCGACGGCTCCGCTCGCGTGGTCGCCTGCGAGGTCCTGGTGCCCACGCCCGCCATTCGCAACCTGATACGCGAGGGCAAGACCCACCAGATCTACTCGGCCCTTCAGACCTCGGCTTCGGTCGGAATGCAGACGATGGACGGCCACCTCGCCCAGCTCGTGCGGCAGGGAAAGGTCACCCGCGGGCTCGCTGAGCAGCGTGCTTCGGTGCCCGACGAACTCAGGCGGCTCCTCGGCGGCTCCGTCAGCCCGATCGCGACGACCGGCGCGCCGGCGACGTCGGCGCCTCCGGTGGGAGTCGCCCGATGAGCACGTTTGCCTTCCGCGCCGTCGACCTGGCCGGAGTTCCCTCGCGGGGCGAGATGGACGCTTCGTCGAAGTCGGTGGTCTCCGAGCAGCTCCGCCAGCGAGGGCTGATCGTTCTCGACATCTCGCAGAAGCACGAGGCCTTCAAGCTCGAATCGGTGTTCCAGCGGTTCAAGAGCGTGAACCTCCGCGCTCTCGCCGTCTTCTCGCGCCAGTTCGCCACGCTCATCGCCTCGGGCATGCCGATGCTCCGCTCCCTCTACACGCTGGAGGACCAGACCGAGGACGAGATGCTGAAGCAGGCGGTGGTCCGCGTTCGTGAGGACGTGGAAGCCGGTAGCTCCGTCGCCGACTCGATGGAATCGCAGCCCGGCGTGTTCGACCCGCTCTACCGCTCAGTGGTCAGGGCCGGCGAGGGCTCGGGGCGCCTGGAGGAGGCCCTGGATCGGATCTCCTATCAGCTCGAGCGCCTCGACGCCCTCCGCCGGCAGGTCAAGTCGGCGATGACCTATCCGATCGTCGTCTTCAGCCTCGCGCTCGCGGTGATGATCGTCGTGGTGGCGGTGATCGTGCCGGTGTTCGTGAACATCTTCAACCAGCTCGCCACGTCCGAGGGCTCGAGCCCTGACCTGCCGATGATGACCCAGATAGTCGTGGGCATCTCCGATTTCGTCACCAACCAGTGGTACTTCCTGATCGGCGGCACCGCGGTGTTGGTCTACGGCTTCCTGCGCTGGAAGAAGACCGAGCGCGGTCGTGCGCAGTGGCATCGCCTCACGCTTCGGATCCCGCGAATCGGTGACATTGTCCGCAAGGTCGCGCTCGCTCGCTGGTCGCGCACGTTCTCCGGCACCGTCGCATCGGGCGTGCCCATTCTGCAGGCGATCACGATCGCCGGCAACACCGCCGGCAACGCCGTGATCGAGGAGGCGATGGACGACGTCTACGACTCGGTGAAGCGCGGCGGCTCGATCTCGGCGCCGATCGGCCAGCACGACGTCTTCCCGCCGATGGTCTCCCACATGCTGTCGGTCGGCGAGGACTCGGGTCAGCTCGAGACGATGCTCGACAAGATCGCGACCTTCTACGAGAACGAGGTCGACGCGAAGATCAAGCAACTCACCTCACTCATCGAGCCCCTTCTGATCTGCTTCGTCGGCGCAGTGGTCGGCTTCATCGTCATCTCGATGTACCTGCCGATCTTCTCGATCTACGACAACATCCGCTAGAGGCTGCGCCGCTCGGCACACCTACGCTGCCGGGGCGCTAGCGGATCGGCACCGTGCAGTCGATCGGGTAGAGGGGCGGGTCGAGCGTGCAGTCAGCGCTCGCCAGGCTGATCTGGAAGCGAACGGTGTCCGTGCCGGTCCGCTCGTGGCTCGCGCGAACCGTGACGTTCGCGAAGCCGCGCTGGTTGAGCGAGCGATGGACCAGCGAGATGAGCCGGCTGCCGCCCCGGCGCCGGTTGGGCTTCCAGGGATGCTTGGCGCGATTCCCGCGGAGGTCGGTGTCGGTGACGTTCGGGTCGTAGCGGCCCGGGGAGGAGACGCGCCGGTGCTTGAAGGCGGTGTGGAACTTCACCGAGTCGGTCCGCCGGGCGAAGGCTTCGAGGACGCGGTCCGGCCCCTGCTGGCCGGGCGCCTCGCTGTAGGTCACCTGGACGAGGCTCGGCGTTCGCATCGGGCGCGCCAGGGCCGAGGGCAAGAACGCGAGGGCGAGCAGGCCGCCCGCGAGCAGGCCGGCGAGCAGCGTGCGACGACGATGGGACGGGCTCATCGCGTCGCATTCTCCCCGATATGGTCACGACCATGGGCACCTACCTCGTCACCGGGGCCTCCACCGGGATCGGGCGGGCAACCGTGCTGCGGCTCGACCGCGCGGGTAACCGGGTCATCGCATCGGTGCGGCGTGAGGAGGACGCCACGGCGCTCAAGGAGGCCGCCTCCGAGCGCCTCGACCACGTGATCATCGACGTCACCGAGCAGTCGACGGTGGAGGCCGGGGCCGAGAAGGTACGTGGCCTCACGGACAGGCTCGACGGGCTCGTCAACAACGCCGGCACGGCGATCGCAGGGCCCCTCGAGCTCCTGCCGATAGACCACTTCCGCGCCCAGATCGAGATCAACCTCATCGGGCAGGTGGCGGTGACGCAGGCCTTCCTGCCGCTTCTGCGGGTTTCGCGCGGCCGCATCGTCTTCGTCAGCTCGATCGGGGGCAGGATCGCGCTCCCCTTCAACGGCCCCTACAGCGCGTCGAAGTTCGGTCTCGAGGCGATCGGCGACAGCCTGCGGCGCGAGGTGCAGCCATTCGGGATGGAGGTCGTCCTCGTCGAGCCGGGCGCGGTGGCGACCCCGATCTGGGACAAGGGCACGGAGCGCGCAGACAAGCTGCTCGAAGGCGTTACTCCGGAGGCGTTCCAGCTCTATGAGAAGCGGCTCACCGCGTTCCGGAAGCTCGCCGGCGAGGCGGGCGCTCGCGGCGTCGACCCGGACGAGGTCGCGCAGGTGATCGAGACGGCGCTCACGAGGGAGCGCCCCCGCACGCGATACGTGGTGGGACGCGACGCGAAGATGCGCGCGCGGGTGGCGCGGATCGTGCCCGATCGAACCTTTGACAGCCTGATCGCGCGCCAGCTCGGGAAGGGCGACTGACGGCTAGAGGGGGCGGGGCCGGTAGCGGTAGCCGAACCCGCGAACGGTCTCGATCGGGTTCACGGACGCGGCGGCTCTGAGCTTCCGACGCAGGTAGCCCACGTAGAGCTTCACGCGCTGCGGGTCGCCGCCGTCATCGCCCCATGCGAGGCTGAGGAGTTGCGAGGGCGACAGGACCTGATTCGCGTTGTGCGTAAGCGTCCACAGCAGGCGGAACTCGGTCGGAGTGAGGTCGACACGTTCTCCGCGGACCTCGACCCGCCGCTGGAGCTGATCGATCCACACGAACTCGTCGACGTAGACGGGTGGGGTGGCGTCCACGTCAGCCTGGCGGCGCCGCAATAGGGCCTCGACGCGCGCGACGAGCTCCTGGCGCCCGAACGGCTTCGTCACGTAGTCGTCGGCGCCCGAGCGCAGGCCGCGCACCTTCTGTAGCTCCTCGCCGTGGCCGGTGAGCATGAGGACGGGCACCTCGCTCACTTCGCGGATCCTCGCGAGCACCTCCCACCCGTCGAGCTCCGGCAGCGAGAGGTCGAGCACGACCAGGTCCGGGCGCTGCGCGAAGCAGAGCTGCAGGCCAGTCCGCCCATTGGTCGCGTCGAGAGCGTTCATGCCGGCCCTCTCGACGAGCCGTCGGATCACGTCGCGCATCTGCGGCTCGTCCTCGACGATGAGAATCGTGGCTGGGTTATCGCGCATGCTCGGCGTCCCTCGATCGGGCCGGGTCGAGCGCACGCTCGACGCCGACCAGCAGGTCCGCGGAGGTGAAAGGCTTTTCGATGAGCGTGGCGCCCGGATCGAGATCGGCGGTCCGCGCGATCACGTCGCCCGTGTAGCCGGACATGTAGAGGACGGCGATCTCGGGGCGGAGCAACCGCGCGTGGACGGTGAGCTCAGCGCCGGAGAGCCCCGGCATGATCACGTCGGTCAGGAGCAGGTCGATCGGCCCGTCGTGCTCTCGACAGGCCTCGAGGGCGCCATCGCCGTTCTCGGCCGGGAGCACCCGATAGCCGTGGCCGAGGAGGATGCGCTCCGCAAGCCGCCGCACCGGCGCCTCGTCCTCGACCAGCAGGACGACCTCGCTCTCGCCCTTCCGGGTGACCTCGGGCTGCGGCACGGCGGGTAGCCGCTCGGCAGTGGCGGCGGGCAGATAGATCCTCACCTGAGTGCCCTCGCCGCGCGCGCTGTCGATTGCCACCTGGCCGCCGGCTTGGCGGACAATCCCGTAGACGGTTGCGAGCCCGAGCCCGGTGCCCTGGCCGCGCGGCTTCGTCGTGAAGAAGGGGTCGAAGGCCTGTGCGATGACTCCCGCCTCCATTCCGCTCCCGGTGTCGGCGATCGTCATCTCGACGTAACGGCCGGGCGCCAAGGCGAGCCTCGCGATGCTGTCTCCGTCGCCGAACGAGAGGCCGCGGGTCGCGAGGGTGAGCCTGCCGCCCTTCGGCATGGCGTCGCGCGCGTTGACCGCGAGGTTGACCAGGATCTGCTCGACCTGTCCCGGCCCAAGCCGCACCGGCGGGATGGCAGGATCCAGGCGCGCGACGAGGGCAACGTCCTCGCCGAGGGTTCGCCGCAGCATCGCCTCGGTTTCGGCGATCGCGGCGTTCACGTCGACCGACTCGAGCTGCGGCAGGTCGCGATGGCTGAAGACCAGAAGCTGGCGCGTCAGGTCGGCGCCGCGCGCGGCCGCCTTTCGGATCTCTTGAAGGTCGCTTCGGGCCGACTCGCCAACCTCGTCGAGCGCGAAGTCCGCGTAGTTGAGGATCACGCCGAGGAGGTTGTTGAAATCGTGCGCGATTCCACCGGCGAGCTTCCCGATCGCCTCGAGCCTCTCCGCCTGCCGTAGCTGGAGCTCGAGCCGATCCGCGCGGGCGCGCGCCGTCGCCGCGCTGATGACGTTGGCCGCTGCCTGGAGGAAATCCAGCTCGTCGGCGGTGAACGACCGCGGGCGGGTCGAATGCGCGCAGAGCACCCCATACCCGGCACCCGGCCCCTCGATCGGCACGCAAGCGCCGCTTGCGATCTGGTGCTCGCGGAGCTTGTCGCCCCCGGTGAAGCGCCGCTCGTTCCCGAAGTCCTCGACGATCACCGCGGCCTTCCGCGCGATCGCGAAGCCGGCGTGCGTGCCGGTCACCGGGATCGCCTCCTCGCCGGCTACCTCGGCGTCCCAGCCAACGCCGCTCCGAAACGCGAGCGACGTTTCGTCGGGGGCGAGCTCGAGGACCTTCGCGTACTCGACGTTCAGCGTCCTCGCGACGGCCTCGACCGCCTGCGTGACGAGCTCGTCGAGAGCGGCACCGGCGACGGCTCGCCGTCCGAGCGCTGCGATCTCGCGCTGTTGGGCCGCCCGCGCGTGCAGCTCGTCCTCGGCTCGCCGGCGATTGGTCACGTCCTGCGCGACGCCGTGCATCGCGACAACGCGGCCCTCGCGGCCCCTGACGGTCGATCCGTGGCTCGCGATCGTCCGGACCTCACCGTCGGCGCTGACAGCGCGAGCTTCCCAGTCGAAGTCACGACCCGACACGAGCGCCCAGCGCATGATCGCCGCGACCCGCTCGCGATCCTCGTCATGGATCAGCGCGAGGAAGCCGTCGAGGCCCTCGTCCAGGGCCGCCTGGTTCGCGTCGAAGAGGTCGAACAGTCCCTCCGACCACGTGAGGCGGTCGCTCACCGCGTCCCAGCGCCAGCTCCCGATGTGCGCGAGCCTCTCGGCCTCGATCAGCGCGGCCTCGCGATGTCTCAGATCGGCCCACATCCGACGCCGCTCCGCAGCGAGGATGAGCGCGTACCTCAGTCGTCGCTCGTCGATGAGGTCCAGCGGCAGATAGCCGCACGCGCCGGTGCGAATCGCCGCCAGCATGTCCTCCTCCCGGTACGAGTCGGCGACGAGGACGGTGGGGACGAGGTCGGACATGTCGCCGAGGTCGGCAACCTGGTTGAGCGCCGCCCTCAGGTCGGTCGAGTCGAGAAGCACCACGGCCCGAGGATCGGTGACGTGCTCGAAGGTCTCGGCGAACGACGCGACCGTGACGACGGGGGCATCCGGATCGGCGCGCCGCACGAGCTCCTCGAGCTGCGTCGCAATGGCAGGGGTGAAGCCCGCGAGGACGATCTTGCTCGCGAGCGCGCTCGAGCCCGGGCCACCTGCCTTGACGCTTGATCTGAGCTTTTCCCCTAGTCCCATGCTCCGGACCGTCCGAGGCAACCTGCGTTCTCCATCCACTTTGTCGGCATGCGTGAGCGACCTCTTGAGCTGGCCTGCCGGCCATCGCCCTAGGCGCCGGCAGGCGCCCGGAGGCCGGCCGACTGGGTGCGAACGACGGCGTCGGTGGGATCGTTCGGGCCGATTCCGAAGCCATCTCCGCCGAGGTTCTGCGAGGAGGTCGACGGAAAGCCGATCCTCTGCCATAGGAGGTAGCCGGCCGCCCCGTTGGCGAAGGCGGCGGTCATCTTTGCCTGAAAGAACCTGGCGCGCCGTTGCAGCGTCGCCGCGCCCACCTTACCCGCTGCCTGGCCGCTCGAGCCGACGTTCGCCGGGATCCCCGACTCGCCGACCACGAGCGGCTTGCCGAGCTCGGCGCACTCGTCGAGCCGCTGCGCGAGGCGGTTGTAGCCGTCGTCCGGAAGGGCCTTGGTGACGTCGTTATAGTCGTGGTAGTCGCAGAGATCGACCCGGCCCGCGTGGACGTACTCGTAGTCGGGCCCGGCGAGGCCGCACTGCCCGGACCCGATCGTGCCCAGCGAGACGAGGTGGTTCGGGATCGACCGACTTGATTGCGGCGGTCACGTCGTCGGCGAAGGAACGGAGCGCTTCCGCGCCGGCCCGCTCCGCCCCCGCGTCGCAGCCGGATGGCGCGTTGCTCTCGAGCTCGTTCCCGATCTGCCAGAAGGCGATCCTCGAATCGCCGGCGTAACGGGACGCCACCGTGGTCGCATAGGAGCGGAACGAGAGGGGATAGCCGTAGCCGCGGGCTCGGTAGCCGCCGGAGAAGAAGCCGAGGTCCTTGTCCTTTGCGGAGGGCTCGCAGTCACGCCATTCGTTGACGAGCACCGGCACGACCTTCAAGCCATGCGCCGAGGCGGCGCTCAGCACTCGATCGAAGGGCGCCCAGTGCTTGCGACTGCCCTGGTAGTAGCTCTGGAAGAACCACGTGCGCACCACCGTCGCGCCGTCGGCCTGCGCCTGCTTCATCACCGAGTCGAGGCCCGCCTTTGACGTGCTCTGACCGCAGGTGTATCCGCCCCGCATCGAGGTGAGCTGGTAGTCGTTGAAGCCAACGAAGCGAAACGGCTTGCCGTCGAGCGTGAGGCCCTGCCCGGCCCGCTGCACGTACCCGCTCGCGTTCGCAGACGCCGGGACCAGCACCGAGACCAGCGCGACGGCGAAGGCCGCGAACCTGAGCCTGTTCCGAACTCCTTCCACGTCCCCAGCGATCGGGGCGCGGGCGATGAGGTCGGGGTGGGTTCGGTGTGAGCACGGTATGAATGCGTGTGATGGATGCCGTACCGCTCACACCCGAGGATCGAGCGATCCTCGACCTCGAGAGCGACACCGTCGCCGGCCACACTTGCAAGGTCATCGTCATGGGGCCGCCCGCGCCCGGCCTCGAGGAGCTTCAAGAGAGCGTCGCCGGGCGCCTCTCACACGCGCCGATGCTGGCCTCCAAGCTTGCCGAAAGCGGCGGAACGGAGGCGTGGGTCCCTGCGGATGACTTCGACATCACGCGCCGCGTCGGCGCAGGTGAGGCCACCGAACCGCTCGACGACGCGGGGCTGCGGCGCGAAGTCGCGCGCCTCTTCGAGCAGCGGCTCGACCGTGGCCGGCCGCTATGGCGCATGGACCTTCTCCCGCTTCGCGGCGACCGTGCAGCGCTCGTGTGGCGCATTCATCACGCCCTCGCGGACGGGACCGCGGCAATGCGGTTCGCGCGAGCAGTTCTGTGGGACGAGGAGACCGCGGTCGCCGACTCGCGGCGGCCCCGTGCAGCCGAGCACGCGCAGCGACGATGCCCGGCGGCGCGGCCATCTGGTGCGCTTCGTAGAGCGCGAGTTCGGCGAGACCGCCCATCGCTCGCCGTTCGACGCGCGGATCGGGACCCGGCGAGAGATCGCGTTCGCTTCGGCCGACCTCGCCGGCCTTCACGATGCGGCGCGCGCGCTCGCCGGGGCGACGATCAACGATGCCGTGCTCACGATCGTCGCGGGCGGCCTTCGAACCTGGCTCGAGCACCATCACGGCTCGCTGGGAACGATCCGCGTGAAGGTGCCGGTGAGCCTCCATCACGAGGGCGATGACGCCGGAAACCGGGACTCGTTCTTCGCACTCGCCGTTCCCCTCTCCGAGCCCGACCCCGTCGCACGGCTTCGGGCGGTCCATGCTGCGACCGCGACTCGGAAGACGGAGCACGACGCCGAGACGATGGACGAGCTCCTCCGGCGGCTGGCGAGCGTTTCGCCGCGGCTCGAGCGTCTGTGCAAGCGCATCGAGGCGAACCCGAGGCGGTTCGCGCTGAGCGTGTCGAACGTCCCGGGCCCGCGGGCTCCGGTGAGCGTGCTCGGGGCGCCGGTCGAGCGCGTCTACTCGCTGGCTGAGATCGGCCGTCGCCACGCGCTGCGCGTTGCGGCGGTTTCGATTGCCGGCCGACTGTGCTTCGGGTTCTGCGCCGACCCCGGAGTGGTCGACGACCTCGGCGAGATGGCCGCAGGCCTCGAGGCGGACGCGGCGGCGCTCGTCGCCGCCGCTTGCCGATGACTCGCGAAAGCCGAGATGTGTCGTACCGGTCGACGCAAGTCGACGTTCGCGGGATGCGTGGCTATGAACCCGGGCGCAGCGCCGGGTCGTCCTGGTGCTCGCGAAAGAACGAGACCATCGCGCCCACGTAGTCGCCGAAGCGCGGCGGGCGGAGGTCATGCGGCTCGAGCACCGCCACCGCTCGGCGTGTGTCGAAGCGGACGGGATGGTTCAGGTAGGCGATCGATTCCGGCGGGGTTCCGCCGAGCCGCTCACGCACCATCGGCACGTGAAGCGACGCCTCGGCCATGCGCGGTGGCACGCGGCCCCTCGGCTCGCGCCCCGCGTACTCGGCCGAAAGCACGCGCGTCAGCCCGGCCGCAGTGAGCGGCTCGGGGTCGACGAGGTGGAGAGTCTCGCCCGCCGCCCCGGGATCGGCGGCCGCCGTCGCGATCGCCTCGACCACGAAGTCGACCGGGACGACGTTGAACGGAGCCCCGGAGCGACCGAAGTTGGGAACCGCGCGGCCGCGGGCCTCGGCCTCGGCGATGACCCTGAGGATGAAGTAGGGCCCGTCGAACTTCTGCGTCTCGCCGGTGCGCGAGTCGCCGACGACTATCGCCGGGCGCAGGATCGTCGACGGCACCCGGTCGAGCCACTCGCGCACCCAGACCTCGGCCTGGAACTTGGTCGACTCGTAGTGGTTCTTGAACTGCCTGGCCCATCACCAGCTCGTGCTCGTAGACGACGCCGGTGCGCATGCCCGCCACATAGGCCGTCGACACATAGGCGAGCCGCTCCAGGCGCTCCGCGGCCGCGCAGAGGTCGAGGATGTTGCCGGTGCCGTCGACGTTCACGCGCTGGGCGACCTCGAGCGGGACGGCGAGGTCGTAGATCGCCGCGAGGTGGTAAACGCGCCGGAGCTCGCTGCGGAGACGCTCGTAGGTCTCATTGTCGAGGCCAAGGCGCGGCTTCGAGATGTCGCCCGGCGACGAGCTCGATCCGCTCGGCGTCGATTGCCGCCGCGGCGTCGCCGGCGGCCTCGAGCATGCGGGGCTCGACCAGGGCGACGAGGCGGAGGTCACTCTCGTCCGCGAGCAGGCGGGTCGCCAGGCGCCGGCCGATGAAGCCGGGGAAGCCGGTGAGCAGGTCGAGCGCCATCAGCCCGCCGGCCCCGCGGCTCGCGGGAGGTCGAAGAGGCCCCAGCGGCTGAAGTCGAGGAGCCGCTCGCCGCGGGTAGGCGACGGGGTCCATCAGCAGGCGGCGAGCAAGCTCGTCGGCGATGGCGGAGACGACGCGAGCGGTGAGCTCGGGATCGGGAGGCTCCGGTCTGGCGCGACCCCGGCGCTCACGAGGCCGGCGAGATGCGCCACCACCGCGTCGCGCCCCCGGTCGATGTGCTGGCGAAGCGCGGCCGGGGCGCCCTCCGATGGCATCAGCACGAGGCGCCAGGTCTCCGGGTCGGTTCGACCGCGCGCAGATAGCCGTCGAGAGCCTGGATGAGGCCCTCTCGCGGGTCGCCGCCGACGAGCTTGGGCGGGAGGATCTCGGCCAGGCTCCCGAGCGCGCGCTCGCTCTCGCGCTGAACCAGCGCCTCGAGCAGGCCGTCGAGGTCGCCGAAGTGGCCGTAGACCACGGGGCGGGTGATGCCGGCCTCGCGCGCCACGGCCTCGATGGAGACGCGTGGAAGCCCGCTCGATCGACGATGGCCTTGGCGACGTCGAGGAGCTGCTCGCGCCGCTCGGCGCCGCTCATCCGCCGTGCTGGCTGTGTGCGGTCGTCACGGCTCGCGGCCCCTTGGTTACGATAGTGTAACTTACACCACTGTAATGACGAGGAGAGAAGCCTAGTGGAAACCGAGACCGCTACGAGCAACGGCCGCCCGAGCGCCGGCATCCCCAACGAGGTCGACGTGGCCATCGTGGGCGCGGGTTTTTCCGGCCTCGGCATGGCCATCCGCCTGCGACAGGAGGGCCACGATGACTTCGTCGTCCTCGAGCGCGGATCGGATGTCGGCGGCACCTGGTGGTTCAACACCTATCCGGGCTGCGCCTGCGACGTCCCCTCGCATCTCTACTCGTTCTCGTTCGCGCCGAACCCCGAGTGGAGCCAGACCTACTCGCCCCAGCCGGAGATCCGCGATTACCTGCGCGGCTGCGCGGATCGGTTCGGCGTTCGGTCTCGTATCCGGTTTGGCTGCGAGGTCGTCGGCGCTTCCTGGGACGAGGAAGCCGGTCGCTGGAGCATCGAGACGAGCGACGGACCGCTCACTGCGCGAGTCCTGGTCGGCGCCATGGGCCCTCTCGTCGAGCCGAGGATCCCGGAGGTGCCCGGCCTCGACCGCTTCGAGGGCCGGGTCTTCCACACAGCGCGGTGGGACCACGACTACGACTTCACGGGGAAGCGCGTGGCGGCCGTCGGCACGGGCGCGTCGGCGATCCAGATGGTCCCGGCGCTTCAGCCGAGCGTCGAGCGGATGCACGTCTTCCAGCGGACGCCGCCGTGGATCGTCCCCCACTCGAACCGGCCGATCAGCAGCTCGGAGCGTCGCCTCTATCGCCGCTTCCCGCCGCTACAGCGGCTCGCCCGCGCGTTCACGTACGCGATCAGGGAGCCGCTCGTCGTCGGGTTCACCAAGAGCCCGCGCCTCATGCGCATCGCCGAGCTAGTCGCGCGGCGGCACATCGCGAAGCAGGTTCCCGATCGCAAGCTGCGCGCAAAGGTCACGCCCGACTACACCATCGGCTGCAAGCGGATCCTGCCCTCCAACCGGTGGTATCCGGCGCTCGGCAAGCCGAACGTCGACCTCGTAGCGAGCCCCGTCATCGAAGTTCGCGAGTCGTCGGTGATCGGCGAGGACGGCGTCGAGCGCGAGGTCGACGCGATCGTCTTCGGCACCGGCTTTCATGTCACCGACATCCCGGCGGCGAAGGTCGTCACCGGGCGCGACGGCCGCACGCTCGAAGACGTCTGGGGGGACAGCCCGAACGCGTACCTCGGCACGAACGTCGCGGGCTTTCCGAACCTGTTCTTCCTGCTCGGCCCGAACACCGGCCTCGGGCACAACTCGATGGTCTACATGGCCGAGTCCCAGATCGCCTACGTGATGGGCGCCCTACGCGCGATGCGCGAGCGCGGCGCCGCAGCGGTGGACGTGCGCGAGGACGTTCAGGCCGCCTACAACGCCGAGGTCGACGACCGGATGGGGGATACGGTGTGGAGCTCCGGGTGCGCGAGCTGGTACATCGACGAGACGGGACGCAACTCGACCCTCTGGCCCGACTGGACCTGGAGGTTCAGGCAGCGGACCGCGCGCTTCGACGCCGAGCGCTACGAGCTGGTGTCGCCGTCGTCCTCGCCGCCCTCGCAGCCGCCGCAGCCCCGCCGCCGGCCGGCGCGAAGGCCGTCCACGGCGTCACCAGCGGCAACCGCTCCGAGCTCGTAAGGACCGTTCCCATAACGGGGCGCGCGACCGCGGCGCCGCGGTCGGTGCTCTCGCTGAGCCCTCGAAAGCTCCCGAGGCTCGCGCGCGGCGACGTCCTCAAGCTGAGCGCCGAGGTTCAGGTGACGACCACCTGCGTGACGGCCGGCCGCCGTTGCATCGGCCGCCCGTATTCGTTCACCCCTCGGATCAGCGCGCGCATCGTCCTCGCGGATCGCAAGCGGTCGGCGTCGGGCCGCCGGCACGTGCTCGCGCTATCGCGCCCCCAGAGCCTCGGCTGCCACCAGCAGCGCCCCAACCGAAACCACCACTGCGTCCTCGTCTTCCGCAACGTCAAGGCACGGCTTGGCCGGCACCGGCGGCTCCCGTGCGCCCTTCACCGATGCCGGGTGAACGTCGTCGTCAGCGCCCGCAGCGGCCGCGCCCAGCCCGGAAACGTGATCATCATCGGCGCCGACCGGCCCGACGGCCGCATCGAGCAGGACATGAGCCGGCTCAACGCCGTGGTGATTCCGAAGGGCGTCCATCCCCGCGTCACGCGTCGACGCGCCGCGCGGCGCGTGCGTCGATTGCTGCCCGAGGGCAGCCCGGGCAGCGGGGGCTGGCGAGTGGCCTACTCGCTGAAGCTGGGACACCTCGAGGGAGGCGACATCGTCGCGGCCGCGGCCCGGGCCCGCACGGGCATCGGTGCGCTCCCGTACAGCGCCTACGTCGCCTCGGAGATCATCATCGCGGGCAACCGGACGGCGACGAAGCCGTTTCCGCGCAACGTGACCCTGAGCGGGTTCCTCACCGAGGCGAACGGCTTCAACTGCACCCGGGGCCCGAGCGCCTACCGGACACCCTGCGTCACCCGGAAGGCCGGTCTTGCGACGATCCGTCATCGACCGGTGGACCGCCGCGGCCGACCGCGGCCGCTTTACCTGAACCTGATCCAGCGATCGTTCCCGAAGCTGGCGCACGCCCGCCCGGGTGACGCCGCGCAGGTGCTGGGCGGCGGCTTCGTCGCCGCCAACGTCTACCGGGCGCCGCGCCGCTAGACGGCCGCGGCCAGGCGAGCGCCCTCGCCGACGCGGTGGCGCTCCTCGCTCACGGGCTCCTCGGCCTCGGCGACCAGGCCGATGAGCGCCTCGACGACTCCGGGGTCGAACTGGCTGCCCGCGTTTACCCTCAGCTCTGCGATCGCCTCGTCCGTGCTCATGGCCAGGCGGTAGGGGCGGTCGGTCGTCATCGCGTTGAAGGCGTCGCAGCAGGCGATGACCCGCGAAGCGATCGGGATCTCCTCGCCCGCGAGCCCGTCCGGGTAGCCGCTGCCGTCGAAGTGCTCGTGGTGGCTTCGGACCACCGTGCCCACCTCGCCCAGCATGCCGCCGATGCGCTCGAGCATCCGCTCGCCCTCGGCCGTATGAGCGCGCATCACCTCCCACTCGTCGTCGCTCAGGGCGCCCGGCTTGTTGATGATCTCGTTCGGCACATTGACCTTGCCGACGTCATGCAGCAGCGCGCCGAACTCGACGTCGCGGAGGGTCGCGTCGTCGAGGCGCATCTGCACGCCGACGCTCCTCGAGAGGACCACGACGCTACGGCTGTGAGCTCCCGTGTACGCGTCGTTCGTGCTCAGGATCTCACCGAGGAGATGCGCGGTGCCGCGATAGGCGTGGCTCAGGGTGAGAGCGTGCTCGATCCGCGCCTCGCGCTCGCGGGCGAAGATCGCGAAAAGGCCGATCACTGGTAGGGCCAGCAGGAACGCCCAGGGCTGGTCCGCGGCCGCGAAGGCCACGAGCAGGCCGACGGGGGAGAGCAGCGCATCGACGAGCCAGATCGGCTCGCTCTCCTTGACGAGCTCGCTCAAACGCGTGTGCAGCTCGACGCGGCTTCGAACGACGGCGCGGCCGAAGTCGAAGCCGAACTGCGCTGCCAGGGCGGCGAGATAGATGGGCCAATCGCCCCAGGAGGGCACCTCAGCGCTCGCCAGGGAGAGCACGAGCACGGGGCCGACCGTGTACCAGGCGTCGCCCACCATCAGCAGGGCGCGGCTCAGGTGCACCCGGCGGCGCCGGTACTCGGGGAGGCGCGAGAGGATCAGAGCCACCGGGACGAGGAGGGGTACCGCCGGGGTCGGAAGCAGGAAGAGCATCGGGACGAACACCAGCTGCGTGGGCACCGTCCAGTAAGACCCGGTGTGGAACCGAACCTGTGCGGCAACGGCGTACGCGATCACGAAGCCCGCGGCCAACGGCAGGTCCAGCGAACGGGCCGAGGGCAGCAAGGCGACCATCGCGATCGCCGTTGCCAGGAACCCGGTCGCGGTTGCCACCTCGATCCGGAGCTCTCTGCCGGGAAGCCTGGCGGGTCGGCCTTTCCGCGCCTCGACGAGCATCCGCTCCACGGCCGGGTCCGATTCGGGGTGGGTTGTTCCCAGGTGACTCACGTCCCGCTCGTGCCACCATCGGCTTTAGCGACGCGCGACTTGATGGACGAATGTTCGATTTAGGCCTGCAAGGGATCTGGCGAGTGGATGGGCGGAGTGAAATTGGCGACCTGCATGGAGGCGGGTATGACTGAAGGGACTCGGATCGGAAGGCTCAACCCGCGGCGCTGGGGGCTCGCCCTCGTCGCGGCACTCGCGCTGGCGGTGCCGGCTTCGGCGCAGGCCGGAACACTGGTGGCATCGGCGCCCAACTGCGACGAGCAGGCGCTCAGCCAGCCGTTCGCACCGTGGCTCGACCCGGCGTCGTACACGCTCGACAACGGCGGATCCTTTGAGGGCGGCGCTTCGGGGTGGTCGCTCAGCGGCGCCTCCGTGGCGTCCGGCAACGAGTCCTACAAGGTGGGCGGCGCCGACGACTCGAGCTCGCTGAGCCTGCCGTCCGGCAGCTCGGCGACGAGCGCCCCGATCTGCGTCGGGCTCGAGCATCCGACCATCCGGGTCTTCGCCCGCAACGGCGGCTCGCCGTTCGCGAGCCTCCGCGTCGACGTCCTGTTCGAGGACGCGGCCGGCGGCGTCCATTCGCTGACGATCGGCAACGTCGGCAGCACCTCGAGCTGGCAGCCAAGCCCGCAGATGCCGGTCGTGGCGAACCTGCTGCCCCTGCTTCCCGGCGAGTACACGCCGGTGGAGTTCCGCTTTGTGCCGCAGGGCGGCAACTGGTCGATCGACGACGTCTACGTTGATCCCCACCACAGCGGCTAGCTCGTACCAGGGAATCCCCGCCCATGAAAACCGGCCTCCCCGCGAGGGGGGCCGGTTTTCGCTACAAAGGACGGGTGGTGCGGGACCGGCTGATCTCGGATCGGCTGCCACGCGCGCCCGCCGTGGCGGGCGCTGTGGCGGTCGCGCTCGCGCTTGCTCCCGCCGCGGCGAGCGCGCAGGGCGGGGTGCAGGCGGCGAGCACCGTGGACGGGTCCGAGCTCGTCCAGACCGTGCCGATCACGAAACGACCGGGCAAGTCGCCGGCCGTCGTGCAGTCGCTCGGGCCGGGCCAGCTTCCGGCGCTGGCAGTGGGTGACACGCTGCGCGCGAGCGCCGAGCTGCAGGTATCGACAACGTGCGTGGAAAAGCTCGCACGATGCATCGGAAAGCCCTATTCCTACAGCCCGGTCTTTACGGCGCAGATCGTCCTCGCCTCGAGCGAGGGCGCGACGGCCGGCGCCGGAGTCCTCCCCCTCTCGCCTCAGCTCCAGATGGGCTGCGGGCAGAAGCGGCCCAACCGCAATCACCACTGCGTGCTGACGATCCCGGACGTCACGAGGCCGATCCTGCCCACCGATCAGCTTCCCTGCGCGACCGGCGCCTGCTTCCTGAACCTCGTGGTGTCGGCCAATGGCCGAAAGGCGAAGAGCGGCAACGTGCTCGTGATCGGCAACGACCAGCCCAACGGGACCGTGAAGGGTGGCCGCGGGCGGCTGAACGCAATCGTGACGGCGCCGGGCGAGGAGGCGCTGGCGCAGCCGTTCAACACGACGGGTCGCGTCTCGAGGACGATCCCGCTCGGCACCCAGAGCTCGGGTTTCCAGACCGTCGCCTACTCGGTGCGGCTCGACGGGCTCGTACCCGGCGATGTGATCTCGGCCACCGCGCTCCAGCACACCGGCGTGGCCTCGCTCGCCGTCCCTGCGTTCGTCGGCGACCAGATCGTCCTCACCACGAAGCCGACCTCCGCCCGTCCGAAGAAGAAGTTCTCGACCCAGGACGGTCAGCTCACCCCCGTCAACGGCTTCAACTGCACTCAGGGCCGAAGCCCATACCAGACGCCGTGCAGCTCCTACAAGGCCGGGCAGGTGACGATCACGAAGCAGCCGGTCGACAACTTCGGGCTGCCGAAGCCTCTCTACGTCAACCTGGTAACGCGCGCCTTCCCGAAGGTCGCGCAGGCGAAGGGCCCGGACACGGTGACGATCCGCGGTGGCGGAAATCTGAACGTCGTCCGCTACCCGGGCGGCTGAACAGCTCTCTATTCGAACCAGGCGATCGCGCCCACGATCACGAACAGCGCGACGAGCGAGGCGCCCTCGTAGTCGCGCGCCTCTCCGTCGCCGGTGATCTGCCAGATCGCGATCGCCGACAGCGCGAGGCTCGCGATGTAGACGGGGGGCACGACGAAGGTCAGGGTGTGCGCGAGCAGGAGCGAGACCAGGATCAGGGCCGGGAACAGAAACACCGCGATCTGGGCCACCGAGTTCTTCACCACCGAGATCGCGAGGTCGGCCTGGCCCTTCGCGGCCAGCACGAGCGCAGTGGCGTTCTCGACCGCGTTGCCGGCGATGGCGACGATCACGAGGCCGGCGAACGCGCGGGAGATGCCGAGCGACTCGATGGCGGGGGAGAGCGCGGTGATGAACCAGTCGGAGACGAACGCCGCGCCGACTCCGGCCGCGGCGAGCAGCGCGATCGTCGCCGGCAGGGCGATCGAGGGCCCCTCGGCCCGGATCGAGGCCGCGGTGTCGGCGCGGAGGTACGACCGCAGC
The DNA here is from genome assembly GCA_963841455.1 of uncultured Actinomycetes bacterium. Lineage (GTDB taxonomy): Bacteria > Actinomycetota > Thermoleophilia > Solirubrobacterales > 70-9 > JAWVFM01. The sequence goes on from CAWJCU010000007.1 coordinate 191,601, forward strand.
CACAGGCCGTAGACGACCAGCAGGCAGACGGCGGCGATCACCGAGATGGCCTTGGCGTGCTCGGCCGCCTGGTCGCCGCTCGACTGCGCGATGCCGAGGATGACGATGATGAAGACGGCGAGCATCAGCATCGTCATCGTGTCGTTCGGCAGTCGCGGGTGAAAGCGCATCAGCCCGCCCTCGCCGCGGCGGGCGCCGACGATGATCGTGAGCCCGAGCACGAGCAGTCCGTTGGCCAGCAACGAGCCGATGAGCGAGGTCTGGGCGACGAGGACCTCACCCTTCTGGAGCGCGAAGAGCACGACGAAGAACTCCGGCAGGTTGCCGAGCGTGGACTGGAGCAGGCCGGTCGCGCCGGGGCCGAATCGCTCGCCGAGCGACTCGGTGGCGAAAGCGACGACGTAGGCGAGGCCGGCGAGCGCGACCCCGGAGACGGCGAAGGTCGGCACCGCGCCGGCGCCCGCGTAGTGCATGGCGCCCGCGACGGCGGTTGCAATTGCGATCGCGACGACGGCGAGCGTCCGGCGGCGGGTCATGGAGGGGCAGCCTATGGATGGCCTCGTCCACGCGTCCAGGGCGGGTAGGCGACACAGGCGACGGTCTGGGGGCCAGCCCCTAGTTGGACGGATGTACCCCCCAGGAATACCTAAAGCCAGGTAGCCATCGAACCGATGGGGAAGGCGTAATGGCCAGTGCCTCGGTGAATCAAAGGCAAACCCGTCGCGAGGCGGGGACGCAAAGCCACGGTGCTCTTCGGAGCAAGCCGGGCTGCCGCCGGGGTCACATCGACGCCCGTATGGCTCCCCTCACGGGGCGCTGGCTGGTCATCCAAGGGTCCAAGGAGGGAACCTATGTTCTCTAAGCTCCGTGAGAGGGGCCAGGGCGAGTCCGGTTTCACGCTCGTCGAGCTCCTGGTCGTCATGCTCATCATCGGCCTTCTGGCCGCGATCGCCATCCCGGCGTTCTTCAACCAGCGCCAGAAGGCGACCGACAGCCAGGCGAAGGTCTACGCCCGCACGGCGGAGACCGCGATGGAGACGTTCGCGACCGACAACCAGGGAGTCTACGCTGGTGCTGCCGCCGATGCGGTCCGATCTCGTTGCGATCGAGCCGACGCTGAGCGGCGCCAACAACCTCGCCGTCAGCGTCGAACGCGACCACCTACACGGTGACGGTGGACGCTCCCGCTAACACGAGCGGCAACACGTTCTCGATCTCCCGCAACGCGAACGGAACTACCAGCCTGACCTGTACGGCGGCGGGTACCGCTGGCTGTCCGGGCAGCGGTGGCGGCACCGGCACCTGGGGCTAGCACCGATCTGGCCGAGCTGAGCTCGGCAGCGACCATGGACGCTACGAGGGGCGGGCCTTCAGGCCCGCCCCGCGTCGCGCTCAGGGACTGGAGTGCAGCGGCGCCCTGGCCGATCTATGGGTTGTGACCGCCGCGACGCAGAGGGCTAGGTCGGAGCGCGGCATGACGCTCGTCGAGCTCCTGGTCGTGCTGCTGATCATCGGCGTGCTGGCGGCGATCGCGATCCCCTCCTTCTTCAGTCAGTCCGACAAGGCGACCGACGCGGCCGCGAAGGCTGCGGCGCGGACGGCCGCCGGCGCGATCGAGGTCTACTCGACCGACCACGACGGCTCCTACGCCGGCGCCACGCCTCAGGCGCTGCACGACATCGAGCCGACGCTCGATGCCGCGACGCTCACCGTCTCGGACTGGGACGGGAGCGGGTCTCCGGCGAATCGTTCCTACCGGGTGGCCGCGGTGTCATCCACGGGAAATCGCTTCTGGCTCGCGCGGAACGCTTCCAGCGTGACGACCCTGGACTGCACCGTCCCCGGGCAGGCCGGCTGCCCCTCAGACGGGCACTGGGGGTAGCGGGCCGGGGCGCGTACCTGCCTTCGACCTCATCCATTTGTCCACGCCACGGCTTGAGGTTTGGCGCAGCCTGCCGATCAAGAGCTTGCCCTGGCCGCACCGGCGGTCGCGGCGCGAACGGAGTCCGAATGCGAAGAACCGTGAACCCCCGCGAGGAGTCGGGGATGACAATCGTCGAGGTCCTGGTGGCGGCCGTGGTGGTGGTGACTGCCGGACTTGCCACGATGACGGCCGTCGACGCCGCGTCGCACAGCGGCGCGGAGGAGCGCCACCACGCCCAGGCCGCCGGGGTCGCCCAGCAGGACCAGGCGCGGATGCAGTCGATGAGGATCGCCGACCTGGCGAACCTCAACCAGACGCGGACCGTCACGGTGGGCGGGAACAACTACACCGTTCAATCGCGTGGCGACTTCGTAACCGACGACACGGGGACCGCGAGCTGCGACTCCAACGCCTCCGCCGACTACATCAAGATCACCTCGACGGTCAGCTGGGCGAGCAAGGGCAGTCGTCCACCGGTCGTCGCCGAGAGCATCGTCACCCCCCCGGCCGGGTCGATCGACGCCGATCACGGGGCGCTGGCGATCGAGGTCGACGACGCGACAGCGACCGGGATCCAGGGGATCGACGTCAACGGAACCGGTCCGAGCAGCTTCCACGGCACAACCAGCGCCCTGGGCTGCGTCCTCGTCGGCGACATCTTCGCCGGCGACTACACGATCACGGCATCCGGGCTCGCGGCCGGCTTGGTCGACGTCGACGGCAACGCTCCCGGCCCGGTTCACACGAGCGTGGTCGGGCAGAGCACCAACACGCTCGGGCTGCAATACGACCGCCCGGGCTCGCTGACGATCGACTTCACGACGATGATCGCCGGCATCCTCACGACGACCAAGGCCGATTCGGTCATGGTCTTCAACACGGGGATGACCGCCGCGAAGAAGTTCGGCACGGTTGGCTCCCCGGTCGCGTCGATAACGGCCAGCTCGCTGTTCCCGTTCAGCTCTCCCGACACCGTCTACGCCGGCGCGTGCTCCGGGGACAATCCGAACCCGGGCGACCTCGACCCGCCCCCGGTGCCGCAGGCAATCGCGAGCACCCTCGTTCCGCCTGGCGGGTCAGGGAACGCGACAATCCAGCTGCCGTCGCTGAACCTGAAGGTTCTGGGCGCGGGAAGCCTGCCGATCCTCGGAGCCCACGTGGTCGTCACCGACACGGTCTGCGGGACGAAGCGGACCCTGACGACCAGCGTCCTCGGTCTGCTGACGAACCCGGGGCTGCCCTACGGCACCTACGACATCTGCGCCGACAACGGCGTGCGGAAGATGGTGCGGACCAACTACAGCGTCACTGACATGAGCGCCATCCCCCCGCTGCTCACGATGCTCCTCACCAGCGGCGGCGGAGCGAGCCTCGGTGTATGCACGTGAGGGACGAAGGCGGGTTCTCGCTCATCGAGTTGCTCGTCGCGATGTCGGCCGGGGTGATCGTTGCGCTCGGGGCCTTCACCCTCGTCGACGCTGCGGGCCGGCAGAGCAACAAGCAGGTGACCCGCGTCGACGCCAACCAGCGCGCCCGCCCGGTGCTCCAGAACCTCATGGACGACCTTCACAACACCTGCATCGGCCCGAACGTCGTGCCCGTCATCCCCGGCAGCACCGATAGCTCCCTGGCGTTCATCATGCCGACGCCCGCGACGCAGTCCGGCGTCACCCCCACGGCGGAGGAGCACGTCGTCTCGCTGTCGAGCGGCGTGCTGACAGAGACGACCTATCCGGCGACGAACACGACGGCGCCGTGGACGTTCTCGGGGACGCCGAACGGGCCCGCGCCGGGACCGCCGCCTGGGCCCCGCACGCTCATGACCGGCGTCGGTCAGGCGGCGATCGGGGGCACGACGGTCCCGGTGTTCCAGTACTTCGCGTACAACGGGGCGCAGATCTCGACGACGCCGCTGCCGACGCCGCTCAGCGCCACCAATGCGGCCCTGACCGCGCAGGTGACGGTCGCGTTCTCGGTCTCACCCAACCGGACCACAGTGCCGGATCCCAACAGCGCAATACCGATCACCGACACCGCGATCCTCCGCCTCTCGCCGGCGGCTGAGGATCCCTCGAAGGCGAATCCGCCATGTTCGTGAGGGCGCGCGAGGAGGAGGAGGGGTTCGCGATGATCCTCGCGGTCCTCGCGGTCGCGCTGATCCTGGCCCTCGGTGCCGCGGCTCTCACCGCGACTGGGAGCGACCTGCACCTGACGCAGAACGACTTCGAGCACAAGCGCTCCTACCAGGCGGCGCAGGCCGGCATCGCCGACTACGCGTTCCACCTCAACGCCGACACCAACTACTGGACGAGGTGCACCAACGTGCCCACGCCGACCGCGGTCAACCAGCAGACATCGACGGCGAACTGGCGCACCGTCGCCGGGTCGACCGACGAGAGCTACGCCATCCAGCTGATCCCTGCGACCGGCCAATCGAGCTGCGTGCAGAACTCGGCGCCGAGCATGCTCGAACAGGGCGGGTCGCTGGCGGGATCGTTCCGGATTCGCTCGATCGGCTACGCGGGGGCGACCGCCAACTGCCATCCAGTCGTCGTCTCCGGCCTCTGCGAAAAGCAGTCGGTCACCGCGACCTTCAAGCGCGCGAGCTTCCTCGACTACCTCTACTTCACGCAGCTCGAAACGTCGGATCCGGTCACTTACCCGACGAGCCAAATCGCGGGCGCCTACTCACAGTGCTCTAAGACCCTGGCACAGGGGCGCATGAACTCGGTCATACCCGGCTCGTCGAACTACTGCGACGTCATCTCGTTCATCGGCGGCGAGCTGCTCAACGGCCCGTTCCACACCAACGACGCCTATGTCATCTGCGGATCGCCCTCATTCGGCCGTAGCCCGTCCGACACGATCGAGGCCAGCGCCGGCGCGCCCGGGTGGTACTCCACCGGGAGCGTTGCCCACTCGGGCTCGACGTGCACCGGCACCCCGACGTTCGTCGGCACCTTTCTGCCCAACGCGCCCGTGCTGACCCCGCCGCCGTCCAACACGCAGCTCACGACGATCCCCGGGGTGCTCAAGTTCACCGGCCAGGTCCACATCTGCCTGAGCGGCACGACGCTGAAGGTCAGCTCCAGCTCGAGCACCTGCTCGAGCAGCCTCCTCTACAACGGCTCGATCCCGGCGAGCGGCGTTGTCTACGTGGCCAACGGGGCGTGCTCCGCGGCGTACTCGCCGTTCACGGTCACCTACCCGTCGAGCTCGACCTGCGGCACGGCCTACGTCCACGGCTCGTATTCGGGCCAGATCACGATCGCGGCCGAGAACGACATCATCGTCGACGGGAATGTCACGCACACCGGCGACGGTCTGCTCGGCCTCATCGCCAACAACTTCGTCCGCGTCTACCACCCGGTGCCGGGCGAGACGGGCAAGGGGAGCTGCGGCTCCAACTCAGACTCCGGCTCGCTCACCAACCCGCAGATCGACGCGGCGATCCTCGCGATCAACCACTCGTTCATCGTCGACCACTACGACTGCGGCACGACGCACGGCACGCTGACGGTCAACGGCGCGATCGCCCAGAAGTACCGCGGCGCGGTCGGGACCTTCAGCGGCAGCGGTCCCGTCACCGGGTACGTCAAGAACTACAACTACGACGACCGCCTCCGCTACGAGACGCCGCCGCACTTCCTCGACCCGGTGCAGGTCGCCTGGCACGTCCAGCGCGAGACGCTCGACTATCCCTAGGGGCGCTAAACCCGACGGCGGGGTTGGCCGATGAGGTGTGCGATGGGCGCCGCGATGTTCCTCTTCCCGACCGGGCTGATCTTCGGCAGCTTCGCCACCGTCGTCGCGCATCGTCTGCCGCGCGGCGAGGGGTTCGTGACCGGCCGCTCCCACTGCCCGAGCTGCGGCGCGCAGATCGCTGCCTACGACAACGTCCCGGTGCTCTCCTGGGTCGTCCTGCGCGGCCACTGCCGCAGCTGTGACGCGTCCATTCCCGCTCGCTACCCGCTCACCGAGCTCGCGATGGCGGCCCTCTTCGTGGCCACGGCCCTGATCCTCGGTACGGGCGACGTCGGCGCTCTCGTGAGCGGCCTGGTCTTCTGCGCGCTGCTCGTGATCATCACGGTCACCGACCTCGAGCAGCGGATCATCCCGAACAAGATTCTTGCGGCGGGAGCGGTCGCGGCCCTCGCCATCGCGGCCGTCAGCGATCCGTCGAGCATCCCCGAGCGCCTCGTTGCGGCGATCGCCGCCGGTGGCGTGCTGTTCCTCATCGCGCTCGCCTACCCGCGCGGCCTCGGCATGGGGGACGCCAAGCTCGTCGCGGTGATGGGGCTCTTCCTGGGGTCCTCGGTCGCGCCGGCGGTTCTGATCGGCTTCGCGACGGGAGCCGTCGTGGGCGTCGTGATTCTCGCTCGGGAGGGCGCCGCGGCTCGCAAGAAGGCCGTCCCGTTCGGGCCGTTCCTGGCCCTCGGCGGCCTCGTCGGGCTCTGGGTCGGGCCCGAGATCGTCCACTGGTACGTGACGAGCTTCTTCAGCGGCTGACACCCGCCTCCCGAACCCGTCCATTCCGCTCAAGGTCAGCGCGGAGCACGCCGATTTAAGGGTGAGCCCCGAAAGGGGCGCCCCAACCGCTCGCGCAATGCTTTCAGGGACCAAAGGAAAGTCGATCGTCGGCCTCGATATCGAGGCCGGGAGCGTGGCCGCGGCCGAGGTCACCGCTAACGGCGGCGTGAAGGTCTCCCGCCACGGCCTCGTCGGCCTTCCTCCGGGTGCCTTCCGCGAGGGCGAGGTCGTCGACGCGGACCTCCTCGCTGCGGCCGTCAAGGAGCTCTTCGCCGCATGCAAGCTGCCGAAGACCGTGCGGGTCGGGGTCGCCAACCAGCGGGTCGTGGTGCGGACGCTGCGGCTTCCTCCGATCGAGGACCCGGGCGAGCTCGAGACCGCGGTCCGCTTCCAGGCGCAGGACCACATCCCGATGCCCCTCGAGCAGGCGGTGATCGACTGGGAGGTCGTCCGCAGCACGTCGGGCGAGGAGGGTGATCCGACGGTCGACGTCGTCGTCGTCGCCGCGCGGCGCGACATGGTCTCCAATCTCACGCGGGCCCTGTTGAAGGCGGGTCTTCGGCCGGAGGGGATCGACCTCTCGGCGTTCGGGATGATCCGCGCTCTCGCCGGCGAGACGCATGACGCCGTGGGCGCCGCCGACTACGTCGAGGCGCCGACGGTCGCCCCGCCCTACGAGGAAAGCGCCGCGGCGTTCGCGCACGACGAGCACGCGACGCTCGACCTTGCGGCGCCCACGGCCTCGACTCGCCTCTACTGCAACCTCGGCGACGTCACCAACCTCGCCGTCGCGCGCGGACGCCATTGCCTCTTCACGCGTATCTCGCCATTCGGGCTCGAGGGGATCGCCCAGAAGCTCGCCGAGCGTCGCGGGCTGACCCTGGAGCATGCGCGGCAGTGGCTCGGGCACGTGGGGCTGGACCGCCCGCTTGAGACGGTCGAGGGCGACCCGGAGATCGTCAAGGGTGCGCGCGAGGCCCTTTCGGAGGGCGCGGTCAAGCTCGCCGACGAGCTCCGGATGACGACGGAGTACTACGCGCGACAGGACCGCTCGGTTCCGATCGACGGCCTCGTGGTCTGCGGGCCCGGCACGACCGTGCCGGGGCTTCTCGAGCGGCTGGCCCGAGATCTCGGGCTCCGGTGCGAGGTCGGCCGCCCGCGTCCGCTCGCGGGCCTCGACGAGGCCACCGCGGCCCGCCTGACGCTCGCCTACGGGCTGGCGCTGGAGGAGTAGATGCGGCCGGTCAACCTGATCCCCCCCGAGGAGCGCCGTGGCGAGCGAGCCCCGTCGCGCACCGGGGGGCTCGCCTACGTCGTCATCGGCGTGCTCGCCGTTGCGCTCCTCGCCGTTGTGGGCGTGGTCCTGACCGACAACCAGATCGCCGACCGCCAGGCGCAGGTCACGGAGCTGAAGGGCCAGCTGGATCAGGCGACCGCCGAGGCGAACCGCCTCAAGTCCTATGCCGACTTCGCGACGATGCAGCAGACACGGGCTCAGACCGTGTCGACCCTCGCGAAGAGTCGGTTCGACTGGTACCGCGTGCTCTACGAGCTCGGTCTCGTGATCCCCAATAACGTCTGGCTGACCAACCTTGAGGGAAGCGTCAGCCCCGAGGCGGCCGCGAGCGCGACGAGCAGCGGGTCCGGGAGCAGTGGCGCGTCGACGACGGACCTCTCGACGCAGATCACCGGGCCGTCGCTGACGATCGAGGGCTGCGCGGCCGGCCACGACGCCGTCGCCGGGTTCATGGGCGCGCTGCGCGACATCGACGGGGTGACGAGGGTGGCCGTCACCTCCTCGCAGCGAGTCGCGATCTTCCGGCGCAAGCGGCGTCAGCACCGGCTCGGCATCGACTTCGTCTGGATGCGAGGCGCGTGGCTTCATCGCCCAGTTCGACGTGGTCGTGACCTTCGACAAGGTTCAGATCGACCCAACGACCGGACTCGCTCCGGCCACTACGCCGACGACCCAGGCGGCCCCGACCGACGTCCCGGACGCCGGAAGCGACGGGGTCGCGAGCGCGGTGAAGCAGGAGAACAAGACGACGAAGTCCGCCAGCCAGCAGTCGGCGAAGGCTCACCAGGCCGTGAGCACCCTGATCCCTGGGACGGTCCACCCGTGAAGCGCAGCGACATGATGGTGCTCGCAGTCGTCGGGGTCGTGGGCGTCATCGCCGTCTTCTGGTTCGCGGTGCTCGCGCCCAAGCGAAGCCACGCCTCCGACCTTTCCTCTCAGGTGAGCGACCTGCAATCGCAGGTCTCGACGCAGCAGCAGACGATCGCGACCGCCCAGCAGGCGCGCGCCAACTTCGCGCCGAGCTACCACAAGCTCGTGGTTCTCGGCAAGGCGGTGCCCGCGGACTCCGAGCAGGCGAGCCTGCTGGTGCAGCTCAACACGCTCGCCGACCGTGCGGGCGTCTCATTTCAGAGCCTGACCCTGAACGCGTCGGCAAACGCGTCGGCGGTCGCGCCTCCGCCCGCCACGACAACGACGACAACCGACACGACATCCACGAGCACCACCTCGACGGATACGACCTCCACGGATACCACCTCGACCGACACGACTGCCGCGCCGACGGGCACGCCGACGGCGACGACGACCGGGCTTCCCACCGAGGCATCTGCCGCCGTGCTTCCCCTCGGAGCGGCGATCGGCCCGGCCGGCCTGCCGGTGATGCCCTACGACCTGACGTTCACGGGCGGCTACTTCCAGATCTCGAAGTTCCTCCGTAGCGTCGACGACCTCGTCCACACCCCTGGAAGCCACATCACGGTCAGCGGCCGCTTGGTGACAGTCAACAGCTTCAACCTCGCCCCGCCCAACGCTTCGACAACCGCGACGGCGGCGAAGTCGGCGGAGCTCCAAGCGGACCTTTCGGTAATGACTTACGTGACGCCGGCCGAGCAGGGACTCACCGGCGGTGCGACGCCCGCCGCCCCTGCGCCCACGGCCTCCGCGACTGCGGTACCAACCGCCGCGCCGGCGCCGACTACGCCATGAAGAAGATCGAGCCCCCCAAGGTCCTCGTCGACCTCTACCGCGACCTCCGTGACCGCAGGTTGCTGCTGCCGTTCGGTCTCCTCGCCGGGGCGCTCGTGCTCGTTCCGCTCGCGCTGTCGAAGTCCTCGCATCCTTCGCCTCCCCCGGCCGTCGCACCCTCGGCGGGCAAGGCGAGCGCCGCGCAGCCCGCGGTGCTGACCGCCGAGGTCGGGGTGCGGAACTACAACCAGCGCCTTGCGGCCCTGAAGGAGAAGGATCCGTTCAAGCGCCACTTCAAGCTGCCGGGCGGGAACTCGGGCGGCAAGTCCGCTCAGCCACCGCAGGCGGGTTCGGCGACGTCCGTCCCGCCGTCGTCGAGCACGACCTCGGCCTCGGCGCCGACGGTGTCCGCGACACCCAGCTCCGCCGGGTACACGCCGACGCCGGGCTCCGGGTCCACCACGACCCGGACGGTCACGGTCCCGTCGCATCCGCCGAAGCCGCAGGCCTACCGCGCCGTGGTCGACCTCAAGATCGGCGAGCCCACGAAGCTCGAACAGCTCAACGGCGTCAAGCCGCTCACCGAGCTTCCGCATGCGTCGAATCCGATCGTCGCGTTGCTCGGCGCCACGCTTGACCGCACCTCCGCGACGTTCCTGGTCTCCCGCGACGTCAGCTCGGTGCAGGGAGGAGGCGGCTGCGCCCCCGACCGGAGCGCGTGCCAGCTCCTCACCATGAAGCCCGGCGGAAAGGCGAAGCTCACGGACTCGTTCGGCGGCAAGACCTACGTCCTCAAGGTCCTGGACATACGCCTGCAGCGCGTAGAGCTGAACAGGAACGCCACCGAGCACAGGTCGAGCAACGGCGGCTCGAGCTCGAGCGGCCCCGTGCCCGGCGGCAAGCGCGCCTTCTCGTCGAGCCTGCGCCGATAGAACCGAACTTACCCGCGAGCGAAGTGAGTGGTCGGCGGCGCCCAGCGGCGCCGCCGACCATCACTAGCCTTGACCGGCTGTGTCGCTTCGCTACACGACCGCGGGCGAGTCGCACGGGCCGGGGCTCGTCGCGATAGTCGAGGGCATGCCCGCCGGGCTCGAGCTCTCGCGCGAGCGGATCGACCGGGACCTCGCCAGGCGACAGCTCGGCCATGGCCGCGGCGGCCGGATGAAGATCGAGAGCGACGCCGTGGAGGTCCGCTCGGGGGTCCGCCACGGCCGTACGCTCGGGAGCCCGATCGCGCTCCTCGTCGCGAACCGCGACTACGCGAACTGGGAGGAGCGGATGAACCCGTGGCCGGTCGACGCCGACGTCGAGGAGGTGCACACCCCGAGGCCCGGTCACGCTGACCTCGCCGGGTTGCTCAAGTACGGCCACTCGGACGTGCGCAACGTCCTCGAGCGCGCGAGCGCTCGAGAGACCGCGGCTCGCGTGGCCGCGGGCGCGATCGCGAAGGAGCTCCTGCGAGCGTTCGGCGTGACCGTTCACAGCCACGTGCTTCGTATCGGCTCCGTCACTGCGCCCGAGGCGCCGGACGCGGGGCCCGAGGACTTCGCGGACGTTGACGACTCCCCGGTGCGCTGCCTCGACCAGGCAGCCGGCGAGGCGATGGTCGCCGAGATCGACCGCCTGCGGAAGGCAAACGAGAGCCTCGGCGGCGTCTTCGAGGTGCGCGCCTTCGGCCTCCTACCAGGCCTCGGCTCGCACGTCGCGGCCACCGAGCGCCTCGACTCACGGCTCGCGGGCGCACTGGTTTCGATCCAGGCGGTGAAGGGGGTGTCGGTCGGCGAGGCATGGGAGGTCGCCGGCTCGCCCGGCTCGGAGTCGCACGACGAGATCTTCCACTCGCCCGAGCGCGGCTGGCACCGGGAGACGAACCGTGCCGGTGGGGTGGAGGGCGGAATGTCGAACGGTGAGCCGCTCACAGTCCGCGGGGCCTTGAAGCCGATCTCGACCCTCACGAAGCCGCTTCGCAGCGTCGACACCGAGACCAAGGAGCCCGCGCAGGCCCTGCGCGAGCGCACCGATTCCACGGTGGTCCCGGCGGCCGGCGTCGTCGGCGAGGCGATGGTGGCGCTGGTGCTGGCCGCCTGCTACCGGGAGAAGTTCGGGGGCGATCACATCGACGATGCCCTGCGCGCCTTCGACGCCTACCGGGAGCGCATCGGGTGGCGGCGCTGAGCCCCCACGACCGCGCCGTAGTCTTCATCGGCTTCATGGGCGCGGGCAAGTCGCGAGCTCTCCGCGCCGCGAGCGACGCCGGCCTCGAGACCGTCGACACGGACGAGGAGCTCGAGCGCGAGCTCGGCCAGCCGATCGCCGCGTTCTTCGACTCCCACGGCGAGGCGGAGTTCCGCCGCCGCGAGGCGGAGGTGGTGCCGCGGCTCATCGATGCGGCCCGAGGCGGTGCCATCGCCCTCGGCGGGGGCGCTGTCAGCTCCGATGTGGTTCGCGACGCGCTCGCCGATCACGTCGTCGTCTGGCTTCAGGTCGATGCCGAGACGGCATGGGAGCGCGCCTCGCGCCACGACCGCCCCCTGGCGCGTGACCGCGACGCGTTCGACGCCCTTCGGGCCGAGCGCGAGCCGCTCTACCGCAAGCTCGCCGACGCGACGCTCCCGACCGGCGACGACGTTGCCGTTCGCGCGCTCCCGCACCTGCTCGCGATGCGAGCTCTGCCGGGCCGTACGCGGTTGCTCTGGGGCGTCGCCGCCTCCGGTGAGTATCCCGCGCTCGTGGGCCCCGGCCTTCTCGACCACGCGGAGCCGGAGGTGGCGGGCCGCCGTTTCATCGTCGCCGACGCGACGGTGGCGTCGCTCTTCGGGACCGCCCTCGAGGGAGCGGGGGCCGTTGTCCGGGTTCCGCCGGGCGAGGGCAGCAAGACGCTTGCGGAGGCCCAGCGCGTGCTCGGGGAGCTCGCCCGCGCCGGCGCGCGCCGCGACGACCACGTCGCCGCGCTCGGTGGCGGCGTCGTGGGAGATCTCGCCGGGTTCTGCGCGGCCGTCTACCAGCGGGGCGTTCCGGTGGTGCAGCTGCCGACGACCCTCGTGGCCCAGGTCGACTCCGCGTACGGCGGCAAGACCGGTGTGGACATCCCGGAGGCGAAGAACTACGTCGGCGCCTTCCAACAGCCGGCGGCGGTGATCGCAGACACCGAGGCCCTGCGCACGCTTCCGGAGGCCGATCTCGCCGCCGGCTTCGTCGAGGTGCTGAAGGCGGGGCTGATCGCCGGCGGCGCGCTGTGGGAGGGGGCGCGTGACATCGAGGCCCTCGATGTCGACTCGGTCGCGCCGCTGATCCCGCCGTCCATCGAGCTGAAGCTCGCGATCGTCGCCGCCGACGAGCGCGAGGCCGGCTGCCGCGCCGCGCTCAACCTCGGGCACACCGTCGGCCACGCGATCGAGGCCGCGAGCGGCTATTCCCGCTACCGCCACGGGGAGGCCGTGGGCCTCGGTCTGCTGGCCGCGCTGCGCCTCTCCGGCGCCGACGGGCTGCGCGACGAGGTGCGCGAGATCCTGGCCCGCCACGGCCTGGAGATCGAGCTCGGTCAGGCGATCTCGACCGATGCCATTCTCGAGGCCGCAGGGCGCGACAAGAAGCGGACGGCCGAGGGCGTGGGCTTCGTCCTCTGCGAGCGTCCCGGCGCCGTCGCCGTCGGCCAGCGGGTGGATGCCACTAGGGTGCGGGAAGCCGTCGAGGAGTTGCGCGAATGAGGTGCTTTAGCGCCGAAAGCAGCATGTAAGGCGGCGTAGCGGCCGCAGAGGTCTGTTGAACAACGTCGTAACCCACAACCGGATCGAGGTCCTCCACGGAGTCAACCTCAACATGCTCGGTCGCCGCCCGAGCGAGCACTACGGCACGATCACCCTCGCCGAGCTCGAGTTCAAGATCAAGAAGGACGCACGCGGGCTCGGCCTGGAGGCCGCCTTCTTCCAGACGAATGAAGAGGGCGAGTTCGTCGAGCGCCTCCACCGGATGTCCGACGTGGCCGACGGAGCGATCCTCAACCCCGGCTCGTGGACCCACTACAGCTACGCGATCCGCGACGCGCTCGAGCTGACGGGAGTCCCGGCCGTGGAGGTCCACATCTCCGACGTCGACTCCCGCGAGGAGTGGCGACGGAGGTCCGTGCTCGAGGGCTTGGTGATCGGACGCGTCGCCGGGGAGGGACCCGACGGGTATACGCGCGCGCTCGAGATGCTGCGCGACCTGCTCGTATGAGCGACCGCGCCGAGCGCCTCGCCGAGCTCGTCAGCGAGCAGGGCCTGGATTGCCTGATCGTCGGCGACCTCGTGCGCCCCGGGGACTCCGGCCCGGACGCGATCGCCGACGTCCGCTGGCTCACTGGATTCTCCGGAACCAGCGGGCTCGCCATCGTCGGCCCCGAGGAGCGCATCTTCCTCTCCGACTTCCGCTACGCCGAGCGGGTGGAGCGCGAGGTCGATTCGGGCTTCGAGCGCAGCACCGGCTCCACCCGACTGGTGCCCGAGGCGGCCAAGCGCCTTCACGGGCGGGTCGGCTACGACGACGCCCGGACGAGCGTGCGTACGCTCGAGAGCCTTCGCGACGCCGTGCCCGAAGGTGTCGAGCTCGTTGCGACGGGTGGCCTCGTCGGGCGCCTGCGACGCGTCAAGGACACGGACGAGGTCGAGGCCATGGCCGAGGCGACGCGGATCGCCGACGAGGTCTACGAGTGGCTGTGCGAGCGCGGTTTCGTGGGCCGGACGGAGGCCGAGGTGGCGCTGGCCGCTGAGTTCCGCATGAGGGAGCTCGGCGCGGACGGGCCGTCGTTCCCGGCGATCGTCGCGGCCGGCGCCAACAGCGCGATCCCGCACCACGAGGCCTCCGATCGGCAGATCTCGGCGGGCGAGCCGCTTCTCATCGACATGGGCGCAAAGGTCCGTGGCTACTGCTCCGACGGAACGCGCACGTTCGCAATCGGCGAGGTCGATACGGAGTTCCGCGAGGTCTACGAGCTCGTCCGGGAGGCGCAGGAGGCGGGGCTCCGCGCCGTGAGGGCCGGGGTCGACGGCAAGGACGCCGACGCCGCCGCGCGGTCCGTGATCGACGACGGAGGGGAGGGCGAGCGCTTCGGCCACGGACTCGGCCACGGCGTGGGCCTCGAGGTGCACGAACCGCCGCGGCTCGCGAAGGCTTCCGAGGACAGGCTCGAGGCCGGGAACGCGGTCACCGTGGAGCCGGGCGTCTACCTGCCGGGCAGGTTCGGCGTGAGGATCGAGGACCTCGTCATCGTCACCGACGACGGCAGCCGCAATCTGAGCGGCTTCGCGAAGGATCTGCGGGTAGTCGATTAGGCGCCGGCAGCGTGGCGCACGCGGTCGCGGCCCGCGCCGTACATCCTCGTCTCGTAGGCGATCATCACAGCGAGAAGGGCCGCGACCACTCCAGCGGTCGCGAGTGCCGGCAGCACATGCCCGACGGGAATGAGCGCGAGCAGCAAAAGCGCAATGCCGAGGCGCCGCCGGCTGATCGTGTGGACGTGGCGATAGCGGAATGCCACCAGGCCGAGCAGGTAGAGGGCCACACCCCCGAGGAGCGCGAACGCGATCGGGTAGCTCAACCGGTCGTCGACGCTTCCCAGGGTCGTCTTGAGACCCAGCGCGACGAGGACGATCCCGGCCACCATCGGGAAGTGGATGAACGAGTAGGAGTCCCGGGCGAGCTCGTTTCGCTGCTTGCCCTCTGGCGCCTCGGCGAGCCTGCGCGCGGAGACGATGGCGACGATGTCGAAGTAGGTCCACCACTGCTCCGCGGCGATCGCGATGCCGAGCACGGCGGCCGCCGCGATGCCCGCCGTGAGGTGGACGTCGGCGCCGACCCCGACCGCCACTATCGACTCGCCGAGGGCGATGATGATGATCAGCCCGTGGCGCTCGGCGAAGTGGCCGGGCACGAGCTTCCAGCCCTCGGAGCCGAACAGATACGGGCCGCCCATGTCGAGGGCGAGAGCGAGGGCCCACATCCCAGCCTGCGCAGCGCCGTCCAGGAACGAGGCACCGACAAGCAGGCCGACGCCGATCGCCGTGCTGACGGCGAGGCCGCTGACGGAGCGGCGAAGGGCGGGATCGTCGCGGCTCGCGAGATAGAACAGGGCGATGTGCGCGGCGCGGACGACCCCGTAGGCGAGCGCGAACTCGAGCGCCAGGTCATTGAAGGCGGCCGGGACGCAGATCCCCGCGATCAGGAACGCCGCCATCGCGGCGAAGATGACCAGCCTGACCGCGCCCTCCTCCGGGTCGACCACGCTCGTGAGCCAGGCGTAACCCACCCACGACCACCAGAGGACGCCGAGCACGAGGATGCCCTGCGCGAGGCCCTCCCAGGTCGGGTGGTGCGACATGAGCGCCGTGCACTGCGTGAGCGCGAGGACGAAGACGAGGTCGAAGAAGAGCTCGAGCGGCGTCACCCGCTCCTCGGAGCGGAGGACGGCGCGGAGACGTGGCCCGTGCGCCTCGGTCGTGACGGCCATCTGCGCCCATCCTAGGCACCGAACCGCCGCTACCCTCAGCGGCCGTGATCTCCACCAACCAGTTCAAGAACGGCGCGCACGTCGAGATCGACGGGTCGATCTACCGCATCATGGAGTTCCAGCACGTGAAGCCCGGGAAGGGTGGCGCGTTCGTGCGCACGAAGCTCCGCAAGGTCGATGACGGGAGCGTCGTCGACAAGACGTTCCGGGCCGGCGAGAAGTTCCGTCCTGTCCGCACCGAGACGAAGCGCATGCAGTTCCTTTACGACGATGGCGACGCGGCTGTGTTCATGGACACGGGCGACTACCAACAGCTCGAGCTTCCGATCGCCGTCGCAGGCGATGCGATGCGATGGGTGCTGCCGAACAGCGAGGTGGAGCTCCTCTTCGTCGACGAGCGGCCCACGGGTGTGCAGGTTCCGAGCGCTGTCGACATGGCGGTCACAAAGACCGATCCGGGCCTCAAGGGAGACACCGTTTCCGGCGGCGGCACGAAGCCGGCGACGCTGGAGTCGGGCGTGCAGGTGGAGGTACCGCTGTTCGTGAACGAGGGCGACCGCGTGCGGGTCGACACCCGAAGTGGCGAATACGTCTCGCGGGCCTGAGGTCTCGGTGCGCCGCTCCGATCAGCGACGCGATGCGGCGTTCGCCCTGTTCCAGCGAGAGGTTGCGGGCCGACCACTCGACGAGCTCCTCGCCGACGCCAAGCCCTTCACCCGCGAGCTCGCGGTAGGAGCCGATGAGCACCTCGGAGCGCTCGACAGCGAGATCGGCCGCCTCGCGAAGGGGTGGTCGCTGGAGCGGATCGCTCCGCTCGAGCTGTCCATCATGCGCATCGCGCTCTACGAGCTGCGGTACCGCGACGACATTCCGGCCGAGGTCGCCATCGATGAGGCCGTGAGCTTCGCCAAGGAGTACTGCGGGGCGGAGGCGCCGGGCTTCGTGAACGGCATCCTTGGCGCCGCGGCAAGAGAGGAGACGACCGCTTGACGGAGGTCGGCGACATCGCCGAGCGGCTCCGAGCCATCGCGGAGCGGCTGCGGGAGCCGGAGGTGCCGGACGCCGAGGCGGAGACGCTGGCCCGCGAGGCGGCGGACCTCGTCGCGCAGGCGGGGAACGAGATCGAGCGGGCCGCCCGCCGGCTTCCCGACGACGCCGGTAGGTGAGCGCCTACCCCGACGATCTGGCGGCCCTCGTCGAGGGCTACCTGGCCGAGCTTCGGTTCTCGGCCGATGTGCGCACGGCCGGCCTCGACGAGGCGATGCGCTACTCGTTGCTCGCCGGGGGCAAGCGGGTGCGCCCGGCGCTGGCGCTCGCGACCGCCAAGGCCATCGGGTCCGAGCCGACGTCGGTGCTGCCCGCGGCCGCGGCAATCGAGCTCATCCACACCTACTCGCTGATCCACGACGACCTTCCGGCCATGGACGACGACGAGCTTCGCCGAGGCCGGCCTACCTCGCATGTGAAGTTCGGCGAGGACGTGGCGATCCTCGCCGGCGACGGGCTGTTCGCCGAAGCGGTGCGACTCTTTGCCGAGCGCCAGGATGGCGAGCCCGAGCGGGTACTTGCCGCCCTCGCGGAGCTTGCGGCGGCGACCGGGGTCGGTGGAATGGTCGGTGGCCAGTACGTCGACGTGATCGCCGAGCAGGCGACGGCGGGCGAGGAGGGCCTGCGGCACATGCACTCGCTGAAGACGGGCCGGCTCATCGCTACGAGCGTCGCGATTCCACTGTTGCTGGCCGGGACCACCGAGGATGCGACAATTCCGTACCGGCGATTCGCCCAGGAGCTGGGCGTCCTGTTCCAGATCGTCGACGACGTCCTCGACGTCACCGGCACGGACGAGGAGCTCGGCAAGCCCCATGGAAGCGACGAACGGCAAGGCAAACTCACCTACGTCAGCGTTTTCGGCCTCGAGCGAGCGCGGGAGCTCGCCGCCGCTTCGCACGAGCGGACGCGCGAGGCGCTCGCCGAGGCATCCGGGGAGACGTCAGACCTCGTACTGATCACCGACTTCATCTACACCCGCCAGTCATGAGCGACGAGAACAAGACCGAGAAGCTGCTCGAGGGAATCGACGGGCCCGCCGACCTCGCGGGCCTCGACGACGAGCAGCTCCAGCAGGTCGCGCAGGAGGTTCGCGAGCTGATCATCGACGTCATCGGCGAGATCGGCGGACACTTCGGCGCCAACCTCGGCACCTGCGAGCTCGCGGTCGCGCTCCACAGCGTCCTCGACTCGCCGCGCGACAAGATCCTCTGGGACGTCGGCCACCAGGCGTACCCGCACAAGGTGCTCACGGGGCGCCGCGAGCGCCTCGAGACGATCCGCAAGTACGGCGGCCTCGCGCCGTTCTGCTCGATCGCCGAGTCGGAGCACGACATCATGGGGGCCGGCCACGCCTCGACCTCGATCGGCTACGCGGTGGGCCTCAAGGAGGCCATGCGAAAGGGCATCGGTGAGGACGGCAACGTCGTCGCGGTGATCGGCGACGGCGCGCTGACAGGCGGCGTCGCCTACGAGGCGCTTCACAACGCCGGCGGGCTCGAGACGCCGATCGTGATCATCCTCAACGACAACGGCATGTCGATCTCGCCGAACGTCGGCGCGATCTCGAGAAACTTCCAGCGCGTCCGCCTTCACCCCGGCCTCTACCACGCGCGCGAGGGCGTCGAGGAGCGGCTGACGAGGCTGCCGCTCGGCGTCGGCCGCCAGATCGAGCGCCTCGGCCCCGAGATCAAGGCGGCAATCAAGTCCTACCTCGCGCCCGGCCTCCTGTTCGAAGAGCTCGATCTGGCCTACGTCGGCATCATCGACGGACACGACGTGAGAGCTCTCCGAGGGGCGATCGGCGAGGCGCTACAGGCTGACCGCCCGGTCGTGGTTCACATCCAGACCGTGAAGGGCAAGGGGTTCGCGCCGGCCGAGGAAGGCGGCCTCGAGGGGATGGAGAAGTGGCACGCGGCGAAGCCGGGGAGCATCGTCGACCGCCGACCGGCGCCCAAGAAGCCGCCACAGCCCGTCAGGGAAACCGACTCGCCGGAGCCGATCGAGAAGCTCGAGCCGCCGCCGCCACCCGCCCCGCCGCAGTACACGCAGGCGTTCGCCGACGCCCTCGTCGCCGAGGCGAGGCGCGACGGACGCGTGATCGGCATCACCGCCGCGATGGCCGGCGGGACCGGGCTCTCGAAGCTGGCGGCCGAGCTGCCCGAGCAGTACTACGACGTGGGAATCGCCGAGCAGGATGCGGTGCTGTTCGCATCCGGGCTCGCCCTGCAGGGGGCGAAGCCGGTGTGCGCGATCTACTCGACGTTCCTACAGCGCGGCTACGACCAGATCGTCCATGACGTCGCGCTCCAGAACCTGAACGTGGTCTTCGCGATGGACCGCGCGGGCCTCGTCGGCGACGACGGCCCGACGCACCACGGCGCCTTCGACGTCTCGTACTTGCGATGCCTTCCGAACATGGTCCTGATGGCCCCGCGCGACGAGGCGATGCTGGCGCAGATGCTGCGCACCGCGATCGCACACGACGACGGCCCGATCGCGCTCCGCTACCCGCGGGGGGCGGCAATCGGCGTGCCGGTCCCGGCCGATCCTCAGGCGATCGAGATCGGCACCGGGGAGACCCTGCGTCCAGGCGAGCGAGTTGCGCTCCTCGGGTACGGGCTCGGCGTGAAGGTCGCGCTGGAGTCCGCGGACATTCTCGCCGGGACGGGGATCGCCGCCACGGTGGCCGACGCCCGGTTCGCGAAGCCTCTCGACACCGAGCTCATCAACCGCCTCGCGGCCGACCACGAGCTGCTCGTCACGGTGGAGGACAACGTGCTCGCGGGCGGCTTCGGCTCCGCCGTGCTGGAGCACCTCGAGGACACGTTCGCCGGTGGGGGGAAGCGGGCGCGCGTGATCCGCGTGGGCCTACCTGACCGCTACGTCACCCACGGCAAGCCCGCGCTCCTCCACGAGGAGGTCGGACTCACGGCCGATGGCGTCGTCGACAGGGTGATGGCCGCCCTCGGGGCACGCCAGGTCACTCCGGGGTAGGCGCGCCCTCAGTAGTAGCGGCCGCTCGGCCTGGTGTAGCGCCCGCCGCTCGCGCGGCGGCGCGCGCGGGCGGTCGCAGTCAGCTCCTGGAAGCCGGCGACGATCAGGCCCAGGATCCCGACGATGATCAGGATCAGCCCGATCAGGTGCTCGTTGACCCCGGCGATGTGAAAGTGGGTCGCGTAGCGGATGATCGCGCCGGCCGCGATCACGAATATGGCTGCACCGAATGTCATGGAGCCGCCCTACCCGGCGGCCGCCGGGGCAAACAGTCAGGCGTTCAGACGTTTGTCCAGCCAGCGGGCGTTGCGCACGGCGAACGCCTGCCAGTCGTTGTTGAAGTACGTGTAGACCTCGGTGCGGGAGCGCCAGGCGGAAATCCTCCGGCGCCACGTCTCGAGCTCGGCTTTCGAGTAGTTGCCGCCATGCCCGCGCCGTCCGTGGTGAAAGCGGACGTACGTCCAATCCGTGGTCAGCCTGCGCTCCTGGAACGGCCACTTCGGGCTGTCACTGAGCACCAGAGCCGCACCGTGGTCGGCGAGGATTTCGTACACGCCCTGATCGAACCAGCTCGGGTGGCGGAATTCGAAGGCGTGGCGGAGACCGCTCGGGGCGCGCTCGAGTGCGCCTGATAGCCGGGCGTCGTCGCGCTTGAAGTTCTCCGGCAGCTGCCAGAGGATCGGCCCGAGCTTGCCCGCCTCGACGAGCGGCTCGAGCTTTGCGAAGAACAGGCCGGTCCCACCCTTCTTCGGCTCCTTCAGCCTGTAGACGTGGGTCATGTAGCGGCTCGTCTTGACGGCGAACACGAAGTCGTCGGGGGTCTCGTTCGCCCACGCCCTTACCGCCTTCTCGGTCGGCAGGCGATAGAAGGTCGCGTTGATCTCGACCGTCGAGAACGTCGCGCCGTAGCGCTCGAGCCAGCTGCGCTGCGGTAGGCCCTCCGGGTACAGCACGCCGCGCCAGTCGCGGTAGTTCCACCCCGAGCAGCCGATGTGGGCCGGCCGCGCCATCCGGGGCGCCTCAGCGCGGGTCGTTCGGCCCGCGCTTGGCGCGATCGGTCCAGATGAGCTCCTGCACGAACGCGAGCACGAGCCCGGCGAACCCGACGATCATGAGGATTAGCCCCAGCGTGTCGAGGTTGACGACGTCGGTCTGAACCGTGAGCGCGTAACGCACGATCGCGCCGGCGGCGATGAGCAGGATCGCGGCGGCGAAGGTCATGGCCGGCAGGCTACCCGGGTTGCGGCCGCGGACAACGCCAAGCTTGTCGTTGTGCAGGTGAAGCTGCTCTCCTGGAATGTGGCCGGCCGAGTCGCCCTGCTCGGCTCGCAGACGGCGGCGGTGGCGCGGCAGGGCGCCGACCTCGTCGCCCTTCAGGAGGTTCGCGCCAGCACGGCGCGGGCGTGGCGCGAGGCGCTCGCCGGCGCCGGTCTTCCGTTCGCGCTCGACAGCGGCGATCTGTCGCCGCGGCGCCTCTTCAACCTGCTCGCGAGCCGGTGGGAACTGACGGAGCTGCCGCCCGTCGGCGCTCCGCAGCCAGAACGCGTCGTCTCGGCCGTCGCCGCGTCGCCGGCCGGCCTGATCGAGATCCACAACGCCCACATCCCGCCGGCGGCGTCGAACGGCCTCGTGAAGGTGGAGACATGCGAGGCGCTCTTCGAGCGGCTCGCGCGCCCGGCGAACCGGCACCGGGTCCTCTGTGGGGACCTGAACACGCCTCGACTCGAGAGGGAGGACGGCGAGGTCGAGACGTTCGCCTCGAACCACCCGCCCTGGGAGGAGCGCTGGGACGGGGCCGAGCGCTCGCTCCTCGTCGGCCTCGCGGAGTGGGACCTCCGCGACGCGTTCCGGGGCCTGAACGGCTACGACCGCCGCGACGTGAGCTGGGTGATGAACACGCGATCGCGGCGAAAGGCCGGCCACCGACTCGACCACGTGCTCGCCTCGCGGAGCCTGGATCCCGTCTGGTGCGACTACGAGCACGGATGGCGGGAGGCCGGCCTCAGCGACCATTCGGCCATCATGGCGGTATTCGAGCCGGACGCCAGATGACGGAGCTGCCCCCAGGCCCGCGATCCCCCGCGACCGTGAACACGGCCCGTTTCGTCATGCGGCCGATGGAGACCCTGCTCGGCTGGCACCGTCGCTACGGCGACGTCTTCACCGCGAAGTACCTGATATTCGGCACGGGTGTCTACGTCGCCGACCCCGCGGCGATCCGCGAGCTCATGACCGGGGATCAGTCGGACCTCCACGCCGGCGAGGCCAACGCACCCCTCGCCGGGGTGCTCGGGGACCACTCGGTCCTCGTGCTCGACGGCCCCGAGCACCTGCGGCAGCGCAAGCTCCTGCTCCCTCCGTTCCAGGGCTCGGCGGTCAAGTCGTTCCGCGACGTGATCCGCGACGTCGCGGAGGCCGAGGTCGCGCGCTGGCGCCCGGGCCAGGACATCGTGATGCGGGACCGGATGCGCGCGCTCACGTTCGAGGTCATCTGCAGGGCGGTGTTCGGCGTCACCGAGCCGGAGCGGGTCGAGCGACTTCGGGTGGCGATGCTCGCGGTCGTCGACAGCGGGGCGACGTTCCTGCTGCCCGGCCCCCTCAAATGGGACCTCGGGCCGAGGAGCCCGGCCGGGCGGCTGAAGCGCCGGATCAAGGCCGCGGACGCCCTCGTGTACGAGGAGATTGCCCGTCGTCGCGGCGAGCCCGATCTGGAGGAGCGAACCGACGTCCTGTCGCTCCTGATGCGCGCCCGCGACGAGGACGGCAACCCGATGACCGACGTCGAGCTCCGCGACGAGCTCGCGACGATGCTCGCTGCCGGTCACGAGACGACGGCGACGGGCCTTGCCTTCGCGTTCGATCTGCTGCTCCACGACCAGCCGACGTTGGAGCGACTTCGATTGGAGCTTGACGGCAGCGACGACTCGTACCTCGACGCCGTCGTCACCGAGACCCTTCGGATCCGTCCGGTCATCGACGGGGCCGAGCGGACGCTGAAGAAGGCTCGCACCATCGGTGGCTGGGACCTCCCGCCCGGCATCCGCGTCTACCCGGCGATCGTTCTCGTCCACCACCGCGAGGATCTCTATCCCGAGCCCGACCGCTTCCGCCCGGAGCGATTCCTCCACGCCGGCGTCGAGTCCTACGCCTGGCTTCCGTTCGGCGGCGGCATCCGACGCTGCATCGGAGCCGCTCTGGCCCAGGCCGAGATGGCGGAGGTGATCCGCACGGTTGTCTCGAGCGTCGAGCTCGAGCCCGTGCGCCCCGAGCCCGACCCGGTCGTGATCCGGGGCATCACGCTGGTTCCCAAGCACGGGACACCAGTTCGCGTCGCTCGCGCCGCATGAATGTCGGCGTTGCGACGGCTGAGCAGGCAGGCGACGTCACGAAAACGATCTCGCACGCCTTTCACGACGATCCGACGTGGAGCTGGGCATTCCCGGATCCAGATCGCCGGCAAGCTCAGTACGAGGTCTGGTGGCGTCTCCTGGTGGACGGGGCGATGCGCTACCCGTGGGTGCTCAGCACGCCTGGGTGCGAGGTGGCCGCCGTGTGGTTGCCGCCGGACGGCACCGAGCTTCGCCCTGAGGACGAGGAGCGGGTCCCCTCGGTCGTAGCTGAGCTCGTGGGAGACCACGCGCCGGCGTTCATCGACCTGCTGGACCGCTTCGACGCCGCGAGGCCGGTTGATCAGCCGCATTACTACCTGTCGCTTCTGGGGGTGGACGACCCGCACCGCGGCAAGGGCCTGGGCATGGCCATGCTCACCGACAACCTCCGCCGCTTCGACGAGCTCGGCGTGCCGACATATCTCGAGTCGAGCAACAGCGCGAACAACCCGAAGTACGAGCGGCTCGGCTACACGCCGATCGGCGAGTTCACGACGCCGGACGACGCAGTGGCCATCACCAAGTACTGGCGCTACGCCCCCTAGCGCAGCCCGGCTGCCTCGAGGGCCTTGGATTGGTCCATATAGCCCTGCATGCGGGCCACCCGCCCGTTACGCACCCCAAAGACGACGGCCGTGTCGTTCTCGAGCTCGACCCCGCTGCCCTTCCCGCGCCGATATTCGCGCATCAGGACGACCACGTCGTCGCCTGCATCGATGAACTCCTGGGGCTCGAATCGGCGCTCCTCCCAGGCCTCGAGGTCCTCGGCCTCGAACACCTCGATGATCTGAGTGATGCCGTGGGCGATGCGGCCCTCTTCGAGGCCACCGACGGTGCCGTGGAACTCGACATCGGGCTCCGTCAGCTGCGCCACCCGCTCCCAATCCTGTGTCGTGGATGCCTCGAAGGCCTCCCGGACGACCTGGACGTTCGCCTGTGACATCGACCGCGCGGTGGGACTCGCTACAGGCCGGAGCCGGCGATCTCGACGATCTGATCCACGCTCACGAAATGCGTCTCGCCGACCAGGTCCGCGATCTCGATAAAGCCGCCCTTGTCGCGCTGGGCCTTCTTCTTGATCTCCTCGGGCGTCTCGGGCGAGCTGATCGAGCCACCGGTCGTGAGCGTGATCATCGACTTCGCCGTTTCCGCCACGCACCGGAGCCTATCCCCAGCTGCGTCTATGCGGTGCGCCATACGCTGAGCCCACGGACATTCAATTCATCGCGAGCTTGGTCGTGATTGCGCCAGACCGACAACCTTGATGGAGCGCCCTGATGCGGTTGATGCCCGCTATACCGTGGACGAGCCGCATCAGAGCTCCCAATGGCGGGTCAGCGCCGCCGACCTGGGCGCGGCGACGATTCGGCTCGATCAGTGCAAAAAGAGAGCCCCCCGCGGGGACGGGGGGCTCTCGGGGTACAGGGAGGAGAGATATGTGTGCTTATTTGATTGTTTGAGGAAGGTCGAACGCCTCTTTAGGCGCCGGCAGGCACGCTCCACCGCGTCGATGCTGTGAGAGCGGCCTGGCCGACGCCGACGCCGACCAGAAAGACGGTTGCACGCCACTCGCCGCTCGCTACGCCGAGCGCGAGGCCGGCGAGGATGGCGACCGCCGCGAGGACGTTGTCGAACGCGGCGTGAGCGGTAAGGGGCATGCGGCGCTCCGGCCCGCCGATCTGCACGGCTGTGCCGATCGCGAGCGCCCCGAGGACGACCGAGATGATCGTCGCGGAGCGGCCGAGCCCGAGCACGAACGGCGCGGCCATCACGGCGGCGCCGCCGAGGATCTCGACTGCGGCGTGGAGCGTGTGAGAGACGGTGCGGATCATCGCCAACGAGAATACGAACGTACGTGCGGTTTGTGTGTGATCGAGCTCACACTCGGCGGGCCGGTACCTTCTGCCCGTGCCTCGCCGCCGGATCGACACGCTGCTGGCCGAGCGCGGGCTCGCGCGCTCCCGATCCAGCGCCGCAGGTGAGATTCGCGCGGGACGCGTGCGGATCGGGCGCGGGGGAGAGGTGGCGTCGAAGCCCGGGCAGCTCGTGCCCGACGACGCCGAGCTCGCCGTCGACGGCGGGCCGCGCTACGTATCCCGAGGCGGCCTGAAGCTCGAGAGCGCGCTCGACGCGCTTGGGCTAGACGTGAAGGGCCGGGTGTGCCTCGACGTCGGGGCATCGACCGGTGGGTTCACCGACTGCCTGCTCTCGCGCGGCGCGGAGCGGGTGATCGCGCTCGACGTCGGCCACGGTCAGCTCGACTGGGGCCTCCGCAACGACGATCGCGTCGAGGTCATGGAGCGCGTGAATGCCCGGGGGGTGCGGCCCGACGACCTTGCGTACGAACCCGAGCTGGTCACGATCGACGTCTCGTTCATCTCGCTGCGGAAGATCCTGCCGGCGGTCGTCGACTGCCTCGCCGAGGGCGGGGAGGTCCTGGCGATGGTGAAGCCGCAGTTCGAGCTCCAGCGAGGGGCGGTCGGCAAGGGGGGCGTCGTCAGCGACCCCGCTGAGAGACAGCGCGCAGTCGACGGGGTCGCGGCGGCGGCGCATGCGCTCGGCCTGACGTTGTGCGGGACCGCCCCCGCCGGCGTCGCCGGGCCGAAGGGCAACCGGGAGGTCTTCCTGTGGCTTCGGTAAAGACCGCCGTCCTCCTCAGCCACTCGGATCCGGACGGCACGCTGGAGGCCGCTCGCGCGGCTGCGGAAGCGGCGGACCGCGCCGGCGTCCGCCTCCTGGCCACGACCGACGAGGTCGCCAAGCACGCTGGGCTGGCGGACCGCATCGGGGAGGTCGAGTCGCTTCCCTGCGACGCCGATCTCTGCCTCGTGCTCGGCGGCGACGGCTCGATTCTGCGAGGCCTACGCACCTTCGGGACCCACGGCGTGCCGGTGTTCGGCATTAACTATGGGACGATCGGCTTCCTCGCGGCCATCGAGCGCGACCAGCTCGACCGCGGCCTCGAGCTCGCGTTCAGCGGCCAGTTCGACGTGATGGAGCTGCCGGGTCTCGAGCTCGCGCTCGATGGCGACGCGTCAGTCGGGCTGAACGACGTTTCCTTCACGCGGCAGCCGCACCGGCGCGTCGCCGAGCTCGCCTACCTGGTGGGCGATGCGGAGATCGGGCACGTGCGCTGCGACGGGCTCGTCGCCGCCACGCCCGCCGGCTCGACCGGCTACAACCTCGCCAACGCGGGCCCCGTGCTCGCCTGGGGGGTGGAGGGCTACGCCGTCAGCTTCATCGCCCCGCACACCCTGACCGCGAGGCCGCTCGTCGTCGCGCCCGCCGACGTGCTCAAGGTCCGAAACGCGGGCAGGCGCGACGCCGTCGACATCGCGCTGGACGGTCAGGCCGCGGGCGAGCTCGCCCCGGGCCAGGAAGTCGAGATCCGGTTCCGCGCGGCGGTCGGACGCCTCGCTCAGCTCCCGGGCTCGAGCTTCTACCGGCGCATGCGGGAGAAGTTCGGAGCGATCGCCGCCCTCGCCTAGCAACCTTCTACTCTGGTCCGCTGGCCCGGCGGGTGTCGATTTCCGCCGCTCCCGTTCGTTTCAAGGGAAGACCCGAGGCAAAGGAGGTAGGCAATGGAGCGCAAGTGGTGGACGCTGATCGCCGTCTGCGTCGCGACGTTCATGCTCCTCCTCGACGTCACGATCGTCAACGTCGCGCTGCCGTCGATCCAGAAGAGCCTCGACGCCAGCCTCTCGAGCCTCCAGTGGGTCGTCGACGCCTACGCCCTGACCCTGGCCTCCTTCCTTCTCGTCTTCGGCTCGTTCGGCGACCGGCTGGGCCGCCGGCGCATCTTCACCATCGGGTTCGTGGTCTTCACGGCCGCCTCGCTCTGCTGCGGCCTGTCCGACGACGCGACGGTCCTGAACTTCTTCCGCGCCCTCCAGGGCACTGGTGCGGCCGCGATGTTCGCCACCTCCCTGGCGCTCATCGCCCAGGAGTTCGAGGGCCGCGAGCGCGCCTCCGCGATCGGCATCTGGGGGGCCACGGTCGGCGGCGCGGTCGCGGTCGGCCCGCTCATCGGCGGCGCGCTCACCGACGCGTTCGGGTGGGAATGGATCTTCTTCGTCAACGTTCCGATCGGTATCGCGGCGATCGTTCTCACAGAGACCCGCGTGGTGAACGTCAAGGCAACCGATCCCCAGCCGATCGATTGGGCGGGCACGGTGACATTTACGCTGGCCCTCTTCGGGTTGATCTTCGGGCTCATCCGCGGGAACGCCGAGGGATGGTCGAGCGCCCAGATCCTCGTCTCACTGGTCGGCGCCGCGGTCATGCTTGGCGCCTTCGTCGTGATCGAGCTGCGCAATCGCAACGCCATGCTCGACCTCGGGCTCTTCAAGGTGCCCGCGTTCGGCGGCGTGTCGATCGTCGCCTTCGCGCTGTCGGCGGGGATGTTCGCGATGTTCCTCTACCTCACGCTCTACATGCAGGACGTGCTGGGCTACTCGCCGCTCGAGGCCGGGCTGCGGTTCCTGCCGATCACGTTCCTGTCGTTCGTCGTCGCGCCGATCTCCGGAAAGCTCCTGAACTACGTGCACGCCAGACTGCTTTTGGGCACCGGGTTGATCGCGGTGGGGGTCGGGCTGGCGCTCATGCATGGCATCGAGTTTGGCGACAGCTGGACCGGCCTACTCCCGGGGTTCCTCCTCGCTGGGGCCGGAATCGGCCTCGCCAACCCAGCGATCGCCTCGACCGCGCTCGGCGTGGTGCCGCCGGCGCGCGCCGGCATGGCGTCCGGGATCAACTCGACGTTCCGCCAGGTCGGTATCGCGACCGGCACCGCCGCCCTCGGGGCAATCTTCTCCTCGCGGATCGGCTCGGAGGTCGCGAATGGCCTGAGCTCGGCGCCGCCGAGTGTGCAGGCGCACTCGGCGCAGCTCTCCGACGCGATCTCGTCGGGAGCGATCGAGCAGGCCACGGCACATGTGCCGCCCTCGCTCCACGCCCACATCGTCAACGTCGCCGATCGGGCGTTCATCACGTCCCTCAACGAGATCCTGGTGATCGGCGCAATCGTGGCGGCCGTCGGCGGCGTGCTCGCACTGGTGATGGTGCGCCAGAGCGATTTCCTGGCCCCGCCGCAGCCGCAGGAAGCACCGGAGCCCGTCGCGGCCTAGGGGCGAATCCGTCCCCCCGCGCTGCTTAGTTATTCGGCGTGCTCCATGAGCTGCGCATCGAGAACCTGCTGCTGATCGAGCGGGCCGAGCTCCGCCTGGACCGCGGCCTCAACGTCGTCACGGGCGAGACCGGAGCGGGCAAGACGATCCTCGCGCATTCGCTCGACCTGCTCCTCGGCGGGCGCGCGCGGCCGCAGATCGTGCGGCCCGGCGCCGCTGAGGCCTATGTGGAGGGTGCCTTCGAGGCCCCGCCCGGGTTGCTCGACGATCCCGAGCTCGCCGACGTCGCCGCGAGGCTTCCGGAGGGAGCGGAGGAGATCGTGCTCGGCCGCCGGGTCTCGTCGTCGGGGCGCACGAGCGCCTTCATCGGCGGGCGCGCCGCATCGGCGGCCGACCTGCGGCTCCTTGGCGGTCGCCTACTCGCGTTCTACGGCCAGCACGAGCACCGAAAGCTCGCGCTCGGAGCGGCCCAGCTGGAGGTGCTCGACGCCTTCGCCGGCACGGCCCATCTCGAGCGCCTGGCGGAGTACCGCGACACGCACTCCGAGGTCGGACGGTTGGAGCGGGAGCTGGACGAGCTGCGTGAGCGCGACGGCGCGCGGGAGCGCGACCTCGACGTTTATCGCTTCGAGCTCACCGAGATCGAGGCCGCGGCGCCGCAGGCGGGGGAGGCTGACGAGCTCCGCGGTGACCGCGAGCGCCTTCGCCACGCCGAGCGGTTGAGCGCGGCCGCGGCCGGGGCGCTCGCCGCGATCGTAGGCGACGGCGTCGACGATCCGGGCTACCGCGCCGCCGCCGACCTCGTCGCGGTGGCCGGCGTCGAGCTCGGCGCGGTCGATGGAATCGACCCCGCGCTGGACGCCGCCGCCCAGCGCCTTCGCGGGCTCGAGGTCGAGGCCGGCGACATCGCGAGCGCGCTGCGCTCCGCGCTCGACGCCGTCGACGCCGAGCCCGGACGCCTCGAGGCCCTGGAGGAGCGCCTCGCCGCGCTCGACCGCCTCGAGCGAAAGCACGGCGGCACGACCGAGGCGGTCCTGAGCCAGGCGGAATGGCTCCACGCCGAGATCGGACGGCTCGAGAACGCCGACGATGTGGCGGCGGAGCTCGGGTCACGGCTCGAGGCCGCGCTGGCGCGCCGAGCCGACCTCGCCGGGAAGCTCACCGCGACTCGCCGAAAGGCCGCGAGCCGCCTGGGCAGGGGAGTGGCGGCGGAGCTCGCGGAGCTCGCGATGGAGGGAGCGAGCCTCGAGGCGCGGCTCGTGCCCGAGGACGGCGGCTTCGGCGCTCGCGGCGCGGAGCGCGTGGAGCTCCACCTGGCAACCAACGCGGGTCTGCCGGCCTCGCCGCTTCGCGACACGGCCTCGGGGGGCGAGCTCTCGCGGGTGATGCTCGCGCTGAGCACGGTCGCCGGGCCGGCGGCCGACTCGGCGCCGCGCTGCCTCGTGTTCGACGAGGTCGACGCCGGCATCGGCGGCCATGCGGCGCGGGCCGTCGGCGAGAAGCTTCGCGCGCTGGGCGCCGATCGCCAGGTGCTCTGCATCACCCACCTGCCGCAGGTCGCCTCGCTCGCCCGGCGTCACTTCGTCGTCGCCAAGGAGACCGTCGACGGGCAGGCGTTCGCAACCGTCGAGGGCGTGAGCGACGAGGGCGTGATCGACGAGCTCTGTCGCATGCTCGGCGCCGAGGCCGGCGACGAGGCGGCGAGCCGCCACGCGCGCGAGCTCCTCGCCGCTGCGGCATAGGGAGAAGTGCGAAAACCCGCATAATCCGCGTTCGATGGCGACGAGCGTCCGTAATCGAGCGCGAGGCTTTCTTCGCCGCAATGGCCACGGTCCACCGGAGCCGAGGGCTCCGATCGCGGGGCCCGCCCGGCTGGGTAGGCGGACCAAGGTGTTGGTGCGGCGGCTCGCCCCTGGCGACATCGCCGTGATCAACCACCGTGACCTCGACCAGGTCGCGGCCGAGGACCTCGCCGCGCGCGGGGTCCGGGCGGTGGTGAACGTCGCCAGCTCCTCCACCGGCCGCTACCCCAACGTCGGGCCGCTCGTTCTGGCGAAGGCCGGGATCAGGCTCGTCGACGTCCCCGCTGCGCCGCTCTTCGAGGAACTTCGCGACGGTGACGAGCTGGTGCTGATCGGCGGCGAGGTCCACCGCAATGGGACCAGGCTCGCAGCGGGCCGCATCCTCGACCTCGACGAATGCGAGCGCCAGCTGCAGCGCCAGCGCGAGCGGATCGACGATGCGCTCGCCGCGTTCGCGGCCAACACCATGGAGCACATCCGCGACGAGAGCGAGCTCCTCGTCGGCCAGCTCGACTTCCCCGTCACCCGTGCGAAGTTCCGCGACCGCCACGCGTTGATCGTCGTGCGGGGAACGACCTACCACCGAGACCTCCGCGCTCTGCGCGCCTACATCGCCGACGTTCGTCCGATCCTGGTGGGGGTCGATGGCGGCGCCGACGCTTTGCTCGAGGTCGGGATGAAGCCCGACGTGATCGTGGGCGACATGGACTCTGCGAGCGACGAGGCGCTCCGCAGCGGGGCCGAGCTCATCGTCCACGCCTACCCGGACGGGCGCGCGCCGGGGCGCGCGCGGCTCGAGAAGCTCGGGCTCGATCACCTGGAGGTCCGCGCCGTCGGGACGAGCCAGGACGTGGGGATGCTCCTCGCCTACGACAAGGGGGCCGCGTTGATCGTCAGCGTCGGGGCCCACTTCAACCTCGTCGAGTTTCTCGAGCGCAGCCGGGCGGGCATGTCGTCGACATTCCTCACGCGCCTTCGGATCGGCGACGTGCTGGTCGACGCGAAGGGGGTGAGCCGGCTGTACAACCGGGGGACGAGCGGGCGCCTTCTCGCCGTGTTCCTCGCCGCCTCGCTGGCGCTGATCGTGGTGGTCGTCGCTTCGACCCCGTCCCTCGAGAACCTCGTCTCGCTGCTCTGGTTGAAGCTGCGGGTCCTGCTCGGGATTTAGCGGCATCTCAACCGCGCTTCGCTAGCGTCCGCCCGCGTATGGGGTACTCGGCGCGTTACCACGTCGCCTCGCTCGCCGCGATCTTCCTCGCGCTCGGCGTCGGCATCCTGATCGGCACCGGGCTCGGCAAGAACGTGGTCAACGACACGACGCACAACCTGGAGGCGAGCCTGAAGGGCGACCTGCTCAACGCTCGCAGCCAGGTGTCGAACCTCCGGGACGACGTCCACAGGCAGCAGGAGCTCTCGCAGGCGGCCTACCCGGCGCTCGTCAACGAGGCGCTCCCGGGAGGCAAGATCGCGGTGATCTCGCTCGGGGGCCTCGACAGCGCCCTGCGCGCCGACATCGAGCGCACGGTCGGCACCGACACAAACACCGGAGCTCGGATCCGCGAGTTCGCAGTCGTCCGCGAGCCGCCCGACGTGCCGGCGTTGAACGGCGAGCTCCGCGGCACGCCCCTTCACCCCCTTGGCCCCAGTCCCGCCGACCTGGCCGCGTTCGGCCGCCGTGCCGGGAGGGCGCTCGTCACCGGTGGCCCGCTCTTTCGGCGCACGAGCGGCGCGCTTCTCGCCAAGCGAAGCGGCAAGCCGAGGGGGATCAACGCCGTGATCGTCACCCGTTCCGCCCCGCAGGGCCTTCACCCGAAGGTCTCGGAGGCGAACAGCGCCCTCGAGTCGGGGGTCCTCGACGGCCTCGAGCGGACGGGTCTGCCGGTCGTGGCGGTGGAGCGGACCGGCACCGACCCCTCGTCGCTGTCGCTGTTTCGCTCGCACGGCCTCTCCACCGTCGACGACCTCGAGCTGACGGCGGGCTCGGTCGCGCTCGTCTACGCGCTTCGCGGGGCCCGGGGGGCCTTCGGGCTCGGCCCAGGGGCGACCCGCCTGCTGCCGCCCCTCACGCGGCTTCGCCGGACGACGCGGGGCCTGCCGGTGCCGCCGAACCTGCCGCGGGCGCCAGCGCGCCCGTGAGGCTCGCCGGGCCTCGGCGCGTCCTTCCTCGTCGCCGCTCGTCGCGGCCGGTCCGTGGATCCGGGACATGTGGGCAGCGGGGCTGCGGAGGGAGAACTGGCGCGGCCGCGAGGTGGCCTTTCCGGCGGGCGTGGTGCTGATCGCGTGCTCGCTCTTCGCCCTCGCGCCACTTGCCATCCTCGACGACCGGGCCGACCTCGACCTCCTCGACCCCGACCTCGCCCGCTGGTCGGTCTTCGTGATCGGCATGGCCCTCCTGGGGCTGATCGACGACACGATGGGCGGAGCCGGCGGTCTGCGCGCGCCGCGCGGCTGGCGCGGCCACGCGCGCGCGGTCATGCACGGGAAATTCTCCACCGGCGCCGTCAAGGCGGTGGGCGCGATCGGCCTGGCCGCATTCGCGACCACGGGGAACCGTGAGGGCCTCCACTACGTCGTCGACCTGTTCCTCCTCCTGCTGACGACGAACCTCTTCAACCTCATCGACCTGCGTCCCGGTCGCGTCGAGAAGCTTCTCGTCCTGCTGCTTGGCCGGGGTCTGCCTCGGCGCCTGGACGGTGGCGCCGCTTCACCTGCTCGGCGTCTTCATCGGCCCGGTGCTCTTCGGCGCGGCCCTGACGCTTCGCGAGCGGGCCATGCTGGGCGACACCGGGTCCTACCTGGCCGGGGCGATCGGCGGGATCTCGTTGCTCGTCGCAATTCCGTTCGCGGGGCGGCTCGTCGCGCTCGCGATCGTCGCCGCGCATCACGATCTTCGGGGAGTTTCGGTCGATCTCTCGGGCCATCGAGCGCGTTCCGCTGCTGCGCTCTCTAGACTCGCTCGGCAGGGTCAAGTGAGCGCTGCGAGGGAGCGAAAACGATGAAGCCGGGCGAGACGCGCTTCATCTTCGTCACCGGCGGCGTCGTCTCGTCGCTGGGCAAGGGAATCGCCGCCGCATCGATCGGGCGCCTCCTCGTCAGCCGCGGCTTCCGGGTCCAGCTCCAGAAGTTCGACCCCTACATCAACGTCGACCCTGGGACGATGAGCCCCTTCCAGCACGGCGAGGTCTTCGTCACCGAGGACGGCGCCGAGACCGACCTCGACCTCGGCCACTACGAGCGCTACACCGACGAGAACACCTCGCGGGCCTCGAACGTGACCGCCGGCGCCGTCTACAACTCGGTGATCCGCCGCGAGCGCCGCGGCGACTACCTCGGGCGCCACGGTCCAGGTGATCCCCCACGTCACCGACGAGATCAAGCAGCGGATCCTGATCGTCGCCGAGTCGCAGGCCGTCGACTTCGTCATCACCGAGATCGGCGGCACCGTCGGCGACATCGAGTCGCTGCCGTTCCTCGAGGCCATCCGCCAGCTCTACACCGATCTCGGGCCCCGCCGCTGCATGTTCGTGCACCTGACGCTCGTCCCATACGTCGGCCACGCCGGCGAGCTGAAGACCAAGCCGACCCAGCACTCCGTCAACGAGCTGCGACGGATCGGCATCCAGCCGCACGCCATCGTCTGCCGCTCAGAGCGCGGGCCTCGAGCGCGACATCCGCCGCAAGATCGCCCTCTTCGGCTCGGTGGCCGAGGAGGCGGTGATCTCCGCGCGCGACGTCGACAACGTCTACAAGGTCCCGCTCGTCCTGCGCGCCGAGGGGATGGACGACCTGATCCTCGACCACTTCGGAGTCGAGGCCGAGCCCGCCCGACCTCGGCGAGTGGGAGGAGCTCGTCGCGCGCGCCGACGCCTGCGAGGGCACGACGCAAGATCGCCCTGGTCGGGCAAGTACGTGCAGCTCGAGGACGCCTACAAGTCGGTGATCGAGGCGCTCCACCACGGTGGCTACCACCACGGGACGAACGTCGAGGTCGAGCTCGTCAACTCGGAGGACCTGGATCCCGCGGACCTCGAGGAGGCCGACGGGATCCTGATCCCCGGCGGGTTCGGCGAGCGCGGGATCGAGGGCAAGATCGCGGCCGCCCGCGTGGCGCGCGAGCGCGGCATCCCGTTCCTCGGCATCTGCCTCGGGATGCAGATCGCCGTCGCGGAGTTCGCCCGGCACGTCGCCGGCATGGACGGCGCGAACTCCACCGAGTTCGACCCCGAGACGCCCTTCCCGGTGGTCGACCTGTTCCCGAGCAGAAGGAGGTCTCGGACATGGGCGGGACGATGCGCCTCGGCGCCGACCCGGTGAAGATCCACGAGGGAACCCGGGCGCGCGAGATCTTCGGCGAGGCCGTCATCTACAAGCGCCACCGCCACCGCTACGAGGTCAACAACATGCTTCGCCGCCGCCTCGAGGACGAGGGGCTGGTCGCCGGCGGCACCTCCCCCGACGAGCGGCTCGTGGAGATCGTCGAGCTGCCCGACCACCCGTTCTACGTCGCCTCGCAGTTCCACCCGGAGTTCAACTCGCGCCCGACCCGCCCGGAGCCGCTGTTCCGCGACTTCGTCGGCGCCGCGGCCGAGCGCGCGCCGCTCGCGGCCGGAGCGCGAGGAGACGGTGGCCGAGGAGTCCGCCGAGCCCGCCGATGTCGCGATTCGCCGCGAGGCGTAAGCTCTCACCAGGAGGCCGGTACAGCCAGAGGAAGGAGTCGTTCGATGTCATGGAGCTTGAAGGGGAGCTACTTCGAGACTTGCTCCTGCGACCTGATGTGCCCGTGCAACATGTCGTTCGACCACGGCGCGACGTACGACTACTGCCGCGTCACCCTCGTCTTCAACATCAAGGAGGGCGAGATCGAGGGCACCGACGTCGACGGACTCGCGGTCGCAGTGATCGCGGACACTCCGAAGGTCATGACCGAGGGCAACTGGCAACTCGGCATGTTCGTCGACGACAGAGCGAGCGACGAGCAGATGGAGAAGCTCGGCGCCGTCTTCAGCGGGCAGAAGGGCGGGCCGATGGAGGGGATCCTGCCGCTCATCGGAGAGGTGCTTGGGCATTGAGCGGGCGCCGTTCGAAGTGGTGGAGGAAGGGCCTGCCACAGCGTCAAGATCGGCGAGGCGATCGACTTCGAGATCGAGGACATCGTTCCCTTCGGCGTCGAGACGGGCCAGCCGGTGCGGCTCGTCGGCGTGTTCCATCCCGGCCGCATCGGAGTTCAACGCCGCCGAGGCGAAGCGCTCGAAGATCAGCGCCTTCGGAATCGAGTACGAGGGGAAGACGGGAATCTCGGCGTCTGAGTTCGCCTGGGCGGCCTGACGGCGAGGCTACGGTTCATCCCGTCCGACTTCATCCCAGCGGACTTAGGTTGGTCCGGCTGCATGCCGCCGGAGCTCCTCATCCCTTCCGGCTGCATGCCGCCTGACTTCATCCCGTCCGACTTCATCTGCGAGCCACCCTGCCCGGCCCCGGCCGGGCCCATGCCCATCGCCCGCATCGCCTGATTCGCCTCGGCGGACCCGGGTTGCGTGAGGCCCGGCACGTCGTCGGGGACGAACGCGACGGCGAGACCGAGAACCAGGAGGAGCACCGCGATCCCGCGGTTCGCGACGTCCTTCCAGGGCAGGAGCTTCTCAATCGCGATCAGGGCGGCAATGAACGCCATCCAGCCGATGCTCATGATGCCGAGCGCGAAGAGCGCCGCCATCAGCATCCAGCAGCAGCCGACGCAGAAGCCACCGTGCTCGACTCCCATCCGGAGCGCGCCAGTGCGCCCCGGGTGCGAGTGGGACAAGAAGAACACCATCGGGCTGCGGCAGTAGCGGAGGCACACGTCCTTCAACGGCGTGAGCTGATAGATCGCGGCGGCGACGATCACGCCGCCGGCGAGGTAGGGGCCGGCGTTGTCCCACGAGAAGGTGTCGCCGAGGGTCGCCCGCCCGAGACGGAAGAGCCCGTACGCGAACAGACCCGCCGCGGCCCAACTCAGGATGTAGCCGCCGACGAAGAGGGCCGTGAGGCTCGCGGGCGCGGCGTCGCCACGCTCTCGCCTGCCCTCCTGGATGCGCGCGAACATCAGCACCATCGGCGCGATGGACGGGAACATCATCGCGGCCATCATTACCACCCAGGTTCCGATGAAGAACGCGAACCCTCCGGGGTCCGTTCCGGGCCCGGCGTCCATGCCGGCCATCTGGTTGTTCGTGAGCACCCACGCAAGCGCCGCGAGAACGAGCAGGGCGCCGACAAGCGTGAGCTGGATCAGCGCCGGCAGAGGAGGCGGACGGCGTCGAATCGTCGCCGATTCCACAGTCACGCAGACTAATACGGTTACACCGTGTCGTCCGATCGGGAGGCGCTGATTCGCCAGACCTGGGAGCGGTGGAACGCGGGCGTACGCGATCCCGACGAGATGGGCCAGGGCCTAACCGAGGACTTCACGCTCCACTCGGCGCTGACGGGTAGGAGCTTCCAGGGTCGCCAGGGGCTGATCGACTGGATGGCCGAGATCGACGAGAACTTCGGTGCCTGGAACCTTCGGATCGACGAGATCCGCGCCGCCGGGGAGGATCGCTACGTCGTTCTCGGCGGCGTGCACCTCGAGGGGCGCGGGAGTGGCTTGGAGCTCGACCAGCCGATCGGCTGGGTGATCGAGTTCGAGGGGGACCTGACGTCGAGGCTCTCCAACTTCGCAAGCCACGAGGAGGCCCTCGAGGCCGCGGCGAGCGACTGACCCGCCACGTCCGCGGTTGCGCCTAGCCTGGCCGGATGAGGTGGTCGCTCCCGGCTCTCCTCGGCTGCGCGCTGGCGATCGCGCTCGCGGGCTGCGGGGACGTCTCGACTTCGAACCGAGCTTCAAACTGGCTCTCGGCTCAGGTCGTGCGCCCGGTGACCTCCCCGGATGCGCCGTCGGTCAAGGCCAGACCGCCCTCGCCGAAGGAATCCCGCGCCGCACGAGCCCGCGCGAGTGCTCGAAGGGCCGCGGCCCGGCGTGCGCGCCTCGTCGGGCCGATCAACACGAGGTTCCCCGGCCTCACGACCTTCCGCGGTAACGCCAGCCGCGACTACTACGGTGAGGGCCCGGTGCCGATGCACCCGGTGGTCCGCTGGCGCTACCCGTCGACGGGAAGCCTGTGCTCGA
This sequence comes from uncultured Actinomycetes bacterium, assembly GCA_963841455.1. Classification (GTDB taxonomy): domain Bacteria; phylum Actinomycetota; class Thermoleophilia; order Solirubrobacterales; family 70-9; genus JAWVFM01. The sequence goes on from CAWJCU010000007.1 coordinate 229,030, forward strand.
AGTCGAGCGACCTCGACGGCAAGGAGACCTGGTGCGGGACAGGCTGGACCGGGCAACCGAACGTGATCCAGCGGCCGAACGGCCACGTGGAGGTGAGGGAGGGGGCGTACGACCGCAACTACCACTTCCTCGACGGGCACACGGGCGCGCCCGTCCGCCCCGATCTCGAGACCGGAGACCTCGCCAAGGGCTCGGCCACGAGCGACGCCGATGGCTACCCCCTCTACTACGCGGGCTCGCGCGACAACCTGCTGCGGGTCGTCGCCCTCGATCGCGGAACGCCGACGGTGCTGTGGGACTTCGACTCCCACTCGCAGCCCGGGAGCGTGTGGAACGACGACTGGGACGGCGCGGCGTTGCAGATCGGTGACTATCTGCTCGAGGGCGGCGAGAACTCCTGGTTCTACGTGATCCGCCTCAACCGCCGCTACGACGCGAGCGGCAGGGTCCAGGTCAGGCCCGAGGTCGTGATGCGGGCGCCGGGTTGGGACGCGCAACTCCGCCGTGACGTCGCCGACGACGACATCTCGATCGAGAACTCGGTCGCGTTCCGAAAGGGCGTCGCCTACTTCTCGAACTCCGGCGGGCTCGTGCAGGGGTGGGATGTCAGCGACGTGTTCGCCGGCGGAAGCAAGTACAGGCGCGTCTTCCGGTTCTGGTCAGGCGACGACAACGATGCGTCGACGGTGATCACGCCGTCCGGCCACCTGCTCGTCGCCCGCCACGTCGAGTCGAACGTGCCGCGCCCGGGCTCCGTTCCCCGCGACCACGAGGTCGGGGACCTCGTCGATCTCGATCCAAATCGTCCCGGTGATCCGGTCCGCTGGTCGCACCAGCTCGGCGGGTTCGAGCCCGAGCAGGGCATCCTCGGCACCCCCGCTTACTACAAGGGCGTCGTGTACTCGACGTGGAACGAGGGCGGTATCGCCGCGGTCGAGGAGCGCACGGGGAAGCTTCTCTGGAGAATTCCGTTGGACGGGCCGACCTGGAGCTCGCCGGTGCCTATCGACGACAAGCTGATCGTTGCCGACGGCACGGGGCACCTGAACTGCTTCGACATCTCGGATCCGCGCTCGAAGCCGCGCCTCGAGTGGCGCCTTCAGCTCTCCGCCGGGACGATCGAGTCGACCCCGGCGGTCTGGCGAGGCTGGATCTACGTGGGCTCGCGCGACGGTGGGATCTACGGAGTGGCGGACCCCGCCGCCGGTTAGTCGCTCGCATAGCCTTGGACCCGTGAGCGAGCGGCGCCTGGTCGAGCGGTTCATCCGCCTCTGTGAGATCGCGAGCCCGACCGGGGCGGAGCGGGCGGTAGCCGACGCGGTGGTGGCCGAGCTTCGCGCCCTGGGTGTCGAGGTCGGAGAGGACGACGCCGCCAAGCCCGCGCGCGCCGGCGCGGGCAACGTGGTCGCGAGGATCCCGGGACGGTCCGATCGCTGGCTCATGCTCTGCGCCCACCTCGACACGGTGCCCCTGGACGGCGAGGTCAGGGTCATCGAGGGCGACGGACTCCTTCGAAGCGCGGGCGAGACGATCCTCGGCGCCGATGACAAGGCGGGGGTCGCGGCCATTCTCGAGCTGGCGAGCGAGGCGGCATCGCATCCGCCGCCCGTCGGGCTCGAGCTGGTCTTCACCGTCGCGGAGGAGAGCGGGCTCCGCGGCGCACGCGAGCTCGACCTGACCGAGCTCCGCTCGGACGCCGGCCTCGTCCTCGATCATGCCGGGCCGCTTTCGGAGCTCGTGGTCGCGGCGCCGACCTACAACCAGCTGATCGCCGAGTTCGAGGGCCTCGAGGCGCACGCGGGCATCGAGCCGGAGGCCGGGCGAAGCGCCATATCGGCCGCCTGCGCGGCCGTGGGCGCCATGCAGACGGGGCGCCTCGACGAGGGGACGACCGCGAACGTCGGCACGATCGAGGGCGGAACCGCCACGAACGTCGTCGCCGGTCGCTGCCGGATCGAGGCCGAGGCGCGAAGCCTCGACGAGGGGCGTGCCGGCGAGGTGATCGCGGCGATGTCCGACGCCTGCACCTGGGCGGCGAGCGAGCACGAGTGCGACGTCGACGTTGATCTCACGGAGCTCTTCCGCGGCTACCGTCTGCCCCCGAGCGCGCCGGCGCTCCGCCTTGCCAGGGCCGCGCTCAGCGCCTGCGGGCTGGAGCCCGCTGAGGTCGCCACCGGCGGCGGCAGCGACGTCAACGCGCTGCGCGAGCGCGGCTTCGATTGCGTCCTGCTCTCCAACGGTGCCAGTCGAAACCACACCCCCGACGAGTCGATAACGGTCGAGCGGCTCGACGGGCTTCACCGGCTCGCCGGTGCCGCGGTGGAGGCGGCGGCCTCGTGCTGAAGCTGCGGCGAGGAAGAGTGATCACGCCGAACCCGCTCACCGTCGACGTGGGTGGGGAGCAGCGCCGCGCGTGGGCGGACCTGGCGCTGGTCGGTGAGCTCCGGGGCGGCGACGAGGTGCTCGTGAACACGAGCGCCGTCGATCTCGGCCTCGGCTCGGGCGGCTTCGACGTCGTGCACGCGAACCTGACTCGGGGCCTCGAGGGCGAACCGGCAGCCGAGACGCACGTGATGAAGCTCAACTACACGTCGCTTCAGCATCCGATCGAGCCGCTGGAGGTGCCGCTCGGAGAGGGCGGCGAAGATGGCGGCTCCTCGATGCCGGTCCTCGTCGTCCCGCTCCACGGGCACCTCGCTCCGGCGGCCTGGGCGGTGGAGGCAAGACGATCCGGAACTCGCGTGGGTTACGTGCAGAGCGCCGGAGGCGCGCTGCCGGGGACGCTGTCGCGCGACGTTTCGGAGCTTCGCCGCCGTGGCCTGCTCGCCGGCCACGTGACCGCCGCGCCGGCCTTCGGTGGCGAGGCCGAGGCCTTGTCGGTCGTCGGAGCGCTCGATGCCGCCGCGCGGCGCCTCGGCTGGGAGGCGGCGATTGTGGGCCCCGGGCCCGGGATCCTGGGCTCGCGCACGCGCTTCGGGCACGGGGGGGTCGCCGCGCTGGATTCGGCGCATGCCTCGCTTGCGCTCGGGCTGCCCACGCTCCTGTCGCCGCGGCTCTCGAGCGCGGACCCGCGCCCCGAGCAGCGGGGACTCAGCCACCACACCGCGACGGTGCTCGAGCTGCTGCTCGCCCCGGTGCGTGTTCCGGTCCCCGAGGTTGAACTCGAGGGGTGGCCACTGGCCGACAGCGAGGCGCCGGAGGGCGGCTCGCGCGAGGCGACGCTCGATGCGCTGATCGCCGCATGTGAGGACCGACACGACCTCAACGTGGAGCAGGTCGACCTGCCGGGCTACGCGGGCAGCGGCCTTCCGACGCAGACGATGGGGCGCGGGCTCGCGGAGGACCCCCTGTTCTTCGCCGCGCCGCTCGCGGCCGGCGTTGCGCTGGCGTCCCTCGCGGGTAGTTGAGGCGGCGTGGAGAGGCTGAGCTCGAAGTCCGTCTACGACGGACGCATCGCGAAGATCCGGCTCGAGGAGTTCCGCTACACCGACGGCGGCGTTGAGGAGCGCGAGGTCGTCGGGCACCCTGGCGCAGTGGCAGTCGTCGCCCACGACGACAAGATTTTCTTCATGGTTCGCCAGCCGCGCGAGCCGGTGAACGAAGCGGATCTCCTGGAGCTGCCCGCCGGCAAGCTGGACGTCGCGGGCGAGACGCCGCTCGACTGCGCCAAGCGCGAGCTGGCGGAGGAGATCGGCCGCGCCGCCTCCGGGTGGCGCGAGTGGAAGCGGCTCTACCCGAGCCCTGGGATCCTCGAGGAGGAGGTCACGATCTTCGAGGCGACCGGCCTTTCGGAGGCTTTCGCGGAGCCCGACGAGGACGAACGGCTCGAGGTGCTCGAGATTCCCCTTTCGAAGCTCGACGAGACGATCGACGAGTGCCGCGACGGGAAGTCGCTCGTCGGGCTGATGCTGCTGCGCGAGGAGCTTCGGGCGGGCGCATAGCCGTTTGCACCGGGAGGGGAGGGCGCCGCGGGGCGAAACCACCTCGCATGGCGATCGCCGTCCGGCCAGAGAGCGAGGAACGCGCTGTCGAGGCGCGCTTCGAGGTCCTCGTCCTCGACTTTCTCGCGTACCTCGAGTTCGAGCGAGGGCTCGCCCGCAACACGCTCGACGCTTATCGCACGGACCTCCTGCAGTACGGCGCGTTCCTGGCCGGCCGGGGTCGCAGCGCGATCGAGGCCGAGCGAGGCGACGTCGCGGACTTCCTGGCCGACCTCGCCACCGGTCGGCCGGAGACAGAGGACACCGACGCGCGCCCACCGTGCTCCCCGGCGACGGTGAGCCGCAAGGCCGCCGCGCTTCGCTCCTTCTACCGCCACCTGCGCCGCGAGGAACTGGTCGACGCCGACCCGACCGCGACCCTGGTCACGCCCGCCCGCCGGCGGAAGCTTCCGCACGTGCTCGGCTACGGCGAGGTGAAGCGGCTCCTCGAGAGCGTCTCGGGATCGGATGAGATCTCGCTCCGCGACCGGGCGCTGCTCGAGGTCATGTACGGCTGCGGCCTTCGGGCATCGGAGGCGATCGGCCTGGAGGCTGGTGACCTCGACTTCCGGCGCGGGTTCCTGCGCGCCCACGGCAAGGGCTCGAAGGAGCGGAGCGTGCCCCTCGGCAGCCAGGCGGCAAGCGCCGTGGAGCGCTACCTGCGCTCGGGTCGCCCCAAGCTCGTGGGCTCGAAGTCGGAGCCGAAGCTCTTCGTGAACTTCCGCGGCGGTCCACTGACTCGCCAGGGCCTGTACAAGATCATCCAGCGCCACGCCGAGATGGTGGGGCTCGATGGAAAGATGAGCCCGCACACGCTCCGGCACACCTTCGCGACGCATCTCCTCGCCGGCGGCTGCGATCTGCGCTCGGTCCAGGAGATGCTCGGCCACGCCGACGTTGCGACAACGCAGCTCTACACGCACCTCGGCAGCAAGGAGATCAAGGACGCGTACTTCCGCGCGCACCCACGGGCCCAGCTTCGCTGAGCCGAGCTCGTGCTAGAACCGGGGGATGCCCGAGCTCCCCGAGGTCGAGACGATCCGCCGCCAGCTCGAGCCCGAGATCACCGGGCGCGCGATCAAGCGCGCCCGGATCTACGACGAGCGATGGACGCGTCCCGTGCGCCCCGCGCGGGTGGAGAGCCAACTCGCGGGGAGGCGCATCGAGTCGGTTGGCCGGCGAGGTAAGTATCTGCTGCTCGGACTGGACGGCGGTGACGCCCTGGTCATGCACCTCCGGATGACTGGGAACCTCGTCCTCTCGAACGGGGACCGAGACGACCGCTGGCTCCGCGCGGAGCTCGAGCTAGACGACGGGCGGACGCTCCGCTTCACCGACCCGCGGCGCTTCGGGCAGGCGGTGATGCTGGCGGCGGGCGGGGTGGAGGAGTACTTCGACGGGCGGGTGGGCATCGAGCCGCTGTCCGACCAGCTGACGCCGGACGCGCTCGAGCGGATGGCCCTGGGGAGGCGGGCGCCGCTTAAGTCCTTCCTGCTCGACCAGTCCGGGATTGCCGGTATCGGCAACATCTACGCGGACGAGGCGCTGTGGCGCGCGCGGCTTCATCCGCTCTCGCCCGCGGGGTCGATGCGGAGGGAGCACTGCGAGGAGCTCGGCGTCGCGATCGTCGACACGCTCGAGGTGGCGCTCGCGAACGGCGGGGCGTCGATCGACGACTACCGCGACGCCCGCGGGGAGGAGGGTTCGATGCAGGACGAGTTCCTCGTCCACACGCGGGCCGGCGAGGAGTGTCCGCGCTGCGGCGAGGTGATCCGCCGGGTCGTCGTCGGCGGGCGCTCGACCTACTTCTGTCCCGGCTGCCAGCGGCGGCTGCGGCGGCGCGGAGTGCGGGCGAGGTGGCGGCGGTGAGGGACGCGCCGCCGCCATCCGGCTTCGCGATCGGGCATTTCACTGATCTCGAAGGCGCGACCGGATCCACCGTGATCGTCGCCCCGCCCGGGAGCCGAGCGGGTGTTGACGTACGCGGTGGCGGGCCGGGCACGCGGGAGACCGACGTGATCGGGCCGCTTGCGGGCACCGACCAGGCGACGGCCGTGCTGCTGACGGGCGGCAGCGCCTTCGGGCTCGCGGCCGCCGACGGCGTCGTGCGCTGGCTCGAGGAGCACGAGCGGGGCTATCCCACTCCCGGCGGCATCGTGCCTATCGTCCCGGCCGCGGTCGTCTACGACCTGGCGCAGGGCGATCCGGGAGCGCGGCCCGGGCCGGACGCAGGCTACGCCGCCTGCGAGGCCGCGCGCGAGGGTATGCCGGACCGTGGGCTGGTCGGCGCCGGGACCGGAACGGCGGTCGGCAAGGTGCTGGGGAGGGAGCGCTGCGTGCGCAGTGGCGTCGGCTATGCGGGCGCCGCGACCGGGCGCGGCGACGCGGTTGCTGCGCTCGCGGTCGTAAACGCGTTCGGCGACGTGGTGGGGGCCGGCGGCGAGCTGCTCGGCGGCCCGCGGACGGATGACGGATCGATGATCCGCACCCAGGACCTGATCGAGTCGATGGAGGGCCCGCCCGACTGGACGGGCATCGCCGAGCTCAACACGACGCTCGTCTGCGTGATGACCGATGCCCCACTCGACAAGCCCGGGTGTGCCCGGATCGCGATGATGGCGAGCGCGGGGATCGCGCGCGCGGTCGACCCCGTCTATTCCGACGTCGACGGCGACGTCGTTTTCTGCCTGGCCTCGGGAGCGGGTAGGGCGGACCGATTCACGTCGATCCAGGTGGGGACCCTGGCGGCGACGCTCACCGCGGCCGCGGTCCGCGACGCGGTGGTCGGCACCGGGTAGCTCGGATAGCCGATTTCGTCCGCCGCCACGGTCATCCTTCGCCGCCCTCATGCCGGGCACGTTCAAGACCGAGGCGGTGGTCCTCCGCACGATCCGTTACGGCGAGGCCGACCGGGTGCTGCACCTGTACAGCTCCGCGTACGGGCGGATCGGGGCGATCGCGAAGGGGGTGCGGCGGCCGAAGTCGCGCTTCGGCGGGCGGCTCGAGCCGTTCTTCCGGCTCGACCTGGTGCTCCATCGCGGCCGCGGCGAGCTCGCGACGGTGACGGCGGCCCACACGGTCGCCGGGCACCCGAACCTGCGCTCGAGCGGGCCGGCGCTGGCGGCTGCGGCGCGCGGCTGCGACGCGATCCTGAGGCTCCTCGACGGCGAGGAAGCGAACCCCGCCGCCTACAACCTCCTCTGCCGCTACCTGGCGCTGCTCGACGGGCAGGAGCCCCCTGAGCGGGGTGTCGCCGTTTCCGGCGGTCGACGGCGCGGCCGGGCTCGGCACGGCGCTCGCCTTCCGTCTCAAGCTGGCGCTTGCGGCGGGGTTCGCCCCCGAGCTCGCCTCCTGCGCGCGCTGCGGCGAGGCCGACGGGCTCGCGGGCTTCTCCGGCGCTGCCGGCGGCGTGGTTTGCGCGTCGTGCGAGCGCGACGGGTTCGAGCTGTCGGCCGAGGCGCACCGGTTCATGGTCGAGGCGCTCGGCCAGCCGCTCGCCGCGGCGCCGGCGGCGGGGCCCGGCGCGCTGCGGCAGGTCGAGCGGGCGATCGCCTCGACGCTCGAGCACCACGCGCACGTGCGCCTTCGTACCGCCGCCTAAGCTGGGCCGGATGTCCGACGTGCGCGTATCGGAGGCGGGCGCTGAGCGCATCGGCGAGCTCGAGCTGCTGTGGAGGGCGCTCTACGAGCACCATCGCGGCTTGGCCGAGCGAGCGGGGGGCGTCAACCCCTTCGAGGAGAGCTGGCGGCGCCGGCGCGCTCAGTACGAGCAGTGGGTGGGCGGCGAGGACGCCGCACTGCTGGTGGCCGACCGCGATGGCACGCTCGTCGGCTACGCGATGCTCACCGTGGGCCCGCCGCCGGCGACCTGGGACTTCGGGAAAGCGGTGGTGGACATCGAGACGCTGTCCGTTCTGCCGGACGAGCGCGGGGGGGGCGTTGGCGCGGCGCTCATGCGCGGGGCGGAGGAGTGGGCGCGGGAGCGCGGCGCCGAGACGCTCGAGGTCGGGCTCCTGTACACGAACGAGGACGCCCTGCGCTTCTACGAGCGCGAGGGCTTCCGGCAGTTCTATCTCGAGCTCGCGCGGGATCTCCGGTAGCGCGCGGTCGCGCTTTTTGCGTGGATTCCGGCGCATTCGGTGCGTCGGCTGACCCTATGCTCCACCTCAGGTGTCAGCGGCTGCGAACAGGGTCGGAGGGCTGGGCGTCGATTCGCTCGAGGACCGTGTTCGCGCCTGGGAGGCTGAGTGGCTGTGGGAGTTGGCAACACCGTCCTATCCCGCTCTCCGTCGCGAGCCCGAGCCCGACAGCACGCTGCGGACGCCGTTCCAGCGCGACCGAGACCGGATCGTTCACGCGAAGGCGTTCCGGCGCCTCAAGCACAAGACGCAGGTGTTCGTGGCGCCCGAGGGAGATCACTACCGGACGCGCCTCACGCACACGATCGAGGCGTCGGCGATCGCACGGACCGTCGCGCGGGCTCTGGGGCTGAACGAGGACCTGGCCGAGGCGATCGGGCTCGGCCACGACCTCGGCCATCCGCCCTTCGGGCACATCGGCGAGGAGGCGCTCGACCGGGTGCTTCGAGCGCGCGCCGGGAGGGGCTTCCGGCATAACGAGCACTCGCTGCGCGTCGTCGACGCCCTCGAGCGCGACGGCCGCGGGCTGAACCTCACCGAGCCCGTTCGGGACGGGATCGTCAACCACACGGGACAGGATGTGCCGGGCACGCTGGAGGGCAGGATCGTGCGCATCGTCGATCGCTTCGCCTACATCAATCACGACATCGACGACGCCCTGCGCGCCGGGATCCTCGCCCCGGGCGACCTGCCGGGCGAGGAGATCGAGCTTCTCGGGCCGACCGGCTCCCGGCGGATCGACGCGCTCGTCACCGACCTCGTCACGACCTCGCGCGCCGCGGGCGACATCGTCCAGAGCGAGGAGGTCGGCGCGGCGATGCTGAGGCTTCGCGACTTCATGTTCGAGCGCGTGTATCTGGGCCCCGCCGCCCGCAGCGAGCACGCGCGCGTGGAGTGGACGGTTCGAGGCCTCGTGGGCCACTACCTCGATCATCCCGACGAGGTGCCGGCGGTGAGCCCGGACGCCGACGAGGTCCAGCGCGTGATCGACTACGTCGCCGGGATGACCGATCGGTTCTGCATCGCCACCTTCAGGCGGCTCGCGCTGCCCGAGGAGCGGCCATTGTGAGCGCGGGAGGGATGTTCACCCACGACACGGTCGAGCGGGTGAAGGAGGCGGCGAACATCGTCGAGATCATCTCGGCGCACACCGACCTGCGGCGCAGCGGCGTCAGCTTCATGGGGCTCTGCCCGTTCCACGACGAGCGCTCGCCGTCGTTCTCCGTCGACCCGCAGGCGAAGCTCTACCACTGCTTCGGATGCGGAGTGGGTGGCGACGTCATCAAGTTCGTCGAGGAGAAGGAGGGACTGCCGTTCCCCGACGCGGTGGAGTCGCTCGCCGATCGCTACGGGGTTGAGATCGAGCGGGAGAAGGAGGACCCGAGGGCGGAGGAGGCGCGCCGCCGCCGCGAGCGGCTCGGCGATGCGCTGGAGCGGACGGCGGCCTTCTATCGCGCCTACCTCACCGACTCGCCGAAGGCGGCAAAGGCGCGGGAGTACCTGGAGGGGCGCGGGCTCGGGGCCGAGGTGCTCGAGGCGTTCGGCGTCGGGTTCGCGCCGAGCGCGTGGGACCAGGTCCTCACCCACGGACAGCGGGCGGGCTTCACGGTTGCCGAGCTCGAGGGCGCCGGGCTCGTGCAAAAGGGGCGCAAGGGCGGGCACTACGACCGCTTTCGGTCGCGAATCACCTTCCCGGTTCGCGACGCTCGCGGGCGGATGCAGGGGTTCGGCGCGCGGGCGCTATCGCCGGATACGAAGCCGAAGTACCTGAACTCGCCCGACGGCGAGCTCTACAACAAGAGCCGCACCCTCTACGGCATCGAGCGGGCGCGTCCGGCGATCGCGAAGCGGCGTCGGGCGGTCGTGGTGGAGGGCTACACGGACGTGCTCGCCGCGCATGGGGCGGGCATCGAGGAGACGGTCGCGATCATGGGCACGGCGATCACGCCGGACCAGCTGTCGATACTCGCGTCGCACACCGACGAGGTGATCCTGGCGCTCGACGCCGACCGGGCCGGCCGCGAGGCGATGTTGCGCGCCCAGCGAGTGGCAGGGAGCAGGAGCGTCCGGCTGCGGGTCGCAGCCATGCCTCCCGGTGAGGATCCGGCCGACATGCTCGGGGAGGGGCAAGTGGATCGCCTCCGCGAGCTGATCGACGACGCGGTCGAGATGCCGGTCTTCCACGTGCGCTCGGTGCTCGACGGGGCCGACCTCGCCACGCCGGCCGGCCGCGATCGAGCGCTCGACGAGGTGGTGCCCGTGCTGGGGGCGATGGGGGAGACGATCAGCCGCGACGAGCTCGCCCGCGAGGTCGCCGACAGGCTCGATGCCGACCCCGCGCTCGTTACGCGGCGGATCGCCGGCGCGGGGCCGCGGCACGGGATCCGGCGCACCCGCTCAACGCGACGGCGCGCCGGCGCCTGCCCCCGCCCCTCCGATCAGCGCCCGCGAGCGCCGGGAGCGGGCGCTGCTCGCGATGTGCCTCGCCTCGCCGAAGGATGGCCGGGAGCTCCTCGAGCGGCTGACGCCGGAGCACCTCTCATCGGAGCTCACCCGACGCGCGCGCGGATGGCTCGTCGACCACCTCGACGCCCCGCTCGCCGACCTTCCTCGCGACGACGAGCCACTCCTGGCCCTCGTCACCGAGCTCGTGATGCTCGCGGAGCGCGAGCCGGCTACGCCCCAGGCGATGGAGCAGAACTTCCTGGAGCTCGACCTACGGGTGGTCGAGGACCACATCGCGGCCGCGGAGCGGGAGGGTGCTCCACCCCCGGTCGAGCTCCAGCGCCAGCGCGCCGACCTCAAGGAGCGGGTCTTCGGGCGCGAGGCGGTCTAGGCGAGCGTCAAGACGCACGAACTCACGTTCGCTTTTCTGTCCGATCTGGGTGGGAGAATCCCAGTCATGGAGCGGGATCTGCTCGAACGCTACTTGGATCAGGGACTGTCGTTGGTGGAGATCGGCGTGCTCCTCGACCGCGACCCGTCGACCATTGGCTACTGGGTCCAACGGTACGGCCTCGTGGCGAACGGGCGCGCCAAGTACGCACCGAGGGGCGGGCTGACGCGCGAACAGCTCGAGCCGATGGTTCGAGCGGAGAAGACCGACGCAGAGATGGCCGACCACGCTTGATCGCAGCGCGAGGACTGTGCGCTACTGGCTCAGCCGCTTCGGGCTGAAGACACGAGTCGCCGCGGGCCTCGACCCATGGTGCCGCGAGAGATCGTAGAGCGGGCAATCGCCGAGGGCTCGAAGACTGTAGTCGGAACCTGCCGGCACCATGGCGAGGGCTTGTTCGTGATCGAAGACAACGGCTGCGTTCGCTGCCGTGCGATGCAGAATGGAGCGCGTCGCGGCTCGGCGTAGGCAGGGCAAGCGGCTGCTCGTCGAGGAGGCCGGCGGCCGCTGCGTGCTCTGCGGTTACGACCGATTCGAGGGTGCGCTTCACTTCCACCACCTCGATCCGGCCACGAAGAAGTTCGGCATCTCGCAGGAGGGCGCGACACTTGGCATCGGCACCCTTCGAGCGGAGGCAGCGAAATGTGTCCTGCTCTGCGCCAACTGCCATGTCGAGGTCGAACATGGAAGTGTCACCCTGCTAAAGTGACGCGACTTGGGCCCTTCCGGCCTAGCACAATTCGAGTACGTAGATCCGGGGTAGCTCAATGGCAGAGCGACGCGCTGTTAACGCGAAGGTTGTGGGTTCGAGTCCCACCCCCGGAGTTCGATCAGGCTCGCGGCACGAGCCGCTCCACCGTTCCGGACCGACCATGTCCCGATCGCGCGGGCCCGCGCGCGGAAGTTCCGCTCTGCGAGCAGCCGCCGCGTCGCCCATCTGATGGCGGCCGCGCGCGCGAGCCGCCGCGGTATGGCGAGGCCCGCGCCGGCCCACGCAACCCGAGCACCGTTCTCGCCCATGTCGCCCGCCGAGCCGCAGCACAGCAGCGGCGCTCCGGCCTCCAGCGCCCGCACGACCGTCCCGTGCCCGCCGTGGCAGATGACGAGCGCGGCCTCCGGCATCACCTGCGAGTAGGAGACCCAATCGACGACGCGCGCGTTGCCAGGCGCCTCGATCTCGCCGGCCGGAACGGCGCGGTTCGTCGTCGCGAGCACCCGTACCGGCTCGTCCGCGAGCGCGTCGAGCGAGCGGCGCACCAGCATGGCGCGCCGGTCCTTCGCGGTGCTCGGAGCGACCACAACGAGCGGGCCGTCACCCGCCGGCAGCTCGACGTCGGGGGAGCGGCATCTCGAAGACCATCGGGCCCGTCACATGGACCCCGGCCGGCCACCGGCGCGGGTACTCGAGCTGGGGAAAGGTCGCGACGAGCGCCAGCTCGCGGCTGATGGCGCCGTGGTAGTCGTCCAGCGCCGGCAGCCCGAGCGCCGCCCGCGTCTCGTTCAGCTCGCGGCGCCCCCGGCGAAGGCCGGCCTCGAGCACCGGCATCGCCGCTCGCCAGAGCCCGCGCCCGGCGGGCGTCATCGGCGGTCGGGCGCCGAACCCGTAGAAGGGCAGCCCGGCCGGCGTGCACCGGGTAGACGTGCGGGATCAGCGTCGCCCGCCGCACGCCCGCGAGCTCCGCGGCGAGCGGGGGCGCTGTCGTGAGGATGTCGCTGATCACGAGGTCCGGGCGGCAGGTCGTCGAGAAGCGGGGCGAGCGCGCGCGCCGCCTCCGCGATCGATGGCACGCCGCTCGCCTGGGCGCCGCTCCCGGCGAACGCCCTGTACTCCTGCGCGGCGGCGAACTCGAGCCCCTCGCCCTCGACCGCCTCGCGCCAGCGCTCCCAGGTCTCGACGACGACGTGTGCCCCCGGCGATCGAGCGCGCTCGCCAGCGCGATCGCCGGAAACGCGTGCCCGGCGTCGCCGAACGCGGCGACGAGCAGCCGCGAGGCCGTGCGCTCATGGCGCTCTGCAAGCTCCGCGTGCCGAAGCCTTGCGCCCAGTGCCGCGACGCGCTATCCCTAGGCCGATGCGCAGAAGGGATCGCGATCCCACGCAGCGCCTGCGGCTCGCCGTCGAGTCGCTGCCGCGAGCGACTCGCGAGGCGATGCTCCGCGGCGTCGACGCGAACCCGATCATCGTCGGCGCCTACGTCGACAAGGTCTCGGGCGGGATCTGCCCGATGCTCGCCGCCCATCGCAACGGCGGCCGCACCAACCTCGCGAGCTTCGCCCGCGCGTGGGACCGCTACACGGGCGCCAAGCGCCCCCGCCTCGCCACCCGGCGCGAGGTGCGAACGCTGCGCGCCATCCTCCATTCGAGCCTCGCCGACGACCTCGCCGGGCCGGGCGCCGGCTCGATCGCCGAGGCGGCCGAGCGCATCCGCGCCGAGCGCGCGACGCTCGCCGCCCGCGAGGCCGCGTCGCGGCCCGCGCTCACGCCGGACACGGGGAGCGCCACCGCGCCGCCGAGCTTCGCACCCGCCTGCGCTGGGCCTGGATGCGCCCCGCCAAGCGCTACGACGAGTTCAAGGACCTCGTCGCGGCGGCGGAGGAGCAGCTCGCGGAGAGCCGCGCCGACGAGGTCCTCGGCGAGCGCGAGCCCGCCGCCTCGCGCTGAGCCGACCAGGCGCTACAGCTCCTGGCCGTGCCGCGTGAAAATGATCTCCGGCACCAGGCAGTAGCGCGACGTTCGAAGCAGGAACCGCACCGCCTCAGCGATGTCCTCGGGCTGGATCATCTCCTTCGGGTCGACGTTCTCGCGCGCCCACTCCGTCATCGGCGTGTCGACGAACGCGGGGCAGAACGCCGTCACCTGGATCCCGTCGCCGCCGAGCTCCTTCTGCGTGGCCTCGGCTGAAGCCGATCAGCCCGGCCTTCGTCGCCGAGTAGACCGACAGCCAGCCCTCGCCGGACTTGCCGGCGATCGAAGCCGTGTTGACGATCAGCGCCTTGCCATGCTCGGCGCCGGCCTCCTTCAGCATCGGTATCGCCTCGCGCGTCGCGAGGACGGCGGAGCGCAGGTTGACGCCGATCTGCATGTCGACGTGCTTCGTCACGGCCTGGTCGATCGTCTGCCCGATCCCGACCCCGGCGTTGTTCGACGAGCACGTCGAGCCGCCCGAACCGCTCCCGGTGCGAGTCGAAGAGCCTCTTGATCTCCTCCTCATCGGCGACGTTGGCCGCCACGGAGTGGACGTCGAGCCCGTCGCTGCGCAGGCGATCGGCAGCCGCCTCGAGCTTGTCCGGCCGCCGCGCGGAGACCGTGACGCCGTAGCCGTCCTCGCCGAGCGCGCGCGCGATCGCCAGCCCGATTCCGCTCGATCCTCCGGTCACCAGCGCAGCCCGTTCAGCCACCGTTCCTCCTTCGCTCGACAGGGCGGCGGACCCTATCCGACGGTCGCGGCCGTGCCGCTACTGGGCGACGCGGAGGTGCGACGGCCCAGTCGGCGTCGATCGAGCCGAGTGCATTGACCACGGCGGCCTCGAGCGCCTCGTTCTCCAGGTCGTCCGAGTCGAACGTCGCGCAGTTGAAATCGGGGTCGAAGCCAACGGCCGCGCCGACGGCGTTACCCAGCCTTGTCCGACAGCTCCTCGGCCCTGGGCCCGATCGCCTCGAGGATCAGCATTCCCACGAGGCCACCCTATATCGGCAGGCGGGCTGGCGGTCCCCCCCGAGAAGGGGGGGCCGCCGCTGTTATGGCCGCCCGACAGCTTCATGCTGTCGTCTTGGATCCGCGGCAGAAGAGGAAACCGCGGGCAAGTATTGAGCGCCGCACGTGGCGCGATGCAACCGGATGCACTGCCGACTGATAGGGAGTCCGGAAGCTGCCCTGCAAGCAGGCAACTCGCCTCACCTTTGATCCAAGAGGTCGACGCCCGGCGGGACGTGACCCCGCTGAGCATTAAACCAGCCCATAGCCGCCCCCGCCGAACACCGGACGTCCACGGGGCGGGCGATAATCGAATGCGCGGGCCGGTAGCTCAGCTGGTTAGAGCAGCGGACTCATAATCCGTAGGGCGAAGGTTCGAGTCCATCCCGGCCCACCTCAGATCGCGTCAGGAACACTGAGCGCCTACTCCGAGAGCCCGGCGGCTTCGAGGCCCTCGGCTCGGTTCAAGTAGGCCTGCTCGCGGACGACCCGCCCGCTCGAGAGGGTAAAGAGGTTGGCGTAGTCACTATCGATAGGAGCGCCGCTGCTCAACCCACTGCTTCTGATGCGGCCGATCACCAGGATGCGGTCACCCAGGTCTCTCAGCTCGTCGGGCTCGTAGCGATAGTCCCCCCATTCGGCGCGAAACTGCTGTTCGTAGCGAAGCCGCGCTTCGAGACCGCGATAGGAGGCCTCCTTGCCAAGTCCCGCCAAGTTGGTCGGCGGGAAGAACTCCACGTCGCGATCGTAGTTCGCGAAAGCCACCTTGAGGTCTCCGCGATTGACGGCCTCAAACCCCGAGCGCACGAGTCGCGGCAAGATCGCCTGTCGCAGCCGCGATTGCGGAGGCCGCCTCGACCAAACCCGAGCCACCAGAGGCTGGACGTACGGAACCCGCAGAGCGAGGCGCTCTTCGAGGCGACGACTGGAATCGGCCCCCAATGTCAGGGGGTGACGTATCACTTCCACGCTCTCCTGCGACATCGCCGGTGGAGTATCTCGCGTCACGCGCGCGGCGCTCGCGCGAGCCATATGAGGTAGGGCGCGTCATGTCGTCTCCCGTTAGGAGGCAGAACGGAGGCAAACGAAGGATGAATCGGCTTGCCCATGCGGGTTGTCGCGCGAGTTCAGTAAACCCGGTCCATTGCGGCGCTCACCGCGCCGATCGCCTACTCCTGCAACCCGGCGGCTTCGAGGGCTTTGTCAACTTCGGCCGCGCCAAAGCCAAGTACCTCGGCCCGGACGACCTTCCCATCGCGGATCGTCCACGAAACCAGGACTCGATCCTCGATCCGGGCATCGCCCCCCGGCATCCGACGAGAAAGACGCCCCAGGACGACGATCTCGTCCCCGCGATCGTAGGTTCGATCGATCTCCTGACGGCCCTCGCGAAGGAATTCCCACTGCGTTCGGGCGGCGGCAAGAACTTCGTTGGTCCCGCGCCTCGTTCCCGGCTCGACCGCAGTCGGGGAATTGACGAACTCGACCTCGCGGTCGCTGAGCGCCAGCATCGCCTCCTCGTCCCGGCGGTTCCAGGCGTCGTATATGCGACCCACGATCTCGACGTTCTGCTGCGACATCGCCTACTCCCGCGGGGCGCGCCGCTTGATGTGCGTCATGGAGCACTGGTTCCGGGGGACGAACGACGGTCCACCTCGAACCAGGCGTCTGCGGATGAGCGTGAGCGCCGGTTCACCCCCCAGCGATCGGCAAGCCCCTCGACATAGAGCTTCCATCCGCCTTCGGGCGCGCCGATCGGACGAGGATCCACGACTCGCCACGGCTCTTCCAGACCTGAAAGCTCGATGCGAACGGTCGACGGAAACACGTAGACCTTGATAGCGAGTGGGCGCCTAGGATCCCTCTTTTCGTCGACGGAGCGGGCAATGAGCTCTGCCGAAAGATGGCGCACCTTTCGTCTCGCTTGGGGTTCGAGGACCCCTAGGGACTGCCCCACGTCGCGAAGCGTCGAGCGTAGCCGGCGCGGATCGGAGTCGATCTCATAGTCGGCGACGGGTTGCGCGCGCCGCTCAGCAGTGCCGTTTTGTGGCTCGGTGCTTTCACGGCTACGGCCACGCTCCAATCGAAGGCGCCCAATCAGACGCGCTCTGCGATGCGACATCGCCCGCCCAGTATCGCCTCTCCGCGGTGGTGCGAGGGGCAAAACGCGCGGGAGAAAGTAGGGTCGCCTCCGTGGACGCACGGAAGCTACCGCCGCCGGGCTGGTACGACGACCCGGAGGCGCCCCGCGGGAAGCGGTATTGGGACGGCTCCGAATGGACCGAACAGCGAGCGCAGGCGACCTGGCTGCGAGCGACCTACGAGCGCCTCCTGCCGGATCGGATCGCCAAGGTCACGTTCTGGGGGATGTCGGTCCTCGTAGTGGTGATCGCCATCGGCGCGATCGCTAACGCCGTCCGTGACTCGAAGAAGTCGTCGGAGGAAGCGGCCAACGCCCTCGTGATTCCGATCCCGCCCCCAGCGAAGGTGCCGCATGCGATTCCGTCCAAGGGAACCGGGGGGCGATATGACAGCAGGCAGATCGCCACCATCGGCGCGCACCTGACGGCTGCGGGTCCACGTGAGCGCTCGGGCATCACGGGAGTCGACCGCGCCGCCTACCAGCGCAGCCTCGACTACGCGATCTCCAACATCAGCGAGTACTGGTCCCGGCAGCTTCCGGCGCGCCTGCACACCAAGTATCCGCCGCCGCCACGCGTGCTCGCGTACAACGCCGGGGATCCGCCGTTCCCGGTGTGCGGCGGCCAGCCCCTAACCCCGCACAACGCGGACTACTGCTTCACGAACAACACCATCGCGTTTGACGAGCGCGGGCTCCTGATCCCGTACTACGCCAAGGTTGGCCCGGCCGCCGACGCCGTGATCCTCGCCCACGAATGGGGCCATGCGGTCCAGGCTCGGCTCGGCCTCGTGCACTGGCGGGTCGACGAGCTCGGGGAGCTCAACGCCGATTGCTGGGCCGGCGCGTGGGCGGGCGGCGCCATCAGTCCGGGCGTGATCACCCTGTCCGACCTCCAAACCGCGGCGCACGCGATGTACCTCACCGGCGATCCGCGCAGCGTGAGCTGGCTGGCACCCGACGCGCACGGCACGCCGAAACAACGTTTCAAGTCGTTCGGCACGGGCGTCAAGGGCGGCATCCCTGCCTGCGTCAACCAGGCGAAGGCGTTCGCCGACTGAGCAGGCAGCCCAGGCCCGCTTGGGCAGGACTCCTCCGGCGCCCAATTGCCGGGCCGCGGGCTACTGGAGCGCGAAGCACATCCGCGCCTCTTGGACGGATGCGTGCACCGGAAGCTCTCCGGCGGGTCCTCCGAACTCGTCATCGAGCGCTGAGCCGGGATAGGCGACGAGCCTCACGCCGTCAGCCCTCGCGTTCATCGTCGATGCGGCTTGAACCAGCGCTGAGTGACAAGCCGACTCGATCGTGGTGCAGCCGCGAAGATCGACGACGACGCCCGCTGCGCCCTCAGCGATGACGCCATCCAGAAGCGCAGTCCAGCGTCCGATGGCTACATCCTCCAGATGGCCGTTGACCTCGACGAGGGCGACATTCGGGTCGAGGGCCTCGACGTGGTACACGGTTGGACGGCCTGAGAACGGCATCGGAACTCCTCTTCGCAGCGGGAGGGCAACGTTGGGCCGGTCCCCAGTGGCGCGAAGCGTCGCGCGTAGCACGTCAGATGAGTCCCGGCCCGAGTGTACGCGTCTTCGACGAGCGGGACCGGTTAGGTTTGTCGCATCCAGCGACAGGAGGTGCCGTGCGCAAGGTCAGTCCACTTCTAGCGATTGCAGGGCTCTGTCTGGGAGTGCTCGCGGCAAGTGCCACCGCGCGCGCCGAGTCGCGCTTCACGGTGATCGGGCTTACCGAGTCGTCTCATCCCGTGCACGGTGGAGTGATCGTCCGCGACACGCTCGTCGCGCCTGGCGATCGCAACGATGTACTCGGGCATGCGCGTATCAAGTTCACGCCGCGGGCACATCATTCGGTCCGTGCGCGAGGTGTCTTCCTGGTCGGCGGCGGGACGCTCAAGGTCAAGGGCGTGTTCTCGGGGAGCAGCGGCCGCATCAACGTCATCGGTGGCAGGCGACATTGGAATGGCGCCGCCGGCAAGGTGAAGCTGAGCAACGCCGGTCACGGGGCCGAGCGATACGCGTTCATCGTCGTTCAGTAGAGCCGCTGATCGAGCGCCTCTCGGCGGCTAGTCCGAGAGCCCGGCCGCCTCGAGGGCTTCGACGGGGTTGGCGTACGACTTGCAGCGCACGACCTTTCCGTCCCGGAACTTCCAAACGTAGGCGTAGCGGATCTCGGCCTCGAGCCCGCTTCCCCTGCCTCGCATCCGTCCGTGATGGCAGGACACCACGCTCTCTCCGGCGTCGCGTATCCATTCGACGTCGCCCTCGACGCTTTCCCACGGCTCTACCGCGCGCGCCCACGCCTTCCGAAACCCCTCGTGTCCGTGGTAGGTCTCACCGACGTGGTCTGGGAGGATCTCGTCCTCGTAGACGATCTCCGTGTCGAGGAACGACAGATCGCCTAGGTCCGTGAGATCCCCGGTTATCCACTCATCCAGGTAGTCGCGCAGGACCTCGACATTCTCCCGAGACATCGCGCGTGGAGTATCCCCGCATCCGCTGTCGCGAGAGGCTACGGTGGGCGACGGCGATGGCTGACGCTCGCGACGAAACGGTCCTGGTCACCGGGGGCTCCGGCTTCCTGGGCGGTTGGTGCGTGATCGAGCTTCTGCGCCGCGGCTACACCGTCCGGACCACGGTCCGAAGCCTCTCGCGCGAGGACCAGGTTCGCGCCGCGGTCGGCTCCGAGGTCGATCCCGGCGACCGCCTCACGGTGCTGGCCGCGGACCTCACCAGCGATGACGGCTGGCCCGAGGGCGTGAAGGGCTGCGACTACGTCCTCCACGTCGCCTCGCCGTTCCCGCCCAAGCAGCCGAAGGATCCCGACGAGCTGATCGTGCCCGCGCGCGACGGGACGCTCCGCGTCCTCGCCATGAGCCTCGACGCAGGTGTCAAGCGGGTCGTCCTGACGTCGTCGGTCGCGGCGATCAGGCTCGCCGACGGCGCGCAGGAGCGACCGCTCGACGAGACCGACTGGACCGACCCCGACAGCCCCGGGCTCACTCCCTATGTCCGCTCGAAGACGATCGCCGAGCTCGCGGCCTGGGAGATGGCACGTGAGCGGGGCGCCGAGGACCGCCTCGCGGTGGTGAATCCCGGCGCCATCATCGGGCCGGTGCTGAACGACGACGTCTCCTACTCCCTGCAGGCCGTTCAGCGCCTGCTCGACGGCCCGCCCGGCGTGCCGCAGCTCGGCTTCAGCCTCGTCGATGTCCGCGACGTCGCCGACCTCGAGCTCAGGGCGATGACGTCGCCCGAGGCGGGCGGCCAGCGCTTCATCGCCGCCACCAAGTTCCTCTGGATGGCCGACATAGGCGCCGTCCTGCGCGAGCGCCTCGGATACAAGGCCTCGAAGGTGCCCACGCGGACGGTCCCGAACCTGCTCGTGCGCGCAATGGCGCTCTTCGATCCGGGCATTCGATCGGTCGTCGGCGGCCTCGGCAAGCGCAGTGAGCTCTCGTCGGAGAAGGCGAGGAGCTCCCTCGGCTGGTCGCCCCGCCCGATCGAGGACACGATCACCGAGACGGGTGAAACCCTGATCCGTCACGGCGCCACGGCCCCCGCGGCCTAGCGCCGAGCGGCCACTCCGAGCGCGAGGCTATTCGGGAAGCCCGGAGGCCTTCAGGACCTCGTCGCGGCTCGTTTACTCCCAGAGGCTCGCGATCTTCCGCTCGCGAACCGTGTAGACGTGGTTTGCGTTCATCTCCACCTCGGCGCCGCTTCCCTTTCCTCGTGCGCGGCACACGTAGCAGACGACGACGTAGTCACCCGCGTCGATGAACTCGGTGGCCTCCTGGTGGTACTCGTCCCATGGAGCGAGCCATCCAGGGCCATGCGCGCGGCGCCCTCGCGCCCGTGAAAGGTCTCGCGTCGGCGAGCTCGCGGGCCCACCATCCGGTGAATTCGGGGTGGATCGCGTCGAGGTAGGCGCCGAGGAGCTCGGGGTCCTGAGAGGTCGAGATCAGCTCCGGCCCTGCCCAGAGCGACACCCAATCGCGAACCACGCGCATGGCCTCCTCCGACATCGCGCGCAGTATCTCGCTCGGGCTCGAGCGCGGCCTTGCCGCTAGGCAGCCGCCGCGGCCTCCCGCGCGTCGGCCAGCGTGTCGTACTGGTGCATGCGCACAATCCGGCCGTCGCGCAGCTCGTAGAGCGTGGTCAGCTCGATCACGACCTCGGCGCCGCTCCCACCGCCGACACCCCGCTGCCGGCTCGGGACGAGGACGCACTCGCCCGCGTCGATGAAGTCGAGGTTCGTGACGTAGTACTCGGTGAAGGGCTCGAGCCACTCCCGCAGGTAGGAGACGAGCCCGTCCAGGCCCTGGTAGTGCTCGTCGATCCCGGTGCCGATGCCCGACTGCAGCGTCGTCAGCTCGATGTCGGGTGAGTAGGCGCCCTGGATCACCTCGCGCATCGCCACGGCGCCCCAGTCGAACCCGGCCACGTTGACGCCCTCGAACGGCTCGAACATCGCCCGAACGATCTCGATGTTCGTCTCAGGCATCGCGCGCAGGGTACCTTCGCGGAGATGGTTCCCGGGGGCGCATTCGACGCCGTGGTCGTCGGCGCGAGCATCGGCGGGTGCACGGCGGCGCGGCTGTTCGCCCTGGAGGGAGCGCGGGTCGCGCTGCTCGAGCAGCGCCCCGATCCCGACGCCTACAAAGTGGTGTGCACGCACCAGATCCTTTCGAGCGCAGTCCCCACGATGGATCGCCTGGGACTGACACCGCTGATCGAGAAGCGGGGTGCCATCCGCAGTTACCCAGCCGCCTGGACACCGTCGAGCGGGTGGATCGAGTTTCCCGAAGACGTCCCCCATGGGTACGGCGTCACCCGGCGAACGCTCGACCCGCTGCTGCGCGAGCTCGCCGCGGGCACGCCCGGGGTGGAGCTGATGGTCGGCCGCAGCGTCACGGGTCTGCTCAACGATGGCGGTCGTCCGGCCGGCGTCGAGGTGGCGGACGCGAAGGGGGGGACTGAGCGCATCGGCGCTCGGCTCGTCGTCGCGGCTGACGGCCGGGGCTCGACGGTTGCACGCCTGGCGCGGGTACCCGGCCGTGTTCGCCCGCATAACCGGTTCTTCTACTTCGCCTACTGGCGGGGCCTTCGGCCGGCCACGAACCGGGCACGAGTCTGGTTTCTCGACCCCGAGGGCGCCGCGGCGTTCCCGAACGAGGACGACCTCACGGTCCTGGTCGCCGTCCCGCACCGGTCCCGCATGGCCGAGTTCCGCGCCGACCCCGAGGCCTCCTACGCCGACTGGATTGCCGGCCTCCCGGACGCTCCCGAGGTGGGGAGCGCCGAGCGGGTCTCGAAGCTGATCGGCAAGCTCGAGACGCCGAACGTGATGCGTCCCGCGGCACGTCCCGGGCTCGCGTTCGTCGGCGACGCCGCGCTGGCGAGCGACCCGGTCTTCGGCGTCGGGTGTGGGTGGGCGTTTCAGAGCGCGGAGTGGCTCGTCGATCGAACGCATCGCGCGCTG
This sequence comes from uncultured Actinomycetes bacterium, assembly GCA_963841455.1. Lineage (GTDB taxonomy): Bacteria > Actinomycetota > Thermoleophilia > Solirubrobacterales > 70-9 > JAWVFM01. The sequence goes on from CAWJCU010000007.1 coordinate 251,375, forward strand.
TTCGGCGGAGACCGTCCGGCGCTCGACCGAGGTCTCGACCAGTACCGTCGCAGCTTCCGGCGCCGGCTCGGCCCGCACCACTGGGCGATCGCGGACCTGTCCACGGGCCGCGAGCTGCGAGCGATGGAGCGGATGACCTTTCGCGCGGCCGCTACGGACGAGCCCGTCGCCCGAGCGGTCGAGGCGCTGGCGACGCGGCGCCGCTCTGCGTTCAGCGCATTCGACCCCCGCCTCGTTGGCCGCGTCGCAGCAAGCGAGGCCCGGCGGGTCCTGCCGGGGCTGGCGGTCGCGCCACCGTCGGTCACTTCAGGTGGGGCTTGAGCTCCTGCTGGATGCTGTTCGCGGCGTCGACGTACTCGGAGCGGCACGACCGGAGGCGGCTCGCCGGAAGGACGCCTAGGGCGGCGACGCGGCGGAAGTTCTCCATCGAGGCACCCGCCGTCAGGCAGATGATGTTGTCGGCCCTCTGCAGGTCGAATCCGTGCGTATCGGCGTACTCGGCCAGGTCCGGCGGGCTCTGGCGGCCCGAGAACGCGGCCCAGAACCGCGCCGCATCGGAGGTCACGCGGTAACCGAGAGCGGAGGGAAGGTGGAGGAGGGTGATCGTGGCGATCGTGTCGGCCGCGTCCTCCTGGCTACCGAGCACGGGAAGGTTGTAGTTGGCGATCAGCGCGTGGCCGAATTCGTGCGCGACCACGAAGTCGTCGACCGCGGCGGTGGAGCCGCCGACATGCCGCGCGGTCCATGACGGGTTCGCTGCGTGGAGGACCCCGAAGACCTCGGAGGCGAACCCGTAGAAATCGGTGATCGAGTTGTCCTTCGAGTTGTAGAACGGCCCCGGGCCGATGCCGTTCGCGAATCGAAGTGTCAGCGGGTTCGGAAGCTTGAAGCCCTGAGCCAGTTGCTGAACGAACTGCGGGACCTTGCCCGCCTGCAGGAGCTTCGCGCCGAAGGCGTCATCCTTCGTCCGTGGCCTCTGCACGAGGATGCGCACCTGGCCGGGCGCTTGGGCGCCAGCCACACCAGACGCTCCCGACGCGCCAGACACGCCCGAGGCTGCTGCTGAGGTGGTGGTCTTCTCCGAGCTCGACCCCCCGCACCCCGCGACGAGTGCCGTCGCGGCGATCACGATGGCTACGGAGAGTGCCGAGAACGGCCCAGTTCCTCTCCGCCCGACCACGGCGCGAGTCTATCCCGCCTGCTTGACGCGTTGATGCGGCTCGGGATAGGTCGGCGCTAACCCGCCGCTCGCCGCGTATACGCTCGCGGCGTGGCCCACGCGATCCGCCGGGTGCTGCTAGGCCCGCCGCTGCCCACCTCGGCCGCGGCCTCCGAGCGCCTCACGAGGCCCCGCGCGATGGGCGCCTTCGGGCTCGACGCCCTGTCGTCCGTGGCCTACGGCCCGGACGAGATCCTCTACGTGCTGATCCTCGCCGGCAGCGCCGGCGTGGCGCTCGACATGCCCATCGCGATCGCGATCGCGGGCCTGCTCGGCATCGTTGCCTTCTCCTACCGGCAGACGATCTACGCCTACCCGAACGGGGGCGGGTCGTACACGGTCGCGCGCGAGAATCTCGGCACCTCCGCGGGCCTCGTGGCGGCGGCGGCGCTGATGGTCGACTACCTGACGACCGTAGCCGTCTCCGTCACGGCGGGGACCGCGGCGGTTACTGCGTTCGCGCCGGGCCTCGAGCCCCACGTCGTCGTCATCGACGTCGTGATGATCGTTCTGCTGATGACGATCAACCTGCGCGGCGTGCGGGAGGCGGGCGCAGCGTTCGTGCTGCCGACCTACCTGTTCATCGGCTCGCTGGGCCTGCTGCTCGTCATCGGCGGCGTCCACCTTCTGGTCGACGGGACGCCGAACGCGGCCCAGAACCTGCCGAAGGCGAGTGAGGACGTAACCATCTTCCTCGTGCTACGCGCGTTCGCGGGCGGCTGCACCGCGATGACGGGAGTGGAGGCGATTGCGAACGGTGTGCCGGCGTTCAAGGACCCGCCGTCGCGAAACGCCGCCGGGACGCTCATCACTCTGGCCGTGATCCTCGCGACCCTCTTCCTCGGGGTCGCGTTTCTCGGCCATCAGATCGGAGCGGTCCCCTCGGACACGCAGAACGTGATCGCGCAGGTCGGCCTCACGTTCGTCGGCCATTCGCCGCTCTTCTATGTGGTCCAGGTCTCCTCGGCCATCGTCCTGATGCTCGCCGCCAACACGTCGTTCAACGGCTTCCCGCGCCTCGCCGCCGTCATGGCCCAGGACGACTGGACCCCACACCGGCTCTCTCACCGCGGCTTCCGGCTCGCCTACTCCAACGGCATCCTGGCGATCGGCCTGCTCGCAGTCGCATTGGTTGTCGCGTTCGACGGCAGCACCCACGCGCTGATCCCGCTCTTTGCCGTCGGCGTGTTCCTGTGCTTCACGCTTTCCCAGTCGGGGATGGTGCGCCACTGGCGGCGCGAGCGCGGGCCAAACTGGCGCCGGAAGGCGGCGATCAACGGCACGGGCGCCGTCGTCACGGGCCTCGTCACGGTGATCGTCGTGGGAACGAAGTTCACCTCGGGCGCCTGGATCGTTGTATTACTGGTCCCCGCTCTCGTCGCCGGCTTCTACGCGGTCCACCGCCACTATGAGCGAACGCGCCGCCAGCTCGGCCTCGATCGCGCGCCCGAGCTCCCCCCGCCGCTGTCCTCTCAACGTCGGGCCGTCGTCCCCGTCGCCCATCTCAACAAGGCGACCGCCGCCGCTCTCACATACGCTCGGGAGATCGCCGGGGAGGTGATCCCGGTCCACGTTGCGGTGGAGGAGGACGGCGACGCCGGCGAGGAGTTCGAGCGCCGCTGGCGTGAATGGACCGGCAACGGCCTCCCGTTGCGCATCCTCGAGTCGCCCTACCGCGAGGTGGTGAGCCCGCTCGTCGACCTGATCGAGGAGATGGCCGGCGATGAGAGCGACCCCGTCACGGTGGTCGTTCCCGCCGTGATCCCGGCGCATCCGTGGCAGGAGCCCCTCCACAACCAGCTCGAGTACGTCCTCGGCGCGGCGCTGCTCGGCAAGCCGGGCGTCGTCCTCACGGCCGTCCCGGTGAAGCTTGCGGACTGAGTCGCGGATGGAACTGAGATGAGCCTCCTCGGCGCGCCGCCGTCGGCGGTCTGGGTCCTGCTGTTCGTCGCGCTCGTCGGCTTCGCGTCATGGCGGGCGCGGCTTCTCCTCCTGCCGGAATGGACCGGAGCGCCGGCGCTGCTCGGCGAGGCCGTGCTCGGGATCTCGCTCGCGCTCGTGCTCGCCGAGGCACTCGGATTGGCCGGGCTTCTGAGCGGCCTCGCCCTCGAGATCGGCGCCGCCGCCCTGGCCGCCGCGGCGCTTCTCGTCACGCGCGACCGGCGCGGAGGCGGGGGAGAGGGCACTCCGGCCGGCTGGATCCCCCTTGGCGTGGCCGGTGCGGTGACGCTCATCGTCGGGGCAATCTGGGCGCTCGGGGCGCTGCGCGTGCTCGACGGCGGGCCGATGGTCTTCGACTCGAACTGGTACCACCTGCCGCTGGCGGCGAGCTTCGCGCGCTCGGGGTCCGTCACCGCGATCGCTCCGATCGATCCGCTCACCCTCGCGCGCTTCTATCCGGCGAACTCGGAGCTCGTGCACGCGATGGGGATGGCGATCGTCCACCGCGACGTCCTCTCGCCCCTCCTGAACCTCGGCTGGATGGCGCTCGCGCTCCTCGCCGGCTGGTGCCTCGGGCACCCGTTCGGGACGGCGCCGCTGTCGTTCCTCGGCGTCGCGGTGGTCCTCGAGGCCCACGTATTCGCCGCGTCGCAGGCGGGCAGCGCCACCAACGACGTCGCGGCGACCGCGGCGCTGCTCGCCGGGGCCGCCATCCTCGTCAACGGGTTGCCCCGCGACGGCGGCACTCGCCTGGGGCGGGACCAGCTTGGAGCCGTGCTGGTCGCGGCCCTCGCCACGGGACTCGCCGCCGGGTCCAAGCTGGACTTCCTCATACCGGCTGCCGTCCTCACGGTCGGCGTGGGGGCTGTCTCGGCGAGGGGATCCAGGGCCGCGACCGCCGGGGTCTGGCTGGCGGGCGCCGTCGCCACAGGCGGGCTCTGGTACGTCCGCAACCTCGCCGAGACCGGCAACCCGGTTCCGTGGGTTCGGTCGATCGGGCCGATCCACCTGCCCTCGCCCGACCAGGCATTCGGCCTGCGGCCCGACTACGCCGTGGTCCACTACATCGGCGACGGCGGGATCTGGAGCAGCCATTTCCTGCCGGGGCTGCGCGTCGAGCTCGGCGATCTCTGGCCCCTCATGCTCGCGCTGGCGCTCGCCGGAATGGTCGCCGGGGTGGTGCGGCCCGCGAGACCCGTCGTGCGGGTCATCGCGCTCGCCTCGCTCGCCGCCTCGATCGCCTACGTCTTCACGCCGCTCAGCGCCGGCGGCGCCGAGGGCCACCCCGCGGTTTTCGCCACGAACCTGCGGTGGCTCGCGCCGTTCCTCGCCCTCGGCCTGGCAATCCTCCCGACGCTGCGGCTCCGCCGCGGGTACGAGCCGGGCGTCGCTCTCACGCTGGCCCTGCTGGCGATCGGCGCCGCCAACCTCGACCTCGGAACGCGCCTCGACGACCCCAACCTCCTCGCGGCCGTCCTCGCGGCGCTTGCGTTGACGGCCCTCTGGCTCGGGATCGTGGCGCTTGCCCGCAGCGAGCTGCCCTCGCTGATCGCCGTGGCGGCCGTGGCGGCGGTGTCGATCGGCGCCGCCGCGGTGTACGCGCCCACGGCGGGCGACTACCTCGCCGACCGTTTCCACACCGGGCCGCCGGGGACCGGACTGGCGGCGGCGTTCAACTGGGCACGCGGTATCCGCGACGCGCGCATCGAGCTCGGCGGAACGGCCGTCGCTTTCGACCAGTACCCCCTCTATGGCGAGGATCTCTCCAACAACGTGGGCTACCTCGCGCGAAGCGGTCCCAACGGATCGCTCCAGCCGATCTCGAGCTGTGGGGCATGGCGCCTCGCGATCGATGCGCACCCGGTCGATTTCGTCATCGCGGGGCCCGACTTCAACGCGGCCCACCCGGGGGCGCCGCTGCCGGCGCCCGAGGGAGCGTGGACCCGGCCCGGCGCCGGCTCGAGGACGGTTGTACGCGACGGTCCGCTCGAGATCTTCCGGATCCGAGGCCCGCTGGACCCGCGCGCCTGCGGCTAGGCCCTCAGGAGGTCGGCGGCCGCTCCGCCGTCCAGCCGCGCTCGGCCTCCAGCTGCGACGCCAGCGCGAACAGCGTGTCCTCGTCGTTCGGGCGGCCAACCAGCATCGCCGCGCGCGGAAGGCCGGTTGCCGTGAACCCCGCCGGAACCGACGCCGCGGGCTGGCCCGTGTGGTTCCAGAGCGCCGGCCACGGAATCAGCGGCAGCATCCCGTTGATGAGCCGCACGGCCCCGAGGCCCTCCCAGCGTCCCGTCTCGATCGCCGGCTCGCTCGTAACCGGCGTGACGAGGACGTCGTATTTCGCGAACGTGGGCCGCAGGCGGGCGCTCGTCTCCGCCTCGCGCCGGCGAGCCCAGGCGAGGCTCGAGTCGGTGAACCCCGCACCGAGGCGCGTCCAGGCCCGGAAGCGGCGGTCAAGGCGGCGGTATCTCGGCAGGGTCTTCGCGTCGTCGGCCACCCCTCGCATGATCCGCGCCGAGTTCGCGACCCCGGCGAGCGGATCGTAGGGCGGGTCGTGCTCGGTGACCTCGTGCCCGAGCGATCGCAGAAGGTCTGCGGTCTCGACCACGGCGCTCCTCACCTCGTCGTCCATGCGCACGCCGAGGGCGTTGGGCGGCACCTTCACCGACCAGCCGATCCGAAGCTTTGGGGGCGCCGTCGAAGCCGCTTCCAAATAGGGCCGGGCCGGAGGCGGGGGCCGGTCGCGGTCGATCGGGGCGGGGCCCGCCGTCAGATCGAGCATCAGCGCGCTGTCCGCGACGCTCCGCGTGACCCAGCCGGCGGCCGTCAGGCCGTGCCAATGGTCGGGAAGCGGCGCCAGCGAGATGCGGCCACGTTGCGGCTTCAGCCCGAACAGGCCGCAGAAGGCGGCGGGGATCCTGATCGAGCCCCCGCCGTCGGTCCCGAGCGCCGCAGGCACAAGTCCCGCCGCCACGGCCGCCGCAGAACCCCCGCTCGAGCCCCCCGGGGTGCGCTCGAGGTCCCACGGGTTGCGAGTGATGCCGAAGGTGGCGGACTCGGTGACGCACATGGCACAGAGCGGCGGAACGTTGGTCCTGCCGACGACGATGGCGCCGGCCTCGCGGACGCGACGCACCAGCTCGGCGTCCGCGGTCGCCGGGCCGCCGTGAGCTGACGTCCCGTGCGTCGTCACGTCGCCGGCGACGTCGACGTTGTCCTTGATCGCGATCGGGATACCCGTCAGTGGCGCCGTCGCCTTCGAGCGCGCGCGCCGCTGCGCCGCCTTAGCCTCCCCGAGGGCCCGCTCGAAGTAGGTGATGCGAAACGCGTTGAGCTCGGGATCGATGCGCTCGATCCGGCGCAGACAGGTCTCGACGAGTTCGCGGGAGGACACCTCGCCGGTGCGAAGCGCGTCGATCTGCCCCCGGACCCCGGCGAACGCGAGGGCCTTCTCGTCCATCCGCGGCAGTCTAAGCGCCCGTCGGCGACGCTAGATTTGCCGAGGGGTGGAGGCGACGCCGCCGCCAAGGGACCTCGTCGCGGCTGGATCTACGCGCTCGTGGCGGTGGCCGCTGTCGGGGCGATCTTCATCGCCGGCGCGCTTCTCGACCTTGGGCCGTTCAAGCCAGCCCCCTCACCGAAACCGAGTTTCGGCTCCAGGCCGACGAGATCTGCGCCGATGCACACGCCCAGTTCGCCTCGCTTCAACGCACCTCGCCCCGGACGGCGGCCGCCAGCGCCGAGCTCACGTCGAAGCTCGTCGATATCGCACAGGCCGAGCTCAGCGAGCTCACCTCGCTTTCGGCGCCGGGATCGGAGCGGGAGGCGGTCGACCGATACCTCGCAGCCCGTGAGCGAGCGATCGCCGTGCTCCAGCGCGGCGAAGCGGCCGCGGTCGCCCGGGATGGTGCTGCTTACTCGCGGGCGCAGGCGCAGCTCGCCGCAAGCCAGGCTCTCCGCCGAGATCTTGCCCGGGCGGCCGGGTTTCGCGAGTGCAGCGCGCCGATCGCGGATGCAGAGCGCTAGACGGGATCCGCCGACGCGGCTCGGCGGGCCATCCACGCGAACCCGATCGCCATCGCCGCGTTGGCCGCCCCGGCGAGCCAGAGTCCGGCGCGCGCGCCCGGTCGCTGGAACCCTGGCGAGCGCGACCAGACGATGTCGGTCGCAAGCTCGGTTGCACGGAGCCAGGCGAGCGCCCACCAGTCCTCGGGCCGGCCCCTCGCCTCGGCAACAGCGTGTCCCGCCGCGAACGTGAGCCAGATGGGTCCGCAGCGCCGGAAGAGCTCCTCGGCGTCCGGCGTCGGGCTGCGGTGACCGAGGACACCGAGCGTCGCGGCGGGCGCCAGGAGCGCCCCGGTGCCGAGCGCCAGGTCGAACGCGACCATGTTCCTGTTGGTGAGGCGCAGGGCCAGCTCGGCGTCCACGGGACGATCCAAGCAGATCGCGTGGGACGGTGCCGCAGCGGTTGCAGGTCAGGCGCGTCTGGAAGGGAAACCGCACGGCGGGGCGAAACATGCCGCCGTGAGCAAGACCGTCACCACGTCTCGTCCGGCGGCCGCTCGAACGCGTGGCGGCCACAGTCGCTCCTCTCGGCCCAACGGGAAGACGCTCTCGAGCTACATCACGGACCGCTTCGAGGACTTCTCCCGTTCGCAGAAGGAGGTTGCCCGCTACATCGTCGACCACCTGGACGAGGCCGCCTTCCAGACGGCCGAAGAGCTCGCGCGCCGCGCGAGCACATCCTCGTCGACGGTCGTCCGCTTCTCGCAGGCGCTCGGCTTCGAGGGATACCCAGAGCTTCAGCAGGCCGCGATCGAGGAGTACCGCAACCGCGCCCCCGAGGAGAACGGGGCGGGCGGCGGCCAGCTCTTCGACTTCGACCACTCGGAGTTCGAGGCTTCGCTCGCCGCAGATCACGCCAACGTCGAGGAGACGGTGAAGGCCCTAACGCGCGAGCGCGTCGAAGCCTGTGTCTCCGCCCTGGCGGGGGCGCAGCGGGTGATGATCGTCGGCATGGACCAGCTCGCCTTCTTCGCCAGCTACCTGCGCCACCTGCTGGCGCTGCTCGACATCCGTGCCGAGGTCGTCGCGAGCCCACGCCAAGACTCGATCACGCGCCTCTCGCGCGTCGACGAGGACAGCCTCGTCATCTGCTTCTCGGCGGGCAAGGCCCATCCGATCGTGATCCGTGCCATGAAGCTCGCCCGTCATCGCCGCGCCCGCACGCTGGCGATCACGGACGCCACGTTGTCCGAGGTGGGCGAGCACGCCGAGCTGACGCTCTACTACTCCTCGAACAGCCCGTCCTTCACCCGGTCCAACACAGCGCTCCTGGCCCTCGTCCAGTCGCTTGCCTACGGCGTGTACGCCCGCGACAAGGGCGCCTACAAGGACCGGATCCGCGCCTTCAAGCTGAAGTAACACCGGCCGCCTGCGACTTCGCGCTCATTCGCGCCCGTGCGCGAATATGCTGCATCTCGTCGGTCGATCCAGACGCCTCCCTTCGTCGAACCGCTATCCGGGCTGTCGATCTGCTGGCGAGGGCCTACGACGACCTCGTGCCGGTCTCCGTCCTCCGCAATGGCTTCGAGCACGAGGGCAGCAGGGTCAGCTTCGGCTCGTTTCAGCGAGGAATCCATCGGGCGAAAGAACAGCGAGGGCCGGCGGCGCTGTCCCTCATGACGGCCGCGCCACGTCCCAGGAGCATGCCGCCGTACGACGACGTCTTCGATGTCGATGACGGTTTTGTCATCTATCACTACCGCGCGGGCTCAGCCGATCAACCCGACAATCGGGCCCTAAGAGCGGCGCACGCACTTGAGGTCCCGCTCATCTACTTCCGTGGGATCAGTCCGGGGCAATACCACCCAATCGCGCCTGTCTTCGCCACCGATGACGACCCCGAGAGCGGCTTGGTGTCGCTTGAGGTCGGGCTACGGCATGCGGATATCCAGGGCGAGGGGATCGTGTCTTCGCAAGATGCGCGGCGCTACCGCTTCGCGGAAGTGCGACAGCGCTATCACCAGGCGCGCTTCCGCCGGGACGTGCTCCGCGTCTACCGCAATCGATGCGCCGTTTGTGCCCTTCGCGAACCTGAGTTGGTGGAGGCGTCTCACATAATCCGAGACACCGACCCGGCCGGAATCGCGGCCGTCGTCAACGGGCTCGCGCTCTGCGCCATTCACCACGTCGCCTACGACCGCAACCTGCTTGGGATTGATCCAACCGGCGTCGTCCACATTCACCGCCGACTTTTGGATGGTAAGGACGGGCCCATGCTCAGCGGTGGCCTCCAGGGGTTTCACGGCGTGTCGATCGCTCAACCGCAGCGGACGGGCGACCGACCGGAGCCCGAACGCCTGGCGGTTCGTTTTGCGGAGTTCGAGTCTGCCGCCTAGGCAGCGACCGAGCAAACGAGCTGGCCCGCCTGGCGCAAGACACCCCCTATGCGGTGCGTTACGCGCCACGCAGCCCGAGTTCGGGCCCGAGCGCGGCAGATGCGGCTCGCGCCTCGTGCCTGCCTGCCGATCGTCTCGATCCCTACACGGACCCCCGTATGCCCGTCCCGCGTATATTGAACGAGATGGCTGAACGGGCCACATTCCGTGTCAAGCGAGGGCTCGCCGAGATGCTGAAGGGCGGCGTCATCATGGACGTCACCACGCCTGAGCAGGCGCGGATCGCCGAGGAGTCCGGCGCCGTCGCGGTGATGGCTCTCGAGCGCGTGCCCGCGGACATTCGGGCCGAGGGCGGCGTGGCGCGGATGGCCAGCCCGCGCGTGATCAAGGCGATCCAGGAGGCGGCCACGATCCCGGTGATGGCCAAGGCCCGCATCGGCCACTTCGCCGAGGCGCAAATTCTTCAATCGCTCGAGGTCGACTACGTGGACGAGTCCGAGGTGCTCACCCCGGCCGACGAGCGCCACCACATCGACAAGCATGCCTTCGAGGTGCCGTTCGTATGCGGGGCGACCAACCTCGGTGAGGCGCTCCGCCGAGTCGCGGAGGGCGCGGCGATGATCCGCTCGAAGGGTGAAGCGGGGACCGGGAACATCGTCGAGGCGGTCCGCCATTTGCGCGAGATCGTCGGCGGCATCCGGCGGCTGGGATCTCTCGCGCCCGAGCAGCTTGCCGTTGAGGCAAAGGAGCTCGGGGCGCCCCTGGAGGTCGTCGGCGAGGTCGCCGAGACGGGTTGGCTGCCGGTGCCGATGTTCTGCGCGGGCGGGATCGCGACACCGGCGGATGCCGCGCTCGTGATGCAGCTCGGCGCCGAGGGGAACTTCGTCGGCTCCGGCATCTTCAAGTCCGAGGACCCCGAGCGCCGGGCGCGGGCGATCGTGGAGGCGACCACGCACTTCAACGACCCCGAGCGCGTCGCGGCAGCGTCGATCGAGCTCGGCGAGCCGATGCGCGGTGACGACATCGCGGAGCTCGCGGCCGCCGGCGAACTGCTTCAGGGCCGCGGTTCCTAGCGTGGTGGACCGCGCGCCGCTCGCCCCCCGACCGGGCGGCTCGGATGCGCTCCGCATCGGCGTGCTGGCCAGCCAGGGCGACTTCGCCGCGCACGCGAGGATGCTGGAGGCGATCGGCGCGGCGGCGGTCGAGGTCCGCACCGCGAACGAGCTCGAGGGCGTCGCGGCGCTCGTGATTCCCGGCGGCGAGTCGACCACGATCTCGAAGGCGATCGAGCGCGACGCCCTCGGGGAGCCGATCCGGGCGCTCGCGGCAAGCGGGAGGCCGATTCTGGGTACTTGCGCGGGAATGATCGTCTGCGACCGAGACCACCTGGGCCTGGTGGACGCCGTGGCCAAGCGCAACGCATTCGGCCGGCAGCTCGCGAGCTTCGAGGCCGACCTCGCAGTGGTCGGGCTGGGGCCGGAGCCGATGCGCGCGGTCTTCATCCGGGCGCCCTGGATCGAGGAGGCCGGCCCGGAGGTGGAGGTCCTCGCCGAGGTCGACGGCCATCCCGTGGCCGTCCGCGAGGGCCGGATCGTCCTCGTGGCGTTCCACCCCGAGCTGGCTGAGGACGCGCGCCTGCACGCCCTTCTGATGGCGCTCGCGCGCTCGGCCGAGCAGGCCGGCGTCGAAGGGTCATCGTGAGGGATCCAAGGGTCGCCAACCTGGCGAAGATCCTCGTCGGCTACTCGCTCGAGATCAAGGAGGGGGAGACCTGTCTGATCGAGGGTCCCGCGGCCGGTGAGCCGCTCATCGCCGCCGCATACGAGGAGGTCCTGGCGGCCGGCGCCCACCCGGTGGTCGCGATGTCGTTCCAGGGACAGGCGGCGGCCTACCTGAAGGGCGCCTCGGACCCCCAGCTCGAGTGGATCTCGCCGGTGTCCCGCTGGGCCGCGAACGAGGCCGATTGCCGTATCGCGATCGGCGCCGACACCAACACGCGCGAGCTCTCGAGCGTGGCGCCGGACCGCCAGGCGAAGCGGCGCACGGCAACGCGTGAGCTGCTCGAGGCGACGATGCGCCGCTCGGCCGACGGCGGCCACCGCTGGGTCTACACGCTGTTCCCGACCAACGCCTACGCCTCCGACGCCGAGATGAGCCTGCGCGAGTTCGAGGACTTCTACTTCCACGCCTGCCTCGCCGACGACCCCGATCCGCTCACGGCATGGGGGCGCGCCTCCGCGGAGTGCGAGCGTCTCGCCGAGTGGATCAACGGCCGCAGCGAGGTCCACGTGGTCGCCGAGGGCACCGACATCAAGCTCGGCATCGAGGGCCGGAAGTTCATCCCCTGCGTGGGTGATCGCAACATGCCCGACGGCGAGTTCTTCACCGGCCCGGTCGAGGACGCCGTCGACGGCGTCGTCTCGTTCCACCTTCCCTCCATGATCGCCGGGCGCGAGGTCGCCGGCGTCCGCCTTCGCTTCGAGGCCGGGCGGATCGTCGACGCCAGCGCGGAGCGTGGCGAGGGGTTCCTGCTCGAGTCGCTCGACTCGGACGACGGGGCCCGCCGCCTCGGCGAGCTCGGAATCGGGACCAACTACGGGATCGACCGGGGCACCCGCGACGTGCTGCTGGACGAGAAGATCGGCGGCACGGTCCACATGGCGATCGGGGCGAGCTATCCGGAGACGGGCGGGAAGAACGAGAGCGCGATCCACTACGACATGGTCTGCGACCTGCGCCGCGGCGGCTGCATCGAGGTGGACGGCGAGCTGCTCCAGGAAGACGGCAAGTTCGTCGTCTGAAACAAGGATAGGCCGAGAACCGGGCGTCCCGCCGCCCGGTTCCGGCCCCTCGGCATCCCGTAGCTCCTAGGCATGACCGCCGCACACCTGTCGGCGACTAGTTGCCTGGGTCCCGGTCGCTTTAACAGCGCTCGTCGCCGAAAGTTGCGGTCCGCCGAGCGGACGTAACATCAGGCCCATGTCCGGCCATTCCAAGTGGGCCTCGATCAAGCACAAGAAGGCGGTCACCGACGCCCGCCGCGGTCAGCTCTTCACCAAGCTCGCGCGCGCGATCACGGTCGCCGCACGCGAGGGCGGGGGGGAGCCGGAGGCCAACTACACCCTGGCGGCGGCGATCGAGAAGGCGCGCGGCTACTCGATGCCGAAGGACAACATCCAGCGCGCGATCGATCGCGGAACGGGCGCGGGTGCGGACGGTGAGCAGATCGAGCGCGTCATCTACGAGGGCTACGGCCCCGGCGGAGCGGCAATACTTGTCGAGGCGCTGACCGACAACCGCAACCGCACGGGCGCCGACGTCCGTCACCTCTTCGACAAGCACGGTGGCAGCCTCGGCGAGCCCGGATCGGTGGCCTGGGTCTTCGAGAAGCGAGGGGTGGTTACCGTCGACGGGGACCGCTACTCAGAGGACGATCTGCTCGTTGCGGTGGACGCCGGCGCGGACGATGTCGCGGCCGACGGCGACCTGCTCAAGGTCACCAGTGACCCGGCGAGCCTCCCGGCGGTGCGCGAGGCCCTCACCTCGGGCGGCGTCGAGGTCGACTCGGCGGAGATCGCTATGGAGCCCAAGTCGACGGTCGACGTGGGAGAGGGCGAGGCGCGCCGCCTTCTGGCGCTCGTCGAGGCGCTCGACGAGCTCGACGACGTAGAGGCCGTGCACGCGAACTTCGACGTTGCCGACGAGATCCTGGAGCAGGTCGCCGGCTAGCTGACGCGCCCGGAAAGAGGCATCCGGGGGCCAGTCCAGAATCACTACGCATGATCGTCGTCATGGGTATCGACCCGGGCGTCGCCAACACCGGCTTCGGGGTCGTCCGCGTCGCGGGCAGCCGCATGACCGCCATCGACGGCGGCGTTGTCGAGTCGTCGGCCGACGAGCCTGGCGCTGACCGCCTGGCTCGGATCCACTCAGCTCTCGAGGAGCTGATCCGTTGGCACGAGCCGGTCGCGGTGGCTCTTGAGGAGGTCTACTTCGGCAAGAACGTACGGTCCGCGATTGCCGTCGGCCAGTCCCGCGGCGTCGCGATGCTGGCGGCCGCCCAGCGCGGGATTCCCTGCTTCGACTACAGCCCGCAGGCCGTGAAGATGTCCGTCTGCGGCTCGGGCTCGGCGGCGAAGCGCCAGGTGCAGCACATGGTGGGCGCGCTCCTCGGGCTGCCGCGCGCTCCCGCCTCGGACCACGCCGCCGACGCCCTTGCGATCGCGGTCTGCCACGCGAGCCACTCGGGGGCCGGGCGCGCGGTCGCGGCCGCGCTCGCGGGGGCCGCGACTTGATCGCCTCGGTCAACGGCGAGGTGCTCGAAAGGCGTCCCGACCACGTCGTGGTCGAGTGCGCCGGCGTCGGGTACCGGCTCACGGTCTCCGGTGAGACGCTCCGCTCAGTTCCCGCCGTCGGCAAAACGGCGAGCCTGCACGCGCACCTCGTCGCCCGCGACGATTCCCTCGCGCTGTACGGCTTCGCCAGCCAGGAGGAGCGCGACCTCTTTCTGAGCCTGACCTCCGTCGCGGGCATCGGGCCGAAGGTCGCGATCGCCATCCTCTCCGGGGGCTCACCACGCGACCTCATGCGCGCCATCGCCGCCGGCGACGCGAAGCGGTTCCAGGCCGCCCCGGGCGTCGGGAAGCGCACGGCCGAGCGGCTTATCGTCGAGCTTCGGGAGAAGGTCGCGGGCGAGCTCTCCACGGAGATCGCCGCATCCGGCCCGGCCGGCGAGGACGACGACCGAATTCTCGCCCGCGAGGGCCTCGTGAACCTGGGCTACGAGCTGGCCGAGGCTGAGCGGCTGCTCACCGACGCCGACGGAAGCACGCCCGAGGAGTTGATCTCGGCCGCACTGCGCCGTGCGGGACAGGGCGCGCGCTCGTGATCAAGCGCGACCCGGCGATCGACGCCGCGCTCGAGCCCGACCGCCTCGCCGACCCGAGCCTCGACCGGGGCGAGGAGGACCTCGACCGCTCGCTTCGTCCCCAGCGCCTCGCGGACTTCGTGAACCAGGAGCAGGTGACCGGGCAGCTCGGCGTCTTCATCGAGGCCGCTCGACGACGCGGCGAGCCGCTCGACCATGTGCTCCTGGCGGGCCCGCCGGGACTCGGCAAGACCTCCCTCGCGCACATAATCGCCGGCGAGCTCGAGGCCGAGGTGGTGCAGACGGCGGGTCCCGCACTCGAGCGGAAGGGTGACATCGCGGCCTTCCTGACCGGGCTCGAGCCGGGCTCGGTCTTCTTCATCGACGAGATCCACCGTCTGAACCGGGCGATCGAGGAGACGCTCTACCCGGCGATGGAGGACCGGCGCCTGCCCGTCGTCCTTGGGCAGGGAGCCGGGGCCCGGACCGTCACGCTCGATCTGCCGCCGTTCACGCTCGTCGGGGCGACCACGCGCACAGGCCTCTTGACGACGCCGCTCCGTGACCGCTTCGGCGTTTGCCACCGCCTCGAGCACTACAGCCCCGAGCACCTGGCCCAGATCGTTCGCCGCTCCGCGGGGATCCTCGGCGTCGAGATCGAGCCGGCCGGTGAGCGGGCGATCGCCGAGCGCTCGCGAGGCACGCCCAGGGTGGCAAACCGGCTCCTTCGACGGGTGCGCGACTTCGCCGAGGTCCGCGGCGCAGGCGTGATCACGGCGGACGTAGCCCGCGAGGGGCTAGGGATGCTCGAGGTCGACGAGGCGGGTCTCGATCGCCACGACCGCACGATCCTCGACACCATCGGGCGCAAGTTCTCGGGCGGCCCGGTGGGCCTCTCGACGCTCGCCGCCGCCGTCGACGAGGAGACGGACACGATCGAGGACGTCTACGAGCCGTACCTGCTCCAGCAGGGGCTCATCAAGCGCACGCCGCGTGGCCGGGTGCTCACCGAGCGTGGTTTCGAGCACCTCGGGCTCGAGATGCCAAGCGGGGCTGCAAGCCTCTTCTGAGCTTGCGGGCCAGGGCGGGGCGCTCGCTAGGCTTTCCGCGTGCCCTTCTTCATCTGCCCGAATTGCGGGAACCGGGAGCTGTCGGGCGAGCGGACCGCGGGACTTTCGGCCCGCCCCAAGGGGTGCTCCAAGTGCGGTTTCGGTTTCCTCTTCGAGCTGCTGGACGACTACTACCCGGCACCCGGCGCGGCCTTCTTCACCTGCGATCAGGAGGGCCGGGTGCTCGACGTCGGCAAGAACGGGTTCGAGCTTACGGGTCTCCGCGACGAGGACGTGATCGGCCGACCGGTCAAGGACGTCCTCGGGCTCGAGTGGATCGACAAGGGCGACGGCGGCGAGACCGCCGACACCGACGCGGATGGCGTCACCGACCCGATCGAGACCACACTCGAGTGGGGGGTGCGCTCGCTCGGCAAGCAGGTCTCGGTGAACGCCGAGGGAGACCTCCCGGCCCAAGCCGTCGCCGACCTGTTCCCGGCCTACGACGACGACGGCGGGCTCCTGCTCGTCCTGACGCCGAAGTAGGCGCTCCTCCCGTGGGTTCCGGACCGAAGGGACGCCGCTAGTGGGCGGCAGGCGGCGAAACCTCTTCGTCCTGCTTCTGGTGGCGGCGCTGTGCCTCGCCTCCGGTCTCGTAGTCGCCAGCCAGCAGACCAAGCTCGGACTCGACCTATCCGGGGGCACCGAGCTCGTCTACCAGGCGCGCCCCACGCCGCAGACACCGGAGGTCACGCCCGACGCGATGGACCGGGCGATCGAGGTGATCCGGCGCAAGATCGACTCGTTCGGCGTGTCGGAACCCGAGATCTCGCGCCTCGGGAGCACGCAGCTCGTCGTCGGTCTTCCGAACGTCCAGAACACCGGCCAGGCGATCCAGCAGATCGGTAAGACGTCTCAGCTCCACCTCTACGACTTCGAGGCGAACGTCATCCCGAACCCGCAGCAGAAGTCGGCGCCGAAGAACGCGACGAAGACGCCCGACCCGAACCCGAACGTCTACGCGTTCCCCAACCTCTACACGGCCGTCAAGTTCGCGTCGACCCAGAAGCCATCGTGCCCGAAAAACGAGTGCACGACGACCGGGCCGACCTACTACCTGTTCGACAAGCGCTCGCACCGGCTCATCTCGGGGCCCGCGGAGAGGCGCAGCGACCTGCTCCTTCAGCTCAAGAACGAGAAGCAGCCGCCCGGCTCGGTCGTCATCACCGTGCCCCGCGGGACGACCGTGGTCGCCAACCCGTCGAAGCCCAGCGTCGATCTCAGCGTCAAGGACCTCGCGAGCGGCCCGCAGTTCGTTCTGCGTGACGCGGCGGCCCTGTCGGGAACCGACATCTCGAACCCACAGCAGAACTTCGATCCGGTCACCAACCAGCCGAACGTGACCTACGACTTCAGCTCCGACTCCGCCCAGGCGGAGTTTCAGAAGGTCACCGCGGCGATCGCCCTGCGCGGCCAGTCGACGGCGCCGCCCGGGATCAGCTCCTCCCAGGCCGATCAGTACTCCCAGCACTTCGGGATCGTCCTCGACAACCAGATGTTCAGCCTCCCGATCATCAACTTCGCCGAGAACCCGGGAGGGATCGACGGTCGTCAGGGCGCGCAGATCTCGGGCAACTTCACGATTGGCACGGCGCAGAACCTGGCGCAGGTCCTTCAGATCGGCGCCCTGCCGGTGGACCTGCAGCTCATCAGCCAGAGCACCGTCTCGGCAAGCCTTGGAGCGCAGGCACTCCACCAGGGTCTCATCGCGGGCGGCGTGGGCCTCCTGTGCATCGTCCTCTTCCTGATCGCCTACTACCGGCTCCTCGGCCTCGTGGCCGTGGTGGGGCTCGCGATCTACGCGCTCTTCTTCTACGCCCTCATCAAGCTCATCCCGATCACCCTCACGCTGCCGGGCATCGCCGGCCTCGTGCTGACGATCGGCGTCGCAGCCGACGCGAACATCGTCATCTTCGAGCGAATAAAGGAGGAGGTGCGCGCGGGACGATCCGTCCTCTCGGCGATCTCGCAGGGTTATCGGCGCGGCATCGCCACCATCATCGACGCGAACGTCATCACGCTCCTCACGGCGTTCATCCTGTTCGTGCTGGCCACGGCCGGCGTGAAGGGCTTCGCGTTCACGCTCGGCGTCGGCACGATCGTCTCGCTCTTCACGGCGGTTCTGTTCACGCAAGCGTTCCTCGGCACGTTCGCCCGTTCGCGCGTGCTTCGCTCCCCCGCGGCGCTCGGCGCGCGCAAGCGCCACTTCGAGTGGAACTTCGACTTCACCGGGGCGAGCAAGTGGTTCTTCTCGATCTCGGGGACGATCCTCGCGATCGGCGCGATCTCGCTCGCGACCAGGCAGCTCAATTTCGGCATCGACTTCACCTCCGGCGCACGGGTGCAGGTGAGCCTCGAGAAGGAGGCGAGCGTTGATCAGTTGCGCTCAGCGCTCTCCGACGCTGGAGTGCCGGGCACCAGCGCGGCGAAGATCCAATCGATCTCGAACTCGCAGCTCGGGCCGAACTCCTTCCAGATCGAGGGCAAGTTCAACTCGGGCGAGGTGAACAAGGGGATCAAGAACGCCCTCGAGAGCAAGTTCGGGATCGCCGGGGGCAGCGACGGCTACAACGGGCAGGTGGTCGGGCCGACGTTCGGCGCCGAGGTGGCGCGCAGCGCCGTCATCGCGATCATCTTCTCGCTACTCGTCATCTCCGTCTACATCGCGATCCGGTTCGAGGTGAAGTACGCCGTCCCGGTGCTGATCGCGCTGGCGCACGACATCCTGATAACGGCGGGCGTCTACTCGGTAACGGGCTTCGAGGTGACAAGCGGAACCGTCGCGGCCTTCCTGACCATCCTCGGCTATTCGATGTACGACACGATCATCGTCTTCGACCGCGTTCGCGAGAACGTCCCGCGGATGCCGCGGGCGGCGTTCTCGCAGGTCGTGAACCGCTCGATGGCCGAGGTTCTCACCAGGTCGCTGATCACCGGTCTCTCGACGGTGTTCCTCGTCACCGTGCTCTACATATTCGGCGGCACCACCCTCAAGGACTTCGCCTTCGCGATGATCGTCGGCGTCCTCTCCGGCGGTTACTCGTCGATCTTCATCGCCTCCCCCGTGCTCACGCATTGGAAGGAGCGCGAGCCCGCGTACCGCTCGCGCCGGGCGCGCATCATGGAGGCCATGGGGAGGGTGCCGACCTTCCCGGAGGAGAACGTCGTAGCGCGCGTCGACGACTCCGACGGGGCCGGCGAGGCGCCCGCGCCGGCGCGCCCCACGAGGCCCGCGCGGGCGGCCACCGCCGCTACCGCGACCAAGGAGCCGCCGCCCGTCGTAGAGCCCGTTGCCGACGAGAGCCCGAACGGCGAGGCCGATGGCACGGGCGCGCCGCCGGTGGAGGCCGCGACGCCTCCGACGCCTGGGGTGTCGCGCCCCTCGCGCGCCGAGCGCGAGAAGCGCCGCCGCCAGCAGCGCAGCCGCCGCAAGCACGGGAGGAAGCGCTAGGCATGGCCGCCCTCGTGTGGTTCGTGGTCGGGATCTCGCTCTGGCACTTCACGGTGTTCGTGCCCGATCGGTTCTGGGGCGGTATCGTCGGGGCCCTTCTCGGTGCGATCGTCGGCGCCATGCTCACCGGGGCGGCGGCCCACATCGCCTCCGGGAGGGCGATCGGCGACACCGACATCGTGACCGTCCTCGTGGCCGTTCCGGGCGCGCTGATCGGCCTCGCGGTCATCTATTTCATCGGCGCCCGCGCCGATGCCCTCGCCGGCATCGAGCGCTCGCAGATCTAGCGGGTCTCCAGCTCGGCCTGGATCTCGGGCGCGTCGCGAAGCGTCTGGAGCACGGTGCAATAGCGCTCCGTCTTCGTAATCAGCGACTCGAGCTCCTCCGCGCTCGCGTCAGGCGCGTCGATCTCGAACCGGAGCCTGATCGCATCGAAACCGACGTTGGCGTCGCGCGAGACCCCGAGCGTGCCGCGGAGGTCCAGGTCGCCCTCGACTACCACCTCGATGGCCCGTGTTTCGATCCCCATCGCCGTGGCCACCATCTGGCACGTGACCTGAGCGCACGCGGCGAGAGCCCCGAGGAGCAGGTCTCCCGAGCAAGCCGCGGTGCCGGGTCCGCCGACGCCCACGTGGGCCTCGGCTTCCTGGATCGCGCGCCCGAGGTCGACCGAGCAGGCAACCGGCTCGTCGCCCTCGGAGCCCCGAGCCGTCAGGGTGATACGTGCCGCGCCGGGCTCCGAGCGGTATCGGTCTTTCAGGGGCTTCTGTGTCTCTCTCAAGCTCATGGCATCAGGCTATCGCCGCCTGGGGGCGATTCCGTCCGGTCCGCCTCCTTAGCTGGTGGCATGGCCACGCCCGCGCCGACGTTCACGCTCGCCCCTTATGACTACTCCGAGGCGCGGGCGCTCGAGCACGAGCTCGGGATCGCCGAGCCGGTGGCCGTAGCGCTGGTGCGGCGCGGATACCGGACGCCGGCCGAGGCGGCGGCCTTCCTCGAGGCGGGTGAAACCCACGACCCATTCGACCTCGAGGGGATGTCCGAGGCCGTGGAGCGGATCCGGGCAGCGATCGCCAAAGGGCGCCGGATCACCGTGCACGGCGACTACGACGTCGACGGGACGATGGCGACGGCCATCAGCGTCAGAGCGCTGCGGGAGCTCGGCGCCGATGTCGATTGGTACATCCCCTCGAGGCTCGAGGACGGCTATGGCCTGACCACGGCATCGGTGGAGCGCCTCATCTCGCGCGGCACGGGCCTTCTGATCACCGTCGATTGCGGGATCGGCTGCGCTGCGGAGGTCGCCGCCTCGCACGCGGCCGGGCTGGACGTGATCGTCACCGATCATCACGAGCCGCCCGAGGAGTTGCCTCGCTGCCCGATCCTCCATCCGCGCGTCTCGGCGTACCCGTGTCCCGACCTGTGCGCGACGGGGGTCGCCTACAAGCTGGCCTGTGCGCTTCGCGGCGAGGAGGAGGCGGCAACGGACCTCGACATCGTCGCCCTCGCCACTGTTGCCGACCTCGTTCCCCTGCGCGGAGAGAACCGAGCCCTCGTGCGACAGGGGCTCGAGGTCGCGCGGCGGGCGCTGCGCCCCGGCCTGCGCGCACTGTGCGCAGCCGCCAAGGTCGAGCCCGGGGGCCTCGACGAGGGAGACCTGGCGTTCCGGCTCGGCCCTCGGATCAATGCCGCCGGCAGGCTCTACCGGGCCGATGCGGCGGTCGAGCTGATGCTGACCGCCGACGAGGACCGCGCGAAGGCGATCGCGGCGGATCTCGATCAGGCCAACCGGGAGCGCCGTGACACCGAACGAGAGGTCTTCGAGGCCGCGGAGCGGGCGCGACGCGAGCTCGGGCCCGAGCTCGCGAAAGCGCCGGCATTGGTGCTGGCGGGCGATGGCTGGCATCCGGGGGTCGTGGGAATCGCCGCGTCGAGGATGGCCGAGCGCCATCTGGTTCCCACGATCCTGATCGGCTTCGGCCCCGACGGCACGGGCCGCGGCTCGGGCCGCAGCGTCCCGGGCTTCGACCTGCTCGAGGCATTGCGGGCATGCGACGCACACCTCGTCCGTTACGGAGGTCACCGTGCCGCGGCCGGACTCGAGATCCACGCCTCGCGCCTCGACGAGTTCCGGCGCGCCTTCGGCGAACACGCCCGGGAGGCGATGGGCGAGGTCCCACCCGCGCCAGTCGAGGCCATCGATGCAGTGGTGGGATGCGAGAGCCTCGGGCTGGACGTCGCCCGCCAGCTCGGGCGCCTCGGCCCGTTCGGCAACGGCAACCCCGGAGTGCGGCTCCTGGTGCCGGGTGCTCGCCTGGCGGACGTCCGGCCGATGGGGAGCGGCGATCGCCACGCTCGCTTCACGCTTGCCAGCGGCTCGCGGCGGGCGCTCGGAGTGGCGTTCGATGCGAACGGTGAGCTGACCGCCGCCGCGAGCGCCGAGGGTGGCCTGGACGTGTCGGTCGGGCTAGAGGTGAACCATTGGAACGGGGCGGTCGAGCCCCGCGTGCTCCTCGGTCGGATCTATGAGCCTGGGGATGAGGCCGGGGTCGGCCTCGAGCTCCCCACGAACGACGAGTGGTGGGTCCGCGCGGAGCTCGCGGCGGAGACCCCCGCCGGTGAGTGGCCGAACATCGACGCGGCCGTGCAGGCCGACGCCCGCCGCGAGGTCGTGGACCGGCGCGGCAACGCCGGCGTGGCAGGGGTTGCCGCGCTCGCCTCCGCCGGCGACCCCGTGCTCGTGGTGGCATGCGATGCCACGAGACGCCGCGACCTCGTCGAGCGCGCCGCGGCTCCTCACCGTTTCGGCGGCGGCCATCTCGCCTTGGTCTCCTCGCGCCTCGCCGACGTCGCCACGGCCCGAGACGCCGACGCCGTGCTCGCCGACGGAGGCCTGGCGCTCTGCGACTGGTCTGCGCTCGCGCGAGACCCCGGCCTCGCCCTGCGCTTTGTTCATCTCGTCGCGATCGACCCGCCGCCTGCGACCGACTTCGAGCGCCTCGTGGGGGGCGGCGGCGGCTTCCTGCACCTACTGTGGAGCGAGGCCCACACCGACCTCTCCTGCCGTGCGTTCGAGGCCGAGTGGCCAACACGAGCGGTTCTGGCCGCGGTCTATCGCGCTCTGGGCGACGTTGCCGATGGCGACCGGGTCGATGCCGGCGTGGCTCGGGCGGCGCTCAGCGGGCCGGGACCGCACGAGCGCGCACCCGAGGCCGCCGGGCGATGCCTCCGCGTTCTGCGTGAGATCGGCGCGGTCACGCATGCGAAGCCGCACGAACCGGGGCTCCGCGTCGTATCCTCGGATGTGAGCGAGCTCGAGCGCTCGCCGTCTTTCGCGGCGTACCGCTCGCGCTCGCAGGAGGGGATCCGATTCCTGAGCCGACGACAAGCGAGCTGAAGGCAAGGCGGGCCGCCACGCCCGTCGCCGGCGAGGACCGGAACGGGCACACGCGGGTCGGCGCTCACCACGGGGCCGCGGGCGCGGCGCCGGTGAGCGAGATCACACGAGAGCTCGGCGCCGACGAGCGCGCGCTCCTGGGCGACCTGCTGGCGGTCATCGCCGAGCACAGCGCAAACGGGGGCGACGGCGTCGATCGCGAGACGGTCGAGCGGGCGTTCGCGTTCGCCTGCGATCGGCACGCCGACCAACAGCGCCGCTCCGGCGAGGACTTCATCACGCACCCCGTCGAGGTGGCGAAGATCTGCGCCGGCCTTCGCCTCGACACGGAGACGCTCGGCGCCGCACTCCTCCACGACACGGTCGAGGACACGAGCGCGAGTCTCGACGAGGTTTCCGAGAAATTCGGCGAGTCGATCGCGACGCTCGTCGACGGCGTGACCAAGCTCACCGGGATCACGTTCCAGAGCCGTGACGAGAAGCAGGCCGAGAACTACCGCAAGATGATGGTCGCGATGGCCACGGACGTCCGGGTCATCCTCATCAAGCTCGCCGACCGCCTCCACAACATGCGCACGCTGTCGGCTCTCCCGAAGCAGAAGCAGATCGAGAAGGCTCGCGAGACCCTCGAGATCTACGCCCCGCTCGCTCACCGGCTCGGGATTCACGCCATGAAGTGGGAGCTCGAGGACCTCTCCTTCCAGCGGCTTCATCCGCGCAAGTACGACGAGATCAAGAAGCTCGTGGCCCAGCAGCGAGCCGAGCGCGAGCGCTACGTCTCCGAGGCCGGCGACTTTCTCGTCGGCGAGCTCGCAAAGGTCGGTATCGAGGCGGACATCTCGGGCCGGGCCAAGCACTTCTATTCGATCTACTCGAAGATGACCAAGAAGGGCCGCGAGTTCAACGAGATCTACGACCTCACCGCGATGCGCGTGATCGTCGGCTCGGTCAAGGACTGCTACGGGGCGATCGGCGTGATCCACTCGCTGTGGAAGCCGCTGCCGGGCCGCTTCAAGGACTTCATCGCGACGCCGAAGCTCAACCTCTATCAGGCGCTCCACACCACGGTCATCGGGCCCGAGGGGCGCCCGCTCGAGATCCAGGTGCGGACCGTCGAGATGCACGACCTCGCCGAGTACGGCATCGCGGCGCACGTCATCTACAAGGAGGGTGGTCGCTCACAGCTCAAGGGCGACCCCGGTCGCGAGGGGATGACCTGGCTGCGCCAGCTGGTCGAGGCCGACTCCGACCAGGACCCGACCGAGTTCCTGGAGCAGCTCAAGGTCGACCTCTTCGAGGACGAGGTGTTCGTATTCACGCCACGCGGCGAGGTGAAGAACCTCTCCGCCGGGTCGACCCCCCTCGACTTCGCCTATGCGGTTCACACAGACGTCGGGCACCGCTGCGTCGGCGCGAAGGTCAACGGCAAGATCGTTCCGCTCCACTACCAGCTCCGCTCAGGCGACATCGTCGAGATCCTGACCGCGAAGCAGGAGCGCGGGCCGTCGCGCGACTGGCTCTCGGTCGTCCGCACGACCCGGGCGCGGAACAAGATCCGCGCCTTCCTCACCCGCGAGCGGCGCGAGGGTGCCGAGCGTCGAGGGCGCGAGGAGCTTCAGCGGGAGCTCAAGAAGCGCGGCCTGCCGCCGCAGCGCATCGCCGGTTCGCCGCTGCTTGCGGACGTGACCCGCGAGATGGGTTTCCGCAAGGCGGACGACTTCTACATCGCCCTCGGCCAGGGGAAGATCTCCAACAAGACCGCCGTCAACAAGGTCATGCAGCGCCTCAAGCAGGGGGAGGCCGTCGCCGGCGACGAGACCGAGTCGCGTCTCGAGGGCGTTCTCGAGGGCCGGGACGAGCGGCAACGGCGGACCCAGGACGCCTCGACCTACGGCATCAGCGTGAAGGGAGTCGACGACGTCGTCGTGCGGTTGGCCAAGTGCTGCCGGCCCGTGCCCGGCGACGAGATCGTGGGCTATGTCTCGCTGGGCCGGGGGATCACGATCCACCGCGAGGACTGCCGCAACGTGGAGGCGCTGAAGAAGGCGCCGGAGCGGTTCACGGACGTCTCGTGGGACGGAGCCAACGTCACGAGCTACCGCGTCGAGCTCCAGGTCGACGCCTACGACCGGACTCGGCTGCTGGAGGACCTCTCGCGCACCTTCTCGGAGGCGGGAGTGAACATCCTCGAGGCTCGCTGCACCACGAAGCACCCGATGGTCCGGAACCGCTTCGTCGTCGAGGTCGGCGACACCGAGCAGCTGCGGCACTGCATCGCCCGTTTGCGGCACCTCGACTCGGTGTTCGACGCCTACCGCGTGACGCCCACCGAGTAGCGCGCTCTAGCGCGCGAGCGCCTTCCGGATCGCCTCGGCGGCGGACGCGGCCTCATCCTCCGCCTCGTACTTCCGCCGCGGCCAGAAGAAGCCGCGCAGGCCGTCCTTGCGGTTCCGCGGGACCACATGGACGTGTAGGTGCGGCACCGACTGGCTGACGACGTTGTTGTTGGCGACGAACGCCCCCTGGGCCCCCATCGCCTCGCGCACCGCCGAGGCGAGCATGCGAGCGTTCGCGAACAGCGGAGCGACGAGGTCCTCCGGGAGGTCCCAGATCGCCTCGTGGTGATCGCGGGGCACGAGCAGCGTGTGGCCGTGGAAGAGCGGGCGGTTGTCGAGGAAGGCGAGCGTGAGCTCGTCCTCGAATACGACGTGCGCCTCGGTCTCGCCGGCGACGATGGCGCAGAAGGCGCAGTCGGGACTACGAGACAACCGTGAGCGCGCCCGGCTCGATTCCGAGCTCGACCTCGGTGTGCTCGCCGATGTAGTCGCCGTCGACCTCGACCGGGAACTGGCGACGCTTGCCGTCGGGCCCCGTCTCCAGCGACGTGATGCGCGCCTCGGTGACGCCCTCGAAATGGGCGATCTGGCGGTGGCTCGACGTTCGCAGGCGCTCGCTCAGGACCCGCGCCGCAACCGTCGGCATGTCGCGCTGAGTCGCGCGCCGCAGCATCGCGATCGACAGCGTGCCGCTGTCGAGGCCGACTCCGTCGCAGACCCGAAGAGGCTGGGTCCCGAAGTACGTGTACGGGTCGGAGTTCTGCGCGATCGCCGTGACGCCCTCCGCGCTTCCTCCCTCGGCTTCGAGCCGCATGACCACGGGGTCGCGGAGGTACCGGCGGTAGAAGCCGGCGACCGCGGCGTACGTGTAGAACCAACGGCCGCCGCGCGCCTTGAGCCTCGGATGGGAGTCGACCCGCTGCGCCGCCGTGGCGTCGAGACCCGAGCCGCACGCGAAGACGAAGCGCCGGCCGTTGGCGACCCCGAGGTCGACCTTCCGCGGGTGGAAGTCGTCGGCCAGCGCGAGGAGGTGCTCGGTCGCGTCGACGACGTCATTGGGGATCCCGAGCGTTCGGCAGACCACGTTGGTCGACCCACCCGGGAGTACCGTGACGGGGATGTCGGTGCCGGCGACGCCGTTCGCGACCTCGTTCAGGGTCCCGTCGCCGCCGAATGCGACGACCACGTCGTAGCCGCCGCCGCACGCCTCGCGCCCGATCTCCGTCGCGTGGCTTCGCGCCTCGGTCATCACGGCCTCGACCTCGTAGCGGCCCTGGAGGGCGTAGACGACGAGGTTCTTCAGGCGATCGGAGACCGTGGTCGCGTAGGGGTTGACGATGACGAGCATCCGCTTTTTGGGCTTACGCGTGGGCGCCTCGCCCCGCTTGGCCGCGGGCGCCGGGGGCGGCGGTGCCTCAATCGTCGCCGTCGACATCCTGACCTCCATTCTCCCCGCTGGCGGCGAATCGAACCACCTCGCCGTCCTCGATCTCCTCGGCGCGGCCATCGGCGATCAGCAGGTCGAGGTGCCCGATGACCTCGGAGAGCGTGAGGAAGGCCTGGGTCACCGCGACGTTGCCCCACAGCTCCTGCGCGATCTCGTATGCGCTCAGCGGGCGCTCGGCGATCAGGCCGCGAATCTTCTCGGCCCGCTGAACGTGCTTTGCAAGGCGCTCGTCGATCAGCGCCCGGTGGTCGGTGATGGCCTCGCCGTGACCCGAGAGGACGACGTCCGCGGGCAAGTCTCGCGTTCGGCGCATCGACTCGATGTAGGCGATGAGCGCCTTCGGCCGCTCCTCGGAGCCGTCCGGCGGGCGCGTGATCAGGGCGTTCGAGGAGATGTGAGCGATCAGGTGGTCGGCGGCGAGAAGGATGCGCCTGTCGGAGTCCCAGAGGAGCGTGTCGGTTGGGGAGTGGCCCGGGCGGTGCTGGACCTCGAGCGCGCGATCGCGGAGGCGCAGCTCCTCGCCATCGCGAAGCGGCCGGGTGACGTCGGCGCGCGCGCCCCACGCCCGGAAGCTTCGCGAGACGCTTCGCAGGGCGATTACGACGTCCTCCGGGATGCCGTGCCGGAGCATCAGGCCGGCGGCGAACCGGTCGTCACCCTCCGCGTCCTCGCCGAAGTTCTCGATGAACGGGACGGCGGCCTCGATCGCTGCGACGTCGGCGCCCGAGCGCGCGGCGATGATCTCCACCAGGCCGAGGTGGTCGATGTGCTGGTGGGTGAGGATTACGAGCTCGAGGTCCTCGATCGAGCGGCCCAGATCGGCGAGCTGATGCTCCAGCTCGTCGAGCGCCTTGCCGGAGTTCGGTCCGGTGTCGACAAGGGTCAGGGGGTCGTCCTCGATCAGGTAGCAGTTGACGCGCCCGACGGCGAACGGGGTCGGGATGCGAAGCTGGTGGATGCCCGCCTCACGCGCCCGCTCGAGAGCCTCCTCGGGGCTCACGAGCGAATCAGCTCGAGCACCTCGTCGCGCTTTCGCTCCATGTCCTCACGCGAGACGAGCGATTCCAGGTTCAGGCGCAGGAGCGGCTCGGTGTTCGACGGGCGCACGTTGAAGTGCCAGTCCGCGTAATCGACCGACACGCCGTCCAGCCAGCTCACCTCGGCGTCCGAGTAGCGCTCGGCGATCTCCTTCATCTTCGCGTCCTGGTCGGCGACCTCGGAGTTGATCTCGCCGGAGATGAAGTAGCGGGAGCGAAGGTCGCCGACGAGCTCTGAGAGCGGGCGGCCCTCCACGGACAGGAACTCGAGGACCAGCAGCGCGGGGATCGTCCCGGAGTCGGCGCACCAGAAGTCGCGGAAGTAGTAGTGGCCCGAAACCTCTCCGGCGAAGGCCGCGTCGTGCTCGCGCATCGCCCGCTTCATGAACGCGTGGCCGACCCGGCCCATGACCGCGGTGCCGCCGTGCTTCGCGACGGTGTCGGGAACGGCGCGGCTGGCGCGGACGTCGTAGAGGATCGTCGCTCCGGGTTGCTTCGCGAGAACCCGCTCGGCCAGCAGAGCGGTTAGGAAGTCGCCGTCGACGAACTCGCCCGCGTCGTCGATGAAGAAGCAGCGGTCGGCGTCGCCGTCCCAGGCGATACCGAGGTCGGCCGCCTCCGCGCGGACCCGCTCGATGATGAACTCGCGGTTCTCGGGCAGCAGCGGGTTCGGCTCGTGATCCGGGAACTCGCCGTCGGGCACCCAGTAGGCGGTGACCGGTTCGAGCCCGAGCCGGTCGAGCAGCGGCCCGACCATCGGCCCGGCCATGCCGTTCCCACCGTCGACGACCAGCCGCAGGGGCTTCACGGCGTCGGCGTCGATAAGTGAGAGGGCGTGGCGCTGGAAGTCCTCGTAGACGTCGACCTCCTCGACCGAGCCGCCGCCCGGACGGGTCGGGCAGGCCCGCCTCGATCTCGGCGCGGATCTGGGTGATCCCGGTATCGCCCGAGAGGGCGAGGGCGCCCTCCCGAACGAGCTTCACGCCGGTGTAGGCCTTCGGGTTATGCGAGGCGGTGACCATCGCCCCGCCGTCGAGCTCGCGCGAGCCGACGAGGAAATAGAGCATCTCGGTGCCGACCATCCCCGCGTCGATCACGATGCAGCCCTCGTCCACGAGGCCCTCCCGCAGGCGCCCCGCCATCTCGGGTGCCTGCAGTCGCATGTCGCGGCCGAGCCCGACCCGAAGCTCCGCCGCCGCCTTGCCGCGCAGCTCCGCGAGGACCCGGGCGAAGCCGCGGCCCACGAGGTAGGCGGTCTCGCCGTCCATCTCCTCGCCGTAAAGGCCGCGGACGTCGTAGGCCTTGAAGATCCCGGCCGGGAGGGTGGCGCTCACTCGAATCCCCCCGCAGGGCCTCGTAGGTCTGCTCGAGCGTCTGCGGCATCACGCGCGTGTCGGCGAGCACCGGCATGAAGTTGGTGTCGCCGCCCCAGCGTGGGACGACGTGCATGTGGATGTGGTGCTCGACGCCGGCGCCGGCGACCCGGCCCTGGTTGAAGCCGACGTTGTAGCCGTGCGGCTCGTACTTGGACTCCAGGATCGAGATCGCGCGCTGGGCGAGCGCCATCATCTCGGCGACGGTCTCGGCCGGGAGGTCCTGGATCGTCGCCAGGTGCTCGAACGGGGCCACCATCAGGTGCCCGTTCGTGTACGGGTACTTGTTGAGGATCACGAAGCAGCGGTCGCCGCGATGGGCGATCAGCGCGGCCTCGTCGTCGCCTTCCTCCGGCTTGGCGCAGAAGATGCACTCATCTGCGGAGTCCTTCGACGCGTCCTTCACGTACTCGAGCCGCCAGGGTGCCCAGATCCGCTCCACACGGCCGCAGTCTTTCAGTTGATCCGCGGGAGATCGAGTACTGACGCTCGCAGCTACTCGCCGAGGACCTTGATGATCAGGCGCTTCGGGCGGCGGCCGTCGAACTCCGTGTAGAAGACCTGCTGCCAGGGGCCGAGGTCGAGGCGGCCGTCGGTCACCGGAACGATCGCCTGGTGGTGGACCAGGAGGTTCTTCAGGTGCGCGTCGCCGTTGTCCTCGCCGCCCCGGTGGTGGCGGTAGTCCCCCGGGTCCGGCGACAGCTCGCGGGCCACCTCGTTCGCCGGCTCCTTCCAGCTCGGCGGCGCGACCTTGTCGAGCCACTCGAGCACGTCCTCGTGGAGGCCGGGCTCGTCGTCGTTGACCCACACGCCCGCGGTGATGTGCATCGCGGAGACGAGCGCCATGCCCTCGGCGATGCCGGCCTCGTCGACGGCCGCCTGGACGTCCTCGGTGATGCGGACGAGCTCGCGCCGCTCGGCGGTCTCGAACGTCCTGTAGACGGTGTGCGACTTCATCGCCGGCGGACTAGAGCCAGCCGCGGTGGCGGAAGTAGCCGACCATGCCGACAAGCACCGCGACCATCACACCCAGGATGATCCAGAAGCCCGCGATCTCGGCCCTCCTCGGGAACCCGGACGTTCATTCCGAAGATGCTCGCGATCAGCGTCAGCGGAAGGAAGATGACGCTGATCACGGTGAGGACGCGAAGCACGTCGTTGAGGCGATGTGAGATCACCGACTCGTTCGTGCCTCGAGGCCCTCGATGACCTCCTTGTAGTTCTCGAGCATGTCCCAGATGCGCTCGTGCGAGTCGGCGATGTCGTCGAAGTAGATCTCGAGCTCTCCGCCCTCGGGCGCGAGGAAGCTCTTCTTCGCGTTCTCGAGGTCACGCAGGACCGTCCGCTGGGGCCGGATCACCTTGCGAAAGTTGATGATCTCCTGCTTCACGTTCGAGATGTCGCGGACGACGTCCTGGCCGCGACCCTCGAAGATCTCGTCCTCGAGTGCGTCGAGCTTGTTCCCGATCTTGCGGAGCATGGGGAAGCAGTAGTCGAAGCCGTCGTCGACGATTCGGTAGAGCAGGTATCCGGAGCCGCGCGAGAAGAGCTGCTCGCGGAGGTCCTCCTTCGCCCGGCAGCGCTCGAAGAGGTAGGCGATCGGCTGCAGCGGCTGATTCGGCAGCGTGACCACGAAGTCCTGGCCGACGAAGATGTCGAGCTCGCCGGCGTTCAGCCGGCCGACCGACCGGTCGAAGACCGGGAAGTGGAGGACGATGAACAGGTAGTCGGGGTACTCGTCGATCTTCGGACGCTGGTTGCGCGACAGCACGTCCTCGAAGTCGAGGGCGTGGAAGTCGAAGTGCTCCTCGAGCCAGGCGGACTCGAGCGGCGAGGGGCGCTCGATGTTGACCCAGCGGAGCTTCTCGCTGGTGACGGTTTGTACGTTCGGCTGGCGCTCTGCGGACTCAGCGGGCGGGGCGATGAGATCGCCGCGGGCGCCCCGGCGCAGCCTGGGCTTCGGAAGGCTCGGCATCGGCCGCCGCCTCGCTCGTCATCTCGTCGCAGGACATGGCACAAGGGTACCCGTCCAGTTGGTATCGTGCTTGGCACATAACCACCACATCAAGAGGGGCGGAGGGACTGGCCCGTTGAAGCCCCGGCAACCCCCCGAGACGTTCGCGTCGAGGGAAGGTGCCAATTCCAGCAGGTAATAGGCCTGGGAGATGTGAGTGAAGTCCCGTTCGGACCTCTGCTCACACTCAGGCAGAGGTTTTTTTTCGAGGTTTTCGAAGCCAAGAACGGGACGAAAGCGAGGGTCGACGAGATGGCGCTGGAAGGGCTGCGCTGCAAGGAATGCGGGACGAGCTACGAGCTCGAAGCGCGCTACGTGTGCGAGTCGTGCTTCGGACCGCTCGAGGTCGCATACGACCACACTGGGCTCGATCCCGAGGAGGCCCGCCGCCGCATCCAGGCCGGCTCGCACGGCATCTGGCGCTACGCCGACTTCCTGCCCTTCGCCGAGCGACCGCCGAGCTGGCGCCACTCACTGGAGCCCGGCCTGACGCCGCTCGTTCGTGCCGACCGCCTGGCCGAACGGCTCGGGCTGGGGGAGGTGTGGATCAAGAACGACGCGGCGAATCCCACGCACTCGTTCAAGGACCGCGTCGTGACCGTCGCGATCACCAAGGCGCGTGAGCTCGGGTTCGACACCGTCGCCTGCGCCTCGACCGGAAACCTCGCCAACGCGGTTGCCGCGCACGCCGCCGCCTGCGGGCTGCGTTCGTTCGTCTTCGTGCCGGCGGACCTCGAGGAGCAGAAGCTCCTCGCGACCGGGATCTACGGGACGCGGCTCGTCGGGATCCGCGGCAACTACGACGACGTCAATCGCCTCTGCACGGAGCTCTGCGAGGCCAGGCCGTGGGCATTCGTGAACGTCAACCTCCGCCCCTACTACGCGGAGGGGTCGAAGACGCTCGCGTTCGAGACGATCGAGCAGCTCGGCTGGAAGCTCCCGGACCGCATCGTCTGTCCGATCGCTTCCGGGTCCCTCTTCACGCGTCTCGGGCGCGGCATCCGCGATTGGCTCGACCTGGGCCTCGTCGCGGGCGAGCTCCCGACCTTCAACGGCGCGCAGGCCGACGGCTGCTCGCCCGTCGCCCAGGCCTTCAGCGAGGGCTGGGACGCCTGCCGCCCGCAGCGCCCGGACACGATCGCCAAGAGCCTCGCGATCGGCGACCCGGCCGACGGGCCATACGCCCTCGACCTCGCTCGCCAGACCGGGGGAGGGATCGAGTCGGTCTCCGACGACGAGATCCGCGCCGGTATCAGGCTGCTGGCCGAGACCACCGGCATCTTCACCGAGACCGCCGGCGGCGTAACGGTCGCAGTGCTCGCGAAGCTGGCCGAGCGCGGCGAGATCGATCCGGGCGAGCGCACCGTCGTCTACATCACCGGTGAGGGCCTCAAGACGCTCGACGCGGCTCGCGAGGGCTTCCGGATCAGCGAGATCGAGCCGACCATAGAGGCGTTCGAGGCCGGCGTCGAGGCCACGGAACTGGCCGCTGCGCCGACCCACTAAATTCTCCGCCGTGAGCGTCACAGTGAAGATCCCGGCGCAGCTTCGCGCGGCGACCGGGGGCGAGTCCGAGGTCGACGTGGATGGCGCGACCGTGGGCGAGGCCCTCGACGCCGTGTTCGACGAGCACGACGGACTGCGCGAGCGCATCACGGAGGACGGCGGCCTGCGGCGGTTCGTGAACGTGTACGTGTCCGGCGAGGACATCCGCTTCAAGGACGGGCTCGAGACCACGCTCAACGACGGTGACGAGGTCCAGATCCTGCCGGCCGTTGCCGGCGGCTGAGGGCGGGTGCGACTTGAGGGGCTTTGCCCCGAAAGCGGCGTGTGAGGGCGCCGCAGGCGCCCGCAAGTGATTCGGCTCCAGGGATAATCGCGAAGTGGACCGAGCCTCGACGCCCGTGGCAATCCTCTGCGGTGGGCGCGGCACCCGCCTGCAGGAGCGAACGCACGCCATCCCGAAGGCCCTGGTCGAGATTGGCGGGAAGCCGATTCTCTGGCACGTAATCCGCATCTACGCCGCCCAGGATCTTCGCCGCTTCATCCTCCTCACGGGCTACCTGGGCGAGATGATCTCCGAGTTTGTCGATGCGACCGTGTGGCCGGAGCAGATCGAGGTCGAGTGCGTCGACACCGGCCTCGACACGCCGACCGGCGGCCGTGTCGCCCGTGCCGCAGACCATCTCGAGTCGGACCGTTTCTGCCTCACCTACGCGGACGGCGTCGCCGACATCGACATCGGAGCGCTTCTCTCCTTCCATGCCGAGCAGGGGCGCATCGGCACGGTCACCGTGGTGAGGCCACGCTCGCAGTTCGGGATCGCCGAGCTGAGCGATGACGACCGCGTGCTGCACTTCGAGGAGAAGCCCCGCCTGGACCACTGGGTGAATGGAGGCTTCTTCTGCTTCGAGCGGGCGTTCCTCAACCACGTGGAACCGACCAGCGTGCTCGAGCGCGAGCCGCTGCGGCGCCTGGCCGCGGACGGCGAGCTCGCCGCGTTTCGTCACCACGGCTTCTGGGACTGCATGGACACCTATAAGGACGCGATCGTCCTCAACGACCTATGGCTCGCCGGCGAGGCCCCCTGGCGCGTATGGAGCTCCGACCACGAGCCGTCGGTACCGTGACCGCCGTTCTCGTCACGGGGGCTCGCGGCTTCGGCGGCGCCTGGCTCGCTCGTGCCCTTTTGGAGCGAGGAGAGACCGTGGTTTCGCTCGACCACGACCACCCGGAGCGCCCGCACACCACGCTGAGCCTCCTCGGGATCGCCAACGACATCGTCGACGTCACCGGTGACCTCGCCGAGGCCGAGCTGCTCGATCGCCTGATCCGCGAGCACGGGATCACGGCCGTGTTCCATCTCGCCGCGGAGGCGATCGTCGGCACCGTCGCCGCCTCTCCCGTCCGGGCGTTCGAGACGAACGTACGTGGCACCTGGAACGTGCTCGAGGCGTGCCGCGCCAACGACGTGGAGCGCGTCGTCGTCGCCTCGTCCGACAAGGCCTATGGCGCACACGACAAGCTCCCGTACCGCGAGGACTTTCCGCTCAAGCCGACGGCGCCCTACGAGGCGTCGAAGGCCGCCGCCGATCTCCTCGCCCGGTGCTATTGGCCGAGCTACGGCCTCCCCGTCGCCGTCACCAGGTTCGCGAACATCTACGGAGGGGGCGACCTCAACTTCTCTCGCCTCATCCCCGAGGCCGTCTGCGCCGCCATCGACGGCCGGGCCCCGGTCCTGCGCTCGGACGGCTCGCCCGAGCGCGACCTGCTCTATGTGGAGGACGCGGCACGCGCCTATCTGGCGATCGCCGACAACCTCGACCGCGACGAGGTCCGCGGGGAGGCCTTCAACGCAGGCGGGGGGCGTCCCTACTCGGTCGAGGAGATCGTCGAGCTCGTGGTCCGCCTCTGCGGCGGCGAGGTCGAGCCGGACGTGCGCGGTACGGGGAACCCGGAGGGCGAGATCGACCGCCAGTTCGTCGACCCGACGAAGCTTCGCGAGGTGACGGGATGGGAGCCGCAGGTCGGGCTGGAGGAGGGCATCGAGTCGACCATCGAGTGGTATCGCGAGCACCCGGAGGCGCGGCCGGGGTGACCGCGGGCGCTCAGCCCTGCGAACTGATCACGATCCCGATCAGCCACTACTGCGAGAAGGCGCGCTGGGCCCTCGAGCGTGCTGGCGTCCGATACCGCGAGCGGGCACACCTGCAGCTCATCCACCGGTTCGCGACGCGACGCGCCGGTGGCGGGACGACGGCCCCCGTGCTCGTCTGCGGGGAACGGGTGCTGCCCGAGTCGGCGGACATCGTCGACGAGGCCGACCGGCG
The DNA here is from genome assembly GCA_963841455.1 of uncultured Actinomycetes bacterium. GTDB lineage: Bacteria > Actinomycetota > Thermoleophilia > Solirubrobacterales > 70-9 > JAWVFM01. Next base: position 285,794 of record CAWJCU010000007.1, read on the forward strand.
GGCGCCTGAGGCCCGCCGCCTCTATCCGGACGACGAGGAGGCGGCCGCGGAGATCAGGGAGCTCGAGCGCGACTTCGACGAGCGCCTCGGGCCGCATGGCCGGCGGTGGATGTACGACCAGATCAGGGGCCGGATGGACCTCGTTCGGGTATATGCGACGACGGGCGTTCCGGCTTGGGAACGACGCGCCCTACCCCTCGTGTTCCCGGTGGTGTCCCGATTCATCGATCGATACCTCGACATCACCCCCGCGACCGTCGCCGAGTCCGAGGAGCAGGTGCGGGCGAGCTTCGACGAGGTGGGGGAGAGGCTGTCGGACGGACGGGCCTGCCTGTGCGGCGATCGGTTCACGGCAGCCGACCTCACCTTCTCGGCGCTGGCGGCGGCGGTCCTGATGCCGCCTCAGTACGGCGTCCCGCTGCCGCAGCCCAACGAGCTGCCTCCCGCGATGGCCGCGAACGTCCGCGAACTGCGCGAGCACCCCGCGGGCGCGCACGCGATGGCGATGTATCGCGCCGAGCGACGCTCGTGAGTGCCGCTGCGTCAGGCCGGGGTGAGCGCGACGACGTGGTTGCCTCGGATGATCCCGTCGGGATCCCATCGGCGCTTCACCTCGGCGAGGCGTGAGCACGTCTCGGCCGGCAGGATTGCGTCTGCGTCGCAGGGGCGCTCCGCGAAGTTGAAGTAGCCACCCTCGGCGGTCCATGGCTTGAGAGCGTCGGTGAGATGGTCGAGATGGTTCTCGATCGCCTGCCCCAGCTCGGGGGTCATGGGCATACCGACCCCGAGCATGGCGAACGAGGCATCGAGCTTGTCGAGGGCGCCGGGGTTTTCCGCAGCCCGCCCGAGCGCCCCGCCCAGGTGGCGGAGCTCGGTGAGGAGCAGCGGCGAGCCCGACTCCGGGCCGCCCGCGCCGACCCAGGCGTCGATCGCCTCGTCGCTCAGCTCGTCGATCAGGGCGTAGTGCCCAAGCCCCGGCACGGGCACCTCGGGATCCATATGGATCCGGCCGAGGCCCACGGCCGGCATCAACTCGATCATGTCCATGATCGGCTCGCCGATCTCGCGCAGCGGGGCGACACGGTCGCGGCCTTCCTCCTCGCTGCCGATCGACGCGACGCCGATCGTCAGCAGCGGCCGGTCCCGCAGGGGCTCAGGCACATCCGGGAGCGGGGGCGGCCGCAGGAAGCGGACGATCGAGGTCACTTCGTCGGGCAGGGTCGCCGCCCAGTCGCGATACGTTCGCACGGCGTCTGCCCCGACCTCAGCCGGAAAGATGATGGTTCCGGCATAGAGCTCGGAGTGGGGGAGGAGTGCCACGTGGAGCGCGGTCACGATCGCGTAACTGCCGCCTCCGCCCCGGAGCGCCCAGAAGAGGTCGGCTTCGTTGTTGGCGTCGACCCGTCGCGCCTCGCCGTCGGCGGTCACGAGCTCGATGGCCGTGACGCGGTTGCATGCGAATCCGTACTTCCGCCCGAGCCAACTGAGCCCGCCGCCGAGCGTGTACCCGGCGACCCCCACGTCCGGCGATGACCCCGGAAGGGAGCAGAGCCCCTTGGCCTGCGCCGCCTCGCCCACGTCGAGCGCCAGCGCCCCCGCCTCGATGCGCGCGGTCTGCGCGTCGCCGTCGACCTCCACGCCGCGCATCCGCTCGGTCTTGATGACGATCGTGTCCCCGACCGGCCCCAGGGCGACGGCGCCGTGCCCCGTGCTCTGGCCGACGACCTTGAGGTCGTTGTCGGCCGCGAAGCGGACCACGCTCGAGACGTCGTCGGCGCCTTCGACGAAGGCCACGGCCGCCGGCTGCTGATCGGCCGCGAGATTCCAGGTCTGCCGCGCCTCGTCCCAGTCGGAGTCTTCCTGCGTCGCGAGACGCCCCGCCGGCGAAAGTCCTGAGAAATCGGTCATGGCTCGCACTGTACGAGGAGGCGAGCCGCGGTTGCAACGCGCCCGGCAGGATTCGAACCTGCGACTTCTGCCTCCGGAGGGCAGCGCTCTATCCACTGAGCTACGGGCGCTCCAGGCCAGCTTACCTGCGGCCGTTTGGTCGATCGTGGGGCCCCATAGGCCCCCACGATCGACCACTCGTGAGCTCGACCCTTCCGTTTGGGCGCGTCAACTCGCCGCTTCGGTCGCTTAGCGCTCCTGCCCGCTTACGCTTAGGCCATGGATCTCGACGTCGTCTTTCTCGGCACCGGCGGGTCGGTGCCCACCGCCCGGCGCGCGACCGCCTGCGTGCTCGTGCGGCGCGGGGGGGACCGACTGCTCTTCGACTGCGGCGAGGGGGCGCAGCGTCAGATGCAGCGCTCCACCGGCCTGGTGCAGGTCGACGAGATCTACGTAACCCACCTGCATGCCGACCACTACCTCGGCCTTCCGGGCCTGCTGAAGACCTACGACCTCCAGGGGCGCGAGCCTGGGCTTCGGATCATCGGGCCACCGGGACTCCAGGAGCTGTTCGGCGCGATCCGGCGGATCGTCGGGCGGCTCCACTACCCGCTTGAGCTGGTCGACCTCGCAGAGGGCGACGCGATCTCGCGCGACGGCTACGAGGTGCGTTCATTTCCGGTCGCCCACCGGATGCCGGCGCACGGGTACGCGCTCGTCGAGGACGACCGCGCGGGGCGATTCGACCCGGACGCGGCGGCGAGGCTCGGCGTGGCGCCGGGCCCGGACTTCGGCCGGCTCCAGAATGGCGAGTCGGTGCCCGGCGCGGACGGGTCAATCGTCGGACCGTCGCAGGTGATGGGCGAGTCGCGTGGGGGGCGGAAGATCGTGATTACGGGCGACACGGCGCCGTGCGAGATGACGCGCATCGCGGCCCATCGCGCGCAGCTCCTCGTCCACGACGGCAGCTTCGCCGACGAGGAGGCAGAGCGCGCGGCCGAGACCGGGCACTCGACGGCGCGCGAGGCCGCGATCGTCGCCCGCGAGGCCGAGGTCGGCATGCTGGCGATCGTCCACGTCTCCTCCCGCTACAACGTCGGCGCAGTGCTGGCCGAGGCCCGCGACGTGCTGCCCGAGGCCATCGCGCCCCGCGACTTCGACCTCGTCGAGATCCCGTTCCCGGAGCGGGGCACGCCGGTGTTAGTCGAGCGCGGCGCTAAGGCGCAGCGCGAGACGATCCAGTGAGGGGCTTTTGCCCCGAAAGCAGCGTGTAAGGGCGCCGAAGGCGGTTGCAGATCGTCAGTCGAGCGCGGGGCGAAGGCTCAGCCCAACGGCGCCGCGAGGTCCGCGATCGCCTGAGCCACCGCGGGCGCCTGGTCCTCCTGAAGGAAGTGCTTGGCGGGTAGACGAATGGCATCGTCGGTCGCCAGCACGCGCTGCGCGATCTCGAGCTGGTCAAGGCCGAGCGCCGGGTCGAGCTCACCCCATACGAGCCGGGCCGGATAAGGGCGCTTGGCGAGGCCCGCCCATAGGAAGCGCCGCTTGTCGGCCGTGAGCTCGAACCCGCGCATGATGCGCAGGAACGCACGGCCCCCGTCGCCTCTTCGCAGGAGGTAGTAGTAGGCGTCGATCTCGGCGTTGGTTATCGCCGCGCGGTCGGCGATGCCCTGGCTCAGGAAAAGCCGCCGGAACGCCGGGCGCGGGGTACCGCGCAGCCACGCCTCACCGACGCCCCGCGTCGCGAACGGCGCCATCGACCATGGTCGGCGGAAGGTGGCGGGGTCGAGCATCGTGTTCAGGGCCGTCAGCGAGAGCACTCGCCCGGGATTCTGGACGGCCCACTCGCAGGCAATCGGGCCGCCGATGTCGTGGACCACCAGGTGAACGCGATCGAGCTCGAGGGCGTCCATCGCCGCGCCGAACCAGCTTGCGAGGCCCGACCACGAGTAGTCGAAATCCGCCGGGCGATCGGCCAGCCCCAGGCCCGGGAGGTCGAACGCAACGGCTCGAAGCCCCTCGTCGGCAAGCGGCGGCAGCACCTTCCTGTAGAGGAACGAGCTCGACGGGACGCCGTGCACCAGCACCGCGGTGCCCCCCTTCGGGCTTCCGCGCTCGCGAACGAAGCTTCGAAGGCCGCCGGCCTCGAAGCCGCGCCCCGCGGCCCGATGGACCTCGATCACCTCGCGGGTCTCCGGCTTCAAAGACATTTTCTCGCGCTTCGCAGCACCACTCCTCCTTTGGTGAGCTCCGCGCTCATGCGGGCTCGCGGACAGCACCCTCCATCGGCGCCATGTTCGCACGCGGCGAGGTCGCCGTCGGTTGGGATCCACGGGCGCTGCTAGGCTCCGCCCGTCGGTTCCTTTAACCCGGTCCAGAGAGGCCAGGAAGGGGCGCGTGAATGGCAGAGAAGGTCGTGCTCGACCGCGACGATCTGCGCCGGACGCTGGTGCGGATCGCACATGAGATCGTTGAGAAGAACCCCGGCGACGACTCGGTCGCCCTCGTCGGGATCCACACCCGAGGCGCGGCGCTCGGCCGCAGGCTGCACGCTCTCGTCGGCGAGCTGACCGGGTCCGAAGTCCCGTTCGGCGACCTCGACATCTCCTTCTACCGCGACGACGTGGACGCGCGCGACCCGATCGCCCAGCCGGTGGTGCACGCCTCCCACCTCGACTTCGACCTCGCCCGGCGCACGATCGTGCTCGTCGACGACGTCATGTTCACGGGCCGCACCGCCCGCGCCGCGATCGAGGCCCTCTTCGACTACGGGCGCCCGGAGCGGGTTCAGCTCGCCGTGCTCGCCGACCGCGGCCACCGCGAGCTGCCGATCAGGCCCGATTACGTCGGCAAGAACCTCCCGACCGCACGCGCCGAGCGCGTCTACGTCCGCCTCGAGGAGACCGACGGCGTCGATGAGGTGGCGATCGGAGCAACGCCGGCCCGTGCGGGTGTGTCATGAGGTGCTTCAGCACCGAAAGACGCGTGTCAGATGGCGAAGCCACCGCAGGGGGTGTGGCCTCGTGAACCACCTGCTCTCGATCGCGGACCTCGACCGCGATGACATCGAACGCATCCTCGAGCGGGCCGAGAGCTTCGCCGAGGTGGGTCGGCGCGACATCAAGAAGGTCCCGACGCTTCGCGGCCGCACGATCGTCAGTTTGTTCATGGAGGCGAGCACTCGCACGAGCTCGTCGTTCGAGCTTGCCGCGAAGCGGCTGTCGGCCGACGTCATCTCGGTGAAGGCGACCGGGTCCTCGGTCGAGAAGGGAGAGTCGCTCAAGGACACCATCGCGACGCTCTCGGCCTACGGCCCGGAGGCGATCGTGATCCGTGCGCCCGAGGCCGGGGCTGCGGCCCTCGTGTCGAGGTGGACGGACGCCGCGGTCGTGAACGCGGGCGACGGCAAGCACGAGCACCCGACGCAGGCCCTGCTCGACCTCCTCGCGCTGCGACGCCGGGTCGGGACAATCGACGGCAAGAGCATCTGGATCGTTGGTGACGTCCTCCACAGCCGCGTGGCGCGATCCGGGATCCTGGCCTTCACGGTGATGGGTGCGAAGGTCACGGTTTGCGGGCCGCCGACGCTGATACCTCGCGGGATCGAGGCGGCGCTCGGGTGCGAGGTCGTCTACGACCTCGACCGACTCGCCGAGGCCGACGTGGTCTACGCGCTGCGGATGCAGCGCGAGCGCATGACGGAGTCGTTCGTGCCTTCGATGCGCGAGTACGCGGCCCGCTACCAGATCGACGCCCGCCGGCTCGGCCCGCGCCAGCTCCTGATGCACCCGGGACCGGTGAACCGCGGGGTCGAGCTCGCGCCGGAGGTCATCGACGGGCCGAGCTCGCTGATCGCCGAGCAGGTGGAGGCCGGTCTCTACGTTCGGATGGCGGTGCTCTACGAGCTGCTCGCGGGCCGGGACCGGCCCGGCGGAGGCGCGCGGATGGCCGATGAGGAGCTCGAGGCCCCGACGCCCATCGGGGAGCCCGCGTGAGGGCGATCTCCTCGCTCGACTGGCGCGGTGCGGGCGAGGAGCGCGGTGACCTGATTGTTCGCGGGGCTCGAGTGCTCGACCCGGCGAGCGAGCTCGACGAGCGCCGCGACGTGGTGGTGCGGCGCGGCGAGATCGCCGAGCTGGCAGAGGCCGGAGCCGCGGCGCTGCCCGATGCAGAGGTCATCGAGGCCGAGGGTCTCCACGTGTTCCCGGCCTTCTTCGACCCGCACGTCCACCTGCGGACCCCCGGCCGGGAGGACGAGGAGGACCTCGAGACCGGAAGCCGCGCTGCCGCCGCGGGCGGCTACTGCGGGATCGGTGCCATGGCGAACACCGCCCCGCCCGTCGACAGCCCCGCTGACGTCGAATCGCTGCGCGAACGCGCGGCGCGCGACGCAGCGGTTCCGATCGGCTTCATGGCCTGCGTGACGAGGGGGATGCGGGGCGAGGAGCTGACGGACATGCTCGAGCTTCGGGAGGCGGGCGCCGTCGGGTTCTCCGACGACGGCCTGCCCGTGAAGAGCTCTCGCGTGCTGCGCCGCGCCCTTCAATACCAGGCAATCACCGAGCTGCCGCTCGCCCTTCACGAGGAGGACCCGGAGCTCTCAGGCGACGGCGTCATGCACGAGGGCGAGGTCTCCGCGGCGCTCGGGCTAGCCGGCATCCCGACCCTCTCGGAGTCGACCATGATCGCCCGCGATGCGCAGATCGCCGCCTACGAAGGGGCGCGCATCCACGTACAGCACCTGTCGTGCCGCGAGTCGATCGTCGCCGTCGCAGCCGCCAAGGAGGCCGGGGTCGCGATCACGTGCGAGGTGACGCCCCACCACCTGGTGCTCACCGACGAGTCCGTGCGAAGCCTCGACCCAAGGTTCAAGATGCACTCGCCGCTGCGTGCCGAGGAGGATCGTCGAGGCGCTCGTGGAGGCCGTTCGCAGCGGACTCATCGAGTGCGTCGCCACCGACCACGCGCCCCACTCGATCGACGAGAAGGAGGTGCCGTTCGAGTCAGCCGCGAACGGGGTCACCGGGCTCGAGACGGCGTTCGCCGTCCTCCACACCGAGCTCGTGCTGCCGGGGACCCTCGACCTCTCAGTGCTCGTCGACCGGCTCGGCGCCGGAGCCTCGGTCCTCGACCTGGAGCCGCCGCGCATCAGCCAGGGTGCCGAGGCGAACCTCGTCCTCTGCGACCTCGACTCAGAGTGGGAGGCGGGCGCCGAGGGCTGGGAGAGCCGCTCGGAAAATTCGGCGTTCGCCGGCCGGGCCCTTCGCGGCCGGGTGCTCGTGACGGTCGCCGCCGGGCGGATCGCCTTTCGCAATCGTGCCTTCTCGGTGGGTGTCGCCGCGTGAAGCTGGAACGGGACCGCGCGGCGCTCGTCGTCATCGACGTGCAGGAGGCATTCCGCAAGGCTGTGCCGGCGTTCGATCAGATCGGCAACGCCGTTGGCACGCTCGTGCGGGGCGCAGGCGAGCTCGGCGTGCCGGTCGTCGTGACCGAGCAGTACCCCAAGGGCCTGGGAGCGACGGTCCCGGAGATCGCCGAGTACCTCCCCGCCGAGGCTCTCCGACTGGAAAAGGTTCGCTTCTCGGCGTCCGGCGCCGAAGGGTTCGATCTTGGGGGGCGCGACCAGGCGATCGTCTGCGGCATCGAGGCCCACGTCTGCGTCGCCCAGACCGTGCTCGACCTGCTCGAGTCAGGGACCGACGTGCAGATCGTCGCCGACGCAGTCGGATCGCGCAGCGAGGGCGACGCCGCGCTTGCGCTGCGACGGGCGGAGCGAGCGGGCGCGACCCTGACGAGCGTCGAGGCCGTGCTGTTCGAGCTGCTCGGCAGCTCCGACGCTCCGGAGTTCAAGGCCGTGCAGGAGCTCGTGACTTGAGCGCGGAGCCCGAAAAAGGAGAAGAGCCGTTGCGAAGCGCGGTCCAGTGTCTGTAATGGGCGCGGCGGGCTATCTCCTGCTCGAGGACGGTGCGCGCCTCGATGGGGAGCTCTGCGGCGCAGCCCACCCAGTCACGGGCGAGGTCGTCTTCAACACGTCGATGACCGGCTACCAGGAGGCCGTGACCGACCCCTCCTACGCGGGGCAAATCATCACGTTCACCTATCCGCTGGTCGGCAACTACGGCGTCAGCGCGGCAGCGATGGAGGCGGATCGTCCGCACGCGAGGGCCGTCGTCATGCGAGAGGCCAAGAACGGCGAGGACGCGGCGGAAGCCGAGGGGGGCTGGGTCGACTGGCTGCGCGACACCGGCGTGCCGGCGATCAGCGGCGTCGACACGCGCGAGCTCGTGCGACGGATCCGCGCCGCGGGCGCGATGCGCGGCGGGATCTTCGACGCGGGCGTGACGGCCGCTGATGCCGCCGAACGGGTCGTGGCGGAGCCGTCGATGGCCGGAGCCGACTACGCCCGCACCGTGACGTCGCCCGAGCCGGTCGAGCTCGACGGCGACGGCCCACACGTCGTGGCGCTCGACACGGGCATCAAGGGCTCGATCATCCGCCAGTTCCGCGAGCGCGACTGCCGGCTGACGCTCCTGCCCTGCGCGGCGAGCGCGGAGGAGGTGATGGAACGCGATCCAGACCTCGTCTTCCTTGCGAACGGCCCCGGCGATCCCGCGGCGCTCGACTACGTCGTCGGGACGGTTCGCGGCCTGGTCGGCAAGCGGCCCGTCGTCGGCATCTGCCTCGGGCACCAGCTCCTCTGCCGGGCGGTCGGTCTCGAGACATTCAAGCTGCCGTTCGGCCACCGCGGTGCCAACCACCCCGTCAAGGAGCTCGCGACGGGCCGGATCGAGATCACCTCGCAGAACCACGGCTTCGCCGTCCGCGGCCCCGACGGCGAGCAGCGGCTCGAGGCGGACGAGCCGGTGCGCTGGGACACCGACTTCGGGGCCGCGGAGCTCTCGCACCTGAACCTCTACGACCGAACCGTCGAGGGGCTCGTGCTGAAGGACGTCGCGGCCCGCACGGTGCAGTACCACCCGGAGGCGGGCCCCGGCCCGCACGACGCGCGGCATCTCTTCGACGAGTTCGTGGAGATGGCCGGGTGAGCTGATGCCGAGGCGGGACGACATCTCCAAGATCCTCCTGATCGGCTCGGGCCCGATCGTGATCGGTCAGGCGGCGGAATTCGACTACTCGGGCGTGCAGGCCTGCAAGGTCCTGCGGGAGGAGCGGTACGAGGTCGTCCTCGTCAACTCGAACCCCGCGACGATCATGACCGACCCGGAGTTCGCCGACCGGACCTACGTCGAGCCGCTCACGCCCCCCTCGGTCGCGGCAATCATCGCCCGCGAGCGCCCCGAAGCGCTGCTGCCCACGCTCGGGGGGCAGACCGCTCTCAACCTCGCCAAGGCCCTGCACGACGACGGGACCCTCGAGCGATACGGCGTCGAGCTGATCGGCGCCGACTACGAGGCGATACATCGAGCGGAGGACCGCGAGGCCTTCAGGCAGACGATGGAGGACGCAGGCCTGCGCGTCCCCTGGTCGACGATCGTGACCTCGATCGCCGAGGTCGAGGCCGGGGTCGGCGACGGGAACATCGGACTGCCGGCGATCGTCCGCCCGGCGTTCACCCTCGGCGGACAGGGGGGCGGCGTGGGCCGCACGGAGACAGAGCTCCTCGGCGTGGTCTCGGAGGGGCTGGCCGCGAGCCCGATCAACCAGGTGCTGGTGGAGGAGTCGGTGCTCGGCTGGGGGGAGTTCGAGCTCGAGGTGATGCGCGATCGCAACGACAACGTCGTCGTGATCTGCTCGATCGAGAACATCGACCCGATGGGCGTGCACACGGGCGACTCGGTGACCGTGGCGCCGGCGCAGACGCTCACCGACCGCCTTTACCAGGAGCTCCGCGACCAGGCCCTTCGCGTCATCCGCGCGGTGGGCGTGGAGACCGGCGGGTCGAACATCCAGTTCGCGGTCAACCCCTCCAGCGGCGAGATCGTCGTCATCGAGATGAACCCGCGCGTCTCACGCTCCTCGGCGCTCGCCTCGAAGGCGACCGGCTTCCCGATCGCCAAGATCGCCGCTCGCCTGGCGGTCGGCTACGCGCTCGAGGAGATCCCGAACGACATCACCCGGGCAACCCCGGCCGCCTTCGAGCCCACGATCGATTACGTGGTCACCAAGGTGCCTCGCTTCGCGTTCGAAAAGTTCCCGGGCGCGGAGGGATCGCTCACGACGCACATGAAGTCAGTTGGCGAGGTCATGGCGATTGGCCGGACCTTCCGCGAGTCATTCGCGAAGGCGATGCGGTCGCGCGAGCTCGATTCGCCGACGGTCGCGCCCGAGGACGACGCCGATCTCCTCCGACGCCTCGAGACGCCGTCCTCGGATCGCTTCGACCTGGTCGCCGAGGCGTTTTGCCGCGGCGCATCGGTGGACGAGATCGGCAGCCGGACCTCGATCGATCCCTGGTTCCTGCGCGAGCTTCGCGCGCTCGCGCTCGAGGGCGACGGCACCGATGGGCTCGTCCGCACCTACAAGTCGGTCGACACCTGCGCGGCCGAGTTCGAGGCCCGCACGCCCTACTACTACTCCGCCCACGAGCGTACCGACGCGTCGGAGGTCCGCCGTGGAGACCGGCCGTCGGTGGTCATCCTCGGCGCCGGCCCGAATCGCATCGGCCAGGGGATCGAGTTCGACTACTGCTGCGTCCACGCCGCGATGACGGTTCGCGAGTCGGGCCGGGACGCGGTGATGGTGAACTGCAACCCGGAGACCGTCTCCACCGACTACGACACCTCCGACCGCCTCTACTTCGAGCCCCTCACCGCCGAGGACGTGCTCGCCGTGGTCGAGGTCGAGCGCCCTGAGGGGGTGATCGTCCAGTTCGGTGGACAGACGCCGCTGCGGCTGGCCGCGGCCCTCACGGAGGCCGGGGTACCCCTCCTCGGCACGCCGGTCGACGCCATCGACCTGGCCGAGGATCGCGGTCGCTTCGGCGCGCTCCTGCGCCGCCTCGACATCGTCCATCCGCCGTACGGCACTGCGCTCTCGGCCGACGAGGCCGTCTCGATCGCCGAGGACGTCGGCTTCCCGCTGCTCGTCCGGCCCTCATACGTCCTCGGCGGCCGGGCGATGGAGATCTGCTACTCGCCCGAGGGGCTCGCCGCGTACCTCGAGGCGAACGTGAAGGCCGACCAGGAGCACCCGCTGCTGCTCGACCGGTTCCTGGAGGACGCGATCGAGGTCGACGTCGACGCCCTGGCCGACGGAGAGGATGTGAGGGTCGCGGGGATCATGCAGCACGTCGAGGAGGCCGGAGTCCACTCAGGCGACTCCGCCTGCGTGCTCCCCCCGATGAGCCTTGGCGAGGAGATGCTCGAGGAGATCCGCGCGGTGACACGGCGCATCGCGCTGGAGCTGGGGGTGATCGGCCTCATCAACGTGCAGTACGCGGTCGCCGGAGGGAAGCTCTACGTCATCGAGGCCAACCCCCGGGCCTCGCGCACGGTCCCCTTCGTCTCGAAGGCGATCGGCGCGCCGCTCGCGAAGATCGCGTGCCGGCTGATGCTGGGCGAGTCGCTCGCCGACCAGCGGATCCCCGACGCGCCTGCGGGTCACGTCAGCGTCAAGGAGGCGGTGCTCCCGTTCGCCCGTTTCGCCGGCGCCGACGCGGTCCTGGGCCCGGAGATGAAATCGACGGGCGAGGTGATGGGGATCGCGGCCGACTTTCCCACCGCGTTCGGCAAGGCGCAGTCGGCGGCGGGCGTCTCCCTGCCGACGAGCGGGACGATCTTCATCACCGTCACCGACACCGACAAGCCGGCCGCAACCCAGCTCGCGGCGCGCTTCCACGACATGGGCCTCCAGATCATCGCCACCCACGGCACCGCCCAGGCGATATCGCGCATGGGTGTGCCCGTGAAGGCGATCAACAAGATCGCAGAGGGCTCGCCCCACGTCGTCGACTACATCCGAGGCGGCGAGGTCGACATGGTCATCAACACTCCGACCGGCAGCGGCGCCCGCGCGGACGGCTACGAGATTCGAACCGCGGCCGTTCGCCACGGGATCCCCTGCATCACGACGATGACGGGGGCCTCGGCCGCCGTGCGGGCGATTTCGGCCCAGCGAGGGAACGGGCACGAGCCCCGGTGCCTGCAGGAGCTCCACCAGGGGGTGCCCGCCCCGTCCTCCACGGCGGTCCCGTGATCGAGCGAGTCCCGGCGCCGCCGGGAAGGCGGCTGTGCGCGGTAACCGGCCGCCGCGACACCGGCGCGTACGTGGTTTTCTCCGCCCTCGACTCCGAGGGCCCCGAGCCGGCCCCGGGCCAGTTCTACATGCTGGCCGCCGAGCGAGGGTGGGGTGGGGGCGGGGGCCGCCCCTACCTTTCGCGCGCCTTCTCGGTCGCGGCGGCGGAGCCCGGTGACAGCGGGGTCCGCCTCGATTTCCTCGCCGAGGCGGTGGGTCCGGGGACCGACAGGCTGACGCGGCTCGAGGCGGGCGAGGGGCTATGGATCGTGGGCCCTCTCGGCCGGCCGTTCACCGCGCCGGACGAGCTCGTCCCGGGCGCCCCCGGGGCGATCCTAATAGGGGGCGGAATCGGGATCGCGCCACTCGCCATCCTTCGCAGCCGCCTTGCTCGCACCGGCGTCCCGACGCGAACCCTCCTCGGCTTTCGCGACGAGCGGCACGCCGGGGGGCTGGAGCTCTTCGCAAGCGAGCGCGGAGCACCGTCAAGGAGCGGTGATGTCGGGCGGAGCGCGAAGCCCAGTTTGTGCTCCGAGATCCGCCTCGCCAGCGAGGACGGGCACGCCGGGCACAGAGGCTACGTGACCGACCTGCTCGCCGTCCTGCTCGAGGGAGACGACGTCGAGGGCGCCGCCGTCTACGCGTGCGGGCCGCCCGCGATGCTCGAGGCGGTGCGTGAGATGTGCCTCGCGCGGGACCTGGCCGCGGAGCTCGCGATGGAGGCTCCGATGGCCTGCGGCTTCGGCGCGTGCTTCGGCTGTGCGGTTCCCCTCGCGGCCGGCGGGTTCATGCGGCTCTGCGTCGACGGCCCGGTGGTGCGGGCCGACGACGTGGCTACTGCACTCGTCGCGGGGTCCGGGCATTGACCGGGCTTGAGATTGCGGGCCTGCGCCTCGAGCACCCGATCATCAACGGGAGCGGGACCTTCGACGCGATCGCCGCCCGCCGGGCCTTTGGTGACCGGCTCTATGAGCGCTTCCCCTTCTCGGCATTCGTCTCGAAGACCATCACCCCTGAGCCACGCGCGGGGAACCCTCCGCCGCGCCTGTATGAGACCCCGGCCGGCCTCGTCAACTCGATCGGGCTGCCGAACAGGGGGCTCGACGGCTTTCTCTCGCAAGACCTCCCACGGCTCGCGGAATTGCCGGTCCCGCTCGTCGTATCGGTGATGGCGACCACGCACGATGGCTTCGCGCGGCTTGTCACGGGCGTCGGCGAGCGGCCCGAGGTCGCCGCGATCGAGCTCAACGTGTCGTGTCCGAACGTCGAGTCGGGGCTCATCGTCGGCGAGCGCCCGGACGAGACCTTCGCCCTGCTCGAGGCGGTTCGGCCGCTTACCGACGTGCCGCTGATCGTGAAGCTCACGCCCAACGTGGCATCGCCCGCGGAGATCGCCCGCGCGGCGGAGGCCGGGCGGGCGTCGGCCGTCTCGCTCGTCAACACCCTGAAGGCCCATGCGCTGGAACCGCACAGCGGCCGGCCGTGGCTCGGAGGCGGAGGCGGCGGTCTGTCGGGAGCGGCGACCCGCGCGATCGCGCTCGAACAGGTGCGGCAGGTCGCCGACGCGGTTGCGATACCGGTGGTCGGGATGGGCGGCGTCGAGGAGGGACGACACGCGCTTGATCTTCTCGATGTCGGCGCGACCGCAGTCGCCGTCGGCACCGCGAGCTTCCTGGATCCGCTCGCGGCCGAGCGGGTCCGGAGCGAGCTCGAGGCGGAGCTCGAGCGCCGCCGGGAGCGACGTCCGGACGCAGGCAAGCGGCCGAGATCGGATCCGGTCACCTCGACCTCAACTTAAGGTCGAAGCGAATTTCCCCGAAATTTGCGCGAACCCCCTTGCGCCTCGCAGACGCAGGCATATAATCGCCGCCGCCGGATGGTCCCCGCCGTCGACACCGCTCCGTCCGCCGTCCCAGAGAGGACCACCGAACAGCGGATGAGGGCGCTCCGCCGAGCGAACGAGATTCGATCGGCTCGCGCGCAGCTCAAGCGGGACCTCAAGGCCGGCAAGGTCAAGATCGAGCAATTGCTCCGCGACCCGCCCGAGTACGTGCTGTCGGCGAAGGCGTTCGACATGATCGTCGCTGTCCCGAAGTACGGCCGCGTGAAGGCGAACAAGATCCTGACCCAGTGCCGGATCTCCCCGTCGAAGACGATCGGGGGCCTCTCCGAGCGCCAGCGCGGCGAGCTCGTGGCATTCCTCCGCCGGTAGCGCACGGGGCGAACTCGCACCAGGCGTCCGCTCCTCAAGGTAGGTATTGAGGAGTGGCCAAGGTCTTCGTGATCACCGGGCCCTCGGGCGTCGGCAAGGGGACGTTGATCAAGCGACTCCTGTCGTCGGTCGATGGCCTCGAGCTCTCCGTCTCGGCGACGACCCGGCAACCGCGCGGCGGCGAGGGCGAGGGCGTCGACTACCACTTCCTCTCGAGGGGGGAGTTTGAGGAGCGGGCCCGAGCCGGCGCCTTCCTCGAGCACGCGGCCTACAGCGCCAACCGCTACGGGACGCTGCGAAGCGAGGTCGACGTGCGGCTTGCCGCGGGACGCTCGGTCGTGCTCGAGATCGAAGTCCAGGGCGCTCGCCAGGTCCGCGCGGCGATGCCGGAGTCGGTGCAGGTCTTCATCGCCCCGCCCGACGCGGACTCCCTGCGCAAGCGGCTGGAGCGACGCGGCACGGATTCACCGGAGGAGATCGCAGATCGCCTCGAGGTGGCCAAGAGCGAGCTCGCGGCGCGCGGTGAGTTCCCGCACGTCGTGGTGAACGATGACATCGACCGTGCGGCGAGGGAGCTGGAGCGGATAGTCCGCGACGAGCTCTCCCTACAATCAACCGCTACATGATCAAGCCACGTGTAGACAAGCTCCTCGAGCGGACCGACTCGCACTACGCCGCCGTCCTCGTCGCGGCGAAGCGGGCGCGCCAGCTCAACAGCTATTACCGAGCTCTCGGCGAGGGCAGCTACGAGGAGTACACCCCCCCGATGGTCGAGGCCCAGTCGGGCAACTACCTGACGATCGCGCTCGAAGAGCTCGCCACGGGCAAGCTCAACTACCACTACCGCTCCTAGGGCGGCGGCATCCAGAGGGCGGCAGTGGCGCGGATCCTGCTCGGCGTCAGCGGCGGCATCGCCGCGTACAGGGCGATCGAGCTCGCCCGCCTCGCCACGCGAGCCGGCCACGCCGTGAGGGTGGTGATGACCCCGGCCGCCGAGCGATTCGTGGGCCGCGCGTCGTTCGAGGGGATCGTCGGCGCGCCCGTCCTCGTCGACGAGTTCTCCCGCGACCCGTTGCGCGGCGCCTTTCCGGGCCAGCCCGCGCCCGATCACGATCCGATCGGCCACCTCGAGCTCGCGGCGAACGCCGACGCGTTCCTGGTCGCCCCCGCCTCGGCGAACACCGTCGCGAAGCTTGCCGCCGGGATCTGCGACTCGCTCCTTGCGACGACCTTCCTCGCCTGCCAGGCGCCTCGCGCCGTGGCGCCGGCGATGAACGACCGCATGTACCGTGACCCAGCGACCCAGGCGAACCTCGAGACGCTCCGATCGCGTGGGGTCACCGTCGTTGATCCCGACGACGGACCGCTCGCGTCGAGGGGCGAGCATGGTGTCGGCCGCCTGCCCGCCCCCGAGAGGCTTCTCGCGACCGTCGAGGCAATGGTTCCGCGAGCGCTGGGGCCGTGGGACGGCCTGCGGGTCCTCGTCACCGCGGGCGGGACGCGTGAGGCGATCGATCCGGTCCGCTTCATCGGCAACCGCTCGAGCGGGCGGATGGGACTCGCCCTCGCCGACCGCGCCGCGGCGCGCGGCGCCTCGGTGACGCTGGTCGCCGCGAACGTAGGCCTTGCCGTTCCGGCGGGCGTGCGGAGGATCGACGTGGGGAGCACTGCGGAGATGGCGGCCGCGGTCGGCTCCGAGCTTCCGAGCGCGGACATCCTGCTGATGGCGGCCGCGGTG
Source organism: uncultured Actinomycetes bacterium (assembly GCA_963841455.1). Taxonomy (GTDB): domain Bacteria; phylum Actinomycetota; class Thermoleophilia; order Solirubrobacterales; family 70-9; genus JAWVFM01. The sequence continues at coordinate 301,822 of CAWJCU010000007.1, forward strand.
GCCGATTACCGCCCGGCGGTGGCAGCGTCCGGAAAGCTCGAGCGCAGCGAGGGCGACGGCCTCGACCTGCGCCTGGTGGGCACCGAGGACATCGTCGCGGCTGCGGCGAGCAATCGCCGCAATGGACAGACCATCGTCGGCTTCGCGGCCGAGCACGGTGCGGAGGCCATCGAGCGAGCCGCATCGAAGCTCGAGCGCAAGGGCCTGGACGCCATCGTCTTCAATGACGTGTCGCGGGCCGACATCGGCTTCGACTCCGAGCGCAACGAGGTCACGATCGTCGAGCCCACCGAGCGCCACGAGGTCCCTCTCGCCTCGAAGGAGGACGTCGCCGACGCGATTCTCGACCGCGTCGAGGCGATTCGCGCCCCTGCTTACACTGAGTAGGTGCCCGAGGAGCAGCTGTACGACCTCTACCAGCGGGGGATGTCGCTTCTCGAGCACGGCGACTTCGAGCAGGCCACAGTTCCCCTTCGCAAGGCCGCCCGGGTGGCGCCGGAGAAGGCATCGATCCGCGAGGCCCTCGGGCGGGCGTACTTCCGCTCCCGCCAGTTCTCGGAGGCCGCTGTGGAGTTCGAGGCGGTCGTCGAGCGCTACCCGGTCAACGACTACGCCCACTTCTGCCTCGGCCGCGCCCTGACCCTTACCGGTGAGCGCCAGCGTGCCCGCCGCCACCTCGCCATCGCCGCGTGCCTGCGGCCCGAGCGCCGCGACTACCGGGAATACCGGGAGCGCGCGGCGAGATAGCCGTTGAGGGCGCTCGTTCAGCGCGTCACGAGGGCCGCCGTGTCCGTCGAGGGCGCCGAGGTGGCTTCGATCGGCCCCGGCCTGCTGGTCCTGCTGGGGATTGCAACTGACGACGGCGAGCAGGCCGCCGATCGGCTCGCCGACAAGATCCGAGCGCTGAGGGTGTTCGACGACGCCGACGGCAGGATGAATGTGCCCCTGGGCGATCGCGAGGTGCTGTGCGTGAGCCAGTTCACCCTCTACGGGGATTCGACGCGCGGAAACCGGCCGAGCTACGCGCGCGCCGCGCCGGCCGACATCGCCGAGCCGCTGTACGAGCGCTTCTGCGACCGCCTCGGCGCGAGGCGCGCAGTCTTCGGCGCGCGCATGGCCGTTGAGCTCACAAACGACGGCCCCGTCACGCTCTTGGTCGAGGGCTGACGACACGCTTTTGCGCGCCCGGCCAGGCACGATGGCGCGGCTATACTCACCCGAGTTCTTAACCGCACCCGAACTTCTTGTGAGAGGTGGGCCCGGGCCCACTTTTTTTTCGCCGGATCGCGGGTGTTTGGAGGAGAGAAGTTGCAATCGGAAGACCTTGAGAAGACCATCGAGACGCGCCTCGCCGAGTTCGATCCCGAGCTCGAGCTGGTCATGCTCGAACGGCCCGCGGCAGAGTCGCTTCGGCTCTACGTCGACCGGCCGGGCGGGGTGGACCTCGCGGTCTGCGAGGGGGTGACGGCCGCGCTCCGCGACCTTCTCGACAGCTACACCCTCGAGGTCTCCTCACCCGGACTGGACCGCCCGCTGACGAAGCCGGAGCATTTCCAGCGCTTCCTCGGCGCACGCGTACGCGTGCGCACGCGCGATCCGATTGACGGGCAGAGGAACTTCAGCGGTGAGCTCGTGGCGGCCGACGACAACGAGGTCTCGCTGCGCCTGGACGCCGATGAGCGGGCCATCCCGCTGGCTGCGATTCACCGCTCGAACCTGATCCCCACGGAGGCGGGCGCATGAGCCGAGAGATCGTCGAAGCGGTTCACGTCCTCGAGCAGGAGAAGGGAATCGACGCCGAGACCCTGATGGCCGCCCTCGAGGACGCGCTGCTCTCCGCCTACCGGAAGACGCCCGGTGCCGCCAGGTACGCGCGCGTCGACCTCGACAGAAGCACCGCCGACTTTCGCGTCTACGAGCTGATCCTCCCGCCCGAGCTCGAGGAGAAGCTCCTCGCCGAGGTGGCCGAGGACGCCGAGCAGGAGATCGATCCCGAGACCGGCGAGTTCCGCGAGCCCGAGGAGCCAGAGCTGGATCCGGAGATCCTCGCTCCCTACGCGGACCAGATCACGAGCCGCGACGTCACCCCCGACGACTTCGGGCGGATCGCCGCCCAGACCGCCAAGCAGGTGATCCTCCAGCGCATTCGCGAGGCCGAGCGGATGATGATGTACGAGGAGTACCGCGACCGCGTGGGCGAGCTCGTCACGGGCATCATCCAGCAGTCGGACAACCGCTACACGCTGGTCCAGCTCCGCGAGCGGGTTGAGGCGCTCCTGCCGCGCTCCGAGCAGGTCTGGAACGAGCGCTACGACCACGGCATGAGGGTGAAGGCTGTGATCACCGACGTCTCCGCTGAGGGCAAGGGGCCGAGCGTGGTGGTCTCGCGGCGAAGCCCGGAGCTCATCAAGGAATTGTTTGCGCTCGAGGTTCCCGAGGTCGCCGACGAGCTCGTCGAGATCGTCGGCGTCGCACGTGAGCCTGGCTACCGCTCGAAGATCGCGGTCGTGTCGCACACGGACGGAGTCGATCCCGTGGGCGCCTGCGTCGGGCCGCGCGGCTCGCGCGTGCGCATGGTCGTCTCCGAGCTGCGCGGCGAGAAGATCGACATCATCCCCCACAACGACGAGCCCGCCCGCTTCGTCGCCAAGGCGCTCTCACCGGCGCGCGTGCGCGAGGTCCTCGTCGACGACGAGAACAAGCAGGCGACCGTCGTCGTCCCGGACGATCAGCTTTCGCTCGCGATCGGCCGCGAGGGTCAGAACGCGCGCCTGGCCGCGAAGCTCACCGGATGGCGGGTCGACATCAAGTCGGAGACCGAGTTCAGCCAGGAAGACGAGATCGAGTACGAGGAGGCCGAGCAGGAGCTTGACGGCCGCTGCGCGGCGGTCCTCTCCGCTGGGCGCCGGTGCCCGAACGCCTCGCTCCCAGGCTCTCGCTACTGCGGCCTGCCGCAGCACCAGGCCCTCGCTCGGTTCGGCACCAACCAGGTGACGGTCCTCTCGGGCCTCTCCGAGCAGGAAATCGCGGAGCTCGCCAACCCCGACGCCTCGGAGGGCGAGGTGGCCGAAATCGTCGCCAAGGCCGAGGCCGCGTTCGAGGAGGCGCCGGCCGACGAGACGCCCGATGCTCCCGCCGAGGACGCTGCGCCCGAGCCCCCGCAGACCGAGCAGGTCGTCGCAGACCCAGCCGGCGCGGACGCGGGAACAGAAGAAGAGAGCTCGAGCGATCAGCGAGGGCAAGAGATTCCGGCGGGAGCGGAGCAGCCGGCGGGCAGCGGTTCGGAGCTTGCGGAGGCCGAGGAGGCCGCGGAGCAGATCGAGGAAGCCGACGAGAAGCTCGAGGGTGACGGCGCGGACGGCGCCGGCGCATCCGAGGATGTGAACGGCTCCGACGCGGAAGCGGAGGCCGCCGCGAGCGTCGGCGCCGAGGCATCCGAGGAATCCGCGGCTCCGGCCGAGGATTCCGACGCATGAAGAAGCGCGTTCACGAGATCGCCAAGGAGCGGGGCCTCACCAGTAAGGAGGTGATCGCGGCGCTGAACGACGCCGGGGTCGAGGTCAAGGCCGCCGCCTCGAGCGTCGAGGAGGACGTTGCCGCGAAGGCGCTTGCCGCGCGTAACGGCGGCGGCGACGCATCCCCCGAGCCCGCGGCGGCCGCCGGCGACGGCGCACCGCCGAAGCAGGCCGCCGAGGCGAAGCCGGTCGAGCCCGTCAGGCCGGTTCGGCCCCAGGGCACGGCCGCATCCGGAGGCACCGGCCAGCGCCGTCGCAGGCGCGTCGTGATCGACTCCCAGGCCTCCCGGCGCGACCATCAGCCACCGCCCCCGCCGAGCCGACCACCCCGGCGCCGCGGAGGCCGCCGCCGCCGGCCGCTGCTCGAGGAGCCGGTCGATAGAGGGCCGGTCGAGCCGGAGGAGGAGCAGGTCGTCACCGTGAGCTCCGGAGCCACCGTCCGCGAGGTCGCGGAGACATTTGGAGTCGGCGGCGCGGACGTGATCAAGGCGCTGATGGGCATGGGCGAGATGGCGACCCTCACCCAGACGCTTCCGGACGAAACGATCGAGCTCGTCGCTAAGGAGCTGGGCCGGAAGGTCGACGTGGTGAGCGCCGCCGACGAGGAGGCCGAGGAGCCGGCCTACGAGGACGCCGCGGAGGACCTGGTCGATCGGCCGCCCGTGGTGACGATCATGGGCCACGTCGACCACGGCAAGACCTCGCTCCTCGACCGCATCCGTGAGACTGAGGTGGCCGCGGGCGAGGCCGGCGGGATCACGCAGCACATCGGCGCCTACCAGGTCCGCCACAACGGCAGGACCATCACCTTCCTGGACACCCCGGGCCACGAGGCGTTCACGGCGATGCGCGCGCGCGGAGCCCGGGTCACGGACCTCGCCGTCATCGTCGTCGCGGCGGACGATGGCGTCATGCCGCAGACGATCGAGGCGATCGACCACGCTCGCGCGGCCGACGTGCCGATCGTGGTCGCGATCAACAAGATCGACCTTCCCGACGCCAACCCCGATCGCGTGAAGGGCGAGCTCGCTCAGCAGGGCCTCAACCCCGAGGACTGGGGCGGTGACACGGTGTTCGGGAACGTCTCCGCGAAGACCGGAGACGGGCTCGAGGAGCTTCTGGAGATGCTCCAGCTCGTGGCGGAGGTCGAGGAGCTCAAGGCGAATCCGAGCGCTCCCGCGTCCGGCACCGTCATCGAGTCGCACCTCGATCCCGGCCGCGGTCCGGTCGTCACGGTGCTCGTTCAGAGAGGGACCCTCGAGGTTGGCGACGCGGTAGTCGCCGGCCCGGTCTGGGGGAGGGTGCGCGCGATGCAGGACCACACCGGGGCGCGCATCACCGCCGCGCGGCCGGGCGATCCCGTGGAGGTCCTCGGGTTCGACGGCGTCTGCGAGGCCGGCGAGCGCGTGGAGATGGTCGAGAACGACCGCCGCGCACGCCAGCTCGCGCAGGAGCGCGCGCACCGGCTTAAGACCGAACAGCTTGCCCGCCGCCAGGCTCGCCGGGTCACGCTCGACGAGGTGTTCGCGCGGGCCACCGAGGGCGCGCTCAAGGAGCTCGCCATCGTGCTCAAGGCCGACGTGTCCGGCTCGCTCGAGGCGCTTCAGGACGAGATCGCGAAGGCGCCCCAGGAGCAGGTCACCGTGAACGTCATCCACGCCGCCACGGGCGGTATCAACGAGTCCGACGTCATGCTCGCATCCGCCTCCGACGCGATCATCATCGGCTTCAACGTGCGGCCCCTCGCCGACGCGCGGCGCGCGGCCGAGCGCGAGGGCGTCGAGATCCGCACCTATTCGGTCATCTACAAGGTCACGGAGGACCTGCGGGCCGCGATGGAGGGCATGCTCGAGGCCGTGGAGGTCGAAGAGGCGCTCGGCCAGGCGGACGTGAAGGAGCTATTCCGCGCCTCTCGCGTCGGGACGATCGCCGGGTGCGAGGTCACGGACGGGAAGATCACACGCATTGCCGAGGTTCGCCTCGTACGGGAGGGGACAGTCGTGTGGACGGGCCGCATCGGGTCGCTGCGCCGCTTCAAGGACAACGTCCAGGAGGTCACCGAGGGCCTTGAGTGCGGAATCGTCCTGGAGGGCTTCCAGGACGTGAAGGTCGGCGACGTCATCGAGGCCTTCGAGACCCGCCAGGTCGAGCAGACGCTCGATCAGTAGCGGCTTGGCTTGACGCCCTTCGTCTGCCTGCTCGAAGTTCGTCTGCACTTCGCCGACTCGCACGATCTGAAGGGCAAGCGCAAGGCGCTCCACTCGCTCAAAGCGGGGATCAGGCAGCGGTTCGGCGCTTCCGTCGCCGAGATCGACGGTCACGCCACCTGGCAGCGGTCGACGCTCTTATGCGCGCTCGTGGGCGACGGCGAGGTCTCGTCGCGGGCCGATGAGGTCGAGCGATTCATCCTCGCGCGCCTCGGCGACGCCGCCTCCTTCCAGCGTGACCTGCTGAGCCTGGAGGACATACGATGACCGAGCGTATGCGCAGGGTGAACGAGGCCCTGCGAGAGGTGATCGCATCAGCGATCGCGGGGGAGCTCGAAGACCCCCGCATTGGATTCGTCACCGTGACCTCCGTCGAGACATCCCCTGACCTGCGAAGCGCGCGCGTCTTCGTGAGCGTCCTGGGCTCAGAGGCCGAGCGCGACAGCACCCTCGCCGCGCTGGCTTCCTCGCACGGCGTCGTTCAGGCCGCGATCGCCAGGGAGATGCGCCTCAAGCGCACGCCCACCCTCAAATTCGTCTACGACGATGCTCCCGAGCGGGGCGTGCGTCTCTCGCGCCTGCTCGAGGAGGGGGAGTGAGCACGGCGACCCAGGCGTCATCCGAGCTCGATCGGGTGGTCGCGGCGCTCCGCGACGGGGAGCGGTTCCTGCTCACGACGCACGAGGGGCCCGATGGCGATGCGCTGGGCTCGCTCCTCGGGCTGCACGCGGTCCTGACCCAACTCGGCAAGGACTCGGTGATGTTCCTCGCGGCGAAGGAGTTCCCGCTCCCCGTCGAGTACCGCTTCCTCCCGCTCACGGACGTCTTCCACGAGCCGCCGGTGGACCTCGTCGATCGCACGCTCGTGTTCCTCGACTGCGGGAACATCGATCGCATGCCCGTCGACTCGCTCCAGCGCGACGACGGGCCGATCCTGAACATCGACCACCATCACGACAACACGAGGTTCGGCACGGTAAACCTCGTCGACACCGCCGCCTCGTGCACGGCCGAGATCGTCTACCGCATCGCGGGCGAGCTGGGAGCCGACGTCACCCCTGAGATCGCGTCCGCCCTCTACGTGGGCCTCGTCACGGACACCGGACGCTTCATGTACGAGAACGCCGGCCCCTCGGCGCATCGGATGGCCGCTGAGCTGATCGAGGCCGGCGTCGACGTCCACGACACCTACCGCCGTCTCTATGAGCGGGTGCCGCTCGAGAAGCTGCGCCTGATATCTCGCGCGCTCGAGCGGATCGAGCGGATCGACGGCGGGGCCCTTGCGATCACCTACATCTCGAACGAGGACTACGCGGCGGCGGGCGCCGACGAGTCGCTCACGGAGGGTGTCATCGACTACGTTCGCTCGCTCGAGGGGGCGAGGCTCGCGGCTGTTGTCCGCGACCGCGGCGACGGAGGCACCGCAGCGCGGAAGGTGAGCCTGCGATCGACGGGCGGTGACATCGACGTCTCCGCGATCGCGCGGCGCCATGGCGGCGGAGGGCACCCACGCGCGGCGGGCTTCTCGACCGACCTCCCGTACGACGAGCTCGTGGAGTCGCTTCGTGGCGAGCTCGACGACGAGCGCTGAGGCCGCCCGCGCGGGCGTCCTGCTGGTCGACAAGCCCGCGGGGCCGACCTCCCACGACGTGGTGGCCAGGGTCCGCCGCGAACGCGGCATGAAGGCCGGCCACGCCGGCACGCTCGATCCCTTCGCCACGGGGCTGCTGATCGTGCTGTTGGGCCGGGAGGCCACCCGCCTGCAATCCCGCTTCATGGCCCTCCCCAAGCTCTACCGGGCGACGGCCCGTTTCGGAGCCGTCTCGACCACGGGAGACCCAGAGGGCGAGATCACGGAGACGGGAACGGTCCCGTCGGGGCAGCTGGAGCTCCCGACCGGCCCGATTCGCCAACGCGCGCCGGCGTACTCGGCGGTCAAGGTGCGGGGGGAGCGCGCCTACCGCCGGGCGCGAAGGGGCGAGGACGTGGACCCCGGGGAGCGTGACGTGATCGTCCATCGCTTCGAGGAGCTCTGGCGCGAGGGCGATCGGGCGGGCTTCGAGATCGAGTGCTCGTCCGGCACCTACGTCCGCAGCCTGATCGCCGATCTCGGCGACGCCTACACGGAGAGCTTGAGGCGGCTCGCGATCGGACCCTTCTCGGTGGACGAGGCCGGCGCCTTCATGGGCGTCGCGGATGCGCTCGCGCGGGCTGAGTGAGAGGCTTTCAGCCCGAATGGCGCTGGAAGTCACGAACCTCCCCGACGCGAAGCGGCGTTCGCGCCAACTCGCGATCGGCAGCTTCGACGGCGTTCACGTCGGGCACCGCCAGGTGATCGAGGGCGCCGACACCGTCCTCACCTTCGAGCCGCATCCGCTGCGCGTGATCCATCCGGAGGCGGCCCCGAAGCTCCTCATGCCGTTCGACATCAAGCGCGACGTCATCGCGGGCCTGGGGGTGGACGAGCTCGTCGTCATCCCATTCGACCGCGAGTTCTCGACCATCGCCCCGGACGACTTCATCGAGCTGATCCTGATCGGGCAACTCGGTGCCGAGAGCGTGTCGGTGGGGGAGAACTTCCGCTTCGGCGCGAGGGCGAAGGGAACACCGGAGCTCCTCGCGTCCCGCGAGGAGTTCTCAACCAGAGTCGTCCCGCTCGTGGAGGTCGACGGCGAGACCGTGTCGTCGACCCGCATCCGCGCCCTGGTCGCCGCGGGCGACGTGGAGGGGGCCATGCGCTGCCTGGGGGCTCCGTTCATGCTCGAGGGCGGCGTGGTGACGGGCGACGAGCGCGGGCGCGAGCTCGGGTTCCCGACCGCGAACCTGGTGCCCTCCGACGAGTACGTCTGCCCCGGCCACGGCGTGTACGCAGCGTTTGCAAACGGGCACGCGGCCGCGGTCAACGTCGGCGTGCGACCTACTTTCGAGACTGGCCGCGGGCTCCTGGTCGAGGCGCACCTGATCGACTTCGACGCGGATCTCTACGGGCGGCCGCTGCGCGTCGCGTTCATTGCGCGGCTCCGCGGCGAGCGCCGGTTCGCCGGGGCCGAGGAGCTCATCGCGCAGATGCACCGGGACGTGGCCGAGGCGAGAGACCTGTGTGCACGGTTTGTCAGTGAGGGGCCTTAGCCCCGAAAGCAGCATGTAAGGGCGCCGGAGGCGCCCGCAAGGCATTCCGGGAGATCGGCAAACGCTAAGCTCGCGTGCCATGTCTTTGACCAAGGAGCGAAAGCAGGAGCTGATCGGCAAGTACGGCCGGTCCGACGACGACACCGGCTCTGCCGAGGTCCAGGTCGCCCTGCTCACCGAGCGGATCAACGAGCTCACCGAGCACCTGCGAACGCACAGCAAGGACCATCACTCCCGCCGCGGCCTCCTGATGATGGTCGGCAAGCGTCGCCGTCTCCTCCGCTACCTCGAGCGCGCCGACGTCGATCGGTACCGTGCCCTCGTGGCGGACCTCGGTCTACGGCACTAGCGGCCCCCGCTAACATCGCCTCCGTTAGAGAACGAGAGTTCTGAGCAAGAAAGGCCGCCATCCGGGCGGTTGAAAGGAACAAAATTTCATGAGCATGTTTGACGTGAGCCGCGTCTCGGCGGACGTTGGAGCGGGGGAGATCAGCTTCGAGACCGGCAAGCTCGCCCGCCAGGCGGGCGGAGCGGTCGTCGTCCAGAGCGGCGACACCATGGTCCTCGCGACGGCCACCGTGGGCAGCCTCCGGGACGTGGATTTCCTTCCCCTGACGGTCGACGTCGAGGAGAAGCACTACGCGGCCGGCAAGATCCCCGGCTCGTTCTTCCGCCGCGAGGCGAGGGCCGGCGAGAAGGCCACGCTGACCGCGCGGATGATCGATCGACCGATTCGTCCGCTCTTCCCCAAGGGCTGGCACTACGACACCCAGATCGTCTGCCAGCCGCTGTCGGTGGACCACGTCCACCCCTACGACATCCTGGCGATGAACGGCGCCTCGGCCGCGATCGCGATCTCGTCGATCCCCGTCGACAAGCACGTCGGCTCGGTGCGGGTCGGCAAGCTCGAAGGCGACTTCGTCGTCAACCCCGACGAGGAGGCTTCCGAAGGCCTCGAGATGGACTTGGTCGTCTCCGGCACCGACGAGGCGATCCTGATGGTCGAGTGCGGGGCGAACGGCGTCACCGAGGCCGAGGTCCTCGACGCGCTCGACATCGCGCACGCTGAGATCAAGAAGCTCACCGCGGCGATGGAGGAGCTTCGCGGCAAGGCCGGCAAGGACAAGCTCGAGATCGAGGCGCCGACGGTCGACGAGGCGCTCCTGGAGAAGATCGTCATCTCCCACGGCGAGAAGCTCGACGAGGCGACCCAGGTCCCCGAGAAGCTCGCTCGACAGGACGCGATCAAGGCGGTCTCCGACGAGGTCCTCACCACCTACGCGTCCGACGACGACGAGGAGAAGTCCGCGGAGGTCGCAAGCGCCTTCGACAAGCTCGAGAAGGATGTGATCCGCAAGCGCATCGCCGTGGACAAGAAACGTCCCGACGGCCGCGCGCAGGACGAGATCCGGCCGATCGAGTGCGAGGTCGACGTCGCGCCCCGCGTCCACGGTTCGGCGCTCTTCACCCGTGGTGAGACGCAGATCCTCTCGAGCGTCGCGCTGGGCACCACTCGGATGGACATGAAGGTCGACAACCTCGGCCTTCAGGACACGAAGACGTTCTGGCATCACTACAACTTCCCGCCGTTCTCGGTGGGCGAGGCCGGGTTCATGCGCGGGCCCAAGCGCCGCGACATCGGCCACGGCGCGCTCGCCGAGCGGGCGCTGGTGCCGACGATCCCCGACCAGGAGGAGTTCCCCTACGTCGTGCGGGTCGTCTCCGACACGCTGGAGTCGAACGGCTCCTCGTCGATGGGCTCGGTCTGCGCCTCGTCGATGGCGCTGCAGGCCGCCGGCGTCCCGGTCAGCGCTCCGGTGGCGGGCGTCGCGATGGGCCTGATCAAGGAGGGCGACAGCCATATCGTCCTCACGGACATCGCCGGCGTCGAGGACCACCTCGGTGACATGGACTTCAAGGTCGCCGGCACCAAGGACGGGATCAACGCCCTCCAGATGGACATCAAGATCTCGGGCGTCACGTTCGAGATCCTCACGGAGGCGCTCGAGCAGGCTCGCAAGGGCCGCCTGTTCATCCTCGACAAGATGGCCGGTGCGATCGACGGGCCGCGGGAGAAGCTCTCTCAGTACGCGCCGCGGATCGAGCAGATCAAGATCGATCCGGACAAGATCGGGGCCGTCATCGGCAAGGGCGGCGAGAACATCCGCGCCCTCCAAGAGGAGTTCGAGGCCGAGATCGACATCGAGGACGACGGCACGGTCCGCATCTACGCGCCGAGCGGCGACCTTGTCGATGCCTGCGTGGAGCGCATCCGGTCGATGACCAAGGAAGCCGAGGTCGGCGACCGCTACAAGGGCAAGGTCGTGAAGACGACCACCTTCGGTGCGTTCGTCGAGTTGGCCAAGGGAACCGACGGGCTCCTGCACATCTCGAACGTCAAGCCGGGTGAACGGGTCGGCGCTGTCGAGGACGTTCTGAGCCAGGGCGACGAGCTTGACGTGACGGTCGTGGAAGTTGACCGTGAGCGCGGCCGCATCGGCCTGCGCCTCTCCGACGACCCCTCGATCGAGGGCAAGTCGGCGGAGGAGCTGACGTCTGTCGGCACCGGCGATCCGACCATGGGCGGCGGCGGTGGACGTCGCGACGGCGGCCGGCGCGATGGCGGCGGCCGGGGGCGCGAGCGCCTCGATGGCGGCCGGCGCGGCGGCGGCGGCCGGGACCGACGTAGAGACCGTTGAGCGACGCGCTGCCTGAGGGAGTCGAGCTCACCGAGCTCGGCTCGGGGCTGCGCGTGATCACGGAGGCGATGCCGTCCGTTCGGTCGGTGGCCCTGGGCCTCTGGGTGCGGACGGGCTCGCGCGACGAGAGCCCGGTTGAGGCCGGGCTCTCGCATTTCCTCGAGCATCTCCTCTTCAAGGGGACGCCCGGCTGGTCGGCGATCGAGATCGCGGAGCAGCTCGACGGAATGGGGGCGTCGGCGAACGCGGCCACGGGCAAGGAGTCGACCCACCTTTACGCGCGCTTCCTCGACGACCACACCGACGACGCGTTCGATCTTCTCACGCAGATGCTCGCCAGGCCGACGCTGCCCCCGGACGAGGTGGAGACCGAGCGCGAGGTGATCCTCGAGGAGATCGCCATGTACGAGGACGAGCCGTCCGACCGCGTCCACGACGTGCTCGCCGAGGCGATCTTCGGCGACCACCCCCTGGGCCGCCGCGTGCTCGGCAGCTCGGAGGTCATCGCGTCGGTGCCGGTCCCCGAGATACGCGCCTACCACGACGGCCGGTACACGGCCGACACGGTGGTTGTCGCAGCGGCCGGCCATCTCGACCACGACCACATCGTGGAGCTAGCCGGCAAAGCCCTCGACCTGGCGGAGACGGCCCCTCCGAGCCCCGACGGCACGGCCCCCGGGCGCGACCCCAGGCTGATCTTCTATCGGAAGGAGACCGAGCAGTACCACGTCTGCTTCGGAGGTCGAGGGATCCCCCGGGGCGACGAGCGGCGGTTCGCGCTCTCGGTCTTGGACGCCGGTTTCGGCGGCTCCAGCTCGTCGCGCCTCTTCCGCGAGATCCGCGAGAAGCGCGGGCTCGCCTACTCGGTCGGGTCCTACTTCGACCAGTACGTCGACGACGGCGCCGTGGCGATGTACGTCGGCACGCGCGCCGACAACGTCGACGAGGCCTGCGCGATCATTGGCCGGGAGCTGGGTCGGCTGCGCGATGACGGGCTCGAGCCTTCTGAGCTGACCCGAGCGAAGGAGCACGTGAAGGGCCGCATCGTCCTCGGGCTCGAGTCGACCGGCGCGCGGATGAGCCGTTGCGCCCGGTCGATCCTGCACGGGCTTCCGCTGCTCTCGCTCGACGAGCTCCTGGCCCGGATCGACTCGGTCACCGCCGAGGACGTGGCCGAGCTCGGCCGCGAGCTTTACGACCCGGCAGCGCTGTCGGCCGCGTGCATCGGCGCCGAAGCCGACCGGTTCCGCGCCGCATCGGAAGCGGTGAGCCCGGCCCTCGCGGCGGCATGATCGAGGTCGCCGTGTCGGGCGCCGCCGGGCGCATGGGCATGGCTGTCTGCGACGCGGTCGAGGGGGCCGACGACACGTCGCTCGCCGGAAGGGCGGATCCCGCGCTTGGCGCGTCGCTCGCAGAGGTGCTCCGTGATGCGGATGTGCTCGTGGACTTCAGCACTCCGGAGACCGCCCCCGGCAACGTCCTGGAGGCCGTCGCCGCCGGCGTTCACGCCGTCGTTGGGACCACCGGCTTCGATCTCGACGAGCTGCGGACCAGGGTGGAGGGCGCCCGCGAAGCCGGCGCGAATGTGTTCGTCGCTCCGAACTTCGCGATCGGGGCGGTCCTGATGATGGACGCCGCGAGGCGGATCGCTCCCCACATGCCGGAGGTCGAGATCGTCGAGCTCCACCACGATCGCAAGGTCGACGCTCCGTCCGGCACCGCGAAGCGGACGGCGGAGCTGATCGCCGGGGCCGGGGGGACCGTGCATCAGCCGATCCATTCCGTCCGGCTCCCGGGGCTCGTGGCGCACCAGGAAGTCATCTTCGGCAGCGAGGGCCAGACACTCACCATTCGCCACGACTCGACCGACCGGCGATCGTTCATGCCCGGCGTCCTCTTGGCCGTCCGGCTGGTCGCCGGCCTGGAAGATCCGTTCACCGTCGGCCTCGAGACGCTCCTGTAGGGTCCACGCCGATGGCCGACGATCTCGCGCGCATGGACGCGACCGACCAGGCCGAGCTCGTCCGCTCCGGCGAGGCGAGCCCGGCCGAGCTGGTGGATGCCGCGATTGCCCGCGTGGAGGAGCTCAACCCGGACCTGAACGCGGTCATCCACCCGCTGTTCGAGGAGGCTCGCGAGGAGGCGGCCGGCGAGCTGCCCGACGGTCCCTTCCGCGGTGTGCCCTTCCTCCTCAAGGACCTCGGTGCCGCGTTCGCCGGTCAGCCACTCCACATGGGAATGAGAGTCCTCAAGGACATCGATTTCCGCGCTCCGGTCGACACCTACCTGGCTGAGCGGTTCCGCGCGGCCGGGTTCGTGACGATCGGGAAGACCAACCTCCCGGAGATGGGGATCCTCCCGACCTCCGAGCCCGACGCCTACGGCCCCACCCGCAACCCCTGGGACACCAGCCGGTCGGCCGGCGGGTCGAGCGGTGGCTCGGCCGCAGCCGTTGCAGCGGGAATGGTCCCGGTGGCGCACGCCAACGACGGCGGCGGGTCGATCCGGATTCCGGCTTCGAAGTGTGGCCTGGTCGGGCTCAAGCCCACCCGGCAGCGGATCTCCGAGGGGCCGCTCATCGGCGACAACATGTCGGGCCTGACCGTGGAGCTCGTCGTCTCGCGCTCGGTTCGCGACACGGCGGCGATCCTCGACGCCGTTCATGGGCCGGCGCCCGGCGACCCCTACGTCGCCCCGCCGCCCGAGCGCCCGTACGTCGACGAGCTCGACGCCGACCCCGGTCGCCTTCGGATCGGGTTCATCACGCAGCCCATTGCGGAGGAGACGCCGCAGCCGGTCGTCATCGATGCGGCTCGCGACACGGGCGAGCTTCTCGAGTCGCTCGGCCACGAGGTCGAGGAGGTCGACCTCTCCGCGTTCGCGCAGATCGACGTGGTCCCCACGTTCATGGTCCGCTGGGCCGCCGGGCAGGCTGCCGCGATCGCGCAGATTTCTACGGTGATCGGACGCGAGATCGGCCCTGACGACGTCGAGCCACTCACCTGGGCGCTGGCGGAGATGGGGCGGGGCGTGAACGGCGCCGACTACCTTGCCGCGGTCGGGCAGCACCAGCTGCTCTCGCGCATGGTCGCCGCCCTCCACGACACCTACGATCTCCTCCTCACGCCGACGCTGGGCGAGGTGCCTCCGCCGCTCGGCACCTTCGACGACTCCGGGCCGGACCCGCTCGACGCGATCCGCCGCGCCGGCCTGACCGCCGCCTTCACCGCCACCTACAACGTCACGGGGCAGCCGGCGATCTCGCTCCCGCTCCACTGGAGTGACGAGGGGCTGCCCATGGGAACGCAGCTCGCCGCCCCGTTCGGTGACGAGGCGAGCCTCATTCGGGTCGCCGCGCAGCTCGAGCAGGCGCGCCCGTGGGGAGACCGCGTGCCGCCGATCTTCGCCGCGGCCCCCGCCTAGGCCCTCGCGCCTAAGATTTCGCCCATGAGCGCGATACACGGCGTGATCACGGCGATGGTGACCCCGTTCGACGCCGACGGCGAGGTCGACCTCGACTCGGCACGGCGAGTGGCTAGCCATCTGGCCGACAACGGCTCGCATGGCGTCGTCGTGGCGGGGACCACGGGCGAGTCGCCGACGCTCTCCGACGACGAGAAGCTCGCCCTTCTGGACGCGGTCAAGGACGAGGTGGGCGACCGGCTGACCGTCATCTGCGGCACCGGCTCCAACGACACGCGCCACTCGGTCAAGCTCACGCAGCGGGCCGCCGATGCGGGCGCCGACGCCGTGCTCGTCGTCACGCCGTACTACAGCAAGCCGAATCCGGCCGGTGTCCGGGCGCACTTCGAGACCGTCGCCGAGGCGGCGGGGTCGACTCCGGTCGTGCTCTACAACATCCCCTCGCGAACGGTGATCAACGTGCCGCCGGACGCCCTCGGCGAGCTCGGGCGATCGGTCGAGAACATCGTCGCGGTCAAGCAGGCCAACGACGATGACCTCGGGTCGATCGACGGCCTGGAGCTACTCGCCGGCAACGACAACGTCTTCCTGCGATGCCTGGAGGCCGGTGGGGTCGGCGGGATCCTCGTCTCCTCGCACCTCGTGGGGCTGGAGATGAGGCAGATCTACGAATCGCACCTCGCCGGCGATGCCGCGCACGCCGAGGAGATCGACGCGAAGCTGCGGCCGATCTACGAGGCGACGACGGTCACCGCGAACCCGATCCCCGTGAAGGCCGCGCTCGAGATGCTCGGCGTGATCGACGGTCATCTCCGGCTGCCGATGGTGCCCGCGAGCCAGGACGAGCGGGCGGCGGTTCGCGTGGCGCTGGAGCGTCACGGGCTCCTCGTCGCGGGCGGCGCGGCCTAGGCTTCACCGGCGATGCGGATTCTGCCCCTCGGCGGCCTCGGCGAGGTCGGGAAGAACATGACGGTGGTCGAACACGATGACCGCATCGTCGTAGTCGACACGGGCCTGATGTTCCCGACGGCCGAGATGCTGGGGATCGACCTGGTCCTGCCCGACTTCTCCTATCTGCGCGAGCGCGTCGACGACATCGAGGCAATCGTCCTCACCCACGGGCACGAGGACCACGTTGGGGCGCTGCCTTACGTGCTGCGCGAGATCGGGCTGCCACCCGCGATCTACGGCGGGCCTCTCACAATCGGGCTGGTCCGCTCGAAGCTCGAGGAGCACAAGATCCGCGACGCCCCGCTCGAGGTGATCGACGCGGGCGAGCGCGTGTCGCTCGGCCCGTTCGAGCTCGAGATGGTGCACATGTCGCACTCGATCCCCGACTCTCGCGCCGTGGCGCTGCGAACGGAGCTGGGCACCGTGGTCCTCACGGGCGACTACAAGTTCGACCAGACCCCGGTCGACGGCATGCCGGCGGACGTGTCGCGACTCGCCGAGCTCGGGCGCGAGGGCGTGCTCTGCCTCTGCGGCGACTCGACGAACGCTGACCGGCGCGGCGTCGCGCCGTCGGAGTCGAGCGTCGGGCCTGCGCTCCTAGAGCTCTTCGGCCGGTGCCCCGGGCGGATCATCGTCACCTCCTTCGCCTCCAACGTGCATCGCGTGCAGCAGGTCATCGACGCCGCCGCCCAGCTCGACCGCAAGGTGGCGCTGGTCGGGCGGTCGATGCGCAAGAACTTCAACATCGCCTCGAACCTCGGGATCGCCGTGGCGCCGGAGGGGCTCCTGATACCGCCCCGCGAGATCGAGTCGTTCGACGACTCCCGGGTGGTGGCCATCTCCACCGGGAGCCAGGGCGAGCCGCTCTCGGCCCTGCGGCGAATGGCGCACGCTGACCATCGCGACATCGAGCTCCACCCTGACGACACGGTGATCTTCTCCGCGACGCCGATCCCCGGCAACGAGCGGGCTGTGAACGAGACCATCGATCGCATCTACGAGATCGGCGCCCGCGTCGTCACTGCCGCGGACGCGCCGATCCACGCTTCGGGACACGGGTGGCAGGAGGAGCTGAAGCTGATGCTCAACCTGACGCGCCCGCAGCACGTGATGCCCTTCCACGGCGACCACCGGCGGCTACGTCTCCACGCCGACCTGGCGAGCTCGGTCGGCGTGGACTACGACCGGATATTTCCGTCGCGGAACGGCCTGCCGCTCGAGCTGGATGCGCGGGGCGCTCGGCTGGGAACCGATCAGGGCGCCGGGATGATCTTCGTCGATGGCGTCGACATCGGTGACCCTGACGACGTCGCCCTCCGCGACCGGCGCACCCTCTCGGCCGACGGCGTCTTCATCGTGGTCGCGACGATCTCATCCGATGACGGCTCGCAGGTCGCGCTTCCCGAGATCATCTTCCGCGGCGTCCCGTTCCTCGAGTCCGACGGCGCCGGCGGTCTCACCGAGGAGCTACGGGAGGTCGTCGCCGCCACATTGGCGGAGGGGGCCGCTCACGCCGAGCAGCGCGAGCCCCAGATGCTCCAGGAGGACCTCCACGACGACATCGCCTCGTTCGTCTACGAGCGCCTCCGGCGGCGGCCGCTCATCCTGCCCGTGGTCGTCGAGGTCTGAAACGGCGGCGGAGGCCTGACGCCGGGCAGCGGTCGCGTGTAGGGTTGGTGGCGCTCGTCCTGGCGGGACACCTATGAGGCGGAGGCTCAGCACAAGCATTTTCGTGATCGCGTGCACGCTCGTGAGCGTGCTCGGCGCCGGCGCGTGGGCCGCGCAGCCGTTGCGCACTCCGGCACAGGCGTTGAGTGCGGCCGTTGCGCCGCGCGGTGAGCTGGCGCGCACCGACAGCGTCGACTACAAGGGGTTCCAGGTTTCCCGCTACGAGCAGCGCGTCGGCGGATACCCCGTGATCGGCGGCGAGGCGACCGTCGTCCAGGCGCCGGGCGAGGCCGCGCGGATTGCCGCCGACGCAACGGCGGCGGTGCCGTCGAAGCGCGTCCTCTCGGCGCCGGCGCGCCAGATCTCGAAGCGCCGCGCGATCGCCATCGCGAAGCGCGCGGGTCACGTGCGTGCGATACGGCACGGCGATCGCTCGTCGGCGAGCCTCGCCATCGACCCGAGCCACGGCGACGCGCTCGTCTGGCGCGTCGAAGTGCCGGCGGCGCGGCCGATGAAGGATCTCGAGGCCTTCGTCGACGCCCGCTCCGGGCGCGTCCTCGCGACGGGCAACCGGCTCCAGTACGCGACGGGCAAGGCGAAGCTGTACGTCCCGAACCCGCCGGTCGAGCAGGGGAGCTACGCCGGCATCGGGACCGGTGCCGCGGCCGACCACAACGACCGCGACACCGCCAAGCTCACCGCCCTTCGCGAGAAGGTCACGCTTCCTCGCCTCGAGGGGCATTGCCTCAAGGGGACGTTCGTCGAGGCCCGCTACGACAAGCGGGCCAAGAAGGTGTGCCGGCGAAGCCGCAACTGGAGCGGCATCACGCGTTCGAATGACAAGTTCGAGGCCCTGATGGCGTACTTCCACGTCGATCGCACGCAGGCGTACATCCAGAGCCTGGGCTTCACGAAGGCAAACGGCGCCCCGATCAACGACCGGCGCCAGCAGATCGTCGCCGACGCTTTCGCCCCCGACAACTCCTTCTACTCCTCGAACGACCGGAAGCTGCGCTTCGGCTCCGGCGGCGTCGACGACGCCGAGGACGCCGACGTGGTCATCCACGAGTACGGCCACTCGATCCAGGACAACCAGGATCCCGGCTTCGGCTGCGGCGCCGGCCAGCAGTTCTGCCAGGCGGGGGCTCTCGGCGAAGGGTTCGGCGACTACAACTCCGGAATGATGACCCTCCAGATCCCCGGGCTTCCACCTCCCGCTGCGGGCTACCCGACGGGCTCCGGGGTGACGTGCATCTTCGACTGGGACGGCGTCGTCGGCTGGGGCGGTCCGCTGGCGGCTCCGTGCGGGCGCGTGGCCGACGGCAGCGACGGCGTGACCACGCTGCCGGTTGCGCTTGCCTCCGGCGGCCCGTGCGACTTCGGGAGCCCAGGCAATCCGAGCCTCGACATCCACTGCGTGGGCGAGGTGTGGACCCACGGCCTGCTCGACCTGCGCCTCGCGATCGGTCAGCCGATCGACGTCGACGTGCTGGCGTCGCAGTTCTCCTACGTCGACAGCGAGACCTTCGCGCAGGCTGTGGGCGCCCTGGTGAGCGCCGACACGACGCTGTTCGGCGGTACCCACGTCGCCGCGATCTGCGCTGAGATGCGCGATCAGCGCGGCATCGCGGGCGCCCCGGGGTGTTGAATCGACGGCGATTCCAGCCGCGTCTCGCTCCCTGAATAACTTGCGGACGGCTTCGCCGTCCTTACATGCTGCTTTCGGATCTAAAGATCCGAACCCACAAAAACTGACCCGCCGGCGTCAGGGAGGGGGAACGCCGGCGGGCCGATTGGCTCAGATTGGCCAATTGAACGCCCGTCAAGGTGGTGTCGGGGTTTCCTCGACGGGCGGGTTGTCTCGTCCGGCGTGGAAATTAGAACCGGGTTGTAAACCCCTTCTAAAGAAGTGCGGACGATTCCCTAAGTTGGAATCCGGACCGTGAAGCGGGCTCCGCCGGCGGCGGAGCGGCCCGCCTCCACGTCCCCGCCGTGAGCGGTCGCAACCGCCTTCACGATCGCGAGGCCGAGGCCGGCGCCGCCGTCGCTGGAGGTGTCGGCGGGACCGGAGCCGCGCACGAACCGGGCGAAGAGGGCGTCGCGGCCGAGGCCCTCGGGAAGCCCCGGACCGTTATCGGAGACCTCCAGGACCGCGTCGCCGCCCGGCCGGCTGACGGCGAGCGAGATCTCGGTCCCGTCGGGCGTGTGGCGCAGGCCGTTCTCGAGGAGGTTGAGCGCCAGGCGATGGAGCTCGTCGGGATTGCCGTTCACGGTCACAGGGCCATTCGCCTCGAGCCGCAGCTCATGTCCGTCGGCGACCGGTCGCATCTCCGACATGGCGGCCGCGCCGATCTCCGTCAGGTCGCATTCGCCGCGCGTGCCAACGCGACCGGCGTCGGCCTTGGCGAGCAGCAGGAGGTCGGAGACGAGACGGCTCATGCGCCGTGACGACTCGAGGGCGCTCGTCACCATCTCGCCGTCCTCGCCGGCGCGCTCGTCCTCGATGAGCCTTGCCTGGAGCAGCTCGAGGTTCGCGAGGATGCTCGTGAGCGGGGTCCGAAGCTCGTGCGAGGCGTCGGCGACGAACTCACGCTGAGCCTGGATCATCTGGTCGGTCTCGGCGCGGGCGGCGTCGAGCTCGCGGAGCATCCGGTCGAGCGTCCGCGCAAGCTCGGCGACCTCGTCCTCGGCCTCCGGCTCGGGGATGCGCCGCGACGGGTCGCGCGTGGCGGCGACCTTGCGCGCCGTCGCCGTGAGCTGGGAAATCGGCCGAAGCGTCCGCCCGGCCAGGGCGTAGCCGGCGACGGCCGCGAGAATCGTGCCGGCGACGATTCCAGCGATCAGAAAGAGCCACAGCTTGCCGATCGTGGCTTCCACGGAGCTCGCGCTGCGCGCGTATTGGACGTAGATCGTCGGCTCGAACCCGTCGCCCGGCACCGCGACCGTAGACACCTGAAGGTTCCCGAGGGATGTGATGCCCGGCCGGGGTCGCCCGAGGTAGGGGGCGCCCGGCGTGGTGCCGTTCGGCACCGGGCGGCCGTTGAAGTAGACGAGGCGGACGTAGGCGAGCGGCGCGGTGGCAACCTCGTCGAAGTGGGGGACGTGAATCGGGCTCGGCGTCAGCGTTTCGCGCGCCGCGGGGATCTGGGCCGCGATCGCCTGCGCCCCGGCTGAGAGCTCGCCGTCGAAGTCGTTGTGGAGGCGGTTCGAGGCGAGGCGCCCGACGACGAGTGAGAAGCCGACGAGAATGAGGCAGGAGAGACCCGCCAGGACCGCTGTGAGCCGCCAGCGGAGGGGCCAGCGCCCGGGATGGAGGAGCAAGGCGCGAAGGCCAGGGCGATGCGACGGGGTGTCAGCCATCCCCGTCGGCCGTGGCCGCCTTGACCACGTAGCCTGCGCCCCGCTTCGTGTGGAGCACCCGCGGCTCGCCCCCCGCCTCGAGCTTGCGTCGGAGGTTCGACACGAAGACGTCGATCGTGTTCGTCATAGCCATCGGGTCATAGCCCCAGACCTCCTCGAGCAGGCGCTCCCGGGAGACCACGAGGCGCTCGTTCCGCATCAGATACTCGAGCAGCTCGAACTCGCGGTTCGTCAGGTCGATCTGCCGCTCGCCTCGGTGGACCTCGCGGGTGTCCGGGTTCAACCTCAGGTCGCCCACGGCGAGCGAGGCGCTTCCGCGCGGCGGTCGACGCCGCATGAGGGCGCGCAGCCGCGCCAGGAGCTCGCGGCGCTCGAATGGCTTCACGAGGTAGTCGTCGGCCCCGGAGTCGAGCCCGTCGACGCGGTCATCCAGCTCGGTTCGCGCGGTGAGTACGAGGATCGGGACGTCGCTCTCGCTGCGAAGCCGCCGCAGGACCTCGGAGCCGTCCAGCTTGGGAAGGCCCAGGTCGAGGATCACCAGGTCGGGGACGAACTCCTCGGCCAGGGCCAGCGCGGCCACCCCGTCGCCCGCGGAGCGGACCTCATGCCCTTCCTGGCGGAGCGTTCGCCGGAGCACGTCCGCGATCGCCTCATCGTCCTCGACCACGAGCACGCGGCCCGTGAACTCATCGCTTGCGAGCATGGGTACAAGGTTAGAGGCGGTCCGGCGGCTGGGCGTGCATATTTAGGGCCGTTTTATGCGCCTGCAGCGGGCCCGCCGCCGCAGGGGACAGTTCACGCACGTCGAACCACTCGGGGTGATGTCGACGCGAAGCAGGCGCCCGGCGAGCCGAGGCTCGCGCGGCCGTGCGCCCGCGAAGCGCAGGCCGGCGCGCAAGCGGGGCCGTGTCGAGGCCGCCCGCTCGGCCATGGAGGGGCTCGAGCAGCGCCACTACGACCTGATCGGCCTGGCGCTGATCGCACTCGCCGTCTACCTGGCGTTCGTGCTTTATTTCGGCTGGAATGGCGGCCGCGTCGGCGGCTGGGCACAGACCGGTCTCACCGACGTCGCGGGCCAGGTCGCGTACGTCGTGCCGCTCGCGCTCGGTGGCTTGGGCGTGGCGCTCATCTTGCGTCCGTCGCTGCGGGCCCCCGCTGCGTTGAACGCGGGAGGAGCGTTGGTGCTGCTCGCGCTGGCGCTCGCCTTCGCCGGCGGCACGCTGGGCCTCGGGCCGGACCATCCGGTCCGCCACGGTTACTTCGAGGCTCCGTTCTTCCGCGTGCACGGCGGCGCGGTGGGGGAGGGCCTCTACTGGGCCTCGACGACCCTCTTCCAGCGCCTCGGCGCGCAGATCCTCGCGGTGCTGATGTTCGTCTCCGGCGTCCTGCTCCTCACCGGCGCCACCATCGCGGGGTTGCTCGGGGGGGCGCGCCGCGCGGCGCAGGGCGCGGGCCGGGGAACGCGCGAGCTCGCGAAGACGGTCCGGCTTCAGAACTTCGGCGTCGAGGGCCTGTACGAGCCCGCCGACGAGGACATCGCGATCACGCGGCTGGATGAGACCGAGCAGCTCGCCACCGAGGCGCTGCACGGCACCGACGAGGACGAGCCCGCGTTTGACGACGCCGGAGTACCGGAGTGGGACGACGAGGTGGTGGCCGACGAGGACGATGACCTGGACGAGGACGCTTCGCTCGACGGCTCCAACGAACCGGAGCCCGAGCTCACCCCGATGGGAAGCGCTCGCAGCGCCGTCACCGAGTCGGACGAGATCGACTACCGGCCGCCGGCGCCGGCGAAGCTGCTGGAGCGAGGGAAGCCGGACACCGGCCCCGACACCCGAGACCGTGACGCTGTTGCGAAGTCGCTCCTCGAAGCGCTCGCCCACTTCGGCGTCGAGGCGCGCCTCCTGGGGGTGGTGAGCGGCCCCCACGTGAGCCGCTACGAGCTTCAGCTCGCGCCCGGTACGAAGGTCGCGAAGGTCGCGCAGCTCAAGGATGACCTGGCGTACGCGCTGGCATCCACCGACATCCGGATCCTCGCGCCGATCCCGGGCAAGAAGGCCGTTGGCGTGGAGGTCCCCAACTCGCGCCGGCGGATGGTGCGCCTCGGGGACATCTACGCGGGCGAGCCCGGAAAGACACCGCCGCTCACCGTCTGGCTCGGGAAGGACGTCTCGGGGCAGTCCGTGTCGACCGATCTGTCCGAGATGCCGCACGCGCTGGTCGCCGGCACCACAGGCTCCGGAAAGTCGGGGTGCATCAACGCCATGCTCTGCTCGATCCTGCTCCACTCCTCGCCGAACGAGGTGCGGCTCGTCCTCGTGGATCCGAAGCGCGTCGAGCTCAACCACTATTCACGGCTTCCGCACCTCCTCACCCCGGTGGTCACCAACCCGCGTATGGCCGCCAACGTGCTCGCGAACCTGATCGGCGAGATGGAGAGCCGATACGAGGTCATGGAGATCGCCCGGGCACGCAACCTGGCCGAGCTCAACAAGGTGCGCAAGCGGGCCGGTGAGCCGCCGCTCCCGCACATCCTCTGCGTCATCGACGAGCTCGCCGACCTGATGATGATCGCCCCGGCCGAGGTCGAGGACTCGATCATCCGCCTGGCGCAGAAGTCGCGCGCGGTCGGGATCCACCTCGTGCTGGCAACACAGCGTCCGTCGACCGACGTCATCACCGGGACGATCAAGGTCAACATCCCCGCGCGCATCGCCTTCGGGGTCGCCTCGCAGGTCGACTCGCGCGTGATCCTCGACACCGGTGGGGCGGAGAGCCTGCTCGGGAAGGGCGACATGCTGTTCCGCCCCGTCGGTACCTCGCGCCTCGGGCGGATTCAGGGAGCTTTCGTGACCGAGGAGGAGATCGCGAAGATCGTCCGCCACTGGGCCCGGCAGGGTGAGCCCGAGTTCGACGAGGCGCTGCTCGAGTCGCGAGCCGATGAGGCCGCCGAGGAGCGCGACGGCGAGTTCTCGCCCGACCAGGACGATCTGCTCGAGGAGGCCGCCCGCGTCGTCGTCGAGAGCGGCACGGCGTCCGTCTCGATGATCCAGCGCCGCTTGCGGGTGGGCTACACCCGCGCCGGCCGCCTCATCGACATGCTCGAGCGGCGCGGCGTGATCTCCGGCTACGAGGGATCGAAGCCGCGACAGGTGCTCGTGGGCCACGCGGAGCTGGCGCGGGTGCTTGGCGGCGGGGAGGCTCAGGATAAGAGCACCCCGCTGCGCGAGGACGGCGAGGGGGAGGCGTCCGAGCCGGACCTCGAGCCTCAGCCGCTCAATTAGCCAGTTCGTCCTGACTTCGCTACCTCCTGGGGGGTCAAGCCAGGACAAACCACGATGCTCCGCGGCCGGGTCGCCAAAATAGGCCCGAGTGCCGTCTCCCTCGCTGCAATCCGAGCGCCTTCGCATTGGCGCCTCCCTGGAGGAGGCTCGCAGCCGGCGCGGCTTGTCGATCCAGGACGCCGCCGAGCGCACGAAGATCCGCGCGAAGTACCTCGCCGCCCTCGAGGCCGAGGACTGGGCGGCGCTGCCGAGCTCGGCCTACGCGAAGGGTTTCCTGCGGACGTACGCCCGAACGCTCGGCCTCGACGCCGACGGGCTCGTCGACGCCTTCCGACGCGAGGCGGGCGGCGAGGAGCCGCAGAGCCTCCTGCCCTTCGGCGATCCCGTCCTCGAGGAGCGCAAGCGGCCCGCGGGCCTCGACGATCGGCGCCCTCGCCGCGGCATCCTTCTGGCGCTCGGGGCCGTCGTGGCCCTGGCGATCGTGCTCGTCCTCGTCATCGCCGGCGACCTGGGCAACGACACGACCCCGTCACGGAAGCAGCGCGCCGGCGCGCCGGGCGCCGGGGTGGCCGCCCAGCGTGCCCAGCCCGCGGGCGCACCGTCGGGTCCCGTGACACTTCGGCTCCGGGCCATCCACGGCTCCCAGGTCTGCCTGGTCGGCGACGGTCGCGCGGTAATCGACTCGCAGGCGCTGACACCGGGTACGAAGGCCGGTCCGTTCCACGGGCGCCGCTTCCGCCTCGACCTGACGAGTTTCGGGGGAGGCGTCTTCCGGCTGCTCATCGACGGCCGATCGCGCGAGGTGCGGGCGGCCCGGCGCTCGTCGTACCTCATCCATCACTCCGGGATCAAGCGAACCCGCTACCGGGGCCCGGGGTGTCCGTGAGCCGCGCATGAGCGTCCGGGCGGGTATCGCGGTCACGGGGACCGAGCTCCTGAGCGGGCGGGTGAGCGATCGCAACGGCCCGTGGCTGGCCGAGCGCCTGGGCGAGCTGGGCGTCGAGGTGGCCGACATCGTCACCGTCGGCGACCGGCCAGAGGACCTCGAGGCCGCGCTCCGGTTCCTGGCGGCTCAGGGCGCGAGCCTGATCGTCACGAGCGGCGGCCTCGGCCCGACGGCCGACGACCTCACCGCAGAGGTGGTCGGGCGCTTCGCAGGGCGCGAGCTCGTGCTCGACGAGGAGATGGAGCGAAAGATCGAACGGATAATCGCTGGCTTCGCCCGGCGGATGCGGTTCGACCCCGACGCGCTGCGCGACGCGAATCGCAAGCAGGCGATGGTGCCCCGCGGGGCGGCGGCCATCGACCCCGCCGGGACCGCGCCGGGCCTGGTGGTGCCGGTCGACGGGGGGCCAACCGTGATCGTCCTCCCGGGGCCGCCGCGAGAGCTCCAGGCCCTTTGGACGAAGGCGATCGCAACCCCCGAGGCCAGGGCCGTGCTCGACCGGGCCGAGCCGTTCGTGTCGCGCCGCGTGATGCTCTTCGGGCTGCCCGAGTCGGAGATCGCGAAATCGCTGCGGGAGATCGGCGCCGATGTCGACCTCTCGCAGCTCGAGATCACGACCTGCCTGCGCCGCTCCGAGCTCGAGGTCGACATTCGGGCGCTTCCGGGCGCCGAGGAGGCCTCGGAGCGCCTCGTCGAGGGCATCGTGGAGCGCCACGGTCCGCTCGTGTTCAGCCTCGACGGCAGCTCGCTAGATGACCAGCTCGCCGAGCTCCTCGCGGGACACCGGATCGGGCTCGCCGAGTCGTGCACAGCCGGGCTGCTGGCCGCAAGGCTCACCGAGCGCCCCGGTTCCTCCGCCTACGTCGCGGGAGGGGTCGTGGCGTATTCGAACGAGGCCAAGGTCGACGTATTGGGGGTGGATGCCGGGCTCATCGAGCGTCACGGGGCGGTTTCGCCGGAGGTCGCGGCGGCGATGGCCGACGGGGCGCTTCGCCGTTTCGACGCCGACGTCGCGGCCGCCGTGACCGGGATCGCGGGCCCGGGCGGCGGCACCGAGGAAAAGCCCGTCGGCTACGTGTGCTTCTGCGTCCGCCTCTCAGACGGCACCGAGCTCGCGCGCGACACCGTGCTCCCGGGAAACCGCGCGGACATCCGCGACCGCTCGGCCGTGGTGGCGATGCACATCATCCGCCGCGCGCTGCGCGGCGAAACGCTGCCGATCTGAGGCGTTTGGGGATTGAAGCCGGCTATGACCGGCTCGAATCCCCAGTCTCCGCTTCGCCGAAGAACGCTCGGGCTCGGGCGACGACCAGGTCGGGCTGCTCGTCGACCAAGAAGTGCCCCGTGGCCGGAACCATCTCGATCTCGAAGTCGTCGGCCTTCGGGCGTGAGAGGTCGACGAGCTTGCGGGTCACGTAGATGTCGTCGGCGCCGAAAAGCAGCAGAGTCCGAACGGAGAGGCGGCGTGATGCGAACCCCCCTCGCAGGCCCTCGAGGAAGATGCGCAGGTAGTAGCGATAGAGCTTCGAGGCGGCCTCCGCGCGCGCCGGCTCGGTGAACTGCCGCAGGTAGGCCTCGCGCTCCGCCTCGTCGAACGGATCCCGGCCGTGGCCCGAGCGCAGGATCAGGCTCGGAATCGCCCGCCGGGCGAGCCGTGGGCCGGCGCTGGGGAGCGCGTTCGCCACCGCGTACCAGCTTCGCCATGCGTCGAGCGCAAGGCGCGGGGAGGCCGGCACCCAGGGCGGCGGCGCGTTGCAGACGATCATCCGCTCGACGCGGTCCGGATGGTCCAAGCCCAGCAGGAACGCGGCCCAACCGCCCCAGTCGTGGCCGATGAGGTTCACGCTCTCGAGGCCGAGGGCGTCGAGCAGCGCGATCTGGTCGGCGGCGAACGTGTCGCCGTCGTAGCCCCAGCCGGGGGCCTCGGTGGAGCCGAACCCGCGGAGGTCCGGCGCGATCAGCCTGTGATCGGCACGCAGACCGTCGACGACCTCGTCCCACATGCGCGAGTGTTGCGGCCAGCCGTGAAGCAGCAGCACCGGTGGGGCGTCGACGGGTCCGGCCTCGCGCACGTGTACGAGAAGGCCGCCCGCGTCGACGTGGTGGTCCTCGACGGCCTCGATGGTCTGGGACCCGGCGCTCACTCGCGGGACTCTAGACACGAACGGCGCGCCCCGGACGCCGATTGGCTCCCTACCTTGGGCCCCATGGCCACCGAGCGGCTCAATAGCCCCCGCGCGCGGCTGTTCGTCGCGCTCGACCTGCCGGACCGGGTGCGCGGCGAGCTCGAGCGCTGGCAGCGCGAGGCAATCGCCGCTGAGGACGCCCTTCGGGCGCCACCCGCCCAAACGCTCCACGTCACCCTCTGCTTCCTCGGCTACGTCGCCGAGCGGCGGATCGACGATGTCGCGGCGATCGTGCGCGGCCTCGAGCCCCGACCGGTGGAGGTGCGCTTCGAGCCCGAGCCGGTCGGCATTCCGGCGTCCCGACCTCGCCTCTACGCGGCGAGCGCACCGAGCAGGGAGGCCGACGAGCTTGCCGCGGAGGTCTGCGGCCGGCTGGGAGCAGCGGGGCTCTACAAGCCCGAGAAGCGGCCGTTCTGGTCGCACATCACGGTCGCGCGGGTGCGACCCGAGCGCGCCCCGCCCGGCTCCGGGGGGCGCCGCCGGCGCGGCAGGCCCAGGCGTGTAGCGACCGCCCCGAAGCCGTTCCCGGGGGTCCTCGAACGGCCGTTCGAAGCCGTCCGGGTCACGCTCTACCGTTCGATCCTCCGCCCGCAGGGGGCCGAGTACGCGCCCCTCGCGAGCCTGGACTTGTCGTCCCGCGACGCCGCGGGGCCCTGAGAAGGAGTGATGAGGAAGATGACCGATTCAAACGCCCCCACGCCGCTTCGCTCGGCCGATCCGAAGGAGACCAAGGCACGGGAGGCAGCTCTCGAAGCCGCGAAGACCCAGATCGAGAAGCAGTTCGGCCAGGGCTCGCTGATGAAGCTGGGCGAGGACAGCGCGATCCAGGTCGAGACGATCCCCACCGGCGCCCTGTCGCTCGACCTCGCGCTTGGGGTGGGCGGCGTCCCACGCGGGCGGATCGTCGAGATCTTCGGCCCCGAGTCCTCGGGGAAGACCACCCTCGTCTACCACATCATCGCCGAGGCGCAGGCGCGCGGCGGGGTCTGCGCGTTCGTCGACACCGAGCACGCGATCGACCCCATCTACGCGAAGCGGATCGGCGTCGACACCGACGAGCTCCTCGTCTCGCAGCCCGACTACGGCGAGCAGGCGCTCGAGATCGTCGACGTGTTGGTCCGCTCCGGCGCCGTCGACGTCGTCGCCGTCGACTCGGTCGCGGCGCTGACCCCGCGGGTCGAGCTCGAGGGACAGATGGGGGAGACCCAGGTCGGCCTTCAGGCCCGGCTCATGAGCCAGGCCCTCCGCAAGCTCGCCGGCAACCTCAACCGCTCGAACACCGCCTGCCTGTTCACGAACCAGATCCGGGAGAAGATCGGCGTCATGTTCGGCTCGCCCGAGACCCAGCCCGGCGGGCGCGCGCTCAAGTTCTACTGCTCGCAGCGGCTCGACATCCGGCGCATCGAGACGCTGAAGGAGGGAACCGAGGCGGTCGGGAACCGGGTCCGCGTGAAGGTGGTGAAGAATAAGGTCGCCGCCCCGTTCAAGCAGGCCGAGTTCGACATCGAGTACGGAGCCGGGATCTCGAAGGAGGGTGGGCTGCTCGACCTCGCGCTCGAGCACGACATCGTTCAGAAGTCGGGCTCGTTCTTCTCCTACGGCGAGCTGAGGCTAGGCCAGGGCCGCAACAACACCAAGCAGTACCTGTCCGAGAACCCCGAGCTCATGCCGGAGCTCGAGGCGAAGCTCTTCGAGGCGATGGGGATCGAGCGGCCTGGGGTTGCCCAGCCCGAGGTGGTCGAGGAGGCCGAGGCGGCCTAGCTCGGGCCCGCCGTGCCCGACGCGTTGGAGCTGGCGCTAGCTGCGCTGGCGCGGAAGGAGCGAACGGTCGCCGAGATGGGCGCATGGCTCGGCGCTCGTGGCTGCGAGCCCGAGGCGACCGAGGCCGCACTCGGCCAGCTGATCGAAATCGGGCAACTCGACGACGCGCGCTTCGCGCGCCGCTTTGCGGAGGACAAGCGCGAGCTTCGAGGCTGGGGCTCGGAACGCATCGCCGAGGCCCTCGCGGCTCGTGGCGCCGGGCCCGAGGAGATCGCCGCGGCGCTCGGCGCAGACCCGGCTGAGATGCAGGTGGAGCGCGCGGCGGCAATCCTCTCCGAGCGCGCGATGCCCCTCGACGACGAGGCTGCGCGTGGCCGAGCCCTTGCCGTCCTCGTCAGGCTCGGCTATCCCTCCGAGCTCGCGTACGACGCCGTGAGGCTGGCCGAGCGCTCCGCGGGGTGAACTTGCCCGCAAATGGCGTAAGCGGGCTTGCGAATCCGAGCTGACGGGTCTACGATGGAACGTGCGGCCAGCGTGCCGCCTTTGACACGAATTGACGCTGAATCCAGAAGACCTTGAAACCGCTTCATCGCCACGACCGAGCCTTAGAGGGGGCTCCGAGCTCGGCCCGCTAGCCGTCGAGCACGTACGGCGTCCCTGCTGCCGGGGCGCGTCTGGATAGCCGAGGTGAGTGTCGCCGGCGCTGCCGGCCGGCCGGCCGAGTAATTCGGCCGTGCAGGTGATAGGCAAATGCGCCCGGCGTCCCGCCGGGGGAGAGGAAGCCAATGGAGTCTCGCTCGCTGTGGTCGGGGTTGCGGCGGTCGAGCTCCACGCACGCGAGGCCGTCTCAGGACGGCGACGGCGCGGCTGAGGTCGACGCGGAGCTCAAGGCCAGGCGCGAGGAGATCGCGCGCATGGAGGAGCAGGCGCTCCGGGAGACGCAGTCGATCGAGGTCCAAGGGGTCGACCTCGAGCGCCGCGCCCAGGCCCTCGACGACCGGGAGCGCAACCTCGCCCTGCAGACGGAGGAGCTGAAGCGCGCCAAGCGGGTCCAGCGTCGTGAGCTCGAGCGCATCTCGGGCCTCACCGCCGCGCAGGCCAAGGAGCTCCTGCTCGCTCTGGTGGAGAACGAGGCCCGCCATCAGGCCGGGCTTCGGCTGGTCGAGATCGAGGAGCAGACGAAGCGCGAGGCGGAGCGCCGAGCCCGCAGCATCCTCTCGGTCGCAATGCAGCGGCTTGCGTCGCGCCATTCGAGCGACTCGACGACCCGCCTCGTCGAGCTCCCGAGCGACGAGATGAAGGGCCGGATCATCGGCCGCGACGGGCGGAACATCCGCGCGCTCGAGCAGCTCACCGGCGTGGACATCATCATCGACGAGACACCCAACGCCGTTCTGCTCTCGAGCTTCGACGGCGTGCGCCGTGAGATCGCCCGCCACACGCTCGAGCGGCTCGTGGCCGATGGGCGCATCACGCCGGCGCTCATCGAGGAAACCTACGAGCACGTTCGCGAGGAGCTCGATGCGCGGATTGTGGAGGAGGGCGAGCGCGCGGCCCTCGAGGCCCACGTGAGCGGGCTCGATCCGCGCCTGGTCGAGCTACTCGGGCAACTTCGCTTTCGCACCAGCTACGGGCAGAACGTCCTCGACCACCTCGTGGAGTGCGCCAATCTCGCCGCTCTGATCGCCGGCGAGCTCGGCGCGAGCGTCGAAACGGCGCGACGTGCGGCGCTGCTCCACGACCTGGGCAAGGCGGTAGGCCACGAGGTCGACGGCACCCACGCGGCGGTCGGCGCGAGCATCGCCGGCCGGCATGGCGAGTCCGAGGCCGTGGCGCACGCCATCGCGGCCCACCACAATGAGGTCGAGCCGAAGACGGTCGAGGCGGTGGTGGTTCAGTCGGCGGACGCGGTCTCCGGCGCGCGGCCCGGCGCCCGCGGCGAGGCCCTCGAGGAGTACGTATCGCGGCTGCGCGACCTGGAGGACATCGCGTCGCGCCACCCCGGCGTCGAGCGCGTGCTTGCGATGCGCGCCGGTAGGGAGGTCAGGGTCATCGTCGATCCCGGCCAGGTCGACGATGACCAGGCGGCGCTCATCGCCCACGAGGCAGCCGCGGCCATCGAGAAGGAGGTCCCGCACCCCGGGCGGATCAAGGTCACCGTGATCCGCGAGAGCCGGGCGAGCGCCTGGGCCGACTGACGAGCGCACCGCGCGGTCGCGCGGGCCGCGATCGGTAGGATCGCGCGCGCACAATGGACAAGTCGCTCTTCTACGTCCTGGGAATAGCGCTCGTCGTCTCGGCCGTGGTCCTCTCGGTCATCGGCCTCCGCTTCGAGAAGTTCCCGCCCAACCGAGGTGTCCTGATCGGCGTCCTCGTGTACTTCGTGGCCCTCGTCGCCGCGACGGCGACGTTTGCCGTCCGAAACTCGAACGTCGAGCAGGCCGACCGGGACGCCGAGAACGCCAAGGTGTCGAACGAGATCCCCAACGCCGAGAGCACGACAACCACGTCGACCTCGGCGACATCCACCTCCACGTCCGCCGCACCGACGTCGGCCGGTGGCGGCGCCACGATCAAGATCAGCGCGGACCCCAGCGGCCAGCTCAAGTACGAGGAGACGAGCGTGACGGCGAAGGCCGGCGAGGACACCATCGACTTCACAAATGACTCCCCGGTTGGCCATAACGTCCAGATCGAGGACGCAACCGGCAAGGGCCTCGGCGGCACGAAGACGATCACCGGCACGAGCACGACGGCGAAGGTAGACCTGAAGCCCGGGAAATACACCTTCTTCTGCAGCGTGCCCGGCCACGAGGCCGCCGGCATGAAGGGCACCCTCACCGTCAAGTAACGACAGTCACCGTAGCCCGCGTCGCCGCGCCCCCGACGCTGGACGACAGGGGCCGGTTATCCAGCGGCTGCGTCGCGCTAGCGAGTCAGCGTGATCTGGATGCGCAGCTCGCCGAGCCGCGTGCCCTGGTTGAAGAAGCCGGTCGTGAACGCTTGGTTCAGCGCGTTCGCCGCCCTCCGGGTCAGAAACGCGTGGATCCGGCGGAGGGTGAGGCTGCGCCCGCGGGATGTGAGAGCTCCGCCCGCGAGGGACAGGAACGTCATGCGCTGACCGTCGACCAACGCCCTGACCACGGAATCGTTTGAGTTACGACAACAGAGGTGCACCTCGAGCCGCCTCACCCTGACGCTCGCGTTGTCGCCGACGAACACGATCCCGCCGTCATGGTGGATCCGCGCCGAGCGGCCGTTACGGCTGACGCTGCCGCGAGTGATCGGGAACGACTCGCCGCCAAGGCGTGCCTCCGCGGGCGGGATCGGCAGGATCCCGATGCCCAGCGCGTCCAGACCGGAGGAGGTGGTCTGGTTGAGGGTCAGCTTTGTGTGGCCCTGACTGATCGGGACCGCCTCGGCCGGCGAAGCCCCCGCAGCAACGAGCGCGATCGTTGCCAGGGCCGTGATCGCCGCGAGTGCCCGCGGCCGACTCCGCCTCGCTAGAACCTCCATGTCGCTCCTCCTCGATCAGGTTGCCCGGCACGCCCGCCGCTTACGGCCATGCTCGCAGATCGGTGCAAGCCAGATTCGATTCCTTCGCGGGCTCTCGTAGAGTTTCGGAAGTGGAAACGGGGCGGCATATGCCATTGCGATACCACGTCACAACGTTCGGGTGCCAGATGAACGAGCACGACTCCGAGCGGATGCGCGGGATGCTCCAGTCGCTCGGCTATTCCGAGGCGTCAGAGCGCTCGGAGGCGGATCTCATCCTCTTCAACACCTGCTCGATCCGCGAGTCGGCGGACAACCGGTTCATCGCCCATCTCGGCGAGGCCAAGCGGCTGAAGCGCGAGCGGCCCCAGCGGGTGGTGGGGGTGGGCGGCTGCTGGGCGCAGTCGGTGAAGGACGAGGTCTTCGAGCGGTTCCCGTTCGTCGACGTCGCCTTCGGTCCCGGCCAGATCCACCGGTTGGCCGAGTTCCTGGCCTCCGACTCGCTGACGGCTCAGGGCTATTTCGAGTTCGAGGACTTCTCCGGTCACCTGCCAGACAAGCGCGAGCGGGAGTTCCAGGGCTGGCTCCAGATCTCGCAGGGCTGCAACTGCGTCTGCTCCTACTGCATCGTGCCCCAGACGCGTGGCCGCGAGCGAAGCCGCGAGCCCTCGGAGCTGATCGCGGAGACGGAGCGCATGGCTGCGGAAGGCGTTCGCGAGGTGACACTCCTCGGCCAGAACGTCAACAGCTTCGGGCGCGACCTCCCAGCCGAGCATCGCATCACGTTCGCCGAGCTCCTCGCGGGCATCGACGCCGTCGACGGGATCGACCGCATCCGCTACACGAGCCCTCACCCCAAGGACATGCGCGAGGACGTAATCCGCGCGCACGCGGAGCTACCGGCGCTCTGCGAGCACATCCACCTGCCGCTCCAGTCCGGCTCCAGCCGGATCCTGAAGGCGATGCGCCGCACCTACGATCGGCGGCGCTACCTCGACCGCGTCGCGCTCATCCGCGAGCACGTGCCGGACTGCGCGCTCACGACCGACATCATCGTCGGCTTTCCCGGCGAGACGGAGGAGGACTTCGAGGCGACGCTCGAGGTGGTTGACGAGGTCGGTTTCGACAGCGCCTTCACGTTTGTCTTCTCCCCGCGTCGCGGTACCGAGGCGGTCGGGCTCGCGGACCAGGTTCCGCATCCGGTGAAGCGCGCGCGCATGGAGCGCCTCGTCGAGCTCGTTCAAAGCCGCGCCCGGGAGCGCGGACAGCGCTTCGTCGGGCGCACGCAGGAGGTGCTCGTGGAGGGGCCGAGCCGGACGGACCCGAGCCGGTTGCGGGGCCGCACACGCCACAACAAGACCGTCAACTTCGACGGCACCGCGAGCGCCGGCGAGCTCGTCGACGTCGAGATCACCGGGGCGACCTCGACCACCCTCGGCGGGCGTGAGCTGCTCGCCTCCCGCCTCGCGGCGCAATGAGCCTGCGCATCGTTTGCTGCGTCGAGGCTGGCCGCCTCGAGGCCGAGACCGTGCTCATGTGCGAGTCGCTTCGCCGCTTCGGCGGGCGCCTGGCGCGCGCGCCGGTGAGCGCCTACCGCCCGCGCGCCGGCGAGGCGCTGGGCGAGCCCACCCTTGCAGCGCTCAAGGACCTGGGGGTCGAGCTCGTTGAGGATGAGATCAACACCGCGCACGCGTTCCACCCGATCGCGAACAAGCTCTACGCGGCAGCAGACGCAGAGCGACGGCACGCCGAGGAGGTGGTCGCCGTCCTCGACTCCGACTCGGTGTTCGTCGCCGAGCCCTCCCTCCTTGAGCTCGCGCCGGACGTCGACGCCGCCGCCGCTCCCGTGGGCAAGGTGAGCGAGGGGACGACCGGGCCCGGCCATGAGAACGAGGCGTACTGGCAAGGGCTCTACGAGCTCGCGGGAGCCGGCGAGCCGCCCTGGATCGAGACCGCGCTCCGCGGGCGCCGGATTCGCGGCTACTGGAACAGCGGGCTGGTGGCCGCGCGCCGTGAGACAGGCCTGTTCGGGGAGTGGCTCGAGCTCTTCCGGCGACTCCTCGACGAGGGCGCGCTCCCGCCGTCGGAGCGCATCGACTCACTCGACCAGATCAGCCTCGCGCTGATCTTCGCCCGGCGGCCCGAGCGCGTGGAGACGCTGCCCTGGACGTACAACTACCGCATCACCCGCCGCGGCCGCTACCGCAATCCCGCGGCCACCGCGCAGCTCTCCGACCTCGTCCACATCCACTACATGCGCTCCTTCTACGTCGAGGGGTTCCTCGACCGCGTCGAGCCCCCCCTCGAGGACAGCGGTGAGGAGCTCGGGTGGTTGGGCGAGCGGCTTCCCCTGGAGCCCCGCGTCGTGCTCGACGACGATGGCGAGCCGCTGACCTCGCGACGCATCAGGCGCGCCCTTGCGGGCGACCTTCGCCGCCGCGAGGTCGAGCGACCTTGAAGGCGCTCGCGATCTTCGGCCCGACCGCGGCCGGGAAGACCGCCGTGGGCGTCGCGGTCGCCGAGCGCCTGCGCGAGCGCGGGGAGGACCCCGTCGCGGTGTCGTGCGACGCGATCCAGGTGTACAGGGGGCTGGAGGCCCTTAGCGGGGCCCCAACCGGGGCCGAGCAGGCGCTCCTCGAGCACCGGCTGATCGGCGTCGCGGAGGTAACCGAGGAGTTCTCGGCGGGCCGCTACGCCGAGCTCGCGCACGCGGAGATCGACTCGCTCCTCGAGGTGGGCCGGCGGCCGATCGTGCTGGGTGGGACCGGCCTCTACCTCCGGGCTGCGCTCGCGGACCTCGATCTGCGCCCGCCGCTGCCCTCGGAGATCAGGGCCGAGGTCGAGGGGGAGCTGGCGACGCAAGGCCCCGCAGCTCTCCACGCCACGCTCGAGCCCTCGGTGGCCGCCACGGTCCATCCCAACGACGGCAAGCGAATTGCGCGTCTGGCGGGTTTGGCCAGAGCGGGGATCGATCCCCCGCTCGGCAGTGACGCGCTGTGGACCGAACAGACCAGGAGGCCCACCGCACTCGTCGGGCTCGTTCTCGACCGCGACGAGCTGTACGCGCGGATAGATGCGCGGGCGGAGGCGATCGCGGGTGCAGGCGCGCAGGGTGAGGCCGAGGCGGCCGTTCGTGCCGGCGCCTCGCGCACGGCCCGCGCTGCGCTCGGCTTCGACGCGATGCTGGAGGGTGACGTGGAGGCGATGAAGCGCGCCCACCGTGCCTACGCGCGCCGCCAGCTCACGTGGATGCGGAAGATGCAGGGCGTGCAGCTCATCGACCGCACCGGCCGCGACGACGCGGACCTCGCGGGCGAGATCGCTGCGCTCGTCTGATGCGGACCACTCGGCGCGAGATTCTGCGCGCCGCGACCGGCGCGACCGTAGCGGCCGCCGCCGCACCGCTCGTCGCGTGCGGCTCGGACGACAGCTCGGGCCCGCGCATCGTCATCGTCGGCGCCGGGCTCGCCGGCCTGAGCTGCGCTCATCGCCTGAAGAAGAACGGACACGTGGCGGAGGTGCACGAGGCCTCCGATCGGCTCGGCGGCCGCGTGTGGACGATCCGCGACTACTTCGCCGAGGGGCAGATCGCCGAGCACGGAGGCGAGCTGATCGACTCCGACCACGCGGCGGTCCGCGGGCTCGTTGACGAGCTCGGCCTGGAGCTCGACAACGTCATCGCCGCCGAGAGGCCGGGGACCGAGGGCATCTTCTGGATCGGCGGCCGCTACCCGCTCGCGCAGGCGCGGGCCGATTACGAGACGATCCGCCCGGCGCTCCGCCGCGACCTGGCGGCCGCCGGCTACCCCACTTTCCACGATCACCACACCGCCGCGGGGGTCGTGCTCGACCGGATGTCGATCGCAGAGTGGATCGAGCGCAACGTTCCGGGCGGCATCGCGTCCCGGATGGGTCGTCTCCTGGCGATCGCCTACACGATCGAGTTCGGCGCCCAGTGCACCGATCAGAGCGCGCTCAACCTCCTCTATCTCCTCGGATACTCGAGGCCCCATCGTCTCCAGCTCTTCGGAAGCTCGAACGAGCGTTTCCACGTCAACGGCGGCAACGATCTCGTGATCAGCGGCCTGGAAGCGCGCCTGCGCGGCCAGATCCGGCGGGGCTCGCGCCTGGCCGCCATGCGGCGCCTCTCCTCGGGCGGGTACTCGCTGACCTTCCATCGCGCCGGCGGGGGGACCGTGAACGTCAGGGCCGACCAGGTCGTGCTGGCGATCCCGTTCACGGTGCTGCGCAGCTCTGTCGACTACTCGCGCGCGGGCTTCGGCCGCCTCAAGCGGACGGCGATCGCCGAGCTCGGCATGGGCTCCAACTCGAAGCTCCAGCTCCAATTCACAGATCGCCGCTGGCGTGCTCTCGGCGCCAACGGCAGCACGTACTCCGACACCGGCTATCAGTCGACCTGGGAGGTCACACGGGCGCAGCCTGGGCGGGCCGGGATCCTCGTGGACTACACCGGCGGCCACGCGGGCCGGCATGCCGATGTGGGCTCGATGCGATCCGCGGCCCGGCGCTTCCTGGCCCAGATCGACCCGGTGATCGGAGGCCTGGCCCGGCTCTGGAACGGGCGCGTAACGCTCAACGACTGGAGCGACGACCCTCTCACGCTCGGCTCCTACGCCTACTACCGAGTTGGTCAGATGACCCGGTTCGGCGGTGTCGAGCGCCAGCCGAGTGGGAACTGCCACTTCGCCGGCGAGCAGACCGCCTACACCTACCAGGGCTACATGGAGGGGGCCGTCCGCAGCGGTCAGCGCGCGGCGGGGGAGATCATCGACGCGCTTCGGTAGCGGGCGGCATCATGACCCGCTCCTCGAGCCGCTTGTTGCTCCAGACTCCGAAGGCGACGACGGCGACGATGAGACCGATCGCCGTGCCGATGCCCCTTTCGTCGGCCGCCTGCCAGGCGGACTGCCCCAGCGCGTGGGCCAGGATGACGACGAACGCGGTGACCGCTGCCGTGAAAAGGGCGTACTCGAGCGCGAGGAGAGCGAAGCAGAGCGCGGCGGCGATCGTCATCGCGATCGATTCGACGAGCGGCAGGCCGCCGATGACCATCGCGAGCGGCGTCGCAACCACGAGGCCGACCAGAGTCCCCGCGGCCCGCATGGCAATCCGCTCGTAGGTCATCCCCCGCTCGGGTTTGAGTACGAACAGGACGGTGAGCGGAACCCAGTAGCCGTGCTGGCCGAGGTCGAGCGCGTGGTAGATCCCGACTCCGACCCCGAGCGCCGTGCCCCAGCGCAGCGAGTGCCTGAAGCTCGGCGACCTAAGGGTCAGGTTGCCGCGAATGGTGCTCCAGGCCTCCCGCGTCCCCTGAATGGGATGGACCAACGAGCCGCCGCGGTCGAAGAGGGCCTCAGCCATCGACACGAGGACCTGGAGGCCCATTCCGCCGGCGCCGAGCACGAGCGCGTAGCCGGCCTCGTTCGAGCTCAGCGAGAGGCCCTGGGCAAGGAGCAGCGCGAGCACGCATGACATGCCCGCGATCGCCAGGCGCTGCGACACCGCGACCATGATCCCCCCGAGCGATCCCAGCACGATCATCGCCACCACCGCGAGCCAGGTCGGCTCAGCCGTCAGGGCGCCGACGGCCGCGAAGGCGCCGAGCACCGGGGCTGTCAGAAGCTGCCAGACGACGCGTTCGCGCGGCGGCGCGTCGAATGCCACGAAGCCACCGAGGAGCGCGCCGGTTGACACGGCGCCCGCCGCCGGGACGTCGACTGCGAGATCGATGAAGATCGCGACCCCGACCGGGATCCC
This sequence comes from uncultured Actinomycetes bacterium, assembly GCA_963841455.1. Lineage (GTDB taxonomy): Bacteria > Actinomycetota > Thermoleophilia > Solirubrobacterales > 70-9 > JAWVFM01. The sequence goes on from CAWJCU010000007.1 coordinate 340,227, forward strand.
CGCCAGGAGCCCCTTGCGCAGCGACGGGCGCAGCGGCGCGGTGAGCCTCCATGCACTGCGATCCACACGAGCAACCTATTCGCCTGAGAGGATCCCGCGCATGCGCTTCGAGAAGTGGCAGGCGCTCGGCAACGACTATGCGATCGTCGAGCGCGAGGACCTGCCGTGGGAGCTGAGCGCTCCGCGCATCAGCCGGATCTGCGAGCCGCACGTCGGCGTGGGCTCCGACGGGATCCTGCTTCTCTCGCGGCCCGCAGCGGGCGATGCCGTGGCCGAGCTGCGGATCTTCAACCCGGACGGCTCGGAGGCCGAGCTGTCGGGGAACGGCGCAAGGGAGGCGGCCCTCTACCTTCGGCGGGCGGGCTGGACCGACGCCGACGAATTCGAGATCGTGACCGCCGCCGGCAGGGTGCGGCCGCGGATCACGGCGCCCGGGACCGTGTCAATGGAGCTGGGCCGCGCCTCGCTGGAGTCGGCCGAGTACCCGAGCGGGGGCGAGAACGGGCGCGGCGAGCTCGAGGCGGGGGGGAGCCGTTGGGAGTTCCAGCATGTGAACGTCGGCAACCCGCAGTGCGTGATCGAGGTCGGCGACGAGGTCGAGGAGATCGACCTGCGGGAGGTCGGCCGGCGGGTGGAGACCCACGAGCTCTTCCCGAACCGCACCAACGTCTCCTTCGTCCGCTTCGACGGCTCCAACGTTCGCGCCCGCATCTTCGAGCGCGGCGCGGGGGAGACGCTCGCCTCCGGCACGGGGGCCTGCGGCGCCGCGGTAGCCGCGCACCTGCGTGGCGCCCCAGGCCCGATCCGCGTCCGGATGGACGGGGGCGAGCTCGAGGTGGAGGTCTCCGACGTACTCGACGTGACCCTGACCGGGACCGCCGAGCCGGTGTACGCCGGTGAGCTTGCGCCGGAGCTCGTGGAGGAGCTTGCCGGGCTCTGACCCGCGCGGGTACGCTCCTGCGTTCGATGAGCCGCACCGAGCCATCCAGGCGCCTCGAGGCGATGCCTCCGTACGCGTTCGCCGAACTCGAGCGGCGGGTGGCCGACAAGCGCGCTGCGGGCATCGACGTGATCAGCCTCGGCATCGGCGATCCCGATCGGCCCACGTTCCCGCACATCGTGGAGGCGATGCGCGACGCGGTCGGCGACCGGGCGAACCAGAACTACCCGACGAACCGCGGTCGCGAGGAGTACCGATCGGCGCTCGCGCGCTTCTACGACCGCCGGTTCGGCGTCGAGATCGACCCCGACGCCGAGGTGATCCCCGCGATCGGCGCCAAGGAGTGCATCTACAACCTCTGCTTCGCCTTCCTCGACCCCGGCGACGCCGCCCTGGCGGCCGATCCGGGCTACCCCGTCTACACGGGCGGCCCGATCCTCGCCGGCGCCGAGCCGGTGCTGCTGCCGCTCCTGCCCGAGCTCGGGCTTCGCACCCGACCTCGACGCGATCGACGGCGCGGCGCTCGAGCGCTCTCGCCTGCTCTTCCTCAACTACCCGAACAACCCCACTGGGGCCGTCGTGCCCGATGGGCTCTTCGATCGCGCTGTCGAGCTGGCCCGCGAGCACGACCTGCTCGTCGTCCACGACAACGCGTACTCGGAGACGACCTACGACGGATACGTCGCGCCGAGCTTCCTCGCGACGCCCGGCGCCAAGGAGGTGGGGGTCGAGGTCTTCTCGCTCTCCAAGGGCTTCAACATGACCGGCTGGCGCTGCGCGGCGATCCTCGGCAACGCCGACGCGATCCGCACCTACTGGCGCCTGAAGACCAACGTCGACTCGGGCCTCTTCGAGGCGATCCAGCTCGCCGGGGCCGCGGCGCTCGACGGCCCGCGGGAGCCGATCGAGGAGATGAACGCGATCTACGCGCGCCGCCGCGATCTCGTGGTGTCGGCGCTGGGCGAGATCGGCGTCGACGTCACCCCGCCGAAGGGGACGATCTACGTCTGGGCGCCAGTCCCCGACGGACACACCTCGACCTCGTTCGCCGAGCTCGTGCTCGAGGAGGCGGCGGTGGTCGTCTCACCGGGCTCGATGTACGGCCCGTCCGGCGAGGGCTTCTTCCGCATCTCGCTGACGGCCCCCGACGATCGGATCACCGAGGCGGTCGAGCGGATGCGCGAGCACCTCGCCTAGGACGCGGCTGGAAGCTTGCCTTCAGCCGCGAGCAGGTCCCGGAGCCCGTCGCTCAGGCCCCGGGGCTGGTAGCCGAGCTCGGCAATCGCCTTGTCGTGCTTCGCCCAGTAGGTGACTCCGTCGGCGGCGCTGATCAGCTCGCGGAGGTTCGGCGGCTGGCCCATCACCTTGCCCACGAGCGGGCCGATCGGGGTCATCAGCTTCACGAGGCCGGTGGGGACCGTGAAGCGCGGCGGCTTGCGGTCCGAGGCGTCCGCGAGCTTCGAGAACAGGTCGCGCATCGTCGTGATCTCGCCGCCGAGGACGTAGGCCTCGCCGCCCTTGCCCTCGTCGAGGGCGAGCAGGATGCCGTCGGCGACGTCGTCGACGTGGACCATGTTGAAGCCGAGGTCGGGGAAGATGATCGCCGGCATCTTCCCGGCGAGGAACTGGTCGATCTGCGCGCCGATGGCCGAATGGTCCGTGGGCCGTAGACGCCGCCGGGCTGGACGATCACGCACGGGAGGCCCTCGTCGGCGATCAGCCGCTTGGCGACCTGGTGCGCCTCGTACTTCGTCTGCTCGTAGTAGGAGGTGAAGCCGCTTCCCGGGTGCTCGTAGGTCTCGTCGACGACCTTGCCGTGGGTGTTCCCGAACGCCCCGACCGTCGAGACGTAGACGACCTTCGGGACCTTGGCCGCGAGGGCGGCGCCGAGGACGTTCTCGGTGCCGGCGACGTTCGCCTCGTACATCGGGCGGCGCTCTGACTCCGGGATGCCGACCTCGTAGACGGCGGCGCCGTGGATGACGGCGTCGCAGCCCTCCATGACCGCCTGGATCGCCCCGCGGTCGCCAAGATCGCCGGCGACGAGCTCGCACCCGAGCTCCGAAAGCATCGCGCCCTTCTCGGGGTTGCGGACGAGCGCGCGAACGTCGTCGCCGCGGTCTCGCAGCTTCGCCGCCACACGGCCGCCGATGAACCCGGTGCCGCCGGTGAGGAAGACCTTCACGTCCGCAGCCTATCCGCTGCCTACACTTGTTCTGGTGCCAGGCGTACACAACCCGCGCGCCCGCCAGCGCGCCCTCGCGCTCTCCGTGACGGAGCGCGCGCCAGGCGACGCCGACCCGCTGGCGGAGCTGAAGGAGCTTCTGCGCACCGCAGGCGTCGCCACCGCCGGCGACCTGGTCCAGGTTCGCGAGCGACCGGATCCCGACCGCTACCTCGGGCGCGGCAAGCTCGCTGAGGCCAAGCGGTCACTCGCAGCGCACGACGCGAACCTCGTTGCCGTCGACGACGAGCTCGCGCCGAGGCAGGAGCGCAACCTCGAGCAGTCGCTCGGCGTGCCCGTGGTCGACCGCACCGCGGTGATCCTCGACATCTTCGCCGACCACGCGCACACCGCCGAGGGCAAGCTCCAGGTCGAGCTGGCTCAGCTCGAGTACAACCTCGCGCGAATGCGGGGCCTCTGGACGCACCTCGAGCGCCTCGGCGGCGGCATCGGGACCCGGGGGCCCGGCGAGTCGCAGATCGAGACCGACCGCCGCCTCGCGCGCGACCGGATCGCGAGCCTTCGCCGGCGCCTCGCCCGGCTCGAGCGAAACCGCGAGTCGATGCGCTCCGAGCGTCGACGCGCTCCCATACCCGCCGTCGCCCTCGCCGGCTACACCAACGCCGGAAAGTCGACGCTCCTGAACGCCCTGACCGGAGCCGGGGTCGGGGTGGGGGAGAGGCTCTTCCACACGCTCGACCCGACGACCCGGAGCTATCGTCACCGCGGCCGGCCGCTACCTCGTAACCGACACCGTCGGCTTCATCCGCAAGCTGCCGCATCAGCTCGTCGAGGCGTTCAAGGCGACGCTCGAGGAGACGCGGCTCGCCGACCTCGTCGTCCACGTCGTCGACGCATCGGAGCCGGCCCCTCAGCGGGCCGAGGCGATCGCCGCCGTCGAGGAGGTGCTGGAGGAGATCGGAGCGGACGATCAGCCTCGCATCGTCGCCTTCAACAAGGCCGACCTGCTCTCGCCCGACGACGCGCGCGAGCTCGTCATCGGGCGCCGCGACGCCGTCGCGATCTCGGCCGCAACGGGGGAGGGCCTCGAGGAGCTGCGTGACCTCGTCGAGGCCGCATTCGCCGAGACGCTCCGGGAGGTCGAGCTTCTCATGCCCTACGACGAGGGCGGCCGGCTCGCCGAGCTCCACAACGTGGCAGGCGAGCTCGAGCGAGTCGACCGCGCAGACGGTGTGCTGGTGAAGGCCAGGGTCCCTACGGCGCTCGCGCACCGCTTCGACGCGTTCGCCGTGAACGGAAACGGCGCCTCCGGCGGCAGGTAGCGTCCCCGAGGTGGAGCTCCGGGTGATGAGGCTCCGCGAGGCGGCTCCACTCCCCTCGCGCGCGCACGAGGGCGATGCCGGCCTCGACCTCTACGCCTGCGAGGCCGCGACCCTCCCGGCCGGAGGGCGAGCGAGCGTACCCACCGGGGTAGCCGTCGAGATCCCCGCCGGCCACGCGGGCCTCGTGCTGCCGCGCTCCGGGTCTGGCGGCGCGCCATGGCATCGCGCTCGTGAACGCGCCCGGGTTGATCGACTCGGGCTATCGCGGCGAGCTCAAGGTGCTGCTTCTGAACACCGATCGAGAGCGAGCCTTCGACGTCGCGCCGGGAGACCGCATCGCCCAGCTCCTGATCGTTCCCTACGCGGAAACCGAGCCCGTGCTGGCGATCGACCTGGCGGAGAGCAGGCGGGGCGGAGGCGGCTTCGGCTCGAGCGGGCGCTGAGCCGGTCGGTCAGCCCGCGGCCTCCAGAAGGACGATCTGCGAGCCGACGTGGAGGTCCGTCGGGGCGACAGCGATCGTCCCGACCGCGCGGAGGCCGGCGTCCCCCGCCTCGGCCTCGAACGCCCCGGACTCCAGCACCGCCAGGTGATCGACGTGGGTCTCGGCGACGAGCTCGCCCGACGGCGAGACGCGCTGGCGATGGCGCTCGGATGCGATCACGCCGTCGGCGATCGTCGAACCGAGCGGCTGGCTCGAGTAGACGGCGCCCTGAGCCTCGCGGATGTCGGGCAACGCCGCGCCCGCATCGGCGGGCGGCAGGATGTCGGGCACGTCCTCGACGATGGCGGCCGCGACGACGCCCCCGCGTGCCAGATGGCGAGCGCAGACGTCGAGGACCGCGCGCCGCTCATCGACGTTCAGGAAGAGCTGGATGAACTGCATCGCGACCGCGACCAGCGGAAAGGCCCGATCGAGCATGAGGGTCCGAACGTCAGCGGTCACCACCTCCACTCGTAGCTCCTCGGCGGATGCCCGCCGGGTGAGCGCGGAGGCGAGCTCGGGAGCCCGCTCAACGGCGACGACCTCGTGGCCGCGCCGGGCCAGGTGGAGCGCGAGGCGGCCCGTCCCCGCGCCCAGCTCGAGCACGGGGCCGCCGTACTCGTTGCAGAGGCGCTCCCACGTGGAGAGGTCGCCGTCGTAGGCGCCGCATTCGGCGTCGTGCCAGACGACGGCGTCCGCGGCGTCGCTCATCTCATGCAGGTGGTGCCAGCACGCGGAGGGCGCGGGGCAGGAGCGTGATTCGAGCCGGGAGGTCGGCGAGGGGATCGCCGTCGGCGTAGACCGTGAACGGGCGATCGGCGGAGATCTCGACCTTCGCGGCGCGCCGCACGTGCACCTCGTCGAGCTCCACGTGCGTCCCCTTGAAGCTTCGCGGCATCACCGTGAACAGGAACCGTCGCTTCGAGAGCTCCTCGCACCAAACGACGTCGAACATGCCGTCGTCGAGCTCCGCTCCCGGCGCCGCGTACATTCCACCCCCGTAGGCCTTGTTGTTGCACACCCCCACCGAGTAGCCGCGAAACGAGATGCGCTCGCCGTCGAGGTCGACGTCGAAGCGCGCCGGCTTCCAGGCGAGGAGCGCCCGAAGCGCCGCGTAGGCGTAGACGAGATTGCCCCGCACGAGCCGAGCCTCATTCGCGATCCGGTTCGCGTCGGAGTCGAAGCCGCAGCTCGCGATGCCGAGGAACCGCCGCTCCCCGGCCGCGCCGACGTCGATCTCGCGCCAGCCGCCGGACGCGATCACCTCGGCCGCGCCTCCGAGCTCGGTTGGAATCCCGAGAACGCGCGCGAGGTCGTTCCCCCGTCCGGCGGGGAGGATCCCCATCACCGTCCCGGTGCCGGCCAGCGCCCCCCCGATCTGCCCGATCAGGCCATCGCCGCTCATGACGACCGGGGTCTCACCGCCGCCCACGGCCACCTGAGCCGCCGAGATCCCGTGCTGAAGGTCCCTCGTGAGGATCGTCCGGCAGGCAAGGCCGCGAGACCGCAGCGCGGCCTGCGCCTCCGGGAGCAGCTTGCTCGCCCGACCTCCCCCGGCGTGCGGGTTGACGATGAGCGCGATGCGCGCGGACGAGGCCTCCACGGGGCGAACGCTATGGCCTGCGGCGGCGACCCACCCACCAGGTCCCGGCACCGGCTTCGCCGGCCTCCAACCGCTCGACGCCCCGGCGGTGAAAGCCGCGGTCGAGCACGGCGTTCGGCGTGTAGAAGGGCGTTGCCTCGCCCCGGCTCGATGACACGATCGCGAACCCGCCGGGGCGCAGCACTCTCGCAATCTCCCCGAAGAATGGAGGCATGTTGAGCTGGGCGACGAGGTCGAACGATTCCTCGCCGAAGGGCAGGTTGGAGGCGTCGGCCGTTCGGAAGGCCACGCGCCCGTCCGGGTCGAGGCCGACCTTTGCCTGCGCCAGGCGCACCATCTCCGCGGAGACATCGACTCCGCGCACGCTCGCCCGCGGGAACTCGCGGGCGAGGAAGAGCGCCGCCGCGCCGGTGCCCGTTCCGATGTCGAGCACCCGCTCGGGCGCCGGCTGGACGTGCAGCGCCGCCGCGGCAAGCGGAGCCAGATGCCCAACGGACCCCGCGCTCGTACGCGCGTCCCAGCCGGGCGCAAGGTCATCGAAGTAGCGCCGCATGGCGGGGCGGATCGCGGGCCAAAGCCAGGGGGCGTGGGCGACCGTCGCGTTCAGGGCGCGCCCGATGAGGCGCACCCGCGTTCCGGGACCGCTGCGCTCCTCGGCCTCCACGATCCCATCATCGCAACGTCAGGGGGCGGTAGCCTTCCCCGCCTCGATGGGCCGCCTTCCGATCACCTTCATCGCGATCCTCGCTGCACTCGCTCTCGCCGGGTGTGGCTCGTCGGATTCGGCGAGCCAGTCAGCCAGCACCGCCACGACCGCGACCACCGGTAGCTCTTCGGGATGCGCCCCGGTCTCGAAGCCGAAGCCGCACAAGGTGAGCCTCAAGGCGCCGCCGTTGTCCATCAAGCGCGGAGAGAAGCTGACTGCGACGGTCGAGACGAGCTGCGGGCGCTTCGACGTTGCCCTGGACACCGCCCAGCAGCCGAAGACCGTCAACTCGTTCGTGTACCTCGCGAAGCGCGGCTTCTACGACGGTCTCGCGTTCCAGCGCGTTGTCCCGCGCTTCGTCGTTCAGGGCGGCGATCCGCTCGGGAACGGCAGCGGCGGCCCCGGTTACACGATTGTCGAGGCGCCACCCCCAAACGCGGCCTACCCGCGCGGAGTGGTCGCCATGGCGAAGACGGCGCTCGAGCCTCCCGGCGCGTCAGGCAGCCAGTTCTTCGTTGTGACCGCCCCCGCCGACGCGGGCCTGCCCGCCGAGTACGCCATCCTGGGCCGAGTGACGAGCGGCATGACGGCCGTCGACCGGATCGCGCATCTCGCGGACCCGAAGCTCGGGCCGGAGGGCGGCGAGCCCACCGAGCCGGTGGTGATCCGCAAGATCACCGTTCACTAGGCTGGATCAGTCATGGCCGGGCCGAAAGTGGGCGACGAGGCACCGGGATTCGACCTCCCCGGAACCGGCGGGCGTACCTACCGGCTCGAGGAATACCGCGGCAAGGGCATGATCCTCGCGTTCTATCCGGGCGACTTCACAACGGTGTGCACGAAGCAGTTCTGTTCGTATCGCGACGATGGTGACCGGCTCACCGGGCTCGGCGTCGACCTCCTCGGGATCTCCCCGCAGTCAGTGGAATCGCACGAACGCTTCATTGAGGAGAAGCGCCTCAACGTCCCGCTGCTCGCCGACGAGGGCCTCGCGGTCGCCAAGGAGTACGGCGTAGCAGCGCCGGGCGGGTTTGTCCGCCGCTCGACGTTCGTGATCGACGGCGAGCTCGTCGTCCGCCACCGGCACGTCTCGCTCGTCGGCCTGACGTACGACGGCCTCGAGGACCTCGAGAAGGCTGTCGCAGCGATCCGATAGATGGCGGACGCCGAGCCGTTCGAGCTGCGGCGCGATGGCCTCGTCCTGCGCGGGGAAGAGGCGGGCGACGGCCCGCCGATCGTCCTGGCCCACGGGCTCACGGCGACCCGGCGCTACGTCGTCCACGGCTCGAATGCGCTCGCGCGCGCCGGCCACCGGCTTGTCTCCTACGACGCTCGCGGTCACGGCGAGTCCGACCCAGCGGGGGAGGGGAGTTATGGATACCCGGACCTCGTCGCCGATCTCGCGGCGATCCTCGACGAGCGGGTCTCGGAAGGACCGGTGGTGCTCGCCGGCCACTCGATGGGCGCCCACACGATCGCCGCGCTGGCGCTGGAGCGGCCGGAGCGCGTCGCGGGCGTCGTGCTGATCGGCCCGGCGACCGTGGGAGTTCCGCTGACGCCCGAGGCGCTGGTCAGCTGGGACGCGCTGGCGGACGCGCTGGAGCGCGGCGGGATCGAGGAGTTCGTGCGGGTGAACGACAACCCGCGGCTCGACGATCACTGGCGGGAGGTCGTGGCGCGCATCACGCGCGAGCGGCTGGCGAGGCATCGCCATCTCGACGCGGTCGCCGAGGCGCTTCGCCGAGTCCCGCGCTCGCTCCCGTTCGAGGGGTTCGACGAGCTCTCTCACCTCAACGTTCCCGCCCTCGTGGTCGCGAGCCACGACGAGGCGGACCCCGGCCACCCGCGCGCGGTCGCCGAGGAGTGGGCGGCGCGGCTGCCCGATGCCCGCCTTGTGGGAGAGGAGCCAGGCCAGTCGCCGCTCGCCTGGCAGGGCGGGCGGCTCTCGCGAGAGATCGCGTCGTTCGCCAAGGGGGTGGCATGACCCCGAGCGGGCTGAGGCTTCGCCAGGCGGTCCTCGCCGCCAACGATCTCGACTCAGTCGCGGGCCGCCTCGCAGAAGAGCTCGGCCTGGGTGAGCCCTACGAGGACCCGGGCGTCGGCGCATTCGGCCTTCGAAACGCCGTGTTCGCACTCGGCGACACGTTTCTGGAGGTGGTCTCGCCGGTGCGGGACGGGACCGCCGCCGGTCGCTGGATCGAGCGTAGGGGCGGCGACTGCGGCTACATGCTGATGTTCCAGGTCGACGACCTGGAAGGGGCTCGTCGTCGCGCCACAGAGCTCGGCGTCCGACAGGTGCTCGCGCTCGACCTCGACGACATCGCGGAGTCGCACCTCCACCCGGCGGACATGCGCGGCGCGATCGTGTCGGTGAGCCGTCCCGAGCCTGCGGAGGACTGGCGGTGGGGCGGCAGCGGGTGGCGGGACCGGAGCGCCGAAGGGTCCGTCGTGGGCGCCGAGGTCGCGATCAAGGACATCGTCATCGCGGCCGAGCGCTGGGGAGGCGTCCTGGGAGCCGATCCGAGCGGGGCCGGCGTCGCGCTGCGAAGCGATTCGGCCGACCCGGGCCTGGTCGCGGTCAACGTAGCGGGGCAGGGGAGTCGCGAGCCGGTGGAGATCGGCGGCGTGACGTTCGAATTCGTCTAAGGCCGATCCCGCAGGCGATAGACCAGCCGCAGGCCCGACCACGTTTCGTCGATCGCGCAGACCTTGTTGTCGACCAGGCCGCCGGCGAGAGCGATCTCCCGCACGACGTCCTCGGTCAGGTCTGTCTCGAGGCCGGAGGCCCGCTTGGGCCAGGCGATCCAGAGGCCGCCGGCGGGGTCGAGCGCGCGGCGGAGCGGCGGGAAGCGCCGCTCGAGCTCGCCACGACGTCGCGTGAAGAAGACGATCACGTCAAGCGGGCCCCGAATCCGGCCGCGCACGGAGACGCCGTCGGGGAGAGGGCCGGCGAGCGCCAGGAACCCGTCAGGGGCCTTCGAGAACGCGACCCTGTGTCCCTCCTTGATCCCGAGCTTGCGCGAAAGGGGCGTTCCCGAGTAGCCGGACAATTACTTGCTGGCGCCTGCGGCGCCCTTACCTGCTGCTTTCGGGGCAGAGCCCCGCACCGACATATCTTGCGATCGTATGCTTTGCCGGTGGCGATCGACGACGGCCAGGCGATCCACTACTCCGCCGTGGTGCGGGGCACGCCCGTCTACTCGGCCGACGAGGTCGAGGTCGGAAAGGTCGACGAGGTCCTCGACAACTACCGCGAGCGGATCTTCGACGGCATCGTGATGGAGGACCGAGGCGGCGAGCTTCGGTTCGTCGACGCCCCGGAGGTGGCGCGGACCGCCGAGCGCGGTGTGACCCTGAGCATCGCGGCCGAAGACGTCGCGGAGCTCCCGCCGCCCGAGCGCGGCCCGAAGGTCTTCAAGGCGAATCCCCGTGCCGGCCGCCTCGGCCGTCTCTTCGGCGGCGGCTGGCGCCGCGAGTAGCGCGCCCGATCAGGCGCGCGCGGCGATCCGCGCCGACGCGTAGACGTCGCCGTCCGGGCTCGTCGACCAGAGCAGGTCGCCGTCGGCGAGGACCATTGCCGCGCCGGCCGGCGCCGGCGCCCGGTATTCGATCTCGGCGTCGAGCGTGTCGCGCGGAGACCCCTCGAGGCATTCCTCGACGAGCTCCCAGTAGACGGCGTTGTTGACGTGACCGGCGAGGTCGAGGTCGGTGTGGCGGAAGGTCCACGGTCGCTCGGCGGCGCCTTCGGGCGGAGCGGGGTGGCGGAGCCGTCCTCGCGCCTTACGCCCGGCGACGGCCTGGCCGTAGGCGGTGAAGAAACCGTCCGGAAGGCGCGCCGGCACCCGCGTCTCGGGGTCGAGGTTGACCCAGATCGACACCGCTTCGACGGCGCCGCCCTCCGAGCCGGTGACGCTCGTCCGCCGCTCCGCCGCGAGCGCCGAGGCAGCGGTGCAGAACGTGCTCAGGCGGAGCGTCTCGGCGAAGCGCGGAAAGCGCTCGATCGCCATGCGCGTCCGGCGGACGATCCAGAAGCCCTCGCCGGCGAACCCGGAGTCGACGAGGTCGCCGAACGCCACATCCTGCAGCCAGCGCGCGATCTCGTCGAGCCGCATGCGCCCGTCCGGCATGACGTCACCGGGGCCGACGAGGTGGCTTTCCTCGTAGGTACGGCCACCGGGCGGGGCGGCGAGCTCCTCGTTCTCCCTGGCCCCGGGCTCAACCGCCACCCGGAGATCGTAGGGCTCAGCTGATGGGCGCGACCGCTCCGGTCTTCGTATCGACCGCCACGTAGCTCTGGTTCCCGTGGCCGAAGCCGAAGATGTAGAGCGCGTGGGTGTGAAGGTGCTTAGTCAGCGGCTTGCGGAGGGTCACGTTCGAGAACTTGTCGTGATAGCCGGCGCCCCGCAGCAGCCGCACGGCCTTCCTCAGGGTCATCTTCGGCGAGTGCGCGATCCGGCGATCCTCGAGGAAAGGCGACGTGACGCCGTGGACCTTTCCGAACAGCTTCGGAGGCGGGCCATAGTGGAGGAACGCCGAAGCGAACGGCGAGCTCGGCGTCAGCTGGTTGTCGAGCACGAAGCGCACCTTGACGATGCCCCTGGCGTGTTTCACGCCCTGGCCGTTCTTGGTCTTGCCGTCGACCTCGAGCATCACGGCCTTGCGGAACGTCGGCTTTGCGCGGACCTTGTCGACCGCGCCGTTGAAGAGGTTCCGGAAGGTGGGCAGCGGCCCGCCGTAGTCGGCGGCGGCCGGCAGCGCGAGCGCCCCCGCGAGCGCGAGGCTCACCACGAGGGCAGCGAACGACTTCCCACCTACACGCTTCATCCTCGAAACCTCCCAGTTGGTCGACGGCCGTACGCATCGTATCGGCGGATACAGGCTCGGCCGTGAGGAGGGGACATAACGTTGATTATCGAGTGCTAGTAGTGAGATCTAGAGCCCTAGCGGGCCCGGTAGCGCACCGCGCGCAGCGATCCGCCCCCCAGGAGCCGCACTGCGTCGCCCGCGTCGGGTCTCACGAGCAGTGGCTTGGCCCAGCTCACGAAGTTCACGTACAACGGGCGCCGGTGTCCCGAGCGCGTCCGAGGGACGCCCCTCAGCGCCGTTACGCCCGCTTTCGTCGCTCGTGACGGCGTCCGGTAGCCGCTCTTGCCGTGAGTGACGTTGAACCCGTTAGAAGGCGCGAGCTCTCCGCCGAGGATGGCGTGGTGCGCAATCGCCCTTCCGGGTGCGATGGCGTGCGGCGAGGTCGCGAGGGTCAGCCTCGAGCGCAGGTAGACGTTGTACGACAGGCGTCCGATGCCGAGCCGGGCCGTCCCCTTGGCGAGCAAGCGGTCCCCGGCCTGCGGATGCGGCACCCGGATCGAGTAGAGGACCCGCGCGCGATCGTGGGCAACTCTGCCCGTCGTCAGGCGCCGGCGCTCAGGTGCGCGGCTTCGCAGGTGCGTCGCGCGAACACCATTTCGCGGCAGAACGATGGCCCCGAGCCTCGACTGGCCCTGATCGATGCGCCCGCTCGGCTTGTCGGCGCCGATCACGAGGAGCTGGCGCGCCCGCGCGTGGCGGTTGTGCGCGGCGATCACGAGGTTGACATAACGTGGACGCCCCCCGCTCAGGGCGAAGGCTCGCGGCGCGAACGCCAGAACGCAGTGGTGGTTTCGGTTCGGCGCGCGCTGATGGCACGCGACGCGCCGGCGTGCCACCGAGCGGCCCGTCGCCGAGTGCGCATTGGGCGCGAGGACGAGGCGCCCGGTCACGACCGGGTTGTAGTCGTACGGCTGCCCGATGCAGGTGGGCAGTCTCACCGGCGGGCACGTCGTCGAGACCTGCACCTCCCCGGCCGCTCGAACCCCGCGCCCCGGCCTTCCCGCCGGCAGGCGCAGCGACATGGCGACGCGCTTGGCGGCGCCGGCCCGGCGCGTGATCGGGATCTTGTGGATCCGCTCCGACCGGCGGCCGGTGGTGACGATGCGAACCCTCGCGCGGTGGTGATGGTGCGAGCGCCGGTGGTGGCGGTGTTGATGCCGATGCCCCGGCGCGTTCGGCGGCGCAGGCGGCGGGAGAATCGGCGGTAGGACGATCGGCGGGAGGATCCCAAGCGTCGCGGCTGCCAGCACGCCGGCTCGCCGCCCCGGCGTAGGTCCCACCCCCCATGGTGGCGACCACATTGTGCTTCCATTCTGCCACCCCGTCGCCCGCCCTTCGCTGGTTCGAGCGCGCTCGTTCGGCGAGGGTGGCACGGACGACCCTTTAGGCTGACGCGAGCACCGGTGAGGGCCGATCTGTGATCGAGAGGGAGGTGACCTTCGACGGCTATCGCGTCGAGGGTGTCCTCGGCCGTGGTGGGATGGGCGTCGTCTACGAGGCGATCCAGTCCTCGCTCGAGCGGCGAGTGGCGCTCAAGGTCCTACGGACCGAGCTCGCCGAGGATCCCGCCTTCGTTGAGCGCTTCCGCCGTGAGGGAAAGCTCCAGGCATCCCTCGAGCACCCGCATGTGCTCGACGTCTACGAGGTAGGCGAGTCCGCGGAGGGGCTATTCCTCGCGATGCGGCTCGTTCGAGGCCCGACCCTGGCCGAGCTGTTGCGTGCGGGTGACCTCGACGCCGAGCGAGCGCTGAACCTGCTCGACCAGGTGGCCGGCGCGCTTGACGCCGCGCACGCGGCCGGCCTCGTCCACCGGGACGTGAAGCCACAGAACGTGCTCGTCGGCGAGGGCGACAACGCTTTCCTAACCGACTTCGGCCTGAGCCGCGCCGGCACAGACTCCGCGACGGTGTCGCGGGCGCTGGGCACGGTCGCCTATGTCGCGCCGGAGGTGATCCGCGGCGAGCCGCCCAGCCCGGCCTCCGATCGCTATGCCTTCGCGGCCACGCTGTTCCACTGCCTCTCGGGTGACGTGGTCTTCCCCCGCGGCTCCGACGCGGCGGTCCTGTACTCGCACGCGAGCGAGCCGCCCCCACCGATCAGCGAGTGCCGAACGGAGCTGCCGCGCGCCCTCGACGGCCCCTTCGAGCACGCCCTCGCAAAGGACCCTGCGGACCGCCCGGCGAGCGCGCGGGCACTCGTGGAGTCGGTCCGCGAGACTCTGGGAGACGACGCCGTCGCCGGCCTGGGCGGCCCAGACCTCGCGAGGAGGCGCGAGCCGACGCCCGTCACCGTGCCGTCGGCGCCAGCGACGCGCGCCCAGAGGACGGCACCCCCCCACCGCCGGCTCGAACTCCTCGTCGCCGTCGCCCTCGGTGCCGCTCTGATCGGCGCCGGGGTTGTGGCGCTGCTGGGGCTGGGCTCCGATCAGGTGGAGGCGCCCGTGCCCGCGGTGGCCGCGGGCGCGCAGGCGCTCGGCAGCGATCTGGGCCCCCCCGACCGCTCTCTCGATTGCCGCGGGCGCGCGCCGAGCCGGGACTCTCCGTCCTGCTCGATCGTCCAGACCGCGTTGCCCGGCGCCCAGCTTCTCGCGCCCGCCGACGGAGCGATCGTGGGCTGGGCCGTCCGCGGCGCCCGCGGCGAGGTCGCGCTCGACGTGATCCGGCCCGGCGGCAATGAGACGACTCGCGTCGGGCGCTCGCAGTGGGAGTCCGCGGGCAACCCGGCGCCGTTCCACTTTCCCGCGAACCTCCCGGTCGAGCGCGGGGATCAGATCGGCGTCGAGCTCGGGCCGGGAGCCGCGATCGGAGTGGGGCCGGCCGAGGGCGCGACCACGGAGCGCTGGCTCTCTCCGGCCGGCGGCGCCTACGGGAGCCCCGACCGCAAGCCGGGGACGGGCTTCGACCACGAGCTGCTCGTCCGCGCCGACTTCGTCCCGGGGGCAGAGCTTCGGACCCCCACCCAGCTCACCGGCGCGGAAGCCGACCGAGCCCCCGACGGCCGGGTTCGCAAGCGCGAGGAGGTCGAGATCTCGAAGCCTCCGACCACCGTGACCGTGGAGCTGGTGGAGGTTGGAGATCGGGTGGCGCTGGACCTCGTCCGCGGCGGGCGGCGGGTCGCGCGAACGTTCCTGCCCGGCCTGATTCCAGGCGGTGAGCCGATCGACGTGAAGACCTACACCTATGAGGGCGAGCGCTACAGTGAGGTCGACGTCTGGTGGGTGAACCCGAACAGCGGCCGCCTGATCTTCCACTTCCTCAACGCCTCCCTCCACCAGCTCCAGTACGTGGGCTAGCCGAGATGCCACGGTGGACCCGGGAAGCGTCATCGACGGGTTTCGGATCGAGCGGCGGCTCGGAAGCGGCTCGCTCGGCACCGTCTACGAAGCGACGCAGCTATCGCTCGGCCGGACGGTCGCCCTGAGGCTGCTGGACCAGCGTCTTTTTTCGAACCCCGAGTTCGCCGACCGCTTCCGCCGCCAGCAGCGCCTGAGCGCGACCGTGCACCACCCCGCCATCGTGCCCACCTACGAAGCGGGTGACTGGAGCGAAGGCAAGTTCGTCGCGACCCGCTACGTCCACGGGCGGACGCTCGCCGATCTGCTCGAAGCCGACTCGCTTTCACCGCGACGCCTGCGGGGCATGCTCGAACCGATCGCCGGTGCCCTCGACGCGGCGCACGGCGCCGGGCTCGTCCATGGGAGGGTCAGCGCGCGGAACGTGCTCGTCAACGACGCCGGAGACGCGCACCTCGCCGACCTCGGCCTGGGTCGGTCGGGGAGCGCCGATGACGATTGCGAAGCCCTCGCGGCGCTCGCCGCCCCGACCGGGCCGCGCGGGGGCCGAGGCCGGCGCCGGCTCGCGGCACCCGCTCTTGCAGGGCTGGCGGCCCTCGTCGTGGCCGCCACGATCGTCCTCGTCGCCCGGGGCGCCGGTGGCGGCAAGGCCGACCAGCTGCCGCCGCCACGGATCGCCGCCGGGACGATCCCGATCGGCAGCCGGCTCGTGCCCGGGCCGTCTCGCGGCCTCGGCTGCAGCTCCGTTCCGGGGCCGAACACCCCCGCCTGCACGCTCAGCCAGTCGACCATCGCGGGGCGATCGATGACGGTTCGGGAAGGCGGTCTGCTGCGCGGTTGGGCGGTGAGGGGCGCCGCGGGCGACCTTGCCCTGCAGGTCATCGCTCATCGGCACGGTCACGACTTCCTGCGCGGCTTCTCGCCGCCCGTGCGCGTCCCGGACCCCGGCCCGCACTCGTTCGCCGCCGACGTTCCCGTCGCGCGCGGGGATCGCATCGGCGTCGTGCTCGCCCCCGGAGCGGTCATCGGAGCTCGCGCGGCCAGAGCCGGCACCTCGGCGTTGCGATGGGAAGGCACCCTCGAATTCCAGCCCGGGCCGCAGAGCTCGAGCCGGATCCACAAGGAGCTCCTCCTTCGCGCTGACATCGACCTCGGCGCCCGGCCCGACCTGCCGCCGCAGCGAACGGGACGCCGTGCCGCGGCCGCCGTGGCCGGCCACCCTCTCGGTCGGCAGGTGATCGACCTCCCGCGAGGGCGGGTGGTTCGCGTTGAGCTCGTACGGGTCGGGGATCGCATCGCGATCGACGCCCTCCGCGACGGGCAGCGCCTCGCCCGCATCGACGTCCCCGACGCTCGCCCGGGCGGCCAGCTGCTCGACCTGAACGGCAATTGCGGGTACCGGCGGGGCTTCTGCCTTCGCTGGCTCAACGAGGGGGAGGTGGCGCCGGTCGTGCACGCGTACGGGCTCGGGCGCGACGGCAGCGTCTTCCGGCTCATCGGCTGAGGCCGAGCGGCGCGCCATGCGCGAAAATTCACCGGTGGCCTTCGCACCTCACGCCTTCACGGCTTCGGAGCTGGCGCAGCAGCTCGCCGCCGAGCGCCGCGGGGACCCTTTCCTCCTCTACCGCGACGGCGAGCGCGCGCAACGGCTGCTCACGCTTGAAGGTGACCGGGTCGCCGTCGGCCGCGAACCGGGGAGCGACCTGGTGCTCGATTGGGATCCCGAGGCGTCCCGGCTGCACGCGCTGCTCGAACGGCTCGGGGGCAGCTGGACCGTGGTCGACGATCAGCTCTCGCGCAACGGCACGCTCGTCAACGGCGTCCGGGTGCGAGGTCGCCGCCGGCTGAGCGATCGCGACGTGATCCACTTCGGCTCCACGCAGGCGCTCTACCGCGATCCGGCGAAGGGGTCCGACGAGACGGTACCGCCGTCGAGCGAGGCGACAATGGCCGGGATCACCGCCGCGCAGCAACGCGTCCTGTTGGCGCTATGCCGGCCGCTGCTCGAGGCGATGGACGAGGCCGGCACTCCCCCGTCCAACCCCGAGATCGCCACCGAGCTGACGGTCTCGGTCGAGGCCGTGCGCAGCCACCTGAAGACGCTCTTCAAGCTGTTCGAGGTGCCCAACCTCCCGCAGAACCGAAAGCGCGCCGAGCTCGCCCGGCGGGCGATGGCTTCGGGGGTCGTCATGCCGCGCGATCTGTCGAACTGACCACTCGCTGATTTCGAGCCCATGGGTGGTCCGTACACCCACTTGGGGGATGGCGCAGCGAGCGGTCACACGGCAGGCTCGGGTCGATGCCCGCCAAGAGAGACCGAACCCCACGCGGCACCCGGGCGATCCGGATCGCGCTGCTCGTGACGCTCGGCGCCCTGATGGCCCCGGCGAGCGCCGGGGCCTTCGTCTATTGGACCGAGAGCACCGGGATCGGGCGCGCCAACCTCGACGGCAGCGGCGTCAACCGGAGCTTCATCGTCGGCGCCAACGATCCGAGGGGGGTGGCGGTCGACGCCGGGCACGTCTACTGGGTCAACCTCGGCACGAACACGATCGGCCGCGCCAATCTCGACGGCAGCGGCGTGGACAAGAGCTTCATCACGGGCGCTACGAGCCCAGTCGGGGTCGCGGTCGACGCCGAGCATGTCTTCTGGACCAACTTCGCGACGAACGCGATCGGCCGCGCCAACCTCGACGGCACCGGCGCCAACCAGAGCTTCATCACCGGCGCCCCCTTTAGCGGCCCGGACGGGGTGGCGGTCGACGCCGGGCGCGTCTACTGGACCAACAACATCACGTCCACGATCGCGCGCGCCAATCTCGACGGCAGCGGCGCCAACCAGAGCTTTATCACCGACGCCTTCGCTCCGGCGGGGGTGGCGGTCGACGCCGGGCACGTCTACTGGACCAACCTTCCCAACGGCGCCAGCCTCGACACAATCGGCCGCGCCAATCTCGACGGCAGCGGCGCCAACCAGAGCTTCATCACCGGCGCTAGGACCCCAGTCGGGGTCGCGGTCGACGCCGAGCATGTCTTCTGGACCAACAGCAACAGCGGCGCGAACACGATCGGCCGCGCCAACCTCGACGGCAGCGGCGCCAACCAGGGCTTCATCGGCGGGCTCACTCAACCGCAGGGGGTGGCGGTCGATTCGGCGTCGCAGACGGTCACGCTCGGCAAGCCGAAGCTCGACAAGCGCCACGGCACCGCGACCCTGACCGCCACGGTCCCCACCGCCGGCACGCTCGTCCTCAAAGGCAAGGGGATCAAGAAGCGAAACAAGCAGGCGAGCGGCGCCGGCGAGGTCAAGCTCAAGGTCGTGGGAAACCGCAAGACGAAGCGCAAGCTGAGGCGAACCGGCGAGGCGCAGGTCACCGCCAACGTCACCTACACCCCGACCGGCGGCAGCCCGGAGACGACTTCGAAGCAGCTGACTCTGAAGCTGCGATGAAACCTTCGATCGTCCTCGCCGCCAACCCGATTGATGCACCGTTCTACGTGCAGGCGATCTGCCCCGGCTGATGAAGAACTTGGTGACGATAGTCCTCGCGGCCGCCGCGGGCCGCCCGGGCCTCAGGGTCCCCCAGGGGCCCGCGGCCCCCAGGGTCCCCCCGGCCCGGCCGCGTCGCTGCTGCTTCGCCGCTCCTCCCAGACCTTCACCGGGCCACCCAACAAGCAGGCCCACGGCACCATCGCCTGCCCGGCCGGGACCTCCGTGGTCGGCGGCGGGGTTTCCTCCAACGGCGGCTTTCTCACGCAATGGGTCAACTCCCTCGCCCCCGAGGGCAACGGCTGGGGCGCCTTCATGGACACGAACGACACCGCTGCGTCGCACACCTTCACCGTCCAAGCCATCTGCGCGTCGGCGACGGTCACAAAGCGCACACTCCCCACGACCCGCGCCTCGCTCGGCGAGCCCGGGAAGCGAGGCCCGCGCGGGCGGCGCGGGCCCCCGGGCCCCCGCGGAGCCACGGGCCCGGAGGGCCCGCAGGGACCCCCGGGTCCGAACACGCTCGCCCTGGCGTACGTCAACGAGTCATTCTCCGGCCCGAACGGCGCGCAGTCGAACGGCCGGGTCACCTGTCCCGACGGGATGAGCGTCACCGGCGGCGGCGTCAACAGCGGCGGCGCCTTCAATGAGCAGCTCATCAACACCAGCGCCCCCAGCGGGAGCAACGGGTGGGTCGGCTTCGTCGACACCTACGGCGGCACCGCCCGGGGGTTCGGCGTGACCGCGATCTGCACCAATGCAAGCGTTGCGAAGGTGGCGAGCACGATCGGCGCGGCTGGGGCCACCCCGAACCCGAAGTCCGGCGGACGGCGCGGCCCACCGGGCCCGCGTGGTCCCGAGGGGCCGGTGGGCGCAACCGGACCGCAGGGACCGCGAGGTCCGGCCGGCTCGCTCTCCTCGCTCCAGCTCCACGTGGTGCAGAAGGAGTCCCTGGTCCTGAAGGGAACTCAGGGCGGCGACGCGGTCGATTGCCCAGGCGGGGAGCACGTGATCGGCGGGGGCGTCACGGTCGGGGGAACCTTCCGCCGGGCGGAGATCAACAGCAGCGGACCGGCCGGCCGATCGGGCGGCGAGCGGGGCACCGCCTGGCAGGGCATCGTCGACGCCTTCACCCAGAACACCGGGATGACCATCACCGCCATCTGCACGCCCTCGATCGTCGTCGAGCCGTGAGGCGCCCGGAGCCGGTAACGGTCGATCATGACGGTGACGGCCCTTTGCGTACAGTAAGCCCATGAGCCGCCGCCGACCGACGCTTGCGCTCGCCGCTTCCGCCCTCGCCCTCCTCGCCTTCGCGAGCACCGGCTCGGGCGAGCGCGCTCCGAATCCGAAGGCGTTCGACTCGAAGTGCGGCGCCTTCCCGGACGCGACCGGCATCGCCCCAGGTGCGCCGTCCCTTCCCGACCAGCGCGCCTGGAACCAGGACATCTCGGCGGCCCCGGTCGACCCGGCCTCCGATCGCATCATCCAATACATCGACTCGCACGGCGACAAGAACCTCCACCCCGACTTCGGCAGCCAACGCATTTACGGAATCCCGTACAAAGTCGTCGGCCGGGGCACGAAGCCGACCAAGGTCAAGTTCACTGCGTACGGCGATGAATCCGACCACGGCGCGTACCGGATCCCCCTGTCCGCGCCGGTCGAGGGAGGCCCCAAGGGCGACGGCGACCGGCACGTGGTCGCCTACGACAAGTCGCGCTGCAAGCTGTATGAGCTCTTCAATGCGTTCCCGGGCCGAGGGAAGTGGAAGGCGGATGGCGGCGCGATCTGGAACCTCCGAAGCGCCGGCCTCCGCACCCCGGGCTTCACCTCCGCCGACGCCGCCGGGCTGCCGATCTTCCCCGGCCTCGCTCGCTTCGACGAGGTCAAGGCGGGCGCCATCAACCACGCGCTGCGAGTGACGTTCGAATCGACCCGCGACGCCTGGATCAATCCGGCGTCGCACTGCGCGGGCGATACGAGATCGGCGGACGCTCCGCCGATGGGCCTGCGCCTGCGCCTCAAGGCCGCCTACGACACGTCCGCCCTCAAGGGCCAGGCGGCGGTGATCGCCGCGGCCCTGAAGCGCTACGGCGTGATCAACGCCGACAACGGCTCGAACTGGTTCTTCCAGGGCGCGCCCAACCGCGGCTGGAGCAACGACAACCTCCATCAACTTGCGAGCATCCCGGGCAGCGCCTTCGAGGTCGTCCAGAGCGAAGCGCCGGTCGAGCCCTGCTGAGTCAGTTCATCGACGGGTCAGCCGGCATCCGGGCGACGATGGCGTACTGGCCGCCCTTGCGGGCCAGAACGTCATGCCAGAGCGCCTCCGGGTCGTCCGGGAAGAGCTCGGCCGGAAGGGGCGGCTCGACTATCCAGGAGTCGACATCGAGCTCCGCCTCGAGCTGGCCCGAGTCCCAACCTGAGTAACCGGCGTACGCCCTCCCGCGCCTCACCACGCCGGCGAGCTCATCGAGATCGCGTCCTGCGGCCGCGAGGCCCACGTCGGCGGCGACGATCCACGCCGCCGAGGTCGGGTCGGAGAACTCGGCGAGCAGGACGACGGCCTCCGGCTGGACGGGCCCGCCGACGAACACGGGCCCGTTGCCCGCGATATCGGCGAGATCCTCCGAGACCTCGCGCAGCTCGGTGTCGGAGGGCCGGTTGAGGACGATGCCCATCGCGCCGTCGTCGTTGTGCTCGGTGATCAGCACCACCGTGCGCGCGAAGTTCGGGTCCATCAGCGCCGGTGATGCTACGAGCAGCTTTCCCCGAAGCGAGTCCTCCACCCCCTTGATTGTGCCGCGCGCGGCCGCGAGACGGCCGTTCGGCATCGCTAACCTCGCTGCATGGCGGATGTCTCCGAGCGGGATTTCGAGGCTCGCGTCGTCGAGCGCTCGCGTCAGCTTCCGGTCGTCGTTGACTTCTGGGCCGAATGGTGTGGGCCGTGCCGGACCCTGGGACCTGCACTGGAAGCTGCGATCGCCAAGCGCGAGGGCGAGGTCGAGCTGGCGAAGGTCGACGTCGACTCCAACCAGCGGCTCGCGACCGCTTTCGGCATCCGCGGGATCCCGGCCGTAAAGGCGTTCCGCGACGGCAAGGTCGCGGCCGAGTTCACGGGCGCGCTCCCCCCGGCGCGGATCGAGGAGTTCCTCGACGGGATCCTCCCCTCGCAGGCCGATCGCCTCGCGGCGTCGGGCGACGAGGCGTCGCTACGAGCCGCGCTGAATGCCGATCCCACCCATGCGGGCGCCGCCACGGCCCTCGCGAAGATCCTCATCGCTCGGGGTGAAGCCGAGGCGGCCCGGTCCACCCTCGAGCCCATACAGGTCGACTTCGTGGCCGCGGGGCTCCTGGCGCGGATGGAGCTGGTGGACGCCGCGGAGGCTGACGAGCTCGCGCCGGAGCTCGCGGGGGGCTTCGATGCCTGGGATTCCGGTGATCCCGAGCGAGCCCTCGACCTCCTTCAATCGGCGCTCGAGGCGAGCGAAGATCCCGAGCAGCGCGATCTCCTGCGTCAGGTGATGGTGGCGATCTTCACCGAGCTTGGCTCGGAGCACCCGCTCGCGCAATCGCATCGGCGCCGGCTCGCCGCAGCGCTCACGTAGCGATGGCCGCAGCCGACGCCGCAGCCGGGGTCGGGTTCTTCGCCGCGGCCGCGGCCGGCATCGTCTCGTTTCTCTCCCCCTGCGTCCTCCCGCTCGTGCCCGGATACCTCTCCGCGGTGACGGGGGTCTCCCCGAGCGAGCTCGAGCGCGTCGGGTGGAGGCGGGTGCTCGCCCCCAGCCTCGTCTTCATCGGCTCGTTCTCGGCGATCTTCGTCGTGCTCGGCCTGACGGCGACCGGCCTGGGCCAGACCCTCAGCGACAACCGGTCGACCCTCGAGGACCTGAGTGGCGTCCTCATCATCGTGATGGGGTTCCTGTTCGTCGCCGCCGCCTTCCTGCCGCGCCTGGCTCGCGAGTGGCACGTGGAGGCTCTCCTCGAGCGCGCGGGCAAGGGTGGCCCGGCCGTCGCGGGGGCCGCGTTCGCGGTCGCTTGGACCCCGTGCATCGGGCCAACGCTCGGCGCGATCCTGACGGCGGCCGCCGCCTCCTCGTCGGCGGCGCACGGCGCGCTCCTCCTGCTCGCTTACTCGGCCGGCCTCGGGATTCCCTTCCTCGTGACCGCCCTTGCCTTCTCGCGCATGACGACGGCGTTCGCCGTCGTCCGGCGCCACTACGGCGTCGTCATCGGGGTGGGCGGCGCAATCCTCATCGCCATGGGCGTGCTGATCCTCACCGGGGAGTTCACGCAGCTCAACATCGAGGCCCAGAAGCTGACGAGCGACCTGGGCATCAACCCGTAGCGGCAGCCTGCCCTAGACGGGCGGCTCGCTCGCAGGCGCCTCGACCTCGTAGGGCACGCCGACGACCTCTAGCTCGGCGATCTCCTCCTCGTCGGTCTCGCGCGAGCAGACGATGCGGAACCGCCCGGTCCCGATCTCCGGATCGGGAACGATCGGAATGCCCCGAACCTCCTCCCAGCCCAGGCGCTCCACCTCGAACGGGTTCATCCGCACCTCGGCGGCCGGGAAGGGGCAGCTGGAGTTGTGCTGGTCGATCGCCTTGGAGATCGCCTCGAGGTTCTTCGCCTCAGCCGATGCCATGAATCGATTGTAAGCGCGCGGTTTGACAAGATTGCACCGGATGCACGGCGATCGGCTCACCGGCCTCGACGCGTCGTTCCTGCACATGGAGCAGGGCCCGGCGCACATGCACGTCGCCTCGACGGCCGTGTTCGAGGGAGCGGCGCCGAGCTACGACGAGTTTCGCGACCACATCGCATCCCGCCTTCACCTCGTCCCGCGCTTCCGCCAGAAGCTGCGCTTCATTCCCTTCGGCCAGGGCCGGCCGGTCTGGGTCGATGACCCCCAGCTAAACCTCGACTACCACGTGCGCCATACGGCGCTCCCCTCCCCCGGCTCCGAGGAGCAACTCCGCCTGCTCGCGGCGCGGATCTTCTCGCAGCGCCTCGATCGCTCGAAGCCCGTGTGGGAGATGTGGCTGGTCAACGGCCTCGAGGGCGATCGCTTTGCCGTTGTCGGCAAGAGCCACCACTGCTTGGTCGACGGGGTCTCCGGGGTCGACATAACCACCGTGATGTACGACCTCGCGCCCGAGTCGGATCGCAAGCGGTCCACGGACCCCTGGGTCCCGGACCCGGAGCCGACCGACGCACAGCTCCTGAGCGACGCGCTTCTGGAGCGGGCGACGAGCCCGCGCGAGATGGTCCGCGGCGCCCGCGCCCTGGTCAGGCGCCCGCGCCAGGTGCTTTCTGCAGCCTTTGAGGCCCTCGAGTCGGCGGGGGCATTCGCGAAGGCGGGCATTGCCGCCCCCGCGTCGCCGTTCAACGTCGACATCGGCCCCTACCGGCGCTTCGCGATCGTCCGCTCCGACCTCGCTGAGCTGAAGCGCGTGAAGAACGCCGCGGGTGGCACGGTGAACGACGTGATCCTGGCCGCCGTGACCGGGGCGGTGGGCCGCTACCTCCGCGAGCGCGGACACTCCACCCAGGGTCTCGAGCTGCGGGCCATGGTGCCGATCAGCGTCCGCGCAGACGAGGAGCACGGCGCGCTCGGCAACCGCGTCTCGGCGATGATGGCGACCCTCCCGGTCTGGTGCGAGGACCCCCTCGAGCGCCTCGGGGTCGTCAGCCGCTCGATGGGAGACCTCAAGTCCTCGCACCAGGCGATGGGCGCAGAGCTCTTGACTGACCTGGCCGACTTCGCGCCGCCGACGATTGCCGCTCAGGCATCGCGCCTTCAGTCACGTCAGCGCTGGTTCAACTTCGTCGTCACCAACGTCCCCGGCCCGCAGTTCCCGCTCTACCTCCTCGGTCGCCGGCTCCTCGAAGTCTTCCCGATGGTCCCGCTGGCGAAGCGCCAGGGCGTCTGCTTCGGGATCATGAGCTACGACGGGACGGTCAACTTCGGCCTCACCGCCGACTACGACGCCGTGCCCGACCTCGAGGCGCTGGCGGGTGACTTGGAGGCGGCCCTGCGGGAGCTCTCGGATGCCGTGCCGGCCGAGCCCAAGCGCAGGCCGGCCAAGCGCCCGGCCAAGGCGAGGGCCAAGTCCTCCTAGCCTGAGCCGGCGCCTGCCCCAGAGATCCTCCGCGGCGAGTGGCATGAGCTTCCTGAATTAGACGCGCGGGTCCGAGCCCGTCGGCCGGCCTCGCCCCTCCACGGCGGCGAACCTATCGCAGGGCCGATTCAGTCCGCCCGCGTCGCGACCATGCGGGCATGAGCGTCGGCGAGATCGGGCCGCGTGTCCGCGGGAAGATACGGCCGCAGGAGTACGGTTTCGGGCCACTTCTCGCACTGATCCTCACGTCGCTGATCTTTCAGCTCGCGGCGCCCGAGACGGACACCGCCCGATTTGTCACGCTGATCCTCCAGGGAGTGACGCTCCTGCTCGCGCTTCGGGTCTCGGGCACCCGGCGCGCGATCCTGCATGTCGCCCGAATCGCCGTGGCGCTCGCGGTGCTGGGCTCGACGGGGGTCTTCATCGGGTCCGGCGCTCTCAGCGCCGACGAGGCGAAGGTCGTGACGCTCCTGCTCGTCGCCTTCGCGCCTCTCGCGATCGGCGCCGGTGTCGTTCGCCACGTCCGTGAGGAGCGAGGGGTAACCGTCACGACCATGTTCGGCGTGCTCTGTATCTACCTGTTGATCGGGATGCTGTTCGCCTTCCTGTTCAGCGTGGTCGACCATCTCGCCAACACGCCGTTCTTCGCCAACGGTCAGGAGGACCAATCGGACTTCCTCTACTTCAGCTTCACGACGATCACCACGACCGGCTACGGGGACTTCGTCCCAGCGACCAACCTCGGCCACTCGCTCGCGATCGCCGAGGCTCTGGTCGGTCAGATCTATCTGGTCACGGTCGTCGCGGTGATCGTCTCGAACCTCCGGCCAGGCGGGCGGATCGGCCATGGCGCGTGAGGCGCCGGCTGTAAGGCCCGCCCGCGTCGGTGACGCCGAAGCAATCGCCGCGGTCTTCAACCAGGGCATCGCCGAGCGCGTCGCCACCTTCGAGACGCGCGAGCAGACGCCGGAGCGGGTGGCCGAGCTTCTGAGGCGCCGCAGGGTCGCCCTCGTCGCCGAGCTCGCGGGCACCGTCGCCGGCTTCGCCTGGGTGGGCCCCTATGACGACGCGCATGACTACTACTCCGGGGTGGGCGAGGCGACTATGTACGTCGAGCGTTCCGCTCGCCGCTCTGGGGTCGGCACGACGCTGATCCGGGCGCTCGCCGACGCCGCGGCGCAGGCGGGCTACCACAAGCTCGTGGGCAAGGTCTTCACGTCGAACCAGCCGTCGGTGGAGCTCCTCCGCGCGTGCGGCTGGCGCGAGGTCGGCCTCCATCGGCGCCATGGCCGCCTCGACGGCGAGTGGAAGGACGTGATCGTCGTCGAGCTCCTCATGAGAGCCCCCTCGGGCGAGTAGAAGCGTCCGCCCTACATACTTTCGGCATGGCCGAGAACGAGCGCCTTCGCATCGCCCTCGCGCAGATGGATCCGACCGTCGGCGACGTCGAGGGCAACGCCCGTGCGGCGCTCGAGTGGATCGAGCGGGCGCGCGACGCCGGCGCGGGGCTCGTGGTGCTTCCTGAGCTCGTGATCAGCGGCTACCCCCCGGAGGACCTCCTGCTCAAGGCCCATTTCCTCGATGAGTGCCGGCAGGCCCTCGACCGCTTGGCGGCGCAGGTCGACGGGATAGTCGCCGTTGTCGGGTTCCCGGAGAGCGACCTCGCCGTCCATAACTCCGCCGCCGTGATCGCGGACCGCCTCGTGAAGGCGGTGTACCGCAAGTGCCTGCTTCCGAACTACGGGGTCTTCGACGAGCGCCGCTACTTCGAGCCCGGGGACGAGGGCGCGGTCGTGAAGCTCGGCGAAGTCCGCGTGGGCGTCACCGTATGCGAGGACATCTGGTTTCCCGGGCCGCCGGCGTCGATGGAGGCTCTTTCAGGCGCGACGCTCATCGTGAACGCCTCGGCGTCCCCGTATCACCGCGGCAAGGGGCTCGCGCGGGAGCGCATGGTGGCCGATCGGGCCCGCGAGACGAGCGCGGCGTTCGCGCTCTGCAACGCCGTCGGCGGCCAGGACGAGCTCGTCTTCGACGGGCATTCGGTTGTCGTCTCCCCCACCGGCGAGACGCTGGCGCGCGCGGGGCAGTTCGACGAGGAGCTCCTCGTCTGCGACCTCGACCTCGAGGCGCGCGGCCCGCGCGACGGCGGTGTGCCTGTCCTCACCTCGCTCGAGCGTCGCGAGCCCCGTGGCACCGTCGAGCGGTCACTCGCCGAGCCGCTCGAGCCAGTGGCGGAGGTCTACGCCGCCCTGCGGCTCGGGCTCGCCGACTACGTGGGGAAGAACGGCTTCGAGCGAGTGCTGGTCGCCGTCTCCGGAGGAATCGACTCGGCGCTCGTCGCGCTCCTCGCCGCGGACGCCCTCCGGGGCGACCGGGTGACCTGCGTGGTCATGCCCTCCCCTCATTCGAGCGCGGAGACGCAGGACGACGCCCGCGCGATCGCCCGGAACCTTGGTGCGGAGCTGGTCGAGATCCCGATCGAGCCGGCGATGGCGGCCTACGAGGGCCTCCTGGGCGGCGCTGCCGTCGACGGGGATGCGGCGGCAGGGCTGGCGGCCGAGAACGTGCAGGCTCGGATCCGCGGCAACCTGATCATGGCGCTTTCCAACCGCCATGGCTGGCTCGTCCTCACGACCGGAAACAAGAGCGAGATGTCGGTCGGCTACGCGACGCTGTACGGCGACATGGCCGGCGGGTTCGCCGTGATCAAGGACGTGCCGAAGACCCTGGTCTACGACCTCGTGCGGTACCGCAACGAGCTCGCCGAAAGCGAGCTCGTGCCGGCTACGGTCCTCGAGCGCGCGCCTTCAGCGGAGCTCAGGCCCGGACAGCTCGACGAGGACTCGCTGCCGCCATACGACCTGCTGGATCGCATCCTCGAGGCCTACGTCGAGGACGATCAGGGCCGCGAGGAGCTGATCGCCGCGGGGCTGGAGGCCGAGACCGTCGACGAGGTCCTCGCGATGGTCGATCGGGCCGAGTACAAGCGTCGCCAGGCGCCGCCCGGGATCAAGATCACGCCGAAGGCCTTCGGCCGCGACCGCCGCCTGCCGATAACGAACCGCTACCGCGGCTAGGTGCGCCGCGGCTCGCGGACGGCGACCGTAATCCTTACGAGCGCGCAGACGCGGTTCTCGTCGTCGGTGATCTCCACGTCCCAGACCCAGGTCGTCCTGCCTCGATGCCGCACCGTCGCGGCGGCGTTGACGTGGCCGTCGGATATCGGCCGCAGGAACGTGGTGTTGTTCGATTGCCCCATCGCAATCATGCCGTCAGCTCCGACGCCGACGGCGGTCGCGTAAGAGCAGATCGTCTCCGCGATCGTCGCGTGGACGCCGCCGTGGACGATCCCGTACGGCTGTCGCACCCGATCGCTGACCGGAACGCGGGCGCGAATCCCGTCGGGACCGTGGTCCAAGTACTCGATGCCCACGAGCCCGGCGAAGCCGTCTTCCTCGGAGGAGACCGGCATCCCCTCACCGCGATCGCTCATGCCCGAAACCCTATTTGCCCGGGCTGACGCAGGACAGCAGGGCGAGAAGCGACGGGCGGAGGGCGAGGTCGACGAGGAGCCCGACAGCTCCAAAAGGCCGAACTGACGATCAGAACGTCGGGCGGTGCGGCTCCGCTGGTGCGCGCCGGCTCCGCGGATACGTGTGGTGGCACGGCGACGGCGAAGGAGACCATCGCCGCGGCGATCGCCAGCGCCGGGCCGAGGAGAACGAGTGGGCGCCGCGTCGCAAGGTCGGCGAGCGGGGTCACACCCTCCACGTTATCCGCGCCGAGTATCTACGCTTCCAGGCGGATGCCTCTCTCCGCCGACCAGCAGGCGATGCTCGGACTCCTGCTCGAGCGCGGGCAGAGCTACGCGGACATCGCGGGCCTGCTCGGGATCTCGGACGACGAGGTGCGCTCGCGGGCCCGGTCCGCCCTCACTGACCTCGGCGGCGCGGACCCCGACCGCAACGTTGGCCTCACCGACTACCTGCTCGGCCAGGCCGACCCGATCGGCCGCGCCGATGCGGTTCGCCACCTGCGTGACGACCCCGATGACGCCGCGTTGGCGGAGCGGGTCGTGACAGCGCTGGCGGACCTCGCCCCCGGCGCCGAGCTGCCGAAGCTGCCGGGCGAGGGGCGGACGGCGCCGCACCTGCGCGCGCAGCGCCGCCGGCAGGCCGCCTCCCCTTCGAGCGCGGCCGCACCCCCTGCGCCGCGCTCCTCGCTCTCCGCACACCAAACGCGCCTCTTCGTGGCGCTGGCGACCGGAGCGGTCATCATCGGGGTCGTGATCGCCGCCGTCGCCGGCGCCTTCAGCGGCGGCGAGTCGAGCCCCACCACGGCGTCGGTGCCCTCGACAAGCACGACGACGCCAACCGGGACCGGTGGCGGGACGACCACGACGCCGTCGGGCGACACGGGCAACCAGACGCTGACTCCGGTGCCCCTCAAGGCGGTGGGCGGAAGCCCGGGCAGCGGTCTCGCAACCTTCGGCCTCGCGACCGCGAACACGCCGTTCCTCGATGTCCGCACCCGCGACCTGACCCCGGCGCCGAGTGGCCAGGTGTACTCCGTGTGGCTTGCGCTCGACCCGTCGAAGCGCCAGGGCTATCCCGTCGCCCCGCTCCTGCAGTCGCATGACCGCTTCAACATCCCCTCCGTCGTCCTCCCGTTCCTGCCGAAGATGAAGTCAGTCGACATCGTCGTGAGCCCGGCGAGCGTCCTTCGCAAGGAGATCAAGGCCGTGCTCGCCGCGAAGAAGCCGAAGCTGATCATCCCCGAGCCGGGCAACGTGGCGCTCACGGGCGCCATCCCGGCGAAGACTCGCGGCTAGCCCCCTGCATCGCCACAGCCATGGCGGTCGCGGCCACACCCACGGCCTTGTAGACCCCTCGATCAAGCGCTCGCGCGATGGCCTGGTCGCAGTCGGGCTCTCGCTGGCGGTCCTCGGCGCCACGGCGCTCGCTCAGACCGCGATCTTCTTCCTCACGAACAGCGTCGCGCTGTTCGCCGATCTGATCCACAACTTCGGCGACGCGCTGACGGGGGTGCCCTTGGCGATCGCTTTCGTCATGCGGTCCGATCGCGCCGAGCGGATCGCGGGACTGCTCGTCGTCGCGGCAATCTTCATCAGTGCGTGCGTGGCCGGGTTCGAGGCGGTCAGCCGCCTGATCCACCCGCAGGCCCCGACCAACTTGGTCGCGCTAGCCCTTGCGGGAGCGCTCGGCTGCGCCGGCAACTGGGTGGCGGCCGCGATCCGCACCCGCACGGGTCGCCGGCTCGACAGCCCAGCGCTGATCGCCGACGGCAACCACGCCCGCGCCGACGCATACGTCAGCCTCGGGGTGATCGCCAGCGCTCTGGTGGTCGGACTTGGCCTTGGGATCGCCGACGCCCTCATCGGCCTCGCGATCGCCGCCGTGATCCTCCGCATCACCTGGCAATCCTGGCTCACTGTCCGCGGCCGCGACCACTAGTTCGGCAGGAGCTTGCCGGGATTCATGATTCCGGCCGGGTCGAGCCGGTCCCTGAGGGCGCGCAGCGCCTCGATCCCGAGGCCGCCCACCTCGGCCTCCATGAACGGCGCGTGGTCGCGGCCGACGGCGTGATGGTGGGTGATCGTCCCACCGGCGCCGACTATGGCCTCGCACGCCGCCTCCTTCGCCTCCCGCCACTGCTCGATCTCCTCCCCGGCGCGGCGCCGGGCGATGAACGTGAAGTACAGGGAGGCGCCGTCGCGGTAGGCGTGGGAGAGGTGGCACATCACGATCCCCGGGGTTCCCTGGCGCTCAAGCGCGCCTGAGATCGCACCGCGCACGGCGCCGTAGAGCTCGCCGAGGCGCGACCAGGTGTGGGCGGTCTCGAGGGTCTCGACGAGGTACCCGCGGTCCATCAGCTCGTCGCGCAGATACGGCCCCTCGTAGCGCCCCCGCTCCCACGATCTCCCCGGCCGCGTGCCGAGGGGTACGAGGCCCTCGGAACGCATGATCGTCTGCGAGACGGCCCGCCGCCGAGCGACGGCGTCGCCCTCGCCCTCCCACCCCGCGATGACGATGCAGCCGTTCGAGCGCCGGCGAGCCCTCAGGTACGCGCCGAGGACCGCCCGCGAAGCGCCCCCCGTCCCCGAGAGCGCAAAGGAGACGCGGGTTTCGGCTTCATCCGAGAGCCGCACCACCTCCGGGAGGGCGTCGTGCTGGGCCAGCGCCCGCACCGCCTCGGCGCCCTCGGCGAAGCTCGCCGCGATCCAGCCCTCGTAGTGCCGGGCCCGCGGCGCGGGTCGCACCCTCACCGTGACGTCGGTGATGACCCCGAGTGTTCCCTCCGACCCGAGGATCAGCTCGCGAAGGGCGGGCCCTGCCGCGCTGTGCGGCGTCGAGATCGTGTGCAGCTCGCCCGCCGGTGCCACGAGCCGCGCCGCGGTGACTAGCGCGTCGAAGCGCCCGTAGCCGCTCGAGGCCTGGCCCGCCGAGCGGGTCGCGGCGAAGCCCCCGATCGTGGCGTACTCGAAAGACTGCGGGAAATGCCCGATGGTCAGCCCCTCCGCGGCCAGGGCCGCCTCGGCCTCGGGCCCACGCAGGCCCGCTCCGATCGTGGCCGTGAGCGAGGTGCGGTCGACCTCGACGCCTCGCAGCCTGCGTAGGTCGAGCGAGATGACCGCCCGGTTCGATCCCGCCTCGGGATCGACGCCGCCGACGACGCTCGTCCCGCCGCCGAAGGGCACGACTGCGACGTGCTCGCGCGAGCACACGTCGAGCACGCGCGCCACCTGCTCGGCGCTGCCGGGCATCACGACGGCGTCGGGGGCGGCATCGAGGCGGCCGCGCCTCAAGCGGACAAGGTCGGGGTATCCCCGACCCGCGGCACGGCGCACCCTCTGTTCGTGCGAGGCGAGCACGCTGGCGCGATTGACGGCGTCGACGAGCGCCTCCGGCACCGGGCGAGCCCCGGGCAGCGCGACCGCCTCGAGGTCGACCCTTGGATCCGGCTCACCCGGGCCGAGCTCCTCCGCGAGCATGGCCTCGGCGCGCTGCGAGAGCGGTAGGCGCTTCCCTTCCGCGCCCCAGCCCCACCACCGCATCGGCGGGGTGACCGAGCCCCCGGCTGTCACCCCTCCCCCACCGCCCTGTCGATGCCCTCGAGGGCCTCGTCGAGGCGCCGCTTTGCCGCGCCTCGCATCATCGCCGCGCCGAGGCGCGCCAGGCCTCGCAGCCGCTCGCTGGTGGTCAACGTCACCGCGGTGGCGCCGTTCTTCGGCTCGAGCGAGATCGCGACCTGGGCCGAGCGCATGATCCGCTCGAACGGTGTCTCCTGCACGCGCTGCTCCCAGACGTAGCGCTCGCCGGAGGCCGCGCTCGTCACCTTGTAATCGGCCCGGACGCCGCGACCCTTCGCCGTTCCGAGCACGAGCGTCCACTGCGTGCGCTTGGCCCCCGGCTCACCCCGGACGTCCTCGACGCGAAGCGCGCGTGGCCACCACCGGGGCAGATGGTGAGGGTCCGAGACGAGCGCCCAGACCCGATCGCGCGGGGCGCCGATGACCCTCGTGCGCGAGACCCGAGGCAGGTGCTACTCGCCCTTCAGGCGCCGGAGGTCGCGAACCAGCAGGAGGTGCTTCAGGTGCCCGCATATCGCGGCCAGGCTCTCAAGGTTCTCGACCGCCTCCTTGCGGCGCGCCTGGCTCCGCGAGCGAAGCGCCGGGCCCACCAGCTGCTCGAGAAGCGCCGCCTCACGGTCGGCCGAGGTTCGGAAGACCCTGAGGTTGCGCCCGGCGACGCCGAAGCGCGCCAGCTGCGCCGCGGCCCGCACGATCTCGAGATCGGTCTCGTCGAAGGTCATCGTCCCGTCGCGGCGCTGCGGTTGGACGATCCCGTACTCGGCCAGCTCTCGCAGAAGGCCCTCGGAGATCCCCGATTGCTCGACCAGCTCCTCGTCGGTCAGGGTCTGGACGGCGGCGTCGACGGAGGCGGCGCGGCGCGCCACCGCGACGTCGGCTCCGCCGCGGCGATCCGGGGCGGCGAAGTCGCCGGTGGCGAGCTCCTGACGAATCACCCGCAGGGGCAGGAACTCGTCGCGCTGCATCCGCAGGATCGCGCGCAGGCGCTCGACGTCGGCCTGGCTGTAGAGGCGATATCCGCCCGGGGTGCGCCTCGGCGCCAGCAGCTTCTGGTCCTCGAGGTAGCGGATCTTCGAGATCGAGATGTCGTCGAACTCCTGCCCGAGGATCTTCGCCACCGCGCCGATCGTCAGCGCCTTTCGAGGCCTCGACGGCGCGCTCTCGGCGCGGGATCCATCGGTGCGGGACTGGCCCTGGGTCGCTACGGCCATCTCACCGCTCCAGATAGGAGAGCTTGTACTTGCCGATCTGGATCTCGTCGCCGTCCTCGAGCCGATGCGACTCGATCCGGCGGCGGTTCACGTAGGTGCCGTTCAGGGAGCCGAGGTCGTCGATGTAGTGGCCGTCCTCGCGGTGGACGACGAGGGCGTGGTTGCGGGAGACGGTGACGTCGTCGAGGAAGACCGCGGCATCGGGGGTGCGACCGATGCTCATCCGCTCCTGATCGATCGTAAAGCTCTCGCCGGATCGCCCGCCCCCTGAGCGGATGACGAGCGCAGCGCCGACGCGATCAACCTCCTCCTCCAGGTCGACCGGCTGGTACTCGCCGGTCTCGTCGACGCGGTAGCTCATGGTCGTCGGCTGCTGCTCCTCCGTGCCCTCGGGGCGACCGAGGTACGCGCCGCACTTCTGGCAGTAGTTCGCGCCCTCGGCGTTGACGAAGCCGCACTCCGGACAGTGGATCGAGGCCATGCCCCGTCCCTAGGCGTCCTCGCCCGGCGGCGCCTCGACCTTTCCGAGGAGGATGTCGGTCAGCGTCTGAACGTCCCCGCCGGAGATGAGCGTGTCTCCCGCCTCGTGCTTCGAGCGAAGCCGGTTCACGAGCTCCGCGCGCAGGAGATCGATCTTTCCGTGGAGAAGGCGGCGTCGGTAGGAGACATCGCGCTCCTCGACCTTGAGCTCCTCGATCAGCGACTTGAGCTCCTCGTCGTTCATCGAGCCGACGTCCGGAAACGTTTCGTCCATGCGCCGATTATAGGCGCGTCACGCCAACATCAACTAGAGGTTGAGTGTTTGGCCGTTTGCCTGCATCTCGCGTCAGCCCGCTGCGACGCCACGAGCGGCCCGGACATAGAGGACGGTTGCGGCCACCCCGAGCCCCACCCCGGCGACGAACATCGCCGACGGAATCCACGAATCGAGCACGATCGAGAGGAAGAGGCCTCCGAACGTGAGCGCCACTCCGATCCGCCCGACCCAGTTGATCTCGACCTCGATCCCGCGCCGGAGGGCCATTTCGGAGAGGACGAGCGTCACGAGCTCCCTGGCGAGCGCGAGCGCCATCGCCCACCGCGGCAAGAGGTCGAATTTCCACGCCACGACGATCCCGGCGAGAACGCTGAGGCGATCGACCAGCGGATCCAGCAGCGATCCGAGCCGCGAGTACTGCCCGGTCGCGCGAGCGAGGAAGCCGTCGAGAAAGTCGCCGGCTACGACGAAGAAGTAGACGGCCGCCGCGGCCGCCGACCGGCCGTCCCCTGAGCCGAGCGCGAGGTAGAGGAAGACGGGGATCCCGGCGAGGCGCAGGTACCCGACGATGTTCGGGATCGTGAACGGGCGCAGCGGCTCCCCCCGCCGCGTCTGCCTGGGCCGCGGCCCTGAGCGGTCGATCCCGGCCAGCCGCCTGAACCCATGCGCCCTCTTGTCACTCAAGCTCGGAAAGGAGGTCGATCGCCTCTCGGGCCGCCTCCGCGGCCGCCAATCGGTGCTCGGCCCCCGTCGAGCGCACCTGGGCCTCGACAACGCCGTCCGCGAGGGCGCGGCGCCCCACCGTGATGCGCAGCGGACAGCCGAGGAGCTCGGCGTCGGTGAGCTTTTGGCCCGGGCCGGCGTCGCGGTCGTCGAGCAGGGTCTCGACCCCCCGGTCGGAAAGCTCGCGGTAGAGGGCTTCCGCCGCCTCGGTGGCCTCGTCGCCGGCCTTGCCGATTGCGACCACGTGCACCTCCCACGGCGCGAGCGAGCGGGGCCACACGATGCCCTTGTCGTCGGCGCGCTGCTCGATCGAGGCGGCGACGATCCGCGCCGGGCCGATCCCGTAGCTGCCCATGACGATCGGCGCCTCGCGGCCGTCCTCGTCGAGGTACGTCGCGCCCAGCGGTTCTGAGTAGCGCGTCCCGAGCTTGAAGATGTTGCCGATCTCGATCGCGGTCTCGATCTCGATCGGGTGGCCGCCGGGCGCGAGGTCACCGGCCTTCACGGACCGGATGTCGTGCTCGTCGAAGGTGAAGTCACGCGCGGGCGAAACACCGATCAGGTGGGTGTCCTCCCTATTGGCGCCACATACGTACCCCTCCCCCACGATCGCGGTGTCCTTGATCACCGGGAGGTTCGCGCCCACAGGGCCGACGAACCCGGGCGGCCCGAGCTCGGATGAGATCTCCGTCTCGGTGGCGGGCCTGAAGTCCGCGCCGAGGGAATTTCGCAGCTTGATCTCGTTGAGGCGGTGGTCTCCGCGCACCAGCGCGACGACCATCCCGCGCTCCTCAACCATCACGGGCATCGCCTTGATCAGCGCTCCCGCGGAGACACCGAGTGCCTCGGATACCTCCCCCACGGTCACGAGGCCCGGCGTCGGGACCTCCCTCGGGTCGTCGAGGGCCGGCGGGAGCTCGACCGGCTGCGGCTCCGCCGAGGCGATTTCGACGTTCGCTGCGTAGCCGGGCGCAAGCGCGACCTCGTTCTCGCCCGCCGCGCAGGGCGCCATGTACTCGTCCGCGCCTGAGCCACCCATCATCCCGACGTCCGATTCAACTCGGTACCAGCGAAGTCCACAACGATCGAAGATGCGGTCGTAGGCCTCGATATGGAGCGCGTAGCTGCGCTCCAGGCCGTCGGTGTCGCGGTCGAACGAGTACGAGTCCTTCATCGTGAACTCGCGCGTCCGCAACACGCCGGCCCGCGGCCTCGGCTCGTCGCGCTCCTTGGTCTGGATGTGGAAGAGGATCATCGGCAGGTCTCGGTACGACCGGATCTCGCGCGCGACGTGGTAGGTCAGGGCCTCCTCGTGGCTCAGCGCCAGGACCATTGCTGCGTCCTTCCGGTCGTGGAGCTTGAACAGCTCGTCGATCGCGTACCTGCCCGACCGCTTCCACAGCTCGGCCGGCTGCAGGACGGGCATCAGCATCTCCTGCGCGCCGATCGCCTCCATCTCCTCGCGGACGATCGCCTCGGCCCTGCGGATCACGCGGAAGCCCGTGGGCAGGTAGGTCCAGAGACCTGCGCCGAGTTGGCGGATGAGGCCGGCGCGAACCATCAGCCGGTGCGAGAGGGCCTCCGCGTCGGCGGGGTCCTCACGCAGCGTCGGTAGGAACAGCTCAGAGAGGCGGGTCATCGGGCGGCCAGCCTACCGGCGCGCATGCGCACGCCGCTTACGATGCAGACGAAGGCTCATACGGCAACGCGACTGGAGGTAGGCAATGGAAGCGACGGGTGTCCGGATGCCGGGCGTTCTGCGACTTGGGCTCCTCATCCTCGGCGTCCCGCAGCTCCTGATCGGCGCGTGGGCGCTCGCCTCGCCGCACGGATGGTTCGACTCGTTTCCGGGCGCCGGTCACCACTGGCTCCCCGCGTATGGGCCCTATAACTCGCATCTGGCGACCGACGTCGGCGCGACCTTCGTCGCGCTCGGGGTGATCCTCGGGCTGGCGGCCCTGTGGCTCGAGCGTCGAGTTGTGCAGGTGGCGCTCGTCGGCTACCTCGCCTACGCGGTTCCGCACACGATTTATCACCTCGCGAACGATCACGACCTCGGCGGCGGCGACCAGGTGGCGAACGGCATCACGCTGGCGCTCTCAGTCCTGCTGGCGTTGGTGCTGCTCTGGCTGACCCGCAGGCCCGCAGCGCCGGAGCGCCCGCAACCCGCGCCGGCCGGCGGGGGAAGCCGCCTCGGCCCGGCGCCCGGCGGCCCGCTCACCTGGTTCGGCCGCGCGTACGCTCGGCGCCGGTACGGCGGCGACGTCCGGCCGGTCGACGCCTTCGCTCATCACCGGAAGCTCGGCACGGGGTACGGGGCGCTGGAGCTCACGCTCGAGTACTCGCATCGTGTCCCCGAGCGCCTCAAGATGCTGGGGGAGCTGCGCGCGGCGGCAATCGTCGGCTGCGAGTGGTGCATGGACTTCGGCTCCCACCTTGCTCGCGCCAAGGCCGGCTTCACCGACGACGAGTTGCGAGAGCTCGCGCGCTACCGGTCGAGCGATGCCTTTTCCGAGCTCGATCGCCTCGTCCTCGACTACGCGACCGCGGTCAGCCGCACCCCCGCGGAGGTCGGCGACGAGCTATTCGCCCGCCTCCGAGCGGAGCTCGACGACGCCCAGATCGTGGAGCTCACGAGCGCGATCGCCCTGGAGAACTTCCGCGCTCGCTTCAACCAAGCGGTCGGCATCGAGCCGCAGGGGTTCTCGGAGGGGGCTGCCTGCGTCATTCCAGCCGCCGCGGCCGCTTGAGCGCTCGCCATTCCCGCTCGAGGATCGCGTAGACGAGCTCGTCGGTCCACTCGCCCTTCACCCACTCGTTCTCCTGGAGATGCGCCTCCCGGCGCATCCCGAGGCGCTCCATCAGGCGTGCCGACCGCTCGTTGCGAGCATCGCAGCGGCCGTACGCCCGGTGCAGGCCAAGACCTCCGAACCCGAGGTCGAGCATCGCCGCCGCCGCCTCGGTTGCCAGCCCGCTGCCGCCGTGGTCCGGGTGGAAGACGAAGCCGACCTCGCCCTGGCGATGCTCGCTGCTCCGCCACCACAGCGTCACCTCGCCGATCAGCGGGCCGCCGGCGCGCGGGGTCGCGGCCAGCGTCAGCCTCGAGCCCTCCTCGTCGAGGCTCGTCTCGGTCAGCTTCTCGGCGAGGGCCTCACCGGTGCCACCGAGGTCGAATGGCTCGAGGTAGAGATAACGCGCGACGTCCTCGCGCGAGTGGAGCGAGTGGAGTGCCTCGAGGTCGCCCTCCTCGAACGGCCGGAGCAGGAGGCGGTCGGTCTCGATGGGCTGGGAGAGGTCGGGCACCCTCGGCAGGCTACGCTCCGGCCAATGGGTCTGATCGCCTGGATCTTCCTTGGGCTGTTCGCCGGCCTGATCGCCCGAGCCCTCGTGCCCGGCGAGACGGAACCGAGCGGCTGCTTCGGCACGATGGCGATCGGGATCCTTGGCGCGCTCCTCGGAGGCTTCATCGCGACCGCTCTCGACATCGGAGAGCTCGGTCACTTCTTCGACCTCGGCACCTGGCTGATCGCCATCGGTGGCTCGATGCTGCTGCTCCTGATCGTCCGAGCCATCAGCGGCAGCGGGCGGCGTTAGCCGGCGAGCTCGGGTGGCATCGCGTTCGGCCCGTCGGGATACGTCCAGGCGAGGTCCTCGTCGCTCATCTCGAGTGTGTTGGCCGCCTCCGGCGGTGCTCCCGCCACGAGCCACAGCGCATCCCCATCGCTGTCGTTGAAGACCTGCCGGACAGAGTTCGGCTCGACGAGGACGGCGTCGAGCCGCGTCAGCGTGAGGACGTCACCGTCCACGCGCATCCTCCCCGCCCCATCGATGAGGACGCAGAGCTCCTCCTGGGCCCGATGGCGGTGCTTTGTCGATGCCTGACCAGGGTGGAGCCGCCAGAGCCGAGCGCCGAGGTTGGTTGCCTCCAGCTGCTTCGCTAGGTCGGTGTTGTCGACCCCCATCTGGTTCGACGGAGCCAGAACGCCTCGGCTGCGGCGAGCAGCCGGTAGGACAACTCAGGCCCGCGTGAAGCGCCGCCCCGCGGTGGGCGAGGCGTCCTCGTCAAGCGGCGCACGGGCGCCGACCGGCTTCAGGAACGGCTCAGAGGTGACGTCGCGCCCGTCGGCTCGTGCGGCCTCGGCCTCGAGCTTGGCGATCCGCTCGGGGGTGAGCTCACCGGCGTTCTCCTCCTCGATTCGCGCGAGCCAGTCGGCCCCCTCGGCCGCCTTTCGCTCGTCGACCTCGATCTCGCCGCGGTCGAGGGAGCGGTCGATCTCCGCGAACAGCGCGTCGACGAGCTCCGCCTGCGGGACCTTTCGCAGCGGCTTGCCGTGAGCGAAGATCAGGCCCTCGTTCTTGGCCCCGGTGATCCCGAAGTCCGCGTGCGAGGCCTCACCGATGCCGTTGACGGCGCAGCCGAGCACCGCGACCTCGATCGGTTCCGCGTAGCGCTCGAGGCGTTCCTCGATCTCGGCGACGACCGTGTCCATGTCGAATTGCAGTCGCCCACAGGTCGGACAGGCGATCAGGACCGGGCCCCGCTCGCGGATCTGGAGCGCCTTCAGGATCTCCCAGGCGACCTTCACCTCCTCCTCGGCATGGAAGGTCGAGAGCGAGATCCGGATCGTGTCGCCGATCCCGTCGGCGAGGAGGGTGCCCAGGCCGACCGCCGACTTGAGCGAGCCCGACCACTTGGTGCCGGCCTCTGTGATGCCGAGGTGCAGTGGATAGGGCACGCGTTCGGATAGGAGCCGGTTGGCCGCGATGGTGTTCGGCACGTTGGTCGACTTGATCGACACCTTGAAGTTCTCGAAGTCGAGCGACTCCATGAGCTCGCAGAACTCGACCGCGGCGGTCACGAGCGCCTCGACCGGCTCGCTCCTCTCGAGCTCGTGCAGGTGCTTCGGCAGCGACCCCGAGTTCACGCCGATGCGCATGGGCACGCCGGCGGCAGTCGCACGCTCGGCGACCTCGGCGACCTTCTCGCGCCCGCCGATATTGCCGGGGTTGAGCCGGATGCAGTGCGCGCCGGCGTCGATCGCCTTCAGAGCAAGGGTGTGGTTGAAGTGGATATCCGCGATGACCGGAATCGGCGAGTCGCGAACGATCGTGCGCAGCGCCTCGACGTCCTTGTCCCGTGGCACGGCGACGCGGACGAGGTCGGCGCCGGTGTCGGCCACCTTGCGGATTTGCTCCATCGTCGCGTCGAGGTTCGCCGTCTCGGTCTTCGTCATCGTCTGGACCACGACCGGCGCGCCACCGCCGATCGGCACGTCCTTCACGAAGATCTGGCGCTTCGATGCCACGAAATGAGGATAGAGCGAAGGCCCGTTACGGCCGGAAATCCACGGTTAACGCCGTCCGAGCCCCGCGGCCCTGGGAATCACCTCGGGCGCCCAGCGCTCGCCCGCGTAAACGTCGAGAATCGCCTGAGACCGGCTCGCTGCCTCACAACCTGTCGAGCACCTCGGTCGCCGCCCGCTCGCCCGACCGCACGGCGCCGTCCATGTAGCCGTTCCAGTACGTGGACGTTTCGGTGCCGGCCCAATGGATCCGGCCGACGGGCTCGCGGAGCGCGGGGCCGTGCGCCGTGTAGGTGCCCGGCGCGGCGATGCCGACCGGGCAGCCGCGCGTCCAGGGGCTCGTGGACCAGTCCGTCTCGAAGTACTCGACCGGCTTCGCGGCCTTCGGGCCGAAGAAGTCGACGTAGTTGGCGAGCACGGCCCTGCGGCGCTTCGCGGCCGATTGCTTGCGGTGGGCCCTCGCGTTGTCGCCGCCGATGAAGCCGAAGACGATCCCGGGCTTCCCGCGCGGAGGGGAGTCGTCGAAGGTAGCGTTGACGGGGCCTCCGGTGGCGACGGCGGTGCCGTTGAGCCCATCGTCGCGCCAGAACGGCGTCTCGTAGACGGCGGCTGCCTTGATCAGGCTGCCCTGGTGCAGGCGGCGGTTCAGCTTCGCCCGCTGGGGCGGAAGCTTCGGCCCGTAGTCGATGTGTCCCGCGACCGCGGGCGGGATGGCGACGACCACCTCCTTGGCGTCAACGACGACGCGATCGGAGGTGACGCGAACGCCGCCATGCTCCTGCTCGACCCGTCGCACCGGCGAGCCGAGCACGACGCGACGCCCGAGCGCCTTCACGATGAGGTCCAGCACCCGCTGCGTCCCGCCCACGAAGCGGTACATCTGCGCCCCGTCGCGCGTGTCGAAGTTCCGCTCGAACGTTCCCGGGTGGGTCTCGTCGCCGGACGCGGCGATGTAGAAGAGCGTGAAGAGGAGCGAGAGCTCGCGTGGCTCCGCGCCGAAGATCGGCCGCGTTGCGAGCGGGACCAGGCCCGTGCGGAACTCGGGGTTGATCGAGTTCGCCGCGATCCATTCATCGAGCGTCTCGCCGTCCCATTCGGCGGCACTCGCCGCCTCCCATGGGGCGTCGATCGGGATGGTCGCGGCCATCTGGTCGAGCTGCGTCACGGCTTTGAGAAGGTCGGGGAGGATCGCCGGGTCCGGAGGCGCCGTGCCGGTCGGCCCCGTATCGCTGTAGGTGAGCCTCGTGGACCCGTTGATGTAGACGTTGTCGCCGTCGTCGAAGGTGGGGAACTTGCGGACGCCGAGCTCCTTCGCCAGCGCGAGCACGTGTTCCTGCGTTGGGCCGACGAAGGTCCCTCCGCCCTCGGAGATGACGCCTTTGCCGAGGCGGTGGTTGAACACCCGACCGCCGGCGCGGTCGCGCGCCTCAAGCACCACCACCGAGCGGCCCTTGCGGACCAGCTCGCGCGCCGCGGTGAGGCCGGCAAACCCGGCCCCGACGATCGCAACGTCGGCCGTGCGCCGGTGCTTGCGGTGGGCCAACGCGCCCGGGGCGCCCCCGAGGGCGAGCCCGGCGCCCGCGCCCAGGGCCGTGCCGACCAGGCGCCGGCGGGTGATGGTCGGATCGGGGCTCAACGAGCCGAACAGGATCGCAAGCCATCGCATCCGCCGCGCCGATTCTCGCGAGCAGGCGCGAAGCCGCGGCGCGGGCAGGGCGGCGGCCGAGAAGCTCACCGCCTAGGCGTACAGCGCCTCGATCTCCGCGTCGTACTTTTCGGCGATCGGCTTGCGCTTGAGCTTCATCGTGGGCGTCAGCTCGTCTCCGCCGGGAAGCCAGTCCGCCGGGAGCAGCTTGAAC
Source organism: uncultured Actinomycetes bacterium (assembly GCA_963841455.1). Taxonomy (GTDB): domain Bacteria; phylum Actinomycetota; class Thermoleophilia; order Solirubrobacterales; family 70-9; genus JAWVFM01. The sequence goes on from CAWJCU010000007.1 coordinate 382,205, forward strand.
TTTTTGATCTGCTCCACTCGCGCCATCCGCTCGTTCGCGGCGTCGACACCCTCCTGGATCGCGGCGAGGACCCGATCGTCTTCGGCCAGCGCCGCCAGGTCGCCGCCGTCGATGCCGTTCTTCTTCGCCCAGCCCGGCGCGAAGTCCGGGTCGAGGGTGATGAGCGCGACGTTGTAGGGCCGACGGTCGCCGATGGCGACCGCCTGGCCGATCAGAGGGCTCGCCGTCTTCAGATGGGCCTCGATGTTGGCCGGCGACATGTTCTTTCCGGCCGCGTTGATGATGAGCTCCTTCTTTCGGTCGACGATCTTCAGGTAGCCGTCGTCGTCGAGCTCGCCGATGTCGCCCGTGGCCAGCCAGCCATCGTGGTCGATCGTCTCGGCCGTCTTGTCGGGCAGGTTCCGGTACCCGCTCATGTTGCCGGGGCCCCGCACGAGCACCTCCCCGTCCTCCGCCAGCTTGACCTCGTAGCCAGGGATCGGCGGCCCGACGGTGCCGAGCTTCACGCGGTCGGGCGGGTTGAGGGTGACGACGCCGCAGGTCTCGGACATCCCCCAGAGCTCGCCCACCGGGATGCCGATGGCGTGGAAGAACTCGAGCACTTCGAGGGGCGTGGGCGCAGCGCCAACGTTCACGGCGATCGCCTCGTCGAGGCCCAGGTGCGTGCGTAGCTGCGCGAACATCGCCTCGTCGGCCTTGGCCGCCGCCTCGGCAACCTCGGCGGGTACGGCCTCCCCTGCCTGCTCGAGACGAACCTTCTGGATCGCGGCCTCGAGGCCCTGCTCGACCGGACCGCGCTGCTCGTCGGGCAGGTTCGCGATCATGGTCTCCAGGCCGGCCTTCAGCTTCTCCCAGATCCGTGGGACGGCGAAGAACCAGGTGGGACGCACCCGCGGGAGGACCTCGATGATCTTGCGCGGGTCGGGGCAGATGGTGACGGTGAGCCCCGCGCGAATCGGCAGGTAGTAGTGGGCGCCGCGCTCGGCGATGTGGGCCGTGGGCAGCCAGGAGATCACCTTCCCGCCGCGCTCGGGGAAGTCGACGATGCCGTCGACGTTGGCGCCGAGCGCCAGAAGGTTGTGATGCGTCAGCTGCACGCCCTTCGGCGGGCCGGTGGTGCCCGAGGTGTAGATGAGCGTGAGCAGGTCATCCGGGGCGATTTCGGCGGCAGTGGCCGAATAGTCGAAGTCGGGATCGGCTGCCTCGACCTCGGCGAGGGTCGTCGTCCCGCCCTCCCCGTCGACCACGATCACGTGCTCGAGCTGGGGCAGGTTCTCGCGCGCGGCGTCTAGGCGCTCGATAAACATCTCCTCGACGATGGCGATCGTGGCCCCGGAGTCGGAGATCTGGTACTCGATCTGCTCGACGGACGCCGTCTGGTAGATCGAGAACGGCACCGCGCCCAGGGCCACCGCCGCCAGGTCGGCGGGGATGAATTCGGGCCGGTTGTTGAGCAGGATCGCCACGGTGTCACCCTTGGAGACGCCGAGCTGGGAGAGCCCCCCGGCGATCGCCCGAACGCGGTCGCGAAGCTTCGACCATGTGATCGAGTACGAGTCGTCGAGGGCGCGGATCGCGATGTCGTCGGGGAGGCGGTCGACGGTCGCATCGAACGCGTCCACCGCGTTCCGTGCGGCCAGCGCGCCGCCAGGCCCGCCACTCACGTAGCGCTCGGCAGTCTTGAGCTCCACCCTGGGGCGAAGCCTATCTCAGGTGGATCCCTGGCCCCGTGAGCTTGCCGATGTCGTTGCTGAGCCCGATCGCGAACAGCACGATCACCAAGAGGAAGCCGACCGCGCTTGCTCGCTCGATGATGCGGAACGGGACCGGCCTGCCGCGGATCTTCTCGACGATGCTCCAGAAGATGTGACCGCCGTCCAGCGGAAGGAACGGGAACAGGTTCACGATCGCGAGCGAGAGGCTCACCACCGCGAGGAGGGTCAGCGCCGCACGCGCGCCGAAGCTCACGGCCTGCTGCGTGACGTCGGTGACGCCGACGACCCCCGACAGCTTCTTGCGCTGCTCGGGCTCGAAGATCCGAGCGAGCGCGGTCACCGTGCCGCTCGTAACGTGCCACATGGCGCCGGTGGCGGCATCGACGGCCTCTCCGGGCGAGGCGCCGGTGGTGGCGGTCGCGTAGTTGATGCCGAGGATGTTGCGGCGCAGGGTCGCGTCGTAGGCGGGACGGACGTCCACCGTGACGCGCTGGCCGTCGCGGATCACCGCGACCGCGGCCGGCGTGGCGGCGCGGCAGCCGTCGCGCGGCTTGCCCGCGCAGCGATGGCTCGCGATCTGGTGGCGGATCGCATTGAAGCCGCCCCCGACGCCGTCGACGGCGACGATCCGGTCGCCCGGCTGCAGAGTCCCCTGGGCGGGCGCCCCGGCATTGACGGACCCGACGTCGTGAGTGAGCGTCTGCGGCGTGAGGGCGAGGCCGAGGAAGATCACGAAGGCGACGAGCAGGTTCATCGCCGGGCCCGCCCCGATGACGACGATGCGCTTCCAGACAGGCTGGGCGTAGTAACCGCGGGAGGCCACCTCGGGCGGCAGCTCCTCCTCGGGGTTCATCCCGGTGATCTTCACGAAGCCGCCCAACGGGATCGCTCCGATCCCGTACTCCGTCTCGCCCCGCGTCCTGCTCACGACCTTGGGTGGGAAGAAGAGGAAGAAGCGCTCGACCCGCATGCCCGTCGCCTTCGCGGCGAGGAAGTGGCCGAGCTCGTGCAGGATCACGAGCAGCGCGAAGCCGGCAATGGCGATGGCCCAGCTCATCTACGCAACCCGGGCCCGGTTGCAGAGCTCACGCGCCCGATCGCGCGCCTCGGAGTCGGCAGCGAACAGGTCCTCGAAGTGCGAGGGCGCAGCGGCCGGCACCGCCGCAAGGGTCTCTCCGACGACCTCGGGGATGGCGCCGAACGGGATCGCGCCGTCGAGGAACGCGGCGACGGCCACCTCGTCGGCCGCGTTCAGCACGCACGGGGCGGTGCCACCGGCCTCGCCCGCCTCCCGCGCGAGGCGCAGGGACGGGAACGCGTCGGTGTCCGGCTTCTCGAAGGTGAGCTCGCCGACCGCCGCGAGGTCGAGCGTCGGAACCGGGACGTCCGGGCGCTCGGGGTGATGGAGGGCGTAGGAGATCGGCACCCTCATGTCGGGGTGGCCCAGGTGGGCCAGCGAGGCGCCGTCGGCGAGGTCGACGAGCCCGTGGACGATCGACTGGGGATGGACGACGACGTCGATGGCCCGGTAGTCGACCCCGAACAGGTGGTGGGCCTCGATCACCTCGAACCCTTTGTTCATGAGCGTCGCAGAGTCGATCGTGATCCTCCCCCCCATCGACCAGGTGGGGTGTGCCAGTGCGTCTTCCGGGGTCACGTCGTCGAAGCTGCTGCGCCCGCGAAACGGGCCGCCCGACGCAGTTAGCACCAGACGGTCGATCGACCCGGTCTCCGCTCCGGCAACGAGCTGATAGAGCGCCGAGTGCTCGGAGTCGACCGGCAGGATGCGCGCGCCGGTGGCCTCGGCGAGCGCGGTGACGAGCTCGCCGCCGACGACGAGGCTTTCCTTGTTCGCGAGCGCGAGGTCGATGCCCTCCGTCAGCGTCACGATCGTCGGGCCGAGGCCGGCGGTGCCGACGATCGCGTTCAGCACGATGTCCGGCTCGCAGACGGTGACGAGCTCGCGAACGCCCTCGGCGCCGCTGAGGACGCGGGCGGCGCCGTCGAGGACCCGCGCGGCCTCACGAGCGGCGTCGGAATCGCTCAGGGCGACCAGGCGAGTGTCGTGCTCGCGGGCCTGACCGGCCAGGCGGTCCCAGCTTCCGGCCGCCGAGAGGCCGGCCAGCTCGAGGGCCGGCGATGCGGCCACGATCTCGAGCGCCTGCTCGCCGATCGAGCCCGTGGAGCCGAGGATCAGGACCCGCTTGGCCATCTCATGCAGATGAGATAGAGCCGAACCGGACGACGCCGGCTTCGCCGGCCCACCGCTCGCTCCGCTCGCTGGGAGGATTCGGCGATTTTCATGCCCGGGTGAGTGTAGGGCTGGGTGCCTAAGCTGCCTTAAGCGTGGCCACCAGGCGCAAGAAGCTCCCCGTCGGCGCCCACATCAGCGCCAAGGACCCCCTCGGGACGGCGGCCGAGCTCGGTGCTGAGATCGTGCAGATCTTTGTCACCAAGCCGCAGGGGTGGGAAAAGCCGAAGCCGCGGCCCGACGCCGCCGAGCTCCGCGACTCGCCGGTCGGCATCTACGTCCACGCCTCCTACCTGATCAACGTCTGCTCGCCCAAGAACAACATCCGCTACGGCTCGCGCAAGATCCTCCAGCAGACGTGTGACGCCGCCGCCGACATCGGCTCCGCCGGAGTCATCGTGCACGCGGGGCACGCGGAGGACGGCATCGACGACGCCGTCGGACGCTGGCCCCGCACGCTCGAGATGCTCGAGACCGAGGTTCCCGTTTTGATCGAGAACACAGCCGGCGGGGACAACGCCGTCGCCCGTCGCTTCGACGCCCTGGCGAAGCTCTGGAGCGCGATCGAGGGCGGGTCCTTCGACGCCCCGCTCGGGTTCTGCTTCGACACCTGCCACGCGCACGCGGCGGGCGAGCCGCTCGGCGACGCGGTGGAGCGAGTGCTCGCGATCGTTGGCGAGATCGACCTCCTGCACGTGAACGACTCACGTGATCCTCCGGGCACCGGCGCTGACCGGCACGCCAACATTGGCGACGGCCAGATCGCGCCTGAGGACCTCGAGTCGATGATCCGGGGCGCCCAGGCGCCGGCGATCGTCGAGACGCCCCGCGACCCGGAGGCGCTCAGGGCCGATATGGCGTTCGTGCGGCGGGCGCTCAGTTCGTGAGCGCCTGCGCCAGGTAGTACCCGACGACGATCGTGAACAGAAGGGCGTCGATGCGGTCGAGCAGCCCGCCGTGCGGGCCGAAGATCCGCCCGGTGTCCTTGACGCCGAGGTCCCGCTTCACCATCGACTCGAAGAGATCGCCGACGGGCGCCATCAGTGCCACGCAGAAGCCGATGATCAGCGCATCCGCCCCCGAGAGCCAGTCCTGGTAGAGGCCGGCGAACCAGAACGCCATCGTGCCGCCTGCGACCCCGATCACGAGGCCCTCCACGGTCTTGTTCGGCGAGAGCTGCGGCGCGAGCGGATGCCGGCCGAACAGGCGGCCGCCGAAGTAGGCGAAGGTGTCGGTGAGGATGGTCCCCACCAGTACGTCGATGAGCAGTGCGCCGCCGTGGAGCGGCAGATCGCGCAGCAGCACGGCGTGCGCGAACGGCACCGCGATCCACGCGATCCCGAGGACCGTGAAGGCGATGGAGGCGCTGATCCCTTCGCGGTCGCGGCGCGCGGCCGAGACGATGAACATCAGCGGAAAAGCCGCGGCGAAGGCGTAGGTCATCTGGTACTGGCCGCCGTAGTAGGCGGCCACGATCAGGCCGATGCCGACCGCGAACGCGACGAGGCGGAAGGGATGGACATCGCTCGTCATCCGAAAGAGCTCCGCCATGCCGATGCACGCAAGCGCTCCCATCGCAATGGCGAAGACGATGCCGCCGAGCGCAACGACCGCGACGACGAAGACGATCCAGGGGATCGCCCAAAGCACGCGGGCGATGGTCTCCGAGCCGGGGCCGCGGCGCTGCCTCGGCTCCGCGGGCCGCTCGTCACGCCGCCCGCGGCGCGGCCGGGACCGCCGGCGCCCGCGGCGCGGCTCGCGCGGACGCGGCGGCGGGCGCTCGGGCCGGAGCGGCGCGAAGTCGATGTCGAGGTCCTCGTCCCCGCGTTCCCGGGAGCCGCCCCGCGGCGGGAAGTCCATTACTTGAACCTACCCACCGCTACCGGCCGCCGAATCGCCGCTGACGCTCGTGGTAGGTCTCTATCGCGGCTTCGAAGGCCTCGCGCCCGAAGTCGGGCCAGAGCTCGTCGCGGAAGACGAGCTCTGAGTAGGCGCACTGCCAGATCAGGAAGTTGGAGGTCCGCAGCTCGCCGCTGGTGCGGATCAGCAGATCGGGATCGTGCATCTCGGGCGCGTACAGGCGCGCCCGAAGCTCCTCCTCAGTCGTCCCGTCGAAGCCCCTCGCGGCATCGACAAGCTCGGCGCGCCCGCCGTAGTTGAAGGCGACGAAGAGCGTGATTCGATCGTTGCCGGCGGTCAGGCCCTCGGCCCACTCCATGCGCTCGACCAGGCTCGGGGGCACCCCGTCGCGGCGACCGATGAACCGCATCCGCACCCCCTCTTCGTGGAGCTCGGGGGTCTCGGCGTCGATTCGCTCGCCGAACATGTGCATAAGGCCCTCGACCTCGACCGACGGACGCGACCAGTTCTCGGTCGAGAACGAGTAGACGGTGAGCTCGGAGATTCCGAGCTCGACCGCGTCGCGGAGACGGGCCTTGACCGCGTCGGCGCCCGCACGATGCCCTTCGATCGGCGGCAGCCCGCGCTCGGCGGCCCAGCGCCCGTTCCCGTCGGTGATGATCGCCACGTAGCGCGGCCCCCAGCGCGCGGCGCTCAAACCTCCCGGATCTCCTCTTCCTTCGCGGTCACGAGCTTGTCGATCTCAGACGTCGCCGTATCGGTCGACTTCTGAAGCTCCTGCTCGGCGCGGTGCTCGTCGTCGGCCCCGGCCTCGCCCTCCTTTTTCAGCTCGCGCAGGTCGTGCATCACGTCACGGCGGATATTGCGGACCGCGACCTTGCCCTCCTCCGCGATGCCGTGGACGACCCGCACCATCTCGGTGCGGCGCTCCTCGTTCAGCTCCGGGACCTGGAGGCGGATGATCTGCCCGTCGTTGTTCGGCGTGAGCCCCACGTCGGACTCGAGGATCGCCTTCTCGATGGCCTTGATCGAGCTCGAGTCGTAGGGCGTGACGGTGAGGAGCCGCGCATCTGGGGCGGCGATGTTGGCGAGCTGCCGCAGCGGGGTCTCGGCGCCGTAATAGTCGACGATGATGCGGTCGAGAAGATGCGGCGAGGCGCGGCCCGTGCGCACCGTCGCAAGCTCGTGCCGGAAGGACTCGACCGATTTCTGCATGCGGTCGTTCGCGTCGCTCAGGAGCTCGTCGATGAAGCCCGGTTCGGCCATGGCGAAAACCTATCCCGCCTCGCTCGCGACTGGTGTCTCGGAGGACACGATCGTTCCGACGCGCTCGCCGCGAACCACGCGGCCGATGTTCTCCTCGTCGTCGGTGTTGAAGACGTAGATCGGTAGGCCGTTGTCCATGCACAGGGAGAGGGCCGTTGAGTCCATGACCCGAAGGCCGCGCTCGATCGCCTCCCTGTGGGTCAGCTCGGCGAGGAAGCGCGCGTCGGGATCCGTCGCGGGATCGGCGTCGTAGACGCCGTCCGTGCCGTGCTTCGCCATCAGGATCGCCTCGGCATGGATCTCGAGGGCGCGAAGCGCTGCGGCCGTGTCGGTGGTGAAGAACGGGTTGCCGGTCCCCGCGGCGAAGATGATCACCCGGCCCTTCTCGAGGTGGCGAATCGCGCGGCGGCGGATGTAGGGCTCCGCGACCTCCATCACCTCGATCGCGGATAGCACCCGGGTGTTGGAGCCGAGCTTCTCGAGCGCGTCCTGGATCGTGAGCGCGTTGAGCACGGTCGCGAGCATCCCCATGTAGTCGGCGGTGGCGCGGTCCATTCCGGCGGCGGCGCCCGCGAGGCCGCGATAGATGTTGCCGGCGCCCACCACGACCGCAACCTCGACCCCCATCGCGCTCACCTCGTGGACCTGGCGGCTCAGCGCCTCGACCCGGTCCGGATCGGTCCCGTACGGAAGCGAGCCCATGAGCGACTCGCCGGAGAACTTCAGCAGGACCCGGTCAAAAGCGGCCTCGGACACGCTCGAAACCCTAACTTCCGGCCGCGTTCACCGAGCGCGCGCCCTCCGGATTCGCCGTCCGAGACGGCGCGCAGGCCCCCCCAGGGGCGTCCGAAGCACGGCCCGGCGTGCGTGTGCCGCCAGCGCCTTTCCGTCGAGCCGGGCTCCCGCCCGGGCCCGCTCGAGCTCGTCGCGAAGCATGCGCACCTCCGCCTGCAGCGCCGCGATCTCGCGGCGGTCGGCGCCATCGATGGCCGACATCGCGTTGCGGTCGGGGCGCTCGGCCCGTCGGCGCGCAAGCACCAGGCCATGCGCGAGGCCGCTGCCGCCCCGGGCGGAATCGCCCGGCGGGCGCGCCTCGACGATCTCGAACGCAGGGCTCCAGTGCTTTCGAAGCCACCACTCGGAGTGGAACACCCAAGGCCCGCCCTCGGTCGGGGCACGCGAGTGCTCGTGGACCAGCATCCCGACCTCGTCGGGCTCGTAACGAAGGCCGAGAAGCTCCTCGAGCACATTTGCGCCGAGATAGCTCACGACGAAGAGCCCGCCGGGCGCGAGCACTCGGCGCATCTCGAGCAGCCAGTCCTCCCATCCGTCGCCGATGTGGGTGAAGACCGACATCGCCCAGATGAGGTCGAAATACCCGTCGGCGATCGGGAGCGGCGGGTCGGCGGCGTTGCGGAAGAAGTGGAACGGCGGCCGCAGGTTCGCGTCGAGCCACGTGACGCTCTCGGCGTGGATGTCGCAGCCCCAGATCTCGGCCTCGCCGGCGACGTCGGTGAACTGGCGCAGCACGCGCCCCGCCCCGCAGCCGAAGTCCAGGATCCGCTTATCGGGAAAGGCCCAGTCCTCGGGGAGGACGTCGAGGATCGCCTCGCGCATCCACGCGCCCGCCGCCTGGTAGTGGTCGTGGCTCTCCTCGGGGTCGAGCCCGACCCGCATGGCGAGGTCGAGGGGCGGGAGTGCGGACCTAGTCGCGGCCGACCTCAAACCGCGCGAACCGCCCGATCTGGACGTTCTCACCGGTCTTGGCGGCGAGCTCGGCGCGAATCTCCTCGATCGTCTTGCCGTCGTAGCGGTCCGAGCGGATGTGCTCCTGCTCGAGCAGGGCGACCTCCTTCGCCCACTTGGCCAGCTGGCCCTCCACTATGCGGTCCACCACGTCCTCGGGCTTGCCGTCCTCCTTGGCCTTGGCCGCGTGGACGGCGCGCTCGGACGCGCGCGCCTCGTCGGGGATCTCGTCGGCGGTCAGGTACTGGGGCGGCGAGGGCGACCCGGCGATGTGCAGGGCGATCTCCCGCGCGAACTCCTGAAACTCGTCGGAGCGCGCAACGAAGTCGGTCTCGCAGAGCACCTCCACGAGGACCCCGACCTTGCCGTTCGAATGGATGTAGGAGGCGACGGTGCCCTCGCCGGTGGCGCGACCGCTGCGCTTTGCCGCGGATGCCTGCCCCTTCACGCGAAGGATCTCGACGGCCTTGTCGACCTCGCCGCCGGCCTCGGCAAGCGCGGCCTTGCAGTCCATCACGCCGGCCCCGGTGCGCTCACGAAGCGCCTTGACGTCGCCGGCTGACACCTCGGTGGCGCTCACGACTGGCCCTCGGTGCTCGCGGACGGCGCGGCCTGCGGGTGGGCGGCGGCCTCGGCCGCGGCGGCCTCAGCTGCGGCCTTCGCCGCGGCCTCCTGGCGTGCACGCTCCTCGGCCTCCCTGCGCTGGCGCTCCTCCTCGGCACGGCGGCGCTCCTCCTCCTCGGCCCGGCGCTTCGCCTCGGCCTCGCGGTAGATCGTCGCGGACTCGAGCACCGCCTCGCCGATCGTGCGGATCACGAGATCGCACGAGCGGATGGCGTCGTCGTTGCCGGGGATCGGGTAGCGAACGCCCATGGGGTCGACGTTGGTGTCGACGAGGCCGATGATCGGGATGCGAAGGCGCTCGGCCTCCCTGAGCGCGATCTCCTCCGTCTTCAGGTCGATGATCAGCACCGCCTGGGGAATGCGCTTGAGGTCGCGGACGCCGCCGAGGTTGTAGGTGAGGCGCTCGAGCTCGGCCTCCATCGACATTCGCTCCTTGGTGGGCAGCAGGTCGAGCTTGCCCTCATCTTTGAGGTTCGTCAGGTCGTGGAGGCGGTCGATCCGCTTCGAGATCGTCTGGAAGTTCGTCAGCAGGCCGCCGAGCCACCTCTGGTTCACGTAGGGCATGCCGGAGCGGTCGGCCCACTCGCGAATCGAGTCCTGCGCCTGCTTCTTGGTGCCGACGAACAGCACCGTGCCGCCTTTGCCGGCGACCTCGGCGGCGAACTCGCGCGCGTCGTGGAGAAGCCGCTCCGTCTGCAGCAGGTCGATGATGTGGATGCCGTCGCGCTCACCCCAGATGTACCGCTGCATCCGCGGGTTCCATCGGCGCGTCTGGTGGCCGAAATGAAGTCCGGCCTCCAATAGCTCCCTGATCCCAGGCTCTGCCATCGTGCTCCCTTGTCTCGGTTGGTCTCGAGCCTCGTCCGCCTGTCGGGGACCCGGGCCTGGCTCGCCAACGCGCGCCGCCCGGGCAGGGCCCCGACCGCCTGACGAGGGGTCGGTTACAGGTCGAGCTTGATTCTAGTGGGGCTGCTCCCGCGCACGCTCGAGCGCGATCTCGAGGTCCGCTGGTAACGGCGAGCAGAGGTCGATCTCGGCCCCCGTGAAGGGGTGACGGAAGCCCAGGCGGGCGCTGTGCAGGAACTGGCGCTCCAGTCCGAGCTCGTCACCCCGGCCCCCGTAGCGGGGATCGCCGGTCACGGGGCAGTCGATCGACGCCAGGTGCACCCGGATCTGATGCGTGCGGCCCGTCTCGAGCCTGACCTCGAGAAGGCAGTGGTGCGGGAGCGTCTCGAGCACCGTGAAGTGGGTGCGAGCCTCGCGCGGCCCACGGCCGCCCACGGCCCGCCGCTCGGGTGCGCGGTAGTCACGCCCGAGCGGCGCGTCGATCGTGCCCGACCGCGAGCGCGGGCGGCCGATGACGAGCGCGAGATAGGTCCTGCGGAGCTCTCGAGCCCTCACCATCGCGGAGAGGCGCCGATGTGCCTCCGGACCGCGCGCCACCGCCATCAGGCCAGAGGTGTCCTTGTCGAGACGCTGCACTATCCCGGGGCGCTCCGCCTCGCCACCGCCGAGCAGATCGCCCAGCCGGTCAGTGAGGGTCAGGCCGGTGACGCCGGGGGCCGGGTGCACGACGAGGCCCGCCGGCTTGTCGACCACGGCGAGATGCGCGTCGACGTGGATGATCCTCAGCTCGGTGGTGCTCACAGTTGCTTCTGCTCTGGCGTCAACGCGATCAACACGAGCGCGACCGCCCCGACCGTGATCGCGACGTCGGCGAGGTTGAACGCCGGCCAGAGTGGCGGATCGATGAAGTCGGTCACGGCCCCGGCGCGCAGGCGGTCGGCGAGATTGCCGAGGGCGCCACCCGCGATGAGGCCGACGGCGAGCCACAGCCAGGGCCGCAGCGGATCGCGGGCGAACCAGCCGATGACGAACACCAGCGCGGCGATGGTCACGGCGACAACGAGCGCTCCACCGCCACCGAGGAACCCGAAGGCCACTCCGTGGTTTTCCACGCGCACGAGCTGGAAGCCGAGCGGGAGGTCGTCGACCTGATGCGGGCCGACCCCCGAGCGAACCACGGCCTTCACCAACTGGTCTCCGATCACCACGAGCGCAGAAACGGCGACCGCCCGCAGCCACGCATCGGCCCGCCGCCGCGTGGCGTCCCCGCTCACCCTCCGAGGATCGCGCTCAAGACGAGGCTGCGCACCAGGTAGAGGACGATGATCGCGATGATCGGGCTGAGGTCGAGCGCCATCCCCCCGATCCCGACCGGCCGCAGAATCGCGCGGAACGCGTTCAGGTAGGGGTCGGTCGTCCGCTCCACGAACGCGACGCCGGCGCGGAGGTACGGGTTGAAGGGCATCCGCGGCACCCACGTGAGCAGGATCCGGATGAAGATCAGGACGATGTAGACCGTGAAGAGCGCCGAGACGTAGTCGTAGATCTCGCTGCGCCCGATCGCCGCCTCAATCATCGGAAGCGCTCCAGCGACGCGTCGACGGCGGCTACGATCGCGCGCTCGAAGCCCTCGAAGTCGAGCGCGTTGAGCCCCGCATCGGTGGCTCCGCCAAGCGGCGCCACTGCGTGCCGGATCGCAGCCGGGTCGTGTCTGCGAAGGAGCTCGGCCGTGCCGGTCAGCGTGTCGGCGACCAGGGTCGCGGCGAGCTGCTGCGGGAGCCCCTCGCGAGCCCCGGCGTCGGCCAGCGCCTCGGCGAACAGGGCCACATACGCCGGTGAGCAGGACATCACCGCCATCGCGGCCTCGACCTGCTCCTCGGGAAGCTCGAAGCGCTCACCGAGCGCGTCGAGGAGCGCCGTCAGCTCGCCGGCAAGCCCCTCCGACATGTCGCGCGGCGGTGGGTGGCAGATGACGCCCTGGCCAACTTCGACGGGCTGGTTCGGCATCACCCGCAGGAGAGGAACGCCCGGGAACGCCTCCGCGAGGCGGTCAAGGGGTGTCGCAGCGAGCATCGAAAGGATCGCGGGCGCCCCGCCGCCGAGCTCCTCCGCAACGGCCTCGAGGGCCGCCGGCTTGACGCCGAGCAGGAGCACGTCGGAGTCCGCGCGGAGCGCGGCGAGCCCCTCGCGCGTCTCTCCGCCGACGTCAGCGGCGAGGTCCGTGGCGCGCGCGGGCTCGAGGTCGCTGAAGAGCATGGCGTCGGGACCGCCGTCGGCCGCCGCCCAACCACGCGCCATCGCGGCAGCCATATTGCCCGCACCGACGAACCCGATCCGCATGAGCGCAGGGTAGTTACGACTGGTTGAAGAAGCCCTTCTCGACGAGGCGGGCGCGCTCCTCGGCCGAGACCTCGACGTTGCGGGGGGTGAGCATGAACGTCTTCTCGGCGATCTTCTGCATCCCGCCCTCGAGGGCGTAGGTGAGGCCTGAGGCGAAGTCGATCAGGCGCTTCGCGAGCTCGCCGTCGGTGGTCTGGAGGTTCAGGATCACCGGCGTGTCCTGCTTGAACCGGTCCGCGACCTCCTGTGCGTCGTTGAAGCTGTGCGGCGTCACGAGGTGCACCCGCGAGCCGGAGCCGTTGCCGACGGGCCGCAGGGTGCGGCCGCGCGAGGGCGGCTCGTCGTCGGCGAAGATGTCGTCGATCTCGTCGCGGCCGCGGCGCCGGTCGCCGATGCGGCTGACGGTGGCGGTGCGCGGCGCTGGCGAGTCGTAGATGTCACCCTGGCCGGTATCAGGCTCGTAGCCCTCGTCGTCGACGTAGCCGGGGTCCTCGGCCAGCCCGAAGTAGACGAGGGCGCGGTGCCATGTGTCTCGGAAGGCCATCGCTGGCTCAGATTCGCTCTACGAGCAGGAACTCCTGCGAATGATTATGACCACTCCGGGCCACTCAGGGCATGTACAGCGTGGTTCCGAGGCGGATGATCGTCGCGCCCTCGTCCACCGCCACCTGCCAGTCCTGGCTCGTACCCATCGAGAGGCGCTGCAGCCCGTGCTCCGCGGCCAACTCGGCCAGGCGCGCGAAGTGTGGGCGGGAGTCCTCTGGATTCTGGGTGAACGGGGGCATCGTCATGAGGCCGACCACCCGTGCGGGGCACCGCGCGATGAAATCCCCGAGAGCCGCCGGCTCCACCCCGCCCTTCCCCTCCTCTCCGGCGACGTTCACCTCGACGAGCACCTGGGTATCCGGCGAGCCATGGCGTCCGAGCTGCTCGAGCACGGAGTCCGTGGCGACCGAGTGCATCAGTCGTACCAGCGGAAGGATCGACCTGACCTTGCGGCTCTGGACGTTCCCGATGAAGTCCCAGGTGAATGCGTCGGGCCAGCGCTCCCGCTTCGCCTCGAGGTCCTGAAGCCGGTTCTCTCCCACGAGCTCGATGCCGGCCTCGGCCAGCGCGCCGATCTCCTCGAGCGGCACGTACTTGCTGGCGGCGAGGACCTCGACGTTGGGTCCGGCGCGCTCGCGGACCCGCGCGAGGTTCGCCCGGATCCGGTCGGGCTCGAGCCCGTGGATGAGTCCGCGGGGCATCAGGCTTCCACCCAAGCGAACCCGGCCTGGCGGCCCGTGCGCTCGCCGTCGCGGCGGTGCGAGAAGAAGAGCTCGGAGTGACAGCTCGTGCAGAGGCGGGCCGCCTCTACCGACCTCACGCCGGCCGCGGCCAAGAGCCGCCGTGCCACCTCGACGAGGTCGAGCATGCGACCGTCGGCAACCCCTTCCCCGAGACCCTCGAAGGCGGCGAGAACCTCATCGCCCACCTCGTAACAGCACCTCCCGATTCCGGGGCCGATGGCGGCCGCCTCCGCCCCAACGGCGCCGGCGGCTCGCTCGACGATGCCGGTGGCCAGCCCGCGCCAGCCGCAGTGGACCATCGCCGCGCCCCCTGGCCCGGCAAGCGCCACCGGGAGACAGTCGGCGACGAGCACCGCCGGCGTCAGCTGCGGCGCGGACGTGATCTGCCCATCGACCTCGGACAGGCCCGGGCCGGGGTCGGTCCACGGGCTCGGCGTGGGCGCTTCGTCGCGGCGTTCGATCTCGGGTCCGTGGACCTGATGGCCCGAGAGGACACCGTCGGGGTCTCGACCGAGGCCCACCGTGGCGCGGTTGCGGTTCTCCAGCACCGCCGAGCGGTCGTCGCCGGTCAGCAACCCGAGGTTGAGACTCTCGTAGGGCCCGGAGCTCTCGCCGCCGAGGCGGGTCGTGAAAGCGGCCCGCGCACCGGGCAGGTCAGCGCCCAGCCAGCGCGCTCCATACTCCTCGTGCCAGTCCATCACGCCGCCGGGGGGGCCTGGCCCTGGGGACCCGCCGACTCGAGCTTGTCGACGAACCCGCTCAGCCCGTCGCTGCCCCCGATGTCGACCCGGGCGAGCGTGTAGGGGTTCTGGCGGTCCGCCAGGCCGGGAAGCTCGGTCGTGGCGCCCCTGTAGCCGGCCCGGCGCAGCTCGTCGATCGCGGCCTGGTCGTAGTGGCCCGCCGGGTAGCAGAAGTTCTCGACTCTGACCCCGAAGCGGCGCTCCAGCTCGCGCTTCGACCCCGCGATCTCCGTAGCTAGCTGGGACGAGTCGAGGGTCGTGACGTCCAGGTGGTTGATCGTGTGCGAGGCGAGCTCCCAGCCGGCGCCGATCATCCGCTTGACGTCGGCGGTCGGGAGGTCGTCGCCCTGCGATCCGGCGATCAGATTGATCACGCCGGGCCAGTGGTACTGCTCCAGGACCAGGAACCCGGCGACGTACTGACTGCGATACCCGTCGTCGAAGCTCACGACGACGGGCTTGATCGGAAGCTCGCCGTGCCCGTCCCACGCGTCCTCGACCTGCTTCTCCGTCACCGCCTCGTACCCGTGGGAGTGGAGCCAGGACATCTGGGCCTGAAAGTCGGCCTGGGGGACGAACAGGTCGGGATACGCGCTGCCGGGGGTCGGCGGCTGGATCGCGTGATACTCGAGGATCGGAACCGGGCCACGGTGCGGGCGCCAGGAGGGTGGGAAGGTTGGTTTGCCGGCGCCACCCGAGTCGCTCGAGGCAGTCGCGGCCACCCTGCCGGTCGATGACGTCGACCCTCCGCCGCAGCCCGCCATCACGATGCCCGTCAGAAGGAGGGCGCAGATGCACCAGCGGTTCACGCGGCCTCCAGCGCCGTCGCGAGCTCCTCGTCACGGCCTCGAACCTCTCCGTCGATCTTCGCCGCGAGCGCGGCAGCGAGGCCGCGCCCGATGCTCGGCCCCTCGCGAATGCCGGCCGCGAGTAGGTCGTCGCCCGTGATCTCGAGTCGGACGCGCCGCCACTCCCGAACGTAGTCGTCGAGCCACTCCGTGCCGAGCGCGCGGGCGACGACGAGCTCGACGCCGGGGCGGCCTCTCGCGGCCGCTGTCAGCTCGGAGGCCCGCGAGCCGGTGACCCCGGCCAGCTCCCGCCCTCCCTCGCTGCCGGCGGGCGAGCCGAAGCGGCCCGCGCGCACCGACCCGGCAGCGAGAAAGGCTCCAGCTCGATCCGCCAACGTGCCCCACCCGTCCTCGTCGAGCACGGCGAGCGCCGCCGCGGCGAGCTCCAGGTCGGCCTCGACGATTCCCCACTCCACGAGCAACCGCAGGGCAGCGACCGCATTGTCCTCCATCGCCAGCCGCCGCAGCTCGGCCTCGATCCGCTCGACGGAGATCGTTTCGAGGTCGGCGTCGCGAATGAGCCGGGCCGTCACCTCATCGAGCTCGAGCCCAAGCCGGGCGGCGTAGCGTGCGGCGCGAAGCGCCCGCGTCGGGTCGTCGACGAGCGAGCGCTCGTGTAGCACCCGGAGGATGCCGTCGCGAAGGTCGGCGAGGCCCCCATGAGGGTCGAGCAACGCCGCCTCGCCCTCGAGCGGAAGGGCCATCGCGTTGATGGTGAAGTCACGTCGCGCGAGGTCGTCCGCGATCGGTGCGTCGCGAACGTCCGGGAGCGCCCCGGGGCGCGCATAGGTCTCAGCGCGCGTGGCGGTCAGGTCGACCTCGGTTCCCTCGACGAGGACGCGCGCCGTCCCAAACCGGCCGTGCACGTGGGCGCCGGCGTCGATGCGCCGAGCCAGCTCGGCAACCTTCTCGCCACTCGCCTCCACGGCCACGTCGAGGTCGATGCGACCGCCGCCGGCGAGCAGGTCCCGCACCGCGCCGCCCACCAGATAGGCCTCGGCGCCGTCGGCGGCCTCCTGCACCGCACGAAGGGCGGACAGCGCGCCAAGCCGCTTTCGCATCCGCGCGGGCGAGAGATCCTCCTTCTCGAAGGTCGTCACCCGCCGGACGGTACCGGCCGTTCCGTACCATGACCAACTCCGCTGATGGCCCGCGTGCTCGACATCTGGCGGTCGTGGGACGCGTGGCAGCGAGGCGCGGCGATAGCGACCGCGCTGCTCGCCGCCGGCGTTGCCGCGTTCAGCGTCGTGGTCATCCTCCGGCGTCCGGCCGACGTCTCCCATCCGGGGGCCACATTTCAGCCGAAGCGCGAGGTGAAGCACGTGAAGGCCACGAACTGGCCCGAGTACGGGCTCGACGACGAGCGCACCCGCTACCTGCCGTCAAAGCGGGTCATCCCGCCGTTCGGCGCCCGGGACTGGGCGTTCAGGGCGCCGAGCCTGCTCGAGTTCTCGCCGGTCTACGCGCGCGGACACCTCTACCTGATCGACAAGGACGCGACGTTCTACTCGCTCCAGGCGCACAACGGCGGCCACGTCGACTGGAAGCGCGACCTCGGGAACCTCTCGGCCTCCTCACCGGCCTACCACGGCGGGCGCGTGTTCGCGGTGACGCTGTCCCCGGGCCAGGTGATCGGAATGCGCGCCAGCGACGGGAAGATGCTCTGGCGCCACGGGCTTCCGGGGCGCTCGGAATCCTCCCCGCTCGTCCACGGTGGCCGCGTGTTCGTCGGCTGCGAGTCGGGCGAGGTTTTCGCCTATGACGAGAAGACGGGCAAGCTCGATTGGAAGTTCCAATCGAACGGCGCCGTGAAGGGCGGCGTCGCCTACGACCACGGGGCGGTGTTCTTCGGCAACTACGCCGGGCAGGTCTACGCCCTCGACGCCTCCAACGGCTCGGTGCACTGGCAGGCCGAGACGCAGGGTGGCGGGTTTCTGCGCGGCGGGGGCATCTACTCCACCCCCTCGGTTGCCTTCGGCCGCGTCTACTTCGGCGGGCTCGACGGCCGGGTCTACAGCTACGTCGAGAAGACCGGCGAGCTCGCGTGGAGCCAGTCGACCGGGGCCGAGGTCTACCCGGCGCCGGCGGTCGCCGCGGTCCCCGGAACCGCACCGAGCGTCTACGTCGGCTCGCAGGACCATCACTTCTACGCGATGAACGCGCGAACCGGGAAGATCCGCTGGGAGAAGAACCTCGGCGGCGTGATCCTGGGCGCCGCGAGCGTCGTCGGCCGCGACGTCTACGCGGCGGTAATCGGGCCGAACGTCGGCACGTACGGCTTCCGGGTGAGCGACGGCCACAAGCAGTTCTACTCCGACATCGGCGAGTACAACCCGGTCATCTCTGACAACAAGCACCTGTTCCTGACCGGGGCCAACATCCTCGTCCAGCTGCCGCCGCGCGAGGCGCACGTGCCGAAGAGTCAGCGGCACAAGAACAAGAAGGGCGGGAAGAAGAGCGCGAAGAAGGGCGCTAACGAACCGAAACGCCATCGGCCCGGAGGCGCTCCTTCGCCTCGCGGATCGAGTAGCGCCCATAGTGAAAAATCGAAGCGCAAAGCACAGCATCCGCACCACCATCAGCAATCGCAGCAGTGAGGTGGCCCAGCTCACCCGCCCCGCCGGAGGCGATGACCGGCACCGCGACGGCGTCGGCGACCGCCCGCGTCAGCTCCAGGTCGTAGCCGTCCGTCGTCCCGTCGCGGTCCATGCTCGTGAGGAGCACCTCGCCCGCTCCCCGCTCGACCGCCTCGCGCGCCCAGGCCACGGCCTCGCGCCCGTCGACCCGGGCCCGGCCCCCGTTGACGTAGACGTCCCACTCGGCGTCGGAACCGGCGCGGCGCCGAGCGTCGATCGCGATCACGACGCACTGTGCGCCGAACACCTCCGCGAGCCCGGAGATGAGCTCCGGCCGCTCGAGGGCGGCTGAGTTGACCGACACCTTGTCGGCGCCGGCATCGAGGACCGCCTGCGCATCGGCCGCGGAGCGGATGCCGCCGCCAATCGTGAACGGGATGAAAACGTCGTTCGCCGTCCGCCGCGCGAGCTCGACGATCGTCTCGCGGCGCTCGTGCGACGCGGTGATGTCGAGGAACACGAGCTCGTCGGCCCCCTCGGCGTCGTAGCGCGCAGCCAGCTCGACCGGGTCGCCCGCGTCGCGCAGCCCGACGAAGTTCGTGCCCTTGACGACCCGCCCCCGGTCGACGTCGAGGCAGGGAATGACGCGCTTCAAGGCCATCGTCGTTCAGGTTAGGGCGCGAACGTCCCTCGCTGGGGGCTATGCACCACCCTGCGGGACGTTCGATGGGTCAGATGCCGTCCAGGGCGGCCTGCGCATCGGCCACCGTGAACCGGCCCTCGTACAGCGCCCTCCCCACTACGACCCCCTTCACTGACTCGAGGCTCAGCGCGATCAGAGCCCTGAGGTCGTCGATCGACCCAACGCCCCCCGAGTAAAGGAGGTCCGCCCCGGACGCCCCGGCCGCCGAAGCCGCCCGCTCCAGGTCCTCGACCGCCGGCCCGGCGAGCGTCCCGTCGACCTCGACCGGCGTGAAGAGGAACGTCCCGACTCCACGATCGGCGAGCTCGCCGATCAGCTCCGCGGTGCCCAGCGCGCTTCGCCGCTCCCAACCCTCGACCGCGACCGTCCCCGATCGGCTGTCCGCGGCGACCACGATGCGCGACCCGCCGTGCTCCCTCACGAGCGCCTCGACGAGCGCCGGCTCCTCGACCGCGGCGGTGCCCAGGACCACGCGCTCCGCGCCCGCCGCCAGCGCGGCCTCGACGGCCTCGGCGTCGCGCAGCCCCCCGCCCGCCTGGACCGGCACCTCGACGCCGCCTGCGATCCGCTCCACGATCTCCAGGTTCACGGGCACCCCGGTTCGCGCGCCGTCGAGGTCGACGACGTGCAGCGCCCGCGCGCCCTGCGCCACCCACCGCTCGGCGGCCGAGAGCGGATCGTCGTCGAAGGTGGTCTCGCGGTCGTAGTCGCCCTGAACGAGGCGGACGGCGCGTCCCCGCAGGATGTCGATGGCCGGATAGAGGATCAAGCCATCAGGCCGGGACGGAAGCGCAGATGCGGGTGAAGTTCTCCAGCACCGCCAGGCCGGCCGAGCTCGACTTCTCCGGGTGGAACTGGACGCCGTAGATCGGCGGCCGCGCGACGGCGCACGCGAAGCGCTCGCCCCATGCCGCGGTGCCGATGACGTCGGCCGCCTCGGCCGGGCGCGGCACGAGCGAGTGGACGAAGTAGAACGGCGTGCCGTCGGCGATCCCGGCGGTGAGCTCGGACGGGGTCTCCCAACGAACCGGCTCCCAGCCCATGTGCGGGACCTTGAGCCCCGGTGCGTTGAGCTCGGTCACGGAACCCGGCAGCAGGCCGAGGCCGCTCGCACCGCCGAGCTCCACAGACGACTCGAACAGGAGCTGCATTCCCAGGCAGATCCCGAGGACCGGAACGCCCGCTCCGGCCCGGTCGGCGACAAGGTCGTCGAGCCCCTGGCCGCGGACCCGCTCCATGCCCTTCGGAAATGCGCCGACCCCGGGCAGGACGAGGCCCTCGGCGCTCGCTGCCGCGTTGGGGTCACCCGTGCGCAGCGCCTCGGCGCCCACATGCTCGAGCGCTTTCTCGACCGAGCGGAGGTTCCCCATGCCGTAGTCGAGGATCGCAATCACGTGAGCGTCCCCTTGGTCGACGGCACGCCCTCCTCGTCGGGGTCGATGGCCACGGCCTCCCGCAGCGCACGGGCGAACGCCTTGAAGCAGGCCTCGATCAGGTGGTGGGCGTTGGTGCCGTAGCGGGTGCCGACGTGGACAGTCAGCTTCGCGTTCGTCGCGACCGCACGGAAGAACTCCTCCGTCAGCTCAGCGTCGAACCCCGCGATGGACGCCGGCGGCAGGTCGGCGGCGTAGAGGCACAGCGGCCGGCCCGAGACGTCGATCGCGCACATTCCGAGCGCCTCGTCCATCGGGACGGCGATGTAGCCGTAGCGGTGGATGCCCGCCCGGTCACCGAGCGCCTCGTCGAGCGCCTGGCCGATCGCGATGCCCACGTCCTCGACGGTGTGGTGAGCGCCGGTCTCGAGGTCGCCCTCGGCCGCGACTCGAAGGCCGAGCCGACCGTGGCGGCCGAGCAGCTCGAGCATGTGGTCGAAGAAGCCGACGCCCGTTGCCGCCGCGACGGGCCCGCCGTCCAGGTCGAGCGACACCGACACGTTCGTCTCGGAGGTCTTCCGCTCGATGCTCGCCGCGCGCGCCATCTCGTCAGTCATTCTCCCCGCTCCGCGCGACGGCGGACTCACCGTGCACGGGAAAGCCCTCCGCTCGCGAGAGGGCGTCGACCGCCGGGGCGAGAGCGGCAGCGGCGGAACCCGGGATCGTGACGAGCGAGCTGCGCCGCCTGAAGGCGCCGACGCCGAGCGGCCCGCCGAAGCGCGCCGCGCCACCGGTCGGCAACACGTGGTTCGAGCCGACGGCGTAGTCGCCGAAGGCCGTCGCGCCCCGCGCGCCTATGAACACGCAGCCCGCGATGCGGCCCCGGGCAACGTTGTCGTCGGCGCCCGCGAAGGCGAGCTCGAGGTGCTCGGGCGCGAACGCGTCGGCGAGCGCGAGCGCGGCCTGGATGCCCGGCGCCGTCACGAGCGCGAGCGGCGCGTCCTTTACGCTCGGGCGCTCCTCCCACAGCGCCTCGGCGACCTCCGCGACGGCGTCGAGGAGCGCGGCCTCCGGAGATGCGAGGACTAGGGGGCTGTCGGGGCCGTGCTCCGCCTGCGCCGCAAGATCGAGCGCAATCCAGCGCGGGTCAGCCATCCCGTCGGCGATGACGAAGAGCTCACTCGGTCCCGCGAGGCCGTCGATGCCGACGACGCCTGCGACCTGCCGCTTTGCCTCGGTTACGTACGGGTTCCCCGGGCCGACGACGACCTCGACCTTCGGGATTGTCTGAGTCCCGAACGCCAATGCGGCGATCGCCTGCGCGCCACCGACCGCGTATACCTCGTCGACGCCGGCGAGCGAGCAGGCCGCGAGTGTGACCGCGCTAGGCCGCCCGCCCGCTGCCGGCGGCGTCGTCACGGCGACGCGGGCGACCCCGGCGGCGCGAGCCGTCACGGCGCACATCAGGACTGAAGCCGGGTAGGCGGCGCGCCCGCCGGGCGCGTAGACGCCGGCGGCGCTCACAGGGTCCCAACGCACCTCGATGCGCTGTCCCTGATCGAGTTCGACCACCGCCCCGGGACAGCCCGCGAGCTCGGCCTTTGCGAGCGCATCGATGTTGGCCGCGGCGAGTCGCATCGCCTCGCGTACGTCGGGGTCGAGCAGGCCGGGGGCAGCGGCGATCGCGTCAGGATCGACCCGAAGCGCATCGGGGGGCGGATCCCCGAAGCGCTCCGCGAGCTCGTGGATCCCCTCGTCGCCCTTCGAGCGAACGACCTCCAGGACGTCGGCGACGGCGGAGGACAGGCTCTCAGGCTGCTCGACGAGGGCACGGAGGCGAGCAGCCAGGGCCTTGGGGCCCTCACCGTCCCACTCGACTCGCTCGAGCCTCATCCTGCCGCCTCCCGCAGGCGCTCGACGAGCTCGTCCACCTCTCGCGCGCGAAGCTTGTGGGCGATCCGGTTGGCGACGAGGCGCGCGCTCGACCGTGCGATCTCCTCTCGCACCTCGAGGTCGTTCTCGGCCAGCGTGCGGCCGGTGTCGACGAGGTCGACGATCCCGTCGCCGAGACCGACGAGCGGCGCCAGCTCCACCGAGCCCTTGACCTCGATCACCTCAGCCTGGCGGCCCGTGTCCTCGAAGTAGCGCTCCGCGATTCGCGGGTACTTGGTGGCGATGCGCATCGCGCCCAGGCGCCGCTCGGACTCACCGAGGCGCTCGTCGCCCTTGCGCCCTGCCAGCACCATCCGACAGGCGCCGTAGCCGAGGTCCGCCAGCTCGTAGACCAGCCGGTCCCGCTGCTCCAAGAGCACGTCCTTGCCGGTGATCCCGAGCTGCGCCGTTCCCGCCTCGACGTAGGTGGGGACGTCGGAGGGGCGCATCGTCACCAGCACGAGGCCGCCCGATTCGAAGACGAGCGAGCGCGAACCGCCGCGCAGCTCGCCGGTCGGCACGCCGATCCGGTCCAGAAGGTCGAGCGTGTTCTCGAATAGGGCGCCGCGCGGGAGCGCGACCCGCAGCGGCCCCTCGGCCACTGCCGTGGCGGCCGAAACCGCGGTCCCCTTCACGATGCCCCCTCGTCCGGGCGCAGCCGCTCCTCCTCGGCCTGCGCGATGTGCACACGCTCCAGGTAGAGGGCGAAGCCGACGGCTGGAAGCGGCATCCCGAAGCGGCCCATCAGCTCGTCATAGCGGCCGCCGCCCCCGAGGATGTGCCCGAGCGCAGGGTCGTAGACCTCGAGGATCGCGCCCGTGTAGTAGCCGAGGTCACGGAGGAGGCCGAGGTCGAGGCTCGACCCGCTCGGCGACTCCCCGCGCGGAGAGCGCGTCGTGGGTGGCCGCGAGCCTCCGGGTAGCGCGTTCGACGGCCTCGCCGCCGAACCCCCGAGCCTCGCCCAGCACCTCGCGGCCACCGCGCAGCGATGGCAGCGCGAGCAGCGTGCGGCTCGCGGTCTCGCCGATGCCCGTACGGCGGACCTCGCCCTCGAGGGCGACGAGGTCGTGAGCGGCAAGGCAGGCGACGATGCGCGCGCGAGCCTCCTCGTCGACGCCGAGCTCCTCGAGGAGCTGCGGATAGAGGTCGGCATCGCCGAGCCCGATAACCGCGCGGCGAAGACCGGCGGCGTCGAGCGCCTTGGCGAGGACCTCGATCACCTCCGCCGTCCCGTCCGGCGCCGGCGCACCGATCAGCTCGACCCCGGCCTGCATGAACTCCCGCATCTGACCTCGCTGCGGCCGAACCGCGCGATAGGCCGGCGCGACGTAGAAGAGCCGAAGCGGGGCATCGTCAGCGTGGAAGCGGGTTGAGGCCAGGCGCGCGATCGGGATCGTCATGTCCGAGCGCAGGGCGAGCAGGTCGCCTCGTTCGTCGAAGAACCGGTAGGCGACCGGAGCCCCGAAGCGGCCCGCCTGCGACAGGACCTCGTCGTACTCGATCGTCGGAGTGGAGACCTCGCCGTAACCGGACGCCTCGAAGACGCCGCTCAGCGCCGCCTGGAGCCGGCGGAGCTCACGCATCTCCGCGGGCAGCACGTCACGGGTGCCTGGAGGTATCGGGTGCGTCATCCGGGGCCTCCCCGCGTCCGGGGGCTAGGCAACCGCGCGCAGGCGCTCGTCGCCGCCGGACGGCCCCGTCGAGACCCGCTCGATGCGGGCCCCGAGGTCGCGCAGGCGGTCGTCGATTCGCTCGTAGCCGCGATCGATTTGGACCACGTTGCCGATCTCCGAGGTCCCGTCGGCGGCGAGGGCCGCGATGAGCATCGCCATCCCGGCGCGGATGTCCGGGCTGTCAACTCGCTCGCCGTGAAGACGGCTCGGACCGCTAACGATCGCCCGGTGGGGATCGCAGAGCGTGATCCGAGCGCCCATGGCAACCAGCTTGTCGACGAAGAACAGGCGGTTCTCGAACATCTTCTCGAAGATCAGCACCTCGCCCTGGGCTTGCGTCGCGAGGGCGAGCGCTATCGACGTGAGGTCGGCCGGGAAGGCCGGCCAGGGCCCGTCGTCGATCTTGGGGATCATCTCGCCGAGGTCGGACCGGATGACCAGCGTCTGGTCCGGCGGCACGAAGACGTCCGTGTCCTCGACCATCGACTGAAGCCCGAGGCGCCGGAATTGGCGCCGGATGACGATGAGGTCGTCGGGGGCGACGTCGCGGATGCGGAGCTCGCCCTTCGTCGCCGCCGCCAGGGCCATGAAGCTCGCAACCTCGATGTGGTCCGGGCAGATGCGGTGCTCGGCCCCGCGGAGCTTGTCCTTGCCGGCGACGGTCATCACGTTGGAGCCGATGCCGTCGATCTCGGCCCCCATCTTCACGAGCAGGCGGGCCAGGTCCTGTACATGCGGCTCCGAGGCCGCGTTCGCGATACGGGTCTCACCGGGCGTGAGCGCGGCGGCCATCAGCGCGTTCTCGGTGCCCATGACGGAGGGCTCGTCCATGAAGATCTGGCAGGCGCGAAGGCCCTCCGCGGGCGCGGACACCTCGATGTAGCGCTCTCCGGCCACGCGCGCGCCCATGTCGCGGAAGGCGTCCAGGTGGGGATCGAGGCGCCGGCGGCCGATGAAATCGCCACCCGGCGGCGGCATCCGGACCTCGCCGAAGCGCGCCAGAAGCGGCCCCGCGAGCAGGAATGACGCCCTGATCCGGGCCGCGAGCTCCTCGGAGACCTCGGTCTCGGAGACCGACTCCGCGCGCAGGCGAAGCTCTCCCCCGCTCCACGAGGCTCGAACGCCGATCGACTCGAGCAGGCCGACCTGCGCCTCGGTGTCGCGGATTCGAGGCACATTTGACAGGACGAGCTCCTCGTCGGTCAAGAGCGCGGCCGCGATGATGGGCAGCGCGGCATTCTTGTTGCCGGCGACGGTGATCTCGCCCGAGAGCGGCTCGCCGCCTTGGATCACGAACTTGTCCATAAATCACCTGCGGGCGGCTTCGCCGCCCTCACATGCTCCTTTCGGGGCAAAGCCCCTCACCGGAATCCCTGGCTAGGGTAAACCTTCTGCATGACCCAGCCGACGCGTGATCAAGCCTGGGAGCTCGTGTGCGAGTGGATCTCCTCCGACTCGCTGCGAAAGCACGTGCTCGGCGTCGAGGCGTGCATGCGCGCCTACGCGGCGCGCGACGGCCAGGACGCCGACCTGTGGGGGATCACGGGCCTCGTCCACGACCTGGACTACGAGCGCTACCCCGACCCGGACACCGGCCACCCGCGCATGGCCCTGGAGGCACTGCGCGAGCGGGGGTACCCGGACGAGCTCATCGATGCCGTCGCGGGCCACGCCGACTACCTCGATCACCCGCGTACGACGCCGCTGGCGAAGACGCTCTACGCGGTCGACGAGCTCTCGGGGTTCGTCGCCGCCTGCGCACTCGTGCGGCCGACCGGCATCGAGGGGATGAAGCCCAAGTCGGTGCGCAAGAAGCTGAAGCAGCCCTCGTTCGCGGCGAAGGTCGACCGCAGCCAGATCCAGCGCGGTATCGAGGAGCTCGGCGTCGAGGAGGGCGAGCACATCGCGCTGGTGATCGACGCGCTCGCCCAGAACGCCGACGAGTTGGGGCTCGCCGGCGAGCCCGCCGCCTAGCTCAACGCCACCGACCGCCCGCCTTCGCCCACTCCAGCAGGTGGTCTGCGGAACAGAACGCGTCGGGCACGCGGTGCTCGCCCCGGTGGCGCACGGCCAGGACGTGCACCTCCCCGAGGTCGGCGTCGCAAAGCGCGCACCGCAGCGGGCCCGCGGCGAGCCCGGCCGGCTCGTCCAGCCCACCGGGCTCCCAATGCACGCCCTGGATCGCCCAGGGGACGACGTGCTCGAGCCGGCAGAAGGCCGCCCTGCGCTCTCCAGCGGGCTCGTAGACGCGGAAGCCCCCGTCCGGCTCGACCGCCTCACCGCACCAGCTGCAACTAACCTCAGCCATCTTGGCCCCGCTCACGATAGTCGCGCTCGAAGGCGATCAGACGGGCCAGGAGCTCCTCGAGCAGGCGCTGCGAGTGCTCGATCCGGCGGTGCTCGGACTCGACGTCGAGATCGTCCGCTTCGATCTCTCCTTGGAGAACCGTCGGGCCACGAGTAACGCCGTCTGCGACGACGCCGCGGCCGCGATGCGCGAGACCGGGCTCGGGCTGAAGGCCGCGACGATCACCCCGGAGGGCGCCGACGACGTCGGCAGCCCCAACCGCCTCATCCGCGAAGGCATCGGCGGCACCGTGATCGTCCGAACGGGCCGCCGGATCCCGGGCGTCGCGCCGGTGGCCGGTGTTCATAGCCCCATCTCCGTGGTGCGGATGGCCGTCGGCGATGCATACGGGGCCGAGGAGTGGCGCGAGTTCGACGACGGCGACGAGGTCGCACACCGCACCGAGACCATCCGCCGCTCGCATTGCCGGGCCGTGGCCGAGTACGCGTTCCGGGAGGCCGCGCGGCTCGGCGGCAAGGTCTACGGCGGCTCCAAATGGACGGTGAGCCCGACTTACGAGGGCATGCTGAAGGAGGAGATGGATGCGGCCGCCGACGGCCATCCCGATGTGGTCTACGAGCCGGTCCTGATCGACGCGACGCTCGCGGGACTCGTCGGAGGCGCCGCGGCCGACGCCCTCGTGATCCCGTCACTCAACCGAGACGGCGACCTTCTCTCCGACCTCGTCCTGCCCCTCTTCGGCTCGATCGCGGGCGCCGAGTCGGTGCTCCTCGCGCTCGACGACGACCTGGCCCCCAGGGTCGCGATGGCGGAGGCGCCGCACGGGACCGCGCCAGCGCTCGAGGGCAAGGACGTCGCCAACCCGATGGGAATGATCCTCGCGGCCGCCGCCCTCCTCCACCACGCCGCCGAGCTCCCCTTCGAGAACGCCGAAAGCTGCTCGCGCGCGATCTACGACGCGGTGTTCGAGGCGACTGCGGCCGGTGTCCGGACTTCCGACCTCGGCGGCCACGCCTCGACGACGGGGTTCACCGACGCGGTGATCGCCCGGGTGGGGGCAAGGCTGGAGACGTGGTCTAGCCTGCGCGCCGGCGTCGAGGAAGCCAGCCGTCCTCCTTCCACCGCGACCCCGGACGGCCGGGGAGAAGGACCACTAGAAGGAGGCCGATGACCGTGAGAAGGAGCCCGAGCGTCAGGCCGAGGCGCTCCCCGTAGCCCTTCCGGTCGGACAGCCAGGAGCCAATCGCGGCCGAGAGCAGCCACGCGAACAGGAGGTACAACCCCTCGGCGCCGATCATGGCCAGGACGGTCATGCGCCGAGGTAGGCTCGCTGGACCTCGGGGTCGTCGCGCAGGGCGCGAGAGTCGTTCGTGAGGGCGATCTCGCCGGTCTCGAGTACGTAGCCCCGGCTTGCCGCGTCGAGGGCGAAGTTGGCGTTCTGCTCCACGAGCAGTATCGCAACGCCGCTGCGGTTGATTTCGGCGATCGTCTCGTAGATCCGTTCGACCAGGATCGGCGCGAGCCCCATCGACGGTTCGTCGAGCATCAACATACGCGGGCGCGCCATCAAGGCCCGCCCAATCGCCAGCATCTGCTGCTCGCCCCCGGACATCATCCCGGCCTTCTGCTTCTCGCGCTCGTGAAGCCGCGGGAAGAGCGAGTAGACGCGCTCGATGTCCTCCTCGATGTCCGGACCGCGGCGGCGGTGAGCGCCGAGATCGAGGTTCTCCCGCACGCTCATCCGTGGGAACACGTGGCGGCCCTCGGGCGCGAGGGCGATTCCGCGGGCGACGATCTCCGCCGTTTGCGACCGCGTTATCTCCTCGCCGCCGAAGGTGATGCTGCCGGCGGTCGCCGGCGTCAGGCCGGAAATCGACCGGAGGGTCGTCGATTTGCCGGCGCCGTTGGAGCCGATCAAGGTCACGACCTCGCCATCGTCCACCGTGAGCGAGATTCCGTGCAGAGCCTCGATGGCGCCGTAGTGGGCATGGACGTCGCAGACCTCTAGCAGCGCCATCAGCCCGCCTCCCCCGCTCCGTCGTCCTGCTTGCCGAGATACGCCTCGATCACCCTCGTGTCGGATCGGACCTCCTCCGGCGACCCCTCCGCGATCTTCTCGCCGTAGTCGAGGACGGTGATCCGCTCGGAGACACCCATCACGACCTGCATGTCGTGCTCGATCAGCAGGACCGTCAGGTCGAGCTCGTCCCGGACCTTGCGCATGAAGCCGGTCAGCTGGTCGGACTCATGAGGGTTCATCCCGGCCGTCGGCTCGTCCAGCAGGAGCATGACCGGCTCCGACGCCAGGGCCCGCGCGAGCTCGACCCTGCGTTGATCGCCGTAGGACAGGTTGGTCGCGAGCTGGTCGAAGTGCGCCGACCTGACCCCCGCATAGGTGAGCATCTCCGCCGCCCGCTCTCGCACGTCGCGCTCCTCGCGCCGCACCCAGGGCGGGCGGAGTATCGATCCCCACATCCCGGCGCGCATCCGCACGTGGCAGCCGATCATCACGTTCTCAAGCGCCGTCATCGCCCTGAACAGCCGGATGTTCTGAAACGTCCGCGCCACGCCGAGGCCGGTGATGACGTCAGGGCGCTTGGCGGTGATGTCCCGGCCGTCGAAGGCGATCCGACCCGAGCTCGGGTGGTAAAGGCCGGTGAGGATGTTGAACAGCGTCGTCTTGCCCGCGCCGTTCGGGCCGATGATCGAGACGATCGAGCGCTTGGGGACGTCGACCGAAACGTCGTTCACGGCCACGAGCCCGCCGAACTCCTTCACCACGTGCTCGGCTCGCATCAGGACCTCGCCCTTCGCAGGCGGGGCCTCCTCCGTGGCGACGGGCCCAGTGGCCGTCACTCGACCTCCTCCAGCATCCCCTCGTCGCGGTCGCTGGGCCCGATCGCCTCCGTCAGCTCCAGCGTGCGCCGTCGTTCGGGCACCAGGCCCTGGGGGCGCAGCACCATCACCAGGACGAGCAGGAAGCCGAAGATGCCGAACGACAGATCCGTGAGGCTGAAGCTCAATCCGAGGTCCTGGGGGATGCTGTTGAAGACGTCGGGGATGAAGTAGTAGTTGATGTACGAGAGCAGGAGAGCCCCGAGCACGGCGCCCCAGATCGACCCCAGCCCGCCGACGATGATCATCGCGAGGACGAAGATCGAGAACGAGAACGCGAACTGGCCGGCGTTGACGGTCGTGAAGTAGGCGCCCAGGAAGGCCCCGGAGACGCCGCCGAACGCCGCTCCCATCGAGTAGGCGAGGAGCTTGGTCCGGACGAGGGGGATGCCCATCGAGACGGCTGCGACCTCGTCCTCCCGCAGCGCCACCCACGCCCGCCCGAGCCGCGAGTCGCGGACGCGAAGGTTGACGAACAGGACGATGAGGACGATGGAGTAGATCAGCCAGTACCACGGGCGGAGCTCGGAGAGGTTGAACGAGCCGACGCCCGGGAAGTACGGCACGTCGACGCCGGAGATACCGAGGTTGCCGGCGGTCAGCGTCATCCCGCCGCCCACGTGGATGTCGGTGCCGTTGATCGCGACGACCCCGATGATCTCGCCGAACGCCAGCGTGACGATGGCGATGTAGTCGCCGCGGAGGCGAAGGGTGGGCAGGCCGATGAGCGCGCCGGCGAAAGCGCAGATCGCCGCGGCGGCGATCGCGATCAGCACGAAGTTCAGGTGGATGCCGAGCTGCGCGGCCGCCTGCGGGTCAACCAGGACGTGCAGATTGGCCTTGAAGAAGAAGCTCGACCCGAACCAGCCGAGGCAGTACGCGCCGATCGCGTAGAAGGCCACGTAGCCGAGGTCGAGGAGGCCCGCGAACCCGACGACGACGTTCAGGCCGAGCGCCATGACGACGAATGCCAGCGCCTTGATCGTCGCGTCGAGGAACCCGCTCGTCTCGGTGAAGAAGAACGGGAGGATCGCGCCCCCCACGATCAGGGCCGCGACGGCGGCCCGCTGCCACCAGGGCGGCAGCCGCGCCTCGACCGCGTCCCGCCACTCGCGAAGCTGGGCCCGCAGCTCGTTCACCGGCACCACCTCCGGCGGCTTCGCCGCCTCAGGAAGCCTCTTTCGGAGCTAAGGCCCCTCAACCCTCACCCCGCCTCTCTCGTCTCCTCGCCGAGCAGGCCGCGCGGCCGCAGGGTCATGATCAGGATCAGGTAGCCGAACACGACCGCCTCGGTCCACGCCGGGCCGATCCGGGCGTCCGAGAACTGCTGGATGATGCCGATGATCAGGCCGCCGAGGACGGCCCCGCGGACGTTGCCGATCCCGCCCATCACTGCGGCGGTGAAGGCGATGAGGCCCGCCTCGAATCCCTGGAAGTACCAGATCGTCGTCTCGTACAGCGCGTAGATCAGGCCCGCCGCCCCGGCCAGCATGCCGCCGAGGAGGAACGTGAGCGAGATCGTGCGGTCGACGTTGATCCCCATCAGCCGCGCCGCCTCGGGGTCCTGCGCCGTCGCGCGCATCGCCCGCCCGGAGCGGGTCCGGGCGAGGAACGCCGTGACGCCGATCACCAGCGGGATCGTCGCAGCGATGGCGAGGACGTCGGCGCGGTGCACCGCGACGCCGGAGATCGAGAACACGGTCTTGCTCTGGTGGAGGAGGTCAGGCACGCCAACCGGCGAGCCGCCGTGCCACAGCAGGCCGACGTTCTGGAGGATGAACGAGAATCCGACCGCGGTGATCAGTGGCGCCAGCTTCGGCGCGTTGCGCAGCGGCCGGTAGCCGACCCGTTCGATCAGCACGTTGAGGCTGCCGGAAACGGCCATTGCGACGATCAGGGTGAGGATGAGGCCGGCGACGAGGCCGAAGGTGCCCGTCGCGAGGCTGAGGCCGAGCGTCGCCCAGAGGCCGACGGCGGCGAAGGAGCCGATCATGAAGACGTCGCCGTGGGCGAAGTTGATCAGCTCGACGATCCCGTAGACGAGCGTGTACCCGATCGCGATCAGCGCCCAGATCGCCCCGTTCGAAACCCCCTGGACCAGGGTGGATCCGAACTGGGTCAGGTCGTGCGCGATGACCGCGTGGCCGTGCACCACGCCGACCTGGTAGCCGGAGGTGAGGTCCTTGACCGCGTAGAGGACCGGCAGCGCGGCCAGGGCCGCGATCAGGCCCCATCCGCCGAGGTGGCGGCGAACGAGGGCGCGCGCCCCGGCCGAACCGCCGCTACGAACGTTGCGGCTCAGCGAGCTGGCTTCCACTCTCCGCGCGCCTCACGGTGGCGACGCGAGGGGGGCGCGGCCGGCGCGCCCCCTCCGCTTTCGCCTTTGGTTCCTATCTCGCCCCGATCAGCCGGTCTTCGGCGTCAGCGTCTTGAAGAAGACGGGATCGCCGTCCGAGCCCACCTTGTACAGGCCGTACGACTTCAGAGTCGTATCGCCGTTCTCGTCGAACCCGTAGGTGCCGAGGACCGAGTGTTGATCCTTGGTTGCGAACAGGGCATCCGTGATCGCCGCCCTGTCGTTGCCCTTCGCGCCCAGGCCCTTGATCGTGTCCAGCGCGAGATTCATCGCGGCGTACCCGTAGATCGCATACGGATCGGGGTTCGACGACCCGTACTTCTTCGTGTAGGCGGCGAGGAAGTCCTTGCCGCCCGGGTACGCGGCGAGATCGAGCGTCGCCACCGTGCACTGGATCTTGGGATCGATGGTCGCCGGGACGCCACCCTCCTTCGCGTTCGTGTAGGCGCTCGTGCAAACGCCGTCGGGCCCGAAGATCTGAGCGTCGGGCAGCGCGGCGTTGATGTCCTTGGCGAGCTGCACGGCACCATTGGAGACGATCCCCGAGAAGAAGAAGCAGTCCGCGCCCTGGCTCTTGACCGTGGAGGCGTAGGAGCGGAAGTTGGGCGCCTTCGGGTCGATCCCGGTATTGCCCGTGATGTCAATTCCGTACTGCTTCTGGTCGCGAACGATGACGTTGGCGAGCCCGGCCCCGTAGGCCTCCTTGTCGTTGGCCATGGCGACCTTCGTGCAGCCCGCGTCCTTCATCGCCTGCAGGTCCGCCGCGCCCTGGATGATGTCATTGGGCACGATCCGCACGTAGGTGCGGTTGCCGGTCGGGAAGTACTTCTCCGGCTCACCGGCGAGGGTCACGCCGGGCGAGCTGAGGGTGAGTCCCGGATAGGTGTTCGCCGGGCTGATCTGCGGGATCCCGGCCCGGTTGAGGATCGGCATCGACACCTCGCTCGCGCCGGAGTTGAACTCGCCGATGTAGATCGCGGTGTTCGAGTCGGAGACCGCCTTGCGCGCGTCGGAGGCCGTCTGCCCCGGATCCCACGCTCCGGCGGCCGCGGTCGCATCGTCGAGCGATATGTAGTTGACCTTGAAGTCGCCCGCCTTGTCGCCCGCCTGGTCGAGCGCGAGCTTGATCCCATTCACCATCGGCTTCGTCTGCGCCGTCGACGCGCCCGTCAGGGGGAGGCTCGAGTAGATGTCGACCGTGCCGCCTCCACCTCCGCTGCTACTGCTACTACCCCCGCTCGATCCGCAAGCGCCGATCGCCAGCGCAGCCGCGGCGACCGCACAGCTCGCAATTACGTTTTTGAACACCGATCCTCCTCGTGTTTCGGGCCTATGTCTCCGGCATCGCTGCCGCCCCGCGGGCAGCATATCTCCGCGGGGACGAGCACGCGGGCTCGAACGCCGGGCCGTCATCATCCACCGATGGCCACCGGCCAAAACGCCCCGCGCTGGGCGACCTTCGACTGCTACGGAACGCTCGTCGACTGGAACGGTGGCATCGGTGACCAGCTCGCTCGCCTCTTCGGCGCCGAGCGGCGCGACGAGCTTCTCGCGCGCTACCACGAGGTCGAGCCGCGAGTCGAGGACGTGAAGCCCGGCGCCCCCTATCGAGAGGTCATGGCGGAGTGCCTCGCGGCCTGCGCGGAGGCGGCGGGCACGGAGCTTCCAGACGACGAGCGCGACGCCCTCGGTCGGTCCCTCTCGGGCTGGCCGGTGTTCGGCGAGGTGCCCGCGGCGCTCGCCGAGCTACGACGCCGCGGGTGGCGGCTCGTGATCCTCTCGAACACAGACCGCGACTTCATCGAGTCCTCGATGGAGGCGATCGGAGAGCCGTTCGAGATGGCGATCGTCGCCTCCGAGGTCGGCTCCTACAAGCCGGCCGAGGGGCACTGGCGCGAGTTCTTCGAGCGGACCGGCGCCGATCGGGCGCAGCACGTACACGTCGCCGCCAGCCTCTTCCACGACGTGGAGCCCTGCAAGCGGCTGGGGGTCCCGTGCGTATGGGTGAACCGGGTCAGCGAGGAGAGCCGGCACGATCCCGTCGCCGAGCTCCCGGACCTCTCCCAGCTTCCGGAAACGCTGGACCGCCTGAGACCGGCCTGAATCCCCAGACGTCGTTCAGGCCGCGGAGCTCGGCGCCTGCGGGGCACCGCTTCCCGGGCCCACGCGCCGCCACTGGACGATCTTCCCGTCGGTGATCACGAAGGAGGTCATCGCCTTCCCTCCGGTGCCGGTGCCGCACACGCCGGGCCCGGGACGCTCCAAGAGGCGGAACGTGGCAGTGGTCGTGCGTCCAGCGGTCGTCGCACGGACGACGCGCGCACCGCAGGGCAGCGAGCGGTTGAACGCGCGGACCTGCGCCGGCGTGCGGAGGTGGAACAGGAGACCGTTCTGGGCGACGCTCGGGACGGCGAAGTAGCCGGCCGCGCGCTCGATGTCGTTGCGGTCGAGGGCGGAAACCCAAGCCTGGATCACCGCTACGTCGCCGGCGTCGGCGCCACCGGGCACGCCAACGCCCGCATCTCTCTCGCTGCCGCTCGTCCCACCGCCCCCGCCGCAACCCGCAAATGCGATCGCGGCGAGGAGTGCGGCTGAGCTGGTGCGGCGCACCGTTCGATCGTAGGCCCTCAATCCAGAAAGCTCGCCTCGCGCTTCTCGAGGAACGCGGTGACGGCCTCACCCAGTCCGACGCCGTGAGTGGCCATGATCTGCTGGCGGTCCTCGTACTCCACCGCTGCCTGCTCGGAGGGGATCTCAAGTGCCGACCACATCCCCTGCTTCGTCAACCGAACCGCCCAGGGTGACCAGGCGGCGATCTGGTTCGCCGCCTCGAGGGCGCGGTCCATCAGATGGTCGTCGTCCGTGGCCTCGGCCAGCAATCCGATGCGCTCGGCCTCCTCGGCGCCGAAGCGACGGCCGGTCAGCATCAGCTCGTGGGCGCGCGAGGCGCCGACGAGGCGCGGGAGGAGCCAGCTCGTCGCCATGTCGCAGTTCGAGACGCCGATGTTGATGAAGGCGACGCGGAGCACGGCGCTTCGCGCCCCGAAGCGGATGTCGCTTCCGAGCGCGAGCGCCAGGCCAAAGCCGGCCGCGGGCCCGTTGATCGCCGCGATCACCGGCTGCGGCGTGGCGCGCAGGCGCAGGATCAGGCGTGACATGTGCTCCTGGTTTCCGAGCCGGTCGCGAGCGTCGTCGGTGCCGTCGTTGGTGGACGCCGAGCCGTAGCCGCGCAGGTCG
The DNA here is from genome assembly GCA_963841455.1 of uncultured Actinomycetes bacterium. Taxonomy (GTDB): domain Bacteria; phylum Actinomycetota; class Thermoleophilia; order Solirubrobacterales; family 70-9; genus JAWVFM01. Next base: position 416,783 of record CAWJCU010000007.1, read on the forward strand.
AGACCGGCGCAGAACCCGCGTCCGGCCCCCGTCAGGACGATCGCCCGGCATGAGCGGTCGGCCGCGAGGCGGTCGAGCTCGTCGTGGAGGGCTCCGCAGAGCTCGGCGTTCATCGCGTTCAGCTCGTCGGGGCGGTTGAGCGTCAGGAGCTGGACCTTCTCGGCGGCTCGCTCGCTCTGTAGGACGTCGGGCATGGAGGCCTCCTTGGTCTCGTTCCGTTCGGGCGAAATCGAGGCGACCCTAGTCACTTTTTCCGCCGCTTGATACACGAACATGTGTTCCGGTGAGAAACTTCGTTCCGAAGCAGCGTGTAAGGGCGCCGGAGGCGCCCGCAGGTGATTCGACATGACCGGATGCGCGCTTATTCCCCGCTTCTCCCTCACGATCGCCGTTGGCGATCGTCGCGAGCTGCTCGGGCGGCCGATCGCGCTCGCGCCCGAGCCGGGCCGGCCGCAGGTGGTCGGCGAGGTCTCGGGGGCGGCAGGCGCCTTCGGCGTCGAGCCCGGCATGGGCCTCGGCGAGGCGCTCGCAAGATGCCCGGAGCTCGTCCTCGTCCCCCCCGATCCCGAGCGGGCGGACGCAGCCTGGGAGGAGGCTCTCGCCCGGCTGGAGGGGATCGGCGCCGCCGTGGAATCGGAGCGAGCCGGCGAGGCGTTCTTCGTGATCGACGGCCTCCTCGGCATCTACGGCGGTCAGGGCAGTGTGCTCGAGCGCGCCCTGCGCGCCGTTGGGCTCCCCGCCCGCCTCGGGGCGGGGCCGACCCGAATCTGCGCCGTGGCCGCCGCGCTTCGCTTCCGCGGGAGGCGGCGCCCCAGGCGGGCACCGACCGGGGCCAGGATCCAGGGCGGCTTCGTCGTCGTCGCAGACGGTGACGCCCGCGCCTTCCTCGCGCCACAGCCGATCGCTCTGCTGCGGAATCGGTTGAGCGATGAGTGGGCTCGCGCGGAGGTGCCGGCGAAGCTCGAACGCCTGGGGGTCCGCGCCCTCGGCGAGCTGGCGGCGCTCCCCGACGACGCCGTGGCCGACCGCTTCGGGGAGGCCGGCCTCGAGGCCCTGCGGATGGCCCGCGGCGTGCCGGATCGGCTTCGGCCGCGACGCCCTCGTGAGGACCTGGCCGAGCTACTCGAGCTGCCGCAGGCGGCCTCGGGCTTTCAGCTCGAGCGCGCGCTCGAGCTGCTGGTCGATCGTCTCCTCGCCAACCCCCGCAGGGACGGCCGGAGCTTCCGCCGCTTGCGGCTGGGTGCGCGGCTCGCGGCCGGCGGCGGCTGGCGCGCCGACGCTGCCCTTCGTCGCGCGAGCGCCGACCGCATGAGGATCCGGCTCGCGCTGGCCCCGAAGCTCGGTGAGCTGCCGGCGCCCGCTGCCGCGCTGGGGCTGCGGGCGCTGGTGCTGGGCCCGGCGGGCGGCGAGCAGTCTGCGCTCTCACGTGACGCGGCCGAGCGCCGGCGGGAGCGCCTCGGCGAGGCGGTCCGGCAGGCGCGCGCTGCAGCCGGCCCCGACGCCGTGCTTCGAGTGCTCGAGCTCGACCCGGGCTCGCGAGTGCCGGAGCGGCGGGCAACGCTGACCCCTTACCCCGAGGAGTGACGTTGGGGCTAGCGACGAAGTCGCGGTGCAGGGCAGTTGCCCGGGTCCCCTCGGTCAGCGTTGCAAACCGCTGGCCCCGGAGGCGAAGCAATCCCGGCTGCGCCGGGATCACCGCTCGCTCGCGCTCGCTGGCCGGCGGAGTTGTTCAGTGAACCCGAAGGGGATCTACTGGCCGCTGCCGGCTGAGGTGGAGGTGGGTGACGACGGCGCGCCGGTGGCCGTCGCCGGGGTCGCTGTCGAAGCGATCCGCGAGGAGTGGCTCGTCGAGGACCGCTGGTGGACACCGCGCCCGCTCGAGCGCCGCTACTTCGAGCTCGTGCTTGCCGACGGCCGCGATCTCGTTCTCTACCGCGAGCCCGCCGAGGGCGGAAGTTGGTTCAGGCAGCGGGCATGACCGCCTATGTGGAGCTGCACGCCCATTCCGCCTACTCGTTCGGCGACGGCGCGTCGCTGCCCGAGGAGCTGGCCCTGCGCGCCTCCGAGTTGGACCAGGAGGCAATCGCGCTCACCGACCACGACGGGCTGTGGGGATCGATGGAGCTCGCACAGGCGTGCGAGTCGGCCGGCGTGAAGCCGATCACGGGCGCCGAGATGACGGTGGAGGGCGAGGGCGCTCGGTTTCACCTCACGCTCCTGGTCGAGGACGCCGGCGGCTACCGCAACCTCTGCCGGCTGGTGACGGAGGCGCACCGGGACACCCGTCCGCATCCGGACCGGGAGGCCCTCCCCCCCACCCTGCCGCTCTCCTCGCTCGAGGAGCGCAGCGAGGGGCTCGTCTGCCTGTCGGGGTGCGCGCGCGACGGGGCGCTCGCCGGGCGGTGGGAACGCGGGGAGGCAGATCGCGCGAACGCGCTTGCGCACCGTCTCGTGGGGGCCTTCGGCCGCGAGCGCTTCCGGGTCGAGCTCCAGCGGCCGTTCTGGCGCCACGACCGGGCCCGCAATCGCTGGCTCGCGGGCCTGGCCGAGCGGGTCGGCGTGGCGTGCGTGGCGACCGGCAACGTCCACGTGCACGACCGCTCGCGCGCGCACCTTCAGGATGCCCTCGCCGCCGTCGGCCGCCACGGCACCCTTGAGGAGACCGAGCCGGCGCGGCGCGGGAACGGCTCGGCGTACCTGTGCTCGGCGGCTGAGGCGAACGAGCGCTTTCGCGACCACCCCGAGGCGGCCACCGAGACAGTCAGGCTCTCCGAGCGGCTTCGCTTCGACCTCGCTCGCGACCTGGGCTACCGCTACCCGGGAAGCGAGGACCCCGATGCCGATCGGGCGCTCGCGGAGATCTGTCGCGCCCGGCTTCAGCATCGCTACGCCGGCAATCGCAATCGTGCCGAGGCCGAGCGGCGCCTCGAAGAGGAGCTCGCCGTGATCCGCAAGCTCGAGCTCTCGGGCTTCTTTCTCCTGCACTACGACATCCTCGAGCTGGCGCGCGAGGTGGCCGTCGAGGTGCGGGGGTCCGACTCGGCGCGAATGCTGCTGCCGCCGGGGCGCGGGCGCGGGTCGAGCGTCAGCTCGGTGGTCTGCTACCTCACCGGGCTCTCGCACATCGACCCCGTGCGCGGCGGGCTGTTCCTGGGGCGTTTCCTGAACGAGGAGATCACCGAGGCTCCCGACATCGACCTCGACTTTCCGCGCGACATCCGCGAGAGGCTGATCCCGCGGATCATCGAGCGCTACGGCGACGAGCGAGCGGCGCTGGTGAGCGCGTTCGCCTCCTATCGCTCGCGCGGGGCGGTGCGCGACCTCGGGAAGGTGCTGGGGCTGCCGGCGGGCGAGATCGAGCGCGCGGCGCGGATGGTGGACGTCTACGACCGCTCGAGCGCGATCGAGGCCGACGTCGCCGAAGCGATCGGGCCGGCGCGGGCCGCCTCGCCGCGCTGGCGTGCGCTCGCCGAGCTCGCGCGCGATGCCTGGGGCCTGCCGCGCCACGCCACGCAGCACCCGGGCGGGATGGTGCTGGCGACGCGGCCCCTGATCGACATCTGCCCGGTCCAGCCGGCGGCGATGGAGGGCCGCCAGATCGTGCAGTGGGACAAGGACTCCTGCGCGGACGCCGGGTTCCTCAAGATCGACCTGCTGGGGCTTGGGATGCTGTCGGCGGTAGAGCGGTGCGTCGACGAGATCGCGCGCGTGCGCGGCGAGCGGATCGACCTCTCACGGATCGCCGTCGACGACCCTCCCACCTACGACGCGATTCGGCGCGCCGACACCACCGGCGTCTTCCAGATCGAGAGCCGGGCGCAAATGCAGATGCTCACGCGGACGCTGCCCGAGACGCTCGACGACCTCACGGTGCAGGTGGCGCTCGTGAGGCCGGGCCCAATCCAGGGCGGGGCCGTTCACCCCTACCTCGAGCGCAAGGAGCGATTGCGCGCCGACCCCGATTTCGAGGTCCCGTACGAACACCCCTCGCTCGAGCCGATCCTGCGCGACACGCTGGGCGCGATCGTCTTCCAGGAGCAGGTGATCCAGGTGGCGATGGCGCTCGCCGGCTTCAGCCCCGGCGAGGCGGAGGGACTGCGGCGGGCGATGAGCCGCAAGCGCTCCGAGGAGGCGATCCTCGCCTACCGCGACCGGTTCCTCGACGGCGCGACGCGAAACGGAGTCTC
>CAWJCU010000008.1:0-128131 GCA_963841455.1 uncultured Actinomycetes bacterium
CGAAGGCGCGAAACCGGATGGCCGCCATCATCTCCGTCGACCGCCACCTCCCTACCCAGCCCTGAGCGAGAAGCGCCGCGCAGCGGCTCCGGAGGTCACCCAGAGACGCCTCATCCCGCGCCTCGACAGCGTGCTCGCGGTAATAGGCCATCTCGGTCTCGAAGGCCGCGCGCACCCCGGCTCGGGCGGGCCCTCGAGCCGTTCCCAGGGCGGCTCCAGCTCGACGAGCGTGCCCAGCGCGTCGAGAAGGACCGCCTGCATGGCAGGAACCCTAGGTCGGGGACGCGAAAACCCATTCGGTGAACCTCGCCTCGATCTCCCTCTCGAACGACGCCATCTCGGCGATCATCACGATGGCGGTCGCGATCGGCGTCGCCTTCCTCGTCGACCGCCTCGTGATCGGCCGCGGCGGCCGCGTCGCGGCGCGGATCGGCGACGGCGGCGTCTCGCGAGCCGCGCAGACGCGGCTGCGGGTGGTCCGCCGCCTCGTCTTCGTCGTGATCCTCCTGATCGGCGCCGCCCTTGCACTCTCGCGCTTCGACAACTTCAACCGCCTCGCCACCGGCATCCTCGCCTCGAGCGCGGTCCTGACGCTGATCATCGGGCTCGCCGCGCGCCAGGTGCTGGCCAACCCGATGGCGGGCATCCTGCTCGCGATCACGCAGCCGATCCGGATCGGCGACTCGGTGACGATCGAGGACGAGACCGGGCAGGGTCGACGACCTCACCCTCTCCTACACCTACCTCGATCCCGGGGACGGCCGGCTCATGGTCGTGCCGAACGAGAAGGTGGTGACCAGCGTCGTCTTCAATCGCTCCACCGGCGATCGAACGGCTCCTCCCGCGGCGTCGGTGTGGGTGCCGCCCGGGGCGGACCTCGGCCGCGCGCGCTCGGCGCTGGAGGCGGCGGGGATCGCACCGTCGACGTCGCGGAGATCACCGCCGACGGCGTGCGGATCGAGGTCCACGGCGGGCGCGACCCCGAGCGCACGAAGACGGGGGCTGAGGAGGCGAAGCTCCGCGAGCGCGCCCACGAGGCGCTGCGCGAGGCCGGGGTGCTCGCCCAGGTGTAGGGCCGACGATGGCGGACGGCTACCCTTTGACGGCTCCATGACGCAACGCCAGCGCAGACGGCTTCGCCGCCGGCGCGGCTCGCCCGGAAAGAAGATCCTGCTGGCGATCGGCATCCTCGCCGCCGTCGTCGGGATCGGGGTCGGCGCCGCCGCCGCGTGGGTGATCTCGATCTACGACTCCGCGCCCGCGCTCGCCTCGTTGCAGCCGATCAAGAAGGGCCGGATCACGCAGGTCTACGCGGCCGATGGCTCGCGCATCGGCGTCATCCACGCCGACAACATCCGCCAGCCCGTACCCGGCGAGAAGATCCCCCAGGACCTCAAGGACGCCACGGTCGCGATCGAGGACAAGAACTACTACGAGCACGGCGGCATCGACTACACGGCGATCATCCGCGCCGGCTGGAAGGACGCGCTCGCCGGCGGCAAGCCGGTGCAGGGCGGCTCGACGATCACCCAGCAGCTGGTCCGCAACCTCTACATCTCGGACCCGCAGGAGACGATCAAGCGCAAGATCATCGAGGCCCACCTGGCGAACGACGAGGAGGCCGCCCATTCGAAGAGCTGGATCCTCAACAAGTACCTGAACACCGCCCCTTACGGCACCAACAACGGCGCGACGGCCATCGGCGTCGAGGCGGCGGCCGAGACCTACTTCTCGAAGCACGCCAGCGAGCTCGCCCTGCCCGAGGCGGCGATGATCGCCGGCCTGCCCCAGGCGCCGTCGGAGTACAACCCGTTCCTCAACCCGCGCGCCGCGATCGCCCGCCGCAACGACGTCCTCCTCGCGATGCACCAGCAGGGCTACATCTCCTCGAGCGAGTACACGAGACGCGGTTCACGCGGGCCTCGGCCTCGACCCAAGCCAGAAGTACAACCGCATCACGCAGCCCTACATCTTCGACCTCGTCAAGCAGCAGCTCGTCGACAAGTACGGCCTCAACACGGTGGTCAACGGCGGCCTGAAGGTCTATACGACGATCCAGCCGCGTCTCCAGAGGCGGCGCAGCAGGCGGTCGACGCGTGCTCGGTCTGCTACGCGGGCGGCGGCCCGGCCTCCGCCCTCGCCTCGGTGAACCCGAAGACGGGCGAGATCGTCGCCCTCGCCTCGACCCAGCGATTCTCCCAGGACAACCAGTTCAACTTCGCCGCCCAGGCCCATCGCCAGCCGGGCTCGTCGTTCAAGACCTTCGTGCTGACGACCGCGATCAAGGACGGCGCCGACCCGAACGCCACCTATTACAACGGCAACTCGCCGAAGACGCTCGACATTCCGGGCGGCGGGACGCTGGGAGGTCGCGAACGCCGAGCCCGGCGGCGGCACCTACGACCTGACGGACGCGACCCAGGAGTCGGTGAACGTCGTCTTCGCCCAGCTCGGGCTCGACGTCGGCCCGGAGAACTTCGCCAAGACCGCCTACGAGATGGGGATCACCTCGCCGCTCGGGATCAAGCCCGATCAGAGCCCCTGCAAGCTCGGGCCGAACTGCTTCATCCCGCCCGGCCGACGCGATCGGCGGCCTCAGCGTCGGCGTCACGCCGCTCGAGATGGCGGACGCCTACGCGACCCTCGCCAACGGGGGAGTCCACCACCCCGCGACGGCGATCGCGAAGGTGGTCTTCCCCGACGGCAAGACCGAGACGGCCGCCGCCGACGAGGGCAGGCGCGTGCTGAGCCCCGGTGTCGCCTACGAGGTCACCAAGATCCTCGAGGGCGTCATCTCCAGCGGCACCGGCGCCGGCTACACCTCGATCTCGGGCTGCTCGAGCGATGGGCAGGCGGGGAAGACGGGGACCTCGCAGGACCTCTCGGACGCCTGGTTCGTCGGCTTCACGACCAACTACGCGACCGCCGTCTGGACCGGCCACCCGCTCTCGCGGGCGTCCACCGGGTACGGCGGACCGACCTCGGGCCCCACTTGGCGCCAGTACATGGACGCCGCGACCGCCGGCAGCTGCCAGCCCTTCGAGCGGCCCGCCGACATGCCGAGCCTCTCCCCCTACTACGGCCAGTACACCTCGTCGGCTCCCTCGAAGTCGACGAGCGGCTACTCGACGCCCGCATACCCCTCGAGCCCGTCGACCTCCGGCAACACGTCGACGTCGGGCTCGAGCGGGGGCACGAAGTACCCGCCGAACCTCTACGCGCCGGGGGCCGGCCAGGGCCCGCTGCCGACTCCGGGCGGCGGCGGGGGTAACGGCGGCGGCGGGGGCGGCGGCGGCGGGGGCGGGGGCGGCGCGCCCTAAGCGCCCCGGCGCCCGATGAACGGCGAGTTCGACCTGATCGCACGGTTGCGGTCGATCGCCGAAGTCCGAGGGAGCGGCCGGGCTCGAGGTCCCGACCGGGTTCCGGTTGCAAGCGGTGACGACGCCGCCGTGACGGTCCCGCGCGGCGCGACGGCGACGTCGGTGGACGCCGTCGTCGAGGGAGTGCACTTCGACCTCGCCGACGCCCCGCCCCGCGCGGTGGGAGCGAAGGCCATGGCGACCGCTCTCTCGGACCTCGCGGCGATGGGCGCCGAGCCGGGGGAGGCGTACGTCATCGTCGGGGTCCCGGAGGCCCTCGCCGAGGACGACCTGCTCGAGGTTGCCGCGGGCCTCGTCGCGGTCGCCGGCGAGCATCGGGTCGCGATCGTCGGCGGGGACGTCACCCGGGCGCCGGTCCTCTGGCTCGGCATCACCGTCGTCGGCCACGCCGGCGCGGCCGGAGCACCTCGTGGGCCGCAACGGGCGCGAGCCGGGGGACCTCCTCGCCGTGACCGGGGCGCTGGGCGGGGCGGCCGCCGGCCTGCGGTTGCTCTCGGAGCCGGAGGCCCGCGCCGCCCTCGAGCCGGACGTCGCGTCCGATCTGGTGCGGCGCCAGCTCGAGCCGAGCCGCGCCTCGACGCGGGCCGTGCCCTCGCGGCGCGGGCGCGACCGCGATGATCGACGTCTCCGACGGCCTCGGCGCCGACGCGGCGCATCTCGCCGCGGCGAGCGGGGTTCGCGTGGAGATCGAGCTCGACCGCCTTCCCATCGAGCCCGGCCTCGGCGGGATCGCCGGGAGCGGCTCGCTCGATGCGGTGGAGCTCGCCGCCTCCAGGGGGCGAGGACTACGAGCTCGCTCGCGGCGGTCCCGCCCGATAGCCTCGATGCGGCGCGCGGAGCCGTCACCGCCACCGGCACCGCGCTGACGCCGGTGGGCGAGGTGCTCAGAGGGGCGGGGACGGTCCTTCGCAGTCGGGATGGTGCGGAGCTGGCCCCGTCGGGCTTCGATCAGCTCGGACGGTCTCGAGCTCGATCCGGGCGCGCCTGATCAGGCTCGCCTTCCTCAGCATCTCCGTGCGACCGCCTGGGCGTCGACGCGATATTCCCCTGCGTGAATCAGTCCGGTCAAGTGCTCGAGTCTCCCCTCCGGGAGCAATCCATGTATCCCCGTTCAGGCCGTGGGGTCCTCGTCTCCGATGCATAGATCGGTTCCGTTTCCTCGCTACCCGATAGGGAATTTGTCCACACTCCCTCGTCGCGCCACGTGTCGTCGGTGTGGTCTTCGTATGCAACGCCGCGCCCGCGGGCGACCTCGCCGGCCCGGGCGGGCCGGCCTCCGCGCCCGCCCCGGCCACGACCATGAGCGAGGCAACCGACCCCGCCAGCACGCAGCCGCAGATCGCGATCGGCACCCGCACGCCCCAATCGCCGATCGAGAGCGCCAGCGACCAGACGACCCCGCGTCGAGGTCGAGGCGGCCCGCGACGCTCGCCGCTCCGAGGATGAGCGGCATGCGCGCCGACGGCGATGGCGGCGGCCGCGGCCACCGCCGGGGACGCCGCCCGCGCCGCCCGGCGCGCGCCTCGAGCACCCACGGGTGCGCGAGGGGGACCAGGAGGAGCGCGAGGTATGGATTGACGATCCACACGACGAGCAGCGCGAGACCGGTCAAAGCCCGAGGGCGGCGGCCGCGGCTTCGGGCGCCATGCGGACGGGCATCCGGTTCCGGCCCAGCGACCACCAGACCGCCCAGGGCGACGAGCGCGAGCGCCAGCAGCGCGAGGAGCTCGGCGGGCCCGACGGCGTAGCGCCCCGGGTCGAACGGGAACGACGGGCGCGGGACGATCCCGACGAGGGCCAGCACGTAGAGAAGCGCGAGGGCGGCGAGAAGCGGGACGGGGCGCAGGGCGAGCCCATGCGAGCGCCGCGCCCGCCGCGCGGCGCCGGCCCGCGCGGGCGAGGGCGTCGACGGCCGCGACGAGGCGCGGGGGGAGCAGCGCCGAGCGCGAGCGCGCGAGCGCCCAGCCCGGGATCAGGTTGCCGGCGACCTCGAGGTAGGCGCCCGGCCCGTGGACCGGGCGGCCCGGGGCGGCGTCGAGCGCGAGCACCAGATCGAAGGCCGATCGCCGAACGCGGTCGAGCGTCTTCGGCGGAGAAGTCGTCGAGCTGATCGTCCGCGGGCGCGAGCGGCCGCTCGCCCGCCGACGAGAGGCCGACAGCGTCGATGCCACGCGCGATCAGCACGGCCTGCTCGCCGAGCCCGCCGGGGAGGGCGAGCGCCGCGAGCTGGCCGAACGGCCCGGCTCGTGGGCGTGGAGCCCGGCCTGGTCCAGGAGCGAGAGCTCGGCGGTGCGGACGAGCTGGATCGACGCGCTCTGGGCGCCGGTCGACGAGTCGAGCACGTAGGGCTGATGCGGACGCTCGCCGAGCCCGGCTGCTCGAGGGCGACGACGGCGTCGACGAGGACGGGTCGAGGTAGCCGTCGACGAGGGCGCGGGCGCCCGACGCGCCCTCGGACCAGCCATCGGTGGAGACCAGGACGATCGTCTTGGTGTGCTGGGAGGTCCCGATGCTCGACGCGAGCTCCTCCAGCGCGCCCGTGGCCGCCGCGCTCGACGCGGCGCCCGGCGGCGAGGCCGTGTCGCGCGGCGCGATGAGCGACGAGCTCGTTTCGGCTCTCGCCCGGGCAGCCGCAGGATCACGTTCGTGAGCGACCCGCCGTCGCCGTAGTGCTGCACGACGACCTGGCCGGCGGTCACCTACTTGAAGGTCTTCGCGACGAGGCGGCGGCCGCGGCGTCGCCCTCGAGCCCGGGGGGCGGTCGGCGCCGCGGCGGCGATCTGGCGAGCGTAGCCCGCGGCGGCGGCCGACGGTCGAACCCGGCCGGGGCGACCAGGGGGCGCAGCGGGCCGGGCTGCGACTGGAGCGAGAAGAGCAGCGCCACGATCGCGGCGAGCGCGGGCAGGAAGCTGAATCGGTAAAGGCGTAGGTCGACCACGGTGGGCGGGCGCATCGCGTGCGGGAACGCTCAGCGACCGAGGCTAACCTCTCCCCATGCCAGCCGCCTCGGCGCGGATCCTGCTGGTGGACGACGAGCAGGCGATCCAGACGCTGCTCGCCTACCCGCTGCGCCGCGACGGCTACGAGGTCGATCCCGGCGCACGACGGCCGTGAGGCGCTCGACCGGTTCGCCGAGCAGCGGTTCGACCTCGTCGTCCTCGACGTGATGCTGCCGCGGGTCGACGGCATCGAGGTCTGCCGGCGGCTTCGGAGCCGCAGCCAGGTGCCGATCATCATGCTCACGGCCCGCGACGACGAGGTCGACAAGGTGCTCGGCCTCGAGATGGGCGCGGACGACTACATCACGAAGCCATTCTCGGTCCGGGAGTTCCGCAGCCGCGTGCGCGCCGCGCTGCGCCGCGCCGAGATGGTCGCGCGCGCGCGCCGGCGCCGACGAGCCGATCTCGGTCGCCGACCTCGAGATCGACCTCGAGCGCCGCGCGGTGACGATCCGCGCCGAGCGCGCTGAGCTCACCTACGTCGAGTTCGAGGTGCTCGCCACGCTCGCCCGTGCGCCCGGGCAAGGTCTTCTCGAGGGAGATGCTCCTCGAGCAGGTCTGGGGCGACTCCGCGTATCGCGACCCGCGGACCGTCGACGTCCACATCCGCCATCTGCGCGAGAAGCTCGAGCGCGATCCCGAGCTCGCCCGAGTACCTGCTGACGGTGCGCGGCGTCGGCTACCGCTTCCGCGACGACGAGGACTGAGCCCTGCTGCAGAGCGTCCGGACGAGGCTCGTTCTGCTGTTCTTCGCGATCACCGCGGCGGCGGTCGGGCTTCGTCTACCTCTACGTCGTCCCGCAGCTCGAGTCGAGCCTCACGGCGTCGAAGCTCCAGCGCCTCGAGGAGGTCGCGATCTCGCAGGGAGGCCGGTTCTCGACACGCGCTCGATTCGGCCGCCTCGCCAGGCGCGCCTCGAGCGGATCGTGAGCGCGACGGCGCAGAAGGCCGACGCGCGCGCGACCGTCCTCGGGGTCCGGTCGGGCCCGCAGGGGCCGCGGCCGGAGTTCGTCATCGCGGACTCGGAGATCGAGCGGACGGCCGTCGCGCCGAGCTACCCGGCGGCGGTGACGGCGGCCGCGACCGGCCGTCCCGGAACCGCGGTCGAGACCGCCGGCTCCCAGCAGATCGGGGAGACCGCGATCGCGCGTGGCGCGGCGCGGCGCGCCCGCGATGGGTGCTCGTGCTCTCGGCCCCGCTCGCCGAGGTGGCCGACAACGTCGCGCTGATCAAGCGCCAGATCCTGATCGCGGGCGGGATCGCCCTCACCCTCGCGCTCGGCGCCGGGTGGCTCGTCGCGGGCGCCCACGCCCGCCGGCTGCGGCGGCTCGAGAAGGCCGCAGAGAAGGTGGCCGAGGGCGACTTCCGGACGCCGATCCCGGACCTCGGGGGCGACGAGGTGGGCCAGCTCGCGGCGGCTCTCGACGAGATGCAGCGCAAGCTCGCCCGGCTCGACAGCGCGCGCAAGGCGTTCATCGCCAACGCCTCGCACGAGCTGCGCACGCCGATCTTCTCGCTCGGCGGGCTTCGCCGAGCTGCTGGAGGACGAGGACCCGGACCCGGCCGCGCGGGCCGAGTTCGTGCGCAACATGCGGGAGCAGATCGCCCGGCTCACGAAGCTCACGGCCGATCTGCTCGATCTCTCGAAGCTCGACGCCGACGCGATGGAGATCCGGGCCGAGCCGGTGGAGCTCGGGGAGCTCGCCGGCCGGGTGACCGCCGAGTTCACCCCGGCCGCCGAGCGGCACGAATCGCCGATCGCCCTGAGGCCGGGGCCCGGCGCGATGGCGAACGCCGATCCGGACCGGGTGGCTCAGATCATGCGTATCCTGATTGACAACGCCCTCACCCATACACCGGCGGGAACCTCAATCGCAGTGAGCGCAGATACGAGCAACGGCAGCGCCATCCTCGTCGTGGCCGACGACGGTCCCGGCGTCGACGCAGATTCGCGCGCGCGCATCTTCGAGCGGTTCTACACCGCTGACCGCGTGAGCGGGTCGGGGCTCGGGCTCGCTATCGCCCGCGAGCTCGCCGACCGGATGGACGGCGAGCTCGACCTCTCGTCGCGTCGGGGGCGGACCGAGTTCACGCTCAGGCTGCCGGGCGCGGGGAGCACCCCGGCGTGAGGATCGCCCGACCGGCTTTGGCGGCGACGCTGATCGCCGCCGCGGCGGCCCTCGCCGCGTGCGGCGGGAGCGGCGACGGACCGCCACGCGTGACCACGACGCGCGAGCGCTCGGCCGCGCCGAAGAGCACGCTGCCGCGCGTCGCCGTCGAGGCCGCGGCGCCGGGCTTCGACCCGGCGCGCATCTACGCGGAGGCCGCGCCGGGCGTGGTCACGATCCGCTCGTTCTTCGGCCACCCGATCGGCGGCGGCATCCTCGGGGGCGGCGGCTCGGCGGCCGAGGGGTCGGGGTTCGTCATCGACTCGAACGGCGAGATCGCGACCAACGCGCATGTCGTCACCGACGCCGAGGCGGGCGGGACCTCGGGCCAGATCCACGCATGCGAAGCAGGTCTACGTCCAGTTCACCGAATCAGAACCAGGTGCCGGCCAAGGTCGTGGGCTTCGATCCCGAGGCCGACGTGGCGCTCCTGCGCGTGGACCCGGCGGGCCTCGACCTGCATCCGCTCGACCTCGCGAGGACCGAGAGGGTCCAGGTCGGCCAGCCCGTGGCCGCGATCGGCAGCCCGTTCGGCGAGGACAACTCGCTCTCGGTCGGGGTCGTCTCGGCGACCGACCGCACGATCGACTCGCTCTCGAACTTCAAGATCGAGGGGGCGATCCAGACCGACGCCTCCATCAACCCCGGTAACTCGGGCGGCCCGCTGCTCGACGCGCACGGGCACGTGATCGGCATCGACCAGCAGATCAACACGACCTCGGGCGGCAACGAGGGCGTGGGCTTCGCCGTGCCGATCGACGCTCGTGAGCCGGTCGCTCGACCAGCTCCGCTCGAACGGCCAGCGTCGCCTACGCGTACCTCGGGGTGCGGACCGAGCAGCTCTACCCGCAGCTCGCGGACAAGCTCGGGATCCCCTCGCCCGACGGGCGCGCTCGTCTCGTCGGTCATCAACGGGCGGGCCGGCCGAGGGGGCGGGGCTTCGCGGGCTCCGACAAGACCGTCCACTTCCAGGGCTCCGACTTCAAGACGGGGGGGACGTGATCGTCGCGGTCAACGGCCACGCGATCAGCAAGGCGAGCGATCTCCCGATCCTCGTCTCGAGCTCGACCCGGGCGACACGGCGACGCTCACGATCATCCGCGACGGACAGCCGGATGGACGTCGACGTGAAGCTCGCGACCCGGCCCGAGAGCCTCTCCGGCTGAGGCGGCTACGCGGACGCGGAAAAGGCGTAGCCTGCCGCAGCCGTGCTCCAGGAGGTTGCCCTCGGACCTCGCTCGCTCGCCGACTACACGCACCTGGCGGGCCGCGGCCTCGTGGCCGAGATTCGCGAGAAGGCGGAGGCCCTCGAGGGCAAGCGGGTCCTCCACGTCGAGCGCCACCGCCTTCGGCGGCGGGGTCTCGGAGATCCTCTACACGCTCGTGCCGCTGATGCGCGACGTCGGCCTCGACGCCCACTGGCACGTGATCCTCGGCCGGGAGGAGTTCTTCAACGTCACGAAGCTCATGCACAACTCGCTCCAGGGGGATCCGCAGGCGATCTCCGACGAGCAGTGGGAGGTGTTCGAGGCCTACAACGCGATGAACGCGCAGGGCCTCGAGGGCGACTGGGACCTCATCATCGTCCACGACCCGCAGCCGGCGGGCCTGCGGATGAACGCGCCCGACAAGGCGCGCCGCTGGGTCTGGCGCTGCCACATCGACCTCTCGACGCCGAACGAGGAGACCCTCGCCCGCCTCAAGCCCCTGATCTCCGACTACGACGCGAGCGTCTGGCACCTCGAGCAGTACGTCCCCGCCGGCCTCGACGGCGGGCTGCGAAAGATCGTGCCGCCGGCGATCGATCCCCTCTCGCCGAAGAACATGGCGCTCTCGCCGGAGGACGCCGCGTTCGTGTGCGAGCAGTTCGGGATCGACCCCGAGCGCCCGCTCGTGACCGCAGGTCTCGCGGTTCGACCCCTGGAAGGACCCGATGGGGGTGATCGACGCCTACCGGCTCATCCGCGAGAAGCGGCCCGACGTCCAGCTCGCCCTCGTCGGCTCGATGGCCACCGACGACCCGGAGGGCTGGGAGTTCTTCCACTCCACGTTCCGCCACGCCGACGGCGACCCCGACATCAAGATCCTCAACAACCTCAACAACGTCGGAGCGATCGAGGTCAACGCGTTCCAGTCCCAGTCCGACGTCGTGATGCAGAAGTCACTCCGCGAGGGCTTCGGGCTCACCGTCACCGAGGCGCTCTGGAAGGGGCGGGCCACCATCGGCGGCGACGTCGGCGGGATCCCGCTTCAGATCACGCGACGGTGAGACCGGCTTTCTCGTCTCGAGCCCCGAGCAGGCGGCGGATCGCGCCCTGGAGATCCTCGCCGACCCGGAGCTCGCGAAAAACCTCGGCCGTGCGGGCAAGGAGCGCGCCCGTGAGCGCTTCCTCACCCCGCGGCTCCTGCGCGACTGGCTCGAGATGATGGGCGAGCTCAGCGTCTGAACAAATCGCCGGCCCTCCGGCGGACTGCGACGCCGACCGGGGGGCCCGGGCAACTCGCCTGTACCGCGACTTCGTCGCTAGCCCCAGCGGGTCATTATTCGGTCATGCCCGATGAAGAGCGCCTAGTAATCGTCTCCAATCGGGGCCCGGCCCAGTTCGAGCTGGCGCCGGACGGCGAGCGCACGGTTCAGCGCGGCGGCGGCGGGCTGGTGACGGCGCTCTCGGGCCTGGTCGCGCATCGCGGGGCGCTTGTGGATCGCCTCGGCGATGACCGAGGAGGACGGCATCGTAAGCCGCGAGGCGGGCGGCGCGCCGGTGGAGGTCGAGCTCGACGGCGTCTGCCTACGAGGTCCTCCTGGTCGAGAGCGACCCGGTCGCCTACGACCGCTTCTACAACGTCATCGCGAACCCGATCCTCTGGTTCATCCAGCACTACCTCTGGGACCTCTCGAACGCGCCCGATATCCGCCAGGAGGAGGCGGATGCCTGGGACCTCGGCTACGAGGCGGTTAACGCTGACATCGCCGCCGCCGTGCTCCGTTCGATCGCCGCCGACGACGAGCCGCTCGTGATGCTCCACGACTACCACTTCTATACCTGCCCGGCGCCTGATCCGCGAGGCGCGCCCCGACGTCTTCCTCCAGCACTTCGTCCACATCCCGTGGTCGCAGCCCGACTCGTGGCGGATCCTGCCGGCGCGGATGCGCGAGGCGATCTACCGCGGGCTTCTCGCCAACGACATCATCGGCTTCCACACAACCGCCTACTGCCGGAACTTCCTCCACTGTTGCCGCGAGCTCATGGAGCTGGAGGTGGACTACGCCCGCGGAGCGGTGATGCACGAGGGCCGCGAGACCTGGGTGCGGGCCTACCCGCTCGGGATCGACGCCCGGCGGCTCGAGCGCGCGGCGGACTCGGAGGAGGTCGCCGACTACGAGCGGGAGCTCCTGCGGCGCCGCCGCGACCACCTGATCATCCGCGTCGATCGCGCCGACCTCTCGAAGAACGTGCTCCGGGGGTTCACGTCATTCGACGTCTTCCTCCAGCAGCACCCGGAGTTCCGCGAGCGGGTGACCTTCATCGCCCACCTCCAGCCGTCGCGAACGGACGTCCCCGAGTACCAGGAGTACCTGGAGCGGATCGAGGCGCTCGTCGCAGTGGTCAACCACCGCCACGGCACCACGGACTGGATGCCGATCGACCTGCGGATCTACGAGAACTTCCCCGACGCGGTCGCCCGCTACAAGCACTTCGACCTACTGATGGTCAACTCGCTCTTCGACGGGATGAACCTCGTCGCCAAGGAGGCGCCGGCGGTCAACACCCGCGACGGGGTGGTCATGCTCTCGGAGAACACCGGGGCGCACGAGGAGCTGGGCGACTGCACGCTGAGCGTCAACCCGTTCGACATCCAGGAGCAGGCCGACACGATCCACCGGGCGCTCACGATGTCGGCGCGAGGAGCGGGCGCTGCGGGCCGGCCGCCTTCGCGAGATCGTCCGCCGCAGGGATCCGGGCGTCTGGATCGCCGAGCAGCTCGGGGACGTGCGCGCAAAGCGCGCCGAGGACCGGGCCGCGGCGGCGAGCTGAGGCCGCTCGCCCGCTAGAGCGGGTGGAGGGGGAAGGGCGGGGTGGCGCGGCGCGCCTGAGCTCAGCGGGGGCGGCGGTGCGGGCGGCGGGCGTAGGCGCCGGGGACCGGTGCGGGTGGCGGCGTGGGCGCGGCCGGGGGTGGCGGTGCCGGGGTTGGCGCGGGAGCGGCCGCTGGCTGGGGGTGGGTCGTGGCGTTCCGTTCGTGGCGCTGGCGGTGGTGCGGACGCGGGCCGGGTCGGCGAGGGAGGTGGTGGCGGCCGGCGCTTCTCGGTCATCGCGCCGGCCGCTAGCGTCGATCCGGCGCTTATCGCCGAGGGCCTCGGCGTTTGCCGCTTTATGGACCGTATGCGTCCGAAAAGCGCCAATTCCCGCTCGGTTCGACGCGCTTTCGCCGCTCCTGCCAGTCCGATGTTGGCGGCCAGGGGCGGCGGCTTCGGGCGCTCGAGAAGGCCCGGGCCGACCGCAATCGACGACGGCCGACCGCGCCCACCGCGGCGACGACCCGCCCGAAGTTGGCCCAGCGGATCCGCGCAAGCGCCCCATCGCCACAACAACCCCACGCCGGCGCCGGCGCCCCGCCGCGAGCGGAACTCGCGCCCGTGGCGAGCGGAAACGCGCGGACCAGCCGGAAACCTCCCGCTATAGTCATCCGCCGCCTTTGGCAGCCATCAAAACACCCGAGTACGAACTCGTTCTGATGCTCGATCCGGAGGCTTCCGGACGACCGGCGCGAGCAGATCGTCGCCGACGCTCGGTCGCGGATCGAGTCCGGCGGGACGCTCAAGCACGACACCTCGTGGGGCATGCGCAAGATGGCCTTCGAGATCCGCCAGCGGACCGAGGCCGACTACCGGTTCTTCCGCTTCGAGAGCGGGCCGCCGCTCCTGCGCTCGCTCGACCACGAGCTGAAGATCGCCGACGGCGTCCTGCGCTTCCGGATCTTCAAGGTGGACCCGCGCTCGCCCGTCGTCGTGCCGCCCGCGCCGACGCCCGGCGGCGCGCCGCCCGGGCGCCGCGGCGCGCGGTGAGCGCGGCGACGACTCCGGCGGCCCGGCGCCGCGCCGACCGGCCGCGGAGGCAGCGGAGCCTGCGCGCGCGGAGGCCGCGGCCGCGCCGGCCGAGCCCCGGCGGCCGAGGCCCGCGGCCGGAGGCCGCGCCAGCCGAGGCCCAGCCGCGCCGGAGCCGGCACCCGCGCCCGCGGAGGCCCGCGCCGCCGAGGCCGCGCCGCGCCGCGGAGCGCCCGGCCCGCCGAGCCCGAAGCGCCCGCCTCCGAGCGCTGCGCTAACCCGCAGCTTGCGGCTTCCGACGCTCCCGCAGGGGGAGAGAACGCGCCGGTTGGCTGCTTAGACTCGTGACGCAGCAAACGAATTGAGGAAGGGGGCCATCGAAGTGGCAGCGACCAACATCAATCGTAGTCGTGATCACCGGGAACCTCACCCGCGACCCGGAGCTGCGCAGCCTCGCCAGCGGCACCGCGGTCTGCAAGCTGCGGGTCGCCGTCAACAGCCGCCGCAAGGACCAGAGCGGCGAGTGGGTCGACAAGCCGAACTACTTCGACGTCACCGTCTGGGGCGCCCAGGGCGAGAACTGCTCCACCTACCTGTCCAAGGGCCGCCCGGTCGCCATCGAGGGCCGCCTCGAGTGGCGCGAGTGGGAGGCGCCAGGACGGCGGCAAGCGCCAGTCGGTCGAGATCATCGCCGACGCCGTCCAGTTCCTCGGCAGCCGCGGCGACGCGCCGGCGCAGGCGGCGGGCAACGGGTTCGCCGCCGCAGTCCGACGTTCCCGCCGGACACCTCCGACTTCGACGGACGCCAGCGGCCGGCGTCGGCGCCTCGGCCGACGACGACATCCCCTTCTAGGCGCCAGAGCCGCGGCGCGTCGCGGCGCGGCAAGCCGCACGCTCCGCGTCCTCTGGCACGCCTGCGCCTCCGGCGCGGCGCCGCCGCCTGCGGCGCCGGCTGTCTGCGATCCTGCGCCGCTGTCGAGCGGCACATTCGTGTGAGAGCAGCACGAGGCGGGCGCGCTGATGGCCCGCCTGCAGCGCTCCGCGAGCGTCCGGCGGGCCCGGGCGCGCGGCCGGCGGCGTCGGCGCGGCTCGGACCGCATCGCCCGCGCAAGTACACCCGGATCAACGTCGAGAAGATCGACTACAAGGACCTGACACCGATCCGCCGCTTCATCTCCGACCGCGGCAAGATCCGCTCGCGCCGCGTCACCGGCCTCCCGCCGCCACCAGCAGCAGCTGGCGCTGGCGGTCAAGCGGGCCCGCGAGATCGCGCTGCTGCCGTACGTCGGCGAGCGGTAGGCCGGCTCCGATGGCCCAGGCGATCCTGCTCAAGGACGTGGAGGACCTCGGCGAGGCCGGCGAGGCCGTCGACGTCTCGCCCGGGTACCTGCGCAACTACCTCCTGCCCCGCAAGCTCGCGCAGCCCGCGACGGACGCGTCGCTCGCGGAGGCCCAGCGGCGCCGCGAGGCGGCCGAGCAGGCGGCCGAGGAGGCCGCCGAGCGCGCCGGCGAGACCGCCGCGCTGCTCTCCAAGACCGTGCTCACGATCCAGCACCGCGCCGGCGAGGACGGCAAGCTCTTCGGCTCCGTCACCGCGAAGGAGATCGCCGAGGCGATCCAGGACGCCCGCGGCCTGCGGGTGGACGCGCAAGCGATCAGCCTCGACGAGCCGATCCGCGAGATCGGCACCTACATGGTCGAGGTCGACGTCCCCGGCGGCGCGACCGCCCGCGTCAAGACGATCGTCGCGCCGAGGACTGAGCCGGCGCGGCCGGCTCTTCTCTGTTCGGCGCAAATCGCGCCTTTGCGCCTCACGGCGCGCGCGCCGCCTGTGCTTTGCTCGAACCGAGGGCGCGACTGGGACGAATCCGCCGCTCCGAGCCCTCTAATAGAGGATGACGCTGCCGGCGGCGCCTGACCCGAGATGGCCATCGCGCAGACCAACGTCCCGCCCCAGAACCTCGAGGCCGAGGAGTCGGTGCTCGGCGCGATGATGGTCTCCGAGAGGCCGCGATCGACGCCGGTGATCATCGACGTCCGCCTCGCGCGACGAGGACTTCTACCGCGAGCGCCACCGGATCGTCTACCGGGCGATCCGGACGCTGTACGGGCGCGGCCGAGCCGGTCGACGCGCTCACCGTCACCGAGCAGCTGACGCAGACAGGCGAGCTCGCCGAGGCCGGCGGCCAGGAGGCCGTCGGCGAGCTCGCCTCCAACACCCCGGCCCCGGCAACGCCGGCCACTACGCGCAGATCGTCAAGCAGAACGCGCTCCTGCGGCGCCTGCTCGAGGCCGCGCAGCAGGATCGAGGCCTCCGTCCAGCAGCGCGAGGGCGAGCCGCGGCGAGCTGGTCGAGCAGGCCGAGAGCCTGCTCTTCAAGGTCGCCCACGACGAGCAGGCCGAGCGACTTCCGCGAGGTCGCCGAGATCCTCGAGCGACGAGATCGACCGGCTCGAGAAGGGCTGGCGAAGGGCGACGGCGAGATCACCGGCACCCCGTCCGGGCTTCGCGGACCTCGACGCGATCACCGGCGGCTTCCAGCCCGGCAACCTGATCATCATCGCCGCCCGCCCCGGCATGGGCAAGAGCGGCCTCGTCGCCAACATCGCCGAGAACGTCGCCGTCGAAGGGCAACGCCCCGTCGCCTTCTTCTCGCTCGAGATGTCGGAGACGGAGCTCGCCCATCGCTTCATCGCCTGGCGGGCGCGGATCCCCTCCGACAAGCTCCGCAAGGGCGAGGTCGACGACGCGACTGGAACCGGGTGCTCCGCGCCTGCAACGAGCTCGAGGAGCGCGCCGCTGTGGATCGACGAGTCCTCCGACCTCAGCATGCTCGACCTGCGCGGCAAGGCCCGGCGGCTGCACCGCAGCGCGAGCGCGAGGCGGCGGCCTCGGCCTGATCATCGTCGACTACATCCAGCTCATGCGCGCCGAGGACCCGCGGATGAACCGCGTCGAGCAGGTCGGGCAGATGAGCCGCGGGCTGAAGATCCTGGCGCGCGAGCTCAAGGTGCCGGTGATCGCCCTCTCGCAGCTCTCCCGCGCGCCCGAGCAGCGGCGGCCGCGACAAGCGGCCGATGCTCTCCGACCTGCGCGAGTCGGGCAACCTCGAGCAGGACGCCGACATCGTCACCTTCATCTACCGCGAGGACTACTACCGCAACTGGACGAGTCGGTCGACGACGACGAGCGCGAGCGGCTCAAGGGGATCGCCGAGCTGATCGTCCGCAAGAACCGCAACGGCCCGACCGGCACGGTCGAGCTGGCGTTCCTCGAGGACTACGCGTCGTTCCGTCGACCAAGGCGCGCGGGCTCGCGAGCGGCCGGTCGAGCAGAGCGCCGGGCGAGGGGCCGCCCCTCGTCGAGCGCCGCCGACGAGTGAGCGCTCAGGTCGAGAGGCTGCGGGTCGCCGCTGGCCCGGTCTGCCCGCGGCGTGTGCGACGGCGGCGGCTGGATCGTCGACGAGACGAGGTCGCGCACGCCCTGCGAGTGCCGCGCAGCGCCGACTCGACGCAGGCGCGGACTCGCGGGCGTCAACAGGCGCTTCCCGCCCGCTACCGCGGCGTCAGCTTCGACCGCCCGCCGGTCTCGGACATGGCGCGCGACCTTCAGTCGCGCACGCGTCGTCGAGCAGGTCCGCGCCTACGTCGACGATCTCGACGCAAGCCTCGCCGGGGCCGCGGCCTCTGGCTCACGGGCGACGTCGGCACCGGCAAGACCACGCTCGCGATGCTCGTCTCGAAGGCCGCCATCGAGGCCGGGCACAGCGGTCGCGATCTACTCGCTGCCCCGCCTGCTGGCGCGGATCCGCCGCACCTACGACGCCGAGGCCGGCGAGGACTCCTACCTCGCAGTTCTTCGACCGCCTCACCTCGGTCGACCTGCTCCACATCGACGACCTCGGCGCCGAGAAGCAGACGCGACTGGGTGCTCGAGCAGCTCTACGCGATCGTCGACGAGCGCTACCAGTCGCAGCGGGCGATGGTCGTCACGACGAACCTGCTCGACCTCGAGGAGCTCGAGAGAGCAGGTGGGCGCGCGCACGGTCTCGCGGCTGGCGGAGATTGTGCGAGCCCGCTGCCGCTCTACGGCGCACGACCTCGCGCGACTCGGCGCTTCCGCTGCCACCCTCCATAATCCCCCTGCAATGCCAGGAACAGTCATCGTCGGCGCCCAGTGGGGTGACGAGGGAAAGGGGAAGGTCACCGACCTGCTCGCCGAGCAGGCCGACCTCGTCGTGCGCTTTCAGGGCGGCAACAACGCCGGCCACACGATCGTCCGCGACGGCGAGGAGTTCAAGCTCCACCTGATCCCGTCGGGGATCCTCTATCCGGGCAAGACCTGCGTCATCGGCAACGGCGTCGTCATCGACCCGGGCGTCCTGATCGCCGAGCTCGACGGCCTGCGCCACCGCGGCATCGACGCCTCCGGCCTGCGGATCTCGGCCAACGCCCACGTGATCATGCCCTACCACGTGATGCTCGACACGGCGGGCGAGGCGAAGCTCGGCAAGCTCGAGATCGGCACGACCAAGCGCGGCATCGGCCCCTGCTACGCCGACAAGGCCTCGCGCCTCGGCATCCGCGTCCAGGACCTGCTCGACGCGAAGATCCTGCGCAAGAAGATCCTCGCCGCGATGGAGCCGAAGAAGCAGATGCTGCGCCCGTTCGAGCGCGACCCCGAGCTCGACCTGCACACGATCGCCGAGGAGTACCTGCGCTACGGCCACCGCCTCGAGCCGCTACATCGCCGACACGGCGCAAGCTCTGCTGGGACGCGCTCGACGCCGGCCGGACGGTGATCTTCGAGGGCGCCCAGGCGGCGCTGCTCGACCTCGACCACGGCACCTATCCGTTCGTCACCTCGTCGAACCCGATCGCGGGCGCGGCCTGCGTCGGGGCCGGCGTCGGCGCCGACCGACATCGACGAGGTCTGGGGCGTGGCCAAGGCGTACGCGACCCGCGTCGGCGCCGGCCCGTTCCCGACCGAGCTCGACGACGAGATCGGCCGCCGCCTGCAGCGAGCGCGGCGGCGAGTTCGGCACCACCACCGGGCGCGCCGCGCGCGGTCCGGCTGGCTCGACCTGGTCGCGCTCCGCTACGCGGCCCGGCTCAACGGCCTCACCGCCCTGGCGATCACCAAGCTCGACGTGCTCGCCGGCATCGACCCGCTCCGCGTGGCGGTGCGCTACCGCTCCCGCGAGGGGGCCGTGCTCGAGGAGTTCCCCTACCACCAGTCGGTCCTGCACGCCGCCGACCGCCGAGTACGAGGAGCTGCCCGGCTTCGACGAGGACATCGGCGACTGCCGCACCGAGGCCGACCTGCCGCACGAGGCGCGCGACTACCTCGAGCTGCATCGGCGAGTACGCGGGCGTCCCGGTCCGCCTGGTCGGCGTCGGCCCCGGCCGCGACCAGGTGATCTGGATGGGCGAGGCCGAGCCGGCGCCTGCGCGCGGCCTGAGGCGCTAAATAACTCCCGCGCCATGTTCGAGAAGGTCCTGGTCGCGAACCGGGGCGAGATCGCGATCAGGGTGATGCGGACCCTGCGCGAGATGGGGATCGGCTCGGTCGCCGTCTACTCGGAGGCCGACCGCGACGCCCCGCACGTGCGCTTCGCCGACGAGGCGCACCTGCTCGGGCCCGCCGACGCCCGCCGAGAGCTACCTCGCGATCCAGAAGATCATCGAGGCGGCGAAGAAGGCCGGCGCGGAGGCGATCCACCCCGGCTACGGCTTCCTCGCCGAGAACGCCGACTTCGCGACGGCGCTCGACGAGGCCGGAATCGTCTTGATCGGCCCGCCGGCGAGCGCGATCGAGGCGATGGGATCGAAGACCCGGGCCCGCGAGATCATGCAGGAGGCCGGCGTGCCGATCGTCCCGGGCGCGACCGAGCCGTCGAAGGACGTCGACGCGGCGAAGAAGACCGCCGAGGAGATCGGCTACCCGGTCGCCTGCAAGGCGGCCGGCGGCGGCGGCGGCAAGGGCTTTCGCGTCGCGAACTCGGAGGACGAGCTGGCGGACGCCTTCGAGGGCGCGTCGCGCGAGGGCGAGAAGTTCTTCTCCGACCCGCGCGTCTACCTCGAGCGCTACCTCGAGGACCCGCGCCACGTCGAGGTCCAGGTTCTCGCCGACTCGCACGGCAACGTCATCCACCTCGGCGAGCGCGACTGCTCGATCCAGCGCCGCCACCAGAAGCTGATCGAGGAGGCGCCGGGCCCGCACGTCGACGAGGAGATGCGCGCGCGGATCGGGCGGATCGCCAAGGAGGCCGCCGCGCGCGGTCGACTACCGCGGCGCCGGAACCGTCGAGGGAATCCAGCACGGCGACGAGTACTTCTTCCTCGAGATGAACACGCGCATCCAGGTCGAGCACTGCGTCACCGAGATGGTCACCGGCGTCGACATCGTCCGCGAGCAGGTGCTGATCGCCGCCGGCGAGGAGCTGTCGGTGTTCCAGGAGCAGGTGGAGGTCCGCGGCCACGCGATCGAGTGCCGGATCAACGCCGAGGCCGCGCACAAGAACTTCGCGCCCGCGCCGGGCCGGATCGACAGCTACGTCGAGCCCGCGGGCCCGGGCGTCCGCGTCGACTCGGGCCTCGAAGCCGGGCTCCGAGGTGACGCCGCTCTACGACCCGATGGTCGCGAAGCTGATCACCTGGGACGTCGACCGCGAGAAGGCGACGGCGCGGATGCTCCGCGCGCTCGGCGAGTACCGGATCGAGCCGCTCACCACGCTCATCCCGTTCCACCAGGCGATCCTCGCGACCGAGCAGTGGGCGAAGGCGGAGACCTGCCGCGACCTCGTGGGCGACAAGAAGTGGCTGAAGGCGCTCGCGCCCGAAGAGGCCGCCGAGGTCGCCCAGGCCGCCGAGGACGACGGCGCCGGGGAGCTTGCCGAGCGCGAGTACAAGGTCGAGGTCGACGGCCGCCTTCACGCGGTGAAGGTGATCGGCGCGGTCGGACCCACCGGCGGCGCCGCGCAGGCCTCGGGTGGAGGGCGCAGGCCGCCGAAGCGCGAGCGAAAGTCAGGCGGCGGCGCCTCGGCGGCCACGGAGGCGCTCGTCTCGCCCCTTCAGGGGACCGTGCTCAAGGTCGCCGTCGGCGAGGGCGACGAGGTCGAGGAGGGGGCGCTCGTCTGCGTGATCGAGGCGATGAAGATGGAGAACGAGATCACGGCCCATCGCGCGGGCAAGGTCACCGCGCTTCCGATCGCCGAGGGCGGCGCCGTCGCCGCCGGCGACCTCCTGGCCAAGATCGAGTAGCTGAGTGCATCCGGTACGCCGCGGCGGGCGCTGGCGCAAGCGCTGGGTCTACGTCGCCGCGTTCGCCGACGAGGTCATGGCGTGCGCCGCCCGGGTGGAGATAGGGCCGCTCTCGCAGACGTTCTGGGCGATCCTCGACCGCCAGAGCGGAGAGCTCGCCGAGCGCACAAGGCTCCGGGTCCCCGGCGCGCGAGGGGAGGTGCGCGGCGACGCCAAGCGGATGGCGATCGTCGCGCGCGAGGCGAACGCCTCGATGCGGGTGGGGCCCGGGAGGCCGGTCGAGGTGACCTGCCCGACGGGCGAGGGCGGCGAGGTCTGGACGCGAAAGCTCGCAGGCGTCCCGGTCGAATGCGACCTGCGTGTTGCCGACAGGCGCTGGAGGCTGCAGGCGCTCGGCGTCACCGACGAGACCTCGGGCTTCCATCCTCGGCACACGGTCTGGAGCTGGTCCGCCGGGGTGGGCGAGCTCGCCGACGGCGCGTCGGTGGCCTGGAACCTCGTCGAGGGGGTCAACGACCCGCCGCAGGCATCCGAGCGCGCGATCTGGGTCACCGGCGAGCCGTCGGAGCCCGGGCCGGTGGTGTTCCAAGGGCTCGAGGGGATCGTCTTCGACGACGGCGCCCGCCTCGAGTTCACGAGCGAGGCCGAGCGTCGGCGCGAGGAGTCGCTCCTCGGCGTGCGCTACAGCTACCGTCAGCCGTTCGGGAGCTTTGCCGGCACGCTCCCCGGTGGCCTCGACGTGGTCCGCGGGGCGGGCGTGATGGAGCACCACGATGCCGTCTGGTGACGCGCCGCCGCGCGAGCTCAGCCGGGGTAGCGACGAGCGGCTCGCCGCCTCGTCCCCACGTGGATGCGCCGCGAGGGCGCAGGCACCCTAACCTCGCGGAGATGGCGCGAACCGCACTCGAGGACAGGGGGCAGATCCTCGACGAGCTCGCGGCTGCGATCGATCAGCTCGCGCTTGCGGTCGCGTGCCTGAGTGAGGCCTTTGAGCTGCTCGCCGTCGATGCCGCAGACCGTCTCGAGACTGAGTTGTATCGGCCCGTGCAAAAGGCCTTCGGGCGAGCCCAGCGCACGCACACTCGGTTCGCCGAGCGGTGCGCGCTCCCTAAGCGTGGGTTCGACCTGCCGTCACCGGGGCTGAGCTCGCAGGGGGTGGGTGCCTTCGTTGAGCGGGCGGTAACCGCGTCGACCGATGCGAACCGGAGGATCGCCGAGCTCCAGGATTCGATGCTGCCGATCGAATCCGGCGATGCGGAATTGCGCACGGGACTCACCGATGCCCGCGAACTCCTCGACAGGGTGCCCGCCAGCGCTCGCCAGTTCCTGCGCACACTGGGTCGCTAGTCACGGTCCCCACCCGGGAGGACAATCGGCACCGGCGGACGCTCGCAATGGACGACCAGGAGGAGGCCAACCCTCCGCCGGCTCCGTGCTCGTTCACCCACCAACGCGGTCGTCGGCCCTTCGGGCGGGGTACCCGAGGGCCACGTCTACGTGGCCGACCACGACAACATCCGGATCGAGAAGTTCAGCCAGCCTCAGTCGTTGTCCGGCGGGATCTCGCCCTGCCTCGGCAGAGGCGCTGATCGGGCGCCCCGATAATTCCGTCGATGGCCTCGCGGCGCTACTCGACCGAACCTCGCGACACGAGAACGTTCACCGAGTCATTCGACCGCGCTTACTCCCGGTTCGCTCGCCTTTATGACTTGGCCGTCAGGGTGCTACCGATTTGGCGGAGGTGGCTTCGTCACGCGCTCCCACACATCGATGGTCCGCGAGTACTCGAGGTCTCCTTCGGCACCGGTTGGCTGCTTACTCGCTACGCGGGACGGGTGGAGGCGAGCGGTGTCGATCTGAACGCGAAGATGGTTGCCATTACGCGTCGCAACCTGGAGCGCGCCGGAGTCCGGGCCGAGCTTCAGCAGGCGAACGTGGAATCGCTTCCCTACGCCGACGGGCGCTTCGACACCGTCGTCAACACGATGTCCTTCAGCGGGTACCCCGACGGCGGGCGGGCGATGTCGGAGTTGCGCCGCGTGCTGCGCCCCGGGGGGCGCCTCGTCTTGATCGACGTCAACTACCCCAGCGACGGCAACCGCCTCGGCGCCGCGCTGGTGAGCATGTGGAAGCGCTCCGGGGACCTGATACGCGACATGGATCGGTTGCTGGGCGAGTTCGGCTTTCGGGTGCGTGAGCGGGAGATCGGCGGCTGGGGAAGCATCCACCTCTACGTCGCAATCAAGGCGGGATGAACGGACTGGGCCCAGACCGCGTCGCGCGCACCTACGACCGGATCGGCCGGTTCCAGGACTGGCAATCGTTCTACGAGCGGCCGGCGACGGAGCGCCTGATCGCGCACGCCGCCTTCGAGGAGGCGAGCGGCGTCTTCGAACTCGGTTGCGGCACCGGGGCGTTCGCAGCAACTCTGCTCGAAGCGACGCGTGCCGGACAACTGCCGCTATCTCGGCATCGACATCAGCCCGCGGATGGTTGCGATCGCCACCGAGCGACTGCGGCCGTGGTCGGAGCGAGCCTCGGTCCATCTGATCGACGGCTCGAGGACGATCCCCGCACCGGGTGACTCGGCGGATCGCTTCGTCGCGAACTACGTCATCGATCTACTGAGCGAGGAGCGAGCGGCGGCGGTTGTGTCGGAGGCCGGTCGCTTGCTGGTCCCGGGCGGAAAGCTTTGCCTGGTCAGCCTCACCCACGGGGAGCGGCGGTCGACCCGGGTCGTTTCCCGAGCGTGGCAGCGCGTCTGGTCGCGCTGGCCGGCCATCGTCGGTGGCTGCAGGCCAATAGAGCTGACCCCGCAGCTGCCGCCTGGAGATTGGGTGACGGAGCATCGAAGCGTCGTCAGCGCCTGGGGGCTCAGCTCTGAGGTCCTTGTCGCCCAGCGGGCTTCAGAATCCTGAGTAGTTCCAGCGGCAGCGCGTAGTCTCGACCCGATGAGACCTGGTCGCGTTGTGAGGTGGTTGCTCAGAGCGCCGGTCGCCCTCTACGCGGCACACGCTGGTTGGGCGCTGGGCCACCGCTTTCTCTTGCTCGTTCACCGTGGCCGGCGGACCGGTCGCGCGTATCGCACGGTCCTCGAGGTGGTTGCATGGGACGCGGCGACCCAAGAGGCGATTGTGATGTCCGGGTTCGGGCGAGGCTCTCAGTGGTACAAGAACGTCTTGGCAAGCGACCCGTTCGAGGTGCGGATCGCCCGGCTTCGATTCAAACCTAGGGTGCGCCAGCTCGAGTCGGACGAGGCCGCGGACGTGCTGGCCGCCTACGAGCGACGCAACCGTGTCGCCGCTCCGCTCGTCCGCGCCATCCTCTCGAAGCTCACCGGCTTTCGTTATGACGGCTCGGTATCCGCCCGCCGGCGAGCCGTGCAGGTGCTCCCGCTCGTCGCGTTTCGCCCGCGCGACTGAACCCGGCATGGACTGCGCCCTACGACCGCACTAGCGGCGACGCGATCTTTGAGTCAGCCCGGGTACCTCGTCCCCACCCGCCCCCGCCAGGGGGGCTCCTCGCCGGCTCGGAAGACGTAGGAGTCGCGCCCCGAAAGCGTCTCGAGCGGCACCAGCTTCGGCACCGCGGTGTCGAGGAGCGGCGTCCGCGCGAGGTCGCGACCTGGGCCGAGCTGACGTCGCGGGTCACCCGCGACCAGCCGACGTACGGCCTGTAGAGCCAGTAGGTGATCTCGACGCGCCCGTGCTTCGCCTGTGGTCGGCCACCGACACGAAGTCGCTGACGCGCCGGTTGGACGCGGTGAGGCCATAGCGCGGGCCCGGCACGGCGCAGCTTTCGCTGCGGCAGTAGCGGAAGTCGACAGGAAGGAGCGCGGGGCCGTCGGGCGCGCGGGCGGTCGCGGGGGCGGCGCGAGGGCTCTCACGGCGCCGGCGAGCGGCCGGCCGTAGGCGACCGTCAGCGGGTCCTGCCAGCACGGGCCGGGCAGGGCGGGCGCGCATCGCAGCTTGCGGGCGAGCGTGGAGCCCAGCTCGCGCGCCTCCTGGGTCGGCGGCGAGGCGGCGACCTGGGCCACGACTGCCGCGATGAGGCCGCGACGAGGAGGACGAGCCCGGCGTGCTCGACGGTCGCGCTGCCGCGCTCGGATCGGCGAAATGCCGGCATGGCGCCGAAGCTAGGCGGCGTCGCGGTCGCGCGCGTGGCGCGGCGGGTGCGCCGGGTCCGTGGCGGAAGAGCTAGGAGAGGCCCTCGCGGGCCTCGCGCACAAGGGTCACGGCCTCGGGGAAGACGATCCGAATCGCGTCGCGAACCTGAACGGCCTGCTCGTCGCTCGAGCCGGAGAGGTCGAGCGTGTTGATGGCGGCGACGGTCATGTCGACGGCGAGCTTGATCGCGTTGTCGGCCCAGGCGACCTTCTGGGCGCCCTGCATCTGCTCCGCGAGCTCGCCGAGCCGCTCGCGCAGCTCGTCCGGGTCGCCGAAGAGGTTGAAGCCCTCGCTGCCTTCCAATGCTCTGATGTTAGAAGCTGTAGGAGTGCCGCTCCGCCGCCATCGGAGTCGTCGACCGCTCTGGTCACGGGAGCTTCGTCCGGGATCGGCGCCCAGATCGCGCGCGAGCTCGCCTCGCGCGGCCATGGTGTCGTCTTGGCTGCGCGCCGCGAGGACCGCCTGCGGACGCTCGGCGACGAGATCGCGAGCCAGCATGGCGTCCGGGCCGAGGTGGTCGAGGCCGACCTCGGCGAACCCGCGGCGCGAGACGGCTGGCCGATGGGCGACTCAAGAACTCGGCCTCGAGGTCGAGGTGCTCATCAACAACGCCGGCTTCGGCGCCTTCGGGGAGATCCACCGGCTGGATTCGTCGCGGCAGGTCGAGATGGTGCGTCTCAATTGCGAGGCGCTGGTGGACCTCCATGCCCGCTATTCGGCGGGATGGCCGAGCGCGGGCGGGGGGCAATCCTGAACGTGGCCTCCACGGCGGCCTTTCAGCCGCTGCCCGGGCTCGGGCGTCTACGCGGCGACGAAGGCCTTCGTGCTGAGCCTCAGCGAGGCATCGAGCGCCGAGCTCCGAAGCCGCGGCGTCATGGTGACGGCGCTGTGCCCCGGGCCCGTGAGGACGGAGTTCGGGGAGCTCGCGGGCGCGGGCGAGGCGGAGGGGCAGCTGCCAGGGCCGTTCTGGACCTCCGTTGAGCAGGTCGCCGGCGACGCGGTGGAGGGGCTCGAGAAGTCGGAAACGGGTGGTCGTCCCGGGCGTTCTGAACCGCGCGGGCGCGATGGGCGGCCAGCACAGCCCGAGGGCGGCGATCCTGCCGCTCGCCAACCGCTTCCGGCGGGCGGCGCTGTAAGAGCCGGGCCGGAGTGCTGTCGGTTACGGTTTGCGCCCCGTGCAGCTCCGCGAGATCATGACGCCGGGCGTCGTCACAGCCCGCCTCGACGAGGACGTCCTGCGCGTCGCCCAGCTCATGCGCGACCGCAACGTCGGGTCGGTGGTCGTGTGCGATCCCGAGGGCGGGCCGGTGGCGATGGTGACAGACCGCGATCTGACGGTCCGCACCCTCGCGGAGGAGCGCCCGCGCTCGGAGCCCATCCGCGAGCACGTTTCGCGCCCGCTCGTCACCGGCGAGCCCGACATGGACCTCGAGGAGGCGGCGGCGCTGATGGTCACGCACCGCGTCCGGCGGCTGCCAGTCGTCGACGCGGGCTCGCTCGTGGGCATCGTGACTCTCGACGACATCGCCGTGCGCACCGGCAACCTCGAGGTGGCCCAGCGGATGACCCAAGAGGTCATCGAGGGCGCCCTGCCCGGCTTCTTCTTTCACGAGCGGGGCTAGGCCGAACGATGCCCTCGACACCGCAGCAGATCCGCCGCCGCGACCAGGTCGAGGCCGTTCTGCGCCTCGCGACGCCGTTCCTCGACCTCGTGCTGGCCGCCGGCGACCGCGTCTCGCGGATCGTCGCCCCGGCCGAGGAGGAGAACTACGCGATCCGGCCCGCGGGCGAGCGGCTGGAGCTCGCCGAGCTGCGCCCGCGCGCCGCCAAGCCGCGCCGCGCCGCGCCGAGGACTGAGGGAAGCGGCCGTGAGCAAGCAGCAGGTACTCGAGCGCGAGCGTGCGCGTTCCGTGCCGGCCGGGATCGCGGCGTTCGCGGCCGTGGCGCTCCTCGTCGTCTCGTTCGTATCCCGCGCGCAGATTCCGGCGCCGAGCAGCACCGGGGCGCAGCTCGTCGCCTTCAACGACCACGCGAGCGCGCTCGTCTTCTCGGCGGCATCGGCGCCTTCGGGTTCGTCCTCTTCTGCATCCCGCTGGCCTACCTGTTCACGCGCGGCGCGGGCTCGCGGCAGCGCGTCCAGCCGGCGCTCATCGCCCTCTGCTTCATCGGGCCGATCCTGATCGGGGTCCAGGGCGTGATCAACGGCGTCGGGCTGAAGAAGGCGGCCGCCGAGTACGTGGCGAAGCCGCCGGAGCCGTCGAAGACCGCTCGCTCAGTTCAGGAAGGACCTGAACGGCCAGGCCGCCGGCGATCTCGAAGGTCAACGTCTACACGGACGACAACGGCTCGAGATCGAGACGCTCACGGCGACTTCTACTCGGTCGGCTACCCCCAGAGCCAGGAGAAGGACCTGATCGGCTGCTCTGACCAGGGCGCACTCCGTCGATACTCGGTCGCCGAGATCGATGCTGGGCAAGCGACGTCGACACCAGCGTGACCACGGACGGGAAGGCGGGGACGCCGAGGCGACGAAGATCGCCGACGACAACTCCACGGTCACGCGGCGACGAACGTCATCTCCCGGCTGCGCTCGCGATGATCGGGGCATCGTCTACACGGCGCTCTGGGCCTACCGCGCGGGCCTCCTCACCCGATTCTTCGGGACGCTGGGGATGGCGCTCGGCGCGGCGCTCATCCTGCTTCCGCCGGCGCCGATCTTCCTCGCCCTGTGGTTCGGCTTGCTGGGCCTGATATTCATCGACCGGGTACCGGGAGGCAGCCTGCCGGCCTGGGCGGCCGGCGAGGCGGTGCCGTGGCCCGCGCCGCGGCCAGCAGCGGCCAGGCGGAGCCGCGCGCGACGACGCGGTCGAGGGCACGGGCCGCGAGGCGGGGCGCCGCGGAACGGCGCCGGGTCCACGTGCGGGCCGACGCAGAAGCGCAAGCGCAAGCGCCGCCGCTGAGGGGCGTCAGGCCGCGGCCGCGTCGGCGATGTCGGCCGCGACCCGCTTTCGATGCGAGCGGATCTCGCTCATGATCCGCTCGAGGCGCGGCTCGGTCGAGGTGTCGACGTAGCTCATCGCGCTCGCGATCGCGGGATGCACCGCCGCGATCCGCTCGTGCATCGCCTGGGCGACGGCGCGGTAGGTGGGGTGGCCCTCGGGGGCGGAGCGCAGCTCGCAACGTGCATCGCCTCGCGCGCGTTGAGGTCGAGGACGTAGCGGATCCGGTAGCCGAGGCACAGGGCGTAAGGAGCCTCGTCGCGCAGCCCGGCGCCGGCGAGCCGCTCGAACTCGGCGCGCGAGATCTCGAGGCCGCGCTCGTACTCGCCGCCGACGCCGGCGTCGCGAAGCTCCTCGGGCACTCCGGCGCCGAGATCGGGGCTCAGGCGCTGCCACTGGCAGGTGAGCAGGCGGTGGCGCTGGAGGTCGCGAAAGCCGCCGTAGTCGGAGACGATCTCGAACCGGTACCGAACCGCCTCCCATCCACGCCCGGGCCGGTGGCGGCGGTTGCGGCGCTCCCCGGCGAGCTCGCCGATCAGCGCCGCGCGCTCATCCGCACCGAGGCCGACGACCCGCTCCCGGATCGCCGGCTCGCCGACGGCGGCCGACTCGTACAGGCACGCGGCAATGAGGTCGTCCTCGCTGCCGTCCGTGTGCACGAGCTCGACGGTCGGGCCGTCGGCCGGCTCGGGGCGATCGAGCCCGAGGCGCGCCGCCACGCCCTCCGCCGCCTCGCGGCGCTCGCGCAGGTAGCCGATCCACTCGCCCCCTCGCTCGGGCCGGTCGAGCCTCGCGACGAAGCTCGGGATCACCTGCTTCAGCTCGCGCAGGATCATCTCCCCGTACGCGTGGGCCTCCGGCAGGGGCGAGGCCATGAGGCGCATGACGAGCTGCTCGTAGGCCTGGCCGGATGCGAAGACGCCGACGTGGCTGAGGGTCGCCGCGGGCAGGAGCCCGCGCAGGAGGTCGAGTGCCTTGGCGCGCACCGAGCTCCGCCAGGCGCCCTCCGGCTCGCCGTCCTTGCGCGGCCAGCGCTCGGCCGCCCAGGCCTGCACCCGCTCCAGGCTTCGCGAGTAGATCGCGAACAGCTCGTCCATCGCCGCGCCGTACTCGAAGCCGAGCCGCTCGTCGGCCCAGTAGCGGTAGCCGCCGCCCGGGAGCGGCCGGTCGTAAGGGATGTAGCGCGTCGACTGCTCGAGGTAGGCCGCGAGGCGTCCTCGCTGGAGGAGCTTCGTCAGCAGGTTCGACGCGTACTCGCAGGCCAGGTGCGCGCCGCCGACCTGCGCGATGGAGTCGTCGCCGTAGCCGATGAACACCCGCTCGTAGAGGCCAGCGGCGCGCTCTCCCTCGGCGCCGTCGAGCGGGCGCCCGCCCTCCGGGACGTCGGCGGCGAACTCGTCGAGGAACAGGCGCCGAAGCGAGCCCGAGTAGCGCGAGTAGCGCGCGAAGAGCGCTCCCTTGATCGTCTCGGGCAGGTTGACGAGGCAGAACACGGGCCGGTCGAGGTTGGTGAAGTGCGCG
This sequence comes from uncultured Actinomycetes bacterium, assembly GCA_963841455.1. GTDB lineage: Bacteria > Actinomycetota > Thermoleophilia > Solirubrobacterales > 70-9 > JAWVFM01. Next base: position 29,540 of record CAWJCU010000008.1, read on the forward strand.
GAGAGCACGGCGCGCTCGGAGGCGGTGAACTCCTCGACCGGATAGCGCATCCGCCGATCCTAGAGATGAGCGGCGACGCCCTCGCGTGTGCGTGTGCGGCTTCAGGAATGTCACTCCGGTTCCGATAACGGAAGTGACCGTCTTTGTCCAAAGCTTCCCTGCGGGTGAAAAGGCAGGCCGCGTCTTTATGGAAGCGCCGTTGAACACCTCCCTCGTCCCGCCAACCCGCGACTCGCTCCGCCGGGCGAGTGGGCGATTGGCCGGCGTGCTCTTCATCGCAGGCGCGGTCTTCTCGTTACCGAGCACGCTGCTGCTCGACGCGCAGCCGCCCCCGCTGGGCTACCTGGTAACAGCGGCGGTTCTCCTGGTCGGAGCCGGGCTCTACCTTGCGCCCTGGTCTCGCATGAGCGATGTCTGGCTCCATGTCGCGACCGCGACGGGGACGGTCGCCGTCACGCTGTCGCTGATCGTCTTCAGCCCCGTCTATCGCGCTGCGTACTTCGTCGTCCTCGCCTATGCCGCCTACGTCTTCGCAACGCGGCGGGCGGTCGCGGCGCACGCGGCGTTCGCCGCCGGGGGCCTGACCCTGGCCCTCGCGGTCACTGAGAACGGGCACACGGCGCTCTCCAGCGCCCTCGTCTTCGTCCCGGCGCTGCTCCTCGTGACCGCGTTGATCGCCTACTTGAACGAGCAGCTGGCCGCGTCCCGTGATGCGTACCGCGAGTTCGCCGGTGAGACGATCGACGTCGCGCTGAGGATCCGGATGAGCGCCGGCGGCACGCTCCACGGTGGAGTCCCGCGACGCGAGGCCGCCAAGCTCGACGAGCTGGCGCGGGCGGCTGACGAGCTTCACCTGCGCCCGGGCGAAGAGCCGCTCAAGACGACGTCTAGCCTGCCGACCCCAACGCAGGCGGGGCCTTCATCAGCTCGACCCGGTGTCCCGCCGGCGCGACCGCGAACGCGCGGGGCTCGCCCCAGAGCTGGCCAGCCTCCTCGACCCTGAAGCCCGCCTCGCGCAGCGCCGCGACGGTTGCGTCGAAGTCGGCGGCAACGACCGCTGGGTGCCCGAGCAACGGCACCGTGGGCTCGGGCGTGTGGATCAGGTGGATCTGGTTGGCCCCGCGCTCGAGCCAGGTGACGTACTCGGCGATGGCGTCCGGGGCCGGGAGCCGCTCGAAGCCGAGAAGTGTCCAGAACTCAACCGTTCGCTCGACCTCGTCGGGCGGGACCTCGAGCGAGACGTGGTGCAGCATCGTCAGCCGGGGATGAACCCCGAGATCGCGGCGCCGGCGTGGTTGGCCCAGTCGACGAGCGGCGAGGGGATGATCCCGAAGAAGACCGTGGCGGCGGCGGCGCCCACAGCGAGCGCGACGATGACCCAGCAGCGGGCCGGCCCTGATCCGGGCTCGGTCGCGAACGGCTCGTCATCGGCCTCCGGGGAGCCGCCTGCCATGGCCGGAAGCTCGCGGGTGTCAGGGCTCTCGCCGGGAACCGCCGCCGCCGCCGGCCGCATCCACACGGCCGCCACGACGCGCAGGTAGTAGGCGAGGGAGATCATCGTCCCTATGGCGATCATCACGCCGAGCCATGTGTAGCTCGAGCCCACCGCCGCCTCGATCAGGTAGAGCTTGCCCATGAAGCCCGCGGTCGCCGGCAGGCCTGCGAGCGCGAGCATCGAGATCGTGAGCGGCCAGGCGAGCTCCGGGCGCTCACGACCCAGGCCCTGCACCGAGCGGATGTCATCTCCGAACTGCGTCTCGCGCTCGCGGACGACGATGACGGCGAACGCTGCGAGGTTCATGAGCGTGTAGGCCGCGAGGTAGAAGACCAGCGCGTTGACGCCGACCGTACTCGCCGCGACGAGGCCGACGAGCATGTAGCCGGCCTGGGCAATTCCCGAGTAGCCGAGAAGCCGCTTGAGCGAGTCCTGGCCGAGCGCGCCGATGTTGCCGACGACGATCGAGATCGCCGCCAGCGCGGCCAGCGCCGGCTGCCAGTTGTCGGCCGCGGGGCCGAGGGCGACGAGGAAGAACCGCACGAAGACGGTGAACGCAGCCGCCTTCGTCGCCACCGCCATGAACGCTGTCACCGGCGTCGGTGCACCCTGATAGACGTCGGGCGTCCATTGGTGGAACGGTGCGATTGACGTCTTGAACGCGAGCCCCGTCGCCGCGAGGCCGATGCCGATGAGGATCAAGGGGTCATCGCCAAGGCCGCCGCCCACCGCGTCGCGAATCCCCTGGAAGTCGGTGGAGGCGGAGCCGCCGTAGAGGAACGCGAGGCCGTAAAGAAGCGTCGCCGAGCCGAGCGACCCCACGATCAGGTACTTGAGGCCGGACTCGAGCGACCGTCGGCGGCGCAGCGCCGACCCGCACATGACGTAGAGCGGTACCGACAGCAGCTCGAGGCCGACGAAGAGCGTGATCAGGTTCTGGGCCTGGGCGAGCAGCGTCATCCCCAGCACCGATGCGAGAAGCAGCGCCTGGAACTCGGCGTGCCCCGAAGGCCCGATCGGCCGCTCGAACGCGTCCTCGCGCCAGCTCAGCGGCACGACGAAGGCGGCGGCGAAGATCGCGATCATGGTTGCCGCGAGGCCGAGGTCGTCGACGCGCAGCGCGCCCGCGACGAGAGCGGTGGGAGCGTCGGTCCACTGGATGATGCAGCGAACGGCGACCACGGCGAGCGTCGCGAGGGTGACGATCGACACGGCGGTCCGCTGGCGGCGGCCGCGGGTGAAGAGGCCCACGACGAGCACGACGCAGACACCCGCGGAGAGAGCGATGACGGGCGAGAGCCCGCCGTAGTCGATGTGGGGGGCGGTGAAGGCGCTCATCTCCGGACGCTCGCGACCGTGACGCCTTCTGGACGGGATGCGGTGGCCGCGGCGACGCTCCCCCTCGCCGATGTGTCAGCCCGCTTCGTGATCAGCCCCGGGTAGAGCGCCAGCGCGACGATGCAGGCCACGAGCGGAACCACCACCAGGGCCTCTCGGAGGCCGATCTCGCGCGACTCCGCCCCCTCGGGGAGGCGGTTGTGCATCGTCCGCTGGAAGAGGCGGATCGAGTAGTAGGCGGCCAGCGCGACCCCGATCGACGCGACGAATGCGAACACGATCTTCGATTGGAAGACGCCGAGCAGGATGTAGAACTCGCCCGTGAAGTTGGCCGACCCGGGCATGGCCAGGGTGGCGAGGGCGACGATCAGGAAGAGCGCCGCCAGCACCGGCGCCCTCTTCGCCATGCCGCCGAGGCGCGTCAGGTCCTCGGTGCCCGTGCGCTCCCAGAGAATCGCGACGACGAAGAAGACCGCGCCGACGACGAGGCCGTGGTTGACCATCTGGAGCACCGATCCGGTCGCCCCCTCGGCGCGCAGCGAGAAGATCCCGAGGGTGATGAAACCGAGCTGCGCCACCGACGAGTAGCCGGCGACGAGCCGCACGTTCGTCTGCGTGAAGGCCATCACCGAGCCGTAGAGGATGCTCGCCAACGCGATCAGAAGCACCAGCTCCTGGAAGTGGGCGCTCGCCTGGGGGTACAGCGGCAGGACCACCCGCAGGAAGCCATAGGCGCCGACCTTGGAGAGCACGCCGGACAGCAGGGCCAGCACGGGCAGCGGCGCAGCCCGGTAGGCGTCGGGCATCCAGCCGTGAACGAGGAAGGCGGGCATCTTCACCAGGAACGCGATCGCGAAGAAGCAGAAGATCCAGTACTGACTGCCGGTTCCCAGCGTGTGGGCGCGGAGGGCGGCGATCGAGAAGGTGAGATGGCCCACCGAGTCGGCCGAGAGCACGGCGGTCGCGATCGCGGCCACGAGCATCAGAAGCGAGCCGACGAGGGTGTAGACGATCATCTTCGTCGTCGCCGCGATCCGCCCCTCGCCGCCGAAGACGCCGATCAGGAACCAGAACGGAACCAGCATCAGGTCGAAGAAGAGGACGAAGAGCAGCAGGTCTTGGGCGAGAAAGGCCCCGAGCGCCGCCGTCTCGCCGAGGGCGAGCATGAAGAAGTAGACGCGCTCGCGGCCCTCGGGCGCGTGGAAGGCACTCCAGACGGTAGCGCCGGCCCACAGCAGCGCCGTGAGGAGGACCATGAAGATGCTGAGCCCGTCGACCCCGAGCGAGTAGTCGACGCCGAGGCCGGGGATCCAGCTCGTGTCGACCGAGTGCTGGAGCGCCGAGGTGCCGAGCTGGAAGTCGGCGAGGAGCGCGATCGCGATCCCGAGCGTGGCGAGCGATCCGACGACGGCGAGCGGCCCGACCACGCGGCGAGGGAGCAGGAAGCCGACGATCCCGAAAGCGAGCGGCAGCCACAGGAGCACGCTCAGCATCAGCTGCTCACGATCAGGAAGTAGAGAGCCAGGGCGGCGAAGCCGCCCACCAGAAGCAGGGCGTACGCGCGCACGAACCCGGATTGCGAGCCGCGGACGACCACGCCGACGCCGCGGACGATCCCGACCGTCCCGTTGACGATCCCCTGCACCACGACCCGCTCGAAGACCGCGTTCGCGAACCCGCCGATGGCGATGACCGGCCGGTAGACGAGCGCGTCCTGAATCTCGTCGAAGTACCACTTGCCCGCGAGAAAGGCGTGGAGGCGCGGCAGCTGCTCGGCCAGGCGGAGGGTCACCCCGGGCTTGCGGACGTAGCAGTAGTAGGCGATCGAGATGCCGATGATCGAGATCACGCCGCCGATCGCAAGCCCGATCCACTCGTCGCCGATCGACGGCGAGATACGTTCATACAGCGTCGAGTCGAGGAAGCTGCCCGCGAGGAAGTTCCGAATCCCCTCGTCGAGCCCGGGGACCTCGATCAGGCCGCCGAACAGCGACAGCACGCCGAGGATGCTCATCGCCACCTTCATGGGCATTTCCCGCTCAGCGATGTGGTGCTCGGAGCCGGGGAAGCCGATGTCGGTGTCCTCCTTCTCACCGCTGGCCGGGTTGAAGGGCTCGGCGTGGGCGAGGTGGCCCTCCTCGAGCTCCGTTGCCTCGGGACACGGGTCGCCCGTGCAGACGCGGAACACGATGCGGAACGCGTAGAAGCCCGTCAAGACCGCGCCGACGTAGCCGCCGATCGTGAAGATGATGTACCAGCCCCCGAGGCTCGCCGCCGAGGCGAGGATGTCGTCCTTGGAGAAGAAGCCGGAGGTGAACGGGAACGCCGCCAGCGCCAAGGCGCCGATCAGGAGGAGGAGGGAGGTGAACGGCATCGCCTTGCGCATCCCGCGCATCCGGTCGATGTTCTGCTCCCCCGCCATCGCGCCGATGACCGAGCCGGCCGCCATGAACAGAAGCGCCTTGTAGAAGGCGTGCGCCATGAGCTGGAACATGCCCGCCGCGTACGCGCCGATCGAGACGCCGACGATCATGTAGCCGATCTGGCTGATCGTCGAGTAGGCGATGATCCGCTTCAGGTCGGTGACCACGAGGGCGACGGTGGCGGCGAAGAGCAGCGTGGCTAGGCCGACGCAGGCGGAGATGTCGGCCGCCGTGGGCGCCAACTCGAAGAACGGATGCATACGGGCGATCAGGTAGACGCCCGCCGTCACCATCGTTGCCGCGTGGATCAGCGACGAGACGGGCGTGGGGCCCTCCATCGCGTCGGGGAGCCAGGTGTGGAGCGGGAGCTGCGCCGATTTCGCAAAGGCGCCCACGAGGAGCAGCAGGCAGATCGCGACCACCACCCCCTGGTTGGTGTGGAAGGTGTGCTCCGCCTTCGAGAACGCAGTGAGGAAGTCGAAGGTGCCGAGATCGCGGAAGACGAACAACGTGGCGAGCACCAGCCCGATGTCGCCGACCACGTTGATGACGAACGCCTTCATCCCCGCCTTCGTGGCGGTCTGGCGCCGGTACCAGAAGCTGATCAGCGCGTAGGACGCGAAGCCGACGAACGCCCAGCCGACGATGAGCAGCACGAAGTTGCCGGCCAAGACCAGCAGCAGCATCGAGAAGACGAAGAAGTTGAGGTAGCTGAAGTAGCGGGCGAAGCCGCGGTCGGACGTCATGTAGCTGATCGAGTAGAGATGGATCAGCGTCGAGACACCCGTGATCACCAGGCACATGAAGATCGACAGCGGGTCGACGAGGATCCCGAGCTTGATGTCGAGGCCTGCGCCCTGCGCGTAGTGGTAGAGAGTGGATGTGAGCTGGCGGTGGCTCTCGGTGCGGTCGAGGAGTGCAACCACGATCCGGATCGAGGCCAGGAACGACAGGCCGATCGCGACGGTCCCGATCCAGCCCGCGGTGCGACCCGGCAGCTTCTTGTAGCCGAAGGCGCAGACCAGGCAGCCGGCGAGCGGGAAGGCGAGGACGAGCCAGCCGTATGTGGTCGCGCTCACCCGCGGAGGCTCCGCAGGTCGTCGATGTCGAGCGGGAGCTTGCGGCGGAAGATCGCGACGATGAGCCCGAGCCCGACCACGACCTCACAGGCGGCGACGACCATGACGATGAGGGCGAACACCTGACCCTCCTCGTTGCCCACGGAGCGTGAGAAGGCCACGAGGGCGAGGTTGGCGGCGTTCAGCATCAGCTCGAGGCAGAGAAGGATCACCAGCGGGCTTCGCCGCAGCAGGACCCCACACGCTCCGACCGCGAACAGCAGCGCCGAGAGGACGAGGTACCAGGAGACGTTCATCAGCTGGCCTCAGTGGCGTCGCCGTCCACGTCGCGCCGCCTCGCCGCCAGGACCACCGCGCCAATCGCCGCGACCAGCAGCAGCATCGACGCCCCTTCGAAGACCACCAGGAAGCGCTCGAGCAGGAGGTTGCCGATCGACGCCGGGGCGCCGAAGGAGTCTGAGATCTTCGGGCCCTCGCTGGAAATTGAGCTGAGCGCGGTCCCGAGCACGGCGATCGAAAGCTCCACGAATAGGGCCACTCCGAGCAGCGGCGCGAGGACCCGCTGGCCGGCGATCGGCTCGTACAGAGGCTCCTCCTGCTGGCCGATGTAGGCGGCGACGAAGACGTAGAGGACCATCACGGCCCCGGCGTAGACCACCACCTGCGCCGCGGCGATGAACTGAGCGTGCAGCAGGAGGAACAGCCCCGCGAGCGAGACGAGGTGGACGACGAGCGCGAGCACGCTGTAGAACGGGTTGCGCAGGAGGACGACGGCGATCGCCCCCGCGAGTGCGCCGATCGCCCCGACGAAGAAGCAGATCTGGACCACGCCTACTCGCCCTCCCGCCGCAGCGGCGTCCGCTCCACCGGCTCGGCGAGGAGCATCTCCTTCGTGAAGATCAGGTCCTCGCGGTTGTAGTCGGCCATCTCGTACTCGTGTCCCATCGTGATGGCGTCGAACGGGCACGCGACCTCGCAGTAGCCGCAGAAGATGCAGCGCGAGAGGTTGATCTCGTAGACGGCGGCGTACCGCTCACCGGCCGAGACGCGGTCGGCCGGGTCGTTCTCGGCGGCGACGACGCGGATGCAGTCAGCGGGGCAGGCGGCGGCGCAGAGCGAGCAGCCCGACGCATTTCTCAAGACCCGTGTCCTCGAACCGGTGGAGCTTGTGGCGCCCCCGGAAGCGCGGGTAGACCGGCGTCTTCTGCTCCGGGTACTGGATCGTCACCGGCCCCTCGGCGATCCGCGCCATCGTCGTCTTCAGCCCGCGCAGCGTCTCGCCGAACGCGCGGTAGGCGCCCTTCGGGCCGCCGGGCTCGGGGCCGCGCTGCACCTCGACGACGCTGTCGTCGGGGAGGTAGGGGTACGCGCCGCCGCCGTTCGCACTCATGTGACGGTCACCAGCACCGCGGTCACGAGCACGTTCAGCGTCGCCAGGGGCAACAGCACCTTCCAGCCCAGCGACATGAGCTGGTCGTAGCGCAGTCGCGGCAGGGTCGCGCGCACCCACATGTAGACGAAGATGAGCGCGAGGATCTTGATGAGCACCCAGATCGGGTCGAGCCAGCCGGGCCCGGGGCCGTGCCAGCCGCCGAGGAAGAAGGTGGCGGCGATCCCGGAGATGACGAACATCTCGATGTACTCGGCCATCGCGAAGGCGCCGTAGCGCATGCCCCCGTACTCGGTCTGGTAGCCGGCGACGAGTTCGGCGTCGGCCTCGGGGAGGTCGAACGGCGCCCGGTTCGCCTCGGCGAACCCGGCGACCATGAAGATCAGGAAGCCGACGAGCTGCGGGACGACGTACCAGATCTGGCCCTGGGCCTCGACGATCTGCGTCAGCGAGAGCGAGCCGGCCATCATGATCGCGCCGAGCAGCGCCAGCCCCATGGAGATCTCGTAGGAGATGAGCTGCGCCGCCGAGCGCATCGATCCCAGGAAGCTGTACTTCGAGCCAGACGACCAGCCGCCGAGCAGCAGGCCGTAGAAGGCGAACGAGCTGAAGGCGAAGAAGTAGAGGACGCCGATCGGCACGTCGATGCCGTAGAGGCCAAAGCCGTCCTGGACGTTCCCGAACGGGATGATCGCGAGCGCGGTGAGGCCCGAGAAGACGACCAGGACGGGCCCCGCCACCCAGAGGAGCCCGACGGCGTTCCGGGGCTGGAAGTGCTCCTTCGAGATCAGCTTCACCGCGTCGGCCAGCGGCTGGAGCAGTCCGACCGGACCGACGCGGTTCGGCCCGTAGCGGGCCTGGAACCGGCCGAGGATCTTGCGCTCGGCGACGGTGAGGAGCGGAACGATGCCCATCACGACCGCGAAGATCACGATCGACTTGACGATCAGGATCCAGGTCGCCTCGGCGAAGTTCGGATCGGCGAGGGGGATGACGGTCACCCGGCCGCCTCCTCCACCTTGCTGACCTCGACGGCGGTGGCGCCCGACAGGACATTGGCGCCGTTCTCGGCGAGCCCCTCGATCAGGAACCCGGCGCCTTCGCGCATGCGCTCGTGCACCGTCACGCGCGCCCGCACGCTGGATCCGTTCGACCGGACATCGACCTCGTCGCCCTGCGCGACGCCGAGGCGCTCGGCATCGGCGGGGGCGAGCTCGAGATGCTGGCTCGGAACGAGGAACCGCAGGGCGGGAGATCGCTCCGCGGCCTCGGCAGCCCAAAGGTCCCGATAGGTGCCGAGTTCCAGTCCTTGTCCTTCAGGGGCGTCGGGCGTTGCTCCGGGCGAACCTTCGACGAGGGCAGAATCCTCGGCGGCAGAGCGCTGCGGCTCAGCCGAGGAGGGTGAGACCGGGGCAATGCCCGACGCCCCATCCCCTCGCTCCTGCCATCTGATGCCGAGGCCACCGATTTCCTCCGCCGTGATCCCGGCGTAGAAGGAGACTTCCAACGCGAGCGCTTCGAGCGCCTCGGCGGCTGAGTCGATCCCGGTCTCGTCGCCCAGCCGGGCGGCCAGCTCCGCGAGCACCTCCCACCCCGGGCGGACGGCGCCGGGCGCCGGGACGTTCGGCCGCACCCGCTGGAGGCGCCCGTCGGGATGCGTGACCGTGCCCTCCTTCTCCGCGTACGCCTCGGCGGGCAGGTGGACGTCGGCGTGACCTCCGGACTCGTTGCCGAACATCGACACGGAGACGACGAAGTCGGCGGCGCCGAGCGCTGCGCGCCAGCCCTTCGAGTCGGGCAGGTCGCGCACGGGGTCGGCCTCCCACAGGATCAGCCCCTCGATCTCGCCGGTCTCCAAAGCCGCCTTGATCTCATCGGCGGTCTTGCCGGCGTCAGCTGCGGCGAGGCCCGGCCCGACTCCGGGAAGGCATCCGACCTCTCGAAGCCCGCGGCCGTTCGCGCCCGCGGGCACCTCCATCAGCTTGGCGCCAACGCGGCGCGCGAGCTCGAGCACGGGGCCTGCGCCGTCGCCGCCCATCGCCCGCTCGCCGTAGAGGATGACCACGTTGTCGACGGACTCGAGGACGCTCGCGATCTCGGTCGGCCGCGAGGCGGCCCACCCGGCGGCGCCGCCGGGCTCGAATCGGGTGACCTCCTCGGCTCCGCCGTCGAGCGCCGTGGGCCGCGCCGACGCGACGACGAGCTTGGCGCCGCCGAGCCGCACCGCCTTGCGGATCCGCAGGTCGAGGATCGGCATCTCGTGGAGGGGGTCGCAGTCGAGCACGAGGATCGCGTCGGCGGAGCCGACTTCGCTGATCGACGCCGCTCGCTCGGGCCGCGAAAGCTCGACGAGCAGGTCGCGCGACGGGCCTGGTGTCGGGCGCGAGTCCACGTGGGGCGAGCCGAGCGCCCCGCGAACGATTCGTTGAACCAGGTAGCCCTCCTCGTTGGTCGCCGAGCCGCCGACGAGAGCGGCGACCTTGCCGCGGGCCGCGCCGAGCCCCTCGGCCACCTTGCCGATCGCCTCCGCCCACGTCGCGTCGCGCAGCGCGCCGCCGGCGCGGATCTGCGGCCGCGCCGGGCGGTCTGGCGAGGAGATCATCTGAAAGCCGAAGCGCCCCTTGTCGCAAAGCCACCCGTCGTCGACGTCGTGGTTGTCGCGGGCCAGGACGCGGTTTACCTCCTCGTCGCGGACCGTGAACTTCACGTTGCACTGAGAGGGGCAGAGGGTGCAGACCGAGCCCGCGTCCTCGATGTCCCAGGGGCGCGCGCGGAAGCGATAGGCCTCGGAGGTGAGCGCGCCGACCGGGCAGAGCTCGATGACGTTGCCGTGGAAGGGGGCGATGTAGGGGCGGTCGTCGAACGTGCCGACGTATGTCTGCGCCCCGCGGGCGAGAAGCTGGAGCTGCTCGTCCTCGGCGATCTCCTGACTGAAGCGAACGCAGCGGTAGCAGAGGATGCAGCGCTCGCGGTCGATCCGAACGAGCGGGGAAAGCGGGACCGGCTTCTGGAAGTGGCGCTTGGGATCGGTGACGCGGCTGTGCCCGGGGCCCCAGCCCATAGCGATGTCCTGGAGTGGGCACTCGCCGCCCTTGTCGCACACCGGGCAATCGAGCGGGTGGTTGACGAGCAGGAACTCGACGACGGCGTTCTGCGCCTCGACCACACGATCCGTCTGCGTGTAGACCACCATTCCGTCCCGCACGGGCGTAGAGCAGGCGGTCTGGAGCTTCGGGATGCCCTCGATCTCGACGAGGCACATGCGACACGCGCCCACCGGATGCCCGAGCTTCGGCTCGTAGCAGAAGACGGGGATCTCGACGTCTCCGCCCTTCGCCGCGTCGACGAGCATCTGGCCCTCGGGCGCCGTGACCTCGACCCCGTCGACGACGAGGGTGATCTGGAGACCGGGGCTCACGCCGCCACCGCCTCAGCCTTGATGCCCGGCATCAGCCCCTCGAACTCCGGCCGGAACTTCTTCACCATCGCCCCGACCGGCATCGCCATCGAGTCGCCGAGCACGCAGAGGCAGTGCCCGATGATGTTCTCCTGGACCGAGGAGATGATGTCGAGGTCCATCGGCGTCGCGTCGCCGCGCACGACCCGCTCGAGCATCTTCACGGTCCAGTTCGTGCCCTCGCGGCAGGGCGTGCACTTCCCGCACGACTCGTGGTGGTAAAAGCGCGCGGTTCGTAGCGCCAGCTCGGGGATCGAGACAGTCTCGTCGGCGACGATGATGGCGCCTGATCCGAGCATCGAGCCGGCCTCCGCCATCGCCTCGAACGAGTAGGGAAGATCGAGGTCGTCCTCGGTCAGCACCGGCGCCGAGGAGCCACCCGGGAACCAGGCCTTCACGCGGTGGCCGTCCGGCGGTCCGCCGGCGAGTCCGTAGATGATCTCCCGCGAGGGGACTCCGAGCTCGATCTCGTAGTTGCCGGGACGCTGGACGCAACCGGAGACCGAGACGACCTTCGTGCCGGTCGACTGGTCGGTGCCGTGCCGCTTGTACCAGTCGGGGCCGTTGGAGACGATCAGCGGCACGTTCATGAGCGTCTCGACGTTGTTGATCAGCGTCGGGCCGCCATAGAGTCCCTGGACGGCCGGAAACGGCGGCTTGAGCCGCGGGTTGCCGCGCTTCCCCTCGAGCGAGTCGAGCAGCGCGGTCTCCTCGCCGCAGATATACGCGCCCGCGCCACGGTGGACGACGAGCTCCACGGTCATCCCGCTTCCGAGCACGTCCTCCCCGAGGAAGCCGGCCGCATAGGCCTCGGCGACGGCCGCGTCGAGCCCATCGGCGACCTCCGCGTACTCGCCGCGGATGAAGATGAAGGCCCTCGTCGCGTCGACCGCCAGCGCGGCAATCGCGACGCCCTCGACGAGCAGGTGCGGGTTCTTGAACATGAGCTCGCGGTCCTTGAAGGTGCCCGGCTCCGACTCGTCGGCGTTGCAGCAGAGGTACTTGTCCATCTCGCCGCGGGGGAGGAAGGAACCCTTCTTGCCCATCGAGAAGCCGGCGCCGCCGCGGCCGCGAAGGCCGGATTGCTCGAGCTCGGACAGCAGCTCGTCCGGGTCCATGCCGCGGTACGCCCGTTCGAGCGCCGAGTAGCCTCCGCAGCGGCGGTAGCCGTCGATCGTGCGCAGCTCCGGGTCGTCGACGCCGCGGAAGAGGATGCGGCTCTCAGCCATCGCCGTCGCCCACCTTGAGACGAAAGTCACCGTCTCCCGAGCCCCCGGCGAGTGGCCGCTTGGCGAGCGCCCTCTCGGCGACCGGCTCGGCGCCCGCACGAAGCTCCGAGACCGCCCTCGCGGCGTCGGCCGGGTCGAGCGGCCCGTAGTAGCGCTCGTCGATCGAGGCCATCGGCGCGATGTCGCAGGCGCCGAGGCACTCGAAGCCCGAGACGAACAGCTCGCCGTCGTCCGAGCTGGCCCCGCCATGGCCCGCCTCGTCGGCGTCGCACCCCGCCGCCTCGCAGAACGCGTCCAGCAGCTGGTCGCCGCCGCGCATCCAGCATGAGATGTTGGTGCAGACGAGGACGCGGTGGCGCCCCACCGGCTCGAGCCGGAAGAGGTCGTAGAAGCTCGCGACGGACTCGAGGAAGCCGGGGGTCAGTCCCATGACCGCCGCCGCCTCGCGGATGCCGTCGGGCGAGCACCAGCCGTACCGGCGCTGGACTGCCCAGAGGGCGGGGATGGAGGCCGAGCGAAGCTCGGGGTAGCGACCCATGGCCGCCTCGATCTCCTCCTTCAGGTCGTCGGGAACGTCGACCTCGTGGAGCTCGGGCACGGCCTCGGCGTCCTCGGGCCGCATCGAGGCGATGAGCGCGTGGCGGTCGGCGGCCGAGAGGTCGTCGGTCGGGATGATCTCCGGCACCCAGGCATCGCCGGCTTCCGGGCTCACCTGTCGATCCCCCCGAGGATGGGGTCGAGCATCGCCAGGTTCTGGATCAGGTCGGCAAGGTAGCCCCCGACGCACATCTCGCGCAGCGCCTGGAGGTTGACGAATGACGGCTCGCGGAAATGAACTCGGGCCGGCTTCGCGGAGCCGTCGGCCAGGATGAAGCAGCCGATCTCGCCCCGCGGCGACTCGACCGCGTAGTAGGCCTCGCCCGGCGGCACGCGGTATCCCTCGGTGACGAGCTTGAAGTGGTGGATCAGCGCCTCCATCGAGGTCGAGAGCTCGTGGCGCGGGGGAAGGACGTACTTGCGGTCGTCGGAGATCCACGGCCCCTCGGGGAGCCCCTCCACCGCCTGCCGGACGATGCGCGCCGACTCCCGCATCTCCGTCACGCGGACCTTGAACCGGTCCCAGCCGTCGCCGACCGTGCCGACCGGGATCTTGAAGTCGAAGTCCGCGTAGGAGAGCTCCGGGGCGGCCTTGCGAAGGTCCCAGGGCTCGCCCGCGGCGCGCAGCAGCGGTCCCGTCACGCCGAGCTCGAGCAGGCGTTCCTTCGGGACCGTGCCGACGCCCTTGGTCCGGTTGAGAAAGATCTCGTTGTTGGTGAGAAGCGCCTCGTACTGGTCGACTCGGGTCGGGAACTCGGCGCAGAACCGAAGCACCGCTTCGGCGAAGCCGACCGGGATGTCCTCGGCTACGCCCCCGACCTGGAAGTAGCGGGTGTGCATCCGCTGCCCGGTCGACATCTCGAACAGGTCGAGCAGGCGGTCGCGGTCGCGGAAGCAGTAGAAGAACATCGACATCGCCCCGAGGTCGAGCGCCGAGGTGCCGAGCCAGACAAGGTGCGAGTGGATCCGGCTGAGCTCCATGTGGATCACCCTCAGGTATTTGGCGCGGTCCGGGATCTCGAGCTCGATCAGCCGCTCGATGCAGCCGACGAACGCCTCCATGTTCGAGAAGTAGGCGAGGTAGTCCATCCGCTCCACGAACGGGATCGCCTTCCAGTAGCTCTTGTCCTCGCAGTTCTTCTCGATCCCGGTGTGGACATAGCCCATGATCGGCTTCAGATCGCGGACCACCTCGCCCTCGAGGCTCACGAGGAGGCGCAGCACCCCGTGCGTCGCGGGGTGGTGCGGGCCCATGTTGACCGTGAGCATCTCCTGGTCGGCGTCCGCCTCGGTCTGCTCCACGACCGAGCTGCCGATGACCTGGGCCTCGCTGTAGGAGGGAGCGTCGCGGCCGACCGACCCGGTCGCGCTCATTCGAACCACCTCGGGACGTCGCGCTCGTTGTGGGTGAAGATCACCGGCTCACCGCCGACGGGGAAGTCGCGGCGCTGCGGCCAGCCGACGTAGTTCTCGGGCATGAGGATCCGACGCAGGTCTGGATGGCCGCGAAAGGCGATGCCGAAGAAGTCGTAGACCTCCCGCTCCTGGAAGTCGGCGGTCGGGAAGAGGTCGGTGATCGACTCGATCTGGGGCAGCTCGCCGTCCCCGGGGTCGGCCAGCGCGGCGCGGACCCGGAGCCGCTCGACGCGGTCCATGCTCAGGAGCTCGTAGTGGACGCCGAACCGCGGCTCGGCGGGCAGGTAATCGACCCCGTGGACGCTCGCGAGGAAGCGGTACTCCTGGCCGGGGGTATCGCGCAACCAAAGAAGCACGTCACGGATCGCCCCGGGATCGACCACGAGGCAGGCCTGGCCGTGCTCGTGGTAGGTGGAGAGAACGGCGCCGCTGCGGACCTTGTCGAGCTCCTGCGCGATCAGCTCGAGGCCGGGCGCGTCGGGCATCAGCCGACGCTCTCGCGAGCCGCCGCGTACGCCTCGAGGGCCTCGGCGCTGGGTGCGCCAATCGACTCGTCCCGCGCCCACTCCTCCGTGCCCTCGGCGTTGTAGCGTCGCCGCCACCCCGGGTCCGGGTTCCCCTGGATCATCCGCTGCAGCTTGTTGAAGCCGTAGATCAGCGCCTCGGGGCGCGGTGGGCACCCAGGGACGTGGATGTCCACGGGCATGAACTTGTCCGCGCCCTGGACGACGGCGTAGTTGGAGAACATGCCCCCCGACGAGGAGCAGGCTCCCATCGAGATCGCCCATTTCGGCTCCAGCATCTGGTCGTAGATGCGCCGGACGACCGGGGCCATCTTGATCGACACGCGCCCCGAGAGGATGATCATGTCCGCCTGCCGCGGCGAAGCCCGCATGTTCTCCGCCCCGAAGCGGGCGATGTCGTAGCGCGGGCTGACGATCGACATCATCTCGATCGCGCAGCAGGCGAGCCCGAAGGTGAGGGGGAAGACCGAGTTCGACCGCCCCCAAGCCTGCATCTGCTCGAGCCGAGTGGTGAGAACGGCCTCCTCGACGTGCTCCTCGAGCTCCGCTCCGTCGAGGTCGCCTCGAAGGAGGTCACGAGCGCGGACCTGCCGGACGCGGAGGTCGTCGACGGCCGGCGGCCCGTCGAGGGGCGCGAGGGCGCGGAGCTTCTCGCGCCTTACTTCCAGTTCAGGGCCCCCCGGCGCCAGACGTAGACGAGGCCGAGCAGGAGGAGGACCACGAACACGATGATCTCGGCGAGAACGAACACCGAATGTGCCCCCTTCAGGATCACCCCGACGGGGTAGAGGAACACCACCTCGATGTCGAAGAGGATGAAGAGCATCGCCACCATGTAGAAGCTGATGCCGAAGCGGAACGTGCGCGACACCTCGCTCGGCAGCCCGCACTCATAAGGGTCCTCCTTCGCCTTGCTCGCGCGCTTCGGCCCGATGATCCCGTTGAGGACCGCCAGCGTCGTTCCGGTGATGAGGCCGAGACCGCCGAAGACGAGCACTGGGAGGTAGCTGCTGAGCACGGCGGGCTGTTTATACACCCGCAGGCGAGCTTGTGCGGAGTTGATACATAGTGCTTTTCCGCATCACCAACACGTTCGGCGAGGGACGACCTGCGAATCTGCCGCCGTGCTCGACGTCCACATCGCGAACGGCATCCTCCTCCTCGCCCTGAGCCTGGTGGCAGGGCTCTGGGGCGGGATCGCCTGGATCCGGCGACGCCCGGCCGTCGGCTTCTGGTACGTGCTCCGCGCGATGCAGGTCTCGGCGGTGCTCCAGGCAGCGTTCGGATCCATCCTCCTGCTCAGCGGCCGCAACGCGCCGAGCGGCCTGCACTACCTCTACGGCGTCCTGCCGCTCCTCGTTTCCCTCCTCGCCGAGGGCCTCCGAGCGGGCATCGCCGAGCGCGAGCTCGAGGGCCTCGACTTCGACTCGCTGCCCACCGAGCGCCGGCGTGCGATCGCGATGGCGATCACCCGCCGCGAGACCGGCGCGATGGCCGTCTCGGCGCTGGTGATCTTCCTGCTCGCGCTGCGGGCGGCCACGACGAGCTGACTACGGCGCGGCGGTGGCGTCGAACGTCGGCGGGATCGCCGCCACGTTGACCGTCACCGATGCCGTCGTCGCCTTGCCGGCCGTGTTGGTTGCCGTGACGGAGATCTTGTGCGTGCCGGGCTCAAGTGACGCGGTGATCGAGGAGCCCTTGCCGAGGTCTCCCTGGAGCGAAGATCGCCAGACGATGCGCGACGTCGGGAAGGCAGCGTCTTGGAGGTCGTCGACCACCGCGGTTAGCTGGATCGGCTGGCCCTCGACCGCGTTTGCGCCGTCTGACGGTGTGGAGATCAACACGCGGGGGGGCTTCGCGGGCACGCTGAATGCCTTGGATGTCGCGGTGTCGGTCAGTACGCCGTCGCTCGCGATCACCCGGAAGCGGGCCTTCGGCCCCCCGGGCAGCCGATCCAGGTCGACCTTGAACGACTGCTTGTGGAGGTCGGCGGCGACGGGGAGATAGCTCCTTCCGTTCGCGCTGTAGAGGAGGGTGTAGGTGCGGTGTCCGCCGTCGCGGTCGCTGGAGCTCCAGCGGACCTTGACCGCTCCGGCGAGGGCCTTGCCCCCGCGCGGTGTGAGCAAGCGCACCGTCGGCGCGTGCGCCGAGACAGGGACCGAGGCGAGCGTCCGCTTGTGCTTCGTGACCGTGATGTGCCTGGTGCCGGCCTTGAACGGGACGACCTCGTGGACGAGCGCCGCCGCCTGGCTCGGTGGCAGGTCGGACATGACCCTCGGCGTGAAGGGATAGCGGGCGAGGACGTGCCTGCGGCGGTCGCGCAGGACGATCGAGTAGGCGCTCTTCTTGGGTCGCTGCGTTAGCGTCAACCCGCGCAGGGCCTTGAGCGGCGAGAGGTCGAGCTTGCGGGTGCGCAGGGCGAGCGACCCGTTCACGATCAGGGCGCGGCCGCGAGCTTTGCGGCGCACCGGCGGGCGACGCTTCGAGCGGCTCAGCGTCGCGAAGTCGGGGCAGTTCGCGTGATCGGCCGCGCAGAGGTTCGAGAGGATCCCGCGATAGGTGTAATCCGACATCCACTCGTTGGCGCAGTAGGTCATGATGTCGCTCGCTCCGGCGCGCCAGTCCCAGAGCTTCGTGGGGACGCCGAGGGTTGCGTTGCCGACGTCCACCCCGATGTTGTCGAATGTCTGGTTGCCGATCAGCCCGCCCGCGTAGGGGTAGTTGTCGTCGTCGGAGGAGTTGTTGTTGCAGAACCCAGGGTGCTTGCGGCCGTACATGTGCCCGAGCTCGTGGCCCCCGTACCAGTCGGCGTACGAGGTGTCGGTGTCCCAGCTGAAGTTCGTGAAGTTGCTCCCGAGGCCCGACGGGCCCGACCCGAAGCGGCCGCCGATCGACTCCGAGCAGCCGCGCATGAACATCGTCCCGGCGTTGTCGCTGACGACGCCGTAGTAGCGGGTTCGCGGGTCCTGCGCCTGCATGCCGTTGACCCAGTCGCTGAGGCGGGCGTTGATGTCGTCGCAGTTGAAGCCCGCGCTCGTGACGTTGCCGTTCTTGTCCCTGACCTCGGGATGGTCGGGCTGCATCGGCATGAACATCTGGGTGTCGCGAACCTCGGCGGTCGGATAGGCCCGTCGCAGCCACGAGGCGAGCATGTCGATGTCGTTCTGGGTCGGGACGATCCCGCGATGGTCGCGAGGGGCTTGCTGGTACGGGATTCGCACCAGCCAGACCCGCACGGGGGGGACCGCGTGGAAGCGGACGGTGCCCAGGAACCCGGGGTTGTCGCACCCACTGCACGGCAGCGCGGTCGGCTGGCCCTCCACCTCGAGATGGTCGAGTTGGAGATGGAGCCGCGGACCGTCCGCCTGCCACTCGCGCGGGAGCTCGAAGTTGAGGCTGTTATCGAGGCTCGTCCGGGTGTTCTCGAGGGTGTTCGAGGCGTGGACCGTGATCGCGTTGAGCGATGGGAGGATCTGCGGGCCGCCCGGATGGGTCCCGTCCGGGCGTGTTGCCGTAAGGGAGCCGCTGACCCCAGTGACGCTCGAGGTGCCTCCGGTGAGGCCCAGGTAGACGCGGGCGATGGTCCGGTGAAAGCCGCCCGACGTCGCGGCGACGAGGGGCACGGAGTTGAACCGGTTCTGGACGGATTGTGTGACCTCGATGTTGCTGAGCTGGTTGAACTGGGTCCCGGGAGGGATCGGCGACAGCCCCACCGCCACCGGCGCGCTCGACCCGGTGCCGGCGCAGTTCGTCGCGGTGACGATCACCTTGTTGCCGCCGGTGTTCAGCAGGCCGCCGACGTTGACCGGGCCGAAAAGGCCACCGTCGCTGTGGATCAGGGTCGGGAACGCCTGCGAGGTGTGCGTCGTGGACCCCAGAGCGATCAGCGAGGCGCTCGTGATCGGGGCGCCGTGGGCGTCGACGGCCCCCTGAAGCAGGAAGGTGTTGTTCTGCACCGTGAGCCCGTCGACGGGCTTCGAGACGATGACCGTGGGCGGGCCGCTCGCCGGGCACGGGGGCGGAGGGCCGACGCTCGAGAACTCGACGTCGTCGACGTCGAGGCCGTTCGCGAACCCGCCGGGTGTGGGCCCGATCTCGATCTTGGTGATCGTCGGGCTCGCGACGTCGACCGTGAGCGGCGTCTGGATCGGCGTCGGGCTGGTGCGCGCCGGCAGCGTGGCGTTCGCGGTGCCGACGACGGTGTTGGAAGCGTTATAGGCGGTCAGCCGCACGTCGTAGGGCGCTCCCAGCGCGGATGAGAACCCGACCCAAGCCTTGACGTGCTGCTGGGGGGCGGTGAAGGTCGCCGCGACCGGCGCCGTGCAGAACTCGACCGCCACGCAGGGCTCGACCGCGACGGTCCCGGAGTGGGCGTGGTTCGGGATCGCCGTCGGCTTCGAGAAGTCGAACGCCTCGGGGTTGTTGAAGGTGACGCCCTGGCCGTTGTACTGGGTGTTCACCGGCAGGCCGTGGCCACCGTAACCCGGCGCCGTCGGAGCGAGGTCCTCGAAGGTGATCACGGCGCCGGAGGCGATCGGTGCCGCCGGGACGATCAAGAAGCCCAGAGCGAGGACCGCGATCCGCAGCCACCCGATCCCCCTCAAGCCTGATCTCATCGACAACCCTCGGCGATCCTACTCCCCCTCCAGCGACCGGTACTCCCCGCGCGAGAACACCAGCGGCTCGGCGCCGTCGACCGCTTCGATAGCGGCCACCTCGCCCGTGACGATCGCATGGTCGCCACCGTCGAGCAGGTCGCGCAGCTCGCAGGCGATGGAGACCGTCGCCCCCTCGATCGCGGGGACGCCCGCGAGCTCGCGCCAGGCGACGCCATTCCACTTCACGGGGTGAGGGTCCTTCGTCGCGAAGCGGAGGCGCGAGCTCGCGCTGGTCCGCGGAAAGCACCGAGACGCCGAAAACTCCCGCCGCTCGGAGCGCGCCGAGCGTGCGCGAGCCGCGGTCGAGCGCCGCGAGCATGAGCGGCGGCTCGAGGGACAGCGAGACGACCGCGTTCGCCGTGGCCCCCGACGGGCCGTCGGGGCCGGGGGCGGTGATCACCGTCACCGCCGTCGGCACGAGCCCCATCGCGCGGCGGAACTGGGCGGGATCGGCGGCGCGGCGGCACGGGTAGTCGCAAGTATGATGCCGCCGCGTTGCGAGCCCCGAAGGCCCTCGTCATCACAGCCGCCGCAGCCGCCGGCCTGCTCCTGGCGCCTGCGGCTCGGAGGAGATCTCCGTGTCGAAGAGCGATCCCACCTACGCGGGCGCGGTGCTCTTCGCCCAGCGCTGCGGGGGATGCCACACGATGACTCCGGCCGGCACCCAGGGCTCCGACGCCCGCAACGTTCGCGTGGAGGGGCCGAACCTCGACCAGCGCACCGAGAGCCTGCCGCAAGCGCTGTTCGCGATCCGAAACGGCGGCTTCTCCGGCTCGATCATGCCGCAGAACATCGTCACCGGGCGCGACGCGGACGCGGTCGCCGCGTTCGTGGCGAAGTACGCAGGGACGCAAGAGGTCTCGAGCCCGCGGCCCGGCGAGACCACGACCACGCCTTAGCGCGGCGGGAGGCCTCGCCTCGCTCGACCTGAAGCGCATCCGGGAGGACCCTGAGCCGGCGCGCGCCGCGCTGGCGCGCCGGGGCGCGGCCGACAAGCTCGACGAGGCGCTCGAGCTCGACGCGCGCCGGCGCGAGCTGCTGCCCGAGGTCGAGGAGCGCCGCGCCCGCCAGCGCAAGGCGTCCGACGCGATCGCGGAGGCGAAGCGGTCCGGCGGCGACGCGGAAGCGGTGATCGCGGAGATGCGGGAGGTATCGGGCGAGGTCAAGCGTCTCGAGAGCGAGCTGGCGGAAGTCGAGGGACGCCGCGACGCGATCCTCGCCGAGCTGCCGAACCTGCCCGACCCAGCGGCGCCTGACGGCGAGGCCGACGTCGACGCCGTGACGCTGCGCGAGGTCGGGGAGCGCCCGAGCTTCGGATTCGAGCCCCGCGACCATCTCGACCTCGGCACCGAGCACGGCTGGATCGAGATGGAGAAGGCCGGCGAGGCGTCGGGCTCGCGCTTCGCCTACCTGATCGGCGACCTCGTGATGGTGGAGCTGGCGCTCGTCCGCCTCGCTGTCGAGCGCGCCCGCTCCGAGGGGTACGAGCCGGTGGTCCCGCCGGTGCTCGTTCGCGAGGGGCCGCTCTACGGCACCGGCTTCTTCCCGGGCGAGCGCGAGATGATCTACGAGATCGAGCGGGACGAGCTCTTCCTCGTCGGCACCTCGGAGGTCTCGCTCGCCGCGCTCGGCGCCGGCGAGATCCTCGCCGCCGACGAGCTGCCGCGCCGCTACTGCGGGATCTCCACGTGCTTCCGCGCGAGGCCGGCGCCGCCGGCAAGGACACGCGGGGGATCTTCCGCGTCCACCAGTTCGACAAGGTCGAGATGTTCTCGTTCGTGGAGCCGGGCGCCTCGGGGGCGGAGCACGAGCGGCTCCTCGCCATCCAGGAGGGCATCCTCGGCGACCTCGAGATCCCCTACCGCGTCGTCGACATCCCGGTCGGCGACCTCGGCGCGCCGGCGGCGAGGAAGTTCGACTGCGAGGGGTGGATTCCGAGCCAGGAGCGCTACCGCGAGCTCACCTCGTGCTCGAACACGACCGACTACCAGGCCCGCCGCCTCGACTGCCGCTACCGGCCGGAGCCGGAGGCGCCGCCGGTGCACGTCCACACGCTGAACGGCACGGCCGTCGCCGTCGGCCGGACGCTGATCGCGCTGCTCGAGAACGGCCAGCGCGAGGACGGCAGCGTGGCGCTGCCGGCGGCGCTCGTCGCCGCCGGCGCGCCCGAGGTGATCGGTGCGTGAGGGCGGCTGCGGCTCGGATAGGGTTGCGCCGTGTCTCGTGTCTGACTTCTTCCAGCGAGCGCGCCGGGCTGCTCTCGCCCTCGCCTTCGCGATCTGCGCCACGCTCGTCAGCGTCGCCGTCGCGAGCTCCGGCTCGGGCCACCACCGCCACCACCATCACGGACGGCCAGGCCCTACGGGGCCGCGGGGCCCGCGCGGCGTGACC
This sequence comes from uncultured Actinomycetes bacterium, assembly GCA_963841455.1. Lineage (GTDB taxonomy): Bacteria > Actinomycetota > Thermoleophilia > Solirubrobacterales > 70-9 > JAWVFM01. The sequence goes on from CAWJCU010000008.1 coordinate 51,537, forward strand.
GGGCCGCAGGGACCGCAGGGGGCGACCGGCCCGCAGGGCCCGGCGGGCGCCCCCGCCGAGTTCGACGTCACCTATACGGGCTTTCCGCCGGGCGCGTTCAGCGTCGGCCCCGACACCTCCGCCGCAGCGACGATCGACTGCCCGGCCGGGCTCCACGTCGTCTCCGGCGGCCTGCGGTCCAGCACGGGGCACGGGGCGCTGTCCGTCGGTTCGAGCAACGCGTTCGACTCGAACACCTGGATCGTCGAGGTGGAGAACCACAGCGCGAGCCCGCAGGCGTTCAGCGTCAGCGCGGTCTGCGTGCCCTCGGTGCTCGCGAAGCGCGCCGCGGCGGCCGGTAAGCGCGGTCCGCCGGGTCCGCGGGGGCCGCGGGGGCGGCCGGGGCCGCGCGGCGTGACCGGGCCGCAGGGGCCGCAGGGGCCGCCGGGCTCGAGCTCGGTGCCGCTCAGCTACGTGTCGGAGGACTTCACCGGTGACTCTGGAACGCCCACGAAGGCGGACGCGGACTGCGCCGCCGACCAGGTCAACGTCGGGGGCGGCGCGTTCGCCACGGGGACCTTCGGCACGCAGTGGTTGACCGACAGCCACTCGCTCGGCAATGCAGGCTGGACCGCCACGGTCGACACCTTCGGCGGCGTGCCCCGCGCCGCAACGGCTTATGCGATCTGCGAGCCGTTCAGGCTCGCCGGCAAGGGCGCCACTCGCGCGGTCGCCGGCAAGAGGGGACGTCCCGGACCGCCTGGTCCCCAAGGCCGGCCGGGCCGGCGCGGCCCCCAGGGCGCGACGGGCCCCCAGGGCCAGCAGGGGCCGCCGGCGCCGACCGACGTCACGCTCACGCTTCGCTACGTCAGCACGAACTTCACGGTGAGCCCCGGCACGCAAGGCCAAGGCCAGGCGAAGTGCCCTGAGGGCGAGCACGTGATCGGCGGCGGCGTCTTCGGCGGGGTGGCCCGCAGGGCGATCGTCAACAGCAGCCGGCCGCTCGGGTCCGACACCTGGCAGGCCTTCGTCGACAACGTGGCGCAGACGACCCCCGTGACCTCCACCGTCACCGCGGTCTGCGCCTCGCCGACGAGCGTCGCCAACTAGGCGCGCTCGAGCTCCGCCCGGGTGCGAGCCGGCGAGACTTGCCCCGCTACTCGGGGTCCATCTCCAGCGAGCACGAGTTGATGCAGTAGCGCAGGCCGTCGGGTCCGGGCCCGTCCTCGAAGACATGCCCCAGGTGGCCGCCGCAGCGGCTGCAGTTGACCTCGGTGCGGCGCATGAAGAAGCTGCGGTCGTCCTCGGTCTCGATCGCGCCATCGTCCGCCGGAGCCGTGAAGCTCGGCCAGCCGGTCCCGGAGTCGAACTTGGTGTCGGAGCTGAAGAGCTCCGCGCCGCAACCGGCGCAGCGGTAGGTGCCCTCGTCCTTCGAGTCCCAGTAGGCGCCGGTGAACGCGCGCTCGGTGCCCTTCTCGCGCAGCACCTCGTACTGCTCGGGAGTGAGCTCCGTGCGCCACTCCTGCTCAGTCTTCTTGACCTTCTCCATCACTTCTCCTTGCTCGAATCTCCTGGCTGTTCAGTCGCGCCAGACGCGCCGGTCGTTACGCCCCGATGGTAGGCCCTGAACTGCCTCCTACCATCGAACGCCATGGACCCTCTCGTGCATGGAGGCGCGCCCGAGCCCCCCGAGAGCCGGGCTCCCCTCATCCTGCGACCGCTTCGCGAGCGCGACTTCGCGCTGCTCTTCACCGGGACGACGGTGTCAATGCTCGGCGACGGCATCTACCTGGTGGCCATTGCCTGGCAGGTGTACGCGATCTCCAACGCTCCCACGGCGCTCGGCCTCGTCGGCGTCGCCTGGACGGTCCCGATGGTCCTGCTGCTGCTCTTCGGCGGTGTCCTCGGCGATCGCTTCGAGCGCCGGCGCCTGCTGATCGTCTCCGACATCGTGCGCGCTCTCGCGATCGGGGCGATCGGAGTGCTGTCGGTCGCCGGCGTCCTCGAGCTCTGGATGGTGGTGGCCCTGGTGGCGGTCTACGGTGCGGGCGAAGCGCTGTTCGGCCCGGTCTTCCAGGCGATCATCCCGGACGTCGTCGAGCGTCCTCTGCTCGTGCAGGCGAATTCACTCCAGCAGCTCGCGGAGCCCGCGGCCTATCGATTCGTCGGCCCCGCGCTCGGCGGTGCGCTCATCGCGTGGCTGGGGACGGGGCCGGCCTTCCTGGCCGATGCCGGCACCTTCGCGTTCTCGGCGGTGTGCGCGACGCTGATGCGCGTCCGCCGCGATCCGTCGAGCGGGGAGGCCGGATCACTGCTCGGAGAGCTGCGCGAGGGCGCCGCCTACGTCCGCTCCCAGACTTGGCTTTGGGCGACGCTCGTCATGGCGGCCATCGCGCTGCTGCTGATCATGGGACCGCTCGAGGTCCTGCTCCCCTACCTGGTGAAGAACTCGCTGGGCGCGGGCGCCGGCGGCCTCGGGATCGTCTTCGCAGCCGCGGGCGCCGGGGCGATAGTGGCGGGCATCGTGATGGGTCAGCGCGGAATGGGTCGCCGCCACGTGCTCTGGATGTACCTGGGCTTCGCGGTCGCAGTCGGGTCCATCGCGGCCTACGCGCTCGCCGCCACGGTCTGGCAGGCGGTGTTGATCGGGCTGGTCGAGGGCGCGGGCATGACGGTGGGCAACGTGGTCTGGGAGACGCTCGTGCACACGCACGTGCCGTCGCGGCTCCTTGGGCGGGTCAGTGGCTTCGATTGGTTCGTTTCGATGGCCCTCACGCCGGTCTCGTTCGCGCTGACGGGGCCGATCGCCGCCGCGCTGGGCGTCGAGACGACGATGATCGCGGCGGGCGTGCTTGGCGCGGTCGGCGTGCTGGCCTTCCTGCTGGTCCCGGGGCTGCGCGACCCCGAGCATCCGGCGTTCGGCGCCGCCTAGCCGGCACCGTCGGGCCCTACGATCACGCGGTGATTCTGGTGAGGCGCTCTGCCCCGAAAGACGCGTGTAAGGGCGCCGCAGGCGCCCGCGGATGATGGATGCGTTCTTCGAGCGCGACGGCGACGGCTTCGTCGCGACCGAGCTCACGCGGGGGCCGTGGGACCCCGATTCTCAGCACGCCGGCCCTCCCGCGGCGCTGATCGCGCGAGAGATCGAGATGCTCGCGGCGGAGGAGCCGCGCACCGTGGGGCGGATCACCTACGAGATCCTCCGCCCCGTGCCAATCGGCCGGGTGAGCGTGGATGCAGCGATCGTTCGCCCGGGCCGGCGCGTGGAGCTCGTGGAGGCCGGTCTCTCGGACGAGCGCGGCGAGGTGATCCGCGCTCGCGCCTGGCGGCTTCCGGACGGCGCGCTCGACCTCGACGGCGAGGTCGAATGGGACACCGAGGGAAAGGGCGCGGTGCTGCGGCGCGGCGAGACGCCCCCTGGCCCGTCCGAGGGCCGCGTGGTCGCGTACTTCCCGACCGAGCAGGCCGTCGGGTATCACACCGCGATGGAGTACCGGTTCACCGCCGGGGAGTTCACGCGGAGCGGGCCGGCGACCGCCTGGTTGCGGATGCGCCACCAGCTGGTCGCGGGGGAGAAGCCGACGCCGCTTCAGCGCGTCGCCGCCGCCGCCGACTCCGGCAACGGCATCAGCTCGCCGCTCGACTTCCGCCGCTTCGTCTTCATCAACGTCGACCTCACCATCCACCTCGGGCGTCCGGCGAGCGGCGAGTGGATCTGCCTCGATTCGACGACGATCCCCGACTCCTCGGGCGTGGGCATCACCGACACGGCCCTCTACGATGAGCGCGGCCCGCTCGGGCGCGCCGCGCAGACGCTGCTCGTCGCGGAGAGGTAGGCGTGGGCGTCGGCTGGGACCTCGTCCTGTTCGTACACCTCGTGGCGATGGCCTTCTTCGTCGGCGGTCAGCTGCTCGTCGCGATATCCGTGCCGGCGCTGCGCGACTCTCCCGAGGCGCTGCGCGGAGTGGCCCGCCGCTTCGGCATCGGATCGCTGGTCGCGCTGCTCGTCCTCGCCGCGACGGGCGCCGGGCTCGCCTCGCACGAGCACCTCTGGGGAAGCTCGACCCTGCAACTGAAGGTCGGGCTCGTCGCGCTGCTCCTCGTCCTCGGCCTGACGCACCTGCGCTACCCGCGCGCCCACGTCCTCCAGGGCGCGATCCTTCTCGTGACTCTTGCGATCGTCTGGCTCGGCGTCAGGCTGGGCGGGTGACCGGCGTGGGCGGCCGACGGGTCGTCGCGATCTCGCGGACCCTGCCCGCTGCCGGGCTCGAGCGCCTCGAGGGGCGCTGCGAGGTCCGCGCCGGCGGCCTCGACGCCGACCGCGCGAGCATCCTCGCCCTCGTCGCCGGCGCGGACGCGGTGATCGCCGATCCGACCGTGCCGGTGGACGGTGCGCTTCTCGACGCCGCCGGCCCGCAGCTTCGCGTGGTCGCCAACTTCGCCGTCGGGATCGACAACGTCGACCTCGCGGCCTGCCGCGAGCGCGGCGTCGCGGTCTCGAACACGCCCGACGTCCTCACCAACGCGACGGCGGAGCTCGCCCTGGCGCTCACCCTCGCGGCGGCCCGTGAGATCCCGTCCGCAGAGCGGGACCTGCGCAGCGGTGGGTGGCGCGGATGGGACCCCGCCTCCCACCTCGGCCTCGAGCTCACGGGGGCGGTCTTCGGCGTGGTCGGGATGGGACGGATCGGTGCCAGGTACGCCGAGCTCGTTCGCCCTCTTGCGGGAGAGACCCTCTATTCGTCGAGGACCTCGAAACCCGACATCGAGGGGCGCCACGGAGCCCGCCGTGTCGGCGTCGATGAGCTGTTTGTCGCCGCGGACGTTGTGAGCCTGCACGTTCCGGCGACGGAGGAAACCCGTTCGCTGGTCGACCATGACCGCCTCCGGAGCATGAGGCCAACCGCGATCCTCGTCAACACCGCCCGTGGGGCGCTCGTCGACGAGGAAGCGCTGGCAGAGGCCCTGCGCGAGGGCATCATCGGCGCCGCTGGGCTCGATGTCTACGTATCGGAGCCCGAGGTCAGCACGGCGCTGCTCGAGGCCCCCCACGCGGCGCTGCTGCCGCACATCGGCTCGGCGACCGAGCGCGCGCGTTCGGGGATGGCCCGCCTGGCCGCGGACAACGCCCTGGCCGGCATCGAAGGGCGCCCTCTGCCGACCCCTGTGGCGTAGCCCTCCGCCTACTCTTTGGCCGCGGTGCTCTCGCGCATCAGAAGCTTCACGCTCACCCCGCGCCACTACTTCCTGGTCGCGCTCGTCGCCCTGGCCTCGCTCGTCGCGATCATCCTCACGGGCGCGGCCGTCCGCCTCACCGGCTCCGGGCTCGGCTGCCCGGACTGGCCGAAGTGCTACGGGAGCGCGGTCCCGCCGCTCCAGAGCCATGCCCTGATCGAGTACGCGAACCGCCTCTTCACCGGCCTCGTCGGAATCGCCGTGATCGCCGCAAGCGTCCTCGCCTGGCGGCGCCGGCCCTTCCGCTGGCACCTGGCCCTGTTCGGGGCGCTTCTGCCGGTCGGCGTCATCTGCCAGGCGATCCTCGGCGGGCTCGTGGTGAAGCATCACCTCGCGCCCGGCCTCGTGATGAGCCACTTCATCCTCTCCATGCTCCTTCTCGACGCAGCCTTCGCACTCGCATGGTGCTCGCGCTACGAGCCCGGCGAGCGGCGCGCTTCCGAGGACCGGCTCGGCGTCTGGGCCGTCCGCGGGCTCATCCCCCTCGGCCAGCTGACGATCATCGCCGGCACCATCACCACCGGGTCGGGACCCCATGCGGGCGCGCACGGCCACGAGCTTGTGCAGCGCTTCACCTTCGAGGGTTCCGGGACGCTTCGGTGGATGGTCGAGCGCCACGCCGTAATCGCGGGCCTCTTCGCCATCGGCGCGATCGCGGTCTACTTTCTCCTGCGGCGGGAGGGCGGCGACGGCCGCGCGCTCCGCCCGCTCGGCTTCGTGATCGGCCTGCTCGCCCTGCAGGGCGCCGTCGGCGGGATCCAGTGGTGGCTGAAGCTGCCGAGCGAGATCGTTTGGGTGCACGTGAGCCTCGCAACGGCCACGTGGCTGGCGACGCTTTGGACGGTTGCCACCGCCGGCCGCCTCGCGCCTGCCCGCGAGCCCGCGACAGCGGCGATCGAGAAGCGGGCCGGAATCGCCTGACGCCTCGATCCTCCTCGCGCCCGACTCCTTCAAGGGCACACTCACCGCAGCCGAGGTAGCGGAGGCGCTGGCGGTGGGCTTCGAGCACGCGGGGATCAGGGTCGACGAGTGTCCGCTTGCCGACGGAGGGGAGGGGACGCTCGATGCCCTGCGACCGGAGCTGGAGCTGGAGCTCGTCGGGTCGGAGGCGCACGACGCGCTCGGGCGGCCGATCGAGGCCGGCTACGGAATCGCGGCGGGAGGCGAGCTCGCGGTCGTGGAGACCGCCGCTGCGATCGGGCTTGGGCGGATCGACGACGGGGAGCGCGACGCCGAGGCGGCGACGAGCTGCGGGGCGGGGGAGTTGATCGTCGCCGCGAGTCGGCGGAGCCCGTCCGTCCTCGTCGCGCTCGGCGGGAGCGCGAGCAACGACGGAGGGGCGGGGGCATTGGCCGCGATCGAACGTGCCGGCGGGCTGCGAGGTGCGAAGCTCAAATGCCTTTGCGACGTCGCCACCCCGTGGGAGCGGGCGTCAGCGCTCTACGGGCCCCAGAAGGGCGCGGACGCCGAGACGGTCAACGTCCTGGCGGCCCGCCTCGATGCGCTCGCCGAAGAGCTGCCGCGGGATCCACGCGCTCTGCCGATGACCGGTGCCGCCGGCGGGCTCGCCGGCGCGCTGTGGGCGGCGCTCGGCGCCGAGCTTGTCGGAGGCGCGGCCTGCGTGTGCGACGCCGTCGGCTTCGATCGGCGCGCCGTCGCCGCCGGCGCGGTGGTCACCGGGGAGGGCCGGCTCGACGCGACGACGCTCGAGGGGAAGGCCGTCGCCGAGGTGGCGGCGCGGTGCAGGCCCCTAGGGGTGCCGCTCCACCTGGTCGTGGGCTCGGATGGCAGCGAGGAGAGGGTCCGCGAGCGGTTGGGGCTCGCCTCCGTAACGGAGGCCAGCGACGCGGGTGCTATCAGGGCCGCCGCGGAGGCCATCGCCCGCCTCCGCCGCTGAACGTCCCAATGACCCTCGTTGGTGAGGGTCTCAGGGACGTTCGGCGATCGATTAGCCGACCAGCTTGGCCTTCATGCGGGTGAACTCCTCGTCGGTGATGTCACCCTTGGCCTTGAGATCGCTCAGCTTATGGAGCTCGTCGACCTGCGAGCCGCCGCCGGCGCCAGCCGCGGCCTGCTCCTGAACGTACTGGTCGAAGTGCTTCTTGACCTCGGCCTGCTCCTTGATGGCCCGGTCGCGCATCCCGGATCCGCGCGTGATCAAGTAGATGAACGCCCCCAGGTACGGGAGGATGAGCAGCAGGATGATCCAGCCCGCTTTCGCCCAGCCCGACAGCTCGGGGTCCCGGAAGAGGTCGCTGATGATGGTGATCAGGATCCAGATCCAGATCACGAAGAAGAAGATCGAGAGGATGGTCAGGAACGCATCCCCAAAGGTCCATTCGGCGAGCAGCAAGTTCGAACCTCCAGTCCGGGTCGTGCAGGGGACCTGAGCCTACCCGGTCGCTAAGGCGCGACGATCTTGCCCTTGGCGACCGTGGGAGCGGCCTGCTCGAGCGCGCCGACGCTTACACGGGCTTGTAGGGCGCGGTGGGCCTTCAGGTACTTGGCAACCGACCTCGGGAGCCTCGTTGTCCGCACCGCCTTCGACGCGCCGCCGTCGAGCCTCCCTAGCCTGCCGACCCCGACGAAGAAGCTCCCCCGGGGATGTGTCCTCCCACCTGGACGGTGAGCCGGTGGCAGGCGACCCACGAGCCGGGGCAGTCGACCGTCACCGCCACGCGGCGTCCGTGCAGCGTGAACTCGTTCCCGACCACCTTGGCCGCCGTCTTCCCGAACCTCTTGAACTCGCTCGCGAGCTTGTAACCCTTCGGGACGATCTTCGGGGACGGCGCGCCGACGAACCCGCCGAGCGCTCCCGGGTTCTCATATACCGGCAGCTCGAGCTCGAGGTTCGAGACCGTGACCGGCTGCTGCCCGTTCGAGGCCCGGCCGTAGTTCGGATCGCTCGGCAGCAACTCGAGCTTGGCGACGTGGCCGGCGGCGAAGCGCCAGGCGCCGGGGTGAAGCTGGAAGACCTGCCCCGATGCCCTCTTGCTCTTCGCAGGCCGCCACAGGCCGCGCGCCACAAGCGTCTCCCTGCCGTCCGGGCTGACGTCGAGAAGGCGCGCAGCAACCTGCGAGCTGTCGCTTGAGGACTTGAAGTCCGCGATCACCGTCGGCGAGCCGAGCAGCGTGAAGCCGGAGCCCTTCGCCGCTCGAAGCCGGTACGTCGCAACGCCCTTCTGATCGGCTCCCGGCGCGGTGGCGCAAGCGTCGCCGCCGGCGACCGGATCGAACGTCGTGGCGATGGCTGTGCTTCCCGCGCCCGGCTTGACCGTCTGTGCGCGCGGGGAGTCGAGCCTGACCTCACCGGGCGCCATCCGCGCCCAGTCCGGCGCGGCATAGGGACCGCCTGACGGCGCCGACTTGGGGCAGGTCTCCGTGTAGGCGGTCACGCCCTGGAATGGCGCGGGCCCCGTCCCCTTCACGTAGTGGTCGAACCACGCGTAGGTCGCCGTCCTCAGCGCCGCGGTCACGTCGTCCTTGTTCTGCGCGCGCGGGTGCCCGAAGTCGCCGAAGAAGAGCGACACGGGGGCGTTCGGGTACTGGGTCTTGGTCCGGTTGTAGAACCGGACCGCCTCGTCGACGGGGAAGAGGTCGTCCGTGAACCCGTTCGAGATCAGGAGGGGAGCCGGCGGCTCGGAGTGGTCGATGCCGTAGGAGGAGTGGTGCGTCTCGAGCTCGTCGACGATGTCGGTGATCTTCGGATTGCCCACATACGGTTCGCCGGCCTCGATCAGGTCCTTCCAACCGGTGATGTCGGCGTCGGGATCGGTGCCGACCGGCGCGCAGAAGTTGAACGAGCAGCCAAGCAGGTACAGCCCGTCCTCGAGGCTCTTCTTCTCGACGCCGGGGATGCCCCTGTACGGCGCGTCCTTCACGTAGTCGAGCGTGCTGCCGTTGGGCTGCAGCGAGTAGGCCAGGTCGCTCCACGGGATGTTCGGCGCCGCGGCGGCGAGGCTCATGGGCGTTCCGTTCGGGCTCTTCCAGGGCACGAGCGATCCGTCGGGCAGCATCGTCCGGTCCTTGAGCGCGGCGAGGGCCATCGAGAGGCCGCCGCCGTAGGAACCGCCGACAGCGCCGACCTTGCCAGGCAGCACCAGGCCCTGGTCGACCAGCTCCCCGGCGAAGAACTGGGCGTCGCGCACCTCGTAGCGGTCGTCCATCAGGCGGATGTAGCCCTTCGCGCAGCCGGTCGGGGTCGGCGGCGCGCGAGTCCGAGCTTCCGCACGACTCGCCGAAGCCTCGGTCGGTCATCGAGAAGGTCGCATAGCCGCGGTCGAGGAAGGGCTGCATGTCCGAGAGGCCGAACTTCGAGCCCCCGTAGCCGTGGCCGATGATGATCAGCGGGTAGGGGCCGTCGGGCCCGGAGGCGGGGGCGGGCGGGAAGGCCGCGTTGACGTCGATCGGCATGCCGTCGAAGGTCTTGGTCGTCGAGCGGGGGCTCGAGCTGCCGCAGAAGCGCACGCCGTCGGCCTGCACCGCGCAGTTCACGTCGCCCTTGAAGACACTGGTGATGTCCGCGCTTGCGGAGGAAGCGCTCACGAAGAACGCGATCGCCACGATCGCTCCCGCCAGCTTTCGCATCAGCTCTCCTTCCGTCGTCCCGCGCCGCGGACTCCGTGGCCGCGCCCAGCGATCGTAGCGACGGCCGCCTCAGGACGGCGGGTCGTCGCTGTGCGCAGGCGTCCACGGCGTGCGCCAGCCGCCGTGCCCGTCGACGAGGCGGTTGGCGGCGTCCGGCCCCCATTGCCCCGTCTCATAAGTGCGGAGCTCCGCCGGCTCGTCGAGGAGCGGCTGGACGATCCGCCAGGTCTGATCGATTCCGTCCTGGTCGGTGAAGCGCTGGCGGTTGCCGGCCAGGGCATCGCCGAGGAGGCGCTCGTACGGAGTCGGTTGCTCGCCGAGCTGCTGGGTGAACAGCAGGTCGAGGTGGACCTGGCGCAGCAGCTCGGCGCCGGGCTGCTTCGCCTCGACGACGATGCTCGAGCCCGGGGTCGGGGTCGATGCGGAAGATCAGCTCGTCGCCCTCGGGCGCGACGCGCCCGCCGATGCCGAGCGGCGGCGGACTGCGGAAGATCACCCGGATCTCGGTGACCCGCTTGGCGAGGGCCTTGCCGGCGCGGATGAAGAACGGCACGCCCGACCAGCGCCAGTTGTCGACCTCGAGCCGGAGCGCGGCGTAGGTCTCGGTGTTCGAGTCCTTGGCGACCCCGGCAACGTCCAGGTAGCCGTCGTACTGGCCGCGCACGTAGGCGGCAGGATCCGCCGGGGGAATCGACTTGAAGAGGTCGAGCTTCTTGTCGCGGACGGGGTCCTCGTCGGTGTAGGCGCCGGATGGAGGCTCCATCGCGACCAGCGCGAGGAGCTGGAGCAGATGGTTCTGGACGACGTCGCGCACCGTCCCGACCGGGTCGTAGAAGCGCCCCCTGTCCTCGACGCCGAAGTCCTCAGCCATCGTGATGTGCACCGAGTCGACGTAGCGGCGGTTCCAGACCGGCTCGAGGAGGGTGTTGGCGAACCTCAGGTAGAGGATGTCCATCACCGGCTCCTTGCCGAGGAAATGGTCGATGCGGAAGATCTGGTCCTCGTTGAGGAGGTGATGGAGGTCGTGGTTGAGCGCGTCCGCGGACGCGAGGTCGTGGCCGAACGGCTTCTCGATCACGACCCGCGCGCGCTTCGTCAGCCCGACGGCGTGCAGGCGCTGGACCACCTCGGCGAACAGGAACGGCGGGACCTCGAGGTAGAAGACGGGCCGCTCCCCGTCACCCACCGCCTCGGCGACGCGCTTGAAGGTGGCGTCCTCCCCGTAGTCGCCGGGCACGTAGTCGAACCGCGCCGCGAGACGCTTGAAGATGGCCTCGTCGTAGTCGTCGACGGTCGCCTTCACGGCCTTGCGGGCGTGCTCGACGAGGTGCTCGACCGTCCAGTCGTTGCGGGCGACGCCGATGATCCGGCAGTCGAGCTGGTTGTGCCGCTCCAGCCGGTAGAGCGAGCCCAGCGTCATCTTCTTCGCGAGGTCGCCGGTGATCCCGAAGATGACGAGCACGTCTGCCGCGGCGGCTTCCTCCTTCGACTTCGATGATGCCGCGGCCATGCCGCCGGTAGGCTAGCCGCCGGCGTCAGCCGAGCGGAAGGAGAAGGACACGATGGCACAGCTAGGGATGGTCGGCCTCGGCCGGATGGGAGCCAACATCGTCCGTCGCCTCATGCGCGACGGGCACGAGTGCGTCGTCTACGACGTCAACCCCGACGCGATCTCCGAGCTCGCCGGCGACGGGGCGGTGGGCGCGGAGTCGCTCGAGGACCTGGCGTCGAAGCTCGACGCCCCGCGCGCCGTCTGGGTGATGGTGCCGGCGGGCGACATCACCGAGAAGACCGTCCACGCCGTCGCCGACGTCCTATCGGAGGGCGACGCGATCATCGACGGCGGCAACTCCTACTACCGCGACGACATGCGCCGCTCGGCCGCGGCGGCGAAGCACGGCATCGACTACATCGACTGCGGAACCTCGGGCGGCGTCTTCGGCCTCGACCGCGGCTACTGCCTGATGATCGGCGGCCCCGACGGCGCCGTCGAGCGGCTCGACCCGATCTTCAGCACCGTCGCGCCGGGAGTCGAGTCCGCCGAGCGCACTCCGGGGCGCTCGGGCGAGCCCGGCCCGGCCGAGAACGGCTACCTGCACTGCGGGCCGAGCGGCGCGGGCCACTTCGTGAAGATGGTCCACAACGGGATCGAGTACGGCGTCATGGCCGCCTACGCGGAGGGCCTCAACATCCTGCGCAACGCGAACGCCGGCAAGGTCGAGCGCACGGCCGACGCCGAGACCGCTCCCCTCGAGCAGCCCGAGTACTACCAGTACGACATCGACATCCCCGAGGTCGCCGAGGTCTGGCGCCGGGGCAGCGTGATCGGCTCCTGGCTCCTCGACCTGACCGCGGCCGCGCTCCAGGAGTCGCCCGACCTCGAGGGCTTCGAGGGGCGCGTGTCCGACTCCGGCGAGGGCCGCTGGACCTCGATCGCGGCGATCGACGAGGGCGTCCCGGCACCGGTGCTCTCGAACGCCCTCTACTCGCGCTTCGCATCGCGCGGCCTCGACGACTTCGCCGACAAGGTGCTCTCGGCGATGCGCAAGCAGTTCGGCGGCCACGACGAGAAGGTGTGATGGTGAGGGACTTTGTCCCGAAAGCAGCATGTAAGGCCGCCGGAGGCGGCCGCAAGTGATGTTGGAGTTAATCCCCGTCGCCGACCACGAGGAGGCGGCCCAGCGCGCGTCCGAGCTGATCATCGGGGCGGGGAGGGAGGCGCTCGCCGAGCGCGGCGCGTTCTCGCTGGCGCTCAGCGGCGGCAAGGACCCCTGGCGGATGGTCGAGCTGGTCTCCGAGGCGGACCTCGACTGGGAGCGCGCGACGATCTTCCAGGTCGACGAGCGGATCGCCCCAGCGGGCGACGACGACCGCAACCTCACCCACATGGTCGAGGCGCTGCCCATCGACCTCCAGACCCGAATCCGCCCGATGCCGGTGACGGACGACGACCTGGAGGCCGCGGCGGCACGCTACGCGGAGGAGCTGCCCGACGCGCTCGACGCGGTCCACCTGGGGATCGGGCCCGACGGCCACACCGCCTCGCTGGTGCCGAACGACCCGGTGCTGGACGTCGCCGACCGCAAGGTCGCGCTGACCGGGGGCGAGTACCAGGACCGCCGCCGGATGACGGTCACCTATCCGACGCTCGCCGCGGCGCGGAAGATCGTCTGGCTGATCACCGGCGAGGAGAAGCAGGACGCGCTGGCGAAGCTGCAGGCCGCTGACCCCTCCGTACCGGCGGGCCGGGTCTCGCAGGAGCGCGCGACGATCGTCGCCGACCCGGCGGCGCTCGGCGCGTCGTAGCATGGCCTCGATGTCGATCGCCTCGCAGCCGAAGGCCCCGGAGATCGACCAGCTCTGCATCAACACCATCCGGACGCTCTCGATCGACGCGATCCAGAAGGCGAACTCCGGGCACCCCGGGACGCCGATGGCGATGGCCCCGGTCGCCTACACGCTCTGGCAGCGGTTCCTCCGCTTCGACCCGGCCGACCCGATCTGGCCGAACCGCGACCGGTTCGTGCTCTCGGCCGGGCACGCGTCGATGCTCCTCTACGCGATCCTGCACCTGACGAAGGTCCAGGCAGTCGACCCCGACTACGAGGTGGTCGGCAAGCCGTCGGTGACCCTCGAGGACATCGAGACCTTCCGCCAGCTCGACTCGAAGTGCCCGGGCCATCCCGAGTACCGCTGGACCTCGGGCATCGAGACGACCACCGGACCGCTGGGGCAGGGCATCGCGACGAGCGTCGGCATGGCCGTCGCGGGCCAGTGGCTGCGCGGCCGCTACGGCGCCCGAGCTCTTCGACTACGACGTCTACGCCGCTGGCCGGCGACGGGTGCCTGATGGAGGGCGTCTCGAACGAGGCCGGCTCGTTCGCGGGCAACGAGCGCCTCGCGAACCTCTGCTGGATCTACGACAACAACCACATCACGATCGACGGCAACACGCGCATCACCTACTCCGACGACGTCGCCGACCGCTTCATGGGCTACGGCTGGAACGTCACCCGGGTCGGCGACGCCAACGACACCGACCTCCTCGCCCGCGCGTTCGAGACCTTCCGCGCCGAGGAGGAGCGGCCGACGCTGATCATCGTCGACAGCCACATCGGCTACGGCTCGCCCCACAAGCAGGACACCGCCGCGGCTCACGGCGAGCCGCTCGGCGAGGAGGAGGTTCGCGAGACGAAGCGCGCGTACGGCTGGCCCGAGGACGCGCAGTTCCTGATCCCCGACGGCGTCTACGAGCACTTCGCGGACGGCGTCGGCAAGCGCGGCGCGTCCGAGCGCGGGGGCGTGGGAGAAGCGGCTCGCCGACGCCGACGAGGCGGTCCGGGCGGAGATCGACCGCATGCAGCGCCGCGAGCTTCCGGACGGGTGGGACGCCGACATCCCCACGTTCGACCCGGATCCCGACGGCATCGCGACCCGCAAGGCCTCGGCGAAGGTGCTGAACGCGATCGCGCCCCGTGTGCCCTGGCTGGTCTCGGGATCGGCCGACCTCACCGGGTCGGCCTCGAGCGGGCTCGACTTCGAGGGCGCCGGCACGTTCTCGACCGACGACCGCACCGGCCGCACCCTCCACTACGGCATCCGCGAGCACGAGTCGGCGGCGATCTCCAACGGCCTGGCGCTGACGAAGCTCCGCCCGGTCTGGTCGACCTATCTCGACGTTCTCCGACTACGCGCGGCCCGCGATCCGCCTCTCGGCGCTGATGGAGCTGCCGGTCGTCCACTGGTTCAGCCACGACTCGATCGGCCTCGGCGAGGACGGCCCGACGCACCAGCCTGTGGAGCAGCTCGCGTCGCTGCGCGCGATCCCCGGCCTCAACGTCATCCGCCCCGCCGACGCGAACGAGACCGCGGAGGCGTGGCGCGTGATCATGGGCCAGAGCCACGTGCCGACGGCGCTCGTCCTCACGCGCCAGAACCTGCCGATATTCGACCGCTCCACGTACGCCTCCGCCGAGGGCGTGCGGAGGGGCGGCTACGTGCTGGCCGACTCCGACGGCGATCCCGAGGTGATCCTGATGGCGACGGGCAGCGAGGTGGCGCTCGCGATCGAGGCCTACGAGGAGCTGTCGGGTGACGGCGTGAAGGCCCGGGTGGTGAGCCTCCCGTCCTGGTACCTGTTCGACCTCCAGGACGAGGCCTACCGCGAGAGCGTGCTGCCGGAGTCGGTGACGGCACGGGTGGCCGTCGAGCAGGCCTCGACGCTCGGATGGGACCGGTACGTCGGGCCTGAGGGGAGGATCATCGGCATGCACACGTTCGGCGCCTCGGCGCCGCTGAAGGAGGTCGAGCGGAAGTTCGGCTTCACCCCGGAGAAGGTCGCGGAGACTGCAAAGGAGTTGCTGTGAGCCGGAGGCACAACAAGAGAGCCCAGATTCTGGGCCGAAGGCGAACTTAGGAGTTTGTGATGAACGAACGCAACAAGGCGCTGCATGACCTGGGGCAGAGCCTCTGGCTCGACAACATCACCCGGACGATGCTCGACGACGGCACCCTGCGCCGCTACATCGACGATCTGTCGGTCACAGGGCTGACCTCGAACCCGACCATCTTCGACAAGGCCATCGGCGGCGGCGACGCCTACGACGAGGCGATCATCGAGACGGCCCCGAAGGTCGAATCGAACGAGGAGCTCTTCTTCTCCCTCGCCATCGATGACCTCGGCCGCGCCGACCGACGAGTTCAAGGCCGTGCACGAGCGCACCGACCGCGTCGACGGCTGGTGCTCGCTCGAGGTCTCGCCGCTTCTGGCCGACGACGCCGCGGCCACGATCGAGCAGGCGCGCGACCTCCACGGCCGCGCCGGCCGCGAGAACCTCTTCATCAAGATCCCCGGGACGGAGGCCGGGCTGACCGCGATCGAGGAGACGATCGCGGCCGGCACGCCGGTCAACGTGACCCTGCTCTTCTCGAAGGAGCAGTACCTGGCCGCAGCCGACGCGTACATGAAGGGGATCGAGCGGCGCGTGGCCGACGGCCTCGACCCGGCGGTCGGCTCGGTCGCGTCCCTGTTCGTGAGCCGCTGGGACGTCGCGGTCGCCGACGAGGTGCCCGACGGGCTGCGCAATCGCCTCGGCATCGCGGTCGCCGCCGACGGGTACGCCGCCTACCGCGAGCTGCTCGACTCCGAGCGCTGGCAGCGCCTCGCCAACGAGGGCGCGCGCCCTCAGCGATTCCTCTTCGCGAGCACCGGCACGAAGGACCCGAACGCATCGGACGTCCTCTATGTCGAGGGGCTCGCGGCGCCGGACTCGATCAACACGATGCCCGACAACACGCTGAACGCGTTCGCGGACCACGGCGAGGCCGGCGACGCGCTCCCCGCCGACGGCGGCGGGGCGGCGGGCTCGCTCGGCGAGTTCGAGGCGGCGGGCGTCGACCTTGCCGCGCTTGCCGCGCGCCTCCAGCGCGAGGGCGCCGACGCGTTCGACAAGTCCTGGCAGGAGATGCTCGGGACGATCGAGTCGAAATCGAAGGCGCTCACGGGCGCGTGAGCGCCTGGGAGGCGCTCGAGCGCCAGGCCGAGGGCCTTCGCGACCGCCACCTGCGCGACCTGTTCGCGGAAGACGAGGGCCGTGCCGACCGGATGAGCGCCGAGGGGGCAGGCCTTCACCTCGACTACTCGAAGCAGCGCCTCGACGGCAAGGCGCTTGGCTCGCTCCTCGACCTCGCCGCCGAGGCGGGCGTCGCCGAGCGGCGCGAGGCCATGTTCCGGGGCGAGCACATCAACTCGACCGAGGACCGCGCGGTGCTCCACGTCGCCCTGCGGATGCCGCGCGAGCGCTCGCTCGTGGTCGACGGGGCCGACGTGGTCAAGGAGGTCCACGAGGTCCTCGACCGGATGACCGCGTTCTCCGAGCGGGTTCGCGGCAGCGACTGGCGCGGCCACACCGGGGAGCCGATCCGCAACGTCATCAACATCGGGATCGGCGGGTCCGACCTCGGGCCGGTGATGGCGTACGAGGCGCTGCGCGACTACTCGCGGCGCGACATGACCTTCCGCTTCGTCTCGAACGTCGACGGCACCGACTTCGCGGAGGCGACGCGGGACCTCGAGCCGGCCGAGACGCTGTTCGTTATCTCCTCCAAGACGTTCACGACGCTAGAGACGATGACCAACGCGCACACGGCGCGCGAGTGGGTGGTGGGCGGACTCGGTGATGAGGGCGCGGTGGCGAAGCACTTCGTCGCCGTCTCCACCAACGCCGACGAGGTGTCGAAGTTCGGCATCGACACCGACAACATGTTCGGCTTCTGGGACTGGGTCGGCGGCCGCTACTCGATGGACTCGGCGATCGGCCTCTCGACGATGCTCGCGATCGGGCCCGAGGGCTTCGACGAGATGCTCGCCGGATTCCACGAGATGGACGAGCACTTCAGAGCGACTCCGGCCGAGTCCAACCTCCCCCTGCTGCACGGCCTCGTCTGCGTCTGGAACAACAACCTCCTCGGCGATGGGACGGTCGCGGTCCTCCCGTACGACCAGTACATGAAGCGCTTCCCGGCCTACCTCCAGCAGCTGACGATGGAGTCCAACGGCAAGCACGTGAGGCTCGACGGCTCGCCGGTCGACCGCGACACCGGCGCCGTCTTCTGGGGCGAGCCGGGGACCAACGGCCAGCACTCCTTCTACCAGTTGATCCACCAGGGGACGCGGATCGTCCCGTGCGACTTCATCGCCTTCCTCCACACACTCAATCCCCTCGGCGACCATCACGACCTACTGACGGCCAACGTCGCCGCGCAGGCCGAGGCGCTGGCCTTCGGCAAGACCGCCGACGAGGTCCGGGCTGAAGGCGCGCCGGAGGAACTCGTCCCGCATCGCACCTTCGAGGGCAACCGGCCCTCGAACCTGATCGTCGCCGAGCGGCTCGACCCGCCGACCCTGGGCCGGCTTGTCGCCCTCTACGAGCACAGCGTCTTCACCCAAGGGGCCGTGTGGGGGATCAACTCGTTCGACCAGTGGGGCGTCGAGCTCGGGAAGGCGCTGGCGAAGGCGATCATCCCCGAGCTCCAGGCCGGCGAGGAGCCCGAGCTCGGCCACGACTCCTCGACCAACGCGTTCATTCACCGCTACCGCGAGGCAAGAGGCCGTGGCTGATCCGGAGTTCGAGACCATCCTCTTCGACATCGACGGCACGCTCGTCACCACGGGCGGCGCGTCGGACCGCGCGTGGCAGCGCTCCGTGCGCGACTTCTACGGGGTTGACTTCGACGTCGGCAGGAACACCGGCAAGGGCGTTCCCGACCCCGAGGTCGGCCGGGAGGTCCTCCGAGTGATCCTCGACCGCGAGCCGACCGGCCGCGAGCTGCTGAAGCTGATGCGGCGGCGGATGAAGTACCTGCCCGGTGAGGTCGAGAGCTCACCGGGCTTCGTCGTCCAGCCCGGGATTCCCGAGATCCTCGAGCGGCTGACCGATGACGGCCTTCTCCTCGGGCTCACCACCGGCAACGTCGAGCCCGCCGCCCACGCGAAGCTCGCCCGCGCCGACCTCAACCACTACTTCTCGTTCGGCGGCTACGGATCCGACGCCTCGGAGCGCACTGAGTTGACGAAGCGCGCCATCGAGCGCGCCCGGCGGCTCGCCGGCGAGGAGCTCCCCGACGAGGCGATCATGTCCGTGGGCGACACGCCGCGAGACGTCGAGGCGGGCCACGGCGCCGGGATCCGCGTCACCGGCGTTGCGACGGGCGAGTACTCGGTTGAGCAGCTGCTCGAGGCCGGGGCCGACTGGGCCGTGCCGAACCTCGAAAACGGCCTCCCAGGCACCTAGAGGCAACCGGCCTTGCAGTGGGCGGCCGGGCGAGGAGTAGCCTCGCCCGCAGCATGGAAGCTGCGTCGAGCGAGTCCGCGAGACGGGCCGCTCACAACGTTGTCCTCACCGCCGCCATCGCCGGGCTGGGCGGCCTGCTCTTCGGCTACGACACCGGCGTCATCGCAGGGGCGCTGCTGTTCATCAAGCCCGAGTTGCACCTCTCGGCCTTTCACGCCTCGCTCGTCGTCGCGGCGGTTCCTCTCGGGGCCATCGCGGGCGCCGCGATGTCGGGGCCGATCTCCGACAGCCGCGGCCGGCGGGAGGCCATCATCGGCTCCGCCGGCCTCTTCGCCGTTGGGGCGATCGTCAGCGCCGTGTCGCAGGACGAGGCGATGCTCGTCGTCTCGCGCGTCGCCGTCGGCATCGCGATCGGTGTCGCGTCCGCCGCAGCACCCGTGTACATCTCCGAAGTCGCCCCTCCCGAGCACCGCGGGCGCCTGGTCAGCTTCTTCCAGCTCGCTGTGACGATCGGCATCCTTGCCGCGTACCTGGTCGGCCTCGCCCTGTCGCCGAGTGAGGACTGGAGGCTGATGCTCGGGATGGGCGCAATTCCGGCCCTGATCCTCGGCATCGGGATGTTCCGCATGCCGCAGAGCCCCCGCTGGCTCCTGATGGCGGGCCAGGAGTACGCGGCGCGCAAGGTCCTGTCCCGAATCCGCTCCGACGACCAGGCCTCGATCGACGCCGAGGTCGAGGAGATCCAATCGACCCTCGAGGGAAAGCCGGCGCCCTGGCGCGACCTGATGGCGCCGGTTGCTCGCGCGGCGCTGGTCGTCGGGGTCGGGCTCGCGATCCTGCAGCAGGTCTCGGGGATCAACACGGTCATCTACTACGCGCCGACGATCGTCCAGTTCACCGGCGTGAACTCATCGTCTGCGGCGATCCTCGCGTCGGTCGCCGTCGGCGTGATCAATGTCGGAATGACGGTAGTCGCACTCCGCTATCTCGACCGGTGGGGCCGGCGCCCGCTCCTGATCGGCGGCTCCATCGTCATGGCCCTGGCCCTGGCGGCGCTTGGCGGCGTCTTTGCGGCCGGCGCACAGGGCACCGGTGGCTCGGTGATTGCGATCGCCGCACTGATGACCTACGTCGCCGCGTTCGCGATCAGCCTGGGCCCGATCTTCTGGCTCCTGAACGCCGAGATCTACCCGCTGCCGGTGCGAAGCAAGGGCGCCGGCGTTGGGACGATGGGCAACTGGACCTTCAACTTCGCCGTCTCGTTGACCTTCCTGCCGCTGATCGCCGCCGCCGGCCGATCCGGGACATTCTTCATCTACGCGGGCATCTGCGTGCTCACCGTGCTCTTCTGCTGGAAGCTCGTGCCGGAGACGAAGGACAAGACCCTCGAGGAAATCGAGGGCATCTTCAAGGAGCGCGCCGGCGTCCCCGCGGGGACGCCGGCCGCGGCTCCGACGCAATAGGTTTCTCGCGATGAGTCCGAGCGCGAAGGCTCCCCGCGGAGGCATCGATCTCGGCGGGACGAAGATCCAGACGGTTGTCGTCGACGACGAATTCAACGTGCTCGGGCAGGCACGACGGCAGACGCCGACAAAGGGCGGGCCCGAGAAGGTCGCCGAGGAGATGGCGGGCGCCATGCGTGACGCGCTTGAGTACGCAAAGCTCCATGAAGCCGGGCTCACCGGTGTCGGCGTAGGGTCTCCCGGAGACGTCGACACGAAGACGGGGACCGTCTCGAACGCGCGGAACCTCCCGGACTGGGAGGGAAGCTTCGGTCTGGGCGCTTACCTCAAGGACGCCCTCGACGCACCGGTCCGTGTGGGCAACGACGTCGGCGTGGCGACGGAAGCCGAGGCCAAGCTCGGCGCCGGGCGCAAGTACAAGTCCCTGGTCGGCGTCTTCTGGGGTACCGGCGTCGGCGGCGGGCTCATCCTCGACGGCAAGCACTGGCTGGGGCGTGGCGGCGCCGGTGAGATCGGGCACACGGTGATCAAGCTCGGAGGGCGCAAGTGCCCATGCGGGCGCCGCGGCTGCCTTGAGGCCTACGCAGGGCGCGCCGCGATGGAGGCGAGGGCGCACAAGGAGCACAACAAGGGCCGCAAGACGGACCTCTTCAAGATCATGAAGAAGCACAACCGCGACCGGCTTACGAGCGGCATTTGGGCCCGTGCGCTCGAGTCCGGCGACGAGCTCGCCACGGAGCTGATCGACGAAGCCGTCGACGCTATCGCTGCGGGCGCGGCGTCCGCCGTGAACCTGCTCGACGTCGAGGCCGTGATCATCGGCGGCGGCATCGGCGTGCGACTCGGCGACGAATACGCGAAGCGGATCGAGAAAAAGATGCACAAGCACCTCTTCAACGAAAGCCGCCCTCCTGCTGTCGAGGTGGCATCGCTCGGCGACCTGGGCGGCGCCATCGGCGCCGCGCTGCTCAGCGCCGAAGCGCCGAAGCCGCGGCGTCGACGCCGGACCGCCGCGGCGTCAAAGAGCTCCTAGCTCCCGAAGACGCGCCCGCGTAGGGCGAGCACGAGCAGGAGCAGCCACGTGTACTCAGCCGCCGCCGGGCTCGCGAACGCAATCGGGATCGAGATCGCGAAGACCAGGCCGACGATGAGGGCCCGTGAAACCGGCTCGGTCGCGGAGATCGAGTCGGGCTTCAGCAATCCA
Organism: uncultured Actinomycetes bacterium; assembly: GCA_963841455.1. Taxonomy (GTDB): domain Bacteria; phylum Actinomycetota; class Thermoleophilia; order Solirubrobacterales; family 70-9; genus JAWVFM01. The sequence continues at coordinate 72,797 of CAWJCU010000008.1, forward strand.
CGCTGCTTCACGTATTGCCGCGTCGCAGCTGCGACCAGCGAAGTGAGCGACAGAGTCGCCGCGTACATCACCACCGAGAAGGACGTATCGCCCTGATCGGAGAGCAGCCCGGTCGGGAACGGGATGAACGCGATCAGCCCGAGGTAGACGAGGTTGAGCCTGACGAGGCCGCCGTCGATGCGGTGCAGGTCGCGGTAGAGGCCGTGGTGGCGGACCCAGAGCATCCCGAGGACGGTGAAGCTCAGGGCGTACGCGCCGATCGCGGGCGCGACGTCGCTGAAGCGGTCCCCAAAGCCACCGCCCTCGGGATTCGCCACGTTCAGGATCAGCAAGGTCAGCGCGATGGCGAAGACGCCATCGGAGAGGGCGACGGTGCGGTCGTAGTCGAACTCGCGCTCGGTCGGGGTCTCGGTCGCTTGCATGCCGGCGTCGGCAGCCACGGCGCGACTGTAAGGCGCGGGCCCGACGGCAGCGTGGGGCCGTGGTCCTGCGGGGCTACCCGCGGGTGACGCGCTTGCGGCGCTGCGCCTCGCGGCCATCTGCGATCGCCGTGCGAATCAGGATCACGCCCCAGACCACGATCGGGCCGAAGACGATGATCATGAGCAGGATCTTGATCGCTAGGGACACGCGCTAATTAGAGCGCAATGTCCCCCGCGAGCTCAGGCGGGGGTCGCGGTCTCCTCGCGCGCCGCGTTCGCGGCATCGACGAGCTGCTGGAAGCGGACCTGCTCGCCCGCCGCGCCCCAGTTGCCCTCCGGCACGTCCCGGATGATCGTCCAGACGCGAAGGCCACCCCCTTCGCCGAGGCCCGCGGCTTCCGACACGACCTCGTTGACGGCGCCGACGAGCTCACCCTTTCGGCGGTCCGAAAGCGCGCCCTCGGGAACCGTGACCTGGACGCGGAAGCGGGGCTCTCCCCCGGGCCTCCCGCCGACGGCCAGGTTCTCGGAGTCGATCTCATTCGCATAGACCCAGGTGATCGAGCGGAAGAACTCGGTGTCGGGCGCTCGCTCGGCCTTCAGGAGCCGCGTCGCAAGCTCGTCAAGAAGGCCCTCGCGAGCTTCGGAGGAGACGGCTCCCTTCGGGTAGGTGACTTCGATCATCGGCATCTTGGAGGGCCTCCTTGTAAATCGTTGTCGCGGCGCCGCCGAGCATACTATGATGAGCGTCATAATGCCGTCCGACCAGAGGGAGAGGGATCGGTCCGCGACCGAGCGCGGGGAGCGGACCCGCCGGCGGATGGTCCGCGGGGCCGCGGCGCTCCTGCGCGAGCGCGGATACACCGGCACCGGCTTTCGGGAGGTCATCGCGGCGACGGGCGCTCCGCGCGGCTCGATCTACCACCACTTCCCCGGCGGCAAGGCCCAGCTTGCGCGGGAGGCGGTGGACTACGTCGCCGGCCTCGCTCGCGAGGCCATCCGCGAGCCGCTCCAGGCGGGTGATCCGATCCGGGCCCTCCGGGCGTTCGTCGACATGTGGCTCGCCGACTTCGAGCGATCGGGATACCGGGCCGGCTGCCCGATCGCCGCCGTCGCCGTCGAGTCGCACGACGAGGCACCGGAGCTCCTCGCCTCGGCGGCGGCCGCGTTCAGGGCCTGGCAGGCTGCCTTCGCCGGCTCGCTCTGCACCGCCGGAGTGCCACGGGCCCGGGCCGATCGTCTCGCCAACCTGGTGGTCTCCGCGGTCGAGGGCGCGATCGTGATCAGCCGCGCCCAGCGCGACCCGGCGCCGCTCGAGGCGGCAGGCAGAGAGCTCGAGGCTGTCCTGGCCGCGGCGTTGGGCCTTTAGACTCACGCCAGCCCGATTCAAGCAACCAGAGGAAAGGCGGGAAGCCTATGAAGACCAAGTTTGTGCTCGTCCTCGGCGTCTGCGCAGCGTTCGCCGGCAGCGGCGTAGCGGCGGCGGCCGGAGGCAAGGCCGATACCGGTGTGACGATCAAGGGCCCTGACAACGTCTACGGAAAGGTCCTGAGCGAGCGCGCGAGCTGCCAGTACGACCGCACGGTCATCGTCTTCAAGCAGAAGGGGAACAAGCAGGTCCCCAAGAACGACAAGAAGATGGCGACGACGACCTCTGAGCGCCAGGGCAACAAGGGCGCGTGGGATCTCGGTAACCCCGGCTTCCCGAGCGGCAAGTACTACGCCAAGGCCAAGGGCACCGACAGGTGCGCGGCCGGGTTCAGCAAGACGGTCAAGTTCAACCGGGGCTAGCCCTCAGCTCGCAAACCGGATAACGCTCACGACCGGCGCACCGAAGTCCGCAAGGGCGGCGCGGCCGCCGAGCGCCTCGAGCTCGATCGCGAAGGCGAAGGCCACAAGCTCGGCCTTCGCCTCCGCGACGATCTCGGCCACCGCGGTCGCCGTTCCGCCCGTGGCGACCAGGTCGTCGCAGATGACGACCCGATCGCCGGGTCCGAAAGCGTCGGTGTGCGCGTGGAGCTGGTCGACGCCGTACTCGAGCTCGTAGTCGGCGACGATCGTCGCCCTGGGTAGCCGCCCGGGCTTTCGGGCCGGGATGAAACCGGCACCGATTGCGTTGGCCAGGGCCGCGCCGAAGACAAAGCCGCGCGCCTCGGGGGCGACGACCTGGGTGACGCCGTCGCCGACCTCGGCCCGGACGCCGTCGGCGATCAGCCGCAGCAGCTCCGAGAACGCATCAGGATCCGCCATCAGGGGTGTGGCGTCCTTGAAGCTGATGCCCGGTCGTGGGAAGTCGGGCACCTCGTGGATCAGCGAGCGCAGATCCATTCGCCTGAATGCCGGCCGCGCGTCAGCTACCGGCGTGGCGGATGCCGGCGAGCTTGAAGGAATGACGGTGGTGACCGACGAGGAAGACGATCCGCCGGGGCTTCCACCGGTGGGCCTCGGCCGGCGAGTAGCTCGCCCGGTAGGTGTTGTTCACGACGGGCACAGGCACCGGGCGGTGATGGGAATTGGCGACCCGGAGGTGCCGAGTCCTGTCGGGTAGGGCCCCGGTGACGCCGAAGTGCGCCTTCGTCCGCTGTCATCGACGTGAGCGGCATCATCCGCAGCCGGTGTTGTTCCCGCAGCTCGAGCACGTGTAGCACGAGCCCGTGCGCTGCATCATGCCCCCGCACTGCTCGCACGCCGGGCCGAGCTCCAGGCCCTGCCGCTTGGCCGGGATGACCGGCGGTGTGTCCGTCAGCGCGGAGGTGGCCGGCTTGGGCGAGCCGCTGCCGCCGTTCGAGTGGCCGTTGCCGCCGTTGGCCGGGCCCTCGTCGGTGTAGCCGGCCACCTCGGCCTCCTTGCGGGCGCGGACCTCGGGGGTGAGGATGCCGAGGTCCTCGAGCTCGTCGGGGTCATCGACGAAGCGGCTGGCGAGCCAGCGCATGATGTAGTCGGGCATCGACTTGGCGAACGGGATCTCCGGGTTGGTGGTGATCCCCTCGGGGTCGAAGCGCATGTAGCTGAACTTGCGCACGAACACCTCGAGCGGGACGCCGTACTGGAGGCCGATCGAGATCGCCGTCGCGAAGGCGTTCATCATTCCGCGCAGCGTCGAGCCCTCCTTGCCGATGTCGGTGAGGAAGATCTCCCCGACCGTGCCGTCCTCGTACTTGCCGGCGGTGATGTAGCCCTCGTGGCCGGCGATCGAGAACTTGTGGGTGATCGACTCGCGCTCCCGCGGCATGCGGCGCCGGACGGGCGTCGGCTCGACGGCCTCGCTGCTCGCGGCGACCGCCTCGTCCTCCTTGTCGCCGGCGTCGGTGCGCAGCGCCTGCGCGGTCTTCGAGCCGTCGCGGTAGATAGCCAGGGCCTTCAGGCCGAGCCTCCAACCCTCCGTGTAGGCGTCCTCGATGTCGGCGACGGTCGCCGACTGCGGGAGGTTCACCGTCTTCGAGATCGCGCCGGAGATGAAGGGCTGCGCCGCGGCCATCATCCGGATGTGGCCGAGATGCGAGATCGCGCGCTCGCCGACCGCCACGTCGAACACCGGCAGATGCTCCTCGCGAAGGCCGGGGGCGCCGACGATACCGGCGTTCTCGTTGATGTGGGCCTCGATCTGCTCGATCTCCTGCTCGGAGTAGCCGAGCGTGCGCAGCGCCATCGGGACGGTGCCGTTGACGATCGTCATCTGGCCGCCGCCCACCAGCTCCTTGAACTTGACGAGCGAGAAGTCGGGCTCGATGCCCGTCGTGTCGCAGTCCATAAGGAAGGAGATGGTCCCGGTGGGCGCCAGCACGGTGGCCTGGGCGTTGCGGTAGCCGTGCTCGTCCCCGAGCTCGACGGCTTCGTCCCAGACCTTGCGCGCGGCGGCGAGCAGCTCGGCATCGGGGCAGGTGCCGTCGTCGATGGCGTGGGCCGCGTCGCGATGCATCCGCATCACGGCGTTGTGCTCATCGCGGTTCTCGGTGTAGCGCTCGTAGGGGCCGATCGCCGCCGCGACCTTCGCCGACTCGCGGTAGCCGCGACCCGTCATGAGCGCGGTGATCGCGCCCGCCACGGCGCGGCCCTCGTCGGAGTCGTACGGCAGGCCGTTCGACATCAGGTAGGCGCCGAGGTTTGCGTAGCCCAGGCCCAGCTGGCGGAACGCGCGTGCGTTGCGGCCGATCCCCTCGGTCGGGTAGCTCGACGGCCCCACGACGATCTCCTGCGCCAGCAGCACGACGTCGACCGCGTGCGTGAACTCCCCGACGTCGAACGAGCCGTCGTCGCGGCGGAACCGCATCAGGTTGAGCGAGGCGAGGTTGCAGGCCGAGTCGTCGACGTGCATGTACTCCGAGCACGGGTTGGACGCGTTGATGCGACCCGAGTTCGGGCACGTGTGCCAGCGGTTGATGGTGGTGTCGTACTGGACCCCCGGGTCCGCGCATCGCCACGCGGCGTCGGAGATCTGCCCCATGAGGTCACGCGCAGCGAGTGTCTTCGTCGCGTGGCCGTCGACGCGAGCCCGCAGGTCCCAGTCGTCGCCCCGCTCGACCGCCTCCATGAACTCGTCGGTCACCCGGACCGAGTTGTTGGCGTTCTGGTACTGGATCGAGTGGAAGGAGTCACTGTCGATCCGCATGTCGAAGCCCGCGTCGCGAAGCGCGGCCGCCTTCTCCTCCTCGCGCGCCTTGCACCAGATGAAGTCCTCGACGTCGGGATGGTCGACGTCGAGGACGACCATCTTCGCCGCCCGCCGCGTCTTGCCGCCCGACTTGATCGTTCCCGCCCACGCGTCGGCGCCGCGCATGAAGCTCACGGGGCCGGAGGCGAGCCCGCCCTTGGAGAGGTGCTCGACCGAGCCGCGGATGTTGGAGAGGTTGATGCCCGACCCGGACCCGCCGCGGAAGATCATGCCCTCCTTGGTGTTCCAGTCGAGGATCGACTCCATCGTGTCCTCGACGCTCAGGATGAAGCAGGCCGAGCACTGCGGGTGCTCCTCGAAGCCGACGTTGAACCACACCGGGCTGTTGAAGGCGGCCTTCTGGTGCAGGAGGATGTGGGTCAGCTCCGCCTCGAAGGCGTCGGCGTCCTCCGCGGCGGCGAAGTAGCCGCCCTCGCGGCCCCAGTCGGCGATGGTCCCAGCGACCCGGGAGATCATCTGCTTGACCGAGCTCTCGCGCTCGGGCGATCCGAGCTTGCCGCGGAAGTACTTCTGGGCGACGATGTTGGTGGCGTTCTGCGACCAGAACTTCGGGAACTCGACGCCGCGCTGCTCAAAGGCCGGCTTCTCCGGATCGCCGATCAGGGCGTCGCGAAGCTCCCACTCGACCTCGTCGAAGGGATGGACGCCTGGGGTCGTGAAGCGGCGCTCGACGGTCAGACCCTCGCTGGCGGTGAAAGCGTCTTTTGCAGCAGTTTTCGTCATCGCAACCTCTCGTCTGCGGGCATTTTGGGGGCTACGCATGCTGGCCCGCGGGCCGGACGGAACGGTGGGCCCCCGAAAGCTCCGAAATTGCGGGATCAGCGCCCTCGATCTGCGGATCCCCGACGGGTTCCAGGGTCCCGAGGTACTGGAGGTAGGCCCCCCGGTCGAGGTCGGCGAGCCCGGCGAGGCACAGCTCGCCGACCCGCTCGGCCGCCAATTCGCCGCCGGCGCGCTCGAGCTCGGCCGCGACCAACTCGACGATCGCGTCGAGGTCGTCGCCCCCGACGTCGCGCTTGTGGGCGGCGCCGGCAAGCGCCCCCGGAGCTTCGCCGGCTCGAAGCGCTGCCGCTCGCCGCTTCGCTTGCGGACCCACAGCCGCTCGGCGACGACGCGCTCGTAGGTGGTGAGGCGGTGGCCGCAGGACCGGCACTCGCGGCGCCGGCGCACCGAGTCGCCATCGTCCGCGGAACGGGTCTCCGTGACGCGGGTCGGGGAGGCGCAAACCGGGCAAATCACCAGGGAGATGGTACTAGATACGCCCTAGCCGGGAGGTCCAACGCTACATATAGTGCCGACCGACGCGTTCGATTCACGGCTGTCCTGATTGGCCCTTGCAGCGTGAGGTCAGATCGGGACAGCTACTCTCCAAGCATGGTCGACGACATCCGCAGGCGTGCCGAACGGGCCGGCGACGCCGTCGCCGCAGCACGGGACAACGCCGCCGAGGCGATGGCCAGCGCGAAGCAGAACGCCACCGAGGCGATGGCGGACGCGCGCGAGAACGCGGCCGAGGCTGTGGCGAGCGCGAAGGAGAACGCCGCCGAGGCCATCGCCAAGGTGAAGCCGAAGCTCCGCGGCGTCTTTCACGAGTACGCGTTTCCGGTCGCGATCGTCGCCGGGATCGCCCTCGTCATCGCGGCGCCGAGCGGCAAGGCGAAGATCGCGGCCGCCATCTACGCCTTCTCCCTCGCCGCCCTTCTCGGCGCGAGCGCGCTGTATCACCGTGTGAACTGGAAGCGCGCGTCGCGCCGCCGCTGGGCGCGCCGCCTGGACCACTCGATGATCTTCCTGCTGATTGCCGGAACGGTGACCCCGTTCGCTTTGCTCGTTCTCCATGGGACCTTTGCCAGCGCCATCCTGATCGCGGTCTGGGCGGGCGCCGCCGTCGGGATCGTCGTCGAGCTCATCTGGGTCGAGGCTCCGAAGTGGGTGTCGGCCCTGGTCTACGTGGGCGTCGGCTGGATCGGGGCCGTGTCGTTCCCGGCGATCGCGATCGACGCCGGCATCGGCGCGGCGCTCCTCATCGCAGCGGGAGGCCTCCTCTATACGACGGGCGCCATCGTCTACGCGCGGGAGAGCCCCGACCCGAACCCCGCCGTCTTCGGCTACCACGAGATCTTCCACGTCCTCGTGCTGGCCGCGATCACGGCCCATTTCGCGGCGATCGCGATCTACGCGCTGCCCGCCGGTTAGGCCGTCCCCGCGACCTCGGCCGGCTGAGCGCTTCCCGAAGCCGGCGCGTGGCAGGATGTGGGCGTGGGGTTCGACCAGTACCACGAGCCGCCGGGTGAGCTCCCGGCCGAGACGCGTACCTTCGCGCGTCTCTGCGCGTCGCTGACCGAGGAGGCGGAGGCGATCGGCTGGTACCAGCAGCGGCTGGCGGTCGAGCCCGATCGCGAGGCGCGCTCGATCATGAGCGACGCACAGGGCGAGGAGTTCAAGCACTTCTGCATGGACCTCGAGTTCCTGCTGCGCAGGACGCCGCTCTGGCGCGAGATCGCCGAGGGCATCCTGTTCTGCGAGGGCGACATCGTCGAACATGGCGAGGAGGCCGAGGAGGAGGCGGTCGAGGGCGAGGCGGCCAAGGGCGCGCCGCTCGCCGGGAGCGAGTCGCTCGGGCTGGGCGCACTCCGAGTGGATGACCCATGAGCCACCTGCTTCGAGGAACGGCTCCGATCACCGAGGGTGGCTGGCATCTCCTCGACGCGGAGGCCCGCGAGCGTCTCACTCCCGCGCTGGCGGCGCGAAGGCTCGTCGACTTCGAAGGGCCCAGGGGGTGGCACCACTCCGCCACCAACCTCGGAAGGACGCGAGACCTGGCCGACGCTCCCGGCACGGGCCTCGACGCACGGCAGCGCTCGGTTCTCGGCCTCGTCGAGCTGCGCGCACCATTCTCGGTCGCCCGCTCTGAGCTCGACGACGCTGACCGCGGCGCCGAGGGCATCGACCTGGACCAGCTCGCGGCCGCGGCGCGCGAGCTCGCCACCGCCGAGAACGGAGCGGTCTTCCTGGGCTGGGAAGCGGCCGGGATCCGCGGGATCTCCGAAGCGTCCCCGCACGCCCGGATCGCGCTGGGCGAGGATTGCGAGCACTACCCGCGACACGTGGCAAAGGCGGTCGACGCGCTCCGCGGCGCCGGCGTCGACGGCCCGTATGCGCTGGCGCTGGGCCCCAACGTCCACACGCGCGTCCTCGAGACGAGCGAACACGGGGGCTACCCGCTGCTCCACCACCTACAAGAGATCCTCGGCGGCCCGATCGTCTGGGCCCCGCCCCTCGACGGCGCGGTGGTGCTGAGCCGGCGCGGCGGCGATTTCATCTTTGAGAGCGGCGAGGACATCTCGATCGGGTACTCGAGCCACGACGCCGACGCCGTGCAGCTCTATCTGGAGGAGAGCTTCAGCTTCCGCGTCGCCGCGCCGGAGGCCGCCCTCGGCCTCGATCCCTGAGCCAAGAGCTCCTCGCGGGCCAACTCCTGGAGCGTCCGCTCAGCCTTCGCCGGCGACATCCCGGCGTTGACGCGAAGCTCGTCGTAGGTGCCGAAACTGGTGAGGATCAGGAGCCTCGTCACGGCCCGGCTCTCCGAGATCCCACGGCGCAGCGCTCCCTTCCGCTTCAGGTAGCGGGTCAGACGCTCGATCTCGTCGCGGCGGTCGCGGCTCTGGCGCTCGACGAAGTCGGCGGCGGCCGAGTCGATCACGGCCAAGCCGTAGAGATGGCGGTGCACAGCCTCCTCCGAGGCCTGGAACCGAGCCACCTGGGCCATGAACTCGTCGAGGGCCTCCGCGGGGTCGTCGAGGTCGACGGCCTTGCGAACGGCCTGCAGCGCCGGGTTGTCCGCGAGCGTCTCGCAGATCGCATCGACCAGGCCGGCCCGTGAGCCGAAGTGCTGGTAGAGGGTGGCCCTCGACACGCCGGCGCGCTCGGCGACCTCCTCGACGGTCGCCTCGTGGAATGACCCCTCCGCGAGCAGCTCGCGGACCGCGTCCATGATGCGCGCACGGGTTCGGTCCTTGGTCGCCGACTCGCTCCGGCGATAGGCACGGCTCGTTGCCATACACGGAGTCTAGACACCACGTCACCGAACGTGCTACGCTCGGCGCGAAATCCAGACATCGTGTCTAGATCGGTAGTCCAAGTTAGGAGGTAGAACATGCCCAAGACATCCAAGGAGACCACCTCACGGGTCGAGGACATGGGTGTGATGGAGGGCCACTACGAGCAGATCGGCGGGTTCACGGTCGGCTTCGAGACGTTCCGCGAGGACGCCGACGCCACGCCGCTCTTCAAGGGGCTGCCCGACGACCGCTGTCAGAGCCCGCACTGGGGTTACGTCTTCAATGGCAGCGTCACCTTCAAGTACGCCGACCACGACGAGGTCTACGAGGCGGGCGATGCGTACTACGCGCCGCCGGGTCACATCCCTGTGGTAACCGCGGGAACCGAGGTCGTCGAGTTCAGCCCGAGCGAGGAGTACGGGCGGACGATGGAGGTCCTCGGCGAGAACCTCGCCGCAATGCAGGCCGCCTGAGCATGGCCGCTCCCCCTTACGTCGCCGCAATCGACGCCTCGCCAGTCGACGGGTCGACCGCCGCTCGATTCGAGGCGGCGGAGGCGGTCGCCTGGGCCGACTGCTACGCCGCGGCCCCGGCCGCATTCGCGGCCGGGGCCGGCCTTTCGACCCGCTGGTTGGGGAGGGCCCTGGTACTTAGCTGGGCCGCCTCGGGCCGCCGGTACTTCAGCCGGGCGGTCGGCCTCGGCGTCGGCGAGCCGGTGAACCCGGCGACGATCGACGACATCCTGGAGCGTCACCGCCGAGCCGGGATCTCGATGTTCCTACTCCAGTCGATGTCCCACTGCCGGCCTGCGGAGTACGAGGGCTGGCTCAGCGAGCGCGGCCTCGAGCCATTCGACGCCCAGGATCGGGTCGCTCGGGGAGGGCAACCGCTCGGCGACGGAGTGCCGCCCCCGAGCGACCGCCACCTCGCGGTCGAGCTGGTCGCGCGCGACACCGCTGAGGAGTGGTCCAGCTACCTCCAGGCCGTCTACGGCCTCGATACGGGGCCCTGGCTGCCCGAGCTGATCGGGCGCCCGGATTGGCACCAGTTCGTCGCTCGGGAGGACGGCCGGATCGTCGGCGCCCGCGGCATGTATGTAGGCCCGGACGGGATCGCCTGGATGGGCATGGACGCGCCCGTCCCCGGCCTCATGACAGACGACTACGAGCCGGACGCAGCCCTCTGCGAGGCGATGGTTGCCCACGGCCTCGAGCATGGTGCCGGGGCGTTCATCGCCGACATCGAGGCGCCGTCGGACGCCATGGACACACCGGCCTACGAGTACTTCGGGCGGCTCGGGTTCACCCGCCCCTACGTCCGCACCCACCACGCCCACGTCGACTGAGGAGCGAGAGGTGCATTCATCGATCTGGAGATACGAGGGCAACCCCGAGAAGCTGCTGCGAAGCTACGACGCGATGTTGCGCGAGGTCCCGGCGACGAGCATGCGCCTGCACCTCTGCCTCCGCGCGCCGGACGGCATCGTCGTCGTCGACACCTGTCCGGACCGCGGTACATACGAGGCGTTCGCGGCGGGTCCGCTCCCGGCGATGCGAGCCCGGCACGGCCTGCCCGACCCGGAGCGGGTGGACGACTTCCCGGTCCACGCGGCCTTCAGCGACGGCCGATCCATCGTCTAAAAAGGCACGGTGAGCTTCGAGACGATCCGCTACGAGCCCGACGGCCACGTCGTCGTCCTGACCCTCGATCGGCCGGAGCAGCGAAATGCCGTCAGCCGGCGGATGAACGCCGAGCTCCACGAGGCTTGGCAACGCTTTCGCGACGACGACGACGCGTTCGTCCTCGTCATGACGGGGGAGGGTGAGGCCTTCTGCGCCGGCTGGGACCTGGCGGACGCCGCGGCGACGACCCTCGACGACTGGGACGAGCACAGGACCCACGTCTACAACTCGCCGGGCGACTGCGGCTACACGCGACGGGTCGACGTCTTCAAGCCGGTGATCGCCGCGATCAACGGATGGGCCGTGGCGGCCGGCCTCGAGAACGCGCTGCTCGCCGACATCCGGATCGTCGCCGAGAACGCGGTCTTCGGCGCGCTCGAACGACGCTGGAACATCGTCGCCGGCGACGGCATGACCGTGCGCCTCCCCCTCACCGTCGGCTACGCGAAGGCCATGGAGATGATCATCACCGGGCGTCCCGTCGGCGCGAACGAGGCGCTTCGCATCGGGCTCGCGAACGAGGTCGTGCCCGAAGGAAGGGCGCTGGAGCGCGCGCTCGAGCTGGCGCGAGAAGTCGCCGCCCTGCCACAGGGGGCGATCCGCTCCGACAAGGAGACCATGGTCCGCAACGTGGGCCGCACGTACGACGAGCAGCTGCGCACCGAGCTCGAGATGACGCTCTCCATGTTCCTGCGCCGCGACTCACACGCCATCGGCGCGTCCGCCTTCAAGGAGGGGCGGGCGCCCGAGTGGCCGCATCACGGCCTCTAGCGGCGACCGCCGACCGGCGCGCGGGCGTTCACAATTCCCTCAGGCTCGCCCGGCTAGCGTGCGCGGGCCCAATCATGCGACTTCTCGTCGTCGAGGATGAGCCGAAGATGGCGGCGGCGCTCGGGCGTGGGCTGCGGGGCGCCGGCTATGCCGTCGACCTGGCCTCCGACGGCGAGGAGGCGCTCTACAAGGCGGATCTCCGTCGCTACGACGCGATCGTCCTCGACGTGATGCTTCCGGGCGCCGACGGCTTCGCGGTGTGCGACCGATTGCGCGAGCGCGGAGGTCGTGAGCCGGTGCTGATGCTCACGGCGCGCGACGGCGTCGACGACCGCATCCACGGCCTCGACATGGGCGCCGACGACTATCTAGTCAAGCCGTTCGCGTTCGACGAGCTTCTCGCCCGTCTCCGCGCTCTGCTCCGGCGCGGGGCGGGCGAGCGGCCGGCGAAGCTGGTCACCGGAGAGCTCGTCGTCGATCCGGCGAGCCATGTGGTGACGTTCGCGTCAACGCCCGTCGACCTCTCACCGCGCGAGTTCGCGCTCGTCGAGCTCCTCGCGCGGCGGGCGAACGAGGTTGTCTCCAGGGACGCCCTCCTCGAGGGCGTGTGGGACCGCTATGAGCCGGGCTCCACGAACATCGTCGACGTCTATGTGAGCCAGATCCGGAGGAAGCTCGAGCGGGCGGGCGCGCCGACCATGATCCACACGGTTCGAGGAGTCGGCTTTCGCATCGGGGCGCAATGAGACCGTCTTTCCGCGCGCGCCTAACGCTCTGGCATCTGCTCGTCCTTGCGGTGATCATCGCCGGGCTGGGCGTATTCGTGGCTGTGAGGCTTCGCGACGACCTCACACAGCGGGTGGACCGGAGCCTCGAGGCCGGCGCTCCGGTTCTCAAGACGGCGTTCGCAAACGAGGGGCCGGGCGAGTTCAAGCAGACGAGCGCGTCGGTTCTCGATTCCCTGCCGTACGAGCCGGCTGCCTCGCAGCTCCTCGACCTGAGCGGGCGGGTCTACGTGTGGCGCACGCCGGAGGGCAGCCGCCCGCTGATCGGGGACAGCGATCTGCGCGCCGTACTGGGCGGGCAGAGCCTCGTCGCGACGCGGACGCTCGACGGCCAGTCGTTTCGGATCCTCGCCCGCGAGGTCAAGACCGATCGGGGTGACTACGTGCTCGTAGTCGCCCAGTCGATGCGAAGCGTCGACCACTCGGTGTCGAGCCTCGTCTCGCAGCTCCTCATCGGCGGGCTCGCAGCGCTCCTCGCCGCGGGCATCGCCGGCTGGTGGCTCACGCGCCGTGCCCTCCGCCCGGTTGCCGAGATGACGGCGGCGGCCGACAGGATCACGGTTGATCGCCTGAGCGAGCGGGTGGCCGAACCGGGCTCCGCCGGCGAGCTGGGGCGACTCGCCGCAACGCTCAACAACATGCTCGACCGGGTGGAGAGAGGCGTCGAGGACAAGCGCCGACTCGTCGCCGACGCCTCGCACGAGCTGCGGACGCCGCTCGCCGTGATGCGGTTGGAGCTCGACGTCAGCCTGCGCGAGGACGAGCTCGACCCGGGCGCCCGCCCGGTCCTCGAGAGCGCGCGCGAGGAGGCCGACCGCATGACGCGGATCGTCGAGAATCTCCTCACCCTGGCCAGAGCCGACGACGGACGCCTCCAGGTGCTCGCGCGCGAGATCGACCTCCGCGACGTCGCCGCGGGAGCCGTCGAGCCCCTTCGCGGTACGGCCGACGCGCATGGTGCCCGCATCTCCACGTCTGGTGATGCCGTCGAGGCCCGCGGTGACCCGGAGCTCCTGCGCCAGGTGGTCTCCAATTTCGTCGACAACGCGATCAAGTACGGAGGCGATGGCGGGGCGGTCGAGGTCCGGGCCTGGAGCTCGAACGGGGAGGCCGGCGTCACGGTTGCCGACTTCGGACCTGGCATCCCGGCCGATTCCCGCGAGCATGTCTTCGACCGCTTCTACCGCGTCGACGCCGCTCGCGGGCGCGAGGGTGGCAGCGGCCTCGGCCTGGCGATCTGCGACGAGATCGTCCGCGCGCACGGCGGCCGCATCTGGGTTGATGCCAACGGCGCCTCCGGCAGCGCGTTTTCGTTCGCGGTCCCAGCCGCGGCCTGACGTTCAGAGTTTTCTGAGCCGAGTCCGAAGAATCGAGCGCGCCCACCGCGGATCCAAGGAGCAGATCCGCCTCGTGAGCTTCAGGCGCTGAGGCGCTCAGTCCTCGCGCGGCGCGTAGCGGTGGTGGAGCATGAGGTCGTTCCCATCGGGGTCCTTGAAGAAGGCCATATGGCAGACACCGGTGTCGAAGGTCTCTCCGAGGAACTCGACTCCCTCGGCCTCGAGCTCGGAGCGAGTCGCCTCGACATCGTCGACGTGCAGGGCGAGGTGCCCGTTGGTCTGGGGGACGAACTCCCGGCCGAGCCTCTCGGGCGCCCAGATCCCGAAGCACGTGTCGCCCACCCAGAACTCGTACTGGGCTTTGTCGTCGGGCCGCAGGCCGAGCGTCTCCACGTAGAAGGCGCGGCTGCGATCGGGGTCGCGCGACGGGACCGCGACGAAATCGAGCTTCTCGATCGCGCTCATGCCGGCTGCGCCGCCCCGTGCCGCCCCTTCGCGGCCTCCACGAGCGCCCGCACCTCGTCCTCGCGGCCGTCGCGAAGCAGCTCGACGGGGTCAGGATCGCCGTTCACGATTCCCTCGAAGAACTCCTTGCGCTCCTGGTAGGTCGGGAGCGTGGCCTTCGCCCATCCGCGCGCCTCGTTCAGGATCACGGCCAAGCGCGCGTAGGGCTCGCCAAACGACTCGGCGATCTCGCGCTTCATGCGCTTGGCCAGGGCGGGGGAGGCCCCGGCGGTGGAGATCGCGATCGCGAGCGCCCCGGTGCGGACGATCGCCGGAAGGATGAAGTTGCAGAGCGGCGGCACGTCGACGACGTTCACCAGCATCGCCCGGCGCTCGGCGCCGTCGTAGACGGCGATGTTGACGTCAGTGTCCGAGGTCGCCGCGATCGCGAGGAAGCGGCCGTCGAGATCGGTGTCGCGGAATTCGCGCCGCTCCCAGACGATCGAGCCCTCGGCCGCGTAGGTCTCGAGCTCGCCGACGGCGTCAGGCGCAACCAGGGTCACGGCGCCGCCGCAGGCGAGGAGGCCCTCGACCTTTTCGAGCCCTACCGCGCCGCCGCCGACGACGAGGCAAGGCCGGCCGGAGAGGCGCAGGCACGCGATGTAGAGCGGCACGTCCATGAGGCCGGCGACGCAGGACTGGTCGCAGATCCCCTTGCGGAGCTGGCAGACGCACTCCTTGCCGGCGTAGGCCTGAGCGGGCATCGATCCGAAGGGTAGAGATACCTAGTCTTCGGCCCACGCGATCGAAAGGACGGCGACCGAGCCATGACCAGCCCCAACATCTTCCCGGCGATGCGATACCGCGACGCGAACGCCGCAATCGAGTGGTTGAAGGAGGCGTTCGGGTTCGAGGAGAAGGCCGTCCACCGAGGCGACGACGGGGCAGTCCATCACGCGGAGCTCCGGCTCGGCGCGGGGATCGTGATGCTCGGCGAGCACCGCGAGGGCGGCTTCTTCGGCGAGGCCGAACCCGACCCTGCCGCGAACACGATGTCGATCTACGTCGTCGTCGAGGACCCCGACGCGCACCACGACCGAGCGAAGGCCGCCGGTGCGGAGATGTACCGCGAGCTCAGCGACCAGGAGTACGGTTCTCGCGACTACGCGGCTCGCGATCTCGAGGGGAACCTCTGGTCGTTCGGGACCTACGACCCGTATTCGTCCGGGTAGGACTGGCCACCTGGCCAGCCGCGTCATATCCTTGCCGGCGATGACGCTCGCCTCGCCCCCGGAGCTCACCAGCAACCCGCTGAAGCGGATCCGCGGCGACCTTCAGGCCGAGCTCGCCGGCGACAAGTCGAACCTGCCGCCCGGGCCGCGGCACCCGAGCCTCGCGCGGACGGAGCTGATGCGGCGCGACCCGCTCGCCGTGCTGCTCCCGGCCTATGAGGAGTTCGGGCCGATCTTCTCGATGCGGCTGTTCCATTCGCTGATCGTCTTCATGCTCGGGCCCGAGGCGAACCGCTTCATCCTCGTCACCGACCGCGAGAGGTTCCGCTGGCGCGACGGGAGCCTCGGCGACCTGGTCCCGCTGATCGGCGATGGCCTCCTGACCACCGACGGCACCTATCACGATCGCGCGCGGGAGATCATGGTGCCGGCCTTCCATCGCGAGCGTGTGGCGGCGGCGGCGACGGTGATGTTCGAGGAGGCCGAGCTGGGCCCTCGACCCGCTTCGCCCCGGCGCGCGCATCGACCTCTACGACTGGACTCGCCACGTCGCGATGCGGGTCGCGATGCGAGCGCTCTTCGGGCTCGACCCCGACAGCGCCGGCGTCGACGTCGCCGCGACGTTCGAGCGGGGCCTCGCGTTCTACGAGCGCGAGTACTTCCTCCAGGTGCTTCGCGGGCCCGCAAGCCCGTTCGCGCGCCTGCGCCAGGTCCGGCGGGTGCTCGATGGCATCATCCTCGACGAGATCGCGCGCCGCCACGCGGGCGCCCTCGGCGAGGACATCCTGAGCGTCCTCATCGAGGCAACCGACGCCGAGGGCCTGGGCCTGACCGACGAGCAGATCCGCGACCAGGTGCTGACCCTGCTGTTCGCCGGTCACGACACGACGACCTCCACCGTCGCGTTCTTGTTCTATGAGCTCGCTCGGTCCCCGGAATGGGCGGAGCGCCTCTCGGCCGAGCGGGACCGCGTGGCCGCGGGGCGCGAGCCCACCGCGGCTGAGCTCTTCGGCGAGATGCCCGAGCTGGGAGCGGCCGTCGACGAGACGCTCCGTCTTTACCCACCGGCATGGATCGGGCCCCGGCGCGCCGAGGTCGATTTCGAGTTCGGCGGCTACTCGGTGCCGGCGGGCTACCCCGTCAACTACTCCTCCTGGGCGAGCCACCACCTGGCCGATGTCTTCGACGACCCCCACGCCTTCCGCCCGGAGCGCTTCCTCGGCGACGCCCGCGCGCAGATCCCGAAGGGCGCCTACGTGCCATTCGGTGGCGGCCCGAGGATCTGCATCGGAATGCGATTCGGCGAGCTCGAGGTGCGCGCGATCACGGCCGCGATCCTCAAACGGTTCCGCCTCGATCTCGAGCCCGGCTGGGAGCTCCGCGTGCGCCAGATGCCGACCCTCTCACCCCGCGGAGGCCTGCCGATGCGCGTCCGCTCCGCCTGACTGTCATCCCGATCGGATAAGGTCGCGACCGATGGAGGGACAGGGGCTGGATCGGGCCCGCGCTGGGCGGAATCGGTCTCATCATCGGCGTGGTCGCTCTCATCATCGCCCTGAACGCGAAGAACACGGGCAACGACGCTGCGACGAAGGCCCAGTTGGCGAAGTTGCAGAGCTCACTCGCGAGCGCGAAGACCACCGCCGCGGTCCAGGCGCACCGGATCGCAAAGAGCCAGGCCGCAGACGCCGCCAGCAGGGCGGCAAACGCGCGGGCTCAGGGCGAGGCGAGCAAGGCTCGCACCGAGGCAAACAAGAACGAGGCTCAGGCTTCGGTCGACGCCGCCGACATCAAGCGCATCGACCGCGAGACGACCTCGCTGCAGCGCCAGATCAACGGCGTCTCGAACGAGCTCACGACCGTCAGCGACAAGCTCACCGGCCTGACGAACAAGGTGGCTCGGCTGGCCAAGGAGGTCAACCGGCACAAGTAGCCGCCCCTTGGGGGGGTGCGGCCGAACCCATGCTGAAGCTGAGGGTCGCCGACAAGGTCGTCTGCGAACGCGAGTCGGAGCTTGTGCTGAAGTCGACCGCCAGGAGGTTTGGGAAAAGCAGCCGCCGCCTTCCTGCCGCGGGGGCGATTCTGCCAAGGCTGGTGGCGCGCGCTGGAGATATGCTGGCGCTGGGTGGCCCTCTTGCGCAGACACGAAGAGCAAGCGCTTCAAGCGCGTCCTGAGCCGTCACCTTCACCGGCGGTTCCACCCGCGCGAGATCCTCAGCTTCGTCAGGCACAGGGGCCTCGAGTTCAAGCCGGGTACCGGCTACGAGTACTCGAACTCGGACAACATCGTCGTCGGGCTCACGGTCAAGGCGGCGAGGCACGGCTCCTACGTCCACGCACTCAAGCGCCTGGTCCTGCATCCACTCAGCCTGGGGGCGACGTCGCTTCCCGTGGGCTCCGAGCTGCGCCGTCCGTTCGTGCACGGCTACGACAAGACCGAGGGCTCGCTGCAGGACGTGACGCACGCGACGGGCATGTCCTGGGTCTGGGCCGCGGGCGGCATGGTGTCCACCCCGCAAGAGCTCGACCGGTTCATGCGGGCGTACGTCAGCGGGCGCTTCGCCGGCGGCAAGGTGCGGCGCCGCCAGCTCACGTTCGTAAAGGGCGGAAGCGAGCCGCCGGGCCCCGGCCGGATGGGCGCGGGTCTCGCGATCTTCCGCTACCGCACGCGGTGCGGGACGGTCTTCGGCCATACCGGCAACTTCCCGGGCTACACCCAGTTTGCCGCCGCCACCCGTGACGGCCGCAATTCGGCGACCCTCTCGCTGAACATCCAGGTGAACCCGGTGACGAACTCCCCGCAGGCGTACAAAGCCTTCCACCACGCCACAGCCGTCCTCGCGTGCGCGATCCTGCGCTGAAGGGCCGCCACATCAGAATCCGACGTGTCGTCGCCGACGCGTGGCGGCTCAACTGGGCGCGCTTCTGGTTCCTGCTCGCCGCCGCGTTCGCGGTCTTCGTCCCGGTCGGCTTCGTCGAGGCCCTGGAGCTCCACGAGGTTCAGACGGGCGACATCGACATCGTCCGAGTGATTGCCGTTCTTCTGGTCGCCGGGCTCTTCACCGCGATCACCCTCGTCGGCGAGGTGCTCTACAGCGGCATCGTCGCCGCCGTCGTCAAGGAGGACCGGGGCCACGCGACCCACCCGGTGGGCAAGCTGCTGCGCTCACTCCCCTACGGCCGCCTGATCGCAGCGGACCTCCTGTTCGTGATCGTCGTCTCGCTCGGCTTCGTCGCGCTGATCGTTCCGGGCCTTCTCTTTCTCGCCTGGTTCTGCCTCGCCGCGCCGGTGATCGAGGTGGAGAGGATTTCAGTGCGCCGGGCCTTTCGGCGCAGTCGCGCCCTGGTCCGGCGCGACTTCTGGAGGGCGCTGGCGATCGTGGTCGCCGTTTCCTTCGTGAGCGATTTGCTCGAGAAAGGGATCGCGGACCTCGTCGCGACCGAGCTCGGTCATTCGCTGATCGACAGGTGGATCGAGTCGACTGTGGCGGGGATGATTACCGCGCCGATCTTCGCGTTCCCGATCGTCGTCCTCTACTTCGAGCTCGTGGAGCTGGGCGAGCCGGCGGCGACGAGCTCCGGCACGGTCACGAATCCGTAGCCCTCGCCGCCGCCGCGCTCGAGGATCGCCTGCGTGGCGGCCACCGTCTTCGAGCGATCCGCCCCGACACGACGGTCGGAGCCGTCGTGCAGAAGCACGATGTCGCCGCCTCGCGCCCGCCGGCCCCGGCGCCCGATCGCGCGCGCGGTCGTGCTGCGGCGCCAGTCGTAGCAGGTGATCGACCACATGACCGGCGCGTATCCCTCCTCGGCAAGCGTGCGGAGGGTCCCCGGACGCCGCCGCCCGTAGGGGGGTCGCATGATCGCCCGTCCCTCGACTTCGGCGAAGCTCGCGCCCGCCGCCTCGACGGCCTCCCTAGTACGGTCGAGCTCGAGGCGAAGCGTCGGGTCCGAGGTAGTCGGCAGAGAGGGGTGTGCCCAGGTGTGATTGCCGAGGGCGTGTCCGCGCCCGGCGATCTCGCTGACGAGGCCGGGCTCGGCCGCCGCGAACCTGCCGATGACGAAGAACGTGGCGCGAGCCCTATGGCGGTCGAGGATCTCGAGCAGATGCTCCGTCGCCGCCGGGTTCGGCCCGTCGTCGAAGGTGAGCGCGATCCGCCGCTCGGCGCCGCGGACCCGGCATATCGTGGAGCCGTAGAGCTGCGAGGTGGGGGAGGCCGCGTGGTAGCAGGCGAACGCCGCCGCGCCGCCGGCGGCGCCGAGGACCGCGCGACCGGTGGTGCTCACGGCTGCGACGGTGTGCTCGGCGCGCCGCCGACGAGTTCCTGGAAACGCTGATAGCGGGCGCGGCCCCGCTCGTAGCGCTCCTGCGCCTTCACCGCCTTGGCGCTCCCCTCCGGATAGCGGCGCTGCGCCCATCGCGAGCCGGGCTTGGCCAGACGGATCGCGCCGACGAGCGAGATGAACGGCACGAACATCCCGACGACGGCGACCAGGTACTTCCCCTTGAGCGCGCACAGCACGGCCAGGGCGAGCACGAGCGCCAGGACGAGAAGAACGGTGAGCAGCGACCCCGCCTCAGACTTGTTGACCGGCACCGCACCCAGCACGATCAGGCTGCCGAGGAGCGCGGCGATCACGACGGCGTCCACCGACTTGCGCCCCTCCTCGGCCCAGTACACGTCATCCAGGTGGACCCAGAGCGCGTACTCGTCGAGCGTCAGCCCGGCGCCGATGCCAAACGCAACCGCCAGGATGTCGAGCCACGTGCCGTGCGGCTGGAGCGCGAACTCGACGAAGCCGGCGGCCATCATGATCACGATCCCGAACACGAGGTGATGCACGTGGAGGTCGCCGGTGGTGACGCTCCCGGGCCACCAGGGCACCTTCGGGCTTCGCATCAGACGGGCGCTCGTGCGGATGAACGCGAAGGCTCCGAGCATTCCCGCGAGCACCAGGATCGCGGAGAGCTGCCGATGGTTGTTCGGCGTCAGGTTGATCCTGAGCGACAGGTCGGCGAGGGGCAAACCGAGGCGATCGTACTCAGAGCGTCATCTTCGAGCCCTCAAAACCCCCTGCTACCCTCGCCGTCCGACCGGCGGGGCATGGTTCCCCGCCGTTGATTTGAGCGGAACAGCTCGTCCCGGAGGCACCAGATGCGCCTCATCATCACTGAGAAGAACAACTCGGCGAAGAAGATCGCCGAGATCCTGAGCGGCGGTTCGGCGAAGGCCGACGCCACGTACAAGGTGCCGTTTTACGCCTGGTCGGACGCCGGCGGCGATCAGATGACCGTGGGCCTAAAGGGCCATGTGATGGGAGTGGCGTTCCCCGATGGCTACTCGAACTGGCAGGAGACCGATCTTCACGACCTGATCGACGCCGAGCTCGTTCCCGAGCCCACTGACAAGAACGTCGTCAAGGCGGTCCGCAAGCTCGCCAAGGACGCGAGCCAGGTTGTGATCGCCACCGACTACGACCGCGAGGGCGAGCTGATCGGCCTGGAGGCGCTGGCGCAGGTGCTCGAGGTGAACCCCGGCGTCGCGGGCGAGGCGCTCTCCGAGCGCCCGCCGATCAAGCGCGCCCGCTACTCGGCGCTCACGAAGGAGGAGATCGAGCGGGCGTTCGAGGACCTCGACGAGCTCTCCTACGACCTGGCCTACGCCGGAGCCACGCGTCAGGACATCGACCTGATCTGGGGCGCGACGCTCACGCGCGCGGTCTCGCTGGCGACCCGGCGCTTCGGCTCCAACTTCCTCTCGGTCGGCCGCGTCCAGAGCCCCACGCTGGCGCTGGTCGTCGAGCGCGAGCTCGAGCGCCGCGCCCATGTGCCGAAGCCCTACTGGGAGCTCTTCGCTCGCTTTGCGCATCCCGACGGCGCGTTCGAGGCGCACCACGCGACCGACAAGTTCTGGGAGAAGCAGGAGGCGGAGCAGGCGCTGGCCGGCACGAAGAGCCCCGGCGTGGTCGCCGAGGTGAGCTCTCGGCGCAACTCGAGAAAGCCGCCGACGCCGCTCAACACCACAGCCTTCACAACCGACGCGTCGAGCCGCCTCGGGATCACGCCCGCGGCGGCGATGCGCATCGCCGAGGACCTCTACATGGACGGGTTCATCTCCTATCCCCGGACCGACAACACCGTCTACCCGAGGTCGCTCAATACCCGCGAGCTCGTCTCGTCACTGGTCCGGATTCCAGACTTCGACGCCGCGGCGCCGCTCCTCGAGGGTGAGCTGACCCCGACCCGTGGCCGCAAGGAGACCACCGACCACCCGCCGATCTATCCCACGCAGGCGGTCTATCCGAACGCCCTGGACGGCTCCAAGCGCCGCGTGTACGAGCTCGTCGTTCGCCGCTTCCTCGCCACGTTCTCGGAGCCGATGATCACGGAGTCGACGCGCGCCGACATCGACGCCGGGTCGGAGCGCTACTTCGTGCGGGGATCGGTTGTGGTCGATCCGGGCTACGCCGCGATCTACACCTATGCGCGCTCCTCCGACGAGGAGATCCCGAAGCTCGAGAAGGGCCAGGAGCTTCCCCTCGACGGCGACCCGTGGATGGTCGACAAAGAGACCCAGCCCCCATCGCGCATCAGCCAGGGCAAGCTCGTCGAGCTGATGGAGGAGCGCGGCCTCGGGACGAAGGCGACCCGCGCCGACATCATCCAGAAGCTCTACGACCGCGGCTACGTGTTCTCCAACCCGCCGGAGCCGTCGGAGACGGGGATCGCGATGTACAAGGCGTTCCACCGCTTCGTCCCTCGAATGGCGACGCCGGAGATGACCGCCGAGCTCGAGCAGGACATGGACGAGATCGCGGCCGGCAAGACCTCGAAGGACGAAGTGCTGAAGGTGAGCCGCGAGATGCTCCACTCCACGACGGCCGCGCTCGAGGACAAGCGCGAGGACCTCGCGAAGGAGATCTGGGCCGGGATGGACGAGGACAAGTTCCTCGGCCCCTGCAAGGTCTGCGAGGAGGCCGGGCGCAAGCGCGAGGATGGCTCGCCCAACCGCCTCCGTGTGATCGAGCTCAAGGGCGGCAAGCGGATGTACGGCTGCGAGGGCTGGAAGCGCGACGACCCCGACTCGCCCGATTCATGCTCGGTCTCCGGCCCACTTCCCGGCCGCGGTTATGAGCTCTGGCGCCTCGAGGAGCGCTGCTCCATCTGCGGCGAGATGCCGCGGCTCACCGTCAAGGGCTTTCGCGGCCGGCCCTGGAAGCTGTGCCTCAACGACGACTGCCCGTCGATGGTGGAGATGAGGCAGAAGCGCGAGGAGCGCCAGAAGGCCCGGGAGGCGAAGGAGGCCGCGAAGGCGAACGGTGCTTCGGCGGACGAGGCTGATGACGGCAAGCCCGCGCGCGCGTCGGGCAACGGCCGTCGCCCGCGGCGAAAGAAGCCCTCGCCCGGGACCGCGCGCACGAAGCGCGCCGGCTCGAGCACCCGCAAGTCGTAGGCCGCGGTGTTCGTCACCCTCGAGGGGATCGACCGCTCGGGCAAGACCACCCAGGCGGCGCGCGTGGCCGCAGCGCTTGGGCCTGATGCGTTGCTGCTTCGCGAGCCGGGCGGGACTGCAGCCGGGGAGCGGATGCGGGCGCTGCTCAAGGACCCCGGCGTGGAGCTGGACCCCCGCGCCGAAGTGCTGCTCTTCTGCGCCGCGCGCGCGGAGCTATGCCGGCGGGTCATCGTCCCCGCGCTCGCCGACGGGCGCGACGTGGTCTGCGACCGGTTCATCGACTCCACGGTCGCCTACCAGGGAGCGGCGCGCGGCCTTGGAATCGAGCTCGTCGAGCGCCTCAACGAGGTGGCGATCGCGGAGGCCGTCCCCGATCTCACGCTGCTCCTTCGGATCGACCCCGCCGACGCCGAGGATCGCGGCCAGCAGCGTCTTGCCGCCGGGGCGGCGGACGGCGCCGACCGCTTCGAGTCGGCGGGAATCGAGCTTCAGCAGCAGGTCGCCGAGGCCTACGACGAGCTCGTTGCCCGGCACCCGGGGCGGATCGTCACGGTCGATGCCACCGGAAGCCCTGACGAGGTCTCCGAACGGCTCATGGCGGTGCTTGCGGAGCGCGGCCGAACGCCCGCATGACAGCGGTCGCCGAGCTCCCCGAGGCGCTGTCTGCGGCGACCGAGAACCAGGCGGGGGCGGCGGCTGCGCTCGCCGCAGCCCTGGCGTCACCTTCGCATGCCTACCTGTTCAGCGGGCCGCGCGGGGCGGGCAAGGCGGCGACGGCAAGGGCGTTCGCCGCGGAGCTGCTCGCGATCGGCGCCCCGGACCCCGACGACGCGCGGAGGCGAGCCCTGGCGGTTCCGCCCTCCCATCCCGACCTGGCGTGGGTGAGCCCGCCCGGGATCCAGCACCTGGTGGACGAGATCAGGGCCCGCGTGATCGTGGCCGTCGCGTACCGGCCGTTCGAGGGAGACCGCCGCGTCTTCGTGGTCGCGGCGGCGGAGGCGATGGCCGAGGAGAGTCAGAACGCGTTGCTCAAGACCCTCGAAGACCCGCCGCCGTACGCGCACATCGTGCTGCTGTCGAGCGAGCCGGCGGGGCTGCTGGAGACGGTCCGCTCACGCTGTCAGCCGATCCGCTTCGCCGCGCCGCCTCTCGACGTCGTCGTCGAGTCGCTCGAGCGGGCGGGCCTTGGCTCGAGCACGGAGGAGCGGCGGGCCGTCGCCAGGCTTTCCGGCGGCGACGAGGGCCGGGCCGCGGCCCTGCTCCAGCCTCCGGCAAGCGAGCTTCGCCCCGCCGCGGCGGCATTCGTGGGCGCGGCGCGGCGGGGCGAGATCTCCGCGGACCGTTGGGCGGGGCTGCTCGACATCGCCGGCGAGGCGGGCCGCGCGGCGGGGGCCGCCGCTCAGTCGGAGCTCGAGCGCGCTGCGGAGGAGGAGGGGGTGAAGCGGTCGACGCGCGAGAGCGAGGAGGCCGTGCGCCGCGCCTCCCGTCGCGCGCGCACCGAAACGCTCGATCTCGGGCTCGCGCTGGTCTCCGCGTGGCTGCGCGACCTCTCGGCGGTGGCAGAGGGCGCCGGCGAGCTGGTGCTCAACGCCGACCGGCGCGAAGAGCTGTCCGGCCAGGCTGAGGGCCTCGACGGGCGCGCCGCTCGCCGCGCCGCGGAGCTCGCCATGGACGTCCGCCGCCGCCTGACGGTGAACGTCGGTGAGGAGCTCGCGCTCGAGGCGCTTGCGTTCCGCGTTCAGGCGCTTCTCGAGCCGGGCGCGGAATAGCGACCTGAGCAGCCACTTACACTAGGCCGCGTGTCGAGCGGGACCGCGCAGGAGGGCCAGGGCAGGCCCACGCGGCGCCTGTTCGGCGTCAGGCTCTACCTCGCGCTGGCGTTTGCGGCGGTCGCGCTGATCGCAGCGGGTCTCTCCTACGTGCTCGCGAGCGGCTCGAGCGAGAGCGCCGCGCAGCACAGCTCGAGCGAGATCGCGGTCGGACGGACCGTGCGCTTGGCCGACGCCGTCGGCGCGACGCCCTCGGCCAAGGCGCGACAGGTGGTGCACGAGCGGACCGATCCAAACTTCGCCGCCTGGGCCTTCAACGCCGCCGGGAAGCTCATCACGCCGAGGGTCTCGGAGGGCGTGACCTTGGCGACCGTGCCGAGGCGTCTTGCGTCGACCACCGCGGCGCTAGAGGGGGGGCGCGCGGTGAAGGACCTGCCTGGATCGATCACGGTCGTGTCGGTTCCGGTGATTCGCCACGGGCGCGTCACCGGCGCTGTGCTCACCCGCGCCGCACGAGCGGAAGCGGTCGACCGCGTGCTTCGCTCGCTGAGGGGCCATCGCCTGACGGCGACGATCATCGCCGTCGTGGTGGCGGTCGTGCTCGGCGCATTGATCGCCAGCGCCATCACGACGCGGCTCAAGAGCCTCGCCGAGAGCGCCGCGCGGATATCCGAGGGACGCCTCGACGATCCGCTCCACGGCCTGCGCGGGCGCGACGAGATCACGGACCTCGGCCGCGCCTTCGAGACGATGCGCATGGCGCTCAAGGACACGTTCGGCGCCCTTCGGTCGGAGCGCGATCGCCTGACCGCGATCTTCGAGGCGCTCGACGATGCGGTCATCGTGGCGGGGCCGGAGGGAGAGTCGCGGTTCCGCAATCCCGCGGCCGACGACCTCATCCTCGCCGACGGCCGCGTGATCGAGGCGCTGATGCCGTGGCTGCGGCGCGCCTTCGTGCGCGGCTCGGTCGAGCACGACGGGATTCAGGTCGGCACCCGGGTCTACGCGCTGAGCGCCCGCGAGCTGCCGACCGAGGGGAGCGTGCTGATGGTGGTCCGCGACCGCACTGAGGAGCTTCGGCGCGAGATCGCCGAGCGGG
The DNA here is from genome assembly GCA_963841455.1 of uncultured Actinomycetes bacterium. Classification (GTDB taxonomy): domain Bacteria; phylum Actinomycetota; class Thermoleophilia; order Solirubrobacterales; family 70-9; genus JAWVFM01. The sequence goes on from CAWJCU010000008.1 coordinate 98,525, forward strand.
AGTTCGTCTCCAACGCCGCCCATGAGCTCCGCAATCCCATCGCCGGCCTGTCCGGGGCGATCGAGGTGCTGCGGGCGGGCGCAAAGGACGACCCCTCCGCGCGCGACCATTTCCTCTCGCGGCTCGCGGCCGACGCCGATCGCATGACGCGTCTCACCGAGGCGCTCCTGACACTGGCGCGGGTGGACGCGGTGGGTGAGCGCGGGACCGAGCCCATCGACATCGCGCTCTCGGTCGAGGACGCGACCCAGGCCGTAACGCCGCCCGAGGGCGTGGAGCTCGTGTTCGAGGTCGAGGCGGACCTGGCCGCCGAGGGCGACTCGGTGTTGCTCCGTCAGGTTCTCGTCGGCCTGCTCACGAACGCGTTCAAGAACACGCCGGAGGGAGGCACGGTTACGCTTCGGGCCCGCCGCGCCAACGAAGAAGGGGTCTTGATCGAGGTCGCTGACACGGGTGCGGGCATCGCCCGCGAGGACATCGACCGCATCTTCGAGCGGTTCTACCGTGGCTCGGGAACCCTTCGGCAGGAGGGCTTCGGCCTCGGCCTCCCGATCGCAAAGCGGATGGTCGACGTGATGGGCGGGGAAATCGGCGTCGACTCGGAGCTCGGCGCGGGCAGCGTCTTCTGGGTTCGACTGAGGGCCGCCAAGCCAGCGGCGACGCCGGTCGCATGAGCAGCGGGCGCATACTCGTCGCCGACGACGAGACGTCGGTCCGCGATGCGGTTGGCTATGCCCTCCAGCAGGAGGGCTTCGACGTCACGCTCGCGGTCGACGGCGACGATGCCGAGCAGAAGCTCAGTGGCGACGGCGATCGCTTCGACCTCCTCGTCCTCGACATCATGATGCCGGGGCGGAGCGGGCTCGACCTCTGTCGCGACGTCCGCGCGCGGAGCCCCGTACCGATCATCCTTCTCACCGCGAAGGACGCCGAGGTCGACAAGGTCGTGGGCCTCGAGGTCGGGGCGGACGACTACGTGACGAAGCCGTTCTCGGTTCGCGAGCTCCTCGGACGGGTGCGCGCGCAGCTTCGCCGCCGCGAGCTGGACCGCAGCTCCTCGGCGAGCGAGGCGAAGACGATCGAGGCCGGTTCAGTGCGAATCGACCTCGGGCGCCATCTCGTCACCGTCCGGGGCGAAGCGGTGAACCTCACGCGCTCCGAGTTCCAGGTGCTGCGGTTGCTGGCGGAGCGGCCCGGGCAGGTGTTCAGCCGCCTCGAGATCATGGAGGAGCTGTGGCAGTCGGAGTTTTCGGGCGACGTTCGGGCATGTGACGTGCACATCTCGAACCTCCGCCAGAAGGTCGAGCGCGACCCGCAGGATCCCGAGCTCGTGCTGACCGTGCGCGGGGTGGGCTACCGCCTCGCCGAGCAGGGGTGATCCGAGGGGCTTTAGCCCCGAAATCAGCGTGTAGGGGCGCCGCAGGCGCCCGCAAGTGGTTTAGCGCAGGATCTCAACGAGCAGGACCCAGGCGGTGGCCACGGCGCCCACCGTCGCGCCGATGATGCCGCCGGCGACCCAGTAGAGGCCGCCTCCGGACTCCGCCAGCAGCGTCACGCCGCCGATGACGATCGGAATCGTCCCGATCGCGGCGATCAGGATCCGGCCCGCAAGCCAGTTCAGATGTTGTGCGGCGTGAGGCAGGCTCGCGAACGTCTGGCGCGTGACCAGAGCGGCGAAGACGAGCCCCACGATCAGGAGCTCGACCCCGAGCGCCGTCCGGCTCTGGCCCGGGATCAGCCCGATGATGGAGACGATCACGACGCTCAGCAGGAGGAGCACGGTCGCCAGAGCACGCGCGGCCACCCCCTCCAGCTTCAGGATCCGCTCGATGTTGATCGACACAGCGACGAAGACGAGTCCGGCGAGCGCAGCGGAAGCGCCGGCGGAGGCGACGAAGAGGTCGGTCCATTCGGCTGGGTCGTACGCGGTCAGAGCGCGGATCCTATGAGCCCCGAACTAGACTGCGACGCTGCGCCGGCGTAGCTCAGCTGGTAGAGCACTTCACTCGTAATGAAGGGGTCAGCGGTTCGAGTCCGCTCGCCGGCTTGAGATGCGTGACAACGTCGAGTTGATCGAGTCCCTCTGGGATGCCTTTAGCCGAGGCGACCTCGAAAAGGTCGCCGGGGGCGTTGCCGACCAGGGCGAGATCGTCTTTCCGGAGGCGGTGCCGTGGGGAGGGACCTATCGCGGTCCGGACGGGTGCCTGGAGGCGTTCGAGCGCCTCGGCTCGTACTTCTCGGACTTCAAGGCGAAGCCGGAGATGATCCTCGGCGCCGACGACGATCACGTCGTCGTCGTCGTCAACACCACCGGCCGGGGCAAGGGCGGACGGCTCGACGCCCGCGTCGTCTGGCTCTACCGGCTGCGCGACGGCAAGGTGGTCCGTGGGGAGGCGTTCCCCGACACCGCCGCGGTCCTCGAGGCGATCGGCTGAGCGCCCTCTCGGTCGTCGTCGTCACGCACCGAAGCCGCGACGCGGTGGAGCGGACGCTTCCCGCCCTCGCGGCGCAGCTCGCTGAAGGTGACGAGCTGATCGTCGTCGACAACGACTCCGGCGACGGGACGGTCGACGCGGTTCGCGAGCTCGTGCCTCAGGCGATCGTCGTCAAGACCGGTGAGAACCTCGGCTACGGCGCCGGCAACAACAGGGGCGCCGCGCTCGCCACCGGCGACCTCCTCGTCTTCCTCAACCCCGACGCCGAGCCGGCACCCGGGTTCCGCGACGCCATCGTCAGGCCGCTCGCCGAGGGGCGGGACTTGGCGGCGTGGCAGGGAGTCGTGACCGCGGAGGGCGGACGGATCCTGAACACCCGCGGCGGGGTCGTCCACTTCACCGGGATCGCATGGGCAGGCGGGGCCGGAGACGCCGTCGACGAATCGGCGCTAGCGGCCCTCGGCGAGCCCGGCTTCGTCTCGGGCGCGTGCCTCGCGGTTCCGCGGCGGCATTTCGAGGCGGTCGGAGGGTTCGCGGAGGACTTCTTCCTCTACCACGAGGACGTCGATCTGTCCCTGCGGTTGCGGCTCGCGGGCGGACGCCTCGGGGTCGAGCCCGCGGCGCGCGTGGATCACGAGTACGAGTTCGAGAAGGGCCCGGTCAAGTGGCGCGGCCTCGAGCGCAACCGGTGGGCGACGGTCATCCGCACCTACCCGGGGCCGCTCCTGGTGATGCTCGTCCCGGCCCTGGCCGCCACGGAGCTCGCCCTCCTGGGTGCGTCGCTGGCCGGGGGCTGGCTGCCGCAGAAGGTCGCGTCGTGGGGCGACGTGATCCGCTCACTCCCGAAGCTCATGCGGGAGCGCCGGGAGATTCGCGCGGCGCGGCGAATCGACGGCCCGAGCTTCGCTGCCGGCCTCACCGCCGACCTCGACTCGGCCTACCTCGGCGCAGCCGGGCGCTCCGGGGTTCTGCGCTCAGCCCTTCGCGCCTACTGGCGGGTCGCCCTCGCGCTCCTCGGCTCCCGCTGAGGCCTCGGACTCCGCGCCGTTGGGCGTGGCGCCGTTCGCGCTCCGCGCCCGCAGCTCGTGGTCGAGCCTGGCGACCTCCTGGGCGAGGATCTTCGACTCTTCCGCGAGCCGCGAAATGGCGACGGAGAAATGCAGGAGGAGGATGAAGATCACCCCGAGCGCCGCGAGGAAGAGGGCGTTCGCCGGAACCGCGATGCCGACGAGGTCGGCGACATCGGCGAGAAGGCCGCGCCAAACCGCGAAGACCAGCAGGACGATGGCGAAGATCATCCACAGCAGGGCGTACCGCTCGGCGAGGCGGCGCCGGCGGACGAGCTCGAGGACGACGCCGAGCATGATCGCCGTCACGATGAGGGCGACGATCTGGACCCTGGTGTCGACGCCCGAGTGGGCGGCGAACGGGATCACGCTCCGGGAGCCGCGCTCTCCGCGCTGGTCGCGGTCGCGGCGCCGGCCGTGACGGGCTCGCCTCCGGGTCGGTCGGGGTCGTCGCCCATCAGCGGGCTCGGGCGGCGTCGGAAGAGGCCGACGAAGATCGACAGCAGCACCTTCGCCATGTAGTAGGCGCTGCGGGGGTAGTCGATGGAGCTGCGGCCGAAGCCCCGCGCGTTCATCCGCACCGGGACCTCGTGGATGCGGAGCCGGTGCGCGTTCAGCATCAGGATCGCCTCGACCTCCGGGTAGTCGTGCGGGTAGTCCCGCGCGAAGAGCTCGATGCCGCGGCGGTTGGTGATCCGGAAGCCGGAGGTCGGATCGGTGATTCGCTGGCGGCAGATCACCGTGAGGACGACCGAGAAGATGAGGTTGCCGATGCGGCGGCCGATCGGGACCTTGTAGCCGGGGTCGCCGCGGAAGCGGCTGCCGCACACCATGTCCGCCTGGTTGCCCTTCGTCTTCAGCTTCGCGAGCAGCTCGGGCAGGTAGGTCGGCTTGTGCTGGCCGTCGCCGTCGACCTGAGCGGCGACGTCGTAGCCCTCGCGCAGCGCGTACTTGAAGCCCGATTGGACCGCGCCGCCGATCCCGAGGTTGAACGGGTGGCTGATCACGGCGGCGCCTTCCGCTCGCGCCTCCGCGGCGGTAGCGTCTGTCGAGCCGTCGTCGACCACCACGACGTCGAAGTCCGGCGCCGTGCGCTTGATGTCGCGGACCACGCGACCGACCATTCCCTCCTCGTTATAGGCGGGGACGATCGCGAGCTTGCGAAGCTGGGAGTGCGCTTTGGCTGCCATCGGCGTGGACGGCGCGAGCGTGAGCGCCGGGTGGGGTTCGCGCTCAGGGTAGCGCCACTGGATCACTCGCCGCGGTCGCCCGCGCCCCTGTGAAGGAGGATCTGCTCGCGTTCGGCGAGGCGGTTGCCGCGGCGAAGCTCGGCCTCGTGCTGGCGGCGGACCTCGTCCTCGGTCTCGGGCTCGAGCGGCGGTGCGGGCGTGGGCTCGCCGTCGTCGCCGAGCGCGACCATCGTCAGGTAGGCCGTGGAGGTGTGCCGCTTCTCGCCCGTTCGCGGGTTCTCGGCGTCGACCCGCACGCCGACCTCCATCGAGCTGCGCCAAACGGCGTTGACCGTCGCGCTGCACGAAAGGAGCTCGCCGATGTTGACGGGCGACGTGAACGTCATGCGGTCCATCGTCGCGGTGACGACACGGCATCTCGAGTGGCGCACGGCCGCGACGCCGGCGGCCTCGTCGCAGAGCTTCATGACGACGCCGCCGTGGACGAACCCCGCCGAGTTCGCGTCGCCGATCCCCATCCACCTGATCAGGTACGAGCGGGAGTCGGCGGGCTTCTTGGCGTCCACCGACGCGATCCTAGTGTCGCCCCCACGCCCAGCGCCGAATTGCGTCGACCCTGACGACGGAATTCGGCGCTCGTGCGCCGAGTGCCGCCTACGCTTCGCCGATGGGCGCGACGCTCGAGCAGCTCGAGGGGGAGATCACGCGCTGCCGCGCGCTGCCCGCGCCTCGTCGCCTGGCGCGAGGCCGCCGCGGCCGACCCGCCAAAGCGCTACCGCGGCGAGGACTACTGGGCCCGGCCGGTGCCGGCGTTCGGGGATCCGCGGGCCCGCCTCGTCATCGTCGGCCTCGCGCCGGCCGCGCACGGGGCGAACCGGACCGGGCGGATGTTCACCGGCGACCGCTCCGGCGACTGGCTCTACGCGGCGCTCCACCGCGCCGGCCTCGCGAACCAGCCGACGTCGGTTGACGCCGGCGACGGGCTCGAGCTGCATGGAGCCTTCATCACGGCCGTGAACCGCTGCGCGCCGCCCGCCAACAAGCCCGACTCCCGCCGAGCGCGACAACTGCCTGCCCTATCTGGCCGAGGAGCTTCGGCTCCTCGGCGAGGCGCGGTCGATCCTCGCCCTCGGCGCCTACGCGCTGGGACGGCGCACTGCGGGCGCTCGCGGCGCTCGGGCACCCCTCGCCGCGACCGCGGCCGCGCTTCGGCCACGAGGCCGAGGCGGAGATCGGGCCGTACAGGCTCGTCGGCTGCTTCCACCCCTCGCAGCAGAACACCTTCACCGGCAAGCTGACCGAGGCGATGCTCGACGCCGCGATCGCGAGGGCCATCCGGGGCTAGAGGCCGGCCGGCACTCGCTCGGGGCGCGCAAGGCCGTCGGCGCGGACGGCGTCGGCGACGGCGCGGGCGACCTCGGCGTGGACGGCGGGGTCGAGCGCGTCGGGCACCAGCTCGGCCTGCTCGGAGAGGTCCGCGATCGCGTGCGCCGCGGCCAGCTTCATTCCGGTCGAGATCTCCGCCGCCCCGGTCTCGAGCGCCCCGCGGAAGATGCCGGGGAAGCCGAGGACGTTGTTGACCATCGTGCCGTCGGCGGCGAAGGCGGCTCCGGCCTCGAGCGCGGCCCGCGGCTCGATCTCGGGCTCGGGGTTCGAGAGGGCGAAGATGACCTGGCCGTCGCGGACCTGATCGGGCGAGATCAGGCCGGGGACCCCGGTGGTGGCGACGACGAGGTCCGACCGCGCCATGACGTCCTCGAACGGGACGACCTCGATGCCGCGACGGCGGGCCTCGGCGTGCGAGCGCCTCGTTCGGGTCGGAGGCGAGCACCGCGGCGGCGCCGGCTTCGACCATCAGCGTCGCGATGCCGAGCCCCGCGGCGCCGAGGCCGACCTGGCCGACGGTCATGGCGCCGAGCTCGGTCCCGACCTGGTCGCAGGCGACAAGCGCCGCGGCGACGGTTGCGACCGCCGTGCCGTGGACGTCGTCGTGCATCACCGGGATGTCGAGCGCGTCCTTCAGGCGGGCCTCGATCTCGAAGCAGTCGGGGACCCTGATGTCCTCGAGGTGGATCGCGCCGAAGCCGGGCGCGATCGTCGTCACGGCGGCGACGAACTCGTCGACGTCCTCGGTGGCGACGAGGATCGGGACCGCGGAGATCCCGACCATCTGGCGGTAGAACATCGCCTTGCCCTCCATCACGGGCATCGAGGCGACGGCGCCGATGTTGCCGAGCCCGAGCACCCGGGTGCCGTTGGTGCAGATGGCGATGGTGCGGCCGATCGTCGTGTAGCGGTTGGCGAGCGCGGGCTCGTCGGCGATCATCGTGCAGACGCGCGCGACGCCCGGCGTGTACGCGTCGCGCATGTCCTGGAGGGTGCGCATCCGGTGCGCGACCTCGACGTTCAGCTTGCCGCCCTCGTGGGCGCGCACGGCCCGGTCGTAGTAGTCGATGACGCGCACGCCGTCGAGCTGGCCGAGCATGCCCGCGACCGTCTTCGCCTGGCCGTGGTCCGCGACCTCGATCGAGAGCTCGCGGATCGAGCGGTCGTCGGCCGACCGACACCGTGGTGACGTCGCCGATCAGGCCCTGGCCCTCGGCGACCCGTGCGCAAACCCGCGCGAGCGAGCCCACGGCGTGCGGCTGCTCGATCCGGTAGACGTAGTCGACCGCCACCGGAGCGGACCGTAACCTAAGTTCCCAGGGTGTTCCCGCTCAACCTGCCGAACGTGCTGACGGTGCTTCGCATCGTCGCGGCGCCCGTTCTCGTCGTCGTCCTCCTGGGAGCGATCCCGGGAGGCGATGTTGCGGCGGCGATCGTGTTCGCCCTCGCCGCCCTGACCGACGGGCTCGACGGCTACATCGCCCGCTCGCAGGGGTCGGTCACGACCTTCGGGAAGCTGATGGACCCGCTCGCCGACAAGCTGCTGATCGTCGCGGCACTGATCTCGCTCGTCTCGCTGGACCGCCTCGCGGCCTGGGTCGCGATGGTGATCATCGCTCGCGAGATAGCGGTCACAGGCCTCCGGTCGCTCGCCGCCGAGCGGGGGGTCGTCATCGAGGCGAGCTGGCTCGGGAAGGTTAAGACGGCGCTGCAGGTGGTCGCGATCCTCGCCCTGATCGTCCAGAACCCGGCGCCCGTGTGGGTCGACGTGCTGGTCTACGCCGCCGTCGCGGCAACCGTGATCTCGGGGATCGACTACTTCTTCGGGTCTGCGATCGATGCTCGCCGAGCAGGGCGCCTCGAGCCACTCGCGCTCGGTGACGTGACGGCCTGAGCGCTCGCCGGTCTCGAGCTCGGCGAAGACCTCGTCGAGAAGGCCGGTTCGCTCGGCGACGACCGAGTGGCGATGGATGGTCTCGAGGTTCTCCTGCCTGGCGATGATGAAGCCGCCGCCTCGCAGCTCGGGGTAGCGCTCGGCGACCCGGCGGACCATCTCGCGCACGCAGTCCTCGACGAAGCGGGGACGCCGATGCGCCCGCTCGACGACCGAGACCTCGTCGGACCGCTTCATCAGCTCGTAGATCTCGGAGCTCATCGACTGCTCGACGATGTGAAGGAGGTCACGGGCGTCGATCTCGATCTCGGTGCCCTCAGGCCGCCCGATTCGCAGCGAGCCGATCCCGCGCTGGTTGTGGGTGGCCACCGGCACGGCCTCGAAGACACGGGCGATCTCCTCGTCGCTGAAGCCGTCTTCGATGAGCCGCTCCCGGGCGCGCCCCGCGACCAGGTCCTGGGCGCACGGGCAGGCAGTCATCCCCTGCGCCTCGACCCCAGTGAGGGTGCGGGTCCCCCGGAGGGAGGCCACGGCGGTGCCCAGCAGGGTGTAGATCTCCTGGGTCGGGATGTTCGAAACGGGAGCGGGCACGGTCTCCGGATACCGGGCGGCGATCGTCACCTCGGCGCGCATCCCCTCCTGGCGCTCGAGCACGGTCTCCGCGATGTGGGCTGCAAGCTCCTCGGCGCGCAGGGTCTGACCGAGCACGACAGAGTCGATCGCCTCGTTGACGACCTCCTCGAAGCGCGACATGTGGACGCCGGCCTGGCTCGGGTCGAGATCGACGAAGCACTCGACCTCGGCGAAGTAGTGGTCGCCGGCGGCCTCGCGGCCGTTGCGCGAGGCGCCGCCGCCCACGCGGATCACCTTCTCGACGCCGCGTACGCCGACCCGGGTCAGGCTGACCTCAGTCGAGGGCCGCCCTGCCTGGACGTCGGATGAAAGTGGCGAGAGAAGGTCGGTGGTGTCGCTCACGGTCGCCTCGATTCGGTGGGAAATCGGCCGAGAACACTGGCTCCTCGACCAGGGCAAGGTTAGCGGTGGGACCGCCTCGTCCCGCCCTGGCAGTGCCTATACTCGGCGGCCGCCGAAGGCGTTTGGAGGAGCGCAGGGGTTGGCAGACAAGCGAGGAGCACTTCTCGGGGAACAGGCTGGTGAAGTCGAGGGCGTCGGCGAGGCCGACGGCAACTTGGACGCCGGAGAGAACGGCGTCCTCGGCGACATCGCCGAGCTTCGTGGCCTCGTCGAACAGGGGCGTGAGCAGGGCTACCTGACGTTCGAGCAGATCGCCGCGACGCTCGAGGAGGTGGAGGTCTCGAAGGAGCAGGTGAGCCACCTCCATGCCTACCTGATCGAGCACGGAATCGACGTCCTCGCCGAGAACGGCGTCACCGCGTACAAGGAGGCGAAGGCCGAGGCCGACGGCGGGAAGAAGCCCGAGCTCGACCTCACCGTCGAGCCGAGCCTCGATTCGCTGCGTCTCTACCTGCGCTCGATCGGACGAGTGGAGCTGCTCACCGCCGAGGGGGAGGTCGAGCTCGCGAAGCGCATCGAGAAGGGCGACATGGCCGCGAAGCGGCATATGGTCGAGGCGAACCTCCGCCTCGTCGTCTCGATCGCCAAGGGCTACCTCGGGCGCGGGCTCACCTTCCTCGACCTCATTCAGGAAGGGTCGCTCGGGCTGATTCGTGCGGTGGAGAAGTTCGACTACCGCCGCGGATACAAGTTCTCCACCTACGCCACATGGTGGATCAGGCAGGCGGTGACGAGGGCGATCGCCGACAAGGCGCGGACGATCCGCATCCCGGTCCACATGGTCGAGAAGCTCAACCGCGTCTCCCACGTGGAGCGCCAGCTGGTGCAGCGCCTGGGCCGCGAGCCCGAGCCGGCGGAGATTGCGGCTGAGCTTCGCTGCTCGGTTCGCGAGGTGCGCGACATCCTCCGGGTGGCGCAGATGCCCATCTCGCTCGAGAAGCCCGTGGGCGACGAGGACGACTCGGAGCTCGGCGACTTCGTCGCCGACGATGCAGGCGAGGAGCCCTACGAGGCGGCGACCGAGCACCTGCAGCGCGAGGACATCCAGCGCGCGCTCGACGCGCTGCCCGAGCGCGAGCGTCAGGTGATCGAGCTGCGTTACGGCCTCCGCGGGCACGAGCCGCTGACGCTCGAGGAGGTGGGCCGCGCCTTCGGCGTCACCCGCGAGCGCGTCCGGCAGATCGAGAACAACACGCTGAAGAAGCTGAAGCAGCTACCCGAGGCGCAGCGCCTTCGCGAGCTGGCCTGAGCGCCCGCAGGTGCGCGACGCCGTCCAAGTCGCCGGGACGATCGGGGCGGGCGTCTTCACGGGCGGGACGCACTTCGCCGCGGTCGTCGAGCACCGCCGCCGCGCTCGCGCAGTTCGCGCCGAGCTACCGGCGGGCGATGTACCTCGATCTCGCCGCCGCGACGGTCACGCTCGCGCTCTGCGTCACGGCGACGGCGCTCGGCGCCGACGTCCTGTGGCTGATCGCGGGGCTCGTGATCGCCGTCGCGATCCCGGTGACGTTCGCGCAGCTCGGCCTCATTCTCGTCGCCATCGCGGCCTGGGCGACCTCCGTCGTGAAGCGTGTTGTTTCGCCCCTGGCTTCGCGGGCTAGGTACTAAGGGCTCAGTCAGGCCAACGAAGGAGAACGAGATGCCCGAGAACACCGACGACGCCAAGGGACGCATCAAGGAAGCGGCCGGGGACCTCACCGGCGACAAGGACCTTCAGCGCGAGGGCAAGATCGACCAGGCGGCGGGTTCCGCGAAGGAGAAGGTGGGCGACGCCGCGGACAAGGTGAAGGAAGCGGTCACCGGCGACGACGAGGATTAGGGCCTGAGCCGACTCAGGCCGCCTCCGCCCACACCGGAAGGCCGCGCTTCTCGAGCACGATTCAGCCGGGGCCGTCGGCGCGGGCGACGACGAGTCCCCGGCTTTCAACCCCGCCGCGATCAAGGCAGCCTGCGGAAGCGTCAGTCGACGCTTCTGGTTGATCACCGCACGCCCACTCTTGCCGAGCTTCCGCTCGTATTTGGTCGGTGCAAATCGAGGCTGTGCGTGAGGAACCGACTGATCTGGCCGCGGTGATGGGGGAGGCAGGAGTCGAACCTGCGAAGGCATAGCCGGACGGTTTACAGCCGCCATCCTTTGACCTCTTGGATACTCCCCCTGGGCGCCCGATTCTATTGGCGTCATACGGAGCGGCCAGCTCGGCTCGATTTCAAATTCCGAGTATTTCGGTCCGTCAAGGGTCACCGCGTTGCGGCAGTTCAGCTGTCCCGTCGGGATAAACCACCCGCGACCATCGCCCACATGGATGAAGAGGTGGTCGCACCGGCCGGATCGAAGTGTTTGACGAGACCGTTCCAGCTCTGGTTCCCGCCCATCGTGCAAATGCGGACCTGTCACCGTCCGCGGCGACGGGAGTCGCACGAAATATGGGCTTGAAGACATTCGCCCCCTTCTCGGTGAGCCACGACATCGCCGAGAGCTCACCTCGATCGCCTGCGGGCGTGGCCTCAACCTCGCATTATGGCGAACATATGTTCGCAGGCGTTCCGGACGGAATGACCGGCATGGCGGCGCCCTAGAATCGAACCGTGGGCAGGGACGCTCGACCGCCGCTCGGCCACGGCGCGCATTGCGGGGCGCTTCTCGCAGTCGTGCTCGCGATGATGGGCGCCTCCTGCGGGGCCGGCCCGGAGGCCTCGGCCACCGGGACGGCGGCCCCGCTCGCCCCACTCACGGTCAAGCGCAACCACCTGGCCAACGCCACGACCGGCAAGTCCGTGCGCCTGCTCGGCGTCAACCGCTCCGGCACCGAGTACGCGTGCGCCCAGGGATGGGGGTTCACCGACTCGCCCTACCCGAACGAGCCCGACTCGGCGGCGATGATCGACGCGATCCGCTCCTGGGGGGCGAACGCCGTCCGCGTTCCGCTCAACGAGGCCTGCTGGCTCGGCACCAACGGCGTGACGCCGGACCGGGGCGGCGCCGCCTACCAGGCCAAGATGGACAGCTACATCAAGGGCCTCGAGGCTGCGGGCCTCCATCCGATCCTCGATCTCCACAACGCCGACCCGGGCACGTACCCGGCCGGAGCAGCGACCAGCGGCCTGCGGCCGATGCCCGACGCGGAGCATGCGATCCCGTTCTGGCGCCAGGTCGCCCAGCGCTACGGGGCGGATCGCGCGATCGTCTTCGACCTCTACAACGAGCCGAACGACGTCGGCTGGCGCTGCCTGCTCGAGGGCTGCGAGATCACCTCAGACGACTACCTCGGCGACATCCCCGACTACCGCGCCGTGGGAACGCAGCGCCTGGTCGATGTCATCCGCGACGCCGGAGCGACCAACGTGATCATGGTGCCGGGCGTCCAGTGGACCGGCGACCTGTCCCTGTGGCTCCGTTACCGCCCCAAGGACCCACTGCGCCGCATCGCGGCGTCGTTCCACAACTACGAGGGCCACCTCGGCAACTGCCGGCGCTCGTGCTGGGACGACACGGTGGCGCCGATCGCCCGGAGCTTTCCGGTCGTCACGGGCGAGATGGGCGACGTCGACTGCGACCACGACTACATCGACTCCTACATGCGCTGGGCCGACGGCCACCGCATCTCGTACCTCGGCTGGGCCTGGAACGCAACCGACGAAGGCGCCGCCACCTGCAGCGGCGGGCCGTCGCTGATCCGCCGCTACGACGGCACGCCGACGGACTACGGCGTCGGCCTTCGAGACCACCTGCTCGCGCTCAGGTCCCGCGGCTGACGAGCCGCGACAGGACCACCTGCGAACGCGTCCGCACCACCAGCCCGTTCCGCTGCATGTCGATTATCAACCGCTCGAGGTCCGCGTTGTCCGACGTCCGCACGCGGGCGATCGCGTCGGCCTCACCAGTGACGCTCCACGCCTCGACCACCTCGGGATGCTCGCGAAGGATCCGCGCGACCTCGTCGAGCGTGGTCCCGGGCTTGTAGAGGAGCTCCACCAGCGCCTCCGTGTTCCAGCCGAGCGCCCCATGGTCGACGAGTGCGGTGAACCCCTCGAGCGCCCCGGAGGCGAGGAGCCGGTCGATGCGGCGCTTGACCGACGGTGCCGAGAGGCTCACACGCCCGGCGATGTCGTCGTAGGTCCGCCGGCCGTCCTCCTGTAGAAGCGAAAGAATCTTGCGATCAACAGCGTCGATATGTCTGATTATTGCGCCGGATCGGCTGAAACGGGCATTGACGCCCGCCGTAGGCCCCTCTAACGTGTTCAATCGCGAACGCGAGGAAGGAGACTCCCGTGCCAGCACACCGCAAGGTCGCCCGCGTCCTCTTTGACGAGGCGCACTCCGAGGCGTGGACGATCCGCCCCGAGGTCGCGCGCGCGGTCCAGCCCGCTCATCCCGCCGACTCCTCATATGCCGAGGCCGCGTCGACGCTGGCCGACCGCGAGTTCGAAGTCGACGTGAACGCCGACGGCAAGCTGACCCCGGACCTCCTCGCCGGCGTCGACGTGCTGGTGATCGCCCACCCATCGGAGTCCAAGTGGGAGGCGACGGTCGGGCAGGGACCACCCCTCCTCGACGCGAGCGAGATCAACGCCGTGGACGCGTTCGTTCGCGGCGGCGGCGGGCTCATTGCCCTGGGTGAGACAGAGCAGCACAAGTACGGGAACAACCTCAACGACCTCCTCGCCCGCTTCGGGATCGAGGTCACCAACGCGACGGTCCAGGACTACGAGCATCATCGCGAGGCCCCCTCGTGGGTCATCGCCGAGCTCGTCCGGGGTCACGACGGGCCGGCCGAGCGGCCCGCCCGCGGCGACCTCCTCGCCCGCGTCGACGAGGTCTGCTTCTACCGCGCCGCGACCCTCGCCCTCGCCAACGGCGCGCGGCCGATCGCCCGCACGCATGACACGGCATCGCCTCCGGACGCCACTCTCGCCGCGATCACGACGATGGGCGACGGGCGCGTCGCGGTCCTCTCCGACTCCGACCTCTTCGGCGACGACTGCATCGACGACCTCTCCAACCGCGAGCTCTGGCTCAACCTCGTCTACTGGGCGGCCCAGCCGGCGTTCCGCGCCGACGAGGCGCGCATCGCATCGGGCGCCGCCGACGATCCCCTCTGGATCGACCTCCGCGACGCCGTCGCCGAGCTCCGCATCACGCAGGAGCCGGACGGCTCGGTGGACACCGCCAAGCACGAGCCCGCCCAGCTTCGTGACCTCGTCCAGCGCATCTCGCTCTCGGCGGAGGCGCTGAAGCGTCACTTCCCCCACCAGGACGAATACATCAACGCCCTCGTCTCCGACCTCGGCGCCTGGACCGCGGCCGGGTTCGGCAAGCCCGACTTCGCAAGCTCGCTCGAGGCCTTCCGCCCCGAGAGCGAGCGGCGCGACGGAATCGAGCACCTGGTCGTGTTCCCGATGTACAAGCAGAACGCCTCCCGCAACGTCTGCTTCGAGGCGCTCATCGTGAGGGTCCCGTGGCCGGACTGGGTCGCCGAGCTCGAGGCACGCAGCTACGACAACTCCAAGTTTCTCCCGGTCACCCTCGTCGATTACACGGCCGGCTACGACTCCGAGTGCGCGGTCTTCTTCCCCGAGACGGTCTCGACGGCCGAGCGGCCGAGCGAATACCACTTCGGCGCGATCTTCTGCGACCGCGAGTCCGAGCGGTTTCGCCGCGTCTGCGGCAGGGCGGCTGACGTGCTCCACCTGAACCTCCCGCCTGACGCCGCCTGCCTGCTCGACTCGCCCGACCTCTCCCGGGACGCCTACGTCCTCTGGGATCTCGTGCACGACCGCACGCATATGCACGGCGACCTCCCCTTCGACCCGTTCATGATCCGCCAGCGAAGCCCCTACTGGATGTACTCGCTCGAGGAGCTCCGCTGCGACCTGACGGCCTTCGGCGAGGCAGCGAAGCTCGAGCGAGAGGGCTTCACGTTCGCCCGCTACGTTCAGTACGCGATCGTCTTCGACCGCCTCTTCCGGTTCCCGATCACCGGCTCGCGCGTTCGCAACTACGACGGACTCGGCGGCCAGCTCCTGTTCGCCTTCCTCCACAAGGAGGGGTACCTGCATTGGACCGACAACGAGCTTCGCGTGGACTGGGACCGGCTCGCCGACGGCGTCGCCGCACTGCGCGAGCGCGTGCATGGCCTGTATCACTCCGGCATCGACCGCTCGAAGCTCGCCCAGTGGATCGCCGCCCATGACCTCGTTGCGGAGTACGTGGCGCCGGCCGAGGGATCGCGGTGGGCGGCCGCCACCCGCGACCTCCCGGAGGTCGAGGAGCCGAAGGAGCTCGTCGACCTCGTTAAGGACGACGAGTTCCCGCTCAGCCTCTTCTACGTGCAGCTCAAGCCGAAGGTCGAGGACGTGCTGACGCGTGCCGGAGCTGCGGGATGAGCGGCCGGCTCGATGACCGCGTCTACGCGATCGCAGGCGCCGCCGGCGGCCTCGGGCCGACGGTCGCGCGGCGCCTCGCGGATGAGGGGGCCTCGCTGGCGCTCACCGACGTCGCGCAGGACCGGCTCGACGGCCTCGTCGCCGAGCTCTCGCTCCCCGACGACCGGGTCGATGCTCGTGTGGTCGATCTCCTCGACGAGGACGCCACCGGCGCGTGGGCCGGCGCTCTCCGCGAGCGCTTTGGCCGCGTCGACGGCTTGCTGCACCTCGTCGGAGGCTGGCGCGGCGGAGAGCCGCTCGCGACAGCCCCGCTCGCCGACTACGAGTGGCTTCACGACCTGCTAGTCCACACCGTCCAGCACGCCACCCGCGCCTTCTACAACCGATCTCGCCGCCAGCGCCAACGGCCGGTTCGTCCTCGTCTCCTCCTCACAGGCTCAGGCTCCCGACGGCGCCAACGCCTCCTACGCGGCAACCAAAGCCGCGTCCGAGGCCTGGACCCTCGCGCTCGCGGACTCTCTGGCCGGGACCGGCGCCACAGCCAACATCCTCGTCGTCAACGCGATCCTCACCCCGAGCATGCGCGAGGAGAACCCGGACAAGGACTACCCGAGCTTCACTCCGGTCGAGGACATCGCGGAGGCCATCGCCTTTCTGTGCTCCGACTCCGGCTCGCGGATGAACGGCAAGCGGCTGCCGCTCCATCCGTGAGCGGCGACGGCGCCCGCATCCACGATTTCGCCTCAGACAACCACGCGGGCGCCCATCCAGAGGTCATCGAGGCGATCGTCGCCGCCAATCTGGGCCACTCGGGCTCCTACGGCGCCGATGGCTGGACCGAGAGGGCGGACGAAGCGTTCCGTCGCCACTTCGGCGCCGAAGCGCGGGCCTTTCCCGTCTTCAACGGGAGCGCCGCGAACGTGCTCTGCGTCGACGCGCTCACAAGGCCGCACGAGGCGGTCATCTGCGCGGCGACGGCCCACCTGAACGTCGACGAATGCGGCGCCCCCGAGCGAATCGCGGGCGTGAAGCTCCTGACGGTGGAGACCGAGCACGGCAAGTTGGAGCCCGCCGACCTCGCGCGCTGGGAGGCGAAGCGGGGCGACGAGCATCACGTGCAACCCCGCCTCGTCTCGCTGACGCAGGCCACGGAGCTCGGGACCGTCTACGCGGTGGCCGAGCTCGAGGCGATCGCCGAGGCCGCCCATGCCGTGGACATGCTCGTCCACATCGACGGTGCTCGACTCGCCAACGCGGCCGCCTCGCTCGGCGCCGGCCTCGGCGAGCTGACCACCGACCTCGGCGTCGACGCCGTGTCGTTCGGCGGCACGAAGAATGGGCTCGTCGGCGGCGAGGCCGTGGTCTTCCCTCGCGGCGAGGGCGCGGAGGGTTTTGAGTTCGTTCGCAAGCAGGGCATGCAGCTCGCCTCGAAGATGCGCTTCATCTCCGCGCAGCTCGAGGCGCTCCTCGCCGGCGACCTCTGGCTCCGCTCGGCCTCGCATGCCAACGCCATGGCTGCCCGGCTCGTGGCCGCGGTGCGCGACATCGACGGCGTCGAGACCACCCATCCCGTCGAGGCGAACGGGGTCTTCGCCCGCCTGCCGCGCCCGGCGATCGACCGCCTCCTGGCCGAGTTGCCCGGGGAGGATCCCTTCTACGTCTGGGACGAGGCCACGAACGAGGTGCGCTGGATGTGCTCCTGGGACACGACGGAGACCGACGTGGACGAGTTCGCGGCCCGCGTACGTGACGCCGTCGCCGGCGTCTAGTCGTGCCACCGGACCGTCGCTAGAGTGGAGATCCGAGCGCCCGGATAGCTCAGTCGGTAGAGCACCTCCATGGTAAGGAGGGGGTCGTCGGTTCGAGTCCGACTCCGGGCTTAATGGCGACCGTCCTTCTCAGCGTCATCAAGGGCCCGGGGACCGGAGCGATGCATCCGATCACGGGGCCGGCCACGATCGGCCGGGGGACGAGCGCCGACATCGTCATCGCCGACGAGGCGGTCTCGCGAGCCCATGCGACGGTTCGCGTCGACGGGCAGACGGTCGTGCTCGAAGACCAGGGCAGCTCTAACGGCACCTTCGTGAACGGCGAGCGGATCGCGTCGGCCTGCCGGCTCGCGCCGGGCGACGTGGTGAAGGTCGGTGGAACCGAGCTCGAGGTGCGGGTGGAGACGCTCGCCGACCCGATGACTCCGACCACGCCGACCGTGATCCACCAGTCGCCGGAGGGATAGCTCCCGGGATGAGCACCGTCGCGCCGATCCTGATCGCATACGACGGCTCCGATGGCGCCCGCCGAGCTGTCTCTGAGGCCGCTGATCTGTTCCCCGGACGGGCGGCGTTGGTGATCACCGCCTGGGAGCCGGGCCTCGCCTACGCGGTGACGGCGACGCCGAGTGCCGGGGATATGGGTCTCTCGCCGCCGCTGGCGGATCCGGAGGCGGCGAAGGAGGTCGACGACGAAGTCCAGGCCCGCGCGCTGCGGGTCGCGGGGGAGGGCGCTGAGCTGGCCACGTCGGGCGGCCTCGAGGCTGAGCCACTGGCCGTGGAGGAGGAGGGCGACGTGGCGGACACGATCGTCGAGCTTGCAAGCCGGAGAGGTGCCGCCGCGATCGTCGTCGGCTCGCGAGGGCTGACAGGACTGCGAGCCAGGCTGGAGGGCAGCACGTCGAAGCGCGTGTTGAAGCATTCACCGTGCCCGGTGCTGGTCGTCCACGACGACTGAGGCGAGCTTCCCCTGACGCCTCGATCGACGCGGCGCGGTTAGGGTTCCCGCCCGGATGGACTTCGCCCTCACCGACGAGCAGCGCGACTTCGTCGCCGCGATCCGCGACTTCTGCCAGCGCGAGTGCGGGACACAGGAGAAGCGCGAGCGCCTGACCAACGGCTACACCGAGCTCCACTCGGGCGAGATCTACAAGATGATGGCCGACCTCGGCTGGCTCGGTGTGACGATCCCCGAGGACGTCGGGGGCTCGGGCGGCACGATGGTGGATGCCTGCCTCTTCATGGAGGAGACGTCGCGCGGGATGGCGCCGATCGGGGGCTACGGGACGACGCTCATCGTCGCCGGCGCCTGTCAGCGGTTCGGCACCGACGAGCAGAAGGCCGACATCCTCGGCGGCGTCGCCCGCGGGGCGGTGGAGGCGATCGCGATGACCGAGCCCGAGGCGGGCTCCGACGTCGGCTCGCTCAAGACCTCGGCCGAGCGCGTCAACGGGGGGTTCGTGCTCAACGGGCAGAAGGTTTTCTGCTCCAACGCCCACATCTCCGACCACATCCTGATCGTCGCGCGGACGACGAAGGGGGAGTCGAAGCACGAGGGCCTGACGATGATCTGGGTTCCTCGCGAGGCGGACGGCCTCGAGATCAAGCCGATCGACACCCTCGGCGGGCGCGAGACGAACTATCTCTACCTGACCGACTGCGAAGCGCCCGCCGACGCGGTGCTCGGCGAGGTCGACCAGGGTTGGACCCAGCTCATGGCGGGACTCAACGTCGAGCGGTTGATCCTCTCGGCGATCATGCTCGGCGTGGCCGAGCGAGCATTCGACGACGTGCTCGCCTACGTCAAGGAGCGGCGGCAATTCGACCGGCCGATCGGGTCCTTCCAGGCTCTCCAGCATCGCCTCGCCGACATGGCGACGGACCTCGAGGCCGCGCGACTCATGACCTATTGGGTGGCGGCCAAGGTCGACGAGGACCCCGATCGCATGCTTCCGCGTGAGGCCTCGATGGTGAAGCTCTTCGTCACCGAGATGGCCAAGCGCACCGCTCTCGAGGGCATGCAGATGATGGGCGGATACGGCTACTCCTCCGAGTACGACATGGAGCGCCTTGTGCGCCAGGTGCTCGTCTCGACCATCTACGGCGGGACCTCCGAGATCCAGCGCACGATCATCGCCAAGACGCTCGGGCTGTAGACGTCCTCAGGGCGCTATCCTTCGGCCGGTCTCCGCCTTGCGGCGGGGTCTTTTTTGTAATGGCGACCCACCGGCTCGTCGGATCGGGTCGACGTGGAGACGAGGGAACTTGGCCCGCGGAGAAGTCCGAATCGCTGTGACGCTCGCCTGCGAAGAGTGCAAGCGGCGCAACTACCAGACCAACAAGTCGCGGCGGAACACGCCCGACCGGGTGACGCTGCGCAAGTACTGCCGCTGGTGTGGGCGCCACACCTCCCACAAGGAAACGCGCTGAGCGCGCGACCGGCTGCAGATGGCTAAGACGAGAGCGCAGCGCAAGGCCGAGCAGCGGCGCCGGCAGGCCGAGGCGGCTCGCGGCGCCGACGGTGCCAAGGTCTCCGAAGCCCAGCACCGCACGCAGGTCCCGGAGACCGCCGACGTGATCGAGGCCGAGCTCGCGGAGCAGGGCGCCGACCTCGTCGAGCTGGCCTCCGAGACGGCCGAGCAGGCCGACGCCAAGCGCGCCGCGGAGGCCGCCCCGGCCCCCTCGCGCGCCGACGTGGGCAAGCCCACGGAGGTCGAGGAAGAGGCGGCGCCGGACCGGATCTCGCGCCGCGAGCGCAAGCGCGCGGAGCGGGAGAAGGCGCGGCGGGCCAAGGAGTCGGTGGAGCGCCGCCAGCGCTCTCAGGCGGCGGCGCCCGAGCGCCAGCGGGGCCGCGTGATCGGCTTCCTGATCTCCTGCTGGGCCGAGCTCAAGCGCGTTCAGTGGCCCGACCGCGAGACCCTCATCCAGGCCTCGGCGGTGACGATCCTCTTTATCGCAATCGCGGCCGTCTACCTCGGCGCGCTCGACACGATCTTCAACTACCTCGTTCAGCACCTGCTCTGATCAGAGGGCCAAAACTCATGTTTCGCTGGTACGTCATCAACACATACTCGGGCCACGAGAACAAGGTCCGCCAGAACCTCGAGCACCGCATCGAGACGATGGGGCAGCGCAACAGGGTGCGCCAGGTGCTGGTGCCGACCGAGCAGGTCTCCGAGCTCAAGGACGGCCAGCGGGTCCAGGTCGAGAAGCGGACGATGCCCGGCTACGTGCTCGTCCAGATGGAGATGACGGACGACGCGTGGGGCCTCGTGAAGAACACCCCTGGCGTCACCGGCTTCGTCGGTTCGCGCAACAAGCCGGTGCCGCTCTCGCAGCCCGAGGTCGATCGCCTTCTGCACCGCGACGCGGACGGCGCCGAGCGCCCGAGGGCGCGGGCCCAGTTCGCCATCGGGGAGACCGTCAAGGTCATCTCGGGGCCGTTGTCCGACTTCTCGGGCGAGATCGCCGAGATCAACGAGGACGCGGCCAAGCTCAAGGTGCTCGTCTCCATCTTCGGCCGCGAGACGCCGGTCGAGGTGACCTACGACCAGGTAAAGAAGCTTTAGCTTCTGGTCCGGTGAGGACCTTTAGGTCCGAAAGCGGCATGTAAGGATGCCGTAGGCATCCGCAAGTTATTCAGGAAGTACGAGAAACGAAATGGCCAAGAAGGTCCTCACGATGATCAAGCTGCAAATCCCGGCGGCTGCCGCGAACCCGGCGCCCCCGGTCGGCCCCGCGCTCGGCCAGCACGGGGTCAACATCATGGAGTTCTGCAAGGCGTTCAACGCGCAGACCCAGCAGGACGCCGGCACGATCATCCCGGTCGAGATCACGGTCTTCGAGGACCGGTCGTTCACCTTCATCACGAAGACTCCGCCGGCCGCGGTCCTGATCCGCGAGGCGCTCGGAATCGAGAAGGGCTCTGGCGAGCCGAACCGCGAGAAGGTCGGCCGCCTCACCGCCAACCAGTGCCGCCAGATCGCCGAGCGCAAGATGCCCGACCTGAACGCGAACGACCTCGACGCGGCCTCACGGATCATCGCCGGGACCGCCCGCTCGATGGGCGTCGAGGTCGAGGGGCAGGAGGTCTGATGGCGCACGGGAAGCGCTACCGCAACGCCTACGAGGCGATCGACCGCGATCACCGCTACCCGCCTGCCGAGGCGGTTGCCCTCCTGAAGGAGACTGCCGGCGCGAAGTTCGACGAGACGGTCGAGCTTCATTTCAAGCTTGGCGTCAACGTCCGCCACGCCGAGGAGCAGCTCCGCGGGACCCTCGCGCTTCCAAACGGTCTCGGAAAGGACGTGACGGTCGCGGTCTTCGCCGAGGGCGACGCCGCGCGCGCCGCGACGGAAGCCGGGGCCGCTCACGTGGGGGGCGAGGACCTGGCGAAGCGGATCGAGGAGGGGTTCGACGACTTCGACGTCGTGATCGCCACCCCCAGCGTCATGGGTCCGGTGGTCTCGAAGCTCGGCCGCATCCTCGGGCCGGCCGGAAAGATGCCGAACCCCAAGGTCGGGACGGTGACGGACGACGTCGCCAAGGCCGTCGAGGAGGCGAAGACGGGGAAGGTCGAGTACCGAACCGACCGCCAGGGCAACGTACACCTGGCGATCGGGAAGACGAGCTTCGATGCGCAGGCGCTGCTCGAGAACTACGCCGCCGTCATCGAGGAGATCGTGCGAGCAAAGCCCGCGGCGGCCAAGGGCCGCTTCCTCGAGTCGATCACCCTGTCGACCACGATGGGCCCGGGGATCCGGGTCGACGGCTCGAAGACGACTGAGCGAGACATCCTCGCCGACAGCCTCCCCGCCGAAGCCGACGAGCCCGCGCCCGCGGCTGCCTAGGAGAGGCCTTCCGCTACCATCGCGCCCCCGACAACCTTCGCCTGCCGAAGACCGCTGGCCGGGAACCCGTAAGTCCAGCGCAGGTGGTGCCCGGAGACGTTCCCGAGCCCGCCCGTGCCTTCGGCCCCGGTGGGTTTTTTCATGGACAAGGAACAGAAAGCAGCCCTAGTCGAGGAGATCGCGTCCGACCTGTCGGAGGCGCAGGCGATCTTCGCCATCGACTACCGCGGCATCAGCGTTCCCGAGGCGGCGGAGCTGCGCGGGAAGCTTGTCGAGGCGGATGCGACCTTCAAGATCGTCAAGAACCGCCTCGCGAAGCGGGCGGCCGAGCAGGCCGGCCAGGACGGGCTCGAGCCGCTGCTCGAAGGGCCGACCGCACTCACCTACGTCGCCGGCGACCCGGTCGTCGCGGCGAAGGCCATCTCCACCTTCTCCCGCGAGCACGAGGTCCTCACCTACAAGGGCGGGTTCATGGACGGCGCGGCGCTCGACGCCGACTCCTTCAAGGCGATAGCCCGCCTCCCGGGCCTCGACGTTCTGCACGGCCAGCTCGTCGGGCTGGCGGCGAGCCCGCTCACCGGACTCGTTCGCGGTCTCGGCTCGCTGATGTCTGGGCTCGCGGTGGCGCTCGGGAAGGTCGCCGAGCAGGGGCTCGTGGGCGGCGAGGAGGCGGCCGAGGCGCCGGCCGAGGAGGCTGAGCCCGAGGCGGAAGCTGATAGCGAGGCCGCTGACGACGAGGGCAGCGAGGACGAGAAGGAGCCCGCCGCCGAGGCGGAAGCCGAGCCGGACTCGAGCGAGTGACGAATTGCGTCGCGCATGGGGACGGAACCCGTCACTCGCCTGGCCAGCCTCCCTACTTGACCTGTTTTTGAAGAACGAGAAACGAAACGAGGACTAACCAGATGGCTACGAAGGTTTCAACCGAGGACTGGATCGAGGAGCTCAAGGGCATCTCCGTGCTCGAGCTGTCCGAGCGCATCAAGGCGCTCGAGGAGGAGTTCGGCGTCTCCGCGACGGCTGTGGCGGCGGCTGCCCCGGCGGCCGGCGGTGCGGCCGGCGGCGACGGCGACGCAGAGGAGGAGTCGAGCACCGTCGATGTGCACCTCACCGGTGTCGGCGACAAGAAGATCCAGGTCATCAAGGCCGTTCGCGCCGGCGTTGGGCTCGGCCTCAAGGAGGCCAAGGCCCTCGTCGACTCACACCCCACCGCCATCAAGGAGGGGGTCGACCGCGAGGAGGCGGAGCAGCTCAAGGGCCAGATCGAGGAGGCCGGCGGCGAGGTCGAGCTAAAATAACGTCAGCTGGAGTTCGAGCAGCACATCGGTTCGGCGCGGCGCGGGTGCGCCACGCTTGACTTACGCAGGACCGGTGTGTTAATCTGTGCGGTCGCGCGCCGTTGGCCCCTTTTGCCCGATCTCTCGCGCTAGTTCGCCCTGTTCGTCCATCTGAGGAGTCGCCCAGTTGGCCCGAGTTCACGCTGCCCCTGTGACCCGGAGGTCTTTTTCACGCCTCGAAACCCCGATTGAAGTCCCCCATCTGATCGATATCCAGCGCCGCTCCTTCGAGCATCTCACCGATCCGAAGGCCGGCCTGCTACGCGAGACGATCAACGACGTCTCGCCGATCGAGGACTACACGGGGAACCTGGCGATCGTCTTCGCGGACTTCCGCTTCGACGATCCCACACACTCCATCGCGGAGTGCCGCGAGAAGGACATCACCTATTCCCGTCCGCTCAACGTGACGGTCGCGTTCCAGAACCGCGACACGGGCGAGATCCGCGAGCAGACCGTCTTCATGGGCGACTTCCCGTGGATGACCGAGCGCGGGACGTTCATCATCAACGGCACCGAGCGCGTGGTCGTGACCCAGCTCGTCCGCTCCCCCGGCGCCTACGTGATGGAGCCGAAGGACCGCGAGAAGCAGGTCTTCATCGCCAACCTGATGCCGGCTCGCGGCTCCTGGCTCGAGCTCGAGATCGACAAGAAGGGCCGCGTCTACGCCCGCATCGACCGCAAGCGCAAGCTCCCCGTCACCGTGCTCCTGCGCGCGATGGGGTTCGTCACGGACGAGGAGATCCTGAAGCTCTTCGACGACTCGGTCTACATCCGCCACACGATCGAGGCCGACACCGAGCCCACCAAGACGGAGGAGGGCGCGCTCATCGAGCTGTTCAAGAAGCAGCGCCCCGGCGAGCCGCCCTCGGTGGACGCTGCGAAGAACCTTCTCGAGCAGCTCTTCTTCGATCCGAAGCGCTACGACCTGACCCGCGTCGGCCGCTACAAGCTGAACGCCCGGCTCGACCTCGACGTCGACCTCGACACACGCGTCCTCACCAAGGACGACATCGTCGCTCTGATCAAGGAGCTCACCACGATCCCGAAGCTCCTCGGCGTCCCTGAGGAGATCGACGAGGAGAACCCGATCAAGGACTACGCCGCGGAGGCCGCGAGCTACCCGCGCGATCCGGTGCACGAGCACCTCGACGAGTACGAGCACTTCGGGAACCGCCGTCTGCGGACCGTCGGCGAGCTGATCCAGGACGCGTTCCGGGTCGGCCTCTACCGCATGGAGCGGGTCGTCCGCGAGCGCCTCACGACCGAGGACGCCGACGCGATCACCCCTCAGACCATCATCAACATCCGGCCGGTCGTGGCGGCGCTGAAGGAGTTCTTCGGTTCCTCGCAGCTCTCGCAGTTCATGAGCCAGACGAACTCGCTGGACGGCCTCACGCACCGCCGCCGGCTCTCGGCGCTGGGCGCCGGCGGGTTGACGCGCGAGCGCGCCCCCATCGAGGTCCGCGACGTTCACCCGACCCACTATGGGCGCATGTGCCCGATCGAGACCCCGGAGGGGCCGAACATCGGCCTCATCGGCTCGCTGTCCTCGTACGCCGAGGTCTCCGAGCACGGGTTCGTCACCACTCCGTACCGCGTCGTCAAGGACGGCGTGGTCACCAACGAGATCCTCCACCTCGACGCCACGCAGGAGGAGGAGAACGTCATCGCCCAGGCGAACGCCGAGATCGACCAGAAGACCAGCAAGCTCCGCGGCCCGCAGGTTCTCTGCAGGACCCTCGACGGCGAGCTCGTCGCCGTGCCGCCCAAGGAAGTCGACCTGATGGACGTGTCGCCGACCCAGATCTGGTCGGTCGCGACGGCGCTGATCCCGTTCCTCGAGCACGACGACGCCAACCGCGCGCTCATGGGCTCGAACATGCAGCGCCAGGCCGTGCCGCTCCTCAAGCCGGAGGCGCCGCTCGTCGGCACTGGTATGGAGCGTCGCGCCGCCATGGACAGCGGCGACGTCCCGGTCGCGACCGCTGACGGTGAGGTCACCTACGTCGACGCCGAGAAGATCGTCGTCAGCCACGGCTCGCGCAAGGACGAGTACGAGCTCGACAAGTTCATGCGCTCGAACCAGGGCACGATCATCCACCAGACCCCGATCGTCGACGTCGGCGACACGGTCTCCGAAGGCGACGTCCTGGCGGACGGGTCATCGACGGCCGGCGGCGAGATCGCCCTCGGTAAGAACGTGACGGTCGCCTTCATGTCCTGGGAGGGCTACAACTTCGAGGACGCGATCATCATCTCCCAGCGGCTTGTGAAGGACGACGAGCTCACCTCGATCCACATCGAGGAGTACGAGATCGACGCCCGCACGACGAAGCTCGGCGACGAGGAGATCACGCGCGACATCCCGAACCGCTCCGAGGAGTCGCTGCGGAACCTCGACGAGCGGGGCATCGTCCGCATCGGCGCCGAGGTTGTTTCCGGCGACCTGCTGGTCGGCAAGGTGACGCCGAAGGGCGAGACCGAGCTCACCGCCGAGGAGAAGCTGATCCGCGCGATCTTCAAGGAGAAGGCGCGGGAGGTCCGGGACACCTCGCTGAAGGTGCCCCACGGTGAGGGCGGGGTCGTGATCGACGTCATCACGTTCGACCGCGACGAGGGCGACGACCTGCCGCCCGGCGTAAACAACCTCGTGCGCGTCTACGTGGCGACGAAGCGCAAGATCGCCGAGGGCGACAAGCTCGCCGGCCGCCACGGCAACAAGGGCGTGATCTCCCGGATCGTCCCGGAGGAGGACATGCCGTTCATGGAGGACGGCACTCCGGTGGACGTGATCCTCAACCCGCTCGGCGTGCCGAGCCGCATGAACATCGGGCAGGTGCTCGAGACGCACATCGGCTGGGCTGCGGCGAACGGCTGGTACGACGACGGGACCGCTGCCTACAAGGAGTCGAAGCAGAACGGCGGCCGCGTCTACGTGGCGACGTCGGTGTTCGACGGCGCGACCGTCGAGGACGTCGACGAGGCGCTCGTGCGCTGGCAGGACGAGCACGCCGACCGCGGTATCGACCTCGGACTCGACAAGTCGGCCCGCCCCGGGACCCGGTCGATGGGGACCGCTCGTCTCTACAACGGGCGCACGGGCGAGCCGTACGAGGGGCGCGTCACCGTCGGCAGCATGTACATCCTGAAGCTGCTGCACCTCGTGGACGACAAGATCCACGCGCGGTCGACCGGTCCCTACTCGCTCGTCACACAGCAGCCGCTGGGCGGCAAGGCGCAGTTCGGCGGCCAGCGGTTCGGCGAGATGGAGGTCTGGGCGCTCGAGGCCTACGGCGCGGCGTACACGCTCCAGGAGATGCTGACCGTGAAGTCCGACGACACGGTCGGGCGCGTCAAGGCCTACGAGTCGATCGTCAAGTCGGAGAACATCGCCGAGCCGTCGATCCCCGAGTCGTTCAAGGTGCTCCTGAAGGAGATCCAGAGCCTCGGGCTGGACGTCAACCTGGTCGCCGACCAGGGCGAGGTCGAGATGGCCGAGGAGGACGACGAGCTCCTGCGGGCCGCCGAGGAGCTCGGCATCGACCTCTCGGGCGTGCGCGCCGACGGTGCCGGCAACGGAGCCGCGGACGAGCGCGAGGAGCAGGTCGTGAAGGAGGGCGAGGGCGGCACCGATGGAGCAGGCAAGGCCGAAGAGGCGAAGGTAGAGGACTGAGCAGACCCATGGACATCAACAACTTCGACGCGATCGAGATCGGCCTCGCCTCCTCTAAGAAGATCCGGAGCTGGAGCTCCGGAGAGGTAACCAAGCCTGAGACGATCAACTACCGCACGCTGAAGCCCGAGAAGGACGGGCTCTTCTGCGAGCGCATCTTCGGTCCCACGAAGGACTGGGAGTGCTACTGCGGCAAGTACAAGCGAGTCCGCTATAAGGGCATCGTCTGCGAGCGCTGTGGTGTCGAGGTCACGCGCTCGAAGGTCCGCCGCGAGCGCATGGGCCACGTCGACCTCGCCGCTCCCGTCTCCCACATCTGGTTCTTCAAGGGCGTTCCCAGCCGCATCGGCTACCTGATCGACATGGCTCCGAAGGAGCTCGAGAAGGTCCTCTACTTCGCCGCCTCCCTGATCACCTCGATCGACGATGAGGCGCGCCAGAAGGACCTCTCGAAGCTCGAGAAGGAGGTCAACAAAGTCCTCGACTCCTACACGGCCGAGCGCGAGCAGCGCACGCAGGAGCTGCGTGAGTCGCTCGAGCGCCGCGTCGCCTGGCTCGAGGGCGAGGGCAACAAGGACAAGTTCTCGGAGGACGATCAGCTCTGGGCGGACGGCCTCGACACGAACCCCAAGAAGCTCGAGGACGCCGAGCGCACGAAGCTAATTCGCGAGACGAAGAAGGCGCTCGAGTCTGAGATCGCCGACACCGAGGCCTACCTCGATGACGCCACCGAGCGGATGGAGGAGGTCTGGAAGACCTTCCAGGAGATGAAGGTCAAGGACGTCATCAACGACGAGGCCGTCTTCCGCGAGTTGAAGGACCGCTTCGGCTCCCAGTTCGGCTGGGGCGAGTACTTCCGCGGTGGCATGGGCGCTGAGGCGGTGCGCGACCTCCTCGACCAGGTCGACCTCGAGGCCGAGTGCGAGGAGCTCGAGCAGGTCATCAACAGCTCGAAGGGCCAGAAGCAGGCCCGCGCCGTCAAGCGGCTCAAGGTCGCGTCGGCGTTCAAGAACTCCGACAACAAGCCCGAGTGGATGATCCTCGACTGCGTGCCGGTGATCCCGCCGGAGCTGCGGCCGATGGTGCAGCTCGACGGTGGGCGCTTCGCGACCTCCGACCTGAACGACCTCTACCGGCGGGTCATCAACCGGAACAACCGCCTCAAGCGGCTGCTGGACCTCGGCGCGCCCGAGATCATCGTCAACAACGAGAAGCGGATGCTCCAGGAGGCCGTCGACGCGTTGTTCGACAACGGCCGCCGCGGGCGTCCCGTGACCGGGCCCGGCAACCGGGCG
Organism: uncultured Actinomycetes bacterium; assembly: GCA_963841455.1. Taxonomy (GTDB): domain Bacteria; phylum Actinomycetota; class Thermoleophilia; order Solirubrobacterales; family 70-9; genus JAWVFM01. Next base: position 126,840 of record CAWJCU010000008.1, read on the forward strand.
CTGAAGTCGCTGTCCGACATGCTCAAGGGCAAGCAGGGGCGCTTCCGGCAGAACCTGCTCGGGAAGCGGGTCGACTACTCCGGCCGCTCGGTGATCGTCTCCGGTCCGAGCCTGAGGCTGCACCAGTGCGGGCTCCCGAAGCTCATGGCGCTCGAGCTCTTCAAGCCATTCATCATGGCCCGCCTCGTCGAGCGCAAGGCGGTGCAGAACATCAAGGCGGCCAAGAAGATGGTCGACTCGATGATCCCCGAGGTGTGGGACGTGCTCGAGGAGGTCATCCACGAGCACCCGGTGCTGCTGAACCGTGCGCCGACGCTTCATCGCCTCGGCATCCAGGCGTTCGAGCCGGTGCTCGTGGAGGGCAAGGCCATCCAGGTCCACCCGCTGGTCTGTCATGCGTTCAACGCCGACTTCGACGGCGACCAGATGGCGGTCCACGTGCCGCTGTCGGCAGAGGCCCAGGCCGAGGCCCGGGTGCTGATGCTGTCGTCGAACAACATCCTGTCCCCGGCCCACGGCTCGCCGCTGGCGACCCCGACTCAGGACATGGTGCTCGGCATCTACTACCTCACCTACGGACCGAGCGCCGAGGACCTCGCGGCCGAGGACGAGAAGCTGCGCGACAGCAAGGGTGCGAACGGGAAAACCCCCCGTCCGCGCACCTTCCGCACCGCCCAGGAGGCCGAGCTGGCCTACGAGAACAACCTCGTCGGCCTGCACGACCACGCTGAGTACCGCCGCGCCGGCCACGAGCACTTCCTGACCACGGTCGGCCGCATCATCTTCAACGACCACGTCGAGCGTGCCCTCGCGGAGGCGCTCGACGAAGAGTTCGATCCGAGCCAGTACGAGTTCATCAACTACTCGCTCAAGAAGCGCGACGTCAACGACATCGTCTTCGCGCTCGTGAAGACCTACGGCGCGCCTGTTATCGCGCGCGCCCTCGACGCGTTCAAGGAGCTCGGCTTCCACTACGCCACGCAGGCCGGGATCACGATCTCCAAGAACGACATCATCTCGCCGCCCAACAAGGAGCAGATCCTCGAGCGCTACGAGGCGGAGGCGCAGGAGATCCAGGGCCAGTACGAGGAGGGGTACATCACCGCCGAGGAGCGCAAGGAATCGGTCACCGACCGCTGGGACAGCGCCACGGAGGAGGTCGCGAAGGCCATGGAGGACAACCTCCACGAGCTCAACCCGATCTTCATGATGGCCAACTCCGGCGCGCGCGGATCGTTCAAGCAGATCCGCCAGCTTGCTGGGATGCGCGGCCTCATGGCCAACCCGAAGGG
>CAWJCU010000009.1:0-137422 GCA_963841455.1 uncultured Actinomycetes bacterium
CCGGTTCAAATCCGGGCGCCCCGACTTTCGCGACGCGCTAAAGGACTCCGGCTCGCGGGTCGAAAGACACGTTAGGAGTCAACGTCGCGTTCGCGCGACCAACGTTGGAGGTAGGCGAGTGCAGGGTCCGGGTAGGGGTGGCGTTTTGCCACGGATGAACGCGCGGAACGTGACGGCGCTCGCGCTCGCCGCGCTCGCGGCGCTGATGCTGTTCGCGGCGCTCGCCGCGATGAAGCCGGCGAAGGCCGAGGCGTGGGCATGGCGCGACGACTGCACGGCGATCATCTACAACCGCACCGGGGCCCAGAGCTCGGTCCATCCCGTCAGCTACCTCCCCGTCCTCCCCAACCCCGGGAGCATCGCGGCGTTCGCGGCCTACGCGATCGTCGGGATCCCGGTCAACCAGGCGCTCCCGCTCGTCAACACCGGCTATCCGGCGCCGGCCTACGGCTGCCACGCGGTGGTCGCGACAACTTCTCCGCAGGGCGCCACCTCATGCGCGTATTCAGCGCCGACCACGGGCGCCAACCACTTCGACTGCAGCAACAACGTGACCTTCCGGATCATCAAGGACGACGACGACATCGCGGCGAACGTCTTCATCCCGGCCGGCTCGGGGCCAAGCTCGCCGCCTCTGACGGCGAAGCGGCCCCGGAACGGAGGCCCGGCGCTGCGACCAGGGGCACTCCCAGGACATGGATGGCGCGCGAGCCACAAGTTCGCTCACCTCGGCCTCATCAGCCGGCTGATGAACACGGGCTCGCTCCCGGGCTCGTGCCAGCGCGGAGGCCATCACGCTCCCAACGTCGAGCGCTCGACGCAGCTCCTGCATCGCCGCGGAGAGCGCGGGGTCGGTGCAGTAACGACCACCTACGACACCGCGAGGCGCGCGCACCAGGTCACGGCGTCGGTGCTATCCAAGCACAGCATCCATTGCCTCTCGCGGCTTCTCACCTCGTCGAAGCTCCACACGAAGGTGCAGGTCCAGCCGCTCGCGACCGGAGGCCTCGGCGGCGGTGCCCGCGGCAAGGCGCTCGTGATCCATCGACGGATCCACGGCGAGAGCCGGAAGGCCGCCTATTACGAGGTCGTCACCGCGTCCAACGGACCCAAGAGCGGGGTCGTGATGCTTCAGAGCGCGCACAGGCCGCTCGGCGCGGGCGTCTTCTCTGCCGCCGTTGAAGGCGTCCTGAACCGCATCGGCGCTTAGAGCCGGGCCGCACGGGTGCGCGATCGCGCACCCGTGCGAGACGGCCACGTGACGTAGGGTGCCCTCGGTGGTACGGCGGGTCACGCTGACGGTCGCGCTCGGTGCGGCGCTCGCCTGCTTGGCGATCCCGGCAGTGGCCGGCGCTGCCGGGCCGCTGCCTGTCTCCAATGTTGATCGCTGGATCACCGACTCGGCCGGCCGCGTCGTGATCGCGCACGGCCTCAACATGGTCTACAAGCTCCCGCCCTACTACCCGTCGAAGGCGGGGTTCGGTGCCGACGACGCGAGGTTCCTCGCGCGAAACGGGTTCAACGCAATCCGGCTCGGCGTCATCTACAAGGCCGTCGAGCCGAGGCGCCCGTCGGGAGGCAGGCCGTCCTACGACAACGCCTACCTCGCCAAGATCGCGCGGACCCAGAAGATTCTCGCCCGCCACGGCATCTACAGCCAGATCGACTTCCATCAGGACCTCTTCAACGAGAAGTTCCAGGGCGAGGGCTGGCCGGACTGGCAGGTGCAGGACGACGGGCTCGCAAACCCCCGCAACGGCTTCCCCAACAACTACCTCACGAACCCGGCGCTCTGGGCGGCGTTCGATCACTTCTGGGCCAACGACTCCGTGGGCGGCGTCAGGCTGATCGACGAGTACGCGGCGGCGTGGAACCACGTCGCGCGGAAGTTCCAGGGCGCGAGCGGCTTACTGGGCTATGACCTGCTGAACGAGCCGTGGCCGGGGAGCGGATGGGAACCGTGCGCGCAGCCCACCGGCTGCCCGGGGTTCGACAAGGGCCCCCTGGCGACGATGACGCGCAAGAGCACGAGCGCGATCCGCAGGGCAGACAAGCGGCACATCGTCTGGCAGGAGCCGAACGTCATCTTCAACTTCGGCGCGCAGAGCCACCTTCCCAAGATCGGATCGAACTCCGGCTTCAGCTTCCACGACTACTGCCTCACCGCGGGCGCGCCCGATTGTCCAACCATGGAGGCCATGCCGTTCCAGAACGCCGATCAGATGGCGAAGACGACCGGTCGCGCCCTCCTGCTGAGCGAGTTCGGCGCCACCGACGACCTCGCAACCCTGAATCGGATCACGGGCCTCGCGGACCAGCACATGATCTCGTGGCTCGAATGGGCCTACTGCGGCTGCGGCGACCCGACGACGAGCGGCCCGGGCGACCTCCAGGCGATCGTTCACGACCCCAAGAAGCCGCCCACCGGCTCAAACGTCTTCCACGACAAGCTCGCGGCACTCGAGCGCCCCTACCCACAGGCCGTCGCCGGAACGCCGACGAGCTACTCGTTCGACCCGAGCACCGGCCGCTTCCAGCTCAGCTACTCGACGAAGGGCCCGGCGGGCAAGCGACTGTCGCGGTCAATCCCGACGGTCGTGTTCGTGCCGCGCCTCCACTACCCGAACGGCTACAAGGCGACGGCCCAGGGTGCGAGAGTCCTGTCGCGACCGGGCTCCCGGCAGCTGAAGCTCGAGCGTGGCGCCCGGGCGTCCGCGGTCAGCTTGGAGATCACGCCGAAGTAGCTGCAGCTAATCAGTCATGACGCTGCCTGTGCCGGCACGCCGTGCTCAGCTATTACGCGGTCGTAGTTCAGCCTCATCATCACGATCACGTCCTCTACGTCGGCGTCGGCCTCGATCCTGCGCGCGGCCGGTCCTCGCTTGTCGGGAAAGACGGGATGGGGCACGATCCTGTCCTCGCCGGTGAGCTCCTCCCAAACGTCCCTCGGGAAGAAGAAATGCGCGGAGTGGTCGCCGTGCAGGTGACCGATCTCGCGGTGGCCCACCTTGAAGGCGAACTCGCCGCGGCGCCCGGGACCAGCCGTCACTCCCGGCCATGAGGTGACCTCATCCGTAATCCGACTGCTGGCTGACTGATCCTCCGTCATCTGCCCTCCTCTGTCGAGCTCGACCCGGTGGTCAGGGAACGAACTGACCTATGGCGAGCAGGTTCCCTTCACTGTCGTGGAACCAGGCCGCCCGCTCGCCGGTCCCTTTGCTCGGGTAGTTCCCCTCGATGTCGGCGATGCCGCGGGCCGTGGTCAGGCCGGGGATCTCGTACTGCTCGAAGACGACCCCACGGTTTCGGAGCTGCTCCACGGTTGACTCGATCTCCTTTACGTACCAGCCCATCTGGGTGAAATCGCCCCGCGGGGCCCCGGCGGATGCGAAGATCGCGAATTCGGCGCCGCCGCACCGGTAGAGGAGCCCCCCGGGGCGCTCCTCGACCGGCTCGAGCCCGAGCTTCTCCGAATAGAACCTGCGTGCCCGCTCGAGGTCCTGCGCGGGCAGCCTTACGGCGATTTGGGCTTCCTCAAGCACCGGCCAGGACGCGGTAGGAGAGGTGCGTCACCGCCGGCGAGGAGATCACGCGTGTCTGCTCGAGCCTCGGCGTGCCACCGCTGGGGCCGTCGAACAGGCGCGTTCCACCGCCGAGCAGCACCGGCGCCACGTGGAGCTGGATCTCGTCCAGCAGGCCCGCGCGCAGGAATTGCTGCGCGGCCTCGGCACCCCCCGCGATGTGAACGTCCTTGCCGCCCGCGGCGTGGCGCGCCTGAGCGAGCGCCGACTCGACTCCATCGGTCACGAAGGTGAACGTCGTGCCGCCCTGCATCTCGAGCGGCTCGCGCTCGTGGTGCGTGAGGACGAGCACGGGATGGTGGAAGGGCGGGTCGTCGCCCCACCAGGCGTCGGCGTTCGGATCCTCCCCCCATGGCCCCTCGCCGCCGCTGAACATCCGCCGCCCCATCACCGTGGCCCCGGCTCTGGCGATGTTCTTTTGGACGATCTCCGAGTCCGCGCTCTCCTCGCCACCCGACTCGCCGTGCGCTTCTTGCCACGCCTGGGCGGCAAACGCCCACTCGTGGAGCTGCTCGCCGCCCTGGCCAAGCGGGTCGTCGAGCGAGGGGTTCGGCCCCGCGACGAATCCGTCGAGCGAGACCGAGATGTCGACGAAGACGCCTGCCACGGCGGTCAGTCCAGGTTCGGCGGCAGGTTGAAGCTCTCGAAGAACGACGCGTGGCGACGCTCGTCCTCGGGCTGATCCGGCCAGCGCTCGTAGGCCTCGCGATCGGTGGGCGCGATCGAGCGCGTGACGAAGCACGTCACGTCGCTGATCCGATCGCCGCGGAGCGTCAGGACGTTGAGCGCGAACGGCAGGTACTTGCCGGCGTCCTCGTCCCAGCTGTAGTAGCCGAGCGCGGGCTGCCCGTTGGCACGCGTGGGGATGTGCTTCCAGCGCCAGTTGCCTGACAGCGGCCAGCCCGCGAGGAAGATCCGCAGCCCCTCGTGGCCCGAGAACCAGCTCGCGAGCGGCGGCATCGCGAACGCGACGTCCTCGGTGAGCCGATCGACGACGGCATCCACGTCGCCGCGCTGCCATGCGTCCACGTAGGCCTGGACGGCCTCACGCAGCCCGTCGTCGCCAAGTGAGCGGGCCGTCTCCTGCTGGCTTTGGTCCGGGAGCTTCTCGTCGACGGTCTTGCGGGCCCGCTGAAGCGCGCTGTTGACGGCTGGGACGGTGGTGTCGAGCGCCTCCGCCACCTCCTTCGCCGAGAAGCCGAGCACCTCGCGAAGGATGAGCGCCGCGCGCTGCTGCGCCGGCAGAAACTGGAGCGCCGCGATGAACGCCAGCTCCACCGCCTCCAGCTGCTCGTAGGTGGCCTCGGGCGCCGCGAAGCCGTCCTCGACGCCGAGGATCTCGTCGGGATACGGCTCCACCCACACCGACTCCACGAGCGGCTCCCCGGGCCCGTCGTGAGGATCGGTCGCCGGCCCGTAGTCGATCGGCAGCACGCGCTTCGGCCGCTTGCCGATCGTGTCGAGGCAGGTGTTCGTCGCGATCCGGTAAAGCCAGGCGCGCACCGCCGTGCGGTCCTCCACTCGCGCGAGGCCCTTCCACGCGCGAAGGAGCGCTTCCTGCAGCGCGTCCTCGGCGTCGTGGAGCGAGCCGAGCATGCGGTAGCAGTGGGCGTGGAGCTCGCCGCGCCGAGGCTCGACGAGCTGCGCGAACGCAGCCTCGTCGCCCCCGCGAGCGCGCTCGAAGAGCGCGGGCTCGGGCGCGGTCGTTCCGGTGGACGCGGACGTCATCTCCACCAGGTTAGACCGGCGCGCCGCTCCGGACTCATCGCTGCCCGATGAGTTTTCGCGGCCGCGGCGGTCAAAGGAGGTAGATGCAGACGCCTCCCCCCGCGAGCCCGGTGGTGCACCTCGAGCTCCACACCAGCGACCTCTCACGAGCCTGCGGTTTCTACGCCCGCCTCTTTGGGTGGCGGGCCGAGCGACTCGACCTCGAATCCGGCGCCTACGAGACGCTCGCGCTCGGCGACCGCGTCGACGGCGGCGTCGTGGAGTGCACGACGCAGCGGGCCCTCTGGCTCCCCTACGTGGAGGTCGACGACGCGAGCCGGGCGACGGAGCGCGCACGCCGCCTGGGCGCGGATGTGCTGCTGGAACCGCGCGAGGGCCCAGCCGGCTGGCGGAGCGTCGTCGCGTCCGCCGCCGGGGGCGAGATCGCCGTCTGGCAGCCGAAGGAGCGCTAGTACGATCGGCCGATGCCTGATCGCCTCTACTACACCGATTCCGACGAGGCGAACGCGCTCATCGCATTCGACCCGATGGCGTTGCTCATCGGCTTCGCGCTCGACCAGCAGGTGCCGGTGCAAAAGGCGTTCTCCGGTCCGCTCGTGCTCAAGGAGCGGTTCGGATCACTGGACCCGAGCGCGCTCGCCGTTGCGGATCTCGAGCCGATCTTCCGCGAGAAGCCCGCGATCCACCGGTTCCCAGGAGCGATGGCCGAGCGCACTCGCGCGCTCGCCGAGGCGGTGCGCGACCGCTTCGGCGGCGACGCCGCGCGGGTTTGGACCGACGCCTCGAGCGCCGGAGAGCTCGAGGAGAACATCCGGGCGCTGCCCGGCTTCGGCGACATGAAGGTCAAGGCGCTCGGCGCCGTGCTCGCGAAGCGCCTCGGCATCAAGGTTGCAGAAGGGCTGGTGCCCCCGCATCCCACCCTCGGTGATGTCGATTCGGCCCAGGCTCTCGCGGACTACCAGGCGGAAAAGCGCCTCCACAAGGCCGAATGGTCGCGGGCCAGGGCCCGCGGCTAGCTCCGAAGCATTCCGCGCGCGATGGGCGGGTCGGGTCCCGCAGCGATGAGTTCTCGGGCCCTTCACGGTCTCAACAACCGACGCCGCTAAGTTGAATCGAGCTTCCCGAGGTAGGCAAGTGACGAAGGACACGACCGACAGAAGGCGCTGGCTCGCGCTCTACGTGCTCTGCACCGGCATGCTCATGATCGTCCTCGACGCGACGGTCGTGAACGTCGCGCTCCCGACGATCCAAACCGACCTGGGCTTTTCGCAGTCGAACCTCGCCTGGGTCGTGAACGCCTACCTGATCGCCTTCGGCGGCCTTCTCCTCCTCGCCGGACGGCTCGGCGATCTGATCGGCCAGCGCCGCGTCTTCCTCATCGGCCTGTCCATCTTCACGATCGCGTCGCTCGTTTGCGCGACGGTCGACAGCCAGGGGCTTTTGATCGGCGCTCGCTTCGTCCAGGGCGTCGGCGGCGCCCTCACCTCGGCGGTGATCCTGGGCATGATCGTGACCATGTTCCCCGAGCGCCGTGAGCAGGCGAAGGCGATCGGCGTCTTCACCTTCGTCGCATCCGCGGGCGGCTCGATCGGGCTTCTGGCCGGCGGCATCATCACCCAGACCATCAACTGGCACTGGATCTTCTTCATCAACCTGCCGATCGGGATCGTCACCGGGTTCCTGGCCACCAGGCTCGTCGATGCGCGAAAGGGCCTCGGTCTTCGGGCCGGCGCCGACATCTTCGGCGCGACGCTCCTGACGGCCGGGCTGATGCTCGGCGTCTACAACATCCTCCAGGTCCCCAAGGAGGGCTGGGGCTCATCGCAGACCCTGCTTCTTGGCGCCGCCTCGCTGCTGCTCGTCGCCGCGTTCGTCGTTCGCCAGGCCCGCATCCCCAATCCGTTGATGCCCCTGCGCCTCTTCCGGTCGCGCAATGTGGCCGGCGCCAACGTCGTCCAGGCGCTCCTGGTCGCCGGGATGTTCGGCATGTTCTTCCTCGGCGCCCTGTACCTGCAGCGGATCCTCGGCTACGACGCACTCCAGGTCGGGCTGGCCTTCCTGCCTGCGACGATCGTGATGGGCACGATGTCGATCGGCCTCTCCGAGCGCCTCATCATGCGCTTTGGACCTCGCCGAACCCTCCTGCCGGGCGTCGCGCTGATCGGCATCGGCCTGCTCTGGTTCGCGCGAACCCCGGTCCACGGCAGTTACGCCACCGATCTGATGCCGGCGATGATTCTGATCGGCCTCGGCGTTGGCAGCGCGTTCCCGTCGCTCGTGACCCTCGCGATGTCGGGCGCCACGCAGAGCGACTCGGGCCTCGCCTCCGGACTTGTCAACACGAGCCTCCAGGTCGGCGGCGCCATCGGCCTCGCGGTGCTCGCAACGCTGGCGAGCCAACGCACCACGAGCGAGCTTGCAAGCGGCGCCTCACACGACGCCGCGCTCAACTCGGGCTACCACCTCGCGTACCTGATCGGGGCCGCGCTCGTTGCGATCGCGCTCACCGTCGCGATCACCGTGCTGCGCTCCCCGGACATGTCGGAGATGGCGGCGCACCAGCCCGGCGAGGGCGAGGAAGAGGGCGAGCTGGCCGGGTCCGAGGCCCCCTGCGCCGAGGCCGCCTAGCGACACGCCGCCGGCGGTGAGGGCCGGCCGGCTCGGCTACGGTTGGCGGATGAAGCGCGACGCCGCGCTGGAGTCGGTCTTCGGGCCGGTGCGGCCGCCGACGACGTTCGAGGAAACCGTCGAGCGTCTCGGGACCGCGATTCGCCTCGGGCTTCTGCCGGCAGGAAGCCAGCTGCCGCCCGAACGGAATCTCGCCGAGCAGCTCGGCATCTCCCGCTCGACCCTCCGCCAGGCGCTGACGACGCTCGTCCAGAGCGGGCACCTCGTTTCGCTTCGCGGGCGCAGCGGCGGCACCTTCGTCACCGCCGAGCCGCCCCTTGCCGAGCGTGGTGGCGAAGCCCTCAGCGACGAGGCCTGGGCGGTGCTGGACTACCGAGTCGCGATCGAGCTCGGCTCCGTGGCGCTCGCAATCGAGCGAGCACGACCCCAGGATCTGGACGGGCTCGACGCGCTCGTCGCGCGAATGGCCGAGGCGAGCGAGTTCGAGAAGTACCGTCGCGCCGACATCCGGTTCCACATCGGGATCGCGGAGGCCGCCCGTTCGCCCAGGCTCGTCGCAGCGATGACCGAGGTCCAGGGGCAGATGAGCGACCTCATCGCGCTCATCGCCCACCCCGAGCAGGTTCTCACGCGCTCGAACGACCAACACCGAAGGCTCGTCGGGCTGCTTCGGCGCGGCGACCGCGCCCGCGCCGCGCGACTGCTGCGCGACCACATAGAGGGGACCGAGCACATCCTTGCCGGACTCCTTCCGCGCGCGGAGTGAGCGCTGATCAGAGGGCGGCGGACCGCTCCACGAACGCACGCCATGCCTCGTGCTCGCGCCGGCGCCATTCGTCATCGCGCGCTGGCTCCGTCCGCTCACCGGCCGGGACACGGTCGGCAATCTCCTCGGTCGACCGCCACAGACCGGCCCCTACGGCGGCCAGCGCGGCCGCGCCCGCGGCGGTCGCATCGACGGCGCCAGGCTGAACGGCCACGCCGCCGGCGTCGGCCTGAAGCTGAAGCAGCGTCGCGTCGCGGGTCAGACCGCCGTCGACCCGAAGGACCTCGACCCGCACCGTCTCGCGGACGGCCGCCAAGACGTCTGCGACCCGCCACGCGATCGCCTCGAGCGCCGCCCGCCCCACATGCGCCGGTCGCGAGCCCGACGTGAGGCCGGCGATGACGGCACGTGCCTCCGATTTCCACCACGGCGCCCCGACGCCGGCGAGGGCCGGCAGCACCCGTACCCCGCCCGCATCCGTAACCTCGGCGGCCAGCGCCGCGAGCTCCGGCGCGTCAGCCGCAAGGCCCATGTCTCGTGAGAGCCACTCGAGCAGCGCGCCGGCCGTGAACACACCACCGTCGATCGCCCACTCCACCCGGCCATCGACGCGCCACGCCACAGTCGGTAGCAAGCCGCCTCCCGGGTCAGGGCGTTCGTCCCCGGCGTGCGCAAGGACGAACACGCCGGTCCCGTAGGTGGCCTTTACGAGGCCGGGCGTCACGCATCCCGCGCCCGCCAGCGCCGCCTGCTGGTCGACGCATCGGGCCCGCAGCGGCAGCTCCACCGGCCAGTCCGGGTGCTTCAGCGTTCCAAGCTCGCCGGCGGTGTCGTCGATCCGGGGGAGCGCCTGCGCCGGCACGCCGAACACCTCGAGCAGCTTGGGGTCCCAATCCGGCGCTCCGAGCTGGGTGCGCGACGCGGTCGAGGGATCGGTGGCGAAGCCCGCGCCGAGCCGGTCGCAGAGGAACGAGTCGACCGTGCCGAGCCGGGCGGTCCCGGCTTCGACCGCGCTGGCCACGGTGTCGTCGTTCTCCAGGAGCCAGGTGAGCTTGCCGGCCGAGAAATACGGGTCGAGCGGCATCCCGCTGCGCTTGCGGATCTCCTCCGCGCGGCCCTCGGCGTCCAACCGGTCGAGCACCTCCTGCGAGCGCTTGTCCTGCCACGTCACGATCGGGGTCAAGGGGCTGCCTGTCTCCGCATCCCAGGCGAGCACCGACTCGCCCTGGTGGTCGAGGCCGCAGGCCGTCACCTCGGCGCCCCCGGCGAGCAGCTCACCGACCGCGCCGACGACAGCGGCCAGAACCTCCTCGGGGTCCTGCTCGACCCATCCAGGCTGCGGATGAGAGAGGGCCTTCTCGCGGCGGGCCTCCGCCTGCGGCCGCAGATCGTCGTCGTAGAGCACCGCCTTCACGGCCGAGGTGCCCTCGTCGATGCCCAGCAGAGTGCTCATGCCAACCTCCTGTATTCAGCCGTTCGCCGCCACCATGGAGCCGCCGAAGCCAGCGGTTCCCCGGGCTCGAGCGGCTCCTCCTCCCCCAGTCGAGCCCGAGGCCCTGCGCGATCCCGACGACCCGCTCGGCAATCGCAAGCGAGGCCGTGAGCCCCGTGGAGCGGATCGCCGCCACGTTCACGAGTCTCTCGCACGCGCGCGAGGTACCGATCACGTAATTGGCGCCCGCCCGCCCGGCGGGCCGCAGGCCCGCGTACGAGGCGATCGGCTTCATCCTTCAAGCTCGGGCAGGACGCGCCGCGGCCTTGGGCAGGATCTCGCGGGCCGCCTCGGGGCGCACCGACCAATCGCCTCGATCCTCCTGGTCGTGCGCCGTCGGGCCGGCGGCCACCTTGCCGTCGAGCGTCGGGAAGACGAGAACGCCCTTCGTGCCCTTCTCCGGCACCGGCAGGAGGACCCGTTCGAGGGCCCCTCCTGCGGGCGGGTCGAAGACCAGGAACTCGCCCTTGCGCGGGTAGACGTCGAATGTGTCGTCGCCGGCGGACCGCGCGACTTCGCCGGCGCCGAGGCCTGCGCAGTTGAGGGCGAGAGGAGCAGCCGAGGGTCTCGCCGGCTTCGCCGCCCACGGCGAGGCCGGCGTCGCTACGTCGGACGGCGGCGACCCTGAAACCCGGGCGCAACTCTCGGCTCCGTGGCGTCGGGCGGCTTCCGCCAGGCCGAGCGTGAACGCGACCGGGTCGGTCACAGACTCCCCGGGGACGGCGAGCGCGCCATCGTCGCCGAGCGACGCCTCGACCCCGTTGCGCCGCGCGTTCTCGGCCAGGGCCGCTACCGCCTTCCGCTGGCGCTCGTCGCCGGCCGCATGACGGCGCCGCACCGGATCACCGGCGTCCGGAGGGCGTCGAGCAACGGGTCGCGGAGCTCCGCCGCACGGAGGATCAGCTCCGTCTCGAGCTCGCCCGGGCGGCGAGTCGAACCCCGTGTGGAGGATGCCCGAGTTCGTCCCGCTGGCCGCAAGCCCGGGTTCCGGCTCGGCCTCGAGGAGCGTCACCGAAACGCCTCGCCTCGCCAGCGCCAGCGCGGTCGCGCACCCGACCACGCCGGCGCCAATGACGGCGACCTCAGCGTCCATTGAGCGCCGGGATCGACACGCGTCCACGCGGAGCGATATGGTCGCGGCATCCATAGGTTGGATCATCACACCATTCCAGTGATGAGGCTGTCCATCGCACCCGGAGGAGGAGGTTCGACGTGGCGGAGGATCTAGGACGCGCGGAGCCGGCTACAACCGGCGAAGCGGCGGCCGGCTAGCCGATGGGCGCGGACGAGCAGCGGCTCGCCGACATGGGCTACAAGCAGGAGCTGTCGCGCGGATGGAGCGCGTTCACCAACTTCGCGATCTCGTTCACGATCATCTCCGTCCTCGCGGGGACGTTCACCACCTTCGCCTTCGCGTGGCAGAACGGCGGCCCGATCGCGGTCTCGATCGGCTGGCCCATTCTCTGCTTCTTCGTCCTCATGGTGGCCTTCTCGATGGCCGAGCTGACGTCGAGGTACCCGACCGCGGGCGGCCCTTACTGGTGGGCGAACGACCTGGGCGGCAAGGGTTGGAGCTGGATGACCGGCTGGTTCAACATCGTCGGCCTAATCGGCATCGTCGCCTCCGTGGCCTACGGGTGCGCCTTCTTCCTCTTCACCCTGCTCCAGCTCTACGGCCTGAATATCCTTGGCATCAACTTCGGCGACACCCAGCATGTCCTCTCCGAGACCTGGCTGCTGTTCTTCATCATCCTCGCGCTCTACACGCTGGTCAACATCTTCGCCGACCGGTTCCTGGCGCTGATGAACAACATCTCGGTCGGCTGGCACCTGCTCGGCGTCGCGGTCATCATCGCGATCCTGATCTTCGTCCCCGACCATCACCAGAGCGCCAGCTTCGTCTTCACCCACAAGATCAACAACAACGGCGCCTTCGGAGGGTCCACCACCGCGCTCGGCTTCTGGCTCTTCGTGCTTCCTGTCGGCTTCCTGCTGACGATGTACACCCAGACCGGCTACGACGCCTCAGCGCACACGGCCGAGGAGACGCGCGGTGCGGCCAAGGCCGCGGCGCAGGGCGTCTGGCGTTCGGTCTTCTGGTCCGCCGTGATCGGCTGGTTCGTGTTGCTGGCGTTCCTATTCGCGGCCATCCACCCGGGCGCGGTGAGCGAGCGCCGGAGGGTTCTCCGGTGCGGTCTTCACCTCGGCGCTCGACTCCTGGGCGGCGAAGCTCGTGATCCTGATCGCGACGGTCGGGCAGTTCTTCTGCGGCGCGGCCGGGCTCACCAGCGCCTCGCGGACGTGGTACGCGTTCTCGCGCGACCGCGGGATGCCGGGCTGGTGGCTGTTCCGCCGGGTCAATCGCGACAAGGTCCCGTTCAACGCCGTCATGGGCGTCTCGTTCTTCTCGCTCGTGATCGCAATCCCGGCCTTGTTCGGAAAGAACGACATCCCATTCGCGTTCTTCGCGATCACCGGCATCTGCACGGTGGGCCTCTACCTCGCCTACATCATTCCGGTGTACCTGAGGCTGCGAAAGGGGGACGCCTTCGAGGTCGGGCCCTGGAACCTCGGTCGCCGCTACAAGCTGGTGAACACCCTCGCGATCATCTTCGTCGATGCTGGTCGTGTTCGCCCTCGACCTGCCCTATGCGCCGGCCGGGCTACCTTGGAACAACGGCTTCGACGCCTCGCTGGTCAACTACACGCCGCTCGCAATCCTCATCCCGCTGATCTTCGGCGTCTGGTACCTCGTGTCCGCAAAGGACAAGTACCAAGGCCCCGTCCGCACCCTCGAGGAGGACGAGGTGACGGCGGACGTATGAGCGGGCCGTGAGCGCCGAAACGCCAGGCGGGCCCGGCGGCACCGCCGGGATGCTCTCGCTCGACGACCTACGAGCGGCGGCGAAGGACGGGACGATCGACAATGTCGTCACCGCCTTCACCGACATGCAGGGGCGGCTCGTCGGGAAGCGGATCCAGATCGAGTACTTCCTCGACGAGGTGACCGAACACGGCGTCGAGGGCTGTAACTACCTGCTCGCCCTCGACATGGAGATGGAGCCGCTTCCCGGCTACGAGATGGCGAACTGGGAGGGCGGCTACGGCGACTTCGCGATCGTCCCCGACATGGCGACGTTGCGGCGGATCCCGTGGCTCGATCGCACGGCCATGGTCCTCTGCGACATCGCCAACCACGACGGCTCCCCCACCGTCGCCTCGCCCCGTCAGGTCCTGATCGCCCAGTACGAGCGGGCGGCAGAGATGGGCTACACGCCGTACATGGCCTCCGAGCTCGAGTTCTTCCTCTTCAAGGAGAGCTATGCCGAGGCGCACGAGAAGGGCTACGAGAACCTCACCCCGACGATCCCCTACATCCTCGACTACCACATCCTCGCCACGACAATGGACGAGCAGTACGTCGGCCCGATCCGCCGCGGCATGCAGGGCGCCGGTATCCCGATCGAGTTTTCGAAGGGCGAGGCCTGGTACGGCCAGCACGAGATCAACGTCCGCTACGCGGATGCCATCACCTCGGCCGATCGCCACACGATCTACAAGAACGGGGTCAAGGAGATCGCGTTCCTGAACGGGATCTCGGCATCGTTCATGGCGAAGACCTCGGAGAAGGACATCGGGAGCTCCTGCCATGTCCACTCGAGCCTCGTCGGTGGCGACGGCAAGAGCGTCTTCGTGGACTCGGAGGGCGAGGAGACCGACGTCTTCCGCAGCTACCTCGGCGGACTTCGCGATCACATCCGCGAGCTCGCGCTCTTCATCGCGCCCTCGATCAACTCCTACAAGCGCTACTCCGCCGAGAGCTGGGCCCCCACCTCGATCTCGTGGGGCCGCGACAACCGCACCTGCGGCTTCCGGGTGGTCGGCCACGGACAGTCGAGGCGCGCCGAGTGCCGCATCCCCGGCGCCGACGCCAACCCCTACCTCGCCTTCGCGGCGCTCCTCGCCGCCGGTCTCGACGGGATCGAGAACAACACGGATCCAGGGCCGGAGCTCAAGGGCAACGCCTACGAGGCGGGTGAGGCGGAGCCGTTCCCCTCGTCGCTCCGGGAGGCGGTCGACAACTGGGGGGACAGCGACTTCGCGCGCAAGGCATTCGGCGACGCCGTCCACAAGCACTACCTGAACTACGGGCGGACCGAGCAGCGCCTCTTCGACGAGGCCGTCACCGACTACGAGCGGCGGCGGATGTTCGAACGCGGTTGAGCCGGCCCGCGGTCGGGATCTGCGCCGCGCTCGACCGGGCCGTCCGCGGGCCGTGGGACGAAGAGGTCGCCTTTGTCCAGCGCACCTACGTCGCGGCGGTGCAGCGCGCTGGCGCGATCGCGCTCCTGCTGCCGCCCGATAAGACCGCGGCGAGCGATCCGCGGGACTGGCTCGATCGTCTCGACGCCGTGCTTTTCGCCGGGGGCGCTGACATCGACCCGGGCTCCTACGGCGCCGAGCGCGTCCCCGAGATGGCCGCTACCTGGCCCGAGCGCGATCGATTCGAGCTCGCGCTCGCCCGTGGCGCGCTCGAAGGCGAGATGCCGGTCCTCGGAGTCTGCCGGGGGATGCAGCTCCTGAACACCGCCCGGGGCGGGACGTTGGTCCAGCACCTGCCCGACGTCGTGGGCCACGAGCATCACCGCACGAAGCCCGGGTTCTTCGGCGAGCATGAGGTCCGTCTGGAGGCCGCATCCCTTGCGGCGAGGGCCGTTGGCGCGGAGCGCACGTCGGTGAAGTCGCACCACCATCAGGGCGTCGATCGCCTCGGCGACGGCGTCGTCGCAAGTGGATGGGCCGTGGAGGACGGCGTCATCGAGGCGATCGAGCTGCCCGAGCGCGAGGGCTATGCGCTGGGGGTCCTCTGGCACCCCGAGGAGGACCGGGAGAGCCGGGTGATCGGGTCGGTCGTAGCCGCGGCGCGAGCGGAGGTCGCGGCGTGATCACCGTCTTGGAGCCGGCGACCGGTGCGCCGCTCGCCGAGCTGCCCGACGCTGGGGCCCAGGACGTGGACGCCGCGGTCGAGCGCGCGAAGGGCGCCTTCCCGGCGTGGCGGGCGGTGACCCCGGCCGAGAGGTCGCAGGTGATGCACCGCCTCGCAGACGCCCTCGAGAAGCGCGCCGAGGATCTCGCGACCCTCGAGGCCCGGAACGCGGGCAAGCCGATCGCCGACGCCCGCGGCGAGATGGGGATGGTCGTGGCGACGTTCCGCTACTACGCCGGAGCGCCGGAGCGGCTCCTCGGGCAGACGATCCCCGTCGCCGGCGGGGTCGACATGACGTTCCGAGAGCCGCTCGGCGTCGTCGGGCTGATCGTGCCCTGGAACTTCCCGCTGGTGATCGCCTCCTGGAAGGTCGCGCCGGCGCTCGCGGCCGGCAACACAGTCGTGCTGAAGCCGGCGGCGCTAACGCCGCTCACCGCGCTCGAGCTGGAGACGATCGCCGTCGACGCCGGCCTGCCGGCGGGCGTGCTGAACGTGGTCGCCGGCCCCGGAAGCGTGTGCGGGCAGCGGCTCGTCGACCATGCCGACGTGGCGAAGATCGCCTTCACGGGGTCCACCGAGGTCGGGCGCGAGATAGCCGCACGAGCCGCCGCGACGATCAAACGGGTGACCCTCGAGCTGGGCGGCAAGTCCGCCAACGTGGTGTTCGCCGACGCCGACCTCGACGCCGCTGCCGCTGCCGCCCCGATGGCCGTGTTCGCGAACGCCGGCCAGGACTGCTGCGCGCGCTCGAGGATCCTGGTGGAGCGCTCCGCGCTTGATGACTTCATGGCCGCGCTCGAGCGGGAGGTGACCGCGATCCGGGTCGGGGACCCGCTCGATGAGAGCACCCAGATGGGCCCGCTGATCTCGGCCGAGCGCCTGGAGGAGGTCGGCTCCTACGTCGACGACGGCGCCCCGGTCGCGTTCCGCGGCGCGGCGCCGGAGAAGCCGGGCTTCTGGTTTCCCCCCACGGTCCTCGCCCCGGTCTCGAACGACGACCGGGCCGCACGCGAGGAGATCTTCGGGCCCGTCGCCTGCGTTATCCCGTTCGAGGGTGAGCACGAGGCCGTCTCGATCGCGAACGACACGATCTACGGCCTCTCGGGGTCGGTGTGGACGTGTGACGGAGCAAAGGCTCTGCGGGTCGCTCGAGCGATGGAGACGGGTGTGATCTCGATCAACTCGAACACGTCGGTGCGCGTCTCGACTCCATTCGGAGGCTTCAAGCAGTCCGGCGTTGGCCGCGAGCTCGGCCCCGACGCACTCGAGCACTACACAGAGGTCAAGAACGTCTACGTGGCGACGGAGAAGGCCTAGATGGCTGGGCGGCTTGACGGCAAGGTCTGCGTGATCACGGGCGCGGCGAGCGGGATCGGCGCGACCGCGGCGCGCCTCTTCGCGACCGAGGGCGCGAAGGTCGTGGGCGTCGACCTCGCCGACGGTGCCGAGGGCGAGGTGACCATCGCGGCCGACGTCAGCGACGAGGAGCAGGTCAAGGCCATGTACGAGCGCGCCCGCGAGGAGCTCGGGCGCATCGACGTGCTCTTCAACAACGCCGGCATCAACCCCACCGACGACACGTCGGTGCTCGACACCACCCTCGAGGCGTGGGAGCGAGTCCAGGACGTGAACCTGCGGAGCGTGTTCCTGTGCTGCAAGCACGGCATTCCGCACCTCCTCCAGGCCGGCGGTGGCTCGGTCATCAACACCGCGTCTTTCGTGGCCGTTATGGGCGCAGCGGTCTCACAGATCTCCTACACGGCGTCCAAGGGCGGCGTCCTCGCCCTCTCGCGCGAGCTGGGGGTGGAGTTCGCCCGTCGGCGCGTGCGGGTGAACGCCCTCTGCCCCGGCCCCGTCAACACGCCGCTTCTCCAAGAGCTCTTCGCATGCGATCCCCAGAAGGCCGCGCTCCGTCTGGTCCACCTGCCGATGGGCCGCTTCGCGGAAGCTGAGGAGATCGCCCGCGCAGCGCTCTTCCTCGCGAGCGACGAGAGCTCATACGTCACCGCCTCGACGTTTCTCGTCGACGGGGGCCTCTCGGCTGCCTACGTCACGCCCGAGTAGGCGTCACCCGTCCTCCAGGTCGCGGCGAAACGACTCCGCGGACTGGACGACCGCGCCTAGAAAACGCGCCTGGTCGGCCAGGGCGTGGTCCGAGGTGACGACCCGGATGTCGGTCGGCGCGTCGTCGGCCCGCAGGCGGCGGAGGATCTCGTTGTCGGCGGAGTTGGGGCCGGCGCGCCGAGCATGCGCGACCTCGACGATGGGGGATCTGATCGGCGGCCTCGGCGGGTGCTCGAAGACGACCGTGACGTCATCGCCCTCCCTCGCGACCCAGCGCTCGAGCTCGTCGACCAGGCGCACCATCGCCGCGTGGCGGTCCTTCCACCACCCGTCGGGCCGGCTGCCGATCACGTTCATCCCGTCGACGACCCAGCGCATGGCTATCTCGACGCCTGGGCGGCGAGGTCGAGAAACCGCTCGCAGATGCCGGTGCCGAGCGCGTTCGACTCCTCGACCCTCTGCTCGACCTCGGCGATGAGCGCCTTCGGCTCGACGCCGACTCGGACCGCGTCGGGATCGGTTCGGTAGTCGCGGATCCAGCGAACCGCGTCGTCCCGGGCAACCTCAGCGTGGAACTGGATGCCCCAGGCGCGCTGTCCCACGCGGTAGGCCGCTGGGCGCCCGTCGCTCGTGGCGAGCAAGGCGGCGTCAGTGGGAGCCGCGGATTCGTAGCTGTGCCACTGGAAGGCGACGAAGGAGGGGGCGGTCGGGCCGAGCAGCGGATCGTCTTCGCCCGCCTCGGTCACGCTGATCTCCCGCCAGCCGATCTCCGGCTCGGTGCGAGGCGCCTCGCCACCCGCCGCCTGCGCCAGGAGCTCGGAGCCGAGGCAGACGGCCAGGATCGGCATCTCCGCCTCGAGAAGGTCGACGAGCAGGGTGCGCTCGGCGGCGAGCCAGGGATGGCCTGCGTCCTGATCGGGGTTGACCGCCGCGCCGAAGGCCAACACGGCATCGTGCTCCAACGCGTCACCCGGGGGCGGCTGCGTGGGCGGGCTCCACATGCTGAGGGCCCAGCCACGTTCCTCGATCGCATCGGCGAACACGCCTGGGCCGGCGTCGGCCTGGTGGACGATCGCGAGCGCTCTCATCGGCGCCCAGTTTCGAGGATCGGCGCTCCGATGCGGATTGATGCCGCTGTGCGGCCACTATCCGCATCACGGCATCGGCGGCTTGATGCCCGCCCACCAGTCGCTGTCGCCGCCGCGGTGGCGATACGTCGCGTGAATGTCAAGGCGGTTTGCATTGCCGAAGCCGATCGGCATCAGGAAGCGCCGCCACGTCGGATGGCCCGGGACTCGACGAGCCTCGCGCGACCAGCCGAGCCCACGGAAGTCTTGGCGAGTGGCGTGGAGCAACGAGACGCGCAGGTGGCCGATCCGGTGGTCGCGGGCCTTGAGCAGCACCGTGGCGTCGAGGGGAACGTCAAGGACGTGCTTGACCCTCAGCGGATATGCGTAGTCGGCGCATGTGCCGGAACGGTGGCTGACCACGCAATAGCTCCCCTGGGAGGCAACGACGCTCTCATGCCCCACTGCGACCCGCAGCGGCCGGGGCCGCTCCCCTTCGGTGACCCGAAGTGCTCCCCGCGCGGGAACCGACGCGAGTGCGATAGCCGCCGTGAGCCCGGCCGCAAGCCTGTAGACACGTCTCGCCGCCGCCACTCGCCGCATCGTCCCACCTACTACGCGATGGCCCGCCATCCATCACACGTAGGCTTCGGCCATGGCCGAAGTCGAACCGCTCCGGGCGCTCCACTACAACCTCGCCGCCGTCGGCTCGCTGTCGGACGTCGTCGCGCCGCCCTACGACGTGATCGACGCGGATATGCGCATTGAGCTCGTCTCGCGCTCGCCCTTCAACGTCGTCGAGCTCGACCTGCCGCAGGCACCCGACGGGTGCGGACCCATACGAGCACGCCGGCGAAACACTCGAGGAGTGGACGCTCCAGGGCATCCTCGCGCGCGACCGCGGGCCGGCGCTCTGGGCCCTGGAGCAGGAGTACACCGGTCCCGACGGGGTGTCTCGCACGCGCCGCGGGATCCTCTGCCGCGTCCGTGTGACCGACTACGGCCCCGGTCTCATCCGACCGCACGAGCGCACGCAGCCGGGACCGAAGGAGGACCGCCTGCGGCTGACCCGGGCCACGCGCCACAACCTCTCGCCCATCTTCTCGCTCCACGAGGGCGACGCCTGGCAGCACGTCGCAGCGGCGGTGGCCCGACCACCCTGGGCGGAGGCCACCGACGCAGACGGGATCGTCAACCGCGTCTGGCGGGTCGATGACCCCGCCGCCCACGCCGCCGTCGCGGCCGAGCTCGGCGGCCGGGAGCTCCTCATCGCCGACGGCCATCACCGCTACGAGACGGCGCGCACGTATGCCGACGAGGTCGGCGGCGACGGCGACCACCGCTACACCCTCATGTCGCTGACCTCGCTCGGCGATGCGGGGCTCACGATCTTCGGCTACCACCGCCTGCTGACCGACCTGAGCGGGGACGATCACCGGGACACCGTGGTCCGTGCGGCCCACGAGCACTTCGACGTCGAGGAGATCCAGCTCGAGGAGGTCGACCCGGCCGGCGAGGAGGGGATCGGGGTATTCGGGTACGCGGATTCGGCTTTCGACACGGGGTTCCGCCTGCGCCTGCGCGACGCGGCGGCGATCGAAGCGGCGCTCCCGGATCGGTCCCAGGCATACCGCGAGCTCGATGCGGCGATCCTCGAGGCGATCTTCCTCCGTGGGGCGCTGGGCATGAGCGAGGCGGACGTCGAGGCGAAGAAGGGGCTTGCGTACACGGCTTCCGTCGAGGCGGCGAGAGCGGCGGTCGGCGAGCGGGCGGACGCAGCGTTCTTCATGCGCCCAACCCCTGTGGAGCAGGTACGGGCCGTGGCCGCGGCCGGGGAGACCATGCCGCCGAAGTCGACCTACTTCTTCCCGAAGCTCCTGACCGGAATCGTCTTCAATCCACTCTCATGACCAAGATCTACACACGCAAGGGGGACGACGGGACCACCTCGCTCTGGTACGGCGGCCGGGTCTCGAAGTCGGACCTTCGAACCGAGGCGTACGGCGCCATCGACGAAGCCGCCTCCGCCCTTGGCCTGGCGCGAGCGCTTTGCGAGCCCTCCTCAGAGCTCGCGGCCGACGTCCTGCGCCTCCAGGACGATCTGTTCATCGCGGGCGCGGAGCTCGCGACGGCGCCCGAGGCCGCCGACCGCCTCGAGGACGGGGTGAGCCGGATAACCGTCGAAATCGTCGATGAGCTCGAGGCCGCGATCGACCGCTACATGGAGCGGGTCGACCTCCCTCCGAAGTTCGTGATCCCCGGCGGCACGCGGGTCTCCGGGGCGCTCGACCTCGCGCGGGCGATCGTTCGCCGGGCCGAGCGGCGGGTGGTCGACCTCGATCGGGCTGGCGAGCTGCCCTCCAGCGTCGTTCTGCGGTTTCTCAACCGCGCCTCGGATCTGGCCTACGCAATGGCGCGCTTCGCCGACGTCGACGGTCCCGAGCTCTTCGCCGGGCGTGAGCGGGGCGGGGTCTGATGGCGCACGCGATCGCGCGCCGCGTGGAGGGCTACGCCCACAGCGTCGAGATCGACGGCGAGCACGTGGTGAGGATGGATGAGCCCGAGGAGGCGGGCGGCACCAACACGGGGCCGCGGCCGACGCGGGTGCTCGCCGCGTCGCTGGCGGCCTGCACCGCGATCACCGTCGAGATGTACGCGGACCGCAAGGGCTTGGACCTCGGCGACCTGCAGGTGGAGGTGGAGATGGAGTACGACGGCCACGTGCCCTCAGTGTTCGCGGTGACCCTCCACCTGCCGGGGGGGCTCGGCTCCGACCAGCTCGAGAAGCTTCGAGTGATCGCCGGGAAGTGCCCGGTGCACAGGGCCCTCGCGAGCGAGACGAAGGTGACGATCACCGACCGCGTCGCGCCGCTCTGAGCCGGATGGACCTCGGGCTCGACGGGAGGGTCTGTGCCGTCACCGGCGCGAGCCGCGGCATCGGGCGCGCTGTGGCCGCGCGCCTCTGCGCGGAGAGCGCGCGCGTAGTGCTCGTGGCGAGGGGCGCCGAGGCCCTCGAGGAAGCGCGCGCCGAGTGCGAGGCCGCGGGCGGCGAGGCGGCGGCGCTCGCGCTCGACGTGACCGCGGCCGACGCGGGCGAGCGGATCGCCGCCGCCGCGACCGAGGCGTTCGGGCAGCTCGACGTACTCGTCAACAACGCGGGCACGGCGCGCTGGCGAGCTCTCGACGAGGTTCCCGAGGAGGACTGGTACGCCGCCTGGGAGCTCAACGTGATGGCGCCGCTGCGGGCCATGCGCGCAGCGGTTCCGCCGATGGCCGAGCGCGGCTGGGGCCGCGTCGTGAACGTGTCGTCGACCGCGGGCAAGCGGCCCTCGGCGATGATGCCCGAGTACTCAGTGGCGAAGGCGGCTGAGCTCTCGCTGTCGCGCCTCTTCGCCGATGCCCACGCGGGCGATGGCGTCATCGTGAACGCGGTGTGCCCCGGCCCGGTGCAGTCGGAGCTCTGGATGGAGGAGGGCGGCCTGCTCGACCAGTCGAAGGAGGCAGCCGGGCACTCATCACGCACCGAGGCGCTCGAGGTCGCCGGCGCCAAGCGCCCGATCGGCCGCCTCGCGCACGCGGCGGAGATCGCCGACGTGATCGTCTTCCTCTGCTCGGAGCGCGCGAGCTACGTCGCCGGGGCTGCCTGGTCGGTCGACGGCGGCACCGTCGCGGTGATCATCTGAGCAGCCCGATCGCGCTCCTTCGAGCGCGCCGCGACTTTCGAATCCTGACCCTCGGCCTCTGCCTCTCCTACATCGGGAGCGGGGCGGCGACCACGGCCCTCGTGCTGTACGTCCAGTCGAGCGAGGGCACCGGCGTTGCTGTCGGTGCCCTGCTGCTCGCCCAGTCGCTGCCGCGCCTGGCCGGACCGCTTGCAGGGGCGCTCGTCGACCGGACCGAGCTTCGCCGCCTGATGATCGCCTGCGATCTCGGCGGCGCCGTGGTGTTCGGGCTCCTGGCCCTCCTGCCACCGCTCGGCATCACGCTCGCGCTCGCGGCCGTCGCGACCGCGCTGCAAGCGCCCTACTCCCCGGCCCGCAGCACGATGATCGCGAACCTCGTCGAGCCGGCCGAGGTGGGGACGGCCTACGCGATCGAGAACACCACCTTCAACCTTCAGGTCGCCATTGGCCCCGTGATCGGGGGCGTCTTGGTTGCAGCCGGTGGCGCCGACCTCGCCCTTGCGATCGATGCCCTGACGTTCGCGGCCTCAGCCGTGATCGTCTCGCGCGTGCGATCGAGGCGGGCGGCCGTGGCCGAGGCGCGTGGCGGCCTCGTCGCCGAGACCCGTGAGGGGATCGCCTACGCCCTCCGACACCCGGTCGCCCGGGCGCTGACGATCAGCCTTTTCATCGCGGTCTCGTTCCTCGCCCTGGACGACGTGGCCCTGCCCTTCCTCGTCCGCGACACGCTCGGCGGCGGGCCCGCCGCGTACGGGCTGGCATTCGGCGCCTTCGGAATCGGGATGCTCGTCGCCTCGCTCGCGCTCGCCTTCAGGCCCGGACGCTCGGCGGCGGGCGTCTACCTGACCGGCCTGGCGGTGAGCGGTGTGGGCGGCATCGCCACCGGTGCCGCACCCGGGGTTGGCGCGGCGGTCGCGTTCCAGGGTGGCGCCGGCATCGGGAACGGCCTCGAGAACGTCGCGAGCAACACGCTTATCCAGAGTCACGTCGCGCCTGCGATGCTCGGTCGCGTCTTCGGCCTCGTCGGCACCGCCGCCTATGCCGGAAGCGGCATCGCGGCGCTCATCGGTGGGCTCTACCTCGACGCGACCTCGCCGCGCGTCGTGCTCATCACCGGGGGCGCCGGCGGCCTCGTCGCTCTTGCGCTCGCCCTGCGGCCCCTGCTGGGCGCCGAGCGGCGGGTAGCATCGACGGAAAGCGACGGAGGAGAGCACGAGGATGGCTGAATCGGCCGATCTCGAGGCGGCCAAGCTATCGAGGCTCCTGCTCCGCCCCGACGAGGCGGAGCGCCTCAGCGCCCCGGGCGGCACCGAGGCGGCCGTGCTGCTCGCGCTGTACGGCTACCCACGGAGCCCGGGGCTCGTGTTCACCAAACGCCGCATCGACCTTCGTCGCCATCCCGGTGAGATCTCGTTTCCCGGAGGGCGTCGCGACCACCCCGATGAGGATCTGGCGACGACCGCGCTTCGAGAGGCCGAGGAGGAGGTGGGACTCGATCCGGCGACCGTGGAGATGGTCGGAGCGCTGCCTCCCGTCGGCACATTCGTCACCGGCTACAAGGTCCACCCGTTCGTAGGCCTGACCGACGAGGTGCACTCCCTGCAGCCGAACCCGGGCGAGGTCGCGGAGATCCTCCTCTTCGACCTCGACGAGCTTCGCGAGGGATTCGCGATGCGCCGTCTGATCCGCCGCGGCGTGCCGATCAAGACGCCCACCTACGAGATCGGCGAGCACATGATCTGGGGCGCGACCGCGCGGATCCTGGGCGACCTGTTGGCGCGCCTCGCCGACTAGCGGGGTAAGGTTTTCGGCGGGATGGCGGAGGAGAGGGCCAGCGACGCGGGCGGCCAGAATGACGGCGCCTGGGTCGAGGACATCAGCGACACCGTGGCGCCGTCGGTCGGGCCTCGTTCGACGGTCGACTCATCACGCGCACCCGGAGCAGAAGGCGTCCGACCTCGACGCGATGGGGCAGGACAAGCGGCGGGAGGTCGTCGGCCACAGCTACGGGCCGAGCCTCGCGCGGCAGGGAGTCCTCTACCTCGTCTTCGTCGTCGTCGTCGTGGCGATCGGCTTCGGGGTCAGCCTCCTCGTCGACAAGTACGACCAGCCGCCGAAGCACTTCGCCGCCGAGGCGCCGTGGGCTCAGCC
Organism: uncultured Actinomycetes bacterium; assembly: GCA_963841455.1. Lineage (GTDB taxonomy): Bacteria > Actinomycetota > Thermoleophilia > Solirubrobacterales > 70-9 > JAWVFM01. Next base: position 24,148 of record CAWJCU010000009.1, read on the forward strand.
CGGCGTCAAGCAGATCCCGCCGAAGCCGCTTCAATAACCGCCGCCCAAGCCTTCGGGCCGCCCGGGTCGGCGCTCGACGACGGCGACCGGGATGCGCCAGCGCTCGCCGGCGGCGCGGACGAGCCGCGACCCCGCCGCGAGGCGCTCGCCGGCGCCGAGCCCGTCGCCTCGTAGACGAACGCGCGGACGGGCGAGTCGACGAGCTTCTCGAGCAGCCGCTCGAGCCGCGGGCCGTGGATGGCCTCGAGCGGCGGCGCTCTCGCCGCTCGCCGAGCCGAGCAGCCAGACCACCACCGCGACGTCGCCCGCCGCGTCGAGCACCGTGCCCGGGCGGTCGGGGTCGGCGAGCTCCGCCTCGATGCCGGCCTCCTCGATCGCCGCCACTCCCTCGGCCGCTGCGCGACGTGCCCCGAACCAGCCAGCCCGCGTCGCTCAGGGCGCCGGCGATCGCGCGCCCGCGACAGCCGCAGCCGACGATCAGGGCTCTTGCCACGCCCTCCGGCCGCGCTCGCGGATCGCCTCGTCCTCGCGCGCCATCTTCTCGGCGTCGTCCTCGGTCAGGTCGGGTGCGCCCCGCCGACGCCGGTAGTCGTTCTGCGCCTCGATCATCTGCGAGAGGTCCTCCACCTCGAGCTGCGCCTCGAGCTCGGGCGAGCGCGTCGGGCGCCAGTCGACGAGGTCGGCGCCGCTGCCCGGATAGGCGCGGGCGAGGAGGACGAGCAACAGGACGATGAAGCCCACCATCCCGAGCGTGAGGAGGATGAAGTCCACGGGCTCGCGCATGACATTATCGCGGCGTGCCCGACGCGGTGATCATCGACGCCGTCCGTACGCCGATGGGGCGCTACCGCGGCGCGCTCGCGGGCGTGCGGCCCGACGACCTCGCGGCGCACGTCGTCTCGTGCCGCCGTCGAGCGCACGGGCATCGACCCCGCCGACATCGCCGACGTCTACTTCGGCGCCGCGAACCAGGCCGGCGAGGACAACCGCGACGTCGCTCGGATGGCGAGCCTGCTCGCCGGCCTCCCGACCTCGATCCCCGGCGTCACCGTCAACCGGCTCTGCGCCTCCGGCCTCGAGGCCGTGAACCAGGCGTCGCGAGCGATCCGTCTTGGCGAGGCCGACCTCTACCTCGCCGGCGGCGTCGAGTCCATGAGCCGGGCGCCATGGGTCGTTCCGAAGCCCGAGGCCGGCCTCCCGCGCGGCCCGCAGACGATGCACGACACCGCGCTCGGCTGGCGCCTCGTGAACCCGCGGATGGCCGAGCTCCACTCGACCGAGTCGATGGGCGAGACCGGCGAGAACGTCGCTGAGCGATACGGGATCTCGCGCGCGGACCAGGACGCGTTCGCCCTGCGCAGCCACCAGCGCGCCGTTGCGGCCGCCGACGAGCGGGCGCTTCGACGACGAGATCGTCGCCGTGGAGGCCCCGGCCGGCAGGGGCCGCGTAGACGGTGGTGGATCGCGACGAGGGGCCCCGGCCCGACACCTCGCTCGAGCGCCTCGGCCTCGCTGCCGCCCGGCCTTCCGCGACGGCGGTACGGTCACGGCGGGCAACGCGTCGACGCTGAACGACGGCGCGGCCTGCCTCGTCCTCGCCTCCGGCGAGCGGGCGGCCGCGCTCGGCGCGAGGCCGCTCGCGAGGGTCGTCGCGATCGGCGTCGCGGGCGTCGACCCCGCCGTCATGGGCATGGGGCCCGCCGAGGCGATCCCGCGCGCCCTTCGCGCTGCCGGCCTCGAGCTCGGCGACATCGACCTGATCGAGATCAACGAGGCCTTCGCCTCGCAGGTGCTCGCCTGCGCCCGCGAGCTCGGGATCGACGAGGAGCGCCTGAACGTGAACGGCGGCGCGATCGCGCTCGGGCATCCGCTCGGCTGCTCCGGCGCGCGCCTCGTGACCACGCTCGCCTACGAGCTGCGGCGCCGCGGCGCCCGCTACGGGATCGCGTCGCTCTGCGTCGGCGTCGGCCAGGGAGTCGCGACGGTGATCGAGAACCCCGAGGCCGACGGCGACCTAGGTAGCCTCGCGCCGATGAGCGTCGAGCGAGATCGTCAGCGTCGACGGACGCATCTCCCCGACCGCGGATGCGGTCATCCCGCTCAAGGACGACGGGCTCTACCGCGGCGACGGCGTCTTCGAGGTGATCCGGCTCTACGGCGGGCGCCCGTACGCCCTCGCCGAGCACCTCGACCGCCTCGAGCGCTCGGCGGAGCAGATCCACCTGCCGATCGACCGCGCGGCCCTCGAGCCGGAGATCGACGCCCTGCTCGCCGAGCACGGCGACGGCGACGCGCAGCTTCGGATCGTGATGACCCGCGGTGGGCGCCGGATCGCGGCGATCGAGGAGCTGCCCGACCTCGGGCCCTCGGTGAGCCTTGCGAGCGTCACCTACTCGCCGACGCGTGATCCTGACCGGGGCGAAGACGCTCTCCTACGGCGCGAACATGCAGGCGACGCGGCTCGCGAAGGCGCAGGGCGCCGACGAGGCGCTGCTCGTGCGCCCGGACGGCGATCGTCCTCGAGCCGCCGACGTCGACGATCTTCTGGGTTGGCGCCGACGGCGCGTTCTGCGGACGCCCCACCTCCCCGCCGGCATCCTCGACTCGATCACCCGGCGGCGCCTGCTGGAGGTGCTCGACGGCGTCGAGGAGGGCGACTTCTCACTCGACGACGCTGCTCGAGGCCCGCGAGGCGTTCCTCGCCTCGACGGTGCGCGAGGTGCAGCCGGTGAGCTCGATCGACGGCAGGGAGCTCGATCGCCACGGCTCGCGCACCCAGGAGGCGCGGCAGGCGTTCGACGGGCTGATCGCCGACTGGCGCGGCGGCGCGGAGTAGATCCGGCGTGGACCTCGAGCTCTCCGACGAGCAGCAGCTGATCTACGAGACGGCGCGGGACTTCACCGACAACGAGATCGTCCCGCGCGCGCGGGAGAGCGATCGCGCGCAGAAGTTCGACAGCGAGCTCGCCCGGCGGCTCGGCGACATGGGCTACCTGGGCGCGCCGGTCGCCGAGGACTACGGCGGGCGCGGCCTCGACTACACGAGCTACGGGCTGATCGTCGAGCAGGTCGGCCGCGGCGACTCGGCCATGCGCACGGTCGTCTCCGTCCAGACCTCGCTCGTATGCGGGTCGATCGAGCGCTGGGGGACCGAGGAGCAGAAGCAGCGCTGGCTGCCGCGGCTGTGCGCGGGCGAGGCGTTCGGGTGCTTCGGCCTCACCGAGCCCGACGCGGGCTCGGACCCGGCGTCCATGCGCACCCGGGCCGAGAAGATCGACGGCGGCTGGCGCATCAACGGCCAGAAGATGTGGATCTCGCTCGGCAACGTCGCCGAGGTCGCCCTCGTCTTCGCCCAGGCGGACCCCGAGAAGGCCCACCGCGGGATCTGCTGCTTCCTCGTTCCCACCGACTCCGACGGCTTCTCGCACCAGGAGATCCACGGCAAGCTCGGGCCTGCGCGCGTCCGATACCGCCTCGCTCGCCTTCGACGGGGTCGAGGTTGGCGACGACGCCCTGCTCGGCGAGGTCGGCGACGGGTTCAAGGTCGCGATGTCGGCGCTCGACTCCGGGCGCTACTCGGTCGCGTCGGGCTGCGTCGGCATCTGCCAGGGGTGCCTCGACGCCTCGGTCGCCTACGCGACCGAGCGCAAGCAGTTCGGCGTGCCGATCGCGAGCTTCCAGCTCGTGCAGGAGATGATCGCCGACATCCACGTCCGCACCGACGCGGGCCGGATGCTCGTCCGCCGCGCGGGGCTGCTGAAGGACGCGGGAAAGCCGTCCACCACGGAGACCTCGGTCGCGAAGCTCTACGCGACGGAGGCGGCGGTGGAATGCGCGAACCTCGCGATCCAGGTGCACGGCGGATCCGGGTACGTCGACGACCACCCGGTCGAGCGGTACATGCGCGACGCCCGCGTTACCACGCTGTACGAGGGGACCTCGCAGATCCAGAAGCTCATCATCGGCCGCGCGGCGACGGGGATCGACGCGATGCGCCCGGCGCGCGATTGATCGAACGGGTCGGAGTCGTCGGCGCCGGGACCATGGGCGCCGGGATCGCTCAGGTCGCCGCCCTGGGCGGCTTCGAGACCTTTCTCCACGACCCGATCGGCGAGGCGCTCGACCGCGGCGTCGATCGCCTGCGGCGGGACCTGGCGCGAGGGGTCGAGCGGGGCCGGTGGAGCGAGGACGACGCTCATGCGGCCGAGGGGCGCCTCAATCCGGCCCCGCACCTCGGCGACCTGTCCGGTTGCGACCTCGTGATCGAGGCCGCTCCCGAGGATCTCGAGCTCAAGCGCACGCTCTTCAAGGAGGCCGAGGACCTCTGCAGCCCCGACGCGGTCCTCGCCACCAACACGTCCTCGCTGTCGGTCACGGCGATCGCCGCCGGCGTGGAGCGCCGCGACCGCGTCGTCGGCATGCACTTCTTCAACCCGCCGGCGCTCATGAGGCTCGTCGAGATCGTCGCCGGCGACGAGAGCGGCGAGGCCAGCCTGGAGGACGCGACCGCGGCCGCCGAGCGAATGGGCCGCACGCCAATCCGCGCCGCAGACGGCATCGGGTTCGTCGCCAACCGCTGCGTGCGCCCCTTCAGCCTCGAGGCCCTGAAGCTCGTGACCGAGGGCGTCCCGCATGAGCAGGTGGACCGGATCGTGCGGATGGGTGGCGGCTTCCGGATGGGGCCGTTCGAGCTCATGGACCTCGTGGGGGTGGACGTCAACCTCGAGGTGGCGATGTCGTTCTGGGAGCAAAGCTTCCATGAGCCGCGCTGGCGGCCGAGCCCCCTGCAGACGCGCCTCGTCGACGCGGGCCGTCTTGGCCGCAAGTCCGGGCGCGGCTGGTACTCCTACGACGATGATGCCCATCGGCCAGACGACCCCGAGGGCCCTCTGACGGAGCTGCCCGACGATCCGCTGTTCGACGCCGAAGCGGAGGAGGCGGCGGCCGCGGGCGAGCACGTCGAACGCGTTCCGATCCGCACCCCCGGCCTCGTTCTCGGCCGCATCGTCGCCCAGCTCGTCAACGAGGCGCACTTCGCGCTCGGGGAGGGAGTGGCGAGCGCGGAGGACATCGACACGGCGATGCGCCTCGGCTTCAACTGGCCCCGCGGGCCGATCCAATGGGCGGAGGAGATCGGCCGCGCGGAGATCGTCGCGCTGCTCGACGCGCTTCACGCCGAGCTCGGCGAGGAGCGCTACCGCGTGGCGCCGGCCTTGCGCTCGAGCGCCTCCGGCGACTAGGCTCCGCTCGAGCCACCAAGGAGGGAATGATGCAACGCATCCCAACCATCGCCAGAGCGGGACTCGCGTCGATCGGAACAGCCGCCGCGCTCGCGCTGGTCCCGGCCGGGGCCGCGGGAGCCGACAAGTTCGGGGCCGACCTGAAGAACCAGGACGGATCGGTGACGCAGCCCACAGCCGAGAGGAACTGTCAGCAGGACGCAAACGCACTCGACTCGACCAAGGAGTGCGACCGGATCGCCGTCAAGTATCAGGACACCGGAGCGATCCAGGGAAACATCACCGCGCCGCACGGCGGCAAGATCGACAAGCTCAAGCTCGTCGCTCTGCACAAGGGCAAGTTCCAGTTCGAGCTCGGCCGCACGAAGAATTACAACGGCGGCGACAACGGCAAGGGCCAGATCGTGGCCCACAGCCGCCACGTGAAGTACGAGTCGAGCATCAAGGGAAGCGGCTACAAGATTCAGACGTTCGACATCCCTGACAAGCACGTCGACAAGGGGGACTACCTCGCGATCAAGGCGAAAAAGACGTCGCTTCTGAAGTGCCAGTCGGGGAGCACCGAGCAGCTCCTGTTCCAGCCGCCGCTCGCGGTGAACGCGCCGTTCACCGGCAATGCCGGCCACGTCAGCAACTGCACGCTGCTGCTACAGGCCGTCTACAAGTAAGAGCCGGTCAGAACGAGTCCGTCGAGGGGTAGCCCTCGGCAAGGGTCGGTGCGGAGGCTCGCTTGCTCGGGCGAGCCTCCGCCCGGCCCGCTCCGAGCCACGACCCCACGAGAATCCCCGCCAGCCCCACCAGCTTGCCGGCGGTGATCGGCTCGGATAGGAACCAAGCGCCGTAGACCACCGCGAAACCGGGCGCGATGTAGGAGACCAGCATCGTCCGCGCGGGGCCGACCTTGGCGATCAGCGCGTAGAAGATGACGAACGCGAGCCCGGTCCCGAAGAGACCCAGCGCCGCGACGGCGGCGATGGGCCCGAGAGCCGGCGCCGAGCCCGGCAGTGTGGCGAGAGCTGGAGGCAGAAGGAGGACGGAGCTGGCAGTCATCACGCCCGCGACCACTCCGAGCGGCGGGGCATCGGAGAAGCGGACCTTGAAGATGAATCCCCCGACCGCGTAGCCCAGGCTTGCGAGCACGACGGCGAGACCGCCGAGAACCCCCGAGCCGGCGAGATCGAGCCCGAACAGCGCGATGACGCCCGCGATCCCGATCGCGACGCCTGCGAGCCGCGTTCCCTCCGAGCGCTCCTCGGGGTCGAGGCGGAGCGCCAGCATCGCGGTGAGGATCGGCGTCGTGGCGACCAGGATGCCCGCGAGCGACGAGGAGATCGAGCGCTCGCCGGCGGCGATCAGCAGGAACGGGCCGGCGACCTGAATCGCCCCGAGCACCACGACCCATCGCACCCGTCCGCGGAGCGCCGAGAGGGCGCCGCGCGAGGCCGCAAGCGGCATGAGCACGAGAGCCGCCAACGCGATCCGGGAGAAGGCGACCATCTCCGGAGAGAGGTCCCGAAGCCCGATCTTGATCAACAGGTAGCTGACACCCCAGATCGCCGACAGCCCGAGGAGAAGAAGCCAGGAGCGGCGATCCACCCAACCAGGCTAGCCATCCGCCGCGAACGTCCCGCGCTACCGCCCATAGCCCCCGGCGAGGGACGCTCGGCCCTAGTTGGGGCGCTCTAGATGGCCTGTGTTGATGCCGCCGTAGCTGTACGTCGGGACCACGGGCCACTGACGCTTCCAGCTCGCCATCTCCGACGAGGGGAAGACGTTGAGCCAGCGGGGGTCGCGGCGGTTCGGGTCGGCGAGCGCCTTCTCCTTGATCATCGAGTCGTACTGATCGATCGAGTCCTCGAGGGTGTTCGAGTTCAGGATCACCTCGCGGCCAAAGAACTCGGCCGCCTTGCGCACGCCGGGGATCTTCGAGAGGTGCGGGTGCCAGTTGTCGGCTGCAACGCCGTTCTCGGAGGAGACCCACACCCCCTCCTCGGTGTTGACGCACATCGAGTGGTTGCCGTCGGTGTGGCCGGGCGTCCACACCAGGGCGCAGCCCTTGCCGAGCTCGACGTCGCCGTCGACGAGCACGACGTTGTCGGTCCGCAGGTCCGTGATCCCCTGCCCCACGTACCAGGCCCACTGCATGGGATGGATCGATGTGAAGGTGTCCCACTCCCGCCGCTGCGCGATCAACGTCGCGTTCGGGAACAGCGGCTCGCGCGGCGCGGCCTCGCCCTCGATCGGCTCGGTGGTGCCGAGGATGAAGCGGGGATCCTGGACGTGGAGGTGGTCGAAGCTCACGAAGTCGACGTCCTCGACCCGTAGGCCCGCCTTGACGAGGGCCTCGTCGGGGTGGTTCCAGATGTTGGCCAACACCTTGTAGGAGAGGAACTCGCCGAGGCGCTCGATCTGCTGCGCGTAGTAGGGCGCCTCGGCCGGTCCCTCGGGCACCGTCGGCTCGTAGGCCAGCGTGCGCAGCCTTCCCTCGAAGTCCTCGAACTGGACCACCTGGAGGCGGTTGATGATGTTGATATACGGGTTGGCGCCGATCGCCGCGCCGCCGAAGGCGAACTTGACCGGGTAGCCCGCCGAGGCGATGTCCACCGTCCGCACGCCCCGCACCCGGTTCTCCGGGCGTGGCGAACCGAGCCCGGAACTCAGCCGCCGCCTCGCGGATCGCCGCCGGGCGATCGCCCCGCGGCCAGGTGGCGTTGGCCTCGTCGAAGTCGCTGAACGAACGGAGGCCGACGGAGTCGGGGCTGACCTGAGGGACATCGACGATGGCCATCGCCAACAACTCTAGTGCCCGCGAGTGCCGACTTCCGTCGTCAGGGTCGACGCAATTCGGCGCTCGGCGGTGCTCAGGCGGTGGGGGTCGGCGCGATCTCGATCGGCTCGCCGCCCCGCTGCCAGTGGGCCTCGGGCGAGGGCGGCGTGTCGCGCAGGTACCACTCGGCGTCGAGGGCGCCCATGCAGCCGGTACCAGCGGCTGTCACCGCCTGGCGGTAGGTGTGGTCGACCAGGTCGCCGACTGCGAAAACACCGGCGAGCTTCGTGCGCGTCGAACCGGGGTCCGTGACGACGTAGCCGTTCTCGTCCGTGTCGACCTGGCCGGTCACCAGCTCTGACCGCGGGGTATGGCCGATCGCGACGAACGCACCCCCGACGGGGAGCGACTCCGTCTCGCTGGTCTCGGCGTTGCGCAGGCTGACGCTGGCGAGCTTGCCGTCGTCGCCCGCGACGAACTTCTCCGGGACGTACGGGGTCTTGAAGCTGATGTTGGGGACCGTCTCGGCGCGCTCGAGCATGATCTTCGAGGCGCGGAACTCGGGCCGGCGGTGGACGATCGAGAGGTTGTCGGCGTACTTGGAGATGAAGATCGCGTCCTCCATCGCCGAATCGCCGCCGCCGATCACGGCCACGTCCTCGCCCTTGAAGAAGGCGCCGTCGCAGACGCCACAGGTCGACACCCCGCGGCCGCCGAGCTCAAGCTCGCCGGGGATGCCGAGTCGCTTCGGCTCGGCGCCCATCGAGAGGATGATCGCTTTCGCGCGGTGCTCGTCATCGCCGATGAAGACTCGCTGGACGTCACCGTCGGAGAGCTCGACGCGCGTCGCGTCGTCGGTGATGAAGCGCGTCCCGAAGCGCTCGGCCTGCGCGCGGAACTCCTGCATCATCTCCGGCCCCATGATCCCCGCGGGATAGCCGGGATAGTTCTCGACGTCGGTCGTGTTCTGAAGCTGGCCGCCCCACTGGAACCCCTCGATTACCAGGGGTTCGAGGTTTGCGCGAGCCGCGTATAGCGCGGCCGTGTAGCCGGCCGGTCCACCGCCCAGGATGATCAGATTGTCAGTGCCTTCTTCTGTCATTTCGCTCCACGCTCCATGTTACTTCACTTTTTATAGTGTCGCTTCGGCCGCGGTCGTTACGCCCGCAACACGTGCCGCGGGCGTCCCCTCCGCCTCCCAGCGGGCCACCGTGCGGCGAAGCTGGAAGAACGCGATCAGGCCCGGTGGGATCGGCAGCCAGAAGGCGAACAGGCGGTAGGTCAGCACCGCCGCAAAGACGTCGTCGCCGGGGAATCCGAAGAGCACGAAGGCGCCGATCATGCCGGCGTCTACGGCCCCCACGCCCGCCGGCGCGAACGGGAAGAGGTTGGCGGCGAGCCCGAGGAAGAACCCCTGCACGACTACGCCGAGCGGGACGCTGACGCCGTAGGCGTGGAAGCTCGCCCACAGGATCCCGATGTTGGCTGCCCAGTAGCCGATCGCGCCGGCTACCGCCAGCCCTCCCTCGGAAGGGTTTCGGACGAGATCGAGTGCCGTTCGGGTACCGCGGGCGAGTGTGGCCGGCACCGTCGCGAGACGGTGAGCGAGGCGGCCCCGGCGGCTCGTGTAGGAGGCGGCCTGGGCGCGTCGCTCGAGATCGCCGGGGATCAGCGCGATGAGCAGGAACACCACGATGACGAGGCCGGCGATCCCCGCCGGCACGATCGTGAGGCCGGCTGGGGCGGGTCCGCTGAGGAGCCCGGTGCGCAGCAGGATCCCGTTGAGGATGACCACGCTCAGGTAAACGCCGTAGAGCAGCACCAGGAACGCGACCAGCCGGCACGCCGCGCGTCCGGCCTCCATCCCGGCCTTCCGGATGGCCCAGTAGTTCAGAACGACTCCGCCCGCGCCACCGGCCGAGAACAGCAGCGACGCCGCGAGGCCCGCCATCGTGATCTGGTAGGCCTCACTGAGGCGCAGGCCCATCCCTCGGCCGACCACGCCGCGGAACAGGGCGACGTACGAGAGGTAGGCCGCAACGTCCATCGCGAACGCGACGGCGAGCCATTCGGGCGCCGCGTCGTCGAGGCGGCTCAGGGTCCCCTGGATCCCGACGATCTTCGGCAGCAGGAAGTAGATCCCGACGATCAGCAGGACGACGACCAGGCCGGTCTGGATCAGGAGCTTCGGGCTCGCGAAGAAAGTGGGCTCCGACCCGTTGGCCTCGGCCGCGTCGGCGGCACCGTCGTCGCGGTCTGGTGACCCCATCCTCTGGTTCATATCCTCCCATCAAGCGGAAAACACCTCACTCCCGGCCTCAGGCGCTGGGATCAGGGGTTAGCAATGCGCTCCAGGCGCTGCACGGCGTCACTGAGGCGAAGCGCCGCGGGCTCGAGAAGCGGCTCGCCGAGTCGCACCGCCGCCACGAGAGCGGCTCCTGCGAAGAGGTCGATCACGTAGTGCTCGCCCAGATAGACGAGCGCGACCGCCAGGGCTGCCGCGTACGTGTACCCCACCGCCCCCGCGCCGGGTGCGCTTTCCGCAAGCAGGATCGCCGCGAGGAGAGATGCGGCGAAGTGAAGGGAGGGCATCGCCGCCCACGGGTTGCCGCCGAAGGCCTCGTAGAGGCGGGGCCAGGCGTCACCCCAGACCTCCTCCCCCACCTCCACCATCACGTGTCGCAGCTCGAGGGCCTCCGCCTCCACCTCCCGGCCCTCGGCGGGGCGGGCATGGCGACGCAACTCGTCCACCATCTCGCCGCTCTCGGCCGCCCACCAAGGGGGAGCCGTTGGAACGAGGAAGTAGACGACGCACCCGAGGTCGAAGGCACCCGCGAGCTGCCGCGCGGCGCGGGCGAAACGGTGGTTCCGCCAGACGAGGATCCACACGAGCGAGAGGTGCGGCTCGAAGAACCAGGCCCAGTGGACGAAGACCAGGGCGCGGTCAAGCCGCCCTACCCGTCCCGGCCGCGCCAGGGCTCGCTGGAGGCGAAGCCCGGGCAGCTCGCCCCCACCGAGGCGCAGGTCGGCCCGAATCGGATAGCGGACCCGGAGCCGCCCGCGTAGGCGCTCGGCGTCGTCGTAGGGAAGCTCGTGGATCACGGTGAACGCCCACATCTGCATCGCGAAGAGCGCCGCGTCGCGCAGCTTTGTCCTGGGGCGAAGCACCGCGAGGCCAAGCGGACCCACGACCGTGGCGCCGGCGGTGAGGGCCGGCGGGATGCGAAGGCGCCGCCGCGCGAGCGGCACGGCAACGGAGCCGACGACGGCGGCGCCGGCCGAGAGTCGGACGAGCGCGCGGAGTGCCGGGCTCGGACGGCGACGAGATCTGAATACGCCCAAGGCGCGGCGAGTGTAGTGACGCATAGAATGCTCGCGCCTTGACGGCCGCAGCCCTCAGAAGCATGCGCCGATGGGCGGCAGCGGCTGCCGTCACCGCGGTCACCGTCGGCGGCCTCGTCGCCGCGTCGCCCGCCGGCGCCTCGATCATCAGCCCGCGCACGGGGCACTCGCCGAACGCAAGTGACATCCGCGCCGCGTACTGGATCGCACTCGCCGTGGCGGCCGTCCTCGCCGTGGCGGCCGTTGGCGGGCTGCTCGTTGCCGTATTCCGCTTTCGCGAGCGGCGCGGGTCGGCCCCGGCCCGACTGGTCGCCGGCCGCGGGTTCTTCGTTCGCGCCGGCACCCCCCTCGCCATCGTGGCGATCGGGCTCTTCGTCGCCGGCATCATCCTCACCGAGGACGCAAAGAAGGTGCCGCGAGCCGGCAGCGGCGCCGTCGCCTCCGCGGCTCAGACCGCGCAGGTCGGCGTGACGGGCGTCCCCTCTGAGGCGCTCCAGCAGGCAATCGAGACGCTTCGCAACACGACACCGGCGAACGGGCCGATCGGCGGCGTCGCCAAGGGCGGGCCGCTCGCGATCGACGCGGTGGCGCAGCAGTGGCTGTGGCGGTTCTTCTATCCCGGCGGTCCCGGCACCTCCGGGGGGTACACGGCGACCGGAGGACGGCCCGGCGATCGGACCTTCTCCTACACGACCCTGACGGTCCCCGTTGACACGCCGATTGTCCTCAACGTCACCTCGACCGACGTGATGCACCGCTGGTTCGTCCCGGCCCTCGGCGGCCAGGTCGACGCGGTACCCGGCCACACGGCGCAGACGTGGTTCAAGGCCGACCGCACGGGCACCTTCCCCGGCCAGTCCACCGCCTTCTCAGGCACCGGGTACTCGACGATGCGGATCTACGTCCACGTGGTGAGCCAGAGCGCATACGCGGCCTACCTGAAGCGCCAGGCGGCCGACCTCGCCCAGGCGCAGAACTACGTCGACGGCGTCATCAAGCGCGACGCCGTTCCAGGCGAGGGGGCGCCGTGAGCGCGAGGCTCGAACGAGGAGCGGGCGTTCCGGGCCGAGCGCGAACCCCCAGTGGTGGTAGCCCACCCACCGTCGCCCCCGCGCATCCCGAGATCGTCAGCGGGCCGCCGCGCCCGCGGCGCGCCGCCTGGATCGAGCGCGCGACCGATACCGACCACAAGTCGGTTGCCCTGCTGTTCCTCGGCGGCGCGCTGTCGTTCCTCGTCGTTGCGGCACTCGAGCTGGCGCTGATGCGCTTCCAGCTCATCGTCCCGGAGAACACGGCGATCATTCCCGAGACCTTCAACCGCATCCTCTCGGCGTTCGGGGTCACAACGGTCGTCCTGTTCGCGATCCCGCTGGCGCTGGCCTTCGTCGGCTACGTAGTACCGCTGCAGCTCGGGAGCGCGGGGGTCGCCTTCCCGCGGCTCGGGCTGCTGTCCGCCTGGCTCTACCTCGTCGGCGCCACCGTCATCTACCTGAGCTTCCTCTACCGGCCGGCCTCCGCCGGGACGCTCGGGCTACCGCCGATGTCGACCGTCCCCTACTCGCCGACCCACGGCGTCGATGCCTGGATCGTCGGCTTCGGCCTCTGCGCCACAGGCTTCACCTGCTTCGCGATCAACATGCTCACGACCGTTCGCAACATGCGAACGCCCGGGATGGCGTGGCGCCGGGCGCCGATCTTCGCCTGGGCGGGCACGGCGATCTGCGGCATCCAGCTCGTCACGGGCCCGGCCATGGTCGCGGCGCTCGTCATGCTCATGATCGACCGCCACTTCGACGGCATCTTCTTCGACTCCCAGCAGGGCGGCGCGCCGCTTCTCTACGAGCACCTCGCCTGGATCTTCTTCACCGGCGCCTACGTCTCGGTGCTGCTGTTCGCCGCCGGGACGATCTCCGAGATCCTGCCGACGTTCGCGCGCAAGCCTCTCTTCAGCCACCGCGCCGCAACCCGCTCGATCGCTGCCATCGCGGTGCTCGGCACCCTCGCCTGGATGCAGAACATGTACTCGGCGCCGATCGGCACCGGCTTCGCGTTCTTCGCGATGCTGATGGCGCTTGCGCTCATCGTCCCCGTCGGGCTCCTGATCGTGAACTGGATCGCGACGCTCTGGGGCGGGGCGCTGCGGATGCGCGCGGCCTCGCTGTTCGCCATCGGGGCCGCCGTGACCTTGGTCCTGGGCCTCGCGGGCGAGCTCATGTACTCGGTCGTACCGGTTGGCTGGCAGCTCGCGAACACGACCTCCGCGCAGAGCGACACCGCCATGGTCCTCGTCGGGGGCGGCGTGCTCGGCGGCTTCGCCGCGCTTCACTACTGGTTCCCGAAGATGACCGGCAGGATGCTTGCCGAGGGTCTCGGGCGGATCGCGTTCTGGACGATCCTCGCCGGCCTCTTGATCTTCCACGTGACGATGTTCCTCGCCGGCCTCAAGGGCCAGCCGGTCGACATCCAGAAGTTCTACGCCGGCCTCGGGCTCGACGGCTACAACCTCGTCGCCTCGATCGGATCGTTCGTGCTGCTGATCGGCGTCGTCATCGGGGTCGCCAACGCCGTGACGAGCTACCTGGGCGGGCGCAAGGCGGGCCACGACCCGTGGGGAGGCTCGACGCTCGAGTGGTTCGCGCTCTCGCCGCCGCCGATCCACAACTTCGACGCCGTCCCGGACGTTCGCTCATCCGAGCCGATGCTCGACATTCGCGAGGCGATCCGCGAGCGCGACGAGCTCTGGCCGCGGCTGCGAGCCGCGAGCCGGAGACCGAGCCGGAGCACCGCAGACCGAGCCCGAGGCCGGCCGTCGTCGGCCGAGGAGCCTGACGCGGGCGACGACGAAGGCGGCGTATCCTCAGCCTGATGGAAGGCCACGCCTCCGCGGCGACGGTCGCTGACCACCGGGCACTCGGCGAGCTGGCGCGCGACTACCTCGCGCTCACCAAGCCCCGGCATCATCGGGCTGCTCCTGCTGACGACGGTGACGACGATGCTCGTCGCCGCGCCCACCGGGCTCGGGCTCGCGACCGTGCTCTGGACGATGCTCGGCGGGTACCTCGCCGCGGGCGGGGCTGGTGCCATCAACCACTACGTCGAGCGCGAGCGCGACGCACGCATGGACCGCACCTGCGACCGGCCGATCGCCTCCGGGCGCATCGAGCCGCTCCACGGGCTCGTCTTCGGCATCGCCCTCGGCGCGCTCGCCTTCGTCGAGCTGGCGCTGACCACGAACCTCCTCGCGGCGCGCCCTCGCCCTCGCCGGGCTCCTCGGCTACGTGTTCGTCTACACGCTGTGGCTCAAGCCGCGGACGCCCCAGAACATCGTCATCGGCGGAGCCGCGGGGGCGATTCCCCCGCTCGTCGGGTGGGCGGCCGCGACCGGTGGGCTCAGCGTCGACGCGCTCTACCCGTTCGCGATCGTCTTCCTGTGGACGCCGCCGCACTTCTGGGCGCTGGCCCTGCTCGTCTCCGACGACTACCAGCGGGTCGGCGTGCCGATGCTGCCCGTCGTGCGCGGCGAGGCGACCACGCGGCGCCTCATCGTCGCTCTACTCGATCGGGCTGGTGGCGTTCACCGCCCTGCCCTACTTCACGGGCCTCTTCGACGGCTTCTACCTGGCGCCGCGCTCCGCTCGGGGCCGCTTTCGTCGGCCTTGCGGCGTGGCTCGCTCTTCGTCCCTCGCGCACGGGCGGCGGTCGCCCTGCACCTCGGCTCGCTCGCCTACCTCGCCCTGCTCTTCATCGCGATGGCGGTGGACAGGGCTGTGAGTTGAGGGCGTTAGCCCCCAAAGCGGCACGTAAGGCGGCGCAGCCGCCGCAAATTGTTCTTTGATAGAAGGGGCACGTGGACCGCGACACCGCCGCACGCAACCTCCGCACCGGGCTTCTGTTCGCCTCGCTCGCGATCGCGGTGCTCGCGCTCACGTTCATGGTCGCGATCCTCTACATCCGCGGGTGAGCTAACCGGTGGCGGACCAGTCGCAGATTCCCGAGCCGACCGAGCTGGTTTACGTCGCCGGCCCGTCCTGGGCCCCCGCGTTCACCGCCGTCGGCCTCGCCGCGATCGCGGTCGGCAGCTTCACGAGCTTCGTCCTCTCGATCGCTGGCGCGGTTGTCCTGCTCTGGGCGGTGATCTTCTGGTTCCGCAGCTTCGAGGACACGACCGAGCGCCTGCCGCGCCGCCAGCAGGTCACCTCGGCGGTCATTCCTCCGAAGCCCGTCGAAGCCGACGAGTAGCCGGCGACGGCCTCAGGCCGTGGCTTCGGACTCCGGCGAGGTCATCGACGAGGTCGCCCCCTCGCTCGTCCATACGCGCATGATGTCGCGCATCGAGAGGACACCGGCAATGTCGCCCCCCTCGACGATCACCAGGTGGCGGATGTGACGCCGCGACATCTCCATGGCGGCGCGCTCGAGGCTCCAGTCGGGCGCCGCTGAGATGACCGTGTCGCTCATGTGATCGCGGACAAGCTCGGAATCTGGATCCTCACCCCTGCCGATCGAGCGCAGGATGTCGCGCTCGGACACGATCGCCGGATGGGGCTGCTCCTCGTCGATCACGACGGCTGCGCCAACGCCCTGCTCGGTCATGCGCCGAGCGGCCTCGCGCAGCGTGTGCCCGGGACCCAGGCTGAGGACCACCTTCGACATCCCGTCGCGAACGTGCATCTCGGTGTCAGCCCTCCTCCCGGTCTCGGGGCGGCCTATCGGCCGGCGGTTTCGTGCCTATTGACGCAACCCTAGTGGATGAAACGGGGCGGTCGAACCGTACGCCCCCTCGAATAGGATTCCCGCGCCGTGAGGAACCGGATCACGATTCGTCGCTTCGGCGGGCGGGCCCTGGCGACCGTTCTCTGCCTCGTCGCCGCAGTCGCCGCCTCGGGCTGCAACAAGAACGGTGGCGCGGACGTCAACCGTGGCAAGTCGCTCTTCACGGCCCGCTGCAGCACCTGCCACCAGCTCGCCGACGCGGGCGCGGGGGGCGGCACGCAGGGGCCGAACCTCGACGACGCCTTCCAGGCCGCCCGCCAGGCGGGGATGGACTCCGACACGATCGCTGGGGTCGTCAAAGCGCAGGTCGAGAACCCGCGTCCATCCGATGCCAACCCCTCCAACTCGATGCCGGCCGAGCTCGCTTCGGGCCAAGACCTGAACGACATCGCCGCCTACGTCGGTGCGGTGGCCGGCACGGGGATCAAGCCGCCGAAGGTCCCGGGCGGCACCGGAGGTCAGGTCTTCGCCTCGAACGGCTGCGCCGGCTGTCACACCCTTGCCGCGGCCAATGCCGCGGGGACGACGGGGCCCGACCTCGACACCGCGATCCCGAAGATGAGCGCGGCCGAGATCAAGCAGTCGATCGTCGACCCCAACGCGAAGATCGCACCAGGCTACGCGGCGGGGATCATGCCGTCGAACTTCGGCTCGGCGATCTCGCCGCCCGACCTCGCGGCGCTCATCAAGTTCCTCCAGGACTACGCCGGCAAGGGCAGCGCCAGCGGCCGGTAGCCCTAGGCGCCCGCGGCCGGGGCGACGGCGGCGGCCTCCGCCTCGAGGTCGACGACGACATGCGTGACGGGGAGTGGGACCTCGCGCCGAGCGCGCTCCACGACACCGCCCTCGAGCCAGCGCGACCGCTCCGGCGGATGGGTCGAGATGATGATCTCATCGGCGGAAAATTCCCTGAGGGCGTCCTCGATCGACGCGTTGGGCTCGTGGTGGTCGCCCACATGCCCTCGAGCGTCGAGGCCGGCGCCGGCCATGGCCTTCAGGGAAGCGTCGAGGCGGCGCTGCGCGTCGGCGATGGCGCCGTCGACGTCCGAGGCCCAGTGCTCGAGCTGCGAGGCCGTCAGCGCGGGCACGACGACGAGGATCTCGCTGCGCTTGCCGAGGCAGCGATCCTCGATCTCGTCGAGCAGCGCGCGCCCACCGACGGTCTCGTTCGCGACGACCAGCACCCGGTAGACGTCGTCGCCCGACGCGGTCACCTCGGCCTTGTGGGGCAGCTCCCCCTGGGCACGGCGCCAGAGCACGTAGAGCCCGGCGAGCACCAGGACGAGCAGCAGCAGGGCCCCGGCCGTCTGGCCGGCGATCAGCGTCAGGGCGATGATCGCCGCCGCCCCGACGGCGATCACGATCACCGCGCGAAAGACGTCATCCTCGGAGCGGAACGGGTTGTGCATCTTGCCTCCTTCCCCTCGCCGTCAAGGTAGCGGGTTCAGAGGTACTACGGGCGTGATGCGGTGAAAGGTTCGAACGAGCGGGATATCGTCACATCGGGGATGAGAATTCACCTCGTCGATGCGAAGTCCGGGCGCTTGTGGTGCGAAGGGCGCGAGGTCGGCGAGGGAGACCTCGTCGTCACGACCGAGCGGTACGAGGAGGTCATGAACAAGGTGGGCAGCCGCCGACTTCTGCTCGACGAGTCCGACCGCGACGAATTCCCCCATGCGGGCCTGCTCGTGCCCGGATCGGTCGACTACTCGATCGGGCGAGGAGCCTCGGGCGACGTGTGCCTCGAGTGCAAGGACGCCTTCTGGGACGCGGACTTCGCGAAGCCCCGTTCGCTCGACTAGGCGCTGGACGCCAAGCTCAGCCGAAGAACTGCTTGAGGCCGTTCAGGATCAGCTGAATCCCGATCGTCGCCACGAACAGCCCGCCGAACTTCGTGATCAGGTTCATCGCCCGCTCGGAAGGGTTCATGTACTTCGAAAGAACGAGGTAGCCGACCGGGAGCAGCGCCACCGCCACGGCGACCGCCACCAGGGCGGCGATGGTCCCCTCGCCGTTCGAGCCCGCCGCGGCGATGGTGATGACCGCCGTCATCGCTCCGGGCCCGGCGACGAAGGGGATCGCGTAGGGGACCACGACACTGCCTTCGAAGCTCTCGCGCTTCTCGTGCGCCTCCTCGCCCCCCTGCGTGCGGCTCGGCTCGCCGCCGAGGAGCATCTCGAACCCCATCAATGCCAGCACGATGCCGCCGGCGACTGAGAAGGCCTGGAGATTGATCCCGAGCAGGTCGAGGATCTCGCGGCCACCGAGCGCAGAGAGCCCGAGGACCAGCCCGACGACGAGCGTGATCGTGCGGACGTACCCGCGCCGGCGCTCCGGCTCGTGCGAGGTCATGCTCTTGAACAGGACCGGGCGGATCAGCGGGTCCGTGAGCAGGACCACGGTGATGATCGATTTGACGTAGTACTGAAGGTCCGTCTTCATGCGCTGTCGCGCCAACCGTACATGCGGCTGTGGTCAGCTGTCCAAGAGCCGTTGAACCGTCGCCGCGACCCGCGCCGGGTCGTCGCTCAGCATCCGCCACGTGAAGCGGACCACGCGCCGCGAGTCGCGCACAGATCCGCGAAGCGGCGCTCGAGCTCAGACGTCGTGACTGGCCGGGGACACCATTGCTCAACCAGCTGCGCGATCCCTTTCAGGCCCCGGCGGCCGTGCGCTCGTGCGCACGCGGCTTCGAGTTCCTGCTGCCGGCGAGCGACGACCCCGTGCTGGCGCTGCGCAAGCTCCGCGATCGCGAGGTCAACATGGCCCCGAGACGGATCTGGGCTGGAACCTCGTCTCTAGCTCTGCCAAACGGAGCACCGCGGCGGCCGGGGCGACCCGCGGCGGCAGCGCTAGAGGATGTAAACGGTCGTGAAGACGATGATCCACATGACGTCGACGAAGTGCCAGTAGATGCCGGGCACCTCGACGCCAAGGTGCTTCTTCGGCTCCTTGCCGAAATGGCCGCGCCAGGCGCGAATGTTCGCGAACGCCAGCAGCACAAGCCCGACCGTGACGTGCGCGCCATGGAGGCCGGTCAGCCCGTAGAAGATCGAGCCGAAGGCGTCGGTCCTCGCGCTGAACCCAAGGTGGACGTACTCGTTGAGCTGGATGAAGAGGAAGGTCGCGCCGAGCAGCCAGGTGGCGCCGAGGCCGAGCATCATGCCGGCGCGGTTGCCGCGGCGGATCGACTCGAGCGCCCAGTGGACGGTGAAGCTCGAGGAGATCAGGATCGCCGTGTTCATGCCGGCGACACCGACCGGGAGGGTGAGGCCGTCCGGGGGCCAGGGACCGTCGTTGGCCACGACGCGCAGGAAGAAGTAGGACGCGAAGAACGCTCCGAACAGCATCACCTCGGAGACGATGAAAAGCAGGATCCCGAGCGTCTGGCGGTCGATCCGCGAGCTCGCGTGGGCCTCGGGCGGCCCGTGGTGCTCGTGCTCGTGCGGGGCGTGCTCGACCGCTACGGACGCGGACTCCATCAGCCCTCACGCTCCCCGCTCGCTCCCGCGGCGGCAGCGACCGGCTCGGCGAGCTCAGGCGCGTCAGCGCCGCCGCCGGCCTCGATGTGCTCAACCGGCTTGTCGGTCTTCGCGCGCACGTCGTCGATCAACCCCTCCTGCACCCACTTCGACTGCTCGCCGGCGAGCGTGGAGATCAGGATCTCGTCGACCCGGTAGTGCTCGATCGCGTTCTCCACCGCGGCGAGCGGCGCCGGGCTCATCGGCTGTCCCGTGGCGTCGATCTCGGCCCGGTAGAGCTCGGCGAGGGTGCGCGCAAGGCGCTCGCACACCTCCTCGCGCGTGAGCGCTCCGGACGGCGGCGAGATGATCGTGTAGCGGTGTGGGCGCTCAGCCGCCTGAGCCTTCAGGTGATCGATCAGCTCCTTGCTCGCGACGGTCTGGGTGGCGACGACGAGCGTGTGGGTGACGTCCCAGCGCACCGCGTCATCGTCGATCCGCACCGGAATGTGGGTGACGGGGATTTCAAAGCGGCTCTGGGCCCACATCACCAGGTCCTTGCGGGCGGGTCCGAAGCGGGTGTCGAGCAGGCACGAGAGCAGCACCTCGCGCGGACCGAAGCCCCGCACCGCGTCGTCGAGCGCGAGCGGCGGGTCCGGATCGAAGACGGCGCCGTGGGAGGCGATGCCGAAGTCGGCGAGGACGGCCTGGGTTACCTCGACGCGACTCTTGGCGGCGTCGCGCAACTCGTCGCGGTCGACGATCTGGCCGGACATCGGCTGGTTCTGCGGCGCGGCGACGGCGACGCTGCCCGCGCCGGCCTCCACGCGCTCGCGAACCGCCTCGAGCAGCCTGCGCCCGCCGGCGACCTCGTTCATGAAGGCGAGGACGGTGCCCCCGCCGGAGAAGTCCGCCTCATTCACGCGCGACACCTCCGGCGACCCCGGCAACGGCGGGCTCGGGCTGAGTCACCTCGGCGCCCTCGCCGGCCATGATCGCGTGCCGCGCCCCCGGCACGCCGAACTCGTACGGGCCGCCGACAACGCGGGGGATCTCGTCGAAGTTGAAGATCGGGGGCGGCGAGGAGACGAGCCATTCGATCGTCTTCGCCCGCCACGGGTTCGCCGGCGCCTTCGGCCCGTAGCGCCAGCTGACGACCATGTTGTAGAGGAAGACGAGCTGGGCGGCGCCGAGGATGAACGAGAAGATCGAGATCGTGAGGTTCCAGCCGGCGAACTGGGCCGAGTAGTCGGCCACGCGTCGTGGCATCCCCTCCATGCCGATCCAGTGCATCGGCAGGAACGTCCCGTACATGCCGATCAGCGTGAGCCAGAAGTGGACGCGGCCGAGCTTCTCGTCG
The DNA here is from genome assembly GCA_963841455.1 of uncultured Actinomycetes bacterium. Lineage (GTDB taxonomy): Bacteria > Actinomycetota > Thermoleophilia > Solirubrobacterales > 70-9 > JAWVFM01. The sequence goes on from CAWJCU010000009.1 coordinate 45,091, forward strand.
TACATCCGGCCGGTCATCTTCGGGAACCAGTGGTAGATGCCGGCGAAGATCGTGAACACCGAGCCACCGAAGAGCACGAAGTGGATGTGGGCGACGATGAAGTAGGTGTCGGAGACGTGGATGTCGATCGGCACCATGCCGAGCATCACTCCCGAGATCCCGCCCATCGTGAAGGTGACGATGAACGCGAGCGCGAACAGCATCGCCGTGGAGTTCAAGTGCAGCACCGACTTGAAGAGAGTCGCGAGCCAGGAGAAGATCTTGATCCCGGTCGGCACCGCGATCAGGAGCGTCGTGACCATCATCGGCACGCGCAGCCACGCAAACATCCCCGAGACGAACATGTGGTGGGCCCACACGGTGTAGGCCAGAACCACGATCCCGAGCAGCGCCAGGGCCATGAGCCGGTACCCGAAGATCGGTTTTCGGGCGTGGCTCGTTATGACCTCGGAGATGATCCCGAACCCGGGCAACATCATGATGTAGACGGCCGGGTGGGAGTAGAACCAGAAGATGTGCTGGTAGCTCAGAACGTCGCCGCCGTTGAGCGCCTGGAAGAAGTTCGTGTGCAGCGCGCGGTCGAAGAGCACCATGAACTGCACGCCGGCGATGAACGGGGTCGCCGCCACCACGAGCAGGGACGTCGAGAGGTTCGCCCACACGAGCAGCGGCATACGCCAGAAGTTCATTCCGGGCGCACGCATGGTGACGATCGTCACCAGGAAGTTGAGCGCGGTGGCAATCGAGGAGGCCCCCGCGAACTGGACCCCCAGGTTGAAGAACGACTGGCCTAACGGCGCGCCCGTCGAGAGCGGCGCATAGCCGGTCCACCCCGCGTCGAACGCCCCGCCCGGGCAGAGGAAGCTGGCCACGAAGAGGAGCCCGGCGAGCGGAAGCATCCAGAAGCTGAAGGCGTTGAGGCGGGGGAACGCCATGTCCGGCGCCCCGATCATCAGCGGCAGGACGTAGTTCGCGATCCCGGCGAAGATCGGGATCACGAAGACGAAGATCATCAGCGCGGCGTGGGTCGAGAACAGTGAGTTGAAGGCGCCCGGGTTGACGAGCTGGGTGCCCGGCGCGGCGAGCTCGGCGCGCATGATCATCGCGATCAGCCCGCCCACGAAGAAGAAGAAGAAGCTCGTGCAGATGTACTGGATCCCGATGACCTTGTGGTCCGTGTTGAACTTGAAGTAGTCGCGCCAGGAGCGGGCGCCGTGCTGGGAGTGGTCGTCGGGGATCGTCGGAGCGCCGATCGCCCAACGCAGCCAGTAGTCGAAAGCGCCGATGCCAGCGAGGAAGCCGAGCGGGCCGCAGATCGAGGCGACGATGAGCTGCGGGTAGCCGGTCTGGTCGGTCTGGGTGATCGACAGCCCGGAGATCGAACGCAGCGCGACCACGAGGCCGTAGCCGAACGCGAACCCGACGACGAGGCCGAGGAAGGCCCGCGCCATTCCAGGTCGCTTCAAAGCTGCCGCCATCGCCTAGAGGTCCCTTTCCGAGGGATGCGGGATCCTAACGACGCTCATCAGGGCGCCCCCGCGGCCGTCGTCGAGGTGTTCTCGCCGAGCGAGGGATGCGGCGGGACGGTGCCAGACTTCTGCACCCTCTCCTGGTTCGCCAGCCAGCCGTCGAACTTCGACTGCGGCCAGACGTGCACGATGGCGCGCATCGTCGCGTGCCCGTAGCCGCAGAGCTCGGTGCACACGACGTTGAATGTGCCGAGCCTGTCGGGGGTCACGACGACGCTGTTGTCGATGTCGTTGCCGCTCGGGCCCGCCGGCACCGCGTCGCGCTTGATCCGCCACTCGGGCACCCAGAACGAGTGGATCACGTCGATCGAGCGCACCTTCACGTCGAGCTGGCGGTCGACGGGCACGTTCAGGACGTCGGAGTAGACGGTCCCGTTCGGAGTCGGGTAGGCGAAGCTCCATTTGTACTGCTGGCCGGTGACATCAACCTTGAGCTGATGCGCCGAGCCCTTCTCGATGTCGGCGAGGACGATGGCGCTGTAGATGGCGCCGAACAGGACGATGATCGTCGGGATCACGGTCCAGGCGATCTCGAGGCGCGTGTTGCCGTGGATCGGCTCGCCATCGGACTCGTCGCCGGGCCTCGCCCTGTACTTCCAGACGCAGTAGCCGAGCATCACCATCACGACCGAGAAGACGAAGCACGAGAGGATGATCATCACGTTGAGCAGCGTGTCGATCGGCCCCGCCTGCGTGGACGCGGCCTCGCCGAACCACGAGATCTGGGTCATGGGGACGGCCGTGACGACCGTGAGCACGACCATCACGCCGAACAGCCGAATCAGAGTCGACCTAGGCACCGGGCCCGATTCTATTCGAGCTTGGGACGGCTCCGGCGCGCCCCCGAAGCCGCCCAAGTCGCAACCGATACAGGCTTCTCAGTCGTCCGGGACGGGAGGCAGTTCGGCGAGCTCGCCGGCCGACGCCGCGAGCACGCCCCGGGCGACGCCCTCCCAGCTCCAGAGGCGCGATGCGGTCCCGCGCAGTCGCTGCCGTGCCTCGCCGCTGACCTCTGGATCGAGCGCCAGCCAGCCGTTGATGCGGTCGGCCAACTGCATGACCGCGGCGTCGCCCAGCGGGAACGACACGAGGCCCGCCGCCTCGGGCGGCAGATCTGCCGCCAGAGCCCGGCTCACCTCGGCGGCGCCGGAGTGGTCGGCCGAGACCGGGGCGACGCCCGCGGCGGCCGCCTCGGCGGCGACCATTCCGAACGCCTCCGGGAAGGTGCTCGGGAAGACGAGCACGTCGCAGGCGGGGACCAGCCGGCCCACCTCGTGATGCTCGAGCCGGCCCGCGAACGCGACGCTGCCGGCGGCCGCGCTGCAGGCGGCCCGGTAGCGCTCCGGCGGGTCGCCGAGCAGCGAGAGCAGCATGTGCAGCGGCCCCCTGGGCCCGCCCTCGAGCTGGCGACCGCGCTTGGCGATCTCGCGCGCCGCACCCAGATCGCCGCTCTCGATCGCCCGCCACAGGTCGAGGAGGCCGTGCTCGTACTCGCCGAACCCCACGATGAGGAGCCGCGCCCCAGGGTTCGCCTCGACGACGAGCGGCCATGCGGCGAGGAGGAGGTCGATGCCCTTCGAGACGATCATCTTCCCGACGAGGACGACGCGCGGGCCCTCCGCCGCGGCGAGGTGCTCCACGGCGTCGGCCGCCCGCTCGGGTGAGCGATCCCAGCCGCCCGACTCCTCGCCCGCCCAGAAGGAGTCGGCGAGGCCCCGCAGCCGATCCGACGCCGACGCCTCGCCGAGCGGTGAGAAGAGGGCCGTGTCGACGCCCGGAGGCCCGAGCCTCGTCTTCTCGGGCAGCCCGGGGGCCCGGACGGCCGCCCAAAGCGACTCGGCGGTGTGGCGCGAGCCGGCGAGCACGCCCGAGGCCGCCTCCATCCCCTCGCGCGCGTAGGGCAGGAAGCGCTCGGGCTCCGGCTTCACCGTGTATTCGAGCGCCGAGCCGTGGACCTTGGCGGCGAACTGGAGGCCCGCCCGGGCGAGGATCACGGGGCCCATCACCAGGTGGTTGGCGAGCGCGGCATCGACGCCGCCGACCGCCTCGACCACGTCGCGCACCGCCGCGACGTTCGCCTCGAGGTAGCGGTCGAGCTCGGCTTCGGTCAGCTCGGAGAAGGTCTTGACCTCGAAGCCCTCGTACTCATCGTGGACGTACACGGGCAGCAGGCCACCGATGTCGGGCCGGTGGATCCGGACCGACCCCGGCTCGGACTCGATGCCCGGAAGCGGATCGGTTCCGCGGTCCTGGCAGAGCAGGTGGACCTCGTGCCCGAGCGCGGCGAGGGCCCGCGCCAGGCTCGCGTTGTAGACGTTCGAGCCGGTGCCTCGCAGCAGGTAGCCATGGAAGACGAGGACGCGCACGACTCGGAAGCTAGTGCCCCCAACGGCTATGTTTCCGCGCATGGACCGTCGCGGGCAGAGCTACCGCCTACGCGCCCCCGTCTCGGGGCGCGAGGCGCTCGTGGAGCTCGAGCCCGAGGCCGTCTACGTCGACCGCGAGAGCGGCGAGGAGATGGACCCCGTGAGCATGGTCCTCCCCCTGGCCGATTCGGACTCCGCTCTGCTGCGAACGCCCGAGAACCTGCGCGAGTGCCGCCGCTGCCACCAGCTCGTCGGCCTCGACGTCAGCGACTGTCCGTATTGCGGCCTGCGCCAGGAAGCGCTGAACGGCGAGTGAGATACCGGCTGGCAGCGACGGCCGCGGCGGCGGCCATCGGCGCGCTCGCGCTGGCCGGCTGCGGCGGCGGCGACACGACGACGGAGACGGTCTCGGCCCCGACGACCACGCAGGCGACGAAGCCGATCACGACCACGCCGCCGGCGACGACGACCGCGACGACCACCACGCCGTCGACCACCACGGCGCCGGCGACCACCCTGACCTCGTCGACAACGCAGTCGACCCGCACATCGCCCGGGTCCGGCTCGGGATCGAGCGGGGGAACCGGCGCGGGTGGCGGCTCGGGCGGGTCTCAGGGCTCATCCGGCGGGGGCGGCGGCGACCTCACGCCGATCCAGCGCTTCCGCCAGCAGTGCCGGAAGAACCCCGGCAGCTGCGGCTAGCTACCTACTTGCCAGGCACGTAGTAGCCCCAGTACATGAGGCGCGCCGTGAAGATGCAGCCGTAGTCGCGGACGGACCCGATCTTCGTCTGCGGCCGCGCCTTGAGCGCCTGGCCGTTTCCGCACTTCTTGGCGCCGCGGCTCGCTCGCCAGCTCGAATGCGGCGCGAACTCCGTGGTGGCGAGAGCCGGGACCCAGGTCGGCGTGGTGAGGCCGAGGATCTGGCCCTTCTTGATCTTGAGGGGCGTGTTGAGAGTGATGTAGTGCATCTCGCCCGTGGCTTGGCCGAGCTGGACCGTCGGGCTCTGGCGGACTAGCTTGTAGGTGCCCTTCTTCTTCGGAACGAGGACACTGATCCGTGCCGTCGGCTCCTTGCCGTACTGCTTGTTGCCGAAGAAGTCGGGAGAACCGAACGTGTTGCGCTCGGTCTTGTTGGGCTTGCCGAGCTTGACCGCCCAGGCGACGAGCTTTCCGGTCTGGGGCGCCCTCATTACGTGGCGCTTTCCGTCGGCCTTGAGCTCGAAGCCCGTCACCGACCCGATGACGAAGCATGGGCGCTTGACGACGGGCGGGTTCTGGCTCTCCGGCGGCTTCTGAGGGCAAAGCGGCTTGGGGTTGTGCTGCACCTCGCCGAGAACCATCGGCTTGACGTTGCCGCCCGCGTCGGCGAACGGCGCCGCGGCTGCGACGGCGACGACTCCGGCGCACAGCGCGGCGAATGCAAGCGTGCCGCGGCGCGGGCGGCGTCGGTTGTGGCTCGCAGTGGCCATCGGGGTTGGAACACGGCCCAGAGCGCTGGGTTGCGCTGCTCCCACCCTTACGGAGCGACCGTGAGGCGCATAGCTTAGGCATCCGGTAGGACCCAATGCGGCCAGGCGAGCGGTTGGGCGCAATTGCCCTCATACAATCGCCGCCGTGCCCGCGATCGTCACCAAGGCCCTGGAGCGTGAGTTCTCGGGCGGGATCAAGGCGGTCGACGGGGTCGACCTCGAGGTCGCGGAGGGCGAGATCTACGGTTTCCTCGGCCCAAACGGCGCCGGGAAGACCACGACCGTGCGGATGCTGACCACGCTTCTGCGCCCCACCGGCGGCAGCGCCACGGTTTCCGGGCACGACGTCGTTGCAGAGGCCAAGGAGGTCCGCCAGGCAATCGGCGTGGCGCTCCAGGAGGCCGCGCTCGACCCGCTGATGACGGGGCGCGAGCTGATGCGCCTGCAGGCGACGCTTCACGGGATGAGCTCCGACGTCGGCAGCCGCAAGGCCGCCGTGCTGCTCGAGCGGGTCGGCCTCACCGACGCCGCCGACCGGCGGGTTGGGACCTACTCCGGCGGCATGCGGCGGCGGCTCGACCTCGCATCGGCCCTCGTCCACGAGCCGCGCGTGCTCTTCCTCGACGAGCCCACCACCGGCCTCGACCCCGTGAGCCGCAAGGCGATCTGGGAGGAGGTCTCGCGGCTCAACTCCGAGGGCACGACCGTCTTCCTCACGACCCAGTACCTCGAGGAGGCCGACGAGCTGGCCAACCGCGTCGGCATCATCGACGGCGGGCGGATCGTCGCCGAGGGGACGCCGGGCGAGCTCAAGGCGCAGGTGGGCCGCCCGCACCTCGAGGTCCACATCGCCGAGGGCGAGGCCGAGCGCGCGCACCAGGTGGTCGCCCGCTTCGGCAAGCAGTTGCCCTCGAAGGACGGCGCGGTGCTCGTGGAGCTGGAGCATGGAGCCGCCGAGGTGGCGCCCGTGGTTCGCGCCCTCGATGACGCCGGGATCCTCGTCGATTCGCTCGACCTCGTGGAGCCCACGCTCGACGACGTCTTCGTCGCCAAGACCGGCTACCACATCGAGGGCGAGGAAACGGCCGACGTCGAGGAGCCCGCCTGATGCGCTCCAACCTGCGGGTGATCGCCTCGCTCGGCGCCCGCTCGGTCAAGCAGACCTTCCGCCGCCCCCAGCTGCTCTCGCCGATCATCGTCTTCCCCACCCTGCTGCTGGCCGTACAGGTCGGCGGCGCCGGCCGCGCTGTGGACCTGCCGGCCTTCCCGCAGGTCCACGGGTTCCTCGACTTCATGCTCGCCGGGGCGATGATGCAGTCGGTGCTGCTGGCCGCGCAACAGCGGCGGAATCGCGCTGGCGGTCGACATCGAGATGGGGTTCACCGACAGGCTGCTGGCGGCGCCCGTGCCGCGGTTCGCGATCGTGCTCGGGCGGCTGGCGGGCACGGCGGCGCTCGGCGCCTTCGCCGCCGTCTGGTTCATCGCGATCGGCCTCATCTTCGGCGCCCACATCGAGCAGGGTGTTCCCGGGGTGCTCCTCGTCATCGCCCTGGTGACCGCGTCGGCGGTGGCCTTCGGCGGCATCGGCGCCGCGATCGCACTGCGGACCGGGAAGGCCTCGGTCGTGCAGGGACTCTTCCCGCTCGTCTTCGTGATCCTCTTCCTCTCCTCGGCCTTCTTCCCGGCCGACCTGATCCTCGAGCCGGCCAAGGCGGTGGCGCAGGTGAACCCGGTGAGCCTCATCGTCGAGGGCGTACGCGACCCGGTCATCTCCTCGCTCACGATCTCCGCGCTGGGGAAGGCGCTGCTCGCCGTCGCCGGCGTCGCCGCCTTCAGCACCTGGCTCAGCAATCGCGCGCTTCGCCACCGGCTGCGGACGGGGGGCTGATGGGCGCCGACCGAGCGATCAGCCTCGCCACGATCGGAGCGATCGTCCACCGCGCGCGCAACGAGCTGCTGCGCGTGCCCGGGGCCGCCATCCCGGGCATCCTCGCCCCAACGATCTTCTTCCTCGGCCTGACGGCGGTGTTCGGCCACCTCACGATGCTGCCTGGCTTCACCACCGACACCTACCAGAGCTTCCTGATCCCGATCAGCCTGCTCCAGGGGGCAGGCTTCACCGGCGCCGCGACGGGCGTCAACCTCGCGCGCGACATCGAGCAGGGCTGGTTCGACCGGCTCCTCGCCGCGCCTGTCCCGCGCTGGTCGCTGCTAGCCGGGATGGTCTCCTCGGCGGCGATCCGCTCCCTGCTGCCCGCCACGGCGCTGCTCATCTTCGGCTTCGCGCTCGGCGTGCATTGGCCGGGACTTGCCGGACTCGCCCTCGCGCTGGTGCTGGTGATGGGAATGGGGGTGGTCGCGGCCTGCTGGGGCACGATGCTGGCGCTCAAGTTCCGCAGCCAGTCCGCGGCGCCCCTCATGCAGGCGGGAATGTTCATCCTCATCCTCACCACCACCGCCTACGCGCCGATCGCGCTTCTCACCGGCTGGCTTCACACGGTCGCCGAGATCAATCCGGTGACGAAGGTCGTCGAGGCGGCGCGCCAGGGATTCGTCAGGGGGACCTGAGCTGGGCGGATACGTGGCCGGGCCTCGTCGCGCTCGCGCGGTCTGATCGCGTTGCTGGGCGCGCTCGCCCTGCGGCAGATCTACCGCATGAACGAGGAGTGAGCGACTACGGGGACTTCCTCGGCGTCGGGCGGAGGCGCCGGCGACGGCCGATCCCGGGCGTGGGCGAGCGCCCCCTGGCCGGCCCCGAAGGCCTAACCGAGCTCTGCCGGCGCGTCCTGACCGAGAGCCTCGCCGAGGGCGAGCGCGACGGGGTCCCCTACTCCTACACGCGGCCGAGCCCCGCGCGCTACCCCTGGCAGTGGTACTGGGACTCCTGCTTCGCGGCGATCTCCTGGCGCCGCCTCGACCCCGACCGGCCGCGCCAGGAGCTCGAGACGCTCCTGCGCTCCGCGCGCGACGACGGCTTCATCGGCCACATCACGTTCTGGGACCGCCCCGTCGAGCTCAGTCCGCCTCCTCTTCTACAACGTCGACTCCCGAGACTCGGAGCGCACGAGCACGATTCAGCCGCCGCTCCTGGCCTGGGCGTGGCGGATCGCCGTCGGGGACCCCACTGCCGAGCCGGCCATCGCGCGCCACCACGAGTGGCTGCGCGCCAACCGCGACCTCGAGGGCGATGGCCTGCTGTGGCTGATCCAGCCGGACGAGTCGGGCCTCGACTCCTCGCCGAAGTTCGATCCCGTCTGGGGATGGCGCTCCCACGGGCGAGTGGGCTTCGCGGCGTTGGTGGCGCGAAACCGCCGCCTCGGCTGGGACGCGCGGCGCTCACGCGACGCGGGCGGACCGGTGCTGTGCGAGGTCGCCACCAACGTGCTGTGGGGCCTTGCCCGCCATGCGATGGGCGAGCCGTCGATCACGCCTGCGCTCGTCGATCGACTGTGGGACGAGCGGCGGGGACTCTTCCTGGACGAGGCAGCGCCATCGGGGCTTCGGCCCGCGGTGGAGACCTGGGCGGCGCTCGCGCCGCTCGCCCTGCCCGACCTCCCCGAGGCGATCGGCCGGCGGCTCGTGGAGGAGCACCTGCTGAACCCCGACCGGTTCTGGCTCGACGTGCCTCCGGCTTCGGTCGCGGCGACCGAGCCGAGCTTCAGGCCCGGCACGGTGGGCTGGATCAAGCGCCGCTACTGGCGCGGACCGACCTGGGTCAACGCCGCCTGGCTCCTGTGGCTCGGCCTCGTGCGCCTGGGCTACGCCGACTCGGCGGCGCACATGGGCCGCACGATCGAGAGCGCGATCGTGGCCGAGGGGCTGCGCGAATACTTCAACCCCTACAGCGGCGAGGGCCTCGGCGCCGTCGACTTCGCCTGGACGTCCCTGGCCATGGAGATGGCGGAGCCGGACCTGGCCGCCGCCGCGCGAAGCTACCTGTAACACCCCCCCCCCGCGAACGCCGACTTGCGTCGACCCCTGCGACGCTTTTCGGCGGTCGCGGTGCGGTGTGGCTGCGCTCACGCGGCTTGCGCGACGAGCATGGCGGTGAGGGTTGCGATGACGTGCGCGGGGCGCTCCTCGAGATCGAGCCGCGTGAAGCGGACGACGCGCCAGCCGTGGAGCTGGAGCGCGCGGTCGCGCCGGCGGTCGTCCTCGAAGGCGATTCTCGTCCCATGCGTGCTCCAGTCGTCGACCTCGACGACGACGCGCTCGCGGTGCCAGACGAAGTCGCATTGGATTTCCTCGCCGGCGATCGCCATCCACTCGTTGACCGCGGGCTCAGGCAGCCCCGCTCGCCGGCAGAGCGCGCGAAGCCGCCGCTCGAGCGATGACTTCGTACGATCGCCGCCGGGCTGGCGAACATCCAGCGCGAGGCGCAGCCGGCGCGAGCCGCGGTGGCCCCGCATGCGCTCGAGGAGGCAGCGGACATCGTCGAGGGCGAGCTTGCCCTCGATCTCCGCCTGGCTGCACGCGCGGGTGAGCAGAAACGGCAAGGTCGCGGCGATGTCGAGAAGGGTGCGCGCGACCGAGGTACAGGGAACGCCGTCGACCACTGTCCGGTCGGACTCGTCGACGAGACCGGGAGCGATGTATGCGAAGGCCCGGCCGGGCCCGGCCGGATCCGCCGGGGACGAGAACGTGAATGGCGCCTGAGCTCGGGCGCAATATGTCGTGGAGAGCCGCCGAAGATCCGTTTGAGAGCAGGCTTCCTTCGCCGCACGCCAACACGGCGCCGAGCCAGCGGCCGCGCAGCGGAACATCTGCGCGTCCAACCGCATACACGCCGCGGTGGATCGGAAACAGGCGATCCGCAGCCACGCGGTCCCGGACCGCGCTCGCACTGAGCCCGAGCGCTACCAGCTGCGCGAGCGTCACGACGCCGTGCTGGCCGGCGGCGAGTGCGGCAATCGCACGGTCGATCGCCCCCCTCCGCCCGCGGGCGCCGAATTGCGTCGACTCTGACGTCGGAAGTCGGCGCTCGCGGGGCATGGCGCGATGATGGCCGAGTCGCCGCACGCGCGTGGCGCGCGATTGCGCCGATGCCGTGCCTTACGTGTGCCTACTTGTAGCGGTAGGTGATGCGGCCGCGGTCGAGGTCGTAGGGCGAGAGCTCGATCTTCACGCGGTCGCCGGGGAGGATGCGGATGTAGTGGCGGCGCATCTTCCCCGAGATGTGCCCGAGGACCTCGTGGTCGTTGTCGAGCTTGACCTTGAACATCGTGTTCGGGAGGGCCTCCGTGACCTCGCCCTCCATCTCGATCTTCTCTTCCTTGCCCATGCCGGGCGAGAGGGTAGCTCAGCGGCCCTCGAACGTCGCTTTTCCAGGCCCATCCTTCAGGAACGAGCGCACGGCGTTCTGCAGGTCCTCGGTCGCGAAAAGGGCGCCCGAGACGTCCGGCGTGACCTCGTCGGCGCGGTCCACGCCACCCTCGAGGTAGGCGCGGACGATTTGCTTCGTTGCCGAGTGGGCCTTCGTCGGGCCCGCGGCGAGCCTCTGGGCGAAGCGCATGCCCTTCTCCTGGATCTCGTCGTCGCCGACGACACGGTTGACGACGTTCCAGCTCGCGAGCGTCGCCGCGTCGTAGAGGCCGCCGGTCATCACGAACTCGCGCGCCCGAGCCGGGCCTGCCCGCTCCGCCATCCGCTGCGTTCCGCCGGCGCCGGGGGTCAGCCCGACGACCGCCTCGACGAGCCCAAACCGCGCCGATTCGCTCGCCCAGATCATGTCGCAGCCGAGGGCGACCTCGAGGCCGGCGGTAAGGCAGAGCCCGTGGACGATCGCCAGCGTCGGGAACGGGAGCGCCTCCAGCCGCCGCACCGGCCCCAGGAGCTCGCCGAACGTCCGCGCGCCATCCTCGCCCGCGTCGACGAGCCGCTGGAAGACGTTCACGTCGACTCCGCCGGTGAAGATGTCGCCCTCCGCTCTCCACACCGCGCAGCGCACGTCGTCGGCCGCCTCGAGCTCGTCGAGGCAGCTCACGAGCCCCGTGAACACCTCCTCGCCGAAGAGGTTCAGCGGCGGGGAGTCGAAGGACGATCGACGCGACGGCCCCGTCGCGCTCGATCCGGACGGCCGGCCCGCTCTCAGCCACCGCGGATCGCCTCCGCGGCCCGCTCGATCTCCTCGGCGTCGGCGCCACGCGGGATCCATGGGAGCTTCAGCGGGTCGTCGTCGTAGCGGGGGATCACGTGGACGTGGAAGTGGAAGACCGTCTGCCAGGCGGCAGGGCGACAGGAGTTCAGGATGTTGAAGCCGTCGGGCTCCAGCACCTCGTCGATGCGGCGCGCGAGACGGCGAGCGGCGAGCATCGTGCGCTCGAGACCGGCGTCGTCGATCTCGAGCAGGTCGGCCGAGTGCGTTCTCGGCACGACGAGCGCGTGGCCGTGCGTCGCGGGGTTGATGTCCATGAAGGCGACCGTGTGCTCGTCGGAGTCGACCACCTGCGCGGGCACGTCACCGGCGACGATGCCGCAGAAGAGGCAGTCGCCGGCCATCAGCCCAGGCTTGCCAGGAGCTCCGCGTTATCGGCCGAGCCCTCGATCCGCTCGCGCAGGAGGCTCGCGGCCTCGCGCGGCTCGAGGTCCGCCAGCAGCGACCGAAGCCGCCGAGCGGCCTCGAGCTCGGATCCGTCGCGCAGCTCCTCCTCGCCCGAGACGCGGCAGTCGGCGACTCGCAGGGCGGGGACGATCCCGGCGGCCGCGAGGTCGGCGTCGAGCGTGATGAGCGCGTTCTCTGTGGTGGCGACGGCGCGCTCGGCCGCGCCATCGTCCGCGAGCGCCGAGAGCACGGTCGCGATCACGGTCAGCGAGCCGTCGCCATCGAGCTCGCGGCCGGAGCCGAAGAGGCGCTTGACCTCCGCCGCGCCATCGGCGGCGGCCGCGAGCCGCGAGAGCGAATCGCAGATCAGCACGGCGTCGGCTCCCGCCTCCGCGCGGCGCCTCGCGCGCTCGCTCGCGAGCGTCGCGACCCGCACCTGCTCCGCGGGGGGCATCTCGGCAGTCGCGATCGCGAGCTCCGCGCCCGGCACGGCCTCGCGCCATGCGGCGGCCTCCTCGGGCCGCTCGTCGACGAGTAGAACGACGACCTCCGCTCCGCCGCCGGCGAGCACGGCGCGAGCGATTCCCCGTAGGAGCGTGGTGCGGCCCGATCGGGGGGCGGCGGAAACGAGGACCCGCTGTCCGAACGCAAGCGGGGCCAGTAGATCGGCCGCCCGCACGAGCACGTCGTTTCGATCGATCTCGAGCGCCAGCCGGCGCCGCGGAGGCACCGCGGTCATGTTGCCGAGATCGGGCCTCGGCTCCGACGGCGGCTCGGCGCCGTTGACCTTGTCGACGTGAACGAGCGCCCGATGGCGCTCGCCCCGGCGCGGCGCCCGCGCCGGTCCCGAGACCTCATCGCCGGCTCGAAGCTCGCAGCGACGGATCTGCGAAGCCGAGACGTACACGTCGTCGCCCTCGGCCTCGAGTCCCTCGAGGCGCAGGAACCCGTGCCCGGCGCCCGTGAGCTCGAGGACGCCGGCGACATCCTCGGTCTCCGCCTCGGTCTCCGGCTCGCGCTGGCGCTCGCGCGCGCGATCGTCACGGCGGGGCCGCTGCTCGCCCGCCGCGGGCTTCAATCGCTCGCGACCTCGGCGCCGGCGGCGCGGCCGCGACGGCTTCTCGCCGCCGCGGTCCTCGATCGCGCCGATGAGCTCGTCGCGCCGCATTGACCGGAACTTGGGAACGCCCAGCTCGGACGCGCGCTGATGCAGCTCAGCGAGGTGGAGGTCAGCGAGGGAAGACATGTGCGGCGGCTGAGGATATCCGCGCGGGTGCGACGATTGGTCGATTGATGTCGCTATGGCGACATCAAGTGTCCACTCGTCAGCCGCCAGCCGGGTCGATGCCCTCCGTGGCGACCTCCCCGACCCAGCGCTCCGCCTCCTCGCTGACCCTCCCGCCATCCCATCCCAACTCGCCGCCCAGTGCCTCTGCCACCGACCTGACGGCCCCCGCTGTCCGCAGCGCCGGCGCGTCGAGGAGCCCCAGCCGCGTGCGCCGCAGGAGGACGTCGGCGACCGAGCGGGCCTGCTCGAGCCGCGCTGCGATGACGGCCTCCGCCAAGAGGTCGGGCTGGCCGGGAACGATCGGCTGGGCTAGCTCGGGCTCCTCTGCCGCCAGCTTCAGCACGGCGCGCCCGGCGTGTCCGTAGCGGAAGGCGAGGAGGTCTCGCCAGCCGTCGGGCAGTGAGCCGGCCTCGAGTCCCGCGGGGGCCTTCAGGTCGTCCTCGCTCGCGGGCATCCCCAGCTGGAGCTCGTCGGTACGGCATGGGGCGTCGCGGCCCTCGCGCTCCACGAGGCGATCGACGGCCATCTTCGCCATACGGCGCCAGGTGGTGAGCTTGCCGCCGGTGATCGTGAGCAGGCCGGAGCTGGTCTCATACAGCTCGGCCTTGCGCGAGATGTCGACCGACTTGCGGGGATCGCCGGTGGAGATGAGCGGTCGCACGCCGGCGTAAGCGCCCGTGATGTCAGCGCGCCCCAGGTCGGTCCGGAAGAAGGCGTTGAGGGCGGCGAGGAGATAGTCGATGTCGTCACTCGACGGTTCGACGTGCACGAGATCGCCCTCGTAGTCGCGGTCGGTGGTGCCGGCGAGCACCCGCCCGTACCAGGGCAGGGCGAAGATCGTGCGGTCCTCGCCCGCCGGCACGATGCACGCGGCGCGGCCGATCGGAAGGGTGGCCTGGTCGATCGTGATGTGCGTGCCGCGGCTGGGAGCGATGCGCGGAATCTCGGCCTCATCGTGGATCTCCTCGGGGCGTATGCGGTCGGCCCAGACGCCGGTCGCGTTGATGACCGCATCGGCAATGATCTCGAGCTCCTCGCCCGAGTCGCGCTCCACGCAGTGCACTCCGCGGGCCACGCCGTCCTCGAACCGCAGGCCCCTGACCTCGCAGCGGTTGAGGGGCACGGCGCCATACCGCTCCGCCTCTCCGAGGACGGTGAGCACGAGGCGGACGTCATCGGTCTGGCAGTCGTAGAAGAGGTAGGCCTCCTTCGGGTCGAGAGGGGCGAGGGCCGGAACCAGCTCCGTCGCCTCGGCCGCGTCGATCGTGCGATGGCCCTCAGGGGCCCAGTAGTCGCCGGCTGCCTCCCGCGCCGCCCGCTCGCGCCGGGCCTGGCCGACGCGCGTGGTCGCCATCACGTCGTACAGGTTGAGGCCCACGCCGAGGCGGCGGCTCGGGCGATCGTCCCCGATCGTGGGGACGAGGAACGGCGTCGGGTAGACGAGGTGCGGCGCGAGCTGGACCATGAGCTGGCGCTCGAGGAGCGCCTCGCGAACGAGGCCGAGGTCGAAGTTCTGGAGGTAGCGCAGGCCTCCGTGGACCATCTTCGACGAGCGGCTCGACGTCCCGATCGCCCAGTCGGCGCGCTCGACGATCGCAACCGAGTATCCGCGCGAGGCCGCGTCGAGCGCGCAGCCCGCGCCCGTGATCCCGCCCCCGATCACGACGACGTCGAACGGCTCGCCGCGCACCGCCTGGATTGCGTCCTCGCGCGAGATCACTGGAGCGGAAGCTAGCGGCTAGTGGAAATGCGGCCGCGGCGGGGTCCAGCCGCCGCTGCGGTACCACCACACGCCGCCTGCGCCGAGAACGGCGACCAGCGCGAGCCCGCCGGCGATGTACGCCCAGACCGGCGTGCCGTCGCTCGCACCGTCGCCGCCCGCCTGCGCTGCCCGCGGGTTGCCCTTGGCCTGGGGCGAGGCGTCGAGCGCGCCCTTGGGGGGCGGGGCGAAGGGATGCCCCGGCACAGTCTTTCCACGTATGGCGGGCGTTGGGATCGCACCGTTGGACTGGCCCTTTTGGCCCTTCTTCTTCACCGTCTTGCCGTTGGCTCTCAGGGCATTCGCGGTCGCGGCGTTCACGATCGGTGACACGCCGCCGCTGGTCGCGTTGGTGGGCGGCGCCACACTCTTCGGCACAGTCGGGCTCGAGCCACCGGATGGGGCGCCGCGGGTCGGCGTCGAGCCGCTCGGCGACGTGCCGCCGTTGCCCGTACCGCTCCCGCCCGAGCGTTGCTCCCGCGCCACGGCAGCGACGGGCAGCGCCTTCCGCTCCACGGCCATGACCCCCTGGCCCGGTGACCCAGACGGGGGTCTGGTCGCTCGACGCGCGAATAGCGGTAGTGGCCGTTGCCGGCACGTCGGGCGGCGAGGTAGTCGAGCCCACTGTGGCCGCCGGCTCGCGTCGCCATCGGGTTCTCCCCGGCCGCGATCAGACCCTGCACCGCCCAAGCGGTGGACTGCGAGTTCGACGGCCCGCTACCGGCCAGCGGCCAGCCGCCGTCGTGCTTTTGGTCCCGGTTCAGGTAGTGGACTCCCTTGCGAAGCGCCTTCCTGCCCGCCCCCGCGGCGGCGAGGCCCTGAAGCGCGGCCCCCGTGCTGTCGGGGTCGCTCGCGACGCCGGGCTGGAAGCCCCACCCGCCGTCGTTGTTGCGCGCGTCCTGGAGCCAGCCGCGCGAGCGACGAAGGTCGTGAACGGGCTTGCCCGAGGCGCGCATCGCGAGCAGCCCGAACGCCGTCAGGTTCACCTGACCTCCGTAGCTGCCGTCAGGGCGACGGCGGTGATGGAGCTGGGAGACGAGGTCGCGGCCGCCGAAGCTCCGCGGGCTCACGCCCGCGCCGTGGAGGGCGAGGATCGTCCGCTCGAGGTCTCCGGTCGAAGAGATGCTGGAGGCGTGCTTTCGCAGGTAGGCCACGGGCGTCGAGCCGCTCTTGCCGAGGTCGAGCGGATTTTGCCCGGCGGCCTCGAGGCCGAGCATCGCCCAGCCGGTCATCTCGGGGCTTGGCGCAGAGCCCGGCGAAACCCCATAGCCGCCGTCGGCGTTCCGCGCCTTCGCCAGGTACGAGGCCGGCGACGCGCCACTTGCTCCGGCGCGAGGAGCCTGAATGCCGACCGCCCCGGCCGCCACTGCCACCACCAGAAGCGGCGCCGCCCACTCCCGCCGCCATGTGAACTCGACCCGGTCGCGATAGCGCCCGATGATGCGAACGAGCGCCGGTCCGGCGGCCAGTGCAAGGACGAAGTTCCCGAGTGCGTGGGCGACGTTGAACGGAGCCCCCCGGGCGACGATGGCCAGGTAACGATCGAGCGTTTGGTCCCCACCGCCCGTCGCGAGCACCGAGTAGTCGAGGAGCGCGCCGTAGGCGAGTCCCGCCAGGCCGCACGCGAGGGCGAGCCCGAGGCGCCCGAGCCGGCGCCCGGTGAGCACGCCCAGCCCGGCGCCGGCGAGCCCGACGAGCCCCCACCCCACCATCTCCCATGGCGTCCACGGCCCCTGACCGAGCCAGAAATTCGAGATCAGCGCTCCGAGCGCGCCGACGGCGAAGCCGGGGGCGGCGCCCACGGAGAAGCCGGTGATCAGCACCACGTCGGTCGTGGCTTGGACGTTCGGCACGGCGGCGAACGCGAGTCGCCCCGCCACTGCCAGGGCGGCGAGCGCCGCCACGAGCGCCACCGTCCGGGAGCCGGGCGCGAGCGCTCGAACCAGGCGAGGCCGCCGAGAAGCACGAGCGCGAGAAGCCCGAAGATCGCGATCCGCCAGGGAATCATCGCTTCGCTCGCTCACCATCCTCTCGCGAAAGCGGCCTGGCGAGCAGCGCCGCGCCCGCTTCGGGCAGGATCGCCCGATCGCGGCCGAGGATCCGGGCGACCTCGGTGGCGAAGTACCAGCCGCCGGAGAGGATCTCATCGGCCGCACCGTCCGCGATCGCCCGGCCGTCCGCAAGGAGGACCACGCGGTCGGCGAATGTGGCGGCGAACTCGACGTCGTGGGTGGCGACGACGACGGCTGCGCCCGCCGCCGCCAGCTCATCCAACCACGACGTGAGCTCGCGCTTTCGCCCCCAATCCATGCCGCGCGTGGGCTCGTCGAGGCAGACGAGCCCCGGCAGCTCGCCGGCCTCGTCGCGGCCGGCCATCACGATCGCGAGGGCCAGCCGCTGGCGCTCTCCGCCTGAGAGGTCGCGAGGATCGGCGTCGCCCGCATCGCGAGGCCGACGGCGGCGAGGGCGCGCGCGCCCGCCTCGCCGGGCAGCTCGTCGCCCACACGCTCGCGCAGCAGCATGTCGGACGGGCTCTGAGGTAGCAGCGCGCAGCCGCGCGGGCGCGGAAACGGCGCCGCGCATCGCGGCCAGCCGGCCCGCCGCAGCGCGAAGGAGGGTGCTCTTGCCGGCGCCGTTACGGCCCATGAGCGCCACCCGCTCGCCGGGCGCGACGGCGAGGTCGAGCCCCCGGATGACGTCGCGCCCGCCGAGCTGGACCCACGCCGTCGCGCGCATCGAGGGCGAGGTGCGAGCGCTCACCGCGCCGCCAGAACCGTTCCTCTTCGCCGAACGTCCCTCGTGGGGGCTAGCGCGGTACCGAGGGACGTTCGGGAGGGGTCCGCGGCGGGCTGGCGGTGGGCTCCGGGTCCGCCAGCGCCCTCGCCGCCAACGTTTCCCTTGCCGCCTTCACGCCCACCGGCAGGGGTCGCAGGCCCGCGCGGTCGAAGAGGCGTGCGCCGGGCGTCGAGAGGTCGCGGTCGGCGGCGATGGACCACTCCAGGAACGCGCCCGGCGGGCCGTCGAAGGCGATGCGCCCGGCGGCCATCGCGAGCACGCGGTCAGCGTGCGACGAGGCAGCGCTCGAGGCGGTGCTCGGCGAGCACCACCGCCATCCCCCACTCCTCGTTCAGCCGCCGCAGCAGCCAGACCAGCTCGTCGCCCGCCACCGGGTCGAGCTGCGACGTGGGCTCGTCGAGCAGCACCAGTCGCGGGCGCAGGACGAGCGCGGCCGCGAGCGCCACGCGCTGGAGCTCGCCCCCGGAGAGCGAGTCGGTCGTGCGATCGAGCAGGTGCGGGATCGCGAGCGCGAGCGCCGCCTCCTCGACCGAGCGGGCCCGTGCCGCGGGCGTGGCGCCGCGAATCTCGAGCGGCAGCTCGAGCTCGGAGCGAACGGTCGTCGAGACGACCTGGGTCTCGGGGTCCTGCGCCACGAGGCCGACATCGCCGCCGAGCTCGGCCGGCCCGTGGTCGCGGGCGTCGAGCCCGGCGACCTCGACGACGCCCGCCACCTCGCCGCCGTGGTAGTGCGGGACGAGGCCGCGACAGCGCCCGCAGCAGCGTCGTCTTGCCCGGAAGCCGAGCGGCCGGCGAGCACGACGAGCTCGCCCGGTCGATCTCCAGATCGACGTCGGCGAGCGCGCGGCTCGGGCGCGCCGGGGTATCGGTAGGAGAGGCCCGTCGATCCGGGCGAGTGGCTCAGCCACGAGCCCTCACGATGCGGATCGGCCAGGAACGGAACCGCCGCGAGCGCCGGCAGCGCGGCCGCGAGCGCCAGCGTCGGCGCCGCCGGCCTCGACCCACGTCGACGGGTAGCTGCGGAAGCCGCCCGCGCCGGTCCGGCACCCGCGATCGAGACGGCCGCGATCGCGAGCGCCGAGGCGAGGAGCGCCGGATCGTGCCGCGAGCGGCGCGCGAGCGGCCCGTCGTGCGGGGCGCGCCCGGGCATAGCCGCGAAGCTCGAGCGTCGCGGCGACGTCGACCGCGCGGTCGAGCGAGCCGGCGACCAGGCGCCTGGCGAGCGCCGCCCGGCCGGCCGGCGCCGCGCCCGGGCCGCGAAGGGCGGAGGCCTCGCCGAGCCGCGCGTAGTCGGCGGCCGCGAGGGGGACCATCCGGGCGATCAGCGTGGCGGTGAGGGCCGAGCGGCTCGCGATGGGCCGCAGCAGGCGCAGGACGCGGTCGGGGTCCACCGTCGCAGCGTGCACCGCGAAGGCGCACATCACGACGCCGAGGCGCAGTGCGAGCACAGCCCCCTCGGCCACCGCCTCGAGGCTGACGTCGAGCGTGCCGAGCGAGCGGCAGGTCGATCCCGTGCACGAGGATCGTGTCGCCGCGCTGCGAGGCAAAGGCGTTGACGATCACGAGCAGGATGCCCAGGCCGAGCGCCCACCTCGCCGCGAGCCGCAACGCCCGCCGCGCGCCGCCGGCGAGCGCCGGCGACCGCGACGCCCGCGCCCGCGCCCGCGATCACAATCGGGTTCGAGCTCACGAGCGCCGCGAGCGCGAGCGAGCCCAGGTAGGCGGTGGCGGCGAGCGCGCCGCCGTCGCCGAGCGGGCCCGGGCGGTGGACGTAGGCGAGGACCGGCCTCACGCGGCGCCCCCGGGACTGAGCGGCAGCGGCACCACCGCGTCGGCGAAGACGGCGATCGCGTAGTGGTCTCGCGAGGTCGATGGCGTCGAGCCGCCGCGCCGCTCGCTCGACGCCGCGCGGGGCGTCGCCGACGTGACGACCCAGGTCGGCGGATCCTCGCCGTCGCGAACCGCCGCGACGAGGCCGGTGTCGGCGCGGGCGCGCTGCCCGACGCTGCCGTCGGCCCGCAGGAGCCTCAGGGGCCGCCGGGGCTGTAAGGTCGCGAAGACCCCGCTCGTCGCGCGGGCCGCCTCGAGAGCTGGCGCGCGGCGCCGTCCCTGCGAACCGCGCTCCACCGGCCGACGAGGACCCGCGGTCCGCTCGACGGCGCGATGCTTCGCGTCGACCCTCGCCCGCACGCCCGCCCTCGCGAGCCGATCCCTGACGATGGCGCACGGCGCCGGGTCGCCGGCGCACTCGACCTCGATCGGTTCCGCGCGGCCCCCGCGAAGGGCTGCGGCCAGGACCCCACCACCGCCGGCACGCGCATCGCGCTCGTCCAGTCGCGGTAGTCCCACCAGATCCGATCGCCGCCGCGGACGCCGCACCTGCGTCGAGCCGACCGGCGACTCGACCCCGTTGACGTAGAAGAACCAGTCGAATCGCCGCCCGCCACGCTCCGCTCCCGCAAGCCCGTTGATGGACTGGACGAAGCCGCCGCCGTAGCGGGTGGAGATCTGGCGCGTTGCGATCGAGGAAGCGGAGCACGGTCTCCGATTCCGCCGGATCATCCTCCTTCGCGGACGCGATCCTGCTGCGTGCCGTAGTCGCGCGTGACGGTGAGCGTCGCCGTGCCCGGCGAGGACGGGCCCGCGCCGAGGCCGCAGCCGGTGACCGCGACGGCCACCGCCGCCGCGGTCACGAGCCGCAGGCCTTCTCTCACGCGGGCCTCACCCGCCCCGCGGCGGGCACTTCGACGGGTCGGCCTTGACGCAGACCGTCTCGACGTTGGAGGGGATGTCATCCGCGCGATCGGCCTGGAGCTTGCGCGTTCCGGCCGCGGGGAACGTCACCGCGGTGATCCCCGTCGGCGTCGGTGGGATTCGCGCCGTGGCCCACCTCGGCGCCCTTGGCGGGCCGGCGCTTGCCCTTGTCGGTGTACGAGACGACCTTCACCTCGCACCGGCTCGCCCGGGCCTGGCCCGGGCCGGTGCCCGCAGCGCGAGCTCGTCGCCCACCGGGAAGCCCGGCGCCAGGTACCAGAGGATCTCGTCGCCGTCGTGGACCTTGAGCTGGTCGCCGCCGACCTGCGCGCCCACGTGGTTCGCTTCAGGTACCAGAAGCCGTCGCCGCTGGCGACCTTGCCGCCGATGCCGCAGATACCAAGGCCGAACGAGAATTGATCGGTGATCGAGAGCGGGCGCAGCGCCCGGAGCGTCGGGCAATGGCGTCGGCGAGCAGGCCGAGCGCCGTGTCATTGGGAATGTCGACCCGGTCGCCGCTTCCACCCGGAGGCCCGAAGCAGTCGGCGCCGGGATCGGTCTTGACGGCGGCCGGGATGGTCCGCTGGGGGAGGTCGGCGAGGACCTTCCCGCCGGTCGCCTCCACGCGGAGGTGCGGCCGTGACGCTTCGCTCCGGCCGCCGGCGGGGCTCGCGAGCAGCGACCGCGAATAGCGCATGCGACCGCGAGCGTCGAGATGTGTGGATGAGTGCATCTGGCCACCCTTTCCTCGAGGGACTACATGGCTGGCCGTGGCAGGTCTCCTGGCTTCCGGGACGGGCTTCGCGCCTTCCCGGGAACGCTGTGGCGACCCCAGTGGCTGAGCCGCGCGACAGGCGGCTCATGCGATGCCCCTCTACCCGGTCACAGTGGCGGGACCGCGCCGGACTCTCACCGGACTTCCCTTGGCCACCGGCCGTATGTGGCGGGGAGTCTAATGCCTTGCGGGCGCCTCTCGGCGCCCTTACATGCTGCTTTCGGGGCTAAAGCCCCTCAGATCAGCCCCGCTGCGCTTCCACCTTCTCGCGCAGCTGCTCGACCACCTCGGGCATCGATTGCCGCATGCGCGAGAGCTCCCAGTGCTCGATCTTGATGAGGCGGATCTCGGAGGTCGAGGTGACGGTGGCCGAGCGCTCCTGCTTCTCGAGGAGGCCCTGCTCGCCGAAGACGTCGCCCGGACCGAGGTCGGCGAGGTGCTGGCCCTCGCGCTCCACCTTCGCCGTCCCGTCCTCGATCGCGTAGAAGTGGTTGGAGAAGCCGCCCTCCTTGACGATCACCTTACCCTCGGGCCACTCCTCGACGGTCGCCCACGGAGCGATCTTGGCGAGCACGTCATCCGGCACTTCCGCGAAAAGCGGGATCTTCTTCAGCGTCGCTGGGTCCAATGCACCCTCCGGTTCTGGTCTGGGGGCGAGAACCTAACCGATGCCGCCGCCGCGCGCGCGGATCAACCGCTCGGCGGCTCGGCGCGGTACGCGATCACCTCGACCCGCTCGAGGGTCACCATCCCGTCGCCGACCATCTCGTCGAGGCGGGGCAGGATCGCCTCGATGCGCTCCGCGGTGTCGACGACCTCGATGACGACCGGCAGGTCGTCCGAGAGCCGAAGGATCCGGGCGGTGTGCAGGTGGCTCTTCGCCCCGAAGCCCTCGACGCCGCGGAGCACGGTCGCACCGGCGAGGCCCTCCTGGCGGAGCATCTCGACGATCGCCTGGTAGAGCGGCTTGCGGCCGTGGCGATCCGATTCGCCGATGAAGACGCGTAGCAGCTTCCCCTCGCCCTCCATGCGAGACATCAGAGGGCCCTCCCGGCCGCGAGGCCGAGGGCGGCCGCGGCCAGACCGATCGCCACCATCCCGATCGCGTTCGCGAGCGCAAGGCCAATCGCGCCGTCCTCGGCCAGCTTGACGGTCTCGTAGGCGTAAGTCGAGAAGGTCGTGAACGCGCCGAGGAAGCCGATGCCGAGAGCCACTCGCCACTCCGGATGCGGGAGGAGGCGCTCGGTGGTGAGCGCGACCACCAGCCCGAGAGCGAAGGCGCCCAGGACGTTGATCGTGAGCGTCCCCCAAGGGAACTGTCCACGGGTGGACGAGGAGATCCACCCGTCGAGCGCGTAACGGGACACGGCACCGGCGGCGCCGAACACGGCCACCAAGAGGTAGTTCACGACCGGCAGCCTACGACGCGATCAGCCTCAGCACTGCGCGCTCGATCCGCTCGCGGTCGGCGAAGCCGTTCCGGCCGGCGCTGCGCTTCGCGCGCTGAAGCGCGGCCCTGATCGTCTCGCCCGAGTCGAAGCGGTCGATCACCCGGGGGTCGATGTACGCGCTTCGGCAGACGGCCGGGGTGTTGCCCAGATACTCGGCCACCTCCTCAACCGCCGCCGTGATGGCGCGCTTCCGGGCGGCCCGGCTCGTCGCCGGGCCGCCGTCGCGGGCGAGCGCGACCGCCGCGAGCACGGTGGCGTTCCACGTCCGGAAGTCCTTGGCTGTGAAACCGTCCCCCAGCACCTCGTCGAGATAGGCGTTCACCTCCTCGGAGCGGACGTCGACCCAACGCCGCCCATCCCGGTAGGCCAGCAGCGCCTGGCCGCCGCCGCGGCGCCGCTTGAGCGCCCGGAGCGTTGGCAGCACCGACTCGTCGGCCACCGATTGCACGTGGCGCTGCCCGCCCTTCGCGCGGTAGTCGAAGGTCGCCTCGCCGCGCTCGAGCCGGAGGTGGCGCTTGCGGAGGGTGGCGAGGCCGAAGGTCTCGTTCTCGGCCGCGTACCGCTCGCTTCCGATGCGAAAGAACCCGAGGTCGAGGAGCGCGACCGCGCACGCGAGCACGCGCTCGCGCATCAGGCCCCGGCGCTCGAGGTCGGCGTCGAGCCGCTCACGGAGGGCCGGCAGCCCCCGCGCGAAGACCAGAACGCGGTCGAACTTGAGCTGGTCGCGTCGCTCGCGCCAAGCGTCGTGGTAGCGGTACTGCTTGCGGCCCGCGGTGTCGATCCCCGTGGCCTGGATGTGGCCACGGGGATGAGGGCAGATCCACACCTCCTCCCAAGCGGGCGGGATGGCGAGTGCTCGGATGCGGTCGAGCACCTCGCGATCTGAGATCAGGGTGCCGTCGGCCTCGTGGTAGGAGAACCCGCGACCGCGGCGGGCGCGGCGAATCCCCGGGGTCGAGCAGTCGACTCGGCGCAGTCGTGGCATGGCCGAGCCGGGATACCCGCTCGCCCCGACCCTAAAAGCCGTTAGACGCGGCGGAAGCGCATGCGGATCGCGGTTCCGCGCGGCAGGCTCACGATCTCGACGCTCTGGGCCACCGCGGTGATCACAGGCAGACCCATGCCGAGGCCGGACCTCCCGGGGTGCGGACGCATCCCCACCCCGTGGTCGGTGACGACGAGGACGCAGTCATCGCCGTCTCGATAGCCGCGGAGCCCAATCGACCCGGCGACTCCGTCTCGGTACCCGTGGACGAGCGCGTTTGTCACCGCCTCGGAGGCGGCGAGCGCGAGGTCATCCGCGTCTGCGCCGCATCCATCGGCGAAGGACCGCACAGCCTCGCGCGCTCGCGCGATGCTCGCGGGCGTCCCCGCCAGCTGGACCTCTAATCGCTCAGCGACCACATCACTCCCCACCGCGGTCGTTGTTGCCATCACCACACCAATTGCGTCATAAACCGACGTTTCAGAACGGGAGTACCCGCCGGCGGCGGGTACTAACAGGCCTGATTGTCGAACCGGCCAGCCGCGGCTCAGCACGGCCGATCCGGACCGAGACTCAGCCGTGCTTGTCGAACGAGATGACCTGCGGGATCCGCTCGGGCGGTTCCGTGGCGCATCGTGGTCGGCGGGATCCCCTGGGGCGATGCTCAGCCGGCGAAGCGGGCGACGATCTGGCCACCTCCTTCGACTGCCGACTTGCGCCCAAGGGAAGGCGGGCGAGGTTCGCGACATGCACGTCGCCGAGGATCTACCGAGGTCTCAACCCGGGCGGCTACACCTTCGCGGTCCGTGCCGTGGGGCCCGGCGGCCGAGACCGATCGCCGGCGCAGGCAGCCTTCAAGATCACGAGGCGCAAGCCCCACCGACGGATCCTGCGCTAGCAACCGGCTCAGCCGTGCTTGTCAACGAGATGACCTGCTGGATGCGCGCTACGGGCGAGCCAGCGTGCTTTCCAGCTTGTCCCTGAACGCGATCGCTTCGATCGCGGGGTAGCGGTAGAGGTCGGGCTCGATCCGATCGAAGAGGTCGCGGAGATGCGCCGGCTCCACCAGCTTCCGCTCGATCATCGCTGACACATCCTCGAGGTCAAGATCGAATCCGCGCTCGATCTTCGACAGAGCCTGCGAGTACGGATCGAAGTGGTGAACGTCGATCGTGCCCGCCCGGAACACGAACGGGCTTCGCTCGCGCCACCCAGGGAGCTCGGGGATGAAATCCGGGGGCGAAGCCAGCTCGACGTTGACCTCGAGCTCGTCCTTGAGCGCGGCGATTCCGCGAAGCACCTCATCCGACTCGGGCTCGATCCGCATATCGACGTCGATCGTCGCCTCGCGCCAGCCCTCGAGGACCGCGGTTGCCCCCCCGGTCAGATAGACGCGGGTGCCTGGGGGCGCGATGCGCCCGAGCTCGCCCGCGAGCCTCCGAATTCGCTCGCGGTCAGCGTCTGCGCGCATGCTCGGCCGCGGCGGCGAAGCTCGCGACTCGCCGCACGACCGCGTTGTAGCGGGAGTGGGCGCTGCGTGGATCGGTCCCTGCGAGAACGCCGTAGAGCCGGTGCGAGGCGGGTGCGCCACCGCGATCCTGCGGGACCGAGATCCCAACCGCCCGCAGGCGAGCGGACGCCAACCGAACGGCGAGGCTCGCCTCGGTTTCGCGGCCGCCGAGGATGTCTTCGAGGCCCGCCTCCACGAGATCCGCGCCCGGCAGCTTCTCGTCGATCGACGAGGTCACAGGGCCATCGTAGAGCGGCGCCTGGGCTTTTCGGCTCAGCCGTGCTTGTTGAACGAGATCACCTGCTGGATCCCGCTCGGGCGGTTCGTGTAGCGCATCGTCGTCGGGAGGATCCCCGGGGCGAACTTGATCCGCTCCGCGGTCGCGCTCGCACGCCACTTCTTCGGGTTCGACGTGTGCTGCGACTTGGTCTCGCTCCGCGCCGGCTGACTTGATCGCCTTCCAGACCGACTTCTGGCACTTCTTCAGCTTGCCGTTCCCGCAGTAGTCGTTCGCGAACGGGTCGGGCTGCTTGATGCCGAGCAGCCGCTTGATGTCGCGGTCGAAGTACTGGTACCAGCCGCTGTACTGACCGCCGGGCGGCGCGTCGAAGCGCGAGAACGAGCGAGCTCAGCTCGTCGAGCTGGCTGCCGAGCTGCGGCTTCATGAACGCGTCGGCGATCTTCGGCCACGCGGCGTCCATCACGGCCGCGCCCGGATCGTCGATCTTGCCGTCGAGGTTCTTGTCGAGGCGGCTCGAGCCGTGCTTCCTCCAGGCCTCAAGCACGCTCAGCATCTGGGCCGCCTGCTTGTTCGGCGCCTTCGAGCCCTTGAGGAGCTTCTGCAGCAGCGGCGTCGTGTCGACGGAGCGGACGTCCTGGGTCGCGGCGGCGTTCATCGCGGAGGTGACCGAGGCGAGCGACCACTTGCCCTTCTTGTCCCTCTGCTGCTTCAGCTCCTTGTTCAGCATGTCCACGCGCGCGGCGGACCCGTTGCCGCCGAAGGCGTCATCGGCGGCGCCGAAGCCGTGGGCGCTGATGTTGTTCCAGTTCACCATCGTTCCCTTGACGGGCGTCTTCTGCGGGTCGATGCCCTGGATGTGCTTGCTTCGCCGGCAGGAAGCCCTTCCACTCGTACTGGCCCGTGCCGACGGTCGGCAGGCTCGGATCGATGCCCGCGGGCCGGATCGGCAGCAGGCCGGCGCCGAACATGGCGACGTTCTTGGAGTCCATGTAGAAGGAGTTGAAGGTCTGCGGGGTGAGCGCCGCGGCCTGCATCGAACGACTTCGGCGCTCGTGCACCTGGCCGTTCGAGAGACGACGGTTGTAGAGCAGGTCGAGCGAGTCCTTGCCGAAGCTCGAGCGCTTCGAGGCGATCGCGACCTTCGTGCCCTTCGCGGTCGCGTAGCCCGACGACCGGGCCGTGCACGGTGGTCCTGAACGTCACCGGCTTGCCGTCGAGCGTCCCGGCGTCGACGGTGCCCATCGGCGTGCACGTGCCGTTGTAGAGGTACTTCGTGTCGCTGCCGCCGCAGAGCGTCTCGGCGTACTGGTCGATGACGTCGCTGCCGGCGGAGGTGAGCGTCGACGCGAAGTCCTTGCCGCGGCCGATCAGCATGTAGCCGGGGAACGGCGACCGACGTCGCGCCCGCGCCAATGGAGGTCGGCGGCGTGCATGTCGATCTCGTACGTGAAGCCGGGGTAGAAGTAGCCGATCTGCGGGCCGCCGACGAGCAGCGGGTTGCCCGTGCTCGAGTACTTCTTCTCGATCATCAGCTCGTTGCTCGCCTGGGGGCGCTCGGCCGGCTTGGCCGCGACGCCGCTCACCTTCGCCGCGGGCGTGGGCGTGTAGCTGCCGGGGTCGAGGACGACGCTGCCCTTGGCGCCCGGCTTCGTCGGCGCGGCCTCGTAGGGGAACCTGCCGTCGACCGTCGTCGGGCTGCCGTCGTTGGTGTGCTGGCGCAGGTCGTTGAAGACGCTGTAGCCCTTGTTCGCGCCGAGGCGCTTCTCGAGCCCACCGAGGAACTGCGAGCGCCGCGCCTCGTCGCCGCCGCCCTCGCCCACGAACTGGTCCTTCAGCGCGTTGAGGGCGAAGATGTCGGTGTCGGTGAAGTGCGGGGTGCTCGGGGTGTGTGGCGTCGATGTAGTCGTTCATGCCCTGCACGAACGTGTCGATGTCGTGCACCACGGCCGCGCCCTCCGCCCCTGCGTTCAGAAGCACCTGGCGCTGCTGGTGGACCGTGTCGATCGTCTGCTGGCTCGGCGTGAAGGTCTTGAGGCCGCGCGATCAGGCTGACGGCGTCGAGCCCGGGAACGTCGATCGCGGCCACGTAGGCGTCGTTGCGGGCGAGACCAGAGGAGCAGCCCGCGGTCCTCGACGGCGATCCAGCCCGCGGCCCAGACGCCGCCGTCGTGCGTCGTCGCGTTGACGTGGGGAACGTCGTACTTGTCGCGCGTGATCGTGACGCCCGGGTACGGGACGGTCTCGGCGGTGCCGGGGCCGGAGGTGTCGATGCCGAACTTCTCCGACTTGAAGTACTTGGTGAGGTCCTTGTCCTTGACGTTGTCGAAGAGCGGCGTGAGCCCGTCGTACATCTTCGCCTGGGTGTCGGCCCCGGGCGGCGGCGTCAGATCGCCGTACTGACCCGACGGGATGATGTTGAGCGCCGTCTGCGCGTCGTCGGTGATACCCGCGCTCGCCGCCGGAGCGAATGCAAGCGGCCACCACCGCAACCAAACCCGTCACGCACCGCCGCATCAACTGTCTCCTCTCCTCGCCGATCTGTCGGCCGTCCTTGGCCGCTCCCTGGCCTGAGAACCTATCAGGACGAGGCTTCCACGCGGCCCCGGGCCCGCCCGCCGAGCGACCCGAGAAGCGTCCCGAACACAGCCGTCGCGACGACGAGCAGGACGTGCGGGTCGGGCAGCTTCACCGTCTCGTGGGCGCCGTCGATGGCGTGACCGAGCAGGATCGAGGAGCCGAAGAGCGTGCCGCCCACGACGCCGCGGACGGCCCCGCCACGCCAGCCCGCGTGCTCGAAGCCGGCGAGGAAACCGCCCGCGATCGACAGCACGCTCGCGATCACGTACGCCGCGCTCGAGTGGCCGAGCAGGATCCCGCAGAGGACGCCGAAGATGACCGGGCCCCCGACGACGAGGAAGCCCTGGATGACCGGGTGGCGGTCGGAGAGCAGCGGGATCAGGCGCCGCACGGGACGACTCTATGCGTAACGGCTGAAGCCGTTGCGAGACTGGGGCTCGATGGCCAGGCTCAGAGAGCTTCTCGTCGCCGGCCCGACGTCCGGGCCGGAAGGCCGATCTCGCGCTCGCCGGCCGGATCGTCTCCGGCGCGATCTTCGTCATCTTCGGGATCGGCAAGTTCACGAACCACGCGAGCGAGGTCGACTCCTTCCGCGACTACGGCCTGCCGTCCCCCGATGCGTTCGTCTACGCGATCGGCGTCATCGAGGTCGTCGGCGGAGTCCTGCTCATCGTCGGCCTCGGGACGAGGCTCGCGGCGCTCGTCCTCGCGGGCGACATGGTCGGGGCGATCGTCGAGCTCGGGCATCGGCGAGGGAGAGGTCATCAGCCTGACGCTGGCGCCGTTCCAGCTCGCGTGATGGTCTACCTGCTGGTCGTGGGCCCGGGACGTCGGAGCCTCGACGGCCGGCTCAGGCCGTCCCCGGAGCCGGCGCGCCCTTCTTCCGCCGAACCGCTGACTCGAGCTCCGCAGGGTGAAGCCGCCGACTGGCTCGCCGCCCGTCGCATAGCGATAGAGCGCGACGCCGAAGATCCCCGAGAGCGCCTTCGAGATCAGGAGCGCGATCGCGCCGACGATCGCGCCGACGATCACCAGCAGCGCCCCGCCGAATCCGCTGGAGGACCACAGCGCGATCCCCGCGACGATCAGGAGTCCGGCAGGCAGGATCCCGAGCAGGAACACCAGGCCGCCGATCGCGAGGTTGCCGGTGAGCTGCTGGCCCCACTTGGAGCGGAAGATCCCGGCCGAGCGCTTGAACGTGTCGATGGGGCCCGTGCCCTCGATCGCGATCACCGGGACCGCGAGGAAGGTGAGCAACGACCACCCGATGTCGAGCAGCCGGCCGAGGATCTGCCCGATGATCCCCGACTCCTCGAGGATGCTCAGGACCACGCCGACGACGGTCGACAGTGCGGCCCAGCCGGCGATGGCCCTGAATCGGCTTCGCGCGACGTCGAGGCCGTCACTGACCGTGGGCTGCTGGCCGCGGAAGATCATGTCCGCGGCCGCAGCGAGGGCGACGCTGAAGTAGAAGCCGATGACAGCCAGGATGTAGAAGCCGATGATCGCCAGCGCGATCCCCCCGCCCTTGCTCCCCTGGTCGATGAGGTAGAGCCCGGGCCCGACGACGATGACCCCCATCAGGATCGTCGCCACGGCGCCGTAGAGCGGGAACCGGATCAGCGTCCTGTTCCCCTCGAGCACCGCCCAGCTCTTCTTGGTCAGCGCCCATCCTGCTCTGATGCGGCCCATGCGACTCCTTCGGTCGTTCGGCAGGCGGGATTATGCCCGCTCGCGCGGCCGCGACAGAGATACCTAGGCCCGGCGGGCGCGGGCTCTACGCGCCCGGCGAACGCCTCGATCGCCGCGAGGACCGCCGGTTCGCCGCGATAGGCGGGCGGCCACAGCAGCGTTCGCTCGTAGACGCCGGCCCAGCGCTCGGCGTAGCGGTCGCGCACCTCCTCGGGCGTTCCCGCGAGCGCGATCGTGTCGATCATCTCGTCGGTGACGGCGTCGGCCATGCCCTCGAAGTCGCCCTGCTTCCACGCGGCGCGGATCGCCTCGCCCTCGCGCTCGAAGCCGCCGGCGCGGTGGGTCGCGCGGTAGGTCTTGACCGTCGAGTTGAAGGCGATGATCGCCGCCGCGTCGCGGCGCGCGGCATCGCCGGTCGTGGCCGACCGACGTCGTCAGGTAGCCGGCGATCGGGCGGCGGGGCGTCGCGGCCCGCGCGCTCGGCGCCGCGCGCGAGCGCCGGGCGCACGACCTCGCGCACGTACTTGGGAGTGAACAGCGGATGGCCGACGAGGCCGTCGGCCACCGCCCCGGCCGCCTCGATCATCCGCGCGTTGACGCCGGCCATGAAGATCGGCGTCTTCGAGGCGGAACGGCTCTCGCGGCGGCGCCGTCGGCTGGACGTGGAGGCGGTAGAAGCGGCCGTCGTGCTCCACGGGCCCCTCGTGGAGGCGCCAAAGCTGCCGCAGCAGAGGGACCAGCTCCTCCATCCGGCTCGCCGGGTGCTCGCCGTCGAGCCCGTGCCAGTCCTGCTGCATCTTCCGCGTCCCCGTTCCGAGCCCGATCGTCACGCGCCCGCCCGAGAGCTCATCGAGGTCGCGGGCCTCCGCCGCCAGGACAAGGGGGGTGCGCCCGAAGGCGTACGCGATCGCGCTACCAAGCTCGATCGTGCTCGTCGCCTCCGCCATCGCCGCGAGCGCGATGGTGGCCGAGCGGTCGTAGAACTCGGTGGCCCAGACCGATGCGAACCCGGCCTCCTCGGCGATCCGCGCGGCCTCGGCGAGCTCGCGCGGGCCGCCCGTGCTCGTGACGAGCGAGATGCCGGCCGGCGGGCTCACGCCGGGAACCTAGAGGACTGCGTCGAGCAGGCCCGGGAAGCGCGCGTCGAGATCGCCCCGGCGAAGCGAGGTGAGCTTGGTCGTGCCCTCACGACGCTGCTGGATCACGCCCGCCTCGCGAAGCACGCGGAAGTGATGCGTCATCGTCGACTTCGTCACGTCGAGCTCGATCGACCCGCACGGACGAGGCGCGTCGTCCACGGCCAGCTCGCGGACGATGTGGAGCCGCTGCGGGTCGCTCAGCGCGTGCAGGACCGACGCGAGCTCGATCTCCTCCCGTTCGGGGTGGTGAAGCTTGACTGCCTGGTCGACAAGACTCATCGGATTTCGATTATACGAGAACTGTCGAACTTTTGCTACGATGCTCGTCGTACTATCGAACCACGGTGGAGGACTCAATACATGCCCGACTGCACGAGCATCGAAACAACCCGGTCGGCAACCAAGGACGGGCAGCCGAGCGAGACGATCCTCGCGGCCGCGGTCGAAGCGGCCTACATCCTCGCCGCGGTGCGCCGGTGAACCCGGTCACCGCCGGCAGGGATCTCATCCGGCGCAACTCGAACGCGCTGCTCTTCGTCGTCTGCCTTGGCCAGTTCATGGTCATTCTCGACGTGTCGATCGTGAACGTCGCCCTGCCGTCGATCAAGGACGAGCTTGGCTTCTCGAGCATCGGCCTTCAGTGGGTGCTCAATGCGTACACGCTCACGTTCGCCGGCTTCCTGCTCCTCGGAGGACGCGCCTCGGACCTTTTCGGCCGGCGGCGGATGTTCTTCGCCGGCACGCTCCTCTTCTCGGGCGCTTCGCTTCTCTGCGCCGTCGCGCAATCATCCGGAATGCTGCTCGCCGCACGAGCGGTCCAGGGCATCGGCGGCGCTCTCATCACCCCCGCGACGCTCGCGATCATCACCACGTCGTTCGACGAGGGCCCGCCGCGCAACCGGGCGCTCGGGATCTGGGGCGCCGTGGGAGCCATCGGGGCGACCTCCGGCGTACTGCTCGGCGGAGTGCTGACGCAGGGCCTGGGCTGGCCCGCGATCTTCCTCATCAACGTCCCGATCGGCCTCGCGATCGTGCTCGGCAGCAAGGTCCTCATCCCCGAGGGCCGTGGCGCCGCCGAGGGCCGGCACTTCGACGTGCTCGGAGCGGTGCTCGTGACCGGAGGCATGACCGCGCTGACCTACGCCATCGTCACCACCGACCGGCTCGGCTGGGGCGCCCCCGGCGTGCTCGCTCCCCTCGCCGCCGGCGCGGCGCTGCTCGTCGCGTTCGCGATCTACGAGGGCAACTTCGCCCGCGAACCGCTGATGCCCCTGGGGATCTTCCGCATGCGGACGCTGCGGGCGGCGAACCTGACCATCTTCCTGCTCTACGCCGCGATCTTCGGCTTCTGGTTCTTCCAGTCGCTCTACATGCAGGGAACGCTTGGTTTCAGCGCCTTGGAAACCGGGCTCGCCTTCGTGCCGATGACGCTCGCGGTTGGCACCGGCGCCACGCTGGCCCCGCGCCTCGCCAAGCGGGTCGGGGCGCGGGTCGTGCTCGTCGCAGGGATGCTCTCGGCGGCGGCGGGTGAGGCTCTTCTCACCGGCGTCGCGCCGAACGGCAGCTACCTGGGGAGCGTGCTCCCGGGCGGGATCCTCGGCGCCTTCGGGCTCGGGCTCGCACTCGTGCCCGCGACGATCGTCGCGGTGCAGGGCGTGCCGGCCCGGGTGAGTGGAATGGCGTCCGGCGTGCTCAACACTTCGCGCTTCGTCGGGGCGGCGCTCGGCCTCGCCGTCCTCAGCACGCTCGCGACCTCCCACACCCACTCGGAGATCGCGGGCGGCACGGCGACGACTCGCGCGCTCACCGACGGGTTCTCGACCCAGTTCGAGCTCGGGGTGCTCTTCTGCCTGGCCGGGGCGGTTGCCGCGGCGATCATGCTGCGGCCGGAGGCATCCGACGTCGTCGACATCCCGGAGCCGGAGCGGGCGTAAGGCCTACGCGATCTTCGCCCGCAGCGCCTTCAGCCCGGCGACGAAGATCTCCGAGAAGGTCGGGAAGGGCTGAATCGTGTCGCGAAGCACCTCGAGCGGGACCTCGGCGCGAATCGCCAGCGTCGCCTGCTGCAGCCACTCGCCGGCCTCGGGACCGAGGGCGTATGCGCCGGTCAGCCGCTCACCGTCGCTCAGCAGCGTGAGAAAGCCGTTGGACTCGGCGTAGGCGCGCGTGTAGGTGGCCGTCTTGGCCACCGCGGAGACTTGGGCGGTTGCGGTGAACGGCGCCTCGACCGCGCCGACCGCGGCGGCCTGGGGGTCCGTGTAGACGACGCGCGGCACGGCTTCGTAGCTGGCCTCGCGCGCTTCCCCGAGGATGTTCGCCGCGACGACCTCACCCTGGTACTTGCCGACGTGGGTCAGCGGCCAGATGCCGGCGACATCCCCGATCGCCCAGAGGCGCTCTCCGGCGCGAAGGTGCGAGTCGACGGGAATGCCGTGCGGCTCGGCCTCGACGCCGACGGTCTCGAGCCCGAGCCCCTCGACGCGCGGTCGCCGCCCGGTGGCGACAAGCAGCCTGTCGCCGCGGAGCTCGGAGTGATCGTCGAACTCGAGGACGTAGTCGTCGCCCTGGCGCCGCGCCGCCGTCGCCCGCAGGCCGAGGCCGAGCTCGACGCCGTCGCGACGGAGAACCTCGCCGAGAGCGTCGCCCAGCGGCGCGGGCTCGCGCGGCAGGACGTGCTCGGCGCCCTCGACGAGCGTCACCTCGCCGCCGAGGCGACGTACGGCCTGCGCCAACTCGACGCCAACTGGCCCGCCGCCCAGCACCAGCATGCGCCGGGGGATCGTCTTCATCCCCGTCGCCTCGCGGTTGGTCCAGACGCCCTCGAGCTCGCGCAGTCCCGGAACCGGCGGCACGAACGGGTCGGCGCCGTTCGCCAGGACGACGTGGTCTGCGGTGTGGCGGACGCCGTCGACCTCGACCACGCCCGTTCCGGCGAGCCGACCGGTGCCGCGCAGCAGGTCGATCCCGTTGTCCGCCAACCAGCGCTCCTGGCCCTCGTCGGAGTAGTCGGAGACCATGAAGTCTCGCCAGGCGAGCGCGGCCTCGACGTCGACCTCGGCGCTCGCCGCCGCGTTTCGCGCGGCCTGCGCGGCCTCGCCGGGTCGCAGCAGCGTCTTCGACGGGATGCAAGCCCAGTAGGAGCATTCGCCCCCGACCAGCTCCCGCTCGACGATCGCGACTCGGAGGCCACCCTCGGCGAGGTCGCCGGCGCAGTGCTCGCCCGGAGAGCCGCCGCCGATGACGATGACGTCGTAGTCGCTCATCGTCCGGCCCTCACTCCGACGGAACTACGACGTGCTTGGCCTCCGCCATGTAGCGCCCGGCGGCGGCGGAGGCCTCATCCGGCGCGCTTCCGCTCTGCCGCGCGTCCATATAGGCGGCGTACCAGTCCCACCAGTCGTGTTTCGGGGCGACCGCCTCGAATGAGCCGTGACGCTCGGAGGTCTCGTGTAGGAGATCTGCGAGGGAGGCTACGTCCATATCAGTCCTCCCATTCCCGGCCGGGGAGGCGGGTCGTGATCTCCTGGAGCAGCCAGCCATTGCCGTCCGGGTCCTTGAACGAGGCGTACGCGAAGTACGAGCGTTCCTCCCCCTCGACGCCCGGGGGCCGCCTGTCCTCCACCTCGCCGACGTCGACGCCCCGGCCGATGAGATCGTTCCGGGCGGCGTGGATGTCCTCCACCGCGAGGATCAGCCTGTCCACGGCGCCTGGCTGAGCCGCCGTCAGGCCCTTGCCGAAGTGGATCGAGCACTGCGAGTGGGGCGGCGTGAACTGCACCACCCGAACGTCATCGCTGGGCGTCAGGTCGGCGTCGAGCCGCCATCCCAGGCCCTCGTAGAAGCTCTTCGCTCGATCGACGTCGGAGACGGGCAACGTCACGACCTCGAGTTTCAGGTCCACCATCTCAGCTCCTCTCCTCGAACCCGTGGGCGGGGCCAATCACGCGGTGAGACTACCCCTGGCGCCCGAAGAGGCGGAGGAAGAACAGGAAGATGTTGAGAACGTCGAGGAAGATCCCCGCTGCGAGTGGGATTGCCTCCTCCCTCCCCGCACGGCGCAGACGGTTGAAGTCGATGACGGTGTAGAGCCCGAAGATGGCGAGCCCCGCCAACGAGTAGGCCGTGTACGCCGCGGGGATGTCGACGAAGATCAGGACGATCCCGAATCCCAGAAGCCCGAGCAGCAGCACGAACGCGATGCGATAGAGGAATGCGAGATCCCGGCGAACGGCATACCCGCCCGCCCCGAGCGCGGCGACGAACAGGGCCGTCGCCCCGAACGCCAGACGAACCGCGGTCGGGTCCGTCTTCGAGTAGTAGTCGATCGTGGTTGCCACGCTGGCGCCGATCAGCAGTCCGAACGCGAAGAGCAGCACCAGCGCGAGGCCTGTCCGTCCTCGCGAGTTGGCCACATTCAGCCCGATCAGGCAGCCGAGGGACAAGAGCCAGGGAATGAACCAGCCGGCCCCGCCCAAGTGTCGCCCGAGGTAGACGCCAAGGGTCGCGAAGCCGACCGTGAGCGCCACGAGCGCCATGACGCGCCCGAAGAGGCCGGCCGCCGAGACCGTCGGCGGGCTCTCGGGGAAGCTTGCGGCCGTCATCGAATCCGGCACCCTATGGGCGGCTCCTTCGCTGCTCGCGCGAGATACTGCGCGGGCGATGTCGCGGGAGAACGTTGAGGTCGTCAAGGAGTTCTCGCAGCGCTTCGCGGAGGAGCTCGCGGCGTGTACGGCGAGTACTTCGACACCGACATCGTCTGGGACACATCCGCGAGCGGGCTGCCAGCGGCGAGCATCTACCACGGTCACGAGGGAGTGCGAAAGTTCTTCCGGGACTGGCTCGCCCCCTGGGAGAACTACGAGATCGAGTACCGCGAATACATCGATGCGGGCGATGCGGTCGTAACTGTCTTCCGGCAGGCTGGAACGGGCCGGGGCAGCGGGGTCAGAAGCGAGCGCGACTTCTTCGGCGTCTGGGACCTGAAGGACTTGAACGTCGTCCGCTTCCGCCTCTTCGAGTCCCGCGAGCAGGCCCTCGACGCCGCTGGGCTTGGGGCGAATCCCGCTTGATCATGCGGGGGCCGTACCTGCGCTTGACGCGATACTGCGTGGCATGACGATCCACCGGATGGATCACGCCGGCGTTGTGGTCGAGGACCTCGCGGCTGCAATCGCGTTCTTCGTCGAACTGGGCCTGGAACTGGAGGGCGAGGCGACGGTCGAGGGTGGATGGGTCGACCAGCTCGTCGGGCTTGAGGGCGTCCGAGCGGACATCGCCTTCGTGCGGACCCCGGACGGCCACGGCCGGGTCGAGCTTTCGGCGTTCCACACGCCGGTGGCCACGAGCATTGCGCCGAGGGCGCCGATGAACACCCCGGGCATCCCTCGCCTCACGTTCGTCGTCGACGCCGTCGACGCCGTCTTCGACCGCCTGCGCGCCCACGGCGCCGAACTCGTGGGCGAGGTGGCGCAGTACAAGGACACCTACCGCTACTGCTACGTCCGCGGCCCCGAGGGCATCATCATCGGGCTTGTCGAGGAGCTCCGCTGAGAGGTTAAGGCGGAAGCCCTCGAAGGCGCCGGGCTGCGGGAGTAGCCAGAAGGCACCGCTACGGGGATTCGAACCCCGGTTTCCGGACTGAGAATCCGGCGTCCTAGTCCCCTAGACGATAGCGGCGCGGAGGGGTGAGTTTAGCGGTGCACAACCGCCAGACCGCACCCCGTGAGGGCACGTTTTACGGTGCCATTCCGGGCGGTGGGGGAGGTGTGCCTCGTAGGCCGATCCGCCGGAATGGGACTCCTTTGGTCGTGGTTCGACGTCCGCGGATGCTCGACGGCCGCCGTATGAGCGCGGTCCGAGGAGCTGAGCGTCGGCTGAGACCTCTCGCGGTCTAGGATCGCCGCCGATGGAGGCGACCGCGGGGACCCGCGGCGAGCCGGCCGATGACGCTCTGGGCCACCGTCGCGGCCGCCGGGATCGTGCAGCTTCCGACCTCGGCGGTCGTCGTCGCCATCCCGACGATCCACGGCAGTTCAACGCCTCGCTGGCCGAGCTGCAGTGGACGGTGGTCGGCCTTCTACATCCCGTTCACGGCGCTGCTGATCGCCGCCGGGACGGCTGTGCGACATCTTCGGCCGGCGGCGGACCCTGCTCCTCGGGACGGCCCTCTTCGCCGCGGGCTCCGTGATCGCCGCCATCGCCCCCGGGGCGGAGGTCCTGATCGGGGGGATCGCGGTCGCGGGTGCCGGCGGGGCGATGATGATGCCCTCGTCGCTCGCGATGCTCACCAACCTCTTCACGGGCGAGTCGCGCGGGCTGGCGATCGGGATGTGGGGCGCGGCGACCGAGCTGATCTCGGGGGTCGGGGTGCTGGTCGGCGGCGTCCTGACCGGCGCAGATCAGCTGGCGCTGGATCTTCTGGGTCGACGTTCTCTTCGCGGTGATCATCGCCGTCCTCGCCCTGCGCGGCGGGCGCGAGTCCCGCGACCCGACCGCTCCGCGATCCGTCGACGTCGCGGGCGTCGGGCTGACCGCGGCGGCCCTCACGTGTCTGACGCTGGCGCTGAACGAGGGATCGACCTGGGGCTGGGGCTCGATCCAGACGGTCGCCTTGCTCGTCGCGGGTGTCGTCCTGTTCGCGCTCTTCGGGGTCGTCGAGCGGCGCGCCCGGTTCCCGCT
Source organism: uncultured Actinomycetes bacterium (assembly GCA_963841455.1). Classification (GTDB taxonomy): domain Bacteria; phylum Actinomycetota; class Thermoleophilia; order Solirubrobacterales; family 70-9; genus JAWVFM01. The sequence goes on from CAWJCU010000009.1 coordinate 82,643, forward strand.
GATCGACTTCAGCTTCTTCCGCAAGCGGAACTTCGCCGGCTCGACGATCGTGATCTTCGTCATGGACTTCTCGTTCGGCGCCCTGCTCTTCTTCCTGCCGCTCTACTTCCAGGAGCTGCTCGGCTACTCGCCGACCGAGACGGGCTTGCTGCTGCTTCCGCTGACGGGACTGATGGTCGTCGGCTCGCCGCTCGGCGGCAAGGTCGCGGCCCGGGTCGGCCCGCGGCCGCCGATCGTCACCGGCCTGGGGCTGATGGCGATCGCGATCTACTGGATCTCGACGCTGTCGCTCAGCACCGACTACGCCGAGCTGTGGGTGCCGACGGCGATGATGGGCTTCGGGGTCGGCTTCGCGCTGACGCCGATGAACCTCGCGGCGATGAACGCGATCTCGCGCGACCATGCCGGCGCGGCCTCGGGGATCCTCGTCACGCTGAGCGGACTCGGCGCGACGCTGGGGGTCGCGGTGACCGGCGCCGTCTTCCAGGAGCTGCAGACGAGCCGGACCGTCAGCTTCGCCGGCGAGGCGGGCGTGCACATCACAACCGATCAGGCGCAGCAGCTCGACGGCCTTCTCGCGGGGGCCTCCAATGCCCAGCACTCGCTGCACCAGATCGCCGGGTCACACGCCGCGCAGGTCCACGACGCGACCCGAGAGGCCTTCGTCTCCGCGCTCGGCACGAGCCTCAAGCTGTCCGCGGCGCTCGTCGCCGCCGGGCTCGTCCTCTCGCTCCTCATCATGAGGCGCACCTCACCGGCGGACGCCGAGGCCACGGTTCAGGTGCTGCCACCGCCCCACCCCCGGCCCGCGCCGCGGACGGCGACGACCTAGAGACGCACCAACGTCAGCCCTCCTTCGTCCAGGGCTCAGCGGTAAGGATCGTAAGCGCCACCTTGTCGGGGCAGTAGCCCTTTCCGTCGCTGAGGTGGAGCGTCTTGCCGTTCAGAGCCCAGCTGTACTGGCTCTCGCCAAACGTGTAGCTGGTACCGGCCTTATTGGCGCATTCCTCCTTATGAAGGAAGAGCTTGTTGCCCGCGACGCTGAGCGTTGAGCCTTCAAGCGTCCCGAACCGATCGTTCGCGTTCGCGATTACGAGCACCGGCCCGTTATTCGCGCCACCCTTGTCGGCGATCTTCAGCGTCCACTCGGCGGATCCGCCCGTGAGCTCCGGCGGTGGGTGCGCTGGTAGGTCGCTCGGTTTGAGGGTGGTGGAGTAGGTGCCGACGAGATTTGCCGGGGGCGGGCCCTCGGACGCACCTGCCGTCGAGCTGCTGGAGTCGCCGTCGCCACCGCAGGCCGAGACAAGCATCAGGGCCGGCACCAGGAGGACGAGACAGAGGCGCGCCGGCACGCTGCGAACGACCCTAACCGATGCTCAGGGTCTGCGTAGGAAATCCGCGATCGCAGCGTGAGTCTCCTTCGGGCGCTCCATCTGGGGCACGTGCCCGCAGTCGAGCTCGACGTGGCGCGCCACAGGCAGCGCCTGCTCGACGTGACTCATGAACGCGATCGGGACGAGCTGGTCGTGGCGGCCCCAGACGAACATCGAGTCCGGCGCGAGCTCCCGCATCCGCGTCCACAGGCCGTTCTCGCCGTCGGGCTCGTCCATGTAGATGTTGCGCGCGGCCGTGTAGAAGGCCGCGCGGCCGCGCGGGTCGAGGTACGCACGGAGGAACTCGTCGACGCCGGCGGCGCTCCAGCCGTCGGCCCCGCCGGGCACGAACCGGCGCACGATCGGCTCGACGATCGCGCGCGGCGCCGGCTGGATCAGCCCGAGCCGCGGCACGGCCGGTGGCAGGAGCCACGTCCAACGGCGCTCGCGAAGCCAGGCGAGGGCGGGGCTGAGCATGACGAGGCGATCGACGCGCTCCGGCTCGAGGAGCCCTGCCTCGATTGCGACCCTCCCGCCCATGCTGTTGCCCACCAGGTGCGCGCGCTCGATGCCGAGCGCGTCGAGAAGGCCGGTGACGGTACGGGCGAAGTAGGGCGCGTCGTAGGCGGCGGTGAGGGGCTTGTCTGAATCGCCAAAGCCGGGGAGGTCGATCGAGATGACTCGATGTGTGTTGGCGAGGGCGGAGATCGTGGGCAGGAACGAGGCTTTCGTGCCGCCGAGGCCGTGAATGCAGACGATGGGGTCGCCCGTGCCCGCGCTGATGGTGGAGATCGACGGCCCCTTGGTCCTGACGGTCTCGAAGCGAAGTCGCCCGGGGCCGGTGACGCCGCTGGTCGCCGCCAGGAAGCCGACGCCGAGATGGAGGTTCTTGCGCACGCGAAGACGGCCGCCACGGAAGGCGTGCATGCCGCCACGGACGTCGCGGGAGATGGCGTCCCAGGCACCCGGATCGGCGGTGAGAAGCGAGTCGGGCTCGATGTCGGAGCGCGACGCGTCCTCGAGCGTGGCGTCGGATCCGTCGATGACGAAGTCCCAGCTGCCCATGCCCTCGACGGCGAGGCGGATCCGGGCGTGACCGCCGGGGACGTCGATGACGGAGCGGTCGAAGCGCTCGGAGAGGACGGCGAGCGACGTCGGCGCGCTGGCTACCGCGGGGCGGCGGGACTCGTCTTGCTGCGTCGCGTCGATGCTCCTAATTGTGACCGAGAGAGTGCGGCTGGAGGGACTCGAACCCCCACGGGCTTGCGCCCACGGCGACCTGAACGCCGCGCGTCTACCAATTCCGCCACAGCCGCTGGGCTCGGAAAACCTAGCGCGTGGGATTTGTGCCCCGAGCGAACGTCCCTGGACCCGGGCCATAGCCCCCGGCGCGGGACGTTCGCGGTGGGACTGTGGTGAGACCCCTCCGCGCGATCGCGTCGTGGCACCCCAGTACCGTCCTTCGCCGTGAAGGTCGGTCTCGTCCTCGGTGCCGGCGGGGTCCAGGGAGGGGCCTGGCTCACCGGCGCGCTCGACGCGCTCGCCACCGAGATGGGTTGGGACCCGATGGAGGCCGACCGCATCGTCGGCACCTCGGCCGGGGCGATGATCGGCGCGATCGTCTCGGCGGGCGTTCCGGTGTGGTTCATGGTCGCCCACTCCGCGGGCGAGACCATGGCCGGCCTTACCGATGCCCGAGGAGAGCCGGCGTCGAGCGCGGACCGCTCGGCCGGGGCACGTTTCCACCCCGACGGCATCCCGATCTGGCCGGGCTCCTGGCGCCTCGCGTTCGCCACCTCGAGGGACCCGCGAAGGTTCCCGGCCGCGGCGGTGACCGCGGGCTGGCTTCCGCGCGGCTTCATCTCCACCGAGCCGCTCAAGGACACGGTTCGCCGCGCCATCGGCGATCACGCGTGGAGCCCCCACCCCGCCCTTCGCATCGTCGCCTGCGATTACGCGACCGGGCGGCGGGTCGTGTTCGGCAGCCGGCGCGCGCCCGAGGCGGACCTCGCCAACGCGGTCGCGGCCTCGTGCGCGATTCCGGGCTTCTACAAGCCGGTCGAGATCGCCGGCGGTCTCTACGTCGACGGCGGCATCTGGTCGACATCGAACCTCGACCTGCTGCGCGAGCGCGACTTCGACCTCGTGATCTGCCTCAACCCCACCTCCTCCCTTCACCCAACCCACGCCTGGAACCCGCTCGAATGGCTTCCGACCGCGATCCGCCGCGGCACCGGCCGCCGTCTCGGCCACGAGGCGCGGATGCTGCGCGAGGAGGGGGCCGACGTGGTGCTGATCCAGCCGACGGCCGCTGATCTCGATGCCATGGGCCCCAACCTCATGAGCGTCCGCAATCGCCACGCGACGCTGGAGCTCGCGAGGCAGACCACCGCGGCTCAGATCCGCCGTCCGGAGATCCGCGAACCTCTCGAAGCGCTCCCGAAGGCATCGCGACCCGAGAAGGTGCGTCGCCCGCCGGGCCCCGTTGACACGTGGCCGGCGCGCACCGTGACCGAACTGCGCCCGGGCTCCCCGGTCTACGAAACCGGCCCCTGAAAGGGCTCGAACCGGAGCCGGCGGCGAGGCGACTGTCGGCCCGCTCGGGCGAGTAAGGTTCCCGCCCCCCAACCCAACCGAAGGAGCACCCAGGGCATGCCAACAGGAACTGTGAAGTGGTTCAACGACGAGAAGCGCTTCGGCTTCATCACCGCCGACGACGGCGGCAAGGACCTCTTCGTACATCAAAGCGGGATCGCCGACGGATCGACCCTCGCCGAGGGCGCCAAGGTCGAGTTCGAGTCGGAGTCGAGCGATCGCGGCCCGAAGGCAGTGAACGTCCGCAAGGTCTGAGCCGAGCTCCTTCGGCTTCCAGTTAGCGGCTCTCCTTTCCGGGTAGTTGCCCGGATAGGAGAGCATGGAAGCAACGAAGCCAACCGAGAATCCGGTCTGCACCAGCGGGCACGACCTCCCGACGCCGCCGTGGGGCAACGAGTGGGCCGACCCGGCCGAGCCGCACCCCGATGAGCCCGGCGTCCGGGAGTACGAGCAGCTGGAAGCAGACGACGAGTAGCGCTCAGCGCTTGCGCACGCGGACCGCGGTGCCGTAGGCGCACACCTCGGTCCAGGTGTCACCGAGCTCCGAGGTGTCGTAGCGGAAGGCGATGATCGCGTTGGCGCCCTTTCCCTCGGCCTCCTCGACGAGTCTCTGGGTGGCGTGGACCCGGCCCTCGGCGAGCATCTTCGTCATGCCCTTGAGCTCACCGCCGACCAGTGACTTGAGCCCGGCGCCGATCTGCGACCCGACGTTCCGCGACCTGACCGTGAGCCCGAAGACCTCGCCGAGAACCTCCTTGACGTCGTAGCCGGGGATGTCGTTCATCGTGCTGATCAGCATGTCGGCCATCCGAGCCCCCCGGGTTGGCGTCAGGGAACGGCGCGGCCCAGCCAGCCGCGGTCCGCTTGTCGAAGCCCGATTCGGCGAGCGTCTGGTCGAGCCGCTTGCCGTTCCAGCCGATCGGGCGCGCCTCGCGCGGTTCGAGCTCCCTGGCGGCGTCGACGATCGCCATCTCAGCGCTCCTTCTGCACGAGCTCAACGAGCTCCTTCAGCTTCTCGAGCTCGGCGTCCACCTTCTTGCTCCAGGCCGCCACCAGCTGGGGGTTGTCCTCGGCGTCGTAGGAGGCCACGTGCTTCATCGCGCTCGCCATCTGGCGCTCGGCCAGCTCCCGCTGGATCGCCGGCAGCTTGGCGAGCTGCTCCTGGACCGCGTCGGGCACCGTGGTCGCCGGCACCGCCTGGTCGGCGCTCATGGCCGCCTCGAGCGTCGTCCCGGCCGGCGACTCACTTAGCCGTAGGTGGCGGCCGCCTTGCCGCCCGCATAGGTGTCCACGTATCCGAGCTCGTTCGGAGGGTCATAGGCGGTGATCTCGAACTCGAACTGCCGTTCCCCGTCGGGCGCCGCGAACGTACCCTCCACCCTCCAACCGACGTGGAGCTCCGAGCTTTCGGCCGGGAGCTTGGACTCGGCATCGGTCCAGGCCTTGAGCTTGTCCGCCTCGACCAACCAGGTGAACACCTCCGACGGCGGAGCCCCGATCTCGATGGTGCGCGTCGCCTCGAGCGGCATCAACGCTGACTCTAGCTCGCGCAAAGATCCGATTGCGTCGACCTCGCGCGAGTCGCCGAACCGGGCGATCTCCGTGTGGACGAGCTCGCGCCCTACGGCTCTTTCAGCGAACGATGCGGAAGGGCACGCTGACGGGCCTTCCGGAGGTGTGGTGGCGGCTTGCGATCGCGACGAGGAAGTACTTGCCGGGCCGAAGCTTCGTACCGCCGACGTTGCCGTTGAAGTGGAAGCGGTTGCGCCCGCGGCGGTCGTCATGGATGAATGTGGCGACGGGCTGGTAGCCGGTGCACCGGCGCGGCTTGCCGTGGATGCGCTTTGGCGGCACGACGCAGTTGTGGCCCTTGACGATGCCCCGCACGACGCGGTCGACGGTCCACGTCGTGTCCGCCGGCTGGGTGTCCTTGTAGCTCATCGTGGGGCCCCTCTTGGGGAAGTCGGTGATGCTCACGCCGTGCGCGGCGGCACGGAACCTCGAGCGGCTGAGCTTGAAGCTGGTCAGCGCCGGCGCGGACGGGCAGCCGCGACCGTTCGCGCTTCGCTTGGCGGTGCTCGTCTGGCGGGTGACGGTCTTGCGGCCGCTCGGGTCACGCACGGTCGTCGTGCTGTGGAGCGTGAGACCTTGGCTGCGCTCGAGCACCTGCTGGGCCCGCCCGCTCAGGTCGACCATGAGCCTGCCGCACCCGCCGGCGCCACCGGTGACGCCCTTGGCGCGGAGCTTCACCCGATTCGACCGCGCGCTCGCCTTGCCGTGCCCGGCAGGCCCCAAGATCACCTCGTAGCCGATGAGGCAGGCCTGCGTGGCCACGGTTCCCCGTGGCACGGGGCCGACGCCCGGGGGCGGGCGCGGCGTCGGAGGCGGGGAGGCGAAATTACCGCCGACCACGGTCCCGGGCGAGTAGGGCGTCACCGAGTAGAGGCCCCCGTTCTGCTCTGGCGGCAGGCACCGCGGGGTCGCCTCAACGGCTTGGAGGTTCTGGCAACCCATGTATACGCGGACCGTCGCCGTGATCCCTGCGCCGGCAATGATCTTGACGTCCTTGCAGGCCGGTGGCGGCTGCGGCGCGGGGATCGCAAGCGGGGCACTCGTCCTGGAGGCGCTGCCGGCGCCGTTCGAGGCGATCGCGGTGCACGCAAGGGAGTGGCCGGCCTCGGCGGCGGTCGGCTGATAGACGGGGCTGCTCGAACCCGCGATCGCCGCGCCGTCGCTGCTCCACCTATAGGCGAAGCCGCTCGGGCCGTTGATCCAGGTCCCTTGGGTGCATGAGAGCGGAGCGCCCGAGCCGCCCTGGACGATCGTCGGCGCACCCGTCGCGACCGGCGGTTTCGTCGTCGGGCCCGTCACGGTGACTGGCGCGCTCGTGGCCGATGCGCTCCCGGCGGCGTTGCTCGCGGTGACGGTGCACGTGAGCTCGTGCCCGCTGTCGACGGTGACCACCGTGTAACTCGAGCTGGTCGCGCTCGTGATTGCGGTCCCGTCGCGGTTCCACTTGTAGGCGAAGCTGGTCGGGTTGTTCGTCCAGGTCCCCTGCGAGCAGTTCAGGACGTTTCCGACCTCGGGCGTCCCCGTGATCTGCGGCAGGACGGTGTTCGCGGGCACGCCCGCCGCCTTTTTCTGTACGTAGGTGATCGAGCTCGTCGAACAGGCCGAGGTCGTCGAGCCGATCGTCGCCGTCCCGTGGAAGGTGGTGGTCGAATCGTCGGGCACCGTCACCTGGAGGCCCGGCGAGGCAAAGCTAGCCGCCGCTCCGCTCGCCGCGACCGCACCGGAGCAATCGGCGGTCGTGTAGACGCGAACCGTCGAGCCGGCGGGCGCGTCGCCGATGATGAAGGGGTGGTTGTCGGCGTCCGGCGAGGCCGGGTCGGTGGCGGTGAACGTCGGCGGTGGCAGCGGGTTGCACGTGTCGGCGATGCCGGTGGACGAGACGACGGCGCTCACCTTGCCACCCGCCGTGTCGTAGTTGGCGGTGAACTGCTTGCCTCCGGCAAGGGCGGGCGCGGACTTGATTGCGCAGAAGGAGCCGGTCTGCGCGCCGCCCGGGTCGCCGACGACGTCGATCGAGTCGCCGAGCGTCGCTCCGGCGGCGTAGGTGGCGGTCGGGTTCATCTCGAGCGTCCCGTTCAGCGCGACGTTGCCGGCGACCGTCAGCCTGCCCGCCGCGCCGGGACCGGCCGTGGCGACGGCGAGCACGCCTCCCGAACCCTGCGCGTAGCCGTTCGGAACCGTGAGGGTGTTGGTCGTGGTCAGGGCGATGCGGCCGTTGTTGCTTATCGACCGGGTTCCTGAGCCGGCCGTGGGCGACTCCACCGAGAGCGTCGCCCCCGCGCCGACGGTGAGGGTCCCCGCGGAGCCGAGGTTGCCGCCGGTCAGATGAAGGGTTCCCGGCCCGCCCAGGAGCCCAGTGCCAGTGAGGGTGCCGGCGTTGTGTGTGAAGTCGCCGGCGATGTTGAGGGTGTGGCCGTTGAAGTCGATCGTGACGTCGGCGGCGTTCTCGCGGATCGCGCCGCCGCCGGTCGAGTCGAATGTGGTGGTTCCGTCGAGCACGAAGGTCGTCGGGTGCTGGCCGCCGCCGTTGTCACCGAGCTGGATGAACCCGCCCGTCGTCTGCAGCGTCCCGGCGAGGTGATCTGTGACGCTGCTTCCGCGCAGGCTGAGGCCGCCGCCCGTCTCGAGCACGGTCCCGTTGACGGTCAGCGAGTCGTTGACGTTGCCGGTGACGCTCCCCTGGTGCTTGAGCAGGCCTCCCGAGGCGATCGTCGTTGGCCCGGTGTCGTCGATATGAGCGCCGTCCTGCAGGATCAGCGTCCCGCCGCCGCCGACCGTCAGGCTTCCCCCGCGGCGACGTCGATCAGACCGTTGTCGGTGGTCAGGCTCGCGCCCAGCCCACTGACGCTCAGCGACTTGCCTGCGCCGACGTTGGCGATCGCGATCTGCTCGCCGGCGGTCGATACGACCGGGTTGCCGTTACCCGCGGTGATGTTGACCGTGTCACCGCTGCCGGGAACGCAGTTACAGGACCAGTTCGAGGGCGTCGCCCAATCGGTGCTCGTCGTCCCTGTCCAGCTCGTCGTCGCCGCCTGGGCGCTGGCCGGCAGCGCGATCAGGGCCAGCGCCAGCGCGAGGCCCACGTTCCTTCCGCTGAGGCACCGTCTCCGCATCTCTCGAACCAGACGACGGGCATCCGGCCCGTCCAGACTGGTATCGGGATCCATCCTCGGATGCTTGAGGGCTCGGTCGATGGCTGGCCGATCCTCCGCTGGGTGTAGGTTCTCGGCCGTGGAGGCCGGAGGAGCGCGTCCCGCGGGCGATGCGGTTGGCAAGCGGCTCCTCCTCGCCGGCGCGCTCGGCGGCGCGATCGCGCTGACGCTGGGCATATACGGCAACGTCCACGACCCGAGCCAGCAGCTCGTCTTCGACCTCTTCTTCCCGTCGACGATTGCGATGAAGGTGTGGTTCGCCACGGTCGCCGTGGCGTTCGCGATCGTTCAGATCAGCTCGGCGCTGTGGATCTACGGCAAGCTGCCGTGGAGCGCGCCGGACTGGGCGGGATACGTCCACCGGATAAGCGGCCGCCTCGCCTTCCTCTTCTCGCTGCCGGTGGCCTACCACTGCCTTTGGTCGCTGGGCTTCCAGGACACGAGCGCGCGGGTGCTAGCCCACTCGCTGCTCGGCTGCGCGTTCTACGGGGCGTTCGCCGCGAAGGTCGTGATCGTCCGCTCCGAGAGGCTCCCGGGCATCGCCCTACCGATCGCCGGCGGCCTGGTGTTCGCGATCCTCGTCGCGGTCTGGTTCACGAGCGCGTTCTGGTTCATCACCGACATGGGTGGGTTCCCGTCCCTGTGAGGTTGCTGAAGGGGATCGACCGCGTCCTCGGGCCGCTGGTGTGGGTCGTCGCGGCGGCTGCTGGCGCTGATGCTGCTCGATTGGCCCGAGGGTCGTCGCGAACGACGAGCCCGCTTCGAAGCAGGCGGCCGCCCCCTACGCGCAGCAGCTCTTCGTGACCAACTGCGGCAGCTGCCACGCGCTCTCAGCGGCCGGCACGTCGGGTGGGGTCGGACCGAGCCTCGACGGGCTCGGCCTCCAGACCTCGGCAGTCGCCGCCCAGATCACGAACGGGCGGTGGCGGGATGCCGGCGTTCGGCGGCCAGCTGGATCCCGGTCAGATCCAGGCGATCGCCGCCTACGTCGCGGGGGCGTCCAAGCCGTAGGGAACCGCGGCGCGCGCCGCGTTCGCGACGATCGCGTCGACGATCCGACCCCAGGCGGCCGGCGGCAGGTCGTGGCCCATGCCGTCGATCAGCACGAGCTCGGCGCCCGGGATCGCGGCCGCCGTCGCCTCGCCGCCCGAGACACCGATCAGGGGTCCTCCGTTCCGTGGATCACGACCGTCGGGACGTCGAGTCGCCGCAACGCCTCGGTGCGATCGCCCGAGGCGACGATCGCGGCGATCTGGCGCATGGACCCATCCGGGTGGATGCCGCGGTCGAACGCCCGCCGCGCAACGTCGCGTGACCATTCCTCGTCGCGCTCGAGGCCCTGCGACCCGATCACCGAGCGAACCAACACGATCTCATCGGCGAACGCCTCGCGATCGTCGAGGGGCGGGCGCCGCCACAGGACCTCCTGCGCCTCCGGAGTCGCCTGCCCGACCGATCGCTCACCCGTCGTCGACATGATCGAGGCCAGCGACAGCACCCGCTCGGGGTGCTCGACGGCGAGCGTCTGGGCGATCATCCCGCCCATCGAGACGCCGACGACGTCCGCGGCGCCCACCTCGAGCGCGTCGAGCAAGCCCGCGGCGTCGCAGGCCATCTCGGAGAGCGTGTAGGGCACCGCTGCCGCACCGCCGTCCAGCGCGTCGCGAGGCGAGGGAGTGCCGGCTTCGTCAAGCACCGTCGAGCGCCCGCAATCGCGGTTGTCGAAGCGGATCACGAAGAAGCCGCGTTCGACGAGCAGCTCACAGAAGGCGTCGGGCCAGCCGATCATCTGCGACGCGAGCCCCATGACCAGGAGCATCGGGGGATCCGAGCGGTCGCCGATCGTCTGGTAGGCGAGCTTGACCTCGCCGACCGTCACGCGGCGCTCCTCGGAGACTTGCGGCGTTGCGGCCACTCGGCGACTACCCGCCGTCCGGGCTCGACCCGGCCTGCTCCACGTCAGTCTCGGCGGCAGCCGCCGCCGCGGCGGCCTCGCGCTGCGCACGCCGGCCGCGGCGGCTGAAGCGGCCGACCAATGCATCCACCGACGCCAGCGAGTCCTCCAGCGCGCCGATGCGCTTGCCCAGGCCCTCGACGTCGGTCGCCATCTCGTCGACCCGCCGCGCCATCGCCGATGTGTCGGCGTGAATGAACTGGAGCACCTCGGTCAGCTCGCGCCGCATCTGGGCGACGTCGTCACTCATCCCCGCCGTCGAGCCCTCGACGACGCGGAGATGGGCGATCATGCCGTCGAGGCGCCGGAAGAGGGCTGGTACCACCCGGGTGATGCTGGTCGCGTTGCGCAGCGGGTCCACGATTTGGCGATCCCTCAGGGCGCGCTCAGCTCGCGGCCGTTGCCTTCGCCGCTGCCTCGTCGCGCTCGCGGAAGAACTCCTCGCCCTCGATGCCGACATGTGGGACGCGGCGCAGGAAGCGCGGCATCCACCAGTTGGCCTTGCCCAGGATCACCATCACGGCCGGCACGAGAATGCATCGCACCACGGTCGCATCGACGGCGATCGCAACCGCCAGGCCGAGGCCGAACTCCTTCACCACGGGGTTGCCGTTGAGCACGAAGCTCGTATAGACGCAGACCATGATCAGCGCGGCCGCCGTGATCACGCGGGCGCTCACGGCGAGGCCGTCGACCACCGCCTCGTGATTGTCGCCCGACTCGCGGTAGTGCTCCTGGATCCGCGTCAGCAGGAACACCTGGTAGTCCATCGAGAGGCCGAACAGGATCGCGAACATCAAGAGCGGCACGTAGCTCACGATCGGCGTCGGGCCAGGGAGGCCGATCAGATGCGCGCCGTGCCCCTCCTGGAAGACGAAGGTGAGAACGCCGTAGGCCGCGGCGACCGAGAGCAGGTTCATGAGCCCCGAGGTCAGCGGCACCACGACGGTGTGGAACGCCACCATCAGCAGGAGGAAGCTGAGGGCGATGACGACCAGGATCACGGTCGGCAGCTTGTCGCTGATCTGCGAGGCGAGGTCGACGTAGCCCGCCGTCTGGCCGCCGACGTACCCCACGAGCGTCGTCCCCTTTGTGGCGTCGGGGATGACCGGGTCTCGCAGCGTGCCCACGAGGTCGGCGGTCTTGTCCGCCGAGGGAGCCGTGCTCGCGATCACCGTGAAGACGGCGGTGCTGCCGGAGTTGTCCACGATCGCGGGCGTCGTGTCCTTCACGCCCTTGGTCTTGCCGATCTTGTTCTCGAGCTTTACGAGCCGAGGATCGCTCGCCGGCGTCTTGAGGAACGCCTCCTCCTGCGAGACCTGCTGTTGCTGCTTTTGCTGCTTGGCGGTCGGCTTTGGCGGCGGCTGCTTGGCGGCCTGCGACTGCACGGCCTGCGTCGCCTCGGACTGGGCAGTCGACGGCGGCACTCCCTGGGCCTCGAGCTGGGCCGTCTGCTGCGCGATCGCCTGCTGCTCCTGCTTCTGTGCGGCCTTCTGCTCCTGCGCCTTCTGCTGCTGTTGGACCTCGTGCAACTTCGCCTTATCCGGGTGTGCGGGGTCCTTGCCGAAGTCGACGGCGATCAGGAACGGCCCATTGACGCCCGGCCCGAAGCCCTTCGTCAAGAGGTCGTATGCCTGGCGGGAGGTGGTGTCGGTCGGCAGCTCGCCGTTGTCCTGCTGGCCCAACTGCAGATTCACGACCGGAATGGCGAGAACAACGAGAATCGCGACGGCCGCGAGCACCCAGATCGCGGGCCGACGGCCGATCATGCGCGCCCATCGCGCCCAGCCGTGTGGCCGGTGGTCGTGGGCCGGCGGTTTGATGAACGGCACCCGCAGCGAATTGATCCGGTCCCCGAGGATCGCGAGTAAGGCCGGGAGGAGCGTGATCGCCGCCAGGACCGCGATCACCACCACGAGGGCGGCGGAATACCCCAGCGCGCTCACGATCGGGATCTGCGCGACCGCCAGCGAGAGCAGGGCGATGATCACGGTCCCACCCGCGAACACCACCGCGCCGCCCGCGGTGGCCGTCGCCCGCGCCGCCGCCTCCGCGTAGTCGTGGCCCTGCTCCATGAAGCCGCGATGGCGCGTGATGATGAAGAGGGCGTAGTCGATGCCGACGCCTAAGCCGAGCATCGTCCCCAGCGTCGGGCCGACGGTCGGCACGTCCACCGCGTGGCCGAGCAGGCCGATGGCGTTGAGCCCGATCGCCAGGCCGAGCAGGGCGGTCACGATCGGAAGCGCCATCGCCATGGCCGTTCCGAAGGTGATCAACAGGATGATCACGGCCGCGGCGAGACCGACAGCCTCGCTGTCCTCGACGGCCGGCGAGGACACCTGCTGCCCGAGGTAGCCGCCGGTCGCCACCTGGAAGCCGGCGTGCACGGCCGGCTCCTCGGCGTCGATGATCGCGTTCGCCTGGTCGTCGGTGATGTCCCCCGAGTTGACGTTGAGGCTGAGCGCGATGTACCCGATCCGTTCGTCCTTGCTGAGGGCGTTGGCTCCCTTCTGGCTCAAGGGGCTGATCGCGCTGGTCACGTGCGGCGCCCGCTCGAGCGAGTGAACCGTGGCCTTCACGACCTTCGAGTTCGCGGCCGACGTGAGCTTGCCGCTCTTCGGCTCCATCACGACCGGGTTGGTCCCGTTGGCCTCCTTCGGGAGGTTGTCGTTGAGAAGGTTCTGCGCCTGGGTCGACCCGCTACCCGGCAACGTGACGTTGTCGCTCGTCTGCTTGCCGACGCTCTGCGTCACGACCACGCTGACGATCGCGACCAGGATCCATGCGGCGAAGACGGGCCAGCGACGACGGACGCAGAAAGCCCCGAGCCCGTAGAGGGCGCGACTCATCCGGGCTGTGCCGCCTTCTGGGGCATCAGGGCTTCAACGAGTAGATCCATATTGGATATCGCTTTCATCTTGTAGCATATCCCATATGGTTTCGTCCGTCAAGAATGCGCCCGACCGAGTCCTCGTGGGATTCGGGGGCGATAGACCGGGCTCCCCCCTCCCCTCGCCGCCCACCCAGGAGCGCGGGCGCGAGAAGCGCGAGCGCATCTACACGGCCGCGATCGCCCGCTTCGAGCGCGTCGGTGTCGCGGAGACGCGCGTGGAGGGCGTGATCGGCGACGCGGAGGTGAGCTGGGCGACGTTCTTTCGCTACTTCCCGCGCAAGGAGGACGTGCTGATCGAGGCCGCCGCCCGCCACTTCCGTGACCGCGTGGTCCCTGCGGCGGACAGAGGGCGGGACGACCGCCGGCTTCGGATCCAGACGGCGACGGAGCGAACGTTCGCGGCGCTCCTCGAGCCCGGTGAGCTGTCGGCTTCCCTCCACAATCAGGCGCTTCTCGAGATCTTCGCCCATCCCGTGCGCTTCGGCGCAATGGTGGGTGACGATCACCCGCCGCCCCCGATCGTCGGGCTGGTCGCGAAGTTGCTCGAGGAGGGCCAGCGCCGTGGCGAGGTGAAGGCCGGGCTCGACCCGTGGGCGGCGGCGTTGACGATCGCCGCGGGCGTGACGTTCCCGGCTGCGCAGGTCGCCGCCGCCGGCGCCGACCCGCGCCCAAGCGTCAGCCGTGCGCTCGACCTCATGTGGGAGGGGCTGGCGAAGTCGTGAGCGATCGCTCCCTGGGCGAGGGCGGCGCCGCCCTCGCCCAGTCCGGAAGAGGGTCGGCGACGTAGGCGACATCGGTCTCGGCGAAGCGGTCCTGGAAGCCGCGGCGCTGGTTGCCGATCAGGATCCCCAGGAGCCCGAGACCCAGCGGCAGAACGGCCAGAACGAGACCGATGAGCCGGCGCACGGCCCGCCGCGCACCGATGCCGCCGACACCCGGTGGCTCGAGTCGGATGCCGAAGAAGTGCATTCCCGGCGTCTGCCCGGCGAGCCCCCAGAACAGTGTCAGGTACAACGCCCCGGCGACGATCCAGATCGTGGCCCCGGCGAGGATCGCCTCGGTCGATGCGCTTCCGTTGGCGCCGAAGACATTCTTGGCGAGGAATGCGATGACGGCCGAGAGGACGATGAAGGTTCCGTTGAGCGCGACAGCGTCGAGACCGAAGGCGAGCGTGCGGGTGACGGCCCCGGTGTGATCGGTGGTCACGGCCCGGGGTCCACGCCGAAGTACCGTGCGGACAATTCGCTCGACGATGTCGTCGAGGTGTCGCGCCGCCTTGCGAACCTCGCGGCGGATGTCGTCGAGAAAGCCGACGCCCTGCGCCGTGATCGCGCTGCGCACCTCCGGTGCCTCGGCGATGCGCTCGACGAGGCGCTGCACCTCGTCGCTCGCGAGCAGCTTGTCCCATACCCGGTCGACCAGCTCGGAGTCGAGGGCCTCGACGAGCGCCGCCTCGACCTCGGGGCTCGAGAGCGCGTCGCTCACGGCCTCCTCGACGATCGGGCCCCGAAGCACTCGCGCCAGGGCCCGCTCGACCGCCGGGCTCTCGACCGCTCGAACGATCGCCTCTTCAGTGGCCGCCTCGACGGCGCGATCCACCCCCGTGGCACCGGCGACGGCTCTCGCGCCCCGGAAGCCGCCGCCGAGCAGGCGGGTCGCCAGCGTGGGGGACGCCTCGGTCTCTCGGCCTCCAGCCGGCGGGAAATCGGTCACTGCCTACGCGCCGGGCGAGTCTAAGCCCCGGGGCGGTCGCGGCCCTGCACCGGCGCTCAGTGCGAGACCCAGGCGTCGTCCTGCGCGGTGAGATCGTCGGCCGCCGCCAGCTCCAGCAGCGCCCTCACGGCGTAGTCGGCCTTCGCGGAGATCGGCATCGCGCCACTATATGAAGGCACGAATGCTGTTCCGTCAAGTCATCCACGAAGACCTTGGGTGCGCCTCGTACCTCGT
The DNA here is from genome assembly GCA_963841455.1 of uncultured Actinomycetes bacterium. Taxonomy (GTDB): domain Bacteria; phylum Actinomycetota; class Thermoleophilia; order Solirubrobacterales; family 70-9; genus JAWVFM01. Next base: position 98,129 of record CAWJCU010000009.1, read on the forward strand.
AGGCGACGCCTCGGCCGGGGTCGCTGCCGTCGTCGACCCGCAGTGGGACATCGAGCCCTACCTGCGCCTGAGCCGGCTCCATGGCGTCGCCATCGAGCACGTCCTCGAGACACACAACCACGCCGATCACGTTTCCGGCCACGGCCGGCTGGCGCGCGCTACGGGCGCGACGATCCACGTCCACGAGCTGAGCGGCACGGACTACCCGCACGAGGCGTTCGCCGACGGCTGGCGGCTCCGCCTCGGCGAGGTCGAGGTCGAGGCCGTCCACACCCCCGGCCATCGGCCCGAGCACACTTCGTTCCTTCTTCACGACGCATCGCGAGCCGGCAAGCCGTGGGCGCTCCTCAGCGGGGACTCGCTGTTCGCGGGCGACGTCGCCCGTCCCGACCTGGCGGTCGACCCTCGCGAGGGTGCGAGCGCCATCTTCCATTCGCTTCACGAGCGGCTGCTCAGCCTCCCTGACGACCTCGAGGTGTGGCCCGGACACCTCGGGGGCTCGCTCTGCGGAAGCTCCGCCATCGACAACAAGACCTCGACGACGATCGGCTTCGAGCGCGCGCACAACCGGGCGCTCCGGATCGGCGACGAGAGCCAGTTCGTCGACGAGGCCGTCGCAAGCCTCGGCGAGCGGCCGCCCAACGTCGAGCACATCGTGCAGCTCAATCGTGGGCCGCTGGTCGAGGACCTGGGAGCGCCGGCCCCACTGAGCCCACGCGGAGTCGAGGTGGCGATCGCCGACGGCGCGATCGTCGTCGACGCCCGCACCAACGAGCAGTTCGACGAGGCCCACATCCCGGGCGCGATCAGCGCATCCGCGTACGACACCGGGTTCGCGACCAAGGTCGGCCGGGTCGCGCCCAGCGGCGTCGAGGTCATCGTCGTCGCGGCCTCAGACGGCTACGAGCTGGAGGCGGCCGAGCTCCTCGCGTCTGTCGGGCTCGTCGTTCGCGGGTTCCTCGCGGGCGGGATGACGGCGTGGCGCTCGGAGGAGCGACCGGTGCACCGCCTCGAGCTCATCGACCCCGACGTCCTGGCGGAGCGGATCGAGGCCGGCAACGGCCTGGTCGTCGTGGACGTGCGCGACGACGACGAGTACGCGGCGGGCCACATTCCCGGTTCTTTCCACATCCCTTACGGGCACCTTCTCGAGCGCCTCGCCGAGCTGCCCGCAGACCGCGCGATCGCGGCTGTTTGCAGCGGCGGCAAGCGCAGCGGCCTCGCCGCCTCGATCCTTCAGCGCGAGGGCTTCCGCGAGGTCATCCACGTGGGCCACGGCGGCGTCGGCACCTGGCGGCGCCTCGGGCATCCAATCGAGAGCGGCTGAACCGGAGGTCAGCCGGCGGGGAGGTGCTGGCGGCAGTAGGCGTCGCGCTGCGCCCGGTAGCCGGGCGGCAGGTCCAGGTTCGCGTCGGCGATCGCCGTGGCCCAGGTGCCCGCGTAAGCCTGGACCTGGCTCCCGATCTGCTCTCGCTCCGCCCTCGTCTTGGCGTTGGCGAGGCGCTCCGCGTTGCGCCACACGACCTCGCGCCAGGAGCGAACGAGCTCGAGGCCCGCGAAGTCGTCGAGCGGGGTGAGCGGCGAGTTGGTAACGCCAACGAGCGGGTCGAATCGGTTGGTGATCGCGCGAACCACCGACTCGTACGCGGCATCGAGCACTCGGTTGACGGCGTCGTGCTCCTTTTTCCGCGAGCCGCCCTTCTTGTTGCGCAGCCCGAGCGCCGCGATGACGAACGGCATGTCGTTCTGGACGTGCGCGTTGATCCCGAGGAGCATGTCCTGCGCGCCGTTCGCGTTCCCGGACGCGGCGGTCTGGAACGCGATCCGCCAGGCGGGAGCGACCTTGACTCCGAGGTTGTTGCCCCGGAACGTCTTGAAGTAGACGTCCGCGAACAAAGCGTCCTCCGCGTACAGGTACCTAGGGTGGGGGAACAGCTTGGGGTCGTTCCTGATCATCTGCCGCAGGGTGCGGGTCAGGACCAGATATGTCGTGGCGAAGACGGCGCGGTGGTCGCAGCCGAGCCTCGACCGCAGGCGCTTCATCCGCGAGATTTCGATGCCGATGCAGCGCGACGAGGGCCTGCGGCAATGCGGGACCCCGTGCGGCTGCGGGTTATCCGGCGAGGGCAGCGGCGGCAGGAGGGAGGTCCAATCGAGGTTCGGAATCGTCGCCGCCGACGCGGTGCCGCCGGCGAGGCCGGCGATAAGCGCGCCCAGCACGGCGAGCGTGGCGATCGCGACCCTGACCCGCATCCCGCCGGCGATGGTAGGCGATGGACGACGCCGTCGCGCCACCCGCCGCCGAGCGCGAACGTCCCGCAGCCCCTCGCAAGTGAGGGTCTCCGGGACGTTCGGTGTTCGGTGCGGCGCAGCCGGCCTAGATCAACCCCGCTTCGCGGGCGCCCGCGATCGTCTCGTTGAGCGTCGCGAGCGCGTCGTGCTCGGGCACCCAGCCGAGCTTCTCCCGCGCCCTCGAGCAGTCCATGATCACCGGCGTCCGGAACGCGTTGACCCAGGAGACCTCGGCGGGGAGCCGCGGAACGCGGTTCAGGATCTCCGCGGTCGCCGCCACCCCGGCTCGCGGCACCCGCACCGATCGCCAGCCGAGTGCCCGGGCGAGGTCCCCGCTCGTGAGCTCGCCCGGCGCCGCGAGGTTGTAGGGCCCGGGCGACCCCTTGCCCAGCACCCCCGACGCGACGGCCTCGGCGACGTCGTCGTGGTGGACGAGCTGGAACGGCACGCCGGTGTCCGGGAGCACAGGCTTGAGGCCGGGAATCGCGCCGAGAACCCGCTCGACGGGCCCGAGGCGGCCGCCGAGCTTGATCGTCTCGACGATCTTGGTGATGATCGTCGGCGCGTCCGTGCCGGCGACGACGCAGGGGCGGAATACGTACGCGTCGGTGCTCGACGCCGCGAGCGCGTCGCGCAGCACCGCCTCGAGCTCTGCCTTCTGCGCCGAGTAGTAGAAGCGGTCGGTGCCCTTCGGCTCGTCTGCCTCGGTGAGGACGTGGCCGCTCTCAGGGAAGCCGTACGCAGCGACCGACGACGTGTAGACGAGCCGCCTCGCTCCCGCTGCCGCCGTCGCCTCGAAGACGTTGCGGGTTCCCTCGAGGTTCACCCGATGGGTCTCCTCCTGGCTTCCGAAGATGATGAACGCGAGGTGGACGACCACGTCCGCGCCGTCCACCAGCCCCTCGACCGAGGCGCGATCGAGGATGTCCCCCTGGCGATACTCCGCGCGCTCCCACCCGTGGTCGGCCGGGTCGAACGGGCGCCTCGCCATCCCGGCGATCCGCCCCACCCCCGGGGCGCGCTCCAGCGCGCGGACGACCGACTTGCCGATGTCGCCGGTAGGCCCGGTGACGGCGACCGTGAGGCCTGCCGCCGCGTCGTCTACGCCGCCAGCCACTCGGCGATCCGCCCGCCGATCTCCTCCCCGGCGTCCTCCTGGAGGAAGTGCGAGGCGTTCTCGATCTTCTCGGGCGGCGGCGCGTTGACCGCCTGGGCGAGTCGCTCCCCCACCTTGAAGGGAATGATGAAATCGTTGTCCGCCCACAATGCGAGCTTCGGCCGCTCGTCGACCCGCAGCGCTTCGAGCACCCGTTGCGCCGCGGCGGCCCCAGGGGCGTCGGGCGTCGTCGGAAGGATCAGAGGAAACGCGCGGACGCCGGCCTTCGACTCCGGGGTCGGATGCGGGGCGTCGTAAGCGGCGGCGACCTCGTCGCTCATCCCCCGCGCCGTGGCCCGCTGGATCAGCAGCGACACGGGAACGTCCTCCGTCCGCTCGACGAAGTCGCGGAACTTGAGCCACGACTCGGGCATGGCGTATCTACCGGTGAAGATCCCGGTGTCGAGGATGACGATTCGGGCGATGCGATCCGGGTGCTCGACGGCGAGCCGGAACCCGATGTTCCCTCCCCAGTCGTGAACGACGACCGTCGCGTCACGGAGGTCGAGGTCGTCGAGGAGCGTCGCGGTGAGCTTCGTGTGCCGGTCGTATGAGTACCACCCGAGGTCGGTCGGCTTGTCGGAGCGGCCGAACCCGGCGTAGTCGGGCGCGATGCAGCGGTGGCCCGCCTCGAGGAGCGGCGGGATCACCTTTCGGTACAGGTACGACCAGGTCGGCTCGCCGTGGAACAGCACGATCGGGGCGCCGTCGCCCTCGTCGATGTGGGCCAGGCGCAGGCCGTCGACCTCGCGGTAGTTGGGCTCGTAGTCGAAGCCCGGGAGGCCGTCGAAACGCTCGTCGGGGGTGCGGAAGACGTCGGGCACGAGCGCAGACTATTCAGGCCGAGGCTGCGGCCGGCGCCCGCTTGGCGTTGCGGTCGATGGCCTCGATGATCCGTGGCCACAGCGGCTCGGGGAGGTCGTGGCCCATCCCGTCGAGCATGACGAGCTCGGTACCGGGGATCGAGCGGGCGATGAGCTTGGCGTTCGACGGCCGCACGAGCGGGTCCCGGGTCCCGTGGACGACGACCGTGGGGGCGGAGATACCGGCGAGACGCCGGGTGCGGTTGCCCCCGGCCGTGATTGCGTGGAACTGACGCGCCGTCCCGGCGGCGTCGTACCCGCGCTCCCAGGTGGCCTCGGCCAGGGCGCGGAAGCGCTCGGAATCCATGGGGTACTCGGGCGAGCCGATCACCTTGAAGACGCGCTGCATCGTCTCGATCATGCCCTCCCGGTCGGTGGCCGGGCGGGCGAGCAGCGCCCCGAACGCCCGCCAGGTGGGCGTCGCCTTCAACCGGTGGCCGGAGTGGGTCATGATCAGGCCGAGGGATCGGACGCGCTCGGGGTGGTCGTAGCCGACGACCTGGGAGATCATCCCGCCCATCGACGCGCCGACCACGTGCGCCGAGTCGATCTCGAGGGCGTCGAGAAGACCCACCGCGTCGGAGGCCATGTCGCCGAGCGTGTAGGCGGGCGTCCCAGTGCCGAAGAGCATCGCGGTGCGACTCGGGACGGGCGCGCGAACGTGGGTCGAGCGGCCGACGTCGCGGTTGTCGAAGCGGATGGCCCGGTAGCCGCGCTCGCCGAGCAGGTCGCAGAACGCATGGTCCCACAGGATCATCTGCGCGCCGAGGCCCATCACGAGGAGCATCGGCTCGCCCGCGGGGTCGCCCAGCTCGTCGAAGCACAGTTCGACGTCGCCGACGCGCACGATGCGCTCGCGCGCCGCCTCTGCGACCCCGCCCTGCACTAGCTCAGGCGGCCGCGATCGCCTCGGCGGTGCGGCGGGCCAGGGCCATGATCGTGATCATTGGGTTGGTGCCCGACGCGGTCGGGAAGGCGCTCGCGTCGCCGATCCACACGCCGGGCGTGTCGTGCAGCTCGCCCTCCGGGTTGGCGACCGACGTCGCCGGATCGGAGCCCATCCTGCAGGTCCCCATCTGGTGCGCCGAGAACACGCCGTACTCGTAGGGGTCGAGCGGGCGGTCGCGGAGCGTCGCGAGGAACGCGTCGAAGTCCTCACCCCGGTTCCAGATCGGCCGCGAGCGAGCGAGGCCGCCGATGCGCACGGCGCCCGCCGCCTCGTGAAGCCTCGCGCACGCCTCCGCCCCGGCGCGGAAGGTGGCGATGTCGGCCTCGTCGGAGAGCCGGTAGGTCGGCACGGCGTTCCCGGCCGCGTCGACGTCCACGCGGCCATGCGCGCGGTCGCGGATGAGCCAGATCAGCCCCGAGGTGTTGCGGAACTGCGACATGTCCTCCTTGTGCTGGCGCCCCGAGTGCCACGGCGTCGCGGCGCCGCTGATGCCGAGGGAGTGGTGGCCGCCCTCGATCAGGAACCCGTGGCCGTCGTCGCCCTGGGCGAACTCGTGCGAGAGCGCCGACTGCGGCGGCCCCCACCACGGGTCCTGCGGCTCGTCGTAGATGGCGAAGATCGCGCTGGCCGGGTGCAGCCTCAGGTAGTCGCCGACGGCGGGGCCGCCGATTCCCGAGCGGCGCAGCAGCGCCGGTGACTCGATCGAGCCGCACGCGACGACGACCTGCGGAGCGCGGACGACAACTCGGGACACGGTTCCGTCGGGGCCCGTGTAGGTGCCCTCGATCCCCGCCGCCCTACCGTTCTCCACCAGGATCCGCTCGACCCGGCAGTCGACGACCAGGTCGGCGCCGCGCTCGTTGGCGTCGGCGAGGTAGGTCTTCATCGTCGACTGCTTCGCGCCGGTCACATCGCCGAACCCGACAAAGCCGGCGAGGTCCGCCTCGTGCCTCGCGGGGTCGGCGTTGCGGGTGATGAGGTCGAAGTGCCAGCCGAGGGCCTCGCAGCCCTCCTTCATCCGCTGGTGCGGCCCGTTCAGATCCGAGCACGCGTCGTTGACGGAGAGGCGCTCCCACAGCTCGTCCAGGTATCCGTCGTACGCCGGGCCGTCGACGCCCTCGAGACCGAACTCCTTTGCCCACTGCTCGCGGACCCACGGCGTGGTTCGCAGGCAGTTCTGCCAGTTGATCAGGGTGCCTCCGCCAAGGGCCGAGCCCGCCTGGATCGAGACCTGGCCGTCGGCGGTGGGGAACGGCCCGCCCCGCAGGTAGAGGTTCTGGTAGCCCCACGTCTCGAGCTGGTTGAAGTCGGCCTCGTTGAAGTACCCCCCGGCCTCGACGACGCACACCTGCTTGCCGCGCCCCGCGAGCGTGCCCGCGACCACGCCGCCGCCGGCGCCGGAGCCGACGACGCAGATGTCGGCCTCGATCGTCATCACGTCCTCGCCGGTGGCCGGCCGGCGGACCTCGAGCGTCTTCGGCTCATCCGGCGGGACGCGCTGCGGTCCCGGGTAGCCGAACTCGTCCCAGTTCGGGTTGCGCCCGGTCGCGGCGTCGGGCAGCGCGTAGAAGATCGAGAGCACCAGCCCGCGCAGGGCGGTCATGCCGGCGAGCGCGTCGGGCCCCGAGTCGGTCGTCGCGTTGAGCAGGGCCTCGCGCTGCTCCTGAGGCGCGTCGGGCGCCAGGCCATTCTCGGCGAGCGAATCGAGCAGCGAGCGCAGGCCGTCGACCTGCTCGGCCGGGGCGCCGGACTGCAGGATCGCGATCTCGACCGCCTCCGGGACGCCGATGTGGGACGCGGCGCGGGCCCAGAAGCCGGTTGGGTCGCCGGCGCCGTTCGATTCGGCCGGAGGCTCGAGCGAGGGGACGATCGTGTCGCAGAACGCGAGCAGGGTGCGCCGCTGGGCGTCGTCGAAGAGATCGCTCGTCGCGAGCGCGCTCATCGCCTCGCCGAGCATGGTCGAGACCTCCGCCGAGTAGGGGAAGTAGTGGACCTCGCGCGGCGGCGCGTAGCCCGGCGTGATCAGGAGCGACTGGCGCTTCGCGTACTTGCGGATGCCGTCGGGCCCGTGCCGCGAGCCGAGCCCCGAGGCCTTCCAGCCGCCCATCGGGAGCTCGAGCGCGGCGTAGTTGAGCTGCGCGTCGTTGACGCAGCAGACACCGGCCTCGACGCGGCGCGCGAGCGACTCTGCCCGCTCGGTGTCGCGGGTCCAAACCGACGCCGCCAGGCCGTACGGCCCGTCGTTGGCGAGCCGCAGCGCCTCCTCCGCGTCGCCGACCTTCATCACCGGCAGCGTCGGCCCGAACGTCTCCTCGGTCATGCAGCGCATGGAGTGGTCAACGCCGGTGAGCACCGTCGGCTCGTAGAAGCGCCCCGGGCCCTCGCCCCGCTTGCCGCCCACCAGCACGTCCGCGCCCTTGTCGACCGCGTCGCGCACGTGAGCGTCGATCAGGTCGATCTGGGGCGGGAAGATGATCGCTCCGACGTCGACCGTCCCGGGCGCGCCGGGCGGACCCTGGCGGAGACCCTCCACCTTCTCGCGAACCCGCGAGACGAACTCGTCGTGCACGGGTTCCTCGACGTAGATCCGCTCGACCGAGATGCACACCTGCCCCGAGTTCGACATTCCGTATGCGACCGCCGCGTTGGCGGCCCGCTCGAGGTCCGCGTCGGCGAGGACGATCATCGGGTCCTTGCCCCCGAGCTCCAGGCTCACGGGCGTGAGGGTCTCGGCGGCCTCGCCATCACCTTCTTGCCGGTCGCGACCGACCCGGTGAACATCACCATGTCGACCCCGTCGACCAGAGCCGCACCGGTCTCGCCCCGGCCCGTCGCCACGGAAAAGACCCCGTCGGGGATGCCGCACTCAGCGAGCATCTCGGCCATCAAGAGCGAGGTCAGCGGCGTCACGTCGGACGGCTTCAGGACGACTGCGTTGCCGGCCGCGAGCGCTGGGATGCAGTCGCCGAACGAGTTGTTGAACGGGTAGTTCCAAGGCCCGATGACGCCGATCACCCCGAGCGGCGCGTACCGCACCTTGAGCTGGCGCCCGCGGACGAACGGCGACGCGCTCGCAACCTCCTCGTCGGCCAGGTAGACGGGGGCCATCTTGGGCCAGAACTCGAGCGCGGCGAGGCCATAGGACAGCTCCGCGAACTGCGTCTCATCGGCGGGCCGGCCGGTCTCCGCGCAGATCGTCTCGACCACCCGCTCACCGTTCGCGACGAGCCACCTGCGCGCGGAGAGAAGCACCTCCGCGCGGGCGTCGAACCCGGCCTCGGCCCAAGCAGGCTGGGCGGCGCGAGCTGCGGCCACGAGGGCGGCGACGTCATCGGCGCCGAGCTCCGGCACGGTCGCGATCGTCTCCCCGGTCGCCGGGTTGGCGACGGCGATGCGGCTCGGCGCGCCGTTCCCCGCGGCGCCGTTCCCGGCGGTGGCGGGAGCCTCGGTCGCGTCCTGCGATCCGACCGGCTCAGTCATCGAAGCGAGTCTATACGTCGCCGTTTGACTCGAGGAGCCGTTTGAGATTGCTCAGCGAGCGGCGCATCACGCGGGTTGCCGCGCCGGCGCCGAGGCCGCCGGCGGCAGCGCCGAGGACGCCGCCCGGCAGGTCGTAGTCGTTGAAGTAGCGAAAGCGCGTGCCGGCACCGTTCTCGGACAGCTCGTAGCGGACCCCGGCCTTCGCGCCCCCCGGCCCCTTCCCCTCCCAGACTGCGAGGGAAGGTCGCTCGAGCTCGACGACCCGCCAGCGCACGTGAAACGACGCACCGCCGATCTTCAGCGTCTGGCGGAACGACGATCCGACGGCCAGCCGGTCGTCCGAGACGTCGGAGACGCCCCTACTCGCAGTCACCCACTCCTCCAGCCGGCCCGGGTCGAGCAGGAGGTCGAAGACCTCGTCGCGCGGAGCGTCGATCTCGGTGTCCGCCCGGATCTCGGTCATACGGGCGCCTCCTCCCGCTCGCGCTCCTCGTCCTCGAGCGCCCGCTGCAGGGCGATCGGGACGGACTCGGGGACGATCCCGAAGGGCTCGGCACCGCTGGGGTCGGTCACGACCGTGTCCTCGACGAGGCTCAGCGTGAGCTCGGCGGCGACGCGGTCGTCGCCCCGCGTGATGATCGCGGCGCCCGCCGAGACGACCCCTGGCGTCGCGCCGTACAGCGGCAGCTTGCGCTTCTGGCGCCGGCCAAGCTCGCGCGCCATGAGGTCCACGAGCTCGAGGTGGGTGTAGGCGCGCGGGCCGCCGATCTGCACCTCGCGTCCGCGCGACGCTGCCACCTCCGGAGCCATCTTCAGGTAGCGGACGACCTCGCGGACGCCGATCGGCTGGCTTCGGTGCTCGAGCCAGTCCTTCGCCGGGATGACGGGCAGACGCTCGGCGATCGCCTTCAGAAGCACGAACGATTCGCTTCCGGCGCCGATCACCATCGCCGCCCTGAAGTATGTGAGCGGGGGCCCCGTCTCGCGAAGCGCCTCGGCCGTCGCGCGGCGGCTGCGCAGGTGTGGCGAGGCGTTGGCGTCGTCGCCGAGCCCCCCGAGGTAGACGATGCGGCCAACCCCGGCCTCCCTCGCCGCGGAGCCGAACGCGCGCGCCGCCTCGAGCTCCGGCTCCGCGTACCCGCGCTCGGACATCATGTGGACGAGGTAATAGGCGACGTCGGCGCCGAGGAGACTCTCCCTCAATTCGGAGGGACGCGATAGGTCGACCATGGCGAGCTCAGCGCCGACCGCGCTCAGCTCGGCCGCACGCTCGGCGTCGCGGACGAGGCATCGAACCTCGTGGTCGCGAAGCAGGGCGGGAACGAGCCGGCGGCCGATGAACCCGGTCGCGCCGGCGACCAGCGCCCTCAGCGCTCCGCCCCCCGCGGCGCCCCGGGCACCAGCTCGTCCTGGGACCCGAGCGTGATCTCGCCCCTGAGAGCGCCCACGCGCGATGGCGGCAGGTCGAGCCGGACGAGCGAGCGGAGGAAGAGCCGGCAGACGAGCCCGTGGATGCGCAGCTGGGTGTTGGAGTAGAGCCAGGTGCCGAAGCGCGCGAACCGTCCGCGGCCGCGAATCCAGGGATAGAAGTTCCGCACCTCAACCCGCACGCGCACGAGCTCGAAGCCCGGCCCCGGATCGAGGTCGCCTCCCGCGGCGCGGCGGTCCACATCGATCCGCAGGAAGCCGCGATCGCGCCCCTCGCGGGCCACCAACAGGCCGCGCTCGATCCGCCAGGTCACCGAGCCCCGGTCACCGTCGCCCTCGTACTCGGGTCGGCGAAAGCGAAGGAGCGGCAGATGCCGCGAGAAGAGGACGACCGTCCTCGAGTCGGGGGCGTAGACAACGCGGATGATGCCGAGGGAGATCCTGCCAAGAAAGCGCCAGTAGCTGCGAGCGAGCCGCTCCAGGTACTCGGGTTTCCACAGGCGGTCGAGCGCCTCCCGGGGCACGGCCGCATCTGCCTCCTGGACCGACGAGACGGAGCCGGTCTCCGAGACCTCGTCGCGCTCGGGCTCGCGAAGAATTCGCACGCCAGGTTCTTCCATCACGCCCATCATCGCGCGCGCGACCCCGATCCGGCGCAGCACCGCGGCAAACGAGGCTGGCACGATGCGCCGGATGCGAACCGTCGTCCTCTCGGACATGCACCTCGGGACCGCGAACGACGCCGACCTTCTGCGCCGCCCCTCGTTCCTCGCCCTGCTCACGGGGTTCGTCGAGGGCGCCGATCGAGTGGTCCTCCTCGGCGACGTCCTGGAACTGCGCGACCGGCCGATCAACCGGGTCGTCGAGCTCGCCCGGCCAGTGTTCGAGGCACTCGGCAAGGCGCTGGGCGAGGGCGGTGAGATCGTCGTCGTCGCCGGCAACCACGACCACCACATCGCCGAGGCGTGGCTCGAGCGGCGCGCTCTGACGTCGTCCGAGCCGCTCGGCCTCGAGCACTTTGCCGAGCCGGAGGGCGCGCTCGCCGCGCTCGCCGCGCGAGCGCGCCCGGCCGCCGTGCGGTTCGCCTATCCGGGTCTCTGGCTCGGCGAGGGCGTCTACGCGATGCACGGGCACTTCCTCGACCGCCACCTGACCATCCCGACCTTCGAGCGGCTGGGAGTGGCCATGGTGGAGCGCATCCTCGGCGCGCCGCCGGCGGGAGACCCGCTGGCCCCGCCTGACGGCGAGGAGCCGATCACGCCGGACGAGTACGAGAGCGCGCAGGCCCCGGTCTACTCGCTGCTCTACGCACTCGCGCAAGCGTCGGCTCCGTCGCGCGTAGCCGGCGCCGGCCCGAGCGCCCGCGTCTGGCAGGCGCTCGGCGGTGGCGAGGGGCGCGGGTCGAAGGTGCGCGGATGGCTTCTCGGCACGGTCGCCGTGCCAGGTGCGGTGGGCGTCGCCAATCGCCTCGGCCTCGGCCCGGTCCGCTCCGACCTCTCCCCCGGCGCGATCACGAGCGCCGGCGTGATAGCGATGGGCGAGGTCGTCGAGCGCCTCGAGATCGGCGCCGACGCCGAATGGGTTCTGTTCGGCCACACCCACCGGCGGGGACCCCGCGAGGGCGAGGCCCCATGGCAGGCCGGCGCGTCGACGCGCCTTCTCAACACCGGGAGCTGGGTCCATTCCCCTGGCGTCCTCGGCGCGACGGCGGCCGAGAGCGGCTGGTGGCCGGGGACGGTCGCAGAGCTCGACGGGGCCGGGCCACGGCTCGTGCACCTCCTCGAGGGTCTTTCGCGCGAGGACCTGAAGCGGCTTGACTGAATGTTGAGCCCCGCTCGCTAGCGTTGGCCACGATGGCTGGGGTAGCGATCGAGGTCTCCCGACTGCGCAAGAGCTACGGGGACAACGAGGCGGTCCGCGGGATCAGCTTCCAGGTCGAGGCCGGCGAGGTCTTCGGCTTCCTGGGCCCCAACGGGGCCGGCAAGACGACGACGATCGAGATCCTCGAGGGGTACCGCAAGCGGACGGGAGGCGAAGTGTCCGTTCTCGGATCCGACCCGGGCAGGCCCACGCGCTCGTGGCGCGAGCGCATCGGCCTCGTTCTTCAGGAGTGCGAGCTCGACCCGACGCTCACCGTCGGTGAGATCGTGACCCTGTTCGCGAGCTTCTATCCCCGCCCGCGCCCCGTCGACGAGACCATCGAGCTCGTCGGGCTCGCCGCCAAGTCGGCGGCGCGCAGCGGGACCCTCTCTGGCGGGCAGCGACGGCGCCTCGACGTCGCCGTCGGGATCATCGGCGACCCCGAGCTGATCTTCCTCGACGAGCCCACCACCGGGTTCGATCCCTCAGCCCGCCGCGATGCATGGAACATGATCGAGGGACTGCGGCAGCTCGGGAAGACGATCTTCCTGACCACTCACTACATGGACGAGGCCGAGCACCTGGCCGACCGGGTCGCGATCCTGCGCAGCGGAGAGATCGTCGCCCAGGGGACGACGTCGGAGCTCGGCGCGGGGACGGCGGCGAAGACCGTGATCCGCTTTCGCGTCCCCGACGGAACCGGGGCGTCCGACCTCGAGGGGCTCCTTGGCGCCCCCGTTTCGCTGTCGGGCGACGTGGCGACGGCCGAGGTCGACCAGCCGCAGGCGCCGCTTCACCGACTCACTGGCTGGGCCGAGGAGCGCGGGATCGTGCTCGAGGGGCTCGAGGCGACCCGTCCTCGTCTCGAGGACATCTTCCTGGAGCTGACCGGGGACGGTGCGAGCCATGGATGACCTGGGCCTCGTGGCGCTCCAGGCGCGCTATTCGCTCGTGGCGCTCTTTCGGACGCCGCGGGCCGTGATCTTCGGCGTCGTGTTCCCCCCGCTCCTCGTGGTGATCTTCAACTCGATCTTCGCCAAGTCGAGCGGCCCCGACGTCGTCCACTTCGACGGCACGACGCTCTCGAACGAGTCCTACTTCACGGCCGGGATCATGGCCTACGCGATCACGCTCTCCTCGTATGCCACGCTCGCGATCACGCTCACGGCGCAGCGCGAGAGCGGACAGCTGAAGCGCTACCGCGGAACGCCGGTGCCGGCGTGGACGTTCATCGCCGCCCTCGTCGCCCGGTCGATCGCGCTGACCTGCCTGACCGTGGCAGCGACCTTCGCGGCCGGGGCCGCCTACGGGGCGAGCATCTCGGGCGAGGGAGTCATCGGCCTAGTCGTCTACGCCGTACTGGGGACCGCGACGATGTGCGCGCTGGGAATCGCGCTCACCGCGGTCACGCCGAATGCGGAGGCGGCGAGCGCGATCGCGCCGTTCAGCGCCGTAATTCTGTCCTTCGTGTCGGGGGTCTTCGTCCCGATCGACCAGATCAGCTCAACGCTCGCCGACGTGGGCCGCATCTTCCCCCTGGCTCATCTCGCCGAGGGTCTCCAGCGGTCATACGCAGGCACCGGGGGCACCGGACTCGACCTCGGCAACGTCGCGGCACTCGCCGGCTGGGCGGCGATCGCCGTGGTCGTCGCGACCCGCCGCTTCCGCTGGGAGCCGCAGGCGGCACGCGGCTAGGCTTACACCCGATGCGAGCACGGATGCTCACCGCGGGACTCGCGGCCGCGTGCCTTCTGGCCGCGGCGACCTCGGCGTCCGCCGCCGTTCGCCACGCCACGATCGACGGCGCCAACGGGCCGGGGCCCGCGAAGTACAACAAGGTCTTCGTGAGCGAGTTCGGGCCCGCCTCGGCGAAGCACGTGCTCGTGCTCATGCCCGGCTTCGAGGGTGGCGCCGGCGACTTCACGCTCGACGCCAAGTATCTCGTCAAGAACATCCCGAACCTCCAGGTCTGGGCGATCGACCGTCGCAGCCAGGCGCTCGAGTCGAACGGCGTCTTCAAGCAGGCGCTGGCCGGCAAGGTGACGCTGCAGCAGATGTTCGACTACTACCTGGGCTGGCTCTCCAACGGGGGAACGCCCGCCAATCACTTCAACTTCCTCGACGGCACCAAGTACGCGTTTGCCAAGCAGTGGGGCCTGCCGCTTGCGCTCCGCGACGAGCGCCAAGTGGTGCTCGCAGCGCGAGACGGCGGGCGCCGGCAGGTGATTCTCGGCGGCCATTCCCTCGGCGCCTCGATGACCGTCGCGTACGCGAGCTGGGACTTCAACGGCCACCCCGGCTACAAGGACGTCGACGGCCTCGTACTAATCGACGGCGGCCTGCTCGGCAGCTTTCAGAGCTACAACCTCGCGCAGGCGAAGGCGGCCGTCGCGAAGCTCGACGACCCCGCAACGAGCCCGTTCTCCGACCTCCTTGGGCTCGGCTTCCCCGAGGCGGCGGGGCTGTTCGCCGACGTCGGCGGGATCTACGCGCGCCTTGCCCCGACGGCGAGCGCGACGACGCTCCAGAGCTACCCGCTGCTGCCCGCGGACTTCAACCCGCCCTTCCCGGTCACCGACAGGGCGCTCTTCGGCTACGCGTTCGACCGCGACACCTCCCCGGCCTCCCTGTCGCTTCTGCACGTGAACGCCGGAGCCCTCGCCTCGTCCGGCGACCCGCGGGACTGGGTGGACGGCGGCGTGACGCCGATCGCGAACCTCGCGAAGACATTCGGTCAGCAGCCCAGCGACGCGGTCGAGTGGTACTTCCCCGACCGGCTGCGGATCGACACCAACGGCGCCGCGGCGCTGAAGCAGAACGCCGCCGCCAAGTTCCTCGGCCTTCACATCGACGGGCCGCGGAAGGTGAACGTCCCGCTCTACGCGATCCAGACCGACCTCACGCACGGGGGCGTCCTGCGCGGGGCGCGGCGGTTCATCAGCGAGGCGCGCACGACGCGGGCGGAGTCGACGCTCGTCAATGCTGACCCGCAGATGAGCCACCTCGACCCGCTCACGGCGGCGTCCGGCAAGAACACGTTCCTGAAGACCGTCGTTCCCTACCTCAAGAGCACCTTCCGCTAGCCGACGCCGGCGCCGCGCCCCCCGCGAACGTCCCTCACTGGGGATATGCACGGCGCTCAGGGACGTTCACCGAGGGCACTGGCCAGCAGCATGTGCGGACGGCCGTAGACGTCGTCCGAGGAAACACGCGATACGGTCCATCCAGGCCGCCTTCCAAGCCGCCTCCTTTCCTACGTCCTCCCCGACGCCGAGGTGGAACGGCCCGCCGTCGATCTCGACGATGAGCCGGACCCGCCGGCCAGCTCAGGTCAGCCTCCTCCTCGTTGATCCGCGCGTTCAGCCGTCGGAGCGGACCGCTCGCCTCGGCGAGCAGCTCCACGGCTCGGATCTCGGCACCGCTGCGGGCGCGCTCAAGCGGCAGGCCTCGACAGCGGGCGACCGTGGCTGCGAGGCGGCCCGACCCCCGTCGACCCCGGTAGCCGAGAGCATCGCCGAGGCCGTCGAGGTCGATGAGTTTGACCCGCACCGCCTCACGCACGGCGCGCGCGAGAGCACGGTCGCTCACCTTGGCGCTCGGGTCAAGCAATGTCCGGGCGACGGAGGTGATCGGAATGCCGTTCAGCTCAGTGCAGTCCCCTTCGAGCGTCGAGCTGCGATAGACGCGGAGCCCGCCGTGGCGGCGCGGGCCACCGCTGCCCGGACGCGTAACCGTCTCGGCGGGACGCGGCAGCGACAGGAAACCCAACGCCGCCGCCGCGCTCACGTGGCTGAGCTTCGTCTCCGGCGCCGTCAGGGTGGCCCCCATCCAAAGGCCCCAGTCGTCGTGCTCGAGAACGGGCGCCACGGCGAACACCGCCTGCTCAACCGCCACCAGCCGTCCCGCGTCGATCCGATGGCGAATGGCTTCCTCGCCCAGCCCCAGCGCCGCCAGTTGTGACCGAGAGATGCGATTGAACTCGCGGCCAGCCAACTCGGCCACACGAGCGTCCTTCATCCCCCCGTATAACCCCGGCTCCGGGACGTTCGCCCCGTTGGGTTTGCAGCCGCTGTGCGATGATCGGCACGAAGGGAAACGGAGTGCGGCAGCTCACCAGCCTCGACGCGCAGTTCCTGGCGCTCGAGACCCCACGACAGACTGGCCACGTAGGTGGCCTGGCGATCCTGGACCCCGAGTCAAGGCCCGGGGCGCCGCTCGACATCACCGCCATCCAGGAGCTGATCGCGGACCGGCTGCCGTTGCTGCCACCAATGCGCTGGCGTCTGGCCGAGGTGCCGCTGGGCCTCGACTACCCCTACTGGGTCGACGATGCCGACTTCGATTTGGAGTACCACGTCCGCGAGCTCGCGCTACCCGCGCCCGGCAGCGACGCGCAGCTCGCCGAGCAGGTGGCGCGGATCTTCGCCCGGCCGCTCGACCGCGCCCGCCCGCTGTGGGAGCTCTACCTGATCTGGGGCCTCGAGTCGGGGAACGTCGCGATGCTGACCAAGATCCACCACGCGCTGATCGATGGGCTGTCCGGCGCGGAGATCCTGGGGGCGCTATTCGACCTCGAGCCGGAGGGCCGCGAGGTCACCGAGCGGATGCCGGCACCCGACGAGCGGCCGAGCGACGCGGCGATGCTCGCCCGTGGGATCGCCGGACTACCGCGATACCCGCTGCGGATGCTGCGCTCGCTCCCATCCGCCCTGCCGAACCTCGACGAGACGCCATTCGGGACGATTCCCGGCACCCACGCGGTCGCGCGGCTGGCCGAGCGGGCCGGGAAGGCCATCGGGCGGGACGGCGTGCTCGAGAAGCGCAGCAACCTGAAAGCGCCGAAGACCTCCTTCAACGGCCGCGTCTCCCCCCATCGCCGCTTCGCCTTCGGACAGCTCTCACTCGACGAGGTGAAGAAGGTCAAGAACGAACACGGCGTCACCGTCAACGACGTCGTCGTCTCGATCTGCGCTGGCGCGGTGCGCCGTTGGCTCGTCGATCACGGTGAGCTGCCGAGCGACCCGCTCGTGGCGCAGATCCCGGTGTCGGTGCGCACCAGCGAGCAGGCGGGCACCTACGGCAACCGGATCATGCTGATGTCGGCGCCGCTGTTCACGAACGAGCCGGACCCGGTCGCGCGCCTCCGCCGCACGCACGAGGCGATGGGCGACATGAAGCAACGCCACCGCGCCCTTCCCGCCGGCCTCCTCCAGGACGCAAACCACTTCATCCCTCCAGCCGTGTTCGCCCGCGCCGCGCGCGCCACCTTCACGGTCGCGACCTCGAGCCGCGGCCGGCCGACCTGGAACCTCGTGATCTCGAACGTCCCCGGTCCGCAGACTCCCCTCTACTGCGCGGGCGCAAGGGTCGTGGCCAACTATCCGGTCTCGGTGATCACCGACGGCATGGGGCTCAACATCACCGTCATGAGCTACTGCGGGAGCATGGACTTCGGCATCGTCTCCGACCGCGATCAGATGCCCGACGTCCAGTGCCTGATCGACTGGATCTCGGACGAGCTCGACGAGCTCAAGCCGAAGCGGCGGGGGCGGCGCGGACGCTCCAACGGCGCCAAGGCCGACGCGGCCCCCACCTCCGCCTAGCTGCCCCGCCGCGCGGCGAGGGGTTACCCCCTCTCTAACCTGCTTGCGGGGCAGGCTGAGGCCGCGTAACCGCGAACTTACCCCGACGGCACTCGAGTCAAATGCCACGTCCCCGCGACAGCCGCTTGCCGTACATGCCGGGCATCGACGCCCTGCGCGCGATCGCCGTGCTGGCGGTGTTCTTCTACCACACGGGCGCCGGCTGGATGCCCGGGGGATTCCTCGGCGTCGACGTCTTCTTCGTCATCAGCGGCTACCTGATCACGGCCCTGCTGCTGAGCGAGATTCACGAGCGCGACCACATCAGCGTCATCGCGTTCTGGCTACGTCGTGCGCGGCGCCTGCTGCCGGCCGTGGCGGTGATGATCGCCGTGACGCTCGTCGTCGCGGCATTGGTCATCCCGAGCGACATCGCGAGCCTGCGCAGCGACGCCCTCTCCTCCCTGTTCTACGTCAACAACTGGCACCTGATCTTCACCCACCAGTCGTACTTCCAGGAGTTCGGCCAGCCTTCCCTCTTCAGGCACCTCTGGTCGCTCTCGGTCGAGGAGCAGTTCTATCTGTTCTGGCCGCTTCTGTTTGCGGCCGGGATCGCGCTCTTCGGGCGCAGGCGGCTCCTGCTCGGTGTTCTCGCCGGCGTCTTCCTCTCGACGGTCCTCATGATCGTCCTCTTCAACCCCGAGGGCAGCACCGACAGGGTGTTCTACGGCACCGATACCCGAGCGGTCGGCCTGCTGGTGGGCGTGGCGCTGGCGATGATCTGGCATCCCAGCGACCTGCGAAGGGCGGCGAGTCGCTCCGGCTGGTGGCTCGACGCGATCGGGCTGTTCGCGCTCTTCATGGTCGTGCGGGACCTCTTCACCGTCCATGACTTCGAGCCGAGCCTCTATCGCGGCGGCTTTCTCCTGCTGGCGATCTGGACCGGCCTTCTCGTGGCGACCCTCGCCCATCCCGCCGCCAGGCTCGGGCGGATCCTCGGCAACAAGCCGATGGTCTGGCTCGGTCTGCGGAGCTACAGCTTCTACCTCTGGCACTGGCCGATCCTCATGCTCACTCGGCCGCATCTCGACGTCTCGCTGAGCGGCCCGGTACTGGTGACCCTTCAGCTCGCCGCAACGCTCCTTCTCGCCGACCTCTCCTACCGCTACGTCGAGCAGCCGTTCCGTCACCGGCGTGACTCGGCCTCTGCGCCCGGCTGGGTGCGACTCGGACGGCCGGCCCTCGCGGCGGCCGTCCTGGCGACAGTCTTCCTGGTCGGCTGGAGCGGCCTCGTAACCACGAGCGGGAGCGGCGTTCAGCGGGCGAGCGCGCGACCGCGCACGAAGATCGTCACCACCGCGGCCGCGGTCCCTGCGGCCCCCGTCGCACGGGGGGAGCGCGGCGGCAACCCGGTGCGCGCCCTATCAGCGGGCACCTCGCAGCGCCCCGATGCCAAGCAGGCGCCCGGTAAGGGCAGCGGCGATGGCCGCTCAGGGGGCGCCGTCCTCGCGGTCGGCGACTCGGTCATGCTCGGCGCCGCGACGGACCTCGCGCAGACCCTTGGCGGCGAGACCATCGTGAACGCGAAGGAGGGCCGCCAGGCGACGGAGTACCCCGGCGTCATCGACGACTACCGGAAGAAGGGGGACCTGCCCGGCACCGTCATCATCCAAGTCGGCAACAACGGCCCGGTCTACTCCGACGAGCTGACGGCGATCCGCGACGCACTCAAGGGGGTCGCCCGCGTCTACTTAGTCAACGTCGAGGTCCCCCGCTCCTGGCAGGGCGAGGTCAACGGGGAGCTCGAGTCGTTCGTGAGTTCATGGCCCCAGGCCAAGCTGGTCGACTGGTATGACACCGTCCGATCCGGCATGACGTACGACGGCATCCACCTGAACCCCTCCGGCCAGGCCGCCTACACGAGCCTCATCACCGGCGCCGTGCGCGGCTGACCCTCCCTACAGACCGCAGAAGAACGGGAACTGGCTCGACCCGTGCTGCGTGAACGGGAACTGGCTCGACCCGTGGTCGACGCCGAGCGGTACCGTCTTCCCCGGCGCGAGGCCTGGCCGCGCCGCCCCGATGACGCGCGAAGGAGGGGCTGCGAACCCGCGCTTGGGGACGAGGCGCAGGTAGGAGCGAAGGGAGGCCTCGGTGCGCGCGGCGCCGGGAGCCGCGACACCCACCGTTCGGACCGCCCCGTCGCGCACGGAGTAGACGAGGACGGAGCCCTCCAGCGAGTGAGTCCACAGACCGGGGCCGATCTGTCTCGCGCCGATGTGACGAAGCCGCGCGACGCCCGCGCCGGGGCGGACTCCGCCGGCCTTGGTCCCGGGCGCGGTGCTCGCGACCAGGGCCACCGATCCGCCCGGCGTCAGCACCGCGTTCGCCGCGCCGCGGCGGTTGCGCTTGCCGGCGACGCAGTAGCTCCACGCCCGTGTCCTCTTGAGCGGCTGCCCGGCGCGCTCCAGGAGCGACTTGTAGGACAGCCTAAGGCGAAGTGGGCCCAGGCCCCGCGACCTGATGCGCGAGCGGGCACTGAGGCAGCGGCTTGACGGCACGCCGTCCGCCCGCTCCCACATCTCGAGATAGGCCTCGGAGCCACGCAGCATGTCTCGCCGGATCTTCGGGCCGCCCGTCTTCTGGACCTCGTCGAGCCAGTCCGCGTAAAGCCCGTAGTGAGCGACGCCCTCCTTGGCGTAGTCGAAGATCCGCTCGCCCGTGCGCTGCTCGTGGACGGTCGTCGCGCCATCGATCGACTTGAACGGGTAGGTGACGGAGTCGGGCGAGCCCGCCGGCGCCGGTGCCCCCTGGGTGGCGAGCCCGCCGAGATCGGCTCCGTAGCCCCACCCGAAGTAGTAGGGCGTGCGCTTGGGCCGGTATGTGCGCCAGGCATCGACGAAACCCTGCGCCGAGCCCGCGCCCGGGAACGCCATGCCGCCGAGCTTCCAGATCCGGGGCCAGTCGCCGGGGTCCATCCAGCCGTGCGGGGAGATGACCCCGGAGTAGTGGCGGGCCTCGAGCAGCTTGAGGGTCTCGTCAACGCCACGCTGGCTCATGTGGTCGGGGTTGACGATCATCCCCATGTCCATCATCCGGCGCACCGTGTGCCGCCCGAGCGCCGTGAGGCCGCGGGTGTTGCAGTGGGGCGCCTTCGGATAGGCGGGCAGGGTCCCGGGCGCCACGCCGAGCTGCGCGAGCAACGTCGACAGGAACGCGCTGGCGGTTGGCTCCCCCGCCTCGATCGTGTTGTCGTGCTCGGGGCCCTTGCAGGTCTCCGCGCTCCAGAACGATCCGTAGCTCAGGCGGTTCGCGGCGTTGATGAGAACGCCGATCGGCCCGCCATCGAACCGCACGCCCGTCAGCGGGTTGTCGAACTTGTTGAGCAGCAGGGAGGAACGAACGCCGCGCCTGTGGAGGTCGGCCAGGCCGTTGTCGATCGTGCTGCGGTCGCAGCCCGCGGGATCCGCGCCCTTACAGTCGAATAGCTCCGAGACCTCGACCTCGAGGACGACGGCCATCCTGCCGCTGTTGATCACCCGGCGGGCCTGGAAGGGATTGCGGACGATCTGGAAGAAACCCTTGCCCGGCCCGCCCGCCTGCGCGTCGACGTAGCGCTGCAGCTGCTTGACGTCTTGTAGGCCCTTGTGAACGGTGGCCATCTCGTCGCACGAGTTCCGCCGGTTGGTCATCAGCTCGCAGAGGATCCGGTTCTCGTTCACCGGCATCACGATCATCCGCAGCCCCGACTTCCACACCCGCTGGAGCCAGCGGTAGTAGGTGCCCTCGTAGGTCAGGTTCGTTCGCGCCCAGGCCGAGAGCTTCGGCCAGCCGGTCGTGTCGTGGGGGTGTTCCGGCGCGCCGTAGTTGAGGAAGTTCTGCACCGGGGCGCTGGCCCCCTGCGGGCCCTCGATGCTCGCGCAGTCGGGCAGAGCCGCGGGGATCCCGTACGGGCTCCATGGACGGCCGCAATGGAAGTTCCCGCCCAGGTACTCGTAGGTCATCCAGTGCATGTGGCCGTCGAGAACGCCCCGCACCTGTCCGTATGGCGTCTGCCCCTTTGCGGGCTTGCCGCTCACGTTCAGCGATGCCTCGGGGAACCTGACGCAGCCGGCGGCCGGCTCGAGGCGGAACCGCGACACCGAGCCGGCGCCCGAGCGCGACGCGAGCGAGAGATCGGAGCCGTCCATGGACAGGACGCTCCCCTTCGCAGAAGCCGGCGAGAGCGTGAAGGTCCGGCCCGGCGCCGGGGCGAGGCGCCAATCCGCGGCCGGGCTCGGCTGCGCGGCGCGGCTTACCGAACCGCCGCCGACCGCCAGGAAGTCGTGCGCTTTGCCGAACAGCATGTAGCTCCCCAGGCGCGTTGCCTTGAAGCGCTGGCTGGCGACGATGGAGGGCGCCGGTCCCCCACTCGCGGGCGCCAGCGAATAGCAGCCGCCGGCGACGGAGTAGCGAGTCGTCTTAGCCGTTGCGGACCCGGGCGCCACCAAGGCGATTGCAAGGGCCGCGAACGCGCATGCTGCTGCGCTCCAGGCGCGGGGCCCCGCTCGTCCCTCCATGGCGGCGAAGCTACCAGGCTGTAACCCTGGAGGAGCCAGCTAACAGGAGGACGAAACATGACCGACACCGCGACGCAACTCGTCACCGGCACCGACTTCATCTGCGTCTCCACGCAGGACTTCGACGGCGCGCGCGAGTTCTACGGGGAGGTTCTCGGGCTCCCCGAATCGAAGCGATGGGGCACGATGCCCGCCGTCGAGTTCGAGACCGGGAACCTGACGATCGCGGTGATGCAGTCGGACGCGTTCGGGATCGAGTTCCGCGCCAACAACCACCCGATCGCGCTGCGGGTCGACGACGTCGAGTCGGCCAAAGCTGAGCTCGAGGCCCGGGGGGTCGAGTTCCGCGGCGACATCATCGACTCCGGTGTCTGCCATCAGGCGTTCTTCGAGGACCCGGACGGGAACGTCCTCGGGCTGCACCACCGCTACGCGCCGCCGGACCAGAAGCCCGGCTAGGCGCGAACCGCGGGCAGCACCTCGCGCGCGAACCGCTCGTTCGACTCGGCGACCGCGTCGGGGTCGGCGTCGCGCGAGGCCGGCACCGCGACGATCCGCTCGAGTCCTCTCGCCAGCAGATCCCGCAACCGCTCGACGCAGTGCTCGGGCGGGCCGACAACCGTGAACCGCTCGAGGAAGTCGTCGGGCAGCAGCGTCGCGTGGTCGGCGCTCGCGAGACCGTGGCTCCGCTCATCGTAGGCGGCGGCGAGGCGCTCGATCGTCGCCCGATCGCGGTCGGGCAGGTCCTCGGTCGGGCCCTCGCTGACGAAGCGGGCGAAGATCGCAGCGCTTCCGCGGACCATGTCGCGCGCGACCGCGGGATCATCGTGGACCGCGAAGTTCACGTAGGCGCCGAATGACGGCGGGCCGCCGAGCTCGCGGCGATCCAGCTCACCCCGCGCGACCCCGAGAGCCCACTCGACCCGGTCCGGGTCGGCGCCGACGGTGAACGTGACCCGCTCAGCGTGGCGTGCGCCGAGCGCAATCGTTCGCGGGCCGCTCGCCGCGGCGTCGAGGGGGACCTTCGGAGCCGAGGGGTCGAGCCAGGCGAGGCGCGCCGTGGCACCGCTGGAGAGCTCCACCGCCTTCCCGCCGAGGAGCCCCTGCACCTCTGCGAACGCGCGCTCGAGCTCGGCGGTGGTCGCGGAGCGGCGGCCGAGCTGGGCGAGTGCTGAGTCCCCCCTACCCAGCGCCAGCACCGCCCGGCCACCTGACTCGGCCTGGAGGGTTGCGATGGCCGCCGCGGAGACCGCCGGGAGCCTCGTAATGGGGTTCGTAACCGCCGGACCGAGACGAAGGCGCTCGGTCTCCTTCGCGACGAGGGCGAGCTCAACGTAGGGGTCGGCAACGAGCGTCTCGCTGTCAGCGAGAAGCAGGCCGTCGAAACCCCAGTCCTCGAGCTGCCGGGCGAGCTCCACGGTGCGCCCGGGCGTCGGGAAGCCATGCAGCCAGACCTCATACGGACTCATGACAGGCCATTGACCATATCCGCCGCAGGAGGCTGGCCGCCGCGACTCCGTAGACTCGGAAAAAAGGACGAGGAGGTAGACGAATGGCACTGAGGATTGGCGACACGGCACCCGACTTCGAGGCGGACACCACCGAGGGGCGCATCAGCTTCCACGAATGGATCGGCGACTCGTGGGCCGTCCTCTTCTCACACCCCAAGGACTTCACGCCGGTCTGCACGACCGAGCTGGGCTACATGGCGAACGCGAAGCCCGAGTTCGACAAGCGGAACGTGAAGATCATCGGACTCTCCGTCGATTCCACGAGCGACCACGAAGGCTGGGCCAAGGACATCGAGGAGACCCAGGGCACCGCGCCCAACTACCCCATCATCGCGGACGACGACTTCAGCATCTCGAAGGCGTACGGCATGCTGCCCGCGGACGTCTCGGGCGACCCGAAGGCGCGCACGCCGGCCGACAACCAGACCGTTCGCAACGTCTTCGTGATCGGCCCGGACAAGAAGATCAAGCTCATCCTCATCTATCCGATGACGACCGGGCGCAACTTCGACGAGGTGCTGAGAGTGATCGACTCACTCCAGCTGACGGCGAAGCACAAGGTCTCGACGCCGGTCAACTGGAAGCACGGCGAGGACGTGATCATCGCCGGCTCCGTCAACGACGAGCAGGCGAAGGAGATCTTCGGCGAGTGGGAGTCCCCGAAGCCCTACATCCGGATCGTGCCGCAGCCGGACTGAACCTCGACGAGGCTCCCGAAAACCGCCTACACCGACCGCCCCTGGCGCGTCCACGAGGTCGTTCCCGACTTCCGGCTCGAGGACGTATGGGCCCTGCCGGGAGCCGGTAGCGCTGACGACTTCCCCCGGCTCGTCGAGATGATCACCTCGACGGACCCGGCCAAGGGCTCCTCGCGCGCGGCCCGCGCGCTTTGGGTCATCCGCTGGAAGCTCGGGGAGCTCTTCGGCTGGGACGAATCCGATTCGGGGGTCGGCGGCCGGGTGCCGACCCTGCGCGGCCGGCTGCCGGACGACCTCCGGGACGCGCCCCGCCCGGAGTTCGAGGCGCTGCCGTTCTCGTCGCTCTATCTGACCGAGGACGAGTTCGCCGCTGAAATCGCCAACCGGACGATGCACGGCGTGATGCACATCGGCGCCGTCCCGGACAACGCGGGCGGCTTCCGCGCTCAGATGGCCGTGCTCGTGAAGCCGAACGGATGGCTGGGCAGCGCCTACATGGCGGCGATCCGGCCCTTCCGGCACCTCATCGTCTACCCGGCGATGATGCGAGATGGCGAGCGGAAATGGCGAGCCCGGATGGATGACCGCGCAGAGGGCTCGACCGTGTGATCTGATCAGGACCCCGACGGAAGGAGAACGATGGGCTTTCTCGACAAGGTCAAGGGAACGGCCAAACAGGCGGTGAGCCCCGGCGGCCAGATGGCCGAGCGCGACAAGATCATGAGGATCAACGAGGCCGGTGTCGAGGCCAAGGCGACCGTCAACTCGATGCGCGAGACCGGGACCCAGCTCGGCGGCGGACACCAGATCCAGTTCGGGCTGACCGTGCACCCGGCCGGTGGTGAGGACTACGCCGTGAGCATGGAGCAGTCGATGCACGACGCCACGCTCCAGGGCATCTCGGAGGGTGCTGACGTCGTCGTCAAGGTGGACCCCGAGGACCCGCAGTCGCTCATGGTCTGGGGACCCGCCAGCTGAGCACGCACGTCTCTGCTCATCGTCGAGAAGCGCAACCCAGTCGATCCGTGATCTGCCCCACGCGTTAACAAAGCGGCGATAAGCTCGTAACGTGACCGTCGATCATCGAGCGGCGCACTCATCGGTGGCGACAGCCGAGGTCCAGCCCGCCGAGGCTCGGCCGGCATGGATTGCCGAATCGGCTCTGGTCGAACACGCCTACGAGATCGCCAAGTCCTCGCACCGCGCGCAGACGCGCGCCTCCGACGGCCGCCCGTTCCTCACCCACGTAACCGAGGTGGCGGCCCTCCTCCACGACGCCGGCTTCGACGAGGAGCTCGTCGCGGTCGGCCTGCTGCACGACTCGGTCGAGCGAGGCACGCTGAGCGAGGAGGACCTCCGAGGCGAGTTCGGCGACCGGATCGCCGACCAGGTCATGACCCTGAGTGAGGACCCTTCGATCGAGGCATTCGACGAGCGCAAGGCGGCGCTGAGGGCCCAGGTCGCCGCGGCCGGCGGGCAGGCGATGACGGTGTTCGCCGCCGACAAGCTCTCCGACGTCCTCGGGCTGCGCCGAGGGATCCAGACGTTCGGTCCCGGCGTCCCCGATCGCATCGGGACGAGCATCGAGAGCATGGCGGCCCACTACCGCGACTCCGTCGAGGTCATCGCGGCAGCGCGGCCGAGCTCGGCCTTTCTGCCGGCCCTCCGCGAGGAGCTCGAGCGGCTCGCCGAGGACTCGGCGTAGACGCGGCACCGCGGCCACACGCCGGCTGGTCGAGCACCGGGGTACCGGCACGGGAGGTCGTGGCCCGGTTGGTACGTTGGCGCTCGTGAATCGCAGGGGGCGCTGGCTTGCGACGGCGCTTACGGCGCTCGGCGCTCTCGTCCTCGCCACCCCGGCGGCGGCCTCGACGGCGACTGAGCGCCTGGTCCACCGCTACTCGCCGATCCTATTTCTGCGGACGCAGACCGACGACCCGCCCTGCGATACGCAGGAGGAGCAGTACCAGCCGACGACCGTCGACACCGTCCTCGGCAACCCCGGGGTCAGCCTCGTCCACGTCGGGAAGAACGGGCGGCGGGTGGTCGGGACCGCCCCGACCGCCGCGCGGATCGCCGGGCTCGGCAAGAACTACTTCATGGACCTGCCGGGCGACCCGCTCAACGCCGGCTGCAAGTACGCGAAGGACTTCGAGGCCCTCCAGAAGGCCGGCAAGGCCCCGGCGATCACGTATGCCCACGTCGCCCGCGAGCGCGGCACCGGCCAGCTCGCAGTCGAGTACTGGTTCTTCTACTACTTCAACCAGTTCAACGACCTCCACGAGGGCGACTGGGAGGGCATGCAGATCGCCTTCGACGCGCCCACGCCCGAGAAGGCGCTGAAGACGGGGCCGTACCAGGTCGCGCTCTACCAGCACGCCGGCGGCGAGAAGGCGGACTGGGACGACAGCAAGGTGCAAAAGCGCGGCACCCACCCCAAGGTCTACCCGGCGGCCGGCTCGCACGCCACCTTCTACGACGACGCCGTCTACCTCGGGAACGGCCAGCATGGCTCCGGCGTCGGCTGCGACGACACCAGCATGCCCGTGCGGCGGCTCACGCCGCAGCCGAGCCTGATGCCGAGCAAGCCCGCGCCAGGCAGCCGCTACCAGTGGCTCACCTACCGCGGCCACTGGGGGCAGAAGGAGAAGGGCCTCTCGAACAACGGCCCCACCGGGCCCTACGGCAAGCCCCAGTGGCGCACGCCGATCACCTGGGCGGAGGGGATTCGCTCGACGAGCCCGAAGCTCCCGGCCGGCGACATCCTCGGCCCCGCGGCGTCCGGAATCTTCTGCGGAGCCGTCGCGACGGTGTCGTCGTTCCTCAACCTCCAGGCGAAGTCGCCGACCGGCGCGCTCGTGCTGCTCATCATCGGCGGCGTGATCATCCTCATCCCGATCGTCGCGACCCGCTGGCGGCCGGTCGACATCACCGATCTCCGCCAGAGCCGCGCCTTCGGGCAGCTCCTCCGCGCGGCACGGCAGCTCTACGGCCGCGGCTGGCGCGCCTTCCTGCCGATAGGCCTGACCGCGCTCTTGGTGGTTGGAGCGATCCAGGCGATCATTGCGCTGCTCAACGAGCTCATCGGGCAGAGCGACATCCACCCCGCCGTCGACCTCTTCGGCTTCAAGCTCGACTTCGATATCTCGCTGATCGCGGTGCTGCGCCTGCTCGCGTTCACGGTCATCGGCGCGGCCGTGATCTCCGCCGTCCGGCTGGTCGACGCGAAGCAGCGAGCGACGTTCGCGACCTCCTACAGGTACGCCCTCAACCGCTTCTGGCGCATCATCGGAGCGGACCTGCTCTTCAACTTCACGATGTTCGCGCTCCTCTTCACCGTGATCGGCGCCCCGATCGCGATCTGGAAGTTCGTCGACTGGCAGTTCGTCCAGCAGGAGATCCTCTTCGAGGACCGCTCGATCCGCGACGCGTTCCGCGGCAGCACCCGCGTCGTCCGCGGCCATTGGGTGCGGACGGGCCTCATCGCCGGGTTCTTCGATCTCATCGCCGTCGCCGTCGGCCCTGTGCTCGGCTTCGCCCTCATCTTCAACAACTTCTCGCTGACCTGGGTCAACCTGGCCAGCTCGCTCGTTTTCGCGCTGCTCCTGCCGTATGTCTCGATCGGGCGGACGCTGCTGTACCTGGACCTCATCGCCCGCACGGAGAGCGAGCGTCCTGGAGCGCGCCGGTGGTGGCAGCGATGGCTTGCCCCGCGCCGGCGAGGCGTGACCCCCCGCGCAGGGGAGGCCGCGACCTAGAGCGGCCGACCCTCAGCGCTTGACGGTGTTGTGGATCTCGATGAAGGCCGGCTCTCCCGGGTCGATCCCGACCTCTTCGAGGACCGGCATCATGCGCTCGCCGAAGGCCTCGAACTGCTCCTGGGAGTCCCAGATCTCGCTCACGTGAAGGGTCCCGTTCGCGCTGAAGCAAACGTGGTAGTCGAGGCCGTCGGGCGGCCAGTCGCCCTGCGCCTCGAGCTTGCCGACAGCCTCGTCGTACTGCTCGGCGGTCAGCGCCGACGGGGTCCACCGAACCAACATGCTCATAGCTCCTCCTGGGTAGCGGTCCGCGTGACTCTATCCCCGGCCAAGCTAACTCGCGGCGGCGTGCCTCACACGGTGCATGGCCCAGCCGAGGGCCGTCATCCCGATGCCGTTCAGGACGAAGCCGAAGCCGACGAGGATCGCCAGCGTCGCGTAGCCGATATCGGGACTCGCGATGATCGCGATGCCGGCGACGATCTCGAAGACCCCGGCGAGGGCATGCCAGAAGCGGTGCTGTGGCTCGTCGAACGCGGTCGCGAAGCGGATCACTCCGACCGCGATCAGCCAGATGCCGATCAACAGCGCCACGAAGGCGACACCGCCGACCGGGTGCCGAATCAACAGGACGCCGACGATCGCGCTGAGGACGCCGAGGAGCGCCGTCATCCCACGGTTGCGGGTGCTCTTCATCAACGACGCGACGAGCTCCATGATGCCGTCGAGGAGCAGGAAGATGCCGGCTATGACGGCCAGCGTCGCAAGGCTGTCGCTGGGCTTGAAGAGGATGATCACGCCCGCGACGATGCTGAGAAGCCCGACGAGAACGAGCAACCACCACCCCACGGTCGCCTCCCTCACGTCCAGCTGATCCTCGGTTGCGATCATCCGCGCTCCCTCCTCGAGTCGGCAGTCCGGCGTGTCACTCGAATGCTACGCCGACCGCCGGACTCGAGCCGTGCGTCCCGGTACCCGACGAACGCCGGGGGGTCCTCAGCGCGGAAACGCGTTCGGGAACACGCCGGAGGTCATCCCAAGGATCTGGCGCACGGTTCGTCGCGCGGGAGCCGGATGGTCGCGCCGCCGAAGGCGTAGATCCCGCGCTGGATCTCGAGCTGGGCGAACCGCGCGTCCGCCGCCGCTATGCGAATGTGGCCGCGGGCGGTTGATGGCCCGCGATCGTCTTCCTGGCGACCTGGCCGTTGGAGGCGATGATCACGCCCGCGAGCGCCGAGCCCCCTAGCGCGACGAACAGCGCGACCAATGCGACGACCATCGCCGGCGATGGCCGGCCAGAAAGCACTCGGTCCGGCCAGAAAGCACTCGGTGCATGGCACCTCCCTGATACGGACGCGCCGGACGGTCGACCGCTGCCGGCGCCCGCGCGCCTTTGGCGACGCCAACACACCACCTCGCGGATGCCGAAAGCCTGTTTGGAGACTGGTCGGGGCGACTGGATTTGAACCAGCGAACTTACGTCTCCCGCGTTGTGGCCCGGCCGGTAGGCGGCTCACGGCGAGCAGAGTGGGGAGCGGGGTCGATGTAGGCACGCTCGAGCAATGTCGCAAGATGTTCGGGCGGCAGGCCTGGAATCGATTCCACGTCGTCGGCCGAGCCGAAGCCGCCGATCGCTTCGCGCCGCGTGACCAAGCGTGCCGCCTGGGTGATGGAGAGGCCCAATCCCCTCAGGCCCTCGACGGTGGCCGTGTTGAGCTCGAGGCGCCCGGCGGCGTCGCGCCGATTCCCGTTCGTCTCGGCGACCATCCGCAATTGAGCGACTCGGTTCTCGTACTTCGCAGCGTCGGCAGTCGCCCTTCTCGATAGGCGCTCCACCACCTGGTGCTGGTCGACCAGCCTCCGTGTCGTTTCCTCGAGCTTCGCTCCAAGCTCCGCCACAACGGCTTTGTGGGCCTGCCGGGCGGCGTCATTTGTTTGCTCGGCCTCAGTCAGGGCGTCGTCGGCTCGGCGCCGGGCGTCCTCGGACTCACGAAGCGTTGCTTCGAGCGCCTCGACCGTGGCCGATGCAGCCTCCTCGGCCTCCTCCTGCGCAATCTCCGCGGCTCGGAGTCGGGCCTCTATCTCCGAGACGGTCGCGTGCCGGGCCGCCTCGGCTTCGCGCCGCCACCGCTCGGCCGCTGAGAGCCTGGCGAGCAGGCGCTCGCGCTCGGCCTCGTGAGCCTCCTCCGCCGCTCGCTCGGCACGCTCCGCCGCGCCAAGGCGGGCCTCGAGGTCTTGGATCTTCGCTTCAAGGGCCGCCACGGTGCGACGCTGAGCCTCCGCCGCCCGCCTCGCCTTGCGAGCGACCCCCGCCCTGCGTCGGTCGCCGGCCGTCCGCTCCTTGTCGACGCGATCCGTTGCCTCGTCGCCGAGCGCGATCGGCGGCGCCGAGGGGTTGAGGCCGAGATTGCCGGGCGCGGTCTGCCCGCCGCTGCGTCCGACGACGCGGGCCAGCAATCCGCCGGCCTTGCGGGGCGGTGTCGACCCCTCACTCACGATTCCTTACCCCGATCGCCAGAGAACCCCGGCCTCGTCTCATACCGCGCTCAAGTATTGCGGGTTGCGGGAGCATGTACACCCACTTCCCTGAAATGCTGAAAGCCCGCTTCCGAAGCGGGCCTTCGCTCGTCGGGGCGGCCGGATTTGAACCCACAGTCGCCTATTAAGCCTCTCCGACGTCGAATGGGCGGCCCGGGCGCCGGACTGGATCGAGTCCGGCGCCCGTGACAGTCAGCCTCTCAGGCGGAAGACGAAGTCGAACTTCGTTCCGGCCTTGTTGTGGTACTTCAGCCCCATCTGGCCACGCGCCTTCTTGTACGCGCCGGTACCGCCGGTGATCGCGAGCACGCTGTTGCCTTTGTCGTAGAAGGGGCCCTCGACCGTGATCTGCCCATGGGACAGGAAGGTCGTCCACATGCACTCCCACGACTTACCCACGACGATGCGCACGCACGACCCTTGGTCGTGACCGACCTTCCTCTTGTCGCCGGCGTTGTACACCTTGTTCCCGAACGTCAGGATGTTGCCGGCGTGGTCGCCCTTCTTGCCGTTGGTGACGGCGTCAGTGGTCGCGTGCTCCACCACCGTGATGGTGCGACCTGAGTGCTTCTGCCCGTGACGAGCGCTGGCGCTGACCGCGATCACCAAGACCACCGACAGTGCCAGAGCCGCGAGTACCGCTACCCGCTTCATCTCCACCTCCTTGTGGTTGTCCGCTGGATAGGTCGTGCGACGCTATCGCGTTCGACCCCGCGCTCGAGCTCCGGCGACACTCGCCGCCCTCCGCGCCTTCGTGCGCTCGAGTAGGGCCTCAACCTCGTCGAGCTTCTGGCTCGACGCAAGCGCATCGGCTGCGATAAGCCCCCGTCGTGGACCCCCGCGACGAGCTCCTTGATCTCGCTCAGCTTGAACCCTGCGCTCTGCGCAACGCCGATGAAGGCGAGCTTGCCGAGCACATCGGGTTCGTAGCGGCGCTGCCCGCTCAGCCGACCAGGCTCCGGCGGCAGGCCGATCGACTCGTAGAGTCCTACCAGGCGAATACGGAGCGGCAGATTGCCGTGGTGGTTCTCGAGCGGCGCTCGTAGCCGCGGCGAGGTTCACGGCAGGCGCTTGCGAGCACGTCCGGCGGTCAACCACAACCGCCGAGCGGCAGTCCACGCGGAGGCGTATCGTCGCTCCCACCCCACCCACCGGAGGAGCCGACGCATGTCGATCATCGAGCAGGAGACAACCACCGACGACGCCACGGCAATCGACGAGCTCCACCAGATCGTCGAGCGCCAGCGCGCGGCGTTCCTCGCCGACCCGTATCCGTCACTCGCGGAGCGGTTGGAGCTCCTGGGAGCGCTCGCGGTCATGGTCATGAACCGTCGAACTCAGATCGAGGAGGCGATGAACGCCGACTTCGGCGTACACCCGACGCTCGCGACCGACCTGATCGAGGTCCTTGGCGTCGCCGGCCGGGCTGCCTACGCGGCCGAGCATCTCGCCGAGTGGATTGCGCCCGAGCCGCGGCAGGTGGACCCGGCTCTCTACGGCAGCGGCCGCGCGTTCGTCGCCCCCCAGCCGAAGGGCGTGATCGGCAACATCAGCCCCTGGAACTTCCCGTTCGACCTCTCCATCGGCCCTCTGGTCGAGATGCTGGCGGCCGGAAACCGGGTCGTCTTGAAGCCCTCGGAGCACACACCGGCGTGCTCGGAGGTGCTGCGGGACATGGTGCACGAGACGTTCGACGGCGATCGCGTCGACGTCGCGGTCGGTGGTCTCGAGCTCGCCAAGGCCTTCACCCACGTGCGCTGGGACCACCTGCTCTACACGGGGAGCCCCGGGATCGGGCGCGAGATAGCGAAGGCGGCAGCCGAGAACCTGGTGCCGGTCACGCTCGAGCTCGGCGGCAAGTGCCCGGCGATCCTCGCCGGCGACTCGATCGATGCCGAGTCGGTGAAGCAGGTCCTGGGCACGAAGGCGCTCAAGAACGGCCAGATGTGCATCTCGGTCGACTACTGCCTGGTGCCCCGTGACCAGATGGAGGAGTTCGCCGAGCTGGCGGTGGAGCACGTGCGCGAGAACATGCCGGGGTTCCACGACTCCGCGAGCAACACGAGCATCATCACGGACCGCCATCTCCAGCGGATCGAGGGCATGCTCGACGACGCTCGCGAGCGCGGGTGCGACGTGCGGTCCTTGGAGGACGCCGAGGCCGATCCGTCGACGCGGCAGCTGCCGATGTCGATCGTGATCGACCCGCCCGGCGATCTTGCCCTCATGCAGGAGGAGATCTTTGGACCCATCCTCCCCGTGAAGGCCTACGACGACCTCGACGAGGCGGTGGAGTACGTGAACGCGGGCGAGCGGCCGCTGGCGCTTTACGTGTTCTCGAAGGACGAGGACGTCGCCGACGACGTCCTGCGGCGCACGACTTCCGGCGGCGCGTGCGTGAACTCGGCCGCCGTGCACGGCGCGCTCCCGTCGCTGCCGTTCGGGGGAATCGGCCAGAGTGGCACGGGCCGCCACCACGGGCTCGAGGGTTTCCGTGAGTTCTCCAACCCACGCGCGGTCTTCATCCGCGGGGAGGGCGACATGATCGAGGCGTTCGCGCCGCCTTATGGCGAGGCCGCCCAGGCCGTTGTGGGCGCAGCGTTCGGGCAGGCCGAGCAGTAGAGGCCAATCGTTCGGCAACCCGCCGAGGGCACCGAGAGTGACGTAAGACACGAGGTCGGGTAGCCTCGAGAGCCAAGCACCTGTCGCCCGCCGCAAACTGACATCTCGCCCTAACCTCGCGGAGATGGCGCGAACCGCACTCGAGGACAGAGGACAGATCCTCGACGCGCTCGCGGTGGCGGTCGATCAGCTCGCGCTCGCAGTCGCGTGCCTGAGTGAGGCCTTTGAGCTCCTCGCCGTCGATGCCGCGGACCGCCTCGAGACTGAGCTGTATCGGCCCGTGCAAAAGGCCTACGGGCGAAGCCTGCGCACGCACACCCAGTTCGCCGAGCGGTGCGCGCTCCCTAGGCGTGAGTTCGAGCCGCCGTCACCGGGGCTGAGATCACAGGGGGTGAGTCCCTTCGTTGAGCGGGCGGTGACCGCGTCGACCGATGCGGACCGCACGATCGCCGAGCTCCAAGACTCGATGCTGCCGATCGAATCCGGCGATGCGGAGTTGCGCACGGGACTCAGCGATGTCCGCGAACTCCTCGACGCGGTACCCGCGAGCGCTCGCCAGTTCCTGCGCACATTGGGTCGCTAGTCACCTCCCGGACCGCGGGACCGAACCCAAGGGTTTCGCTTGAGGGCTAAGGATCGGCGGGTAAGCCGCCTATGGGAACGCTGGAATTGGGCCCCTCGCGCTGGCGACGACCGGACCCGGGTCCTCGACGATGGGGGCCGCGACATACGGGGGAGCCTTCGGGCGCGGCGCGCCGCCGGGGAACGCGAGTCTCAGGATCGTGCGCTGGACCATCAGCCACTGCTGCAGGAATGGCCCCGTGTTGTATGGCAGCTCGTACTTCTCGCAGATCGCCTTCACTCTCGGCGCGATCTCCTTGTAGCGCGAGCTCGGCATGTCCGGGTAGAGGTGATGCTCGACCTGGTAGCTGAGGTTGCCGCTCATCAGGTGGAACGTGTCATTGCCCTCGATGTTTGCGGCGCCGATCAGCTGGCGGATGTACCAGGCCCCTCGGGTCTCGTCGGCGGCCTCCTCCTCGGTGAAGGTGTAGGCCTGATCGGGAAAGTGCCCGCAAAAGATGATCGCGTTTGACCAGATGTTGCGGATGAAGTTCGCGGCGATGTTCGCTTGGAGTGTCCGCTTGAACCCCTTGCGTCCGCTGAGCGCCGGGAACATGACGTAGTCCTTGAGGATCTGGCGACCGGCTTTCTGGCCGAACTCCTTGAGCTCGCGACGCAGCTGCTTCTTGTCCTTGGTCCCCGCCCGAATCTTTTCGAGGTCCATGTCATGGACCGCAACGCCCCACTCGAAGAAGAGCATCAGCAGGACATTGATCACCGGCTGCGCAAGGAAGCGCGGCTCCCACTTCTGCTTCGGATCGACGCGCATGATCTCGTAGCCGACGTCTTTGTCCTTGCCGACGACGTTCGTATACGTGTGGTGCAGGTAGTTGTGGGAGTGCTTCCACGCCGCCGAGGTCGAGGCCGTATCCCAGTCCCAGGTCGAAGAGTGGATGTTCGGATCGTTCATCCAGTCCCATTGTCCGTGGAGGATGTTGTGGCCGATCTCCATGTTCTCGAGGATCTTCGCCGTGCCGAGCCCGACCGTTCCGAGGAGCCACGCCGGGGGATAGCGCGAGGCCATCAGCACGATCCGCGAGAGCGCCGCGAGGCGGCGGTGGAACTGGACGATGCTCCGGATGTAGTCGGCGTCGCGGGCACCGAGGTCGGCTCGGACCTCGTCGCCGATCGTCTGGAAGGCCTCGCCGATCTCGTCGATCTGGTCAGGCGTAAGGCGGTGCAGCGGATGATTGGGGTCGGCGCTCGTGTAGGCACCGTTGACACTGGGCATTTTCAGCTCCTCATAGTGCGATCTCGATATGCCCCTCGGGGGCGTTTACACAGGTCCGGATGGTCTGACCCGGCTCGCCGTGGAGCTCGCCGGTCCGCAGGTCGCGGACCTGCCCTGACTGCAGCTTGCCCTTGCAGGTGTGGCAGATCCCCAAGCGGCAGCCGAACGGCAGGAGCGCCCCGGCCTCCTCGCCGCCGACCAGGATCGAGATGCCGACGTCGCATGTCGCCTCAACATCGGTGACGCGGAAGCTGACGGTACCGCCGGAGCCGACCTCGGCGTCGCCGCGGCCGATGATCGGCTGGAAGCGCTCCATGTTGAGGCGGTCGTGATCGCCCTCGGCCTTCCAGTGATCCTCCAGGGCGTCCATCAGACCTCGGGGACCGGAGAGGAACGTCTCCCGGTCGCTCCAG
The DNA here is from genome assembly GCA_963841455.1 of uncultured Actinomycetes bacterium. Taxonomy (GTDB): domain Bacteria; phylum Actinomycetota; class Thermoleophilia; order Solirubrobacterales; family 70-9; genus JAWVFM01. The sequence goes on from CAWJCU010000009.1 coordinate 133,690, forward strand.
TCCGGGCAGATCTCGGCGAGGCTCTCCCCGTCGAGGCGGGGCACCTGGCCGGTCAGATGCTCGTGGAGCGTGTAGCCCTCGTAGGTGCCGTTCATCCGTCGTAGGTCCTCGCCGAAGATCACGTGGTCGGGCTCGCGGGCACAGTGGATATGGATCACGTCTGTCGAGCTTGTCGCGACGCTCGAGCTCGCGCAACATGCACCAGATCGGGGTGATCCCGCTGCCGGCGCTGATCAGCAGGGTGCGCTCGGGCAGTGGGTCGGGCATCCGAAACTCGCCCTCGACGTCGCCCAGGTAGACCATGGAACCGGGCTCAACGTGCTGGGTGAAGTAGGGCGACATCCGCCCCTCGGGAACGTGCTTGACCGTGATCGAGACGAGCCCGTCCGGATGGTCGGGGTCCGAGGTGAGCGAGTAAGCCCGCCAGTGGCGGATGCCGTCGAGCTCTACGCCGATCCGCAGGTACTGACCGGGGCGATGACCGGGCCAGGGGAAGTTCGGCCGAATGACGACAGTCGATGTGTCGCGGGTCTCCGGCTTGATCCGCTCGATCTTGCCGGTCAGCTCCCGTGCGGACCATGCCGGGTTCATCAGCCCGAGGTAGTCGTCGGGTACGAGGGGGAACGTGATCGACCTCGCGAGCGCCATCGTGCGCCGTCGCCATCCCGGTATGTCTGGTGTTGCCGCGCGCTCAACCATCGTTCACAAGGAACCTCAGATTCCGCGAGCCATTCTTCACGATTGCCACTTGAAGGGTTTGTAGGACGGAGCGAAGCTTGCGATCGCGCCCTGCCTCGAGGTCCCGAAAGCGAGAAACGAGATCCCGAAGTGGGCCTCTGCGGATCGGGGCGGCCGGATTTGAACCCGCGACCTTTCGGCCCCCAGCCGAACCGCGGTTGGTGTCGATGCGTCCCGGGGCGTCCCTGGCGTCCGATGCGTCCTGAGTGAGCGTCCTTCGTCGCCACGGGTCGTGCCCCGCTCCGCGAGCGGCGGCTCAGGTACGTTCATGGCATTGCCGCCGAGGGGGGCATACAGCCGGAGCGCGTCCGCGCCGCCGAGGTGATCGCGGGGCTCTGCCTCGCGACCGATCTCGGCATGGCATTCCCCTTCGAGCACGGTCTGCACACGGCCCTGATTGCCATCCGGCTCGCCGATCGGCTCGACGTCGATCGCATGACGGCATCGGAGACTTACTTTGCCTCGCTCCTCTCGCACGCGGGTTGCACCACGGACGCTCACATCGCCGCCGAGGTGTTCGGCGGCTCGCTGACAGCGCACTTCAATCCCGTCATGTACGGATCGCCGCGCGAGGCCATCCCAGGTTTGCTTCGCGCACTTCCAGACCCGGGCCGCGCGACACTCGTGCGTGCAATGCAGACGGCGCGTCGGCTTCCGCGGATGGTGCGCGAGCAGCGCCCCGCCCTCACGGCTACCTGCGAAGTGGCCCAGACGGTGGCAATGGGGGTCGGCCTGCCCACGTCGGTCAACGCCCTCCTCGCCCATTTGCTGGAGCGATGGGATGGCAAGGGCCCGCTTGGACGCTCGCAGGGCGATGGGATCCCGCTCCCGATGCGGATCGTCCACGTCGCCGTCGACGCTGCCTTCCAGCGTGTGCTTGGTGGCGCCGACCATGCGGCACGCCTCGTTCGCGAGCGGGCGGGACATGCGTTCGACCCGCAGGTGGCGGCCTGTCTTGTTAAGCACGCCGCGGAGATCCTTGCGCTCGACGACCAAGCGTCGGCTTGGGACGAGACGCTCGCCTGCGAGCCGCCACCTCACCTCAGCCTGGAGGGCGAGGCGATCGATCGGGCGCTGGAGACCATGGCGGGCTTCGCGGACCTGATTTCGCCGTTCTTCACAGGTCACTCGGTCGCCGTCGCCGAGCTCGCGGAGGCTGCGGCGGGGGGTTGCCGACTCGACGACCCAAGCGCGGCCTCGGTCCGGCGCGCCGCGCTCGTCCACGATCTCGGCCGAGTGGCGATCGGTGCACGGACGTGGCAGAAGCCCGGCCCACTCAGTGCGGACGAATGGGAGCAGGTACGCCTTCACCCGTACCACACGGAGCGCGTCCTATCGCGGTCCTCGTTCCTCGCACCGCTGGCACCGATCGCCGGTGCGCATCACGAGCGGCTCGACGGCTCCGGCTATCACCGCGGCTCCTCGGGCGCCGAGCTCTCGATGCCTGCACGCCTACTCGCGGCGGCAGACGCCTTCCATGCGATGACCGAACCGCGGCCTCACCGGCGGGCCGTAGCAGCGGAGAAGGCGGCGAAGGAGTTGGGCGCGGAGGCGAGCGCAAGTCGCCTCGACCCGGATGCAGTCGCGGCGGTGATCGAGGCCGCGGGACAACGGGCCCCCCGAATCGAGCGCCCGGCTGGGCTGACCGAGCGCGAGGCGGAGGTGATCGGCATGCTGGCGCGCGGGTTACAGACAAAGCAGGTCGCGCACGCACTCGGGATCTCGGTTAAGACCGCCGATCGCCACATCCAAAACGCCTACGCGAAGATCGGCACCTCGACGCGGGCAGGCGCAACCCTGTTCGCGATGCAGCATGGCCTCATGACGTGGGGAGAACTCCCGATTGCCAAACCGCCCGGTCCCTCATAGCTTCCTCGGTGAAGGCAAGCGAAGGAGGCACTCATGCACGCAGTAGTCGGAACCGTGACCATCAACGACTTCGAGCGCGGCCTGCCCGCGCTGCGCGAGGAGATCATCCCGCGGGTCAAGGCGACCCCGGGGCTCGTCAACGCCTACTGGCTTCGGTCCGAGGAAAGTCGCGGAATGTCCGTGATCGTCTTCGAGTCCGAGGAAGCCGCTCGTGCGCTGGCGACGATGATTGGATCGCAGGGGCCTCCCACGGACGCGGTGGCGCTGAATAGCGTCGAGGTCCACGAGGTGGTCGCACACGCCTGACCTCGCTGTCAAGCTCAGAACACCGTGTCGCGACACGCTCCTGAGTTGGACGAGGACGATGTCGAGGTCAGTTGGCGGAACCAGGTGCCGATGCGGTCAAACGCCCAGTCGTCGTCCTAACCGTCACGAACTGGCTTCGCCCGAAGAGAACCGCCGGCGAATCCTCGAGGCGGTCCATGCCTTCAACCGTGGCGATCTGGACGGTTATCTCTCCAGCTATGCCGAGGACGCCGTCATCCACGGCCTCCCAGCGGACCTCGAGCCCTCGCCCGCCGGACTTCGGAAGTCGCTCGAGGCGCTACGCGCGGGTCTTCCGGATCTGCGCGTGACGGTCGAGGACACCGTGGCCGAGGGCGACCTGGTCGCCGCGCGGTTGAGCTACCGAGGAACGCACCGGGGAGAGCTGTTCGGAGCGGCCCCGACAGGAAGAACGATCGAGTGGGACGGGCTGACGATCCGCCGCCTGGGAGCGGACGGAAAGACCGTGGAGCGCTGGATCCGCAATGACGTTCAGGCCTTGCTGGCTCAGGCGGAGGTCCCTCCGCCGGGTCGGTAACGCCGACCTCTCGTGCGACGAGCCGGTCAGCTCAGGACGGCTTGCGGCACCTGAGCTGCACGGCATGTCTCGTTCCCGACGTGGCTCCGCCGCGACGATTAACGGCCCTGGAGGCTTGGCGGAGGGGTTGGCTCGCGCTTGTTGCCGTTCAGCACCTGGCATCGGGCATGCCGGCGGGCCTCGGCTGGTACCAAGGCGCCCTTCGGCGCGGCGCTCCGTATCCGCCGAGATGCGGGCAACCCGCTCGGGAAATGGGCTTCCGCC
>CAWJCU010000010.1:0-68677 GCA_963841455.1 uncultured Actinomycetes bacterium
CCTGAGGCCGACGGAGTCCCCGAACCACTGGTGCGCGAGCTCGTGCGCGACGAGGCCGGCCGTCGGCACGGATGTGTAGAGCGGGCGCGTCTGCGTCTCGAGCGCGAAGCCGGCGCTCGAGGGGTCGACGATGCCGCCGAGCGCGTTGAACGGGTAGGGGCCGAACTTGCGCTCGAAGAAGCGGACGATCGGGCCCGTCTTGCGAACCTCGGGAGCGGAGCCGACCGAGGGGTCGATCGCGGTCCATGATGGGACCCCGGCGGCGCGCGAACGGTCGAGCCGGAACCGCCCGATCGCCACCGTGGCGAGGTAGGTCGCCATGGGCTCGGACTCGCTCCAGCGGAAGGTGCGGCGCCGGGGGTCGCCCGCGACCGCCTTCAGGCGCCCGTTCGAGACGCCTACGAGCGGGCGCGGCACCGTGATCGCGATGTCGTAGCTGGCCTTGTCGGTCGGCGTGTCGTTACAGGGGAACCACGTCGGAGCACCCTGCGGCTCAGCGGCCACGGCCGCACCGTCGTCGGTCGGAAGCCAGCCCTCCTGCGAGCTGTCCGGGTCGGCAACGGGCTTCGGCTTCCCGGCGTACCGGATGGCGATCCGAAACGGGAAGCCGGACGGGATCTGCGCGGGAGGCGTGACGATCAGCTCCTGGCCGGAGCGGCGCCATCGTGCCCGCTTGCCCCCAACATCCACGCGCTCGACCCGCAGGCCACGAAGGTCGAGGTGGAAGCGGCTCAGGCTCCGAGTCGCCGTTGCGGCGATGCTCGCGAACGCGTGGATCCGACCGGAGCCCCGCGCGTAGCGGAGGCGAAGGTCGTAGTGGGCGACGCGATAGCCACGGTTGCCCTGATGCGGAAAGAAGGGGTCGCCGGTCGCGGCCGCCAGCGAGAGCGCGAAGAGAAAACCCGTAGCGAGAAGCGCCGTCGTCGCGGCGCGGCGCCTCACGTTTCCGCCGTCTGCGGTGCGCCCTCGGCCGGAGCCGGGCCCTGGCCGTTGCCGGCGCCCGCGGCGGCGCGCGCCTCCGCGAGCGCCGCGGCGGCGCGCTCGGCCCGCTCGGCGGCCTGCCGCTCGTCGCGCTCGGCCCGCTCGAGCTCGAGGCGCGCCCGCTCGGCGCGCTCGGCGGCCCGCCGCCGCTCGCGCTCGCGCGTCAGGACCCGCTCGGCGGCGCGCTCGAGCCGGTCCCAGACGCCCGAGCGCTCCTGCTCGGCCCACAGCTCGCGGAAGCGGTCGTGGAGCGTGCCGCGACGAGCCTCCACGTAGACCCCGAGGACCTCGAGGCCGCGGTACGAGGTGCGGTTCGGCGCGCGCGCCGCGAGCTCAGGCTCGAGGTCGGGGGCGTCGCCCGCCCGCGCGCGCACCGCGTCGGCGTCGTCCGCGCGCAGCCTTGCGACGTGGCGCTCGACCTGCGGCAGCATCACTTTGCAGTCGTTCAGCTCGCCGAGGACGTCCTGAAGGTCGCGGGCGCGGCGCCGCGCCTCAGCCGCGGGGCGGCCGAAGCAGAGCTCGGTGGTCTCGAGGATGTAGCGGACGCGCTTGGCGGCGATCCGCATGTCGTGCTGCGCCTTCGCCTCGGCGGGGTCGAGGGCGTCGGAGACGAACGAGCGCAGCTCGTCGAGGCGGACGAGCACGATGCGGGCGGCGTTCTCGGCCAGCGACGAGCCCGGGTCGAGCTTCTTGACCTTCTTCGCCTTCACCCGGCCGCCTCCGCCCCATCGACCAATTCGCGCAGGCGCTCGGAGAGGCTGCCGAGCCACTCGGGGGTGACGAGGGCCGCGAGCGCCTCGTTCGCCTCGGCCTGCTGGCGCCGCTCGTCGGCGACCAGGCTCGCGATCCCGGCCCGGTCGGCCACCGGCATCCGCTCGGCGAAGTCCTCGAGCATGGCGATCGAGACGTCGCGGTCGCGTCGCTCGCCCAGGGCGTCGGCGAGCCTCTTCGTGTCCTTCAGCGCCGACTGCCAGAGGCGCCGCGCGAAGCAGGGCTCGAAGATCTCGAGCGCGGCCCGCAGCCTTCGGCTGGCCACCCGCATGTCGTGCACGCGCTCGATGTCGGCAGTGTCGAGAACGCCGCTCGAGTGCTCCGCGAGCTCGGCGGCGCGAACGGCGACGATCCGCTGCGCGGCCTCAGCGTAGGGCTGCGCCGCGTCGAGGCCCTCGATCGGCCGCGGTCTGGCCATGGCCGGGCGTAACCGCCGCTCACGCCAGGAGCCAGGCGTGTCCAGCTTGCCGGAGAGGTCGCCCTGGCCGCTCGAGGCGTCGGCGGCGCCCTTGACGCCGTCGTCGCTGGAGAGCCCGCTGATCGTGATCGTCCCGTCCTTGGCGAGCTCCGCATCGGCGGTTAGCGCCTTCCGGGGCTCCACCTTCGCCACATCGATCCCGTCAGCGACCGGAAGGGTGAGGTCGGTCACCGACTCGGATGCGTCGTCGGCGGAGATGACGAGCTGGTCGCTCGAGGGGCACACGCCGTCAACGGTGCCCTCGAAGTAGAGGAAGCTCGAGGGCGTCGGCGTCGACAGCTTTCGCTGCACGAGGCTCGTCGGCGTTGCCTCGGACGGAGCTTGATCGGCGGGGCCCTCGCAGCGCTGGGGCAGCGGCGCCGGCGCGGTGGTGGCCGGAATGCCCTTCTCGATCGATGCGGTGACGGTGACGTAGTCGCCGACGGCGGGAGCCTTCGCCGCGGCGGCGCCATCCGCCGGGAGATGGATCAGAACCGAGACGCCTCGCACCGACATCGTGTACGCGGAACCCGTCGGGTCGACGAAGCCGACGGTGCCGCTGAACTTCGCCTCGGTCTCGGCCCCGCCGTTGGTGCGCTCTCCGGCCTCGGCGAAGGTGCCGTTGAAGAGCGGCTTCACGGGTGCGCTCACCCTCGTACCGACCTCCGGCAGCTTCACGGCCCGCTTGGCCTTCGGATCGGGGTGGACGCCGAAGAGCTGACCGGTGTTCGTCGCGACGGCATAGCTGCCCGCGACCGGGTTGAGGTGAACGACGGTGCCGTCGATCGCGCCGGTGTCGGCCGGCGGCGGGTTGCCTCCGCCGCCACCGCCGCCACCACCAGGGTTGGCGGCCGGAGGCGTCGTCGAGGGCGCGGTCGTCGTGGCCGGTGGAGGGGCGGCCGGGAGCAGAGCGGGCGGCAGTGCCGCCACCGGGGCCGGTGCAGCAGCGGCCGGCGCCGGGGTGTTCGCCACCGGGCTGCCGAGGGTGGCGCCGCTCGGGGAGCCGGTTGACCCCGCGCTTTTCGAGGCGGCCGGCGAGCCGGGGAGCGCGACCGTGAACGGCGCCGTCGCGAGGCTCGTCCCGGACAGGCTCGGGCTGATCACCACGCCGACGAAGATCCCGAACCCAAGCGTCGTCGCGGCCACGGCGGCGGCCGCACGCGGGGCCGGGATCCTGAACGGCCTCCGCTGGCGCGGGGCGACCACGATCCTTGACGCGCCGGGAAAGCGCAGGGCGCCGACGCGGGCGCCGCAGGCGAGGCAGTAGCGCTGATCGGCCGCGAGCGGCGCACCGCAGTCGCCGCAGTCGCCGCTTGCCATGTCGCCGGCGGCGACCGTCACGGGGCGCGCGGGGGCGGATGCGAAACGGCCGCGGCCTTCGCGCCGACGGTCTCCGCCGGGGTCGGTGCCTGCGTCGGCGCGGGCGCCGGTGCGGGGGCGGGCTGCGTCGCGCCGCGGCCGGCGGGCATGAGGTCGTTCCCGCACTGCCAGCAGAACGCCGCGCCGCGGGCGTACAGAGCACCGCACGCGGGGCAGTTGCCGGCGGCCCCGGCTTCCTCGAGCCGCAGCAGGCGCTCGACGTCGGCCAGCTCGGCGTCGACCGCCTGCAGCTTTGCGGCACGGCGCACGACGACGTCGAGGCGGAAGTGGTCGCGCGCCGCCATCTCGTAGACGAGCCCGCCGAGGTCCCACTGCAGCTCGGCGAACTCGCCGGCGAGCCTTTCCCGCCGCGCCTCCAACTCGGAGGGGACGACGCCCTCGGGGGCGGGGGCCGCCCGCCGCCGGCGGCGGCCGCCGCCCTTGTCCGGGCGCGCGGAGCGCCGTGTCGCCGCGGTCGCGCCCGGTCGATTCTCCGGCGACGTCGCGGCGCCGGGCGCCTCGTCCTTCGGCACGAGGAGCCTCACTTGATCACCGTCCCCCCGCCGCTGCCGCCGCCGGCCGGCTTGTTGTCGACCGGAGGCGGCTTGCCGGACCCGGTGGAGATTGGCTTGTTGATGTGCTTGACCTGGTTCTCGTAGTCCTGCCCGCTCGACTGCTGCAGGCTCTGGACGGCCTGCGAGGTCGCCGGTACCGGCGCCGCGCTCGCCCCGCCGCCGGTCAGGCTCGCTCCGCCTCCGCCCCGCCTCCGCCTCCGCCGCCACCTCCGCTCGACTTCGAGACCTTGACGACGGTCGCGTTCGGGAAGCTCGACTTCAGCGGCTTCAGCGCCTTCGTGGCCTCGGCCTTGGTCTTGTAGACGCCCGAGTAGACGACGTACTTGCCGCCGGGAAGGCTCCCGTACTGGTCCGAGTCGAGGGCCCCCACCTTGGGAGCGCCCTTGGACGAAGCCTGCGACTTCGCGGCGGCGACGTCGTCCGGAGTCGAGCCGGCCTTGTCGAGCGACCCGATCTCGACGGTGTAGCCGGTCGTGCCCGAGGGCCAGTCGCTCTTGAAGGCGCCACCGGAGGTGTTGCCGACGCCCTTCGAGGCACCGCCTCCGCCGCTCGTCCCGCCGCCTTGGACGTGGATCACGCTCGGCGCCGCGGCGGTCTGGTTGTCGGAGCCCCCGCCCTTGCCGATGAGGACGCCCACCGCGAGCATGACGCCGAGGGCAAACAGCCCGCCGAGGGCGAGGAGCGGCGTCAGGTCGCGCTCACCGCCGCCGCTTCGGCCGGGCGCGGCGCCGTTGCCGTTTCCATTCGCACCCGACCCGTTGGGCCAAGGTGGCGCGCGTAGTCGACCCGGGGGTCGGCCGGGCGCTCGCCGCAGTTGAGGCAGTAGCGCTGATCGGTGGCGAGCGGCGCTCCGCATGAGCTGCACGCCGCGCCCTCCTCGCCGAGCGGCGGCGGGGTGACCTGTTCGAGAGTCGTCATCGGAGCCTCCTCACTGGAGCTTGTTCGGGTATGCGCTGACCATGATATCGGCGCCCCGGCGGGTCGCCGATGAAGAACACGTGGTAGCTGGCCGGCTTGTCGGTTCTCACCTTCTTGACGCCGCCGCGGCCGGCGGCGACGACCTTGCCGCCCTTGCGCGCGACGGCGAAGAGCAGCAGGGCGTCCTGCTCGGCGCTGGTGTTGTTCTTGATCATGCCCGTTCGGCCTCCGGCCCCAGTGCCGAGCTGCTGGAGATCGTCGGCTTCGACACCGTCACCGCCGCGGGGTCGGTGGAGTAGGTCACGGTCTTCGTCGAGTTGCCGACCATGACCTTGACCTTCTCCGGCTTGCCGTTCGCGAAGATCTGATCGTTGACCCAGTCGACGGCGCTTGCCCGGCTCGAGCACCGGCACCGTCTGGAGTGCCTTCGAGAGCCCGGGGGTGGTGTTGGTGAAGACCTTCTTGCCCTTGGCGTCGAAGATGTTGATCGCGATCGGGACGTCGGCGAGCGGCTGCGAGCCGTTGTTCTGGAGGGTGACGACCGCCGCCGTCCCGTTCTGGTCCGAGACCACCGACGAGGAGAGGACCTTGACGGCGGCGTTCTTTCCCTTGATCTCGAGGCCGCGCTGCGTCTTGAGCTGCGGTGCGCCGTGCTTGCCGAGCTCGGCGCTCTTGTCCTGGGTCGACTGGCAGGCGCCGAGCGAGCCGGCGACGCCGACGGCCAGCGCCGACCCGAGCAGCGCGCGACCTCAACCGAAGCCCCCGCTGACGTAGTCGCGGGTGCGCTCGCGCCCGCGGCGCGCCGAAGACCTGGTCGGCGGGCCCGTACTCGACCAGGTCGCCGAGGTACATGAAGGCGACGTGGTCGGCGACGCGCTGGGCCTGCTGGAGGTTGTGGGTGACGATCACGATCGCCACCTCGTCGCGCAGCTGCACGATCAGCTCCTCGATCGATCGTCGGTCGAGATCGGGTCGAGCGCCGAGCACGGCTCGTCGAGCAGCAGCACCTCGGGGTTGACCGCCAGCGAGCGGGCGATGCAGAGGCGCTGCTGCTGGCCGCCGGAGAGCGCGAGCGCCGGGTGGTCGAGGTTGTCCTTGACCTCGTCGAGAGGCCGGCGCGCTCCAGCGCGTCGATCGACGCTGCGGCTCGAGCTCGCGGCGCGGCGGGCGCTTCGAGCCGCGCTCGCGCAGCCCGTAGGCGACGTTGTCGAAGATGCTCATCGGGAACGGGTTGGGCTGCTGGAAGACCATGCCGACCGTGCGCCGCAGCGCGGTGACCTCGAGCGCGTCGACGTCCTCGCCGTCGAGCGTGATGCGGCCCGTCGCGCGTCGCCGTCGGGGTCAGCTCGACCAGGCGGTTGAGCGAGCGCAGCAGCGTCGTCTTGCCGCAGCCGGAGGGGCCGATCAGCGCCAGCACCTCGCCCTGGCGCACCGGCAGCGAGACCTGCTTGACCGCCAGCTTGCCGCCGTAGGCGATCGAGCAGCTCGCTCGGTCCGCATCCGCTCGGCGACGTCGCCGTGCGGCGGCTGCGCGCGCGCCGGCGCGGTCGACGCTCGCGGCGACGGCCGCCGGCCGGCGGCGCCGGGCCTGCGCCGTTCGTCGGCTGCGGCGCCCGGCGGCGGCGGCGCGACCGCGGTCGGCTGCCTCGTCGACGACGATCCGGCGCACGGGCGGGCGGCGGCGTCAGCGGTTCCATTGGCTGCGCGCCTCCCTTCGTGATGATCAGGTCGACGATCGAAGTTGAGCAGCGATGACGATCATCAGCAGCACGAAGGCCGCCGCGTAGGCCTTCTCGGGCGACGTTGCCCTCGCCGGCCGGCGAGTTGTTGTAGACGTAGCTCGTGAGGGTGCTGCCGGTGCCCTGCAGCGTTCCGAGCACCGGCACGCCGCCGTACGCCCTGGAGCTGCAGCGTCGCGCCGAGCAGGATCACGACGATCGCGGTGTCGCCGATGATCCGGCCCATCCCGAGCATCATCCCGGTCGCGATCCCGCGCCGCGGAGCGGGCAGCAGGACCCGGCGGATCGTCGACGACTCGGTCCTTGCCGAGCGCGTAGGAGGCCTCGCGCACGTGCGCGGGGATCGCCTGCAGCGCCTCGCGCGTCGCGCCGACGATCAGCGGCAGCGCGATCAGCGACATCATCGACCCCGGCGATGAAGAACGAGCGCCCGAACGACGGCGTTGCCCTCGGCGGTGAACGAGAGGAAGCTGAAGAAGCTGCTGCGTGGAAGATCAGCAGGCCGAAGATCGCCAGCACGATGGTCGGCGTGCCGGCGACGACTCGACGCCCGACTCGACCGCGCGCGCCAGCCACGACGGGCCGCCCGTACTCGGTCAGCCAGACCGCGGTCGCCGACGCCGATCGGGACCGCGATCGAGGGTGCCGAGGGTGGTGAGGATGAAGGTGCCGATCGATCGGGTCGAGGAAGCCGCCGGTCTTCGCTCTGGTCGAGCGCCGCGGCACGGGCTGCGTCGTCGAGCAGCTTCGAGGCGTCAGGTACTGGATCCCGCGCACCAGCATGTAGATGACGATCGCCGCCGCGATCACGGCAGAGCAGCGAGCCCGCGCGACCCAGGCACGCCGCGACCCCGATGCGGTCGCAGCCACGGCCACGTCCGCGAGGACTCCTGATCGGCTCGAGCGCGTCCGGCGTGCGGCGCGCGGCCGCGCGGGCGCCGTCGGGCGGCGCCGCGGTCAGCGGTCATCGCTCGATCGTCGGCGCCGCAGGGTCGTACGCTGCGCGAGCGCGGCGGCGCGACGCACCAGCCGGCGAAGGAGAGGAACGCGCTCGAGACCAGCAGGACCGCGGCGAACGCGTAGATGCGTCTGGCCGAACGGCACGACCGAGAGGCCCTCGGCGTTGTCGACGATCGTCGCCGCGAGCGGCCGCGCCGGCTCGAAGAAGAAGGTGAGGCCGTCGAGCGGGTTCGGCGCGAAGCCGACCGAGCCGGAGACCATCGAGAGCATGATCGCCTCGCCGAGCGCGCGGGCGGTGGCGAGCACCGCGGCGGCGACGATCGCCGGGCGGGCGGCGCGGACGCCGATCGTCCACATCGCCCGCCAGCGGTTGACGCCGAGCGCCGCCGCGCCCTCGGTCCAGTCGCGCGGCACCGCGCGCAGCGCGTCGACGACGATCGCGATCATGATCGGCGTGATCATCACCGTGAGGATCAGGATCGCCGACGACGAGGCTGGTGCCGTCGAGCTGGATCACGTACTGCGACCGATTCCTTGCGCGCCCTGCGCTGATCAGGTGGTTGCCGACGAAGGGGACGATCACGAGGATCCCGATCAGCCCGTAGATCACCGAGGGCACCGCGGCGAGCAGCCGGACCACCGGCTCGAGGATCCGCCGCAGCCCGCGGCGGCGCGAACTCGACGATGAAGATCGCCGAGAGCAGCGAGAAGACGGTGCCGATGATCACCGCGACGCCGGTGATCAGCGATCGTCGCGTAGAGCAGCGGCCAGGCGTGCAGCGTGTAGACGTAGTGCGTCGGGGTCGGCCGGCGAGTTGAAGATGTCCGTCGAGCTGCTCGTCGACGTTGCCGCCGCGAGCCGAACCAGGCGAGGCCGTTGTGCGAGAACGACGGCCACGCCTTCGCGAAGACGAAGATGATCATGCCGGCGATCAGCAGCGAGGACCAGCGACGCCAGCGCGCCGAGCAACAGCTCGGCGCGCTGTGTCGACGCGGTTGCCGGGCCGGCGCTGCTGGGCCGGCCGAGCTGCTCAGCTCAGTGGAGCGGCACCCAGTCGGTGGCGATGATCCTGCTCGCCGGCGTTCGCTGTGGCGTGATCCAGTTGATCCACTTCTTCGCCGCACCCGTCGGCGCGCCCGCGGGTGACCATGTAGAAGTTGCGGAGCCGCCGTACTGGCCCGACTTGGCGTTCGCAGGGTGCAGGCGACGCCCTTGTAGGGGACGCGTGGCGCCTTTGGTGAAGTACGAGCGAGACGTAGCCGATCGCCGTCCGGGTTGCGACTTGACCGCCTGCTGGACGAGGCCGTTGGAGGCCTTCTGGCTGGCGCCTGCCTGACGACCCTGAGATCGGGCCCATGAAGATGCTTCTGGAAGGCGTCCTGGGTACCGGAGCCGGCGTACGGACGATCAGACGTCGATCGTGCCGTTGCCTGCGAGGCGCCCGGGCACGCTGGCTCCAGTTGCGCGACGCCGCCCGCGAAGATCTCCTGGACGCCGTCTCTGATCGATGGTTGGGAACCGGGTTGGCGTTGTTGGTGATGATGCAGATCGCGTCGCGGGCGATCTGGTTGAACACGAGGCCGCCCGGGTCGCTCGGCTTCGGGTCGCGCGAGGAGTTGCCGATCGTCACGCGGCCGTGCGGCCACGTCGGCGACGCCGACGTCCGAGCCGCCCTGCGAGCAGCCGGAAGTGTGACGCAGTGGTGGCAGCTCTTGACGTACTTCTTGGCGAGCTTCGAGGCGAGCGGGGCGACCGAGGTCGAGCCGCTCATCGTGATCGTCGGCTTGGCCGTCGCGGCCGTGCCGATCGTGGCGCCGCCGTGCTTCGCACGCGATCTTCGCCGTGACGGCTGCGACGCCCGGCGCCGGGCGAGGCGGCGGTGACGAGCGAGCGCCGACCGTCAGTGGTCGCCGCGAGGGCGACGCTGTGGTAGTCGTCTCTTCATCAGCCGTTGATCCTTCAGTCCCTGGCATTTCAGTGCTGGGGGTGATGTCGGCTGATGACGGTGGCGAAGCGCGTCGCTAGCAGCCGTTGGCAGGCGGAAGGGGCTCGGAGTTGGCGTGTTGTAGGGCTGGCCGGACGAAGTCGTATTGCGTCGTGGCGACCGAGAAGAAGGCCTTCGCCCGCGGCGTGATGGTTCGTGGCGCAGAGCTTGCCTCGGGGCTGTAGACGCCCATCGACGGCCTCGTTCCTCTTCAGTCGTGCCGCCCTGGACGTTCGTGACCCGGGTATGAACCCGCCGTTGCAGCCGAAGCCGCGGCTCGGCGTGCTTCCCCTCACAGCTGAAGCTGACCCGTTGCCGTCGACCTCAGAGGTCTGTGGGTTCGGCTTGCACCGCGTAGAACGAGCGGGTCTGACGGCTCGAAGAAGTCGACGGGCTAGATCGCAGAAGATGGTGTAAGCGTGAATGACGTGGTTGCATGTAGAACGAGTACTCGATCGCGTTGGGATCGTCCGGCATGTCCGTGCTGGGTGACCAGCGAAGCTTGCCGTGGCACTTGGTGTAGCTCGCCGAGGCGCCCGAGGGCGCGAGCATCGCGAGCATCGCCACCGCACAGCCGGTGGCGAGCGCGACAGGTCCCGCCGAGGCGACCGCGCGGACATGAGCAGTGCGCGCCCCCTTGCATCTTGGTCACGTGATAGAACTCCTTCTCTCGGTACGCCGCCCAGGAGCGGGCAGCGAGGCATGAGGCAAGTCCTCTGCGCCGCCGGCAACCCAGATGTTTCGATCGGGTAGCCGACCTGTGAAGAACCTGAAGCGGGAACCTCCGCTACTTGCAAGGAAGCGCGGCTACACCGCGCGCTTCTGATGGTGCGCCGCTCAGGCCGCGATCTTCGCCGGGGCGCCGTTCGACGCGCCGAGAAGGTCGAGGATGATCCCCTCGCGGAGGCCGCCCTTGCCGATCTGTAGCGGCTGGCCGAGCAGCTCGGAGAGCTTCTCGAGCAGCAGGACGCCGGTGGGGAGGATCCGCACGCGGCGGGGATCGAGCTCGAAGCGCTTCGCGACGTCCTCGACCGGGTCGCTCGCCAGAACGCGGATGCCGCGCTCGAGCGTCTCGTATTCGAGGACGGCTCCCACCAGCGTCCGCAGCGAGGTGGCGCTCCCGCCGACCGCCACCGCCTGATCCGGTCGCTCGAGCTCCACGTCCTGGAAGAAATCGGAGATGTGGTCGCGCACCGCGCGGATCTCGGACGCCGAGGGCGGATCGTTGTCGACGAAGTCGTCGGCGAGGGAGCCCGACCCGATCTTGAAGGACTTCACCTCCCTGACCCCGCCCGCCACCGTTCCGAGCACGACCTCGGAGGAGCCGCCGCCCACGTCGACGACGCCGATCTCGCCCTCGACGGGGTGACCGAGCGTCTTCGTGGCGCCGATGAACGCGAGGCGTCCCTCCTCCTGGTCGCTCAACACCTCGACCGCCATTCCGCACTCGCGGGCGATTCGCGCGACCACCTCGTCGCGATTCGTCGCCTCGCGGATGGCCGCTGTGGCGACGATCCGGATCGCCGAGGCGCCAAGCTCCTCGGCGAGGCGGACCTGCGTCGCGACGATGTCCGCGACCTCGGCGACCTTGTCGTCGTCGATGGCCCCGTCATGCGTGGCCGCCCTTCCGATCTGGTTGTAGGCCCGCTGCTCCATCACCTTGCGGAGCTGCCCGCCGTTCGGCTCGGCCACGAGGACGCGGGTCGTATTGGAGCCGATGTCGATCGCCGCGCAGAGCATCTTCCCGATCTTCCCAGACCTGGCGGATGAGGCCCGCCCGGTGCGTTCTATTGGTAACAGACGCTTCACAGCGCTTTGACCGCGAATTCACTATTTGCAGGGTTTTTCCGCCTAGGGTCGACACGATGCACGTCATGCCGACCTTGCTCCCGTCGCTCCGCAGGAGCCGCCGCGGCGACGGCGCGGCGCAGCTCGAGCCGGAGTCGATCGGCGCGAGGCTCGGCCTCACCGTTCCTCACGAGTGGTGGGCCGCGCCCGCTCTCGTGAAGTCGTTCGAGGCCGCGGGCTTCGGCTGGGTGCAGATCGACGCGCCGCCGGCCTCGATCCTTTCCACCGCGACGCACCGCTCCACGCACGCTGCGGGCGTCGCGAGCTCGATGGAGGGCACGAAGCTCGCCGCGATCGTTCACGCCCCCGCCGGGCTCCGACTCGGCTCTCCCGCCGGGGACGATGCGTTCGCCGGCCTCATCTCCTACGCCGCCGACGTCGGCGCTGCCCAAGTCGTCTACCACGCGCTCGGCTTCCCGGACGAGCCCGCGGCGGAGGACCTCATCGTCCGCGAGGCGGCGTCGCTCTCCCGTCACGCCGACTTCGCGGAACAGCGCGGAGTTCGCATCGCGATCGAGAACCTGGCGCCCGTCTATCCCGGGCCGGATCCAGTCTCCGCCAGTCCCCTCAGCCTCCGCGGCCTCGCGCTTCGCACCGGCTCCGACGCGGTCGGCGTCTGCCTCGACCTCGGTCACGCGCACATCGTCGCCGAGCTTCGTCACACCTCGCTCGCGCGATTCATCGAGCCGGTGCTCGATCTCGTGACGGTCTTCCACCTCCATGACAACCTCGGCGCCCGACAGTTCGTTCGCGGAGACACCGAGCTGGGAGTCGACCCGCTCCGCCTCGACCTTCATCTCCCTCCCGGCCGCGGGACTCTGCCGCTCGACGAGATCACGCCGGCGCTCGCCGGAAGCGACGCCCCGGTGATCTGCGAGGTCCATCCGCCGTACCGGCCGCGCGCTGCGGATCTTCACCATGACACCGTGGCTGGGCTCACCGGAAGCCCAGCGAGCGCCGGCACCTCGGTCTCTCCCTAGGCTGCGTGCGAGAGCCCGCGCGATCGCACACCTCTCACGGCCTCGGTCGGCAGTCGGAGTGACTGCAGGCCGGCCACCACGAGGAATGCCGCCGGTACCCACAAACGGCGTCGACGATCCCCGAACGCGTCGTCCTTGAAGTCGACCGAGACGAGGGGCCGTGGCTCGTAGCCGAGTACCCCCGCCAGCCGCCCCGCCGCCGCGGCCTCGAGCAGGCCGTTGACGTCGCCCACGGTGGTTTGACGGGCGACCTCGAACACACAAGTCCGTCAGCGACGCGTTCAGGAGCGGGACGCGGACAGCGAGGCCGTTCAGCTTCCCGTCGAGCTCGGGGAAAGATCAGCCCGATCGCGGTCGCCGAGCCGGTGGTCGTCGGGAAAGGCCGGCAGCGCGCGCTCGCCGTAGGTCCTTGTGGGGGGCATTGACGACGGTCTGCGTGTTCGTCATGTCGTGGAGCGTGGTGACCGCGCCGTGCTCGACCCCGATTCCCTCGTCGATCACCTTGACGATTGGCGCCAGGCAATTAGTGGTGCAGGACGCCGCGGTCAGTACGTCATGGGTCTCCGGCTCGTACAGGTGGTCGTTGACCCCAACGACCAGATTCAGGCTCGCCCGCCTGTGACAGGCGCTGCGACTATCACCTTGTGCACCGCCCGATCGAAGTCGGGATCCAGCAATTCCCCGGTCCTGAACCTCTCGGTGCACTCGAGAACCAAATCGACCCTCAGCTCTTCCCAGGGAACGGCGCCCGGCTCACTGTGCCCGCTGTACCCAACCGCCTCCCCGTCGATGACCACGGAATCGCCGTCGCACCCAACGTTGCGGTCCCAGCGGCCATGGATCGAATCGAACTTCAGAGATGCGCGGCCGTGCCCCCGTCCCCTTGGAGCTCGTTGATACGGACACTCAAGGCCCGACCAACCCCACGCGGCACGCAGGGCGAGCCGCCCCATCCGCCCAAACCCGTTGATGCCCACCCGAACGCTCACCGGGGCCGCGGCTTTCTATGGCGCCGGCTCGGGCTCGGGAACAGCTTCGCCGGGATGCGAGGCGTCCTCGAACTCCCGAAACAGGCCCGTCACGAGAAAGGCCACCTGTTCGCCGACGTCGACGGCGTTGTCGCCGATCCGCTCGATCGCGCGCGAGACCAGGAGCATCGTCATCGCCCACTCGCGCCGATCGGCGTCGTCGCCCAGCTCGAGCGCGAGCCTGAACGTCTCCTTGTTGAGGTTGTCGACGACATCATCGCGGCGCACCAGGTCGCGAGCCATGTCCACGTCGCGCTCGGCGAACGCCCGCCGCGCCTGCGTGATGAGGGTCCGGACCTGCTTGCCCATCGTCAGGAGGTTCTTGAGCATGTCCTCGTGCGCGGGCGGGTGATGCCCGGCGATGGGGATCATCTTGCAGATGTTCACGCACTGATCGCCCATCCGCTCGATGTTCTTCATCACGTGCAAGATCGCGGCGATCAGGCGGAGGTCCGTCGCCACCGGAGCCTGCGTGGCGAGCAGCGTGAGGATCGACTGGTGGATCTCGAGGTAGCGCCCGTCGATCACGTCGTCGTCGCCGATCACGAGCTCGGCCAACTCGATGTCTTGGTGCTGGACCGCCTCCATCGACCGGTCGAGCGCGACCGTGACGAGGTTGAGCCCGTCGAGGCCTCGCTCCTCGAGCCGGGCGAGCTCCTCGCGGAACTCGGCTCGCGTCTCCGTGGGCATCAGCCGAACTTCCCGGTCACGTACTGCTCCGTCCGCTCGTCGCCCGGGTTGGTGAAGATCCTGTCGGTGTCGTCGACCTCGACCAGCTCGCCGGCCAGCATGAACGCAGTCGTGTCGGCGACGCGCGCGGCCTGCTGCATGTTGTGGGTGACGATGGCAATCGTGACCTTCTCCTTGAGCTCGCCGATCAGCTCCTCGATCCGCAGCGTCGCAACCGGATCCAACGCCGAGCACGGCTCGTCCATCAGCAGCACCTCGGGCTCGACCGCCAGGGCGCGCGCGATGCAGAGCCGCTGCTGCTGACCACCTGAGAGCCCGACCCCCGGGCTGTCAAGGCGATCATGAACCTCGTCCCAAAGCCCGGCGCCGCGAAGCGCCTCGGGGACGCGCTCGGCGATCTGGCCCCGAGGCGTACCCGTCAGCCTCAGGCCCGAGGCGACGTTGTCGAAGACCGACATCGTCGGGAACGGGTTCGGCTTCTGGAAGACCATCCCGATCGTCCTTCGAACCCCGACGAGGTCAATACGAGGGTCGTATAGGTTCACCTCGTCGAGGAGGACCTTGCCCTCGGCCCGGGCGCTCGGAATCTCCTCGTGCATGCGGTTGACGCACCGCACCATCGTCGACTTCCCACAGCCGGACGGGCCGATGATCGCGGTCACCCGGCTCGCCTCGAACGAGAGCGAGACGTCCTTGACCGCGTGGTTGGAGCCGTAGTACGCGTTGAGCCCCTCGAGGCGAACCCTGCCGACGCCGGCGGCGGGCGCCGATGCGTCGGGGGATGCATCCCCCGACGGCTCGCCCGCATGCATCGCGCCCGTCGGTTGCGACTGCTCAGTTGTCCGGGGCTCGCTGTCTGTCATCGGCGGAGTCGGCGCGTCCGTCGCGCTGTCGCTTGGGTTCACTTTAGGGCTCCTTGCGCGAGTGAAATGTTGGCGTTCTGTTTCATCCCCGCATGCGGCGCTGCGAGCGCGCGTAGAAGGCGCGCGCGACGATATTCAGCGCGAGGACGAAAAGAATCAGGATCAGGGCCGCCCCCCAAGCCTGGGTGTGGGCGAGGGGGTAGGGCTGCTCGGAGAGCTGGAAGATTGTGACCGGGATCGACGCAAGCGCCTGGCCGGGATCGGTGGAGACGTTATTGGAGGCGATCGAGCTGACGAACAGCAACGGTGCGGTCTCGCCCGCGACCCTGGCCACGCCGAGGAGCGCTCCCGTCAGCAGGCCACCGGCGGCGGTGGGGATGATCACCCGGACGACCGTGCGCCATCGTGTGATGCCTAGCGCGTAGGCCGCCTCCCGAAGCTGCTCCGGGACCAGAGCGAGGACCTCCTGAGCGGTCCGCGCGACGATCGGCAGCATCACGATCGAGAGGGCGATCGCCCCCGCGTACCCGCTCTGTTGACCCCCGACGACGAGCAGCCCGTAGATGAAGATGCCCGTGATGATGGTCGGGACGCCGTTGAGGATGTCGAGTCCGAAGCGGACGGCGTTCGCCACTCGCAGCGGTGCGAATTCTTGCGTGAAGATGGCAACCAGGAGGCCGAGCGGCACCGCGATGGCCGTCGCGATTACGACCATGATCCCGCTGCCGACGATCGCATTCGCGATGCCCGTCCCGGCCTGGCCGAAGCTGCTCGTCGCACCCGTCTTGGTCAGGAAGTCGAGGTCGATCGCGCTGATTCCCTTGACGGCGACCGAGCCGACCACCAGGGCCAGGACCGCGACGGCGAGGATCGCGGCGATGGTCGAGGAGATCTCGACAAAGCGGTTGACACGGCGCCGGCGCCGGAGATTTCCTCCCTGCGAGTAGAGCGGGTGGGTGGCGGCGCTCACGGCGTCGCTCCCCGTACCGCCATCCGCCGAATAATCAGCCGAGCCGCGACATTGACGATCACGGCGAACACGAGGAGGATCGCTCCGAGGTAGAAGAGTGATGACGTGAGCAGCTCACTCGTCGCCCCCTGGAACTGCGACGCGATACGGCTCGCGAGGGTGTCGGCGGTGGCGAAGACCGAAGCGTGGATGCCGAGGCCGGCGCCGATCACCTGCGTGACCGCGATCGCCTCGCCGATGGCGCGGCCGAGCCCGAGGATGACGGCCCCGACGATACCCGGGCGCGAGTAGGGCAGGACGACGTTCCTGATCATCTCCCAGCGCGTCGCGCCGAGCGCGTACGCCGCCTCCTTGAGATCGCCGGGCACCGTTTCGAAGACCTCACGCGTCACCGAGGTGACGATTGGGAGCGCCATGATCGTGAGGATGATCGCGGCGGAAAGCAGCCCCAGCGCGGATGTGCTGCCGCTGAACAGCGGGATCCACCCGAGGACGCTCTGCAGCGCCGGCTCGATGGTGTTCTTCATCACGGGACCCAGGACGATGATCCCCCAGAGGCCGAGAATCACCGAGGGAATTGCCGCCAGCAGATCGACGAGGATCGCGACCGGACGCCGCATGCTGCGCGGCGCCAGCTCGGTCAGGAACAGGGCGATCGCGATCGACAGCGGCGTCGCCACCAGCAGCGCCAGAAACGACGTGACGACCGTTCCGTAGATGAAGCTCGCGGCGCCGAAGTTGCCGGCGACCGGGTTCCAGTCGCTGGTGGTGATGAAGCCGAAGCCAAACGTGGAGAAGGCCAGGCTCGAGCGGTGGAAGACCTCATACGCGATCGCAACGATGACGACGACCGAGATGAGCGCCGCGAGCGCCGAGAGCCCCTTCAGGGCCGGGTCGCCGATCCGATCGGCGAACGTCTTCCGGCTCGCTCCAGCCGGAAGGCTCGGGAGTGGCGAGGTGACAGCCAAGGTGGGTCTGGACGAGGACGTCGGGGCCCGGGGAGTCTGCCCCGGGCCCCGGAACGCTATGCCCTAGCTGCCGACGGTGTTCAGCGCCTTCTTGTCGTCACTGATCACCTGAGGCGGCATCTTGCCGTAGCCGAGCGACTCCGTGAACGACTGCCCGGGGCCGAGTGCGTAGGTGATGAACTTCTTGAGCGCATCGGCCTTCGAGGTGCTGTTGGGGACGATGACGTAGCTGAACGTCGAGTCCGGCCACGCGTTCGCCGCCGATGCCGGCGGGTCGACGATCGACACGCCGCCGGGCGGGACGGACGTCGCCGTTGCCGCGGCGGCGTTGATCGCCGGGATCGTGGCCTTCGGGTAGTTGCCGGCCGCGTTCTGCTCGAGCGCGTAGTCGAACCCGTTCGAGTTCACGTACGCGACCGTCAGGTAGCCGATTCCTCCATCGGTGGAGGAGATTGCCGCCCCGACGCCGTCCGATCCGCTGGCACCCTGGCCGGTCGGGAACTTCACGAGGGTCGAGGTCCCCACCTGCGACTTGAACTCGGGGCTCACGTGCGAGAGGTAATCCGTGAACGCGTACGTGTCGCCGGAGCCATCGGAGCGATAGATCGGCGTGATCTTCGTCGACGGCAGATTGACGCCGGGGTTGAGCTTGGCGATCTCCGGATCGTTCCAAGCCGTGATCTTTCCGAGGAACATGTCGGCCAGGACCGGGCCGGTGAGGTGGAGATTGTTCGGCGCGCCCTTGACGTTGTAGGCGGGGACGACCGCGGCCAGGACCCAGGGGATCTGGACGACGCCCTTCGCCGCCTTGAGCTGGTCGGGCGTGAGAGGTGCGTCCGAGGCTCCGAAATCAACCGTTCGATTGGTGATCTGCTCGATTCCGCCACCGGAGCCGATCGACCCGTAGGTGACCGTGTTGCCCGTCTTCGACGCGTAGTCCGACTGCCACTTCGACATCAGCGGCGCGATGAGCGTGCTGCCGGCACCCGTCACAGGACCGCCGGACGATGAGCTCGAGGTCGAGCTCGAGCTCCCGCCGCCGCTGCTGCCGCAGGCGGCAAGTCCGATTGCCATCGTCGCGGCGCCGAGGACGGCCACGAGCGAGCGATGCTTGATCACAAGCGTCTCCTTGTTTGATTTCAGGAAGAGCGGCCGAGCAAGGCCGACGGCGGCACGTTCCCACCGACGGCTCCGGAGTTTGTTATCCACCTGTAGCTCACTTGTGAACAGCCGGTGAAGGGCCGAGAGCTACCGAGGTGCGACGCAGTCTTTACGAGAAGGTAACTCGCGCCCTCGTGCGTGCTGTAAGCCTCACGATTCGTGAAGCCTCAGCGGGGACTGGGAGCCAACAATCCGTTGCCGGACTACGACGACGGCAGGCTCGTCGTGCGGCCCGCGGACTACATCGCGATCGCCGACGGGGCGCTCTTGCGCCTGAAGCCGCGCGAGCTCGGCCTGCTGGCGGCCCTGGCGAGCGAGGGCGACCGGATCGTCACCCGCGAGGAGCTCCTGCAGAAGGTCTGGGACGTCGAGGAGAAGATCGCCTCGAGGGCCGTCGACGCCTGCGTGGCGAGGCTACGGGCGGTGCTCAGCGCGGCGATGCCCGACCTGCGCTACATCCATACGCACGCGCGGATCGGCTACCGCTTCGGTCAGGAGCGGCTCGCAGCCGAGGCGGCGGCTACCGAGGCGGGCGTCGAGTCTCCGGGCACCTCGGTTGGGTCGCCTGCGACCGGCTCCCGCCGGACCGCCGCCGGTACCTCGGCGGCGTCGGGCGAGATCGCCTCGGCCTCGAACCTGTAGCCGATCCCGAAGTGGGTGTGGATGTACCGCCAGCCGGGCGAGTGCTGCTGCAACTTCGAGCGCAGCTTCCGCACGAAGACGTCGACCGACCGGTCGCCATGCGCCATCGCGTACCCCCAGACCCGCTGGTAGATGTCCTCGCGCTCGAGCACACGCCCGCTGGCGTCGGCGAGCGTTTGCATCAGCTCGAACTCGCGCCGCGTGAGCCCGAGTGGCTTCGTCGCCACGTAGGCCTCGAACTGGTCGGCGCGGATCTCGAGCTCGCCGGCGACCACGGGGCCGATGTCGCCTCGGGCCTCTCCGCGCCGATGGCGCCGCACGACCGCCTCGAGCCTCGCGATCACCTCCTCGGGGTGGCACGGCTTGTTGACCCAGTCGTCCGCCCCGAGCCGCAGGCCGCGCACCCGCTGCGCAACGGTCCCGCCCTGGGTGCAGACGACGATGCCCAGGCCGGGCATCATCCCGCAGATCCGCTCGAGGAAATCCCAGCCGAACGGCTCGATCGCCGATAGGTCGACGAGGATCGCGTTCAGCTTCATCACCGCGAGCTCCTCCGGCGGCACCGGGCCGGAGAAGATCCGGTACTCCCAGCCCGCGCCGCCGAGCCGCTTCGCGAGCACGCGAAGGAAGCCGGAATCGGTGTCGATGACTGCGAGGCGGGGTGTGCCTGGTGTCGGGCTCATCTCAGGGCCTGCGCGAACACGGCACGCGCGGTCAAGCGCATCGTAGCCGGGCGCCCCGATGCGACGTTCGGCCCTTCACAGGACATTCACAGGCGGAATTCCCGCAATCTCGGTTGTTTCGCGGCGCGCTGCCGGAGGTTCTCCGGATCTTTACCCACGGCTCACGCCGGGAGCGCAGACTGCTCGCCACGAGATCCTCTCTCGTGCGCGCGCGGCCTCAACTCCCTGCCCCGGGCCGCGCGCCTCTTCTTCAGACACCGGACGCCCGCCTTGGAGCGGGCGTCCGTGCTTTCAGTCGAGAGCGAACACGATCGAGCAGAGCACGCCCGCGCAGATGCAGTAGACGCCGAACGGCGTCAGGCGGTTGGTCTGGAAGAACCGCAGCAGGAACTTGATCGCGAACAGGGTCGCCACGGCGGCGAAGATCGCCGCGACCAGGGCCTGTCCGCGAACCCCGTCTCCCGCGCTTCCGAAGAGGTCCGGAAGCTTGAGGACCGCTGCGGCGCCGATGATCGGCGTGGCGAGAAGGAACGAGTAGCGGGCCGCGTCCTCGTTCGAGAGGCCGAACAGGAGCCCGCCGCCCATCGTGATCCCCGATCGCGAGATCCCGGGAATGAGGGCGGCGGCCTGCGCCGTCCCGACCCCGAACGCCTCGCCCCACGTGAGCTTCGCGATTCGCGCGTCGGAGTCACCCTTCCAATCGTCGGGGGCGGGAGCCCTCGCGCGCCAGCGCTCGAACAGAAGCAAAAGGAACCCGTTGACGATCAGGAAAGCAGCCGCCGCGGAGGCCGAGGCGAAGAGCGAGCGCAGCGAGTGCTCCAACAGGAGGCCGAGGAGCCCCGCCGGAATGGTGCCGATCACGAGCAGCCAGCCGAGCTTGGCGTCGACGTCGTCGGCGCGGATCTCGCGGTCGCGAAGCGATCGGCCCAGCCCGCGAAAGATGCGCATCCAGTCCTTGAAGAAGAAGACGAACAGCACGATCGCCGTCGCGAGGTGCGTCGCGACCAGGAACGCCAGGAAGTAGTCGGCGTTCTGGTGGATGTTCCAGCCGAGCAGGTGCGGGATGACGACCGCGTGGCCAAGGCTCGAGATCGGGAATGGCTCGGCCAGCCCCTGCACGATGCCGAGGATGATCGATTGGAAGTATGAGATCGGGTCCATGGGGATTGGCGCTCAGGCGCTCCGGCTCTCGCGCGGCCCGCTCTTGAACCAGGCAAAGACGAAGCAGGCCAGGCCGAGCACGAACGCCGCAATGCCGTGCTTCACGTGGTGCTCGCTGTCGCCCGCCTGATGGCCGGGAAAGAACGACGGCAGGGAGCTTGCCGGTTCCGCCCAAGTAGATGACCGCGACGATCATGAGGACGATGCCCGCGGCGACCGCGAGGAGGATCCAGGTGCGTGAGCTCATGGGGCCGGGGCGAGCACCGCGCGGCACCTTAGAGGAAGCTGCCCGTTGTAGAGTTCGCCGGGTGAGGGGACGCCTCGCCCGTCTCAGCCTCCTCGTCGCCGCCGCCGCGGTGCTACTCCTGTGCGCAGCTCCCTCGGCGCTCGCCGCTGACGGAATCGGGACCGGCGGCCCCACCGACGACCGCAAGGTCACCTACTGGGCGTTCGGCGTGATGGTCTTCTTCACGCTCTTCGTGATCATCGGCGCCTTCATCCAGAGCCGGCTCGAGGGCCGCAAGGAGCGCCTTCGCAGCGAGCTCGAGCGGGTCCACCGCCCGGGACCGTAGGCCAGGCGCCTTGGCGCTTGGCGCTTCGCTTGTCACCTAGAGGAGGGCGGCTCCGGCCGCGATTTCGCGTTCGTTGAGTGGTTGTAGTTGCTATGGCGACCAAAATCCCGCAACGAATGGGCTTTGGCGGCCGCCGTTGTCAACCCCCTCCCCAACCAGCCCAAACCACGCGACATAGCATTCCCACCATGCCGAAGGTCACCTACGAGCGCCGCGGCGCCGCGGCCATGCTCACGATCACCCGGCCCGAGCGGCGGAACGCCGTCGACGACGAGACGGCGAGGCTGCTGGCGGACGGGTTCCGCAGCTTCGAGGCAGACGACGACGCGCGCGCGCTCGTTCTCACGGGTGGCGACCCGCAGGCCTTCTGCGCCGGCGCAGACCTGAAGGCGCTGGCCGCGACGGATCCGGCGGAGACCAGCCTCGAGGAGTGGCTAGAGGCGCACCGCGACGGGCCGCTCGGGTTCACCCGCCTGACTCCGTCAAAGCCGACGATCGCCGCGATCTCGGGCTGGTGCCTGGCCGGCGGCTTCGAGCTCGCGCTCTGGTGCGACCTGCGGATCGCCTCGGAGACCGCGAAGCTCGGGTTCACCGAGCGTCGCTTCGGCGTGCCGCTGATCGACGGCGGGACCCAGAGGCTGCCGCGCGTCGTCGGGATGGGCCGGGCGCTCGAGCTGATCCTCACCGGCCGCATCGTCGAGGCGTCAGAGGCGCTCTCTTGGGGCCTCGTCAACGAGGTCGTTCCCGCGGAGCAGCCAGCTCGACCGCGCGCTGGAGATCGCGGAGGGCCTCGCGGGCTTCCCGCAGGCGACGATGCTCTCCGATCGCCGCGCGGCCCTCGAGGGCTCGGGCCTGCCCCTGGCCGAGGGCCTAGCGGTCGAGGCGCAGCTCGGCACAGCGTCAATCGCCGTCGGCCTAGGCGGCGCGGCGCGGTTCGCGGCCGGCGAGGGGCGCGGCGCGGCCGGCGCCGGCGTCTAGCCCGGGCTAGAGCGCGACGGCCCAGGTCGGGTAGGCGTCGTCGCCGTGCCCATGGGTGAGGCGCGTCACGTGCGTGCCGTTGGCGCGCATCGTGAAGATGTCGAGCCCGCCGCCCGCCGAGGCCTCGTAAGCGATAAAGCGCCCGTCCGGCGAGTACACGGGGCCGAAGTCGCCGACGTTGTCATGGGTGAGGCGCTGGAGATGCCCGTCCGAGAGCCGGAGGCGGCAGATCTCCGTCGTCCTGCCGAAGTTCCGGGCGTACGCGATCCAGCGACCGTCCGGCGAGTATGCCGGGGCGTAGTCGCGAACGTTGTCGTTCGAGACATCGACCTCGTGGTCGCTTCCGTCCGTGGTCACGGTGTAGATCTCCGAGCGGTTGCCGTGGCCGCGAAGGAACGCGATGTGGCGGTCGTCGGGCGAGTACGCGGGCGCCGAGTCGTCACCGGGGTTATTCGTGAGGCGCCGCTGGTCGGTCCCGTCGTCGGCCATCGTGAAGAGGTCACGGTTCGGCTCGTCGCCGCGCTCAAAGGCGATCCGCGAACCATCCGACGAGTAGGAGGGGTCGTCGTCGTAGGCCGGGTTGTTCGTGAGGTCGGTGGCCGGACCGCCCACCCTGCTCATCGAGTAGATCTCGTAGTCGCCCCCAACGTCGGAGACGAAGGCGATCGCCCCGCCGCCGGGCGAGTAGGCCGGCGCGTAGTCGTTGGCCCTGTTGTGAGTGAGGCGCGCCTGATTCGTCCCGTCGGGCCGCATCGAGAAGATCTCATTGTCGCCGTCGCGATTGCTCGAGAAGGCGATGGGACCGTTGCGGATCGTCACGCCTCCGCGCGCCGATGCCGCGGCCGTCACGGCGAGCGCGATGACCGCCGAGGCGAAGACAACCGCGATGACCGGCCGTCGTCTCACACCCGGAACTCTCCCAGAAGGCGCTTTTCGGATTCGCCCTCGACCGTGGCCACGACCTCGACCTGGCCCTCGAGGGGCGTGTCGCGGAGCTTGGTCGCGAGGAGGTCGTCGACCTGGAAGACGCCTGCCGAGTTGTTCATCTTGATCTCCACGCGGACCGCGCGGTCCGTCCCGCCCTGGATCGAAATCTCGTCGATCGCCGCCGCCGAGAGCGCGTGGATGCCGACCTGGCCGGAGGAGACCGGAAGGCGCGAGCGGCCGTGGGC
Organism: uncultured Actinomycetes bacterium; assembly: GCA_963841455.1. Lineage (GTDB taxonomy): Bacteria > Actinomycetota > Thermoleophilia > Solirubrobacterales > 70-9 > JAWVFM01. The sequence continues at coordinate 23,462 of CAWJCU010000010.1, forward strand.
CATGTCGAGCGCATCGGCGACGCGCACGACGCCCGCCTCGACCGTGTACGGCTCGCCGCGGCGGCGATGGCCGATGATCGCGTGCAGCGACTCGGCGATGACCACGGTCCGCGCCGGCTCGTCATAGATCCCGTCGAGGAGCTCCCTGAGCTTGCGCTCGGCGAGAAACAGGCTGAAGGCCTCGTGATCCGCGCGGTGGATCGACATTCCCACGTCGTGGAACAGCGCGCCGGCGGCGACCACCACCTCGGCGTCGCGCTCGGTCATGCCGTGGTCGGACACCATCGCCGGCTCGATGCCGCCCCTGACCAGCAGGCGCAGGAGCCGAAGCGCGATGTTGACGACGATCTGGATGTGGACCCAGGAGTGGTCCGACATCCCCAATCGCTCGGAATTGACCTGGGCCATGTGCCACCAGGCGCGCAACTCCGCGTCCGCGCTCGCCCGCTCGAGCAGCTTCTCGAGGCGCCGGTTGCCGCGGGTGGGAGCCTTCACGTGGGCGCGCTCGATCGCGGCCGCCGGCTCGAGGCCTCGCTCCCCGGGCCCGGTCGCGGCCTCCTCCGCCTCCGGCGCGGGCTCGACCTCGGGATCTGCATCGGGTGGCACGCCCGCAGTCTCGCACGCGCCCCGCTCGGGATTCCGACCTCCGCAGCCTTTAGCTTCGGTACTCGCGTGCCGATACGGAGGACGCCGATGAAGAGCTGCCCTCAAACCGGACTTGCCGTTCCCGAATGCTCCTGTCAGCGGTGCATCGAGGAGCAGCTGCGCCAGTTCCAGCCCGACCTCCTCCGGGCCGCGCGCTCGGATCGGGCTCGCGGCTCAAGCGGCCGCCGGGCTCGGTCGGGCGACGGTCGCCTCGCTGCCTAGCGCGACCGCTCGGCGCCCAGCGCACTAACTTTCCGGGCGGTGAGTGGGGTTCTTTCGATGGAGCGTCGTGGCGCGGTGGCGCTCGTGACCCTGAACCGCCCCGAGAAGCGCAACGCGCTCTCGATCGAGCTCCGCCAGGAGCTGGGGCAGGCGTTCGGGGAGCTCGCCGGCGACGAGGATGTCGCGGCCGTTGTCCTGACCGGCGCCGGAAGCGCATTTTGCTCCGGGATGGACACGACTCAGTTCGGGGGCAACCGCGAGCACCGGCGGCGCCTTGTGGAGACGAGCACGCTCGCCTTCGACGCGGTCGGGCAGTGCGAGCGGCCGATCGTTGCCGCTGTGAACGGGCCCGCGGTCGCGGGAGGGTTCGCCCTCGCATTGCTCTGCGACCTCCGCATCGCGGCTCGGTCGGCGAGCTTCGGCTATCCCGAGCTCCCGCGAGGCATACCGCCGAGCTACGCGGCGGCGCGCGCAGTGCTGCCCGCGACCGTGGCTCAGGAGCTCTGCCTCACGGGCAGGATCGTCTCTGCAGGCGAGGCGCAGAAGCTCGGGATCGTCCGCGAGGTCGTGGGCCCCGAAGGCGACGTCGTCGGGCGGGCGCTCGAGCTCGCCGAGCGGATCACGGAGTTTCCGCGGCAGGCCGTGCTCGAAACGAAGCGGCGCACGCTCCTGGAGCGCAAGCACCTCTGGGGGTTCCTCTTCGAGGATGAGAAGGAGACCTTCCGAAAGGCAGTGCTCGGGCCGGAGGGCGAGCCCGCCGGAGCTCGCTGAAGCCGGCCGGCGCGCGTCAGGCGCCGGAGACCGCTCGCAGGATGACCGGCCACACGTAGACCTCCCAGGTCGCCGCGGCCACGAGGATCGGGATCGCTATCGCCACGGTCGCGAAGGTCGCGGCGAGGAGGTCACCCCATTCGTCGCGCCGACTCGCGATGGTCCAGGCCGCGAGCGGCAGGAAGAGGGCGACGAGCTCCGGCAGCGCGTGCGGGAGGATCGTCAGCATCAGGGTCCCGGTCGAGATATGGAGCTGGCCGGCGAGCGTCGCGCCGCCCGAGCCGTTGATGTAGGCCTGCGTGACGAGCGAGAAGCACGTCACGGCCGCAACCCACCCCATCGCGATCGGGCGCGCGAGCTCGTGAATGCGACGGCTCAGCCCGCGTCGCTTCGCGGCGCTCAACGGAAGCGAGCTGCCGGCGATAAAGCCGGCGACGCAGGCCATCGCGTGCAGAGCGAGCACCAGGGAGTTGCGAAACAGCACGTAGGCGACGTCAACCGGCTCAGCGGGTTGCGTCAGCCCCGGAAGCGAGAGCGGAGTCGGGTCCGCGAGGACGCTCGACGAGACCGCCCAAACCGCGCCGAGCACGACCACGGCGACCGCGAGCGCGCCCGCAAACCATCGGGACAGGACCGGCCATGGGTCGTCGTTCCAGCGTGCGAGGGCTCCGCGGGTCTCGCGGAGCCCTCGCACCAGGACGTAGTCGGTCGTCTGCACGCCTTCTGCATCGGCAGCGGCGCAGGCGCCCGTTAGAGCCCCAGGCGCTCGGTGCTACTGCCCGCAGACGGGCCAGGGGCTCGAGCCGCTTTGCGAGTACAGCATCGCGGCGCGCGTGCTCTGCTCGGCCGGTGAGGCCGCGGCGGGGTCGCCCGTGCCACCCACCGACTCCCAGGTGCCCTGATCGAACTGGTAGAGGCCGCGGTACGTGCCCCCGGCCGAGACGGCGGACGGGTCGCCGCCCGACTCACACGCCGCGATGGCGTCGAGGGTGGACTGCGAGACGCCGTAGGACTCCGGCGAGGCGTTGGCACCGCCAGCGGAGCTCGTCGCCACCGCGCCCTGATGGGCCCTCGCCTTGCGCGCCGCTTGCTCGCGGCGCTGCGCCGCGGCGACCATCCGGTTGCGGACCTCAGCCCGGACGCTTGGGTGGGCCTGCCGCTTGGCATGCTCGGGGGCGCCGGCCGCCTGCGTGGCGCCGACGAGGGCGAGCGTGCCCATCACGGTCACGCCGATCAGCTTCTTCTTGGTTGCGAACACGTCTGACCACCTCCGTTCGGTGCTCGCCCGCGCGCTCGCGCCTGCGCTCATTCGCGGCTGCGTGCGGCAGCCGCGTCGCAGGGCGCGCCTTTGTGGCGCGGGCGTCGACTCCCCGGGCGGTTGATTTCAAAGGTGCCGATCGGCGACACCTGCCACGGGGCGTGTTCGAGCGCGGGAGGCTGTCAGGCGAACGAGCGTTTGTGTGTGACGGTGGTCACAGACGCAAGATTTCGCTCACATCCCCTCTCGCCGACCGTCCGGCGTTGGGGGCTATGGCCGGTGGCGAGGGACGTTCGGCGGCTGGGGCTAGGATCGGGCGCCGTGCGGGTACTCGCCTTCAGCGACCTCCATTGCGACCTCCGGCAGGCCGAGCGGCTCGTCGAGCAGAGCCCCGAGGTCGACGTCGTGGCGGCGATCGGCGACCTCGCGTCCGTTCACAACGGGCTCACGGAGACGGTCGCGGCGCTGGCGGCCATCGACCGCCCGACCCTGCTCGTGCCGGGAAACAACGAGACCGAGGACGCCCTCCGCGACGCCACTGCGGACTGGGCCGAGGCGACGGTGCTGCACGGGAGCAGCGCGGAGATCGATGGCGTCGAGTTCTTCGGCCTGGGCGCCGGGGTGCCGACGACCCCGTGGGACTGGAGCTTCGACCTCACCGAGGAGGAGGCGGCCGCGCGCCTCGAGGACTGCCCGACCGGTGCGGTGCTGCTCGTGCACTCGCCTCCGCTCGGACACTGCGACATCTCGGGCGCGGGCGTTCAGCTCGGCAGCCGGGCGATCCTCGGGGCGATCGAGCGCGCCGTGCCCCCGCTCGTGCTCTGCGGCCACATCCACGAGAGCTGGGGCTGTGAGTCCCGCGTCGGGTCGAGCACGATCGTCAACCTCGGTCCCTCCGGGCGCGTCTTCGAGCTCGAGGCGGGCGGCGCCTAGAGCGCCGCGTCCACGGCCTCGGTCCGCTCGCTGACCGAGCGCCCGAGCTCTGCGACCCGTTCCTCCATCACCGGGACGACCGCCGCCGCCCGACGGCGCATCACGCGGGCCGCCACAGGGCCGCCGATCGCGCTTCGCAGCCACTGCACGACCATCGCGCTGCGGGGAACACAGATGCGGCCGGCGCGGCGGTCGATGGCGTCGGCGAGCTGTCGCGCGCACTCGTCGACGGGGACGGTGCCGCCGAGGAAGCCCGGCGCGCTGCCTCGCATCTCCGCGAGGTCCCCGAGGTCGGCGTCGGTCTCGCGCACCATGTCGGTGTCGATCCACGACGGGTGGGCGGTGCACACCCCAACACCCTGGAACCCGACCTCCGCTCGCAGCGAATTGGCGAACGCCTCCACTCCCGCCTTGCTTGCGCAATAGGCGGACATTCCCGGCAGGTGGGCGAAGGAGGCCAGCGAGGCGGTGATGAGGATGAAGCCACGCCGCTCGCGGATTGCGGGCAGCGCAGCTCGGACGGTCCGGAACTGGCCGACGAGGTTGATCTCGATCGTCCTCGCGAAGGCGTCGGGGTCGATCGTGGCCACGGTCCCGAAGCTCGCGATCCCCGCGTTGGCGACCAGGATGTCGATGCCGCCGAGCGCCTCCACGGTCCCGGTGACGGCAGCGTCGAGCGAATCCGGGTCGGTGATGTCGGCCTCGAACCAGACGTGGTCGGAGCCGAGGTCGGTGGCGACGGCCTCGAGGCGCTCCGGCTCGAGGCCCACCAGTGACACGCGGGCGCCGCGGGCCGCGAGCTCGCGGGCGACGGCTTCGCCGATGCCCCTCGCGGCACCGGTCACGAGAGCTGTCTTGCCGGCAACGGTCATCGAGGGCTCCTTCCTACGGATAGGGCGTCGGGATCCAGTTGAGCCGCTCCTTTGCGGGGCGCTTGTAGCCGGGGTCGGGCTGTCGGGGCGGCATCTCGATCGTCGGGTGCTCGACGCCCGTGTAGGGCACGAGCGACAGGAGGTGGGCGATGCAGTTGAGGCGGGCGTGACGCTTCACGTCGGAGTCGACCTCCCACCACGGCGCGTCGGGCGTGGACGTGTGCTCGATCATGATGTCCTTCGCCTTCGAGTACTCGACCCAGCGCCGGCGCGACTCCATGTCCATCTCGGAGAGCTTCCAGCGGCGCAGCGGGTCGTCGATGCGGCGCTTGAACCTTCGCTCCTGCTCCTCGTCGGAGACCGAGAACCAGTACTTGACGATCTGGATTCCAGAGCGGATCAGCATGCGCTCGAGCTCAGGGGCCGTGCGGAGGAAATCCCAGTATTCCTCGTCGTTGCAGAAACCCATCACATGCTCGACGCCCGCGCGGTTGTACCAGGAGCGGTCGAGAATGACGACCTCGCCCGCCGCCGGCAGGTGGGCGACGTAGCGTTGGAAGTACCACTCGGTTCGTTCGCGCTCGGTCGGGGCGGGCAGCGCGACCACACGGGCGTGCCTGGGGTTCATGTACTCGACCATCCGCTTGATCGTCCCGCCCTTGCCCGCCGCGTCGCGACCCTCGACGATGACCAAGAGTCGGTGGCCGGTCTGGATGATCCAGTCCTGCATCCTCGCCAGCTCGACGTGGAGCTTGGCGAGCTCGCGGTCGAAAGCCTTGCGCTTTATCTTCGCCGGCTTCGTGGCCGCGGCGCCGTCCTTCGCCATGCGCCTACCCTAATCACCTGCGGCGGCTCTGCCGCCTTGCAGCTCGGCCAGGCCGTCGGCGCGGGGCTTGACGGGCGCGTAGCCAAGCTCGCGCTTGGCCTTCGAGATGTCGATCGTGCACTCCTGGGCGGAGACCCACACGGCGAAGCGAGAGAGCGGTGGCCCTCCGCGAAGCGGCAACAGGCGCCAGGCGGTCTCGCTGACCGCGGCGATCGTCTCGGCGAGCGGGGTGGGCACGTTCCGCGTGGGCGGCTCGAGGCCCTGGGTGCGGATGAGCTCGGACAGGAAGTCACGGAAGACGACGCGCTCGTCGTCGGTGATGAAGTAGACCTCGCCGTCGCCGCCGCGCTCGGCGCCCAGGCGCAGGCCGTGGACGACGTTGTCGACGTGCGCGGTGTCGGTCGACTGGCGACCACCACCGATCCAGGCGAAGCGGCCGGCGCGCACCATCGAGGCGATCTCGGGAAGAAGCGTCGTGTCGCCCGCGCCCCACACGAACCGGGGTCGCACGATCACGCGCTCGATGCCCGACTCGGCCAGCACGGCCTCCTCGGCGAGGGCCTTGCTCCGGGAGTAGGGCGCCTTCGAATCGGTCCGCCTCGGGGTCGTCTCGTCGACCTCGACGAGAGGGTCGCCCGCGATGAGGACCGCCTCGGTCGAGACGTGCACGACGCGACGAACGCCGGCGGCGGCGCACCCGCGCACCACGTTGCGCGTGCCGTCGACGTTCACCCGCTCGAACTCCTCCCAGGGGCCGTAGTCCTCGACCTTGGCGGCGGAGTGGAACGCGACCTCGCAGCCGGCAGCCCCGGCCTCGATCGAGGCGCGGTCGCTCACGTCGCCGCGAACGGGCTCGGCGCCGAGGGCGGCGACCGCCTCGGCGGCGGCGTCGGAGCGGGCGAGCGCCCGGACCTCGTCGCCCGCGACCCGGAGGCTCTGAATCAGACGGCCACCGACGAACCCCGAGCCGCCGGTCACGAATGTCCTCAAGGTCGGCCCTCCATATGCCGAGGCTAACTCATGGAATGGTGCCCTTCCTAGGGGAGCATCTCCTCCACATCGTCCCCGCGCTCATCGTGCTCACCGGCATCGGGTGGGCGTTGTACGTCTGGGTGGCTGAGCCGCCGCGCGGCGACGGTGAGCGTGAGCGCTGGCTGAGCGCCCGCGAGCGACGTCGCGCGGAGCGTCGCGATGGCGACGTCGATCCGCGCGTTGCGCGGCGCGGGCTGATCGCCCTGGTCCCCCTGATCGCCGCGGCGGCCACGGGCGGCGTGGTGTACGGCATCGAGCTCGCCCGGAGCTCCCCGGGGGCGGGCATCGCGTGGATCCACGCCGGCGTCGCCACGCTGGCGACGCTGCTCGTCGCGATGAAGCTGGCCGAGGTCGGCCGGCGCCGGATTCGGTCGGGCCTGCGCCCCGGCATCATCGGCCAGACGCTTGCGTCGCTGGCGCTCGCCGCTCTCATGCCGCCGCTCCTCGTCACCGGGGTGATCCTGCTCGTCGATCCCTCGGCGGGCTCGTTCTCGGCCTACGCTCACCTGATCGCGAGCGGGTGGTGGACGCTGCTCCTCGCGGTGCACCTGCGGAGATACCTGGCCCGGGCGCTCTCAACTCGGTACGCGGCGCAGGACATGAATAACTTGCGGACGGCTTCGCCGTCCTTACATGCTGCTTTCGGACCTAAGGGTCCGAACCGCCAGACATTGGGAGCGGGCGGGCTAGCTGGCGAGGCTGGTCCGGGGTCGACCTCCCAGCGCCCTGCTCCCGGGCTGCGCCCCGGTCGCACGACCGAGCGGCCGCAGGTTGCCGCTACCGGTCGGCGGCACTCATCACCGCGCGTGGCACGGTAGAGAAGCCACCGGACAAGAGGAAAAGTAGAGGAGAAAAAAAACGGGCCCGGGGGTGACGACCTTGCCTGCTTCCGCGCGTAGCCTTCGCGCGAAATAAGCCTTGTCAGTCACCTTTGAGAGCCGCTTCGCGCTTGGCTTTCGCGGGCTGCGCTCTCTCCCGGACCGCGCAAACGACACTACATCAGCCCACCGCGACGTGTGAGGCACATTTGCGCATTTTGCGGAGAGAAGTGGCGCAGAACCCGTCTCAGACGCGGCCCGCGCGCTGGTGGTGCCGGCGGCGCCGGGGGTGAACCACGAGCGGGGGGTCGTCCGTCGAGCAGCCGGGGCCGGGCGGCCCCGGCTGTGGCGCGGCGACCAGTGCCGGGGGCTCGGCGAAAGCGGCATGGCGGCGATCGAGGAACGGGGCGAGCGTGGACGCGTTCGCGTCGCGAAAGGTGCAGGCCGGCAGGTTCCACTGCGCCTCGATCGTGGCCAGGACCGATGTGTGGTCGCAGACGCGATCGACGGTCGCGCGCGGGCGCGAGTGGGGAGATACGACCACCGCCGGCACGCGGGGGCCGTAGAGGTCGTAGCCGCCCGGCTCGTCTCCCGGGTCGAGCCGGGGCGTGATCTTGTCGGGCTTGATCGCCTTCGGCGGCGGGACGTGGTCGTAGTAGCCGCCGTGCTCGTCGTAGAGCCAGACGAGCAGGGTCCTCGGCCACGCCGGCGACTTCAGAACCGAGTCGACCACCGAGGCCACGAAGGCCTGGCCGATCTGGATGTTCTGCGGGTTCTCCTCGTCGCCGCCCTCCTGACCGAGCGTTTGGCCCAGGTCCGGAATGGGGAGGGTCGAGAGCGGCCCGCCGACCTCTCCCGCGAGCCCGAACTCGGGGTCGACGAAGCTCACGGCCGGAAGGTTGCCGGTCTTGCAGTCGAGGTGAAACTGGGCGGTCGTCGCGAGGTTCTCCGGGTGCTTCTCCGGGATCGACGGGATGATGCCCGTCCCGGGCAGGTCGGTGAAGTAGTTGCGCCAGCTGATGCCGTGCGCGTTCAGGCGGTCGAAGAGGGTCCCATTCGGGGGTGGCGGGTCACCGAGGCTCGCCGTGTCGGTGGAGATCAGCCCGTAGGCGGTGCCGGCGAGGAGGAACCGCCGGTTCGGGTAGGTCTGGCAGGGCGCCGAGCCGAACCAGCGATTCGCGAGCGTAAACGTCTTCGCAAGCGAGTAGTAGAAGGGCAGGTCCTCGTCGGTCCAGTAGACCATCGACTGCGGCGACGTCTTGGCGAAGCCGTTCATCCGCCCGCCGTTGATCTGCTTGTGCGTGGAGTTCCAGTTCTGCGTCACCGATGCCTGGCATTCGCTCGTGGCGCGGAACGGCTTCACGTAGCCGCCCTCGAATGGATTGCGGTTCTTCGGCAACCCCCGGCGGTTGAAGGTGAAGCCGTCGGCGCGGCGCTGGCCGCGGCGAGCGAGCATCCCGAAATAGCAGTCGAAGGAGTGGTTTTCCATCATCACCACGACGATGTGTTCGAAGGGGAGGGCATTCGTCAACTCGCCGGCCGGTAGGTGCGGGTAGGGAAGGCTGTCGGGACGCCGGGTGCGGTTGCGGTGACCGTGACGGTGCCGCCGCGCAGCGGCGAGCGCGGCGTCTGCCGCGGGGCTCAGCGCCAGCGCGCTGGCGCTCGCGCCCTGAATCAGGCGCCGCCGTGTCAGGCCGCGGGACTCCACGGGCCGGGATGCTGGCAGAGGGGGTGCGCGGGAGCGCCGGTTCGCGAAGGCGGCTAGCTCGGCGTCGAGGCCCGAGCGCGACGAGCGCCTCGTCGCGCGTTCCGACGACTGGTATCGACTGGTCGATGGCGGTGATCCGCAGGAGGTCCCGAAGGTGGCCCTCCGGGCACGCGATGCGAACGGACCCGCCGCCGTTGGAGACCTGCTGAGCGCCGTGAAGGATCGCCGACAGCCCGGCCGAGTCGATGAAATCGCACTCGGCCAGGTCGATGACCAAGCGGCCCTCGGGCGCGGGCTCGAGCTTCGAGAGCGCCTCCGTGAGCTGCTCGGCATTGGCGAGATCGAGCTCGCCCCGCAGCCGCACCACGCGCCCCTGCGCCTCCGAGGCGATGTCGATTCCAAGGTCGCTCATCCGGTCCGAGCCTAGACGATCGGCCAGGGGGGCGAAGCGGCCTGTACTCGTTCGGACGTCCGGGCGTCACCAGGTTCGGCGCGTGGATGGCCGCGGCGCTCGCCGACGGGACCGAGGCCGGACCGAGCTTCGAGAGCGCGGCTGCTTTGTGGGGATGCGGGGCGAAAGAGAGGTGCCCGATCGAGATCCCGCGCCCGCGTCCCGGCGGCCTGAGCTCGGCCTGGTGGTCGAGACCGATGGGCTCCGTTACCACCGAACGCCGGCGTAGCAGGGGCGCGACCGTTTACGCGACCAGGCCCTGATCGCGGCCGGGCTCACGGTCCTTCGCTTCATCCACCGGCAGGTGAGGTACGAGGCGGCGGGCGTCGACGCGACCCTCGCGAAGGTCGCCGCTCGGCTACGCCGCGAGGGGTAGCTCGAGCTGGATGCCGCGACCGCCCGCGCGGGTCGCTCGGATGGTTTCCAGCGCCTCCGCGTACGCGCCGTGGAGTGCGCTCGACGGCGCGATTCCCACAAGGCCGTAGGCCTCCTCCATCGCCTGCCGAAGCGTGTTCCTGAAGACCGGGCCGTGCCAGCGGTGGTTGCCGGGCTCGCTCCCGCAGTGCAGGTGCACCAGTTCGTGGAGGAGGGTCTCGCGGACATCCCCGGGGCGGATGCCGGGGTAAGCCGTCACCGAGACGCGCCATTCAGAGAGAACGGCGAACCCGAGCCGCTGCGGGCGACGGCAGGCCCGGCGGACGCGGATCGGGGGCGCCCGCCTGGCCAGCGGCCCGCCGGTGAACACCGGGAGCATGCGCAGGCGCTTCGCCTCCTTCTCGACGTCGACTCCCGCGACGATGTGGCGACCCGCGGGCCTGCTCGATCGTGGCACCGTACGCCAAGCTAGTCGCCGTCGCGGCGGCGCCACGCGCTCCCGATACCGGAAACTGCAGCGCCGCCTGAACTCCACGATGAGCGCGACGCTGGACACCCCCGCCTCGATCTTCTTGCGCTTCCTGCGCTTCGGGGCGCTCGCGTGGGGCGGGCCCGCTGCGCAGATCGCGATGATCAAGCGCGAGTGCGTCGACGAGGAGCACTGGATCTCCGACGAGAGCTTCACCAAGCTCCTCGCCGTCTACCAGGTGTTGCCGGGCCCGGAGGCGCACGAGCTCTGCGTCTACTTCGGCCGCCTGCGCGGCGGCAAGCTCGGCGGCTTCGCGGCCGGGATGGGGTTCATGCTGCCCGGCTTCATCCTCATGCTCGGGCTGTCGGTGCTCTACGTCGAGGCCCACCTCGCCGGGCACCTCGAGAACCTCTTCTACGGGTTGACCGCGGCGGTCGCCGGGCTCGTCGCCAGGGCGCTCGTGCGCTTCGCCGACAACTTCGTCACCGACGTTCCACTCGCCGTCATCGCCATCGCGGCGTTCGTCGTCACCATCGCGCTGTCGGCGAGCTTCGTGCTGGTCTTGCTCGGCGGCGGCCTCCTCTACGAGCTGTGGACCAACGCTCGCCGCTGGGCTGGGCGCGCGAACTCCGTCTCGCCGCTGGCAGTGGCGCTCGTGCTCACCGGCGCGGTGACGGTGTCGCTCGTTGGGCAGACGTTCCTGGAGGGCTTGAAGGCAGGCCTGCTCACGTTCGGCGGCGCATACACCGTGATCCCGTTTCTCCACGACACCGCCGTCAGCGGCCACCATTGGCTGACGAACGGGCAGTTCGTCGACGGCCTCGCTATCGGCGGCATCCTCCCCGCCCCGCTCATCATCCTCTCGACCTTCGTGGGCTACGTCGCCGCGGGCCTCGGGGGAGCGCTTGGCGATCACCGTCGGCATCTTCCTGCCCGCGTTCGTCTTCCCGATCTTCCTGCACCGCTACCTCGTCGCCGTCGCCGAGAACGAGCGGCTGCGGCCGTTTCTGCTCGGGGTCGCCGCGGCGGTCGTCGGGCTGATCGGCGCCGTCACCGTCCAGATCGTGAAGACCAGCGTCGTCGACGTCTATACGGCGCTGATGGCGATCGCGACCTTCGCGATCCTCCTGCGATTCCACGCCAAGATGACCGTCCTCTACGTGGTCCTCGGCTGCGGCGCGGTCGGAGCGGTGCTCCAGCTCACCGTCGTCTAGCGATGGCTTTGCCACGATGAGCGCGATGGAGCGCTACGACGCGGTCATCGTCGGTGCCCGGTGCGCGGGCTCGCCGCTTGCAATCGAGTTGGCGCGCGCGGGCTGGGATGTCCTGCTGATCGACCGCGATCAGTTCCCGAGCGACACGCTCTCGACCAACGGCATCTGGCCGAACGGGCTCGCGCGGCTCGACGCCCTCGGAGCGCTCGACCTCCTCTGCGACCGTCACGAGATCAAGTTCCTCGAGCATCGCTCCAGGGTGTTCGAGCACGAGATCAGCGGCACCTTCACCCCGGTTGGCGGCCATCGGCTCTGCATCGGGCCGCGCCGGCGGGCGCTCGACTCCACCCTCCTCGACATCGCTCTCACCGCGGGGGCCAAGGCCCGGCTGGGCGAGCGCGTTCAAGGTCTCGTCGGCGCCGGGAAGGCCGACGACCCCGTGCGCGGCGTCGTCACAGGCGACGGCGAGACGATCGAGGCGCGGTGGGTGATCGGCGCCGACGGACGCGCATCGACCGTCGCCGGTGCCCTCGGCCTCGCCAAGACCCGGCCGCTGCGCGGTGAGATGGCGATGATGTTCGCCTACTGGACGGGCCTGCCCGAGAGCCCCTACATGCACTTCCACGGCGAGGCCGACGCCGTGCTGAGCTGGGGCAACGCCGAGGACGGCGTCGGGCTCGTGATCCTCAACTGCCGGCCGGGGCTGACGCGGGGAGACGCTGAGTCGCGCACCGCCGCCTACCTCGAAGGGATCCGCCACTTTCCGGCGACGCTGGAGCCGGAGCGGCTTGAGGACGCGGAGCGTGTAACCGAGGTCAAGGTTGCCCCCGAGACGATGCTCCGCGGCTACTTCCGTCAGGCAGCCGGGCCCGGATGGGCGCTCGTCGGCGACGCAGGCCACTTCAAGCACCCCTCGACCGCACAGGGGATCGGCGACGCCCTCGAAGGCGCCCACCAACTCGCCGAGGCGCTGCTCGGTGCCGACCCGGAGCTGGAGGGCTACGAGGACCGGCGCGACGCCCGCGCGGCCGCGGCCTACGAGTGGTCGTTCAACTTCGCGCGGTTCCCCCGCCGGGGTGGAGGCGACGTGGTGTTCGCGGGCCTCGAGCGCGATCCGGAGGCCGCGCAGGACTTCCGCGACGTCCTCAGCCGCGTCGTCGACCCCCGCAGCGAGCTCTTCACGCCGGAGCGGCTCGAGCGCTGGTTCGGGGCGCCGGCCGACCTAGAGCCCGTTGAAGAAGCCCTCGATCTGGCCGAGCGCGTCCTGCGCCTCGCCGAAGAGCCTGCTCGCGTTCTTGACCGCGGCGACCACCTGGTCGGCCGGGAGTTGCTCGGCGACGCGGCGAAGGGCGGTGGCGACGATTCCGGGGATCGCCCCGGCGCGCTCGGCGTCGTCGATCGCCCGGATCAGGCCGGCGCGGAGCGCATCGCCCAGGTGCGGGTCGTCGATGAAGCGCTCCCGGCCCTGCGGCGTGGCGAGCGCGAGGGCCAGGGTCTCGCGCGAGACGTGGAGGTCGCAGGCTGCGCCGTCGAGCGCCGAGAGGGTGATCTGCTGGGCGATCTCGTCGAGGCCGCTCGGCGAGCGCCACTCCCGGGGCTGGCAGGGATCGTGCACGGGCTTCGGCTCGTACGACGCGCCGCCGAGCGCAAGCGAGGTGACGACGAGGACGAGCGAGGCGGCGACGGCGCCGGCGATGAGGGCCCGCCCGCTCACAGCGCTCACAGTTCCACCCTCCGGCGCGCGAGGCCGATCGGAACGAGCGCGGCGAGGCCGAAGGCCGCAGCGATCAGGAAGGAGGCGCTGAAGGCGTGCGTCGCGGCGCGGTCGAGCTGGTCCTGAAGCGTCGATTTCAGCGCGAGCGCGCCCGAGCGCTCCCCGGGATCGGTTGGAAGGGGCTCGAAGGCCGGGGCGACGACGGGCACCTTCCCCTTCTCGGCAGTCAGCTGGTCGTGGAGGCGGTTGGCGAGATCGATCTTGAAGAGCGCGGGAAGACGGGCGTCCAGGAGCGCGGCGGTGCCCGCCTGCTCGGCGGCGTCGCGCTGCTCGACGAGGTCGGAGGTGAAGACGGGGATGAGCACGAGAAGGCCCGCGACCACGCCCGCGTGGCGCGCAGCGATCGTCCAGCCTCCGTGGATCGCCTGCGGTGCCCGCCCCGCAAGCGCCGTCTCCGTGAGTGCGGAGAGCACGAGCGCGAGCCCGACGCCGACGAGGATCTGCGAGGGAAACGTCGCGACGATCAGCGCCTTTGGCAGGAGCCCGAGGCCGGCGAGGCCGCCGCCGACGAGGATCGCGCCGGCAGCCGCCCGGGCTCGCGCGTCCTCGACCCGGCGCGCGAGCGGGCTCGTCGCGAGCGCCGCGAGCGGCATGACCGTCACCGCGAGAGCAGCGACGATCGGCGAGTGCCGCCAGCCGTCGATGAGCAGCAGCACGATGAGGAAGAGGGCTGCCGCGAGCGCGGCCGACACGAGGCCGAGGGCAACGTTGGCGGCCAGGTGAGGCCGGCCCGCCGCGCGCACCTCGCCGGCGATCGTCCCGGGGCGCGCCTCGCGAAGCGCGAGACCCGCCACCGGCGCGGCGACGACCGCGGCGACCGGCACCTGGACGAGGAAGATCGACTGCCAGGACACGAGCTCCGTCAGCACGCCACCGACGGCCGGGCCGATCGCGGCGCCAACGGCCCCCGCCGTCGCCCACACCGCCACCGCGCGCCGCTCGGATCCCACGCGCGACGGGAGCAGCTCGAGCGCCCCCGTCACGGCCGCAGCGCCGCCGAGAGCCTGGACGCAGCGCGCCGCGATCAGCGTCGCGATGTCGGGCGAGAGGCCGCAGGCGAGGCTGCCGCCCGCGAAGATCGTGAGGCCCGCGGCCATCGCCCGGGCCGGCCCGATCCGCCGCGCCGCAAGCGCCGCGGGCACGGCGGCCGCGGCGAGGACGATGTTGAAGGCGATGAGGACCCAGGTGACCGCGCTGACCGAGACGTCGAAGTCACGGTAGATCTCGGGCAGCGCCAGCACGACGACCGAGCCGTCGGCCAGGACGAGGCCGACGGCTATCGCAAGTGCAAGCGCTACCGGCTCAGGCCGACGTGAAACGGCTCGCCTCCTCGGAGCCGCCGGTCGCATCGCCCTCGCTGTAGGAATGGGCTCCCGCGCCGGCGAGGCGGCCCCCCTCGACGATCAGGTACTCGTCGCGGAGCGGGCTGCCGGCGAACCAGCGTTCCAGGATCTCGCGCGTGCCGGCCGCATAGCGGGCCTGCGCGGAGAGGGTGGTGCCGGAGATGTGCGGCGTCATCCCGTGGTGCGGCATCGAGCGCCACGGATGGTCCTTGGGCGCCGGCTGGGGGAACCAGACGTCGCCCGCGTAACCCGCGAGCTGACCTGACTCGAGCGCGCGAGCCACCGCGTCGCGGTCGCAGATCTTGCCGCGAGCGGTGTTGACGAGGTAGGCGCCGCGCTTCATCCGCGACAGCATCGCCTCGTCGAAGAGGTTCTCCGTCTCTGGGTGAAGCGGCGCGTTGATCGTGACGACGTCGCAGTGCTGGACCATCTCGGCCGCTGATTCGTGGAAGGTCACTCCGAGCTCCGCCTCGACCTCCGCGGGCAGGCGGTGACGATCCGTGTAGTGAAGGCCCATGTCGAACGGCTTGAGGCGCCGCAGGACGGCGGAGCCGATCCGGCCCGCGGCGACCGTGCCGACCTGCATCCCCTCGACGTCGTAGGAGCGGGCGGCGCAGTCGGCGATGTTCCAGCCGCCCGCGACCACCTGCTGGTAGGACGGGATGTAGTTGCGCACGAGCCCGAGGATCATCATCACCACGTGCTCGGAGACGCTGATCGAGTTGCAGTACGTGACCTCCGCCACCGTGATGCCGGCGTCGATCGCGGCCTGTAGGTCGACGTGGTCCGAGCCGACGCCGGCGGTGATCGCGAGCTTCAGGTTGGGCGCCTTGGCGATCCGCTCGGCCGTGAGGTAGGCCGGCCAAAACGGCTGCGAGATCACCACCTCGGCCTCCGGCAGACGCCGCTCGAACTCGGAGTCCGCTCCGTCCTTGTCGGCCGTGACGATCAGCGTGTGTCCGCCTGCCTCCAGGAACGGCCGCAGCCCGAGCTCGCCTGACACGCAGCCGAGGAGCTCCCCCGGGTTGAAGTCGATCGCGTCGGGTGTCGGCGTCGTCTGGCCGTCGGGGTACGAGGTGATCTCGGGGATCCCGTCGCGCGGGTACGCGGGTGGGAACCCGTCAACAGGGTCGTCGTAGAGAACGCACAGGATGGTCGCCACTGGTCTCTCCTCCTTGGGTCGCGGCGATTATCGTCGGCGTGAGAGCATGCTGACCTCATGACCGACTTCCTCGTCATGCGCAAGGACCTCCGCGAGTCCCGGATCGACGAAGCGGGCGCTCCCGAGGCGGGGTCCGGCGAGGCGCTGCTGCGGGTCGACAGCTTCGGCCTCACCGCCAACAACATCACCTATGGCGTCTTCGGTGACGCGATGAACTACTGGGACTTCTTCCCGGTCGAGGCCGAGGGCTGGGGCCGCGTCCCGATGTGGGGCTTCGCCGAGGTCGACCGAGAGCGACGCCGAGGGCGTCGAGGAGGGCACCCGCGTCTACGGGTACCTGCCGCCCTCCTCGCACCTCGTGGTGACGCCCGCCGACGCAGACGATCGGGGCTTCGTCGACGCGGCGCCACATCGCGCCGCCCTTCCCTCCGCCTACCAGCGCTACCTCGCGACGGGCACCGATCCGTTCTACCGCGACGACACCGAGGAGCTCCAGATGCTCCTGCGGCCGCTCTTTTTCACGTCGTTCCTGATCGACGACCAGCTCGACGACGACGGGCTCGCCGACGAAGGGGCCGGTAATGATCTCGAGCGCCTCGAGCAAGACGTCGATCGGCGCCGCCTTCCTACTCGCCCAGCGCGAGGGGGTGGAGCTCGTCGGCCTGACCTCCCGGCGAAGCGCCGAGTTCGTCGAGGGCCTGGGCATCTACGACCGCACGGTCGTCTACGCGGACATCGGCTCGCTGGACGCGGGCCCGGCCACCTTCGTCGATGTGGCGGGCGACGGAGATGTTCGACGGGCGGTCCACGAGCGCTTCGGCGACGAGCTCGCGCACAGCATGGCCGTGGGCGCCACCCACTGGGAGGAGATGGGCGCGGGGGCCGGCGAGCTGCCCGGCCCGGCGCCGGCGTTCTTCTTCGCGCCGGACCGCGTCGTCAAGCGATCCGAGGACTGGGGCCGGGCGGGTCTCGAGACCCGGGTCGCCGACGCATGGCATCCGTTCTGCGAGTGGGTCGCGGGCTGGCTCGACGTGCGGAGGGGCGAGGGGTTCGACGCGGTCCGGGCCGCCTACCTCGACGTGCTCGAGGGCAGGGTCGACCCGAAGACCGCGCACGTCCTCACGCTCTAGGAAGGCGGGAAAGGCGACCTCCCGGTCACGGCCCGGGGGTATCCCGGTCACCGCTTGGGGTGAGCAACGTCACACAAACCTCGACATCAAATCGTGTAACAATGAAAGGCGCAATGACCGTCGTCGCTGACGCTCCAGCCACCGAGGAGACCGGCGCAGGCGAGCTGGTCGGCCAGGCACCGCCCTCCCCCGCCGGCCCGATCGAGCCCGACGATCTCGCCTCGCTTCCCACGCCACCCACCATCCCGCTGCCGCGCCTCGTTCAGGTGCTGAGGTTCAACCAACGGCAGATCGAATTCGTCTTCAGGGCCCGTCGCGAGCTCGGCGAGGTCTTCCGAATGCGCGGCGTCGTGCCGGGTCGACCCGTGGTCACCTCGCACCCCGATCACGTCAAGTCGCTCTTCACCGCGAAACCGGAGCAGGCGCCGTCGCTCACCGGCGAGTCGCCGCTGCGGCCGATCGTGGGCCCGAACTCCACGCTGACCGCAGTCGGCGAGCGCCACATGCGCCAGCGCAAGCTCCTCCTGCCGTCCTTCCACGGCGAGGCGATCGCGAAGTACGCGCAGATGATCACCGAGGCGGCCGAGCGGGAGATCGACACCTGGCCCGTCGGCGCGCCATTCGCCCTCGCGCCCAGGATGCAGGCGATCACCCTCGACGTGATCATGGCCGGGATCTTCGGCATCGAGGGGCGCCCGGCCTTCGGCACGCCCGAGTACGGGTTGCGCCTCGCCACCAAGCATCTCGTCGCGGCGTCGACCCTCCCGGTCGCCCAGCTCGGCGAGCTGATGAACATCGGTCGCGACGAACCGGTCGGGCTCACGAAGGCAGGGCTCGCGATCCTCGACAAGCCGACCTATGCCGTGATCTCGTCGCGGCGGCGAGCCGACGACCTCGACGAGCGCCGCGACATCCTCTCGCTGCTCCTTCAGGCGCGCACAGAGGACGGCGAGGCGCTGACCGACAAGGAGCTTCGCGACGAACTGCTCACTCTCGTCCTCGCCGGCCACGAGACGACGGCGAACTCGCTGGCTTGGACCTGGGAGCGGCTCGTCCGCTTCCCGGACGCCAAGGAGCGCCTCGTCGAGGCCGTGCGATCGGACGAGCACGCCGAGGAGGTCGTCGAGGCGACGATCACGGAGGGCATGCGCTCTCGCCCCGTGATCCCGATGATCGGCCGGCGGGTCATGGTGCCCTGGCGCCTCGGCGAGTATGGGGTGCCCGCGGACACGCCGGTGACGATGAGCATCCTGCTTATCCACCACCGCGAGGACGTCTACCCCGATCCCTTCGCCTTCCGGCCCGAGCGCTGGCTCGACCAGAAGCCCGGTACCTACGAGTGGATCCCGTTCGGCGGGGGAATCCGCCGATGCTTGGGCGCCGCCCTGGCGATGGCGGAGCAGCGCGTGGTCCTGGCCTCGATGGCCCGGCGCCTCGACATCGAGGCCTCGGACCCCGAGCCCGAGCACGCCGTGCATCGCAACGTCACGATGATCCCCTCGCTCGGTGCGCGAGTGGTGGTCACGTCGCGGCTCTAGAGTCGCGACATCCCAGTCGACGTTCGCACGGAGATCGAGATCGACCGCCCTCGCACCGAGGTCGCCGCGTACGCCGCGGACCCGGATCGAGCGCCGGAGTGGTACGCGAACATCGAGTCGGTCGAATGGCGTACGACGAGGCCTTTTGCGGTCGGCTCGAGGGTCGAGTTCGTCGCCCATTTCCTCGGCCGGCGCCTCGTCTACACCTATGAGATCCGGGAGCTGGTTCCAGGCGAGCGCCTCGTGATGAGCACCGAGGAGGGCCCGTTCCCGATGGAGACGAGCTACGAGTGGGAGGACGCGACGGGCGGCACGCGCATGCGGCTCCGCAACCGCGGCGAGCCAGCGGGCTTCTCGAAGCTGGCGGCTCCGGCGATGGCCGCGGCGATGAGGCGCGCCAACCGCAAGGACCTCGAGAAGCTGAAGAGCTTGCTCGAGGCCTCGCGTTGAAGAGTGGAGACGGCGGCATCGAAGCCGCGTCCTCGGTCGCGTAACGATCGGCGTCTACAGGCTTATCCGGCGCTTGATCTCGCCTTCCGGGTCCGCGCCGGCGGGTGAATCCGGAAGACCGAGCCCCCTGGTGATGTCCCCTGGCGGCGAGGGCGAACCGCTTCGGGTGAGCCCGCTGTTGAAGCCGGTGCCCCTCCCCACGGGCCGGGAGGGCCGACTCCTCACCTACTTAGATCTAACTAAGCGGCGAGGGCGAACTCATGGTCCGCACTTATTCATTTCCCGGGTTTTACGAGGCCACCGGGAACCTCGGCCTGCAACCGTTCGCACGAGTCGACCAAGTCGAAACCAATTCGTCCCCGTGCTATGTGCAATGAAGTCTAGCCCCGTGAGACTACATTTACTGAAGCATTGGACGATGGCGGAGATGGCTGAAAGCGCAACGGACAACTTGCGGACGCCTTCGGCGTCCTTACACGCTGCTCTCCGAGCTAAAGCTCCGAGCAATACACCCCTCGACTACGGGCCGATTCAACCCGGGTCGGGTCGCGGGCGCAAGCTCCGCGAGCGCGCGGCCGGCATCGGCGCCGGGCTCGTCGCCCTCATCGCCAAGGGCAAGACGCTTCTGCTCCTGCTCCCGAAGGTGAAGCTGCTCGCCACCTTCGGCTCGGCCTTCGTCTCGATCGCCGCGTACGCGCTGCTGTGGGGCTGGGCGTTCGCCGCCGGCTTCGTGGCCCTCCTGTTCCTGCACGAGCTTGGCCACGTCATCCAGCTTCGCCGCGAGGGCGTGAAGGCGTCGGCGCCGATGTTCATCCCGTTCCTCGGCGCCGTGATCACCGCCCGATCGATGGGCGACGACGCGGCCGCCGAGGCGCGCGTGGGCCTTGCGGGACCGATCCTCGGCGCGCTCGCCTCGCTCGTCCCGCTCGCGATCTGGCTCGCCACCGGCTCCGACTTCTGGCGGGCGCTTGCCTACGTCGGCTTCTTCCTCAACCTCTTCAACCTCCTCCCCGTCCTGCCGCTCGACGGCGGCCGGGCGATGGCGGCGCTGTCGCCCGCGATCTGGCTCGTCGGCCTCGTCGCGCTGGTGGCGATTGCGATCGCCTTCCCGAACCCGATCCTCTTCCTCATCCTCATCTTCGGCGGGGTCGAGAGCTGGCGGCGGTGGCGCACGCGCAACACGCCACAGGCTCGGGCCTACCACGCCATCCCGGCGCGCACGCGCGCCCTCGTCGCGGTCACCTACCTCGGCCTCGCCGCCGCGCTCGGCGTCGGCGTAGCCGAGACGTTCTTCGCGCGCGGCATCGGGTAGAGATCCACGCGATGGCGGGGCGCGAGTTCGACGTCGTGGTCCTCGGCGCCGGCTCATCCGGCGAGGTTTGCGCCGGCAGGATCGCGGCCGGGGGGCTCGAGGTCGCGATCGTCGAGGCCGATCTGGTCGGGGGCGAGTGCTCCTACTACGCCTGCATGCCCTCGAAGGCGCTCCTGCGGCCGGCCGAGGCGCTGGCCGAGACGTCGCGCGTCGGCGGCGCGGCCGAGCGCCTCGAGGGCGCCGACCCAGATCCCCGCGCCACGCTCGTGCGCCGCGACGAGGTGATCTCCCACCGCGACGACTCCGGCCAGCTTCCGTGGCTTCAAGACCGCGGGATCGAGCTGTTCCGGGGCAAGGGCGCGATCGAGGGTGAGCGGCGGGTGCGCGTGGGCCAGGGTGTCCTCACCGCCCGCAAGGCGGTGGTTGTCGCCACCGGCTCGACGGCCGCGGTTCCCGCCATCGACGGCCTCGCCGAGGTCGCACCGTGGACCCCGCGCGAGGCCACCACCGCCGAGGAGGTTCCGGACTCCCTCGGGATTCTCGGCGGCGGCGCGGTTGGCGTCGAGATGGCCCAGGCGTGGAGCTCGCTCGGCGCCCGGGTGACGCTGATCGAGGCGGCGGAGCGCATCCTCGCCGGCGAGGAGCCGTTCGCGAGCGAGCAGGTGGCGGACGGCCTTCGCAAGGCTGGAGTGGACCTGCGCGAGGGGGCGAAGGCCTCGGCCGCGCGTCGCGGGGACGGCGACATCACGGTCGAGCTCGAGCGCGGCGAGGAGGTGGATGTCTCCCAGCTTCTCGTCGCCGTCGGCCGCAGGGCACGCGTCGAGGGCATCGGCCTCGAGTCGGTCGGGATCGAGCCCGACGGCTATCTGGACACGAACGACCAGCTTCAGGTCGCAGGCCACGACTGGCTCTACGCGGTGGGCGACGTCAACGGCCGGGCCCTCCTCACCCATATGGGCAAGTACCAGGCGCGAATCGCCGGCGACCACATTCTCGGCAATGAGGTCGCGGCCGTCGCCGAAGCCGCCGGTTCCCCCCGCGTCGTCTTCACCATGCCCTCGGTGGCCGCCGTCGGCCACACCCTGTCGGCGGCTCGCGAGGCCGGCATCGACGCGCGAGCCGTCGACGTCGAGACCTCAGCGACCGCCGGGGCCAGCTTCCACGGGCGCGACGAGCCCGGGACCACGAGGCTCGTCATCGACGAGGACCGGCTGGTCGTGGTCGGCGCGACGTTCGTTGGTCCGGAGACGGCGGACTTCCTGCACGCGGCGACCATCGCCGTCACCGGTGACGTGCCGCTCGATCGCCTCTGGCATGCCGTGCCGACCTTTCCGACGCGGAGCGAGGTTTGGCTGAAGCTGATGGAGGAGTACGGCCTGTAGCTAGAGCGTCAGGTGGACGCGCAGGTCGTCAAGGAACGCCTTGGGAAAACCTGGGATGTTCGCCAGCTCGTCGAGCGAGGAGAAGCCACCGCTTCGCTCTCGGTAGGAGAGGATGCGGCCGGTCTGCGTGACCGAGAGCTTCAGGGAGCGAAGCTGCTCGTAGTTCGCCGTATTGAGGTTGATCGGCTCTCCTGCCGGAACCGAAGGCGCCGGCGGCTCTTCGACCGCGTCGAAGGGCTCGGTTGGCGTGGGCTTCGGCTCAGGCTCCTCGGTGGGCGCAGCCCGGGGTGCAGCGGGCTCGGGCTCGGGCTCGGGCTCGGGCTCCGCCTCGGCTAGCTCCGGCTCCGGCTCGGATGCCTCGGGCTCCGGCTCAGGCGTGGCGGCAAGCGAGAGGCTCGGCGGCGCTGAGCTGACCTCCGCGGCGATCCCCTCGGGCTCCTCCTCGATTCGCACCACCGTCGCTCGCGCGCGCTCCTCGGCGTCCGTCGCGCGCTGCTCGGCGGCAGCGATGCTGTCGAGCACCTCTCGAAGCTGCTGTTCGCGGGCGATCTCCTCGGCCTTGAGCCGGGCGAGGCGCTCGGCGCGGGTCGCCCGCGTCTCGGCCTCCGCGGCCCGCGCCTCGACCTCCTCCAGGCGCTTCGCCGCGCGATCGAGAGCCTCCTCGGTACGACGCTGGCCCTCGGCGAGGCGGTCCTCGGTCGCCTGGAGCTCGCGCGCCAGCGCCTCCTCCTGCTGCCGGCGCCGCGCGAGCTGCTCCTCGGCTGCGCGGAGCTCGGCGAGCAGCGAGCTCTCGGGCACCGACTGGCCGCTCGGTCTGATTCGGCGCCGATGGTGCGAGGGGCGCTGCCGCGGGAGCGGCGGCCTCGGCGGTGCCCCGCTCCGCGAGCCGGCTCTCGGTCTCCTCCTGAAGCCTCGCGACCTCGGCGATCCGGCGGTCCGCCTCGCCCGAAGGCGCTCCTCGTCCGTGCGAACGCGGTCCTCCGTCACCTGGCGGTCTGCCTGCTCGAGCTTGGCCAGCGCGTCGCGCTCGGCTGCCTCGCGGATCGCTCGCTCCTCGACGGCGCCGGCCCGCCCGGCCTCCGCGGCCGGGGCGCCCTCAGAGCTGAGGGCGGCGATGGCGGCGGCGGCTCGGTTGGGGTCGGCGTCGCAGGCGCCGCCTCTCCCGGTGCGTCGACTGACGCGGCTGCGCCGGGGCGCCTGCAGCGGACTCAAGGGGCGGGGGGGCCTGCGGCGAGAACCAGGGGGCGGCCGCGGCCTCAGCGGGCTGCGCGGCGGCCGGTGCCGCCGGCTGCTCGGGCTGTGGCGGCGCGGCGGGCGGTGTGGCCGGCGCTGCCGCCGGACTGGCGACGCCCGCCTGGGGTCCGCGGGCTGCGCCGACGGCGTCCTGCCGGCGGCCTTCTTGGCCTGCTTGCGCGCCTCGGCCTCCTGCTTCTTCGCAAGGCGCATCGCCTTCTTGGCCTCGGCGGCCTGCTTCTTCGCCGCCGTCTTCTCGGCGCGCTTCTGGGCTCGCTCCTGCTTGCGCCGCTCGCGCGGCGTCAGCGGACCAGGCACCGCCGGCGCCGCCGGCGTGGTGGCGGCTGGGGCGATCTCCGAGGTGGTCGAGGAAGCGGGATCCGGCGTCACGGAGGAATCGGGCGTGACTGAGGCGAGCGGGCGGCGTCACGGTGGTCGCGGGCGCTTCGGGCGGAGCGGCGGCGGGACGTGGCGCTCGGCTGGGCGGGCGGAGCGCTCGGCGGTGCGACGCTGGGAGGCGCCGGGGATCCGCGAGGACGGCTGTGCGCCTGGGCGGCGGGGCCGCCGGCGCTGGCGGCTGCGTGGCGCCCTCCTGGCTCTCCTCCTTCTTGCGAAATAGGCCCATCCGGGCCATTATCGTGGCATGGGCGGGCCGGCGGCGGAGTGCCGCCGACCGATTGAAAGCCCGCGTTCACCCTCCCCGGCGCCGGAGCTCGCGGTCGATCTCCCGTCGCATGTCGCGGTCGCGCATCTCGCGCCGGCGGTCGCGGCCCTCCTTGTTCCTCGCCAGGGCGAGCTCGACCTTCGCCCAGGGGCCCTTGAAGTAGATCCGGGTCGGCACGAGCGTGAGGCCGCGCTGGGACGTGCGCCCGAGCAGGCGCTCGATCTCCGCACGATGGAGGAGCAGCTTGCGCGGGCGCTCCGGCTCGTGGTTCTGCGTGCTCGCCGGCGCGTAGGGCGGGATGTGCAGGCCCCGCAGCCACACCTCGCCCCCGTCGACGGTCGCGTAAGCGTCGGCGATCTGCGCCCTTCCCTCCCGCAGCGACTTCACCTCGCTGCCCACCAGCTCGATGCCGCACTCGAGGCGCTCGAGGAACTCGAACTTGTGGCCCGCCCTGCGGTTGGTCGCGACATCGCCCGAGGCCGGCTTTCTCGGCTTCTTCGCCATCAGCGCTTATCGCTCCCGCCGGCGGCGTCCGGCCCGGGCCCGGCTCGCGCGCGAACCCTTCGGTGGCCTGCGGCGAGGGGGCCGGGTCCGCTGCTTGCCTCGGTCCGCGGTCCTGGTTTCGGCCGTCAGGTCCACCCGCCCGCGCGCAGCCTCGATGGAGTCCACGCCCACCGCAGACCGGGTCACCGAGCCTGATCGCCGTGCCGCTGCGCCGTCCGACGATCGCGGTCTCGGTCTCGTTGAGGTCGAAGCGCTCGCCGGGGAGACGGCGCGCGGGCAGGAACCCCTCGTACACGTCGCCGAGCTTGCCGCCAAAGCGCACGAACGCTCCCGCGCCGACGACTCCCGACACCTCGCCGTCGAAGCGAACGCCCCAGCCCCCTTCCCGCAGCTCGCGCTCCAGGAGATAGCACGAGCACACCTTGTCGGCCCTGCGCTCGGTGGCCATCGCCTCGCGCTCGCGCTCGGAGCTGTGCACGGCGACATCGGCGACGTTCGCGCGCTCAGGCGCCGACTCGCCGGCGCCGATCAACGACAGCAGCGCGCGATGAGCCACAAGGTCCGGATAGCGACGGATCGGCGACGTGAAGTGGGAGTACGCGGCGCTTCCGAGGCCGGCGTGGCCGAGGTTTCGCGGGCTGTAGTACGCCTGCTTCAGCGAGCGCAGCACGAGGCCAGCGTAGGCGTCGCGCCCGTGCTTGCGTCTGCGCGCCTCTCGCGCGACGAGGCGGCTGATCTCCCCCACCAGCTCGGCCGCCCGGCTCGGGCCAAGGCTCTCGGGAAGGGGCGGCGTGGGTATGTCGAGCGAGGCGAGCTGCGCAACCAAGCGCTCGACCCGCGCTGGATCGGGGCGCTCGTGGACGCGGTAGAGGGTCGCGACCTTTCGCCGCTCGCAGAGCTCGGCGACCTGCTCGTTGGTGAGGATCATCAGGTGCTCGATCAGGCGGTGCGCCTCCGTTTGGGCGACCGATTTCGCTCTCACGACGGCGCCGTCGGAGTCGAAGTTGAACTCGGGCTCGAACGACTCGATCTCCAGGGAGCCGACGCGACGGCGATCGGCCAGCGCCGCGGCCGCCCTCCTCGCGAGCGCAAGCGGCTCGGCGACAGCCGCGGGAGCGGCCTCTCGCCCGTCGAAGACCCGATCGAGCTGGTCGTAGTCGAGGCGCTCGTCCGAGCGGATGCGGGTCCGCTCGAAGCTGGCCGACCTCGGAACGCCGTCGGGACCCACGACGATCTGCGCGGTCACCGCCAAGCGCTCCACCCCCGGCGCGAGGCTGCACGCATCGTCGGAAAGCGATCCCGGCAGCATCGGCTCGACCGTGCCCGGGACGTACGTGCTCGTCGCACGGCGAAGGGCCTCGGCCTCGAGCCGCGAGCCGGGTCGCACGTGGGCCGCCACGTCCGCGATGTGGATGAAGAGACGGGTGTCGTCCCCGTCGACCTCGGCGGAGACCGCGTCGTCGAAATCCCGAGCGGTTGCTGGGTCGACGGTGAACGTGGGGAGCGCGGTGAGGTCGCGCCTCGCTGCGCCAATGTCGGCCCCGCGCGAGGCGCTTCTGGCCGCCTCGTCGGTGACGACCCGCCGGAAGCCGCGGTCCGACCCGCCGTCCCAAAGCAGGGCGGCGATGACCTCGCGTGGCACGTCGGCGCGGCCCAGCGTTCGCAGTGCGCGCGCCCCGCCGGGCCCGAAGTCGACCAGCGCGAGGTCGCCCTCGCAAACGTCCGCGGACCCTCGCGCAAGCGGCGCGCCAGGTGCCCTCTCGAAGAGCGGCTCGGCCTCGCGAAAGCGCCCGCGCCCCGAGATCGCGGCGACGCGCCGCCCGAGGCCCCTCCCTCGTCCGTTCACCGGCCGGACCGGATCTCGCGGCCGAGGATCGCCAGGGCCCTGCGCTGAGCCTCGTCGCGATGCTGGGTGTTCGGGTCGTCGGCGGCGTGGACGTCAGGCTTGATCGCCCTTGTTCAGCGTCGAGCTTCCGTTGGCCGTGAAGAAGCGGCCGATCGTCAGGTCCAGGGCACCGCCGTTCGGGAGGTCGATGGCCTGCTGGAACGTTCCCTTGCCGAAGGTGCGCGTGCCGACCACCTTCGCAAGCCCGTCCTCGGAGAGCGCCGCCGTCAGGATCTCGGCGGCCGATGCGGTGTCGTGGTCGACGAGCACCACGATCGGCTTCCGAGCCACCGGGGCGCCGGCGGCCCTGTAGACGCGATGACCCTGGGTCCGGCTGCTGGTCGACACCACGCGCTCGCCCTTCTGCATGAAGACGCTTGCCCCCAGCACCGCCTCCTCCAGGAGGCCGCCCCCGTTGCCGCGAAGGTCGAGGAGGAGCCCCTTCGCGCCGCGACGGTAGAGGCGGTCGACCGCGCTTCGAAGCTCGCCGTGCGCGCCCGCGCTGAAGGTCGCGAAGCGAACGTCGGCCACCCGCTTGCCGTCGGCGCGGGCCATTTGCCCGTGGACCGCGGGCACCTGGACGTCGGCGCGCTTGACGGAGATGGTCCGCGTCTTGCCCTTGCCGCTCGGGACGACGCGGAGCCTCACCGAGGTTCCCGGCGCGCCGCGGATGATCGCGACCGACGCGTCGGTCGGCTTCCCCTCCAGCGAACGGCCGTCGGCCCCCGTGATCAGGTCGCCGCTCTTCAAGCCCGCGCGCTGCGCGGGAGTGCCGGCGATCACGCTCGCGACCCGCAGCCCGCGCTTGACTCCGCTCACGGTGAGGCCGACGCCCTCGAACTGGCCGGAGGTATCGGAGTCGAACTGCTCGAGGCTCCGGGGGTCGAGGTAGCGTGAGAAGCGGTCGTGGTACCGATGCTTCAGCTGGTTGACCATGCCGGCGATCGACGCATCGTCGAGGAACTTCCCGTTGACGGCGTGGAAGTAGTTGTCCTCGACCTGTGTCCGCGCCTGGTCGACCGCGCTCTGCTGGAACGGGCCAAAGATCGCATAGGCGATCGCAGCGCCGGCCAGCGCGATCGTGGCGCCGGCGATCGCGCCGAACACGAAGCCTCGGCGGCGTTCTGCGGTCATCGGACAGGCGAATCGCTGGAGCGGGTCACCGCTCCTTTATAGAAGGTCGGCTTTAAGGATCAGATGCGGAGGAAGCGCCGCAGGGTGACGCCGCTGCCGAGCGCGGAGATGGCCATCGCGGCGGCGACAAGGGCGGCAACGAGCGGAACGAACCCGACCGTCGAGAAGTTGTTGATCAGGGTGAAGTCGCTCGCGAGGGGGTCGACGATCGTCACCTTGCCGAGGTAGAGGATCCCGACCGCGAGCGCGGCGCCGGCGAGCCCGACGATCACGCCCTCGATGACGAACGGCCAGCGGATGAACCAGTTGGTCGCGCCCACGAGCCTCATCACCTCCACCTCGCGCCTGCGGGCGTAGATCGAGAGCCGGATCGTGTTGCCGACGAGCATCACCGAGGCGATCAGGAGCAGGGCGGCGATCACGATGAGAACGATCTTCACGGCCCCGGTGACCGAGCGAATCTTGTTCGCGGCCTGGTGGGAGTCGTTGACGCCCTGGATGGCCGAGGTGATCGGCTGCGGCTTGCCGCTCGCGCCGGTCGGCTCGATCGCGTGCCGGATCTGGTTGAGGTTGTCGGGGTTGTCCGGGAAGACGTTGTACGAGGCGGGGAGGGGATTCGACTTCAGCTGGTCGAGGCCCTGGCGCAGCGGCCCACTGCCGACCTCCTTGCGGAGTGTCTTCTTTGCGTCCGCCTTCGAGACGTACTTGGCTCGCGCGACGTGTGGGACGTTGCGGATCTTCTTCCCGGTCGCCGCCACCTGGGCCTTCGTCGCGTCGTCGTAGAGGAAGACCCGAAGCGCGAGCTGGGAGCGCACCGAGGTGGTGGTCTCCGAGCTGGCCTTGAGGACGGGGATCAGGACGCCGAGCAGCACGGTGGTCACGAGGATCGTGACCACGGCGGCGAGGCTCGGTGCCGCGTTACGGCGCAGCGCCCGGAAGGCCTCGGCGATGAAGAAGGGGACCTTGCGCATCGATCAGCCGGAGTCGCCGTTCGTGCCGCCCTCGTCGCCAACGCCCATCTCCGCTCTGATTCGGGCGGCGAACTCGGTCGTCGATTCCTCGTGGTAGCCGCTCGCGGCCTGGTCGCGGACGAGGCGCCCCGCATCGAGCGCGATCACGCGCCGCTGCATCTTGTCGACCATCTCGCGGTCGTGGGAGACCACGAGGACGGTCGTGCCGGTGCGGTTGATCCGGTAGAGCAGCTGCATGATCCCGATCGATGTCTCGGGGTCGAGGTTGCCCGTGGGCTCGTCCGCCAGCAGGAGCGGCGGGTGGTTGACGAACGCGCGTGCGATCGAAACGCGCTGCTGCTCGCCGCCGGAGAGCTGATCGGGGTAGCTGTGGATCTTCGCCTGGAGGCCGACGAGGCGGAGGATCTCGGGAACCTTGCGCCTGATCTCGCGGCGGCTGCCGCCGGTCACCTGGAGCGCGTAGGCGACGTTGTCGTAGACGTTCCGGTTCGGCAGCAGCTTGAAGTCCTGAAAGACGCACCCGATGCGGCGCCGCAGAAGCGGCACCTTCTTGATCGGAATGCGGTTGATGTCGCGTCCGGCGATGAGCACGTGGCCCTGCGCGGGCTCGACCTCCCGGATCAGCAGCTTGATCAGAGTCGACTTGCCGCACCCCGTGGGCCCGACGACGAACGCGAACTCGCCGCGGGTGATCGAGGCGCTGACGCGCTCGAGCGCCACGTGTCCGCCCGGATAGACGACGGTCGCGTCGTGGAGCTCGATGACGGGCGGGCGGGTGCGCGCAGGGTCGGGCGTCGTTGGCGGGTGGGCGTCGTGGGCGGGCCCGCGGGCTCGCTCGCGGCGGCTGGTTCTGGATCCGAGCAGGGCCATGGGATTGGGATGTTCTGCGGCGCCCGGGCGATTCCTGCGCCCGGTCGGGCGCTTTCGCGCGGGTAAGACAGCCGCGGGAGAGTAGCGCAGATTACTGAACGGACGCTTACGGTCCGCTCACGCCGTGCTTACAGTGCCGATCAGGTCCACTCCGGACCGAAGAGCGGCGGGCGCGACACGATCGGCTTCAGCACCAGCGCCTCGCGGGCGCGGTCGGCGATGCCGCGTGCCGTGAGTCCGAAGTGCTCCATGCAAGCCTCCCCCGTGCCCGAGATGCCGAACTCGTCGCCCATCCCGACGGCGAAGATCGGAACGGGGTGCTGCTCAGCCGCGACCTCGCGGACCGCGTCGGCGAGCCCGCCGACGACGCGATGCTCCTCGGCCGTCACCCCGACCCCCGTCTTCGAGAGCGAGCCGAGCACCGTCTCGGCGTCGAGTGGCTTCACGACCGCCACGTTCAGGACCTCGGCCTCGACGCCGTCGTCGCGCTCCAGCGACTCGGCCGCCTCCAGCGCGCGCCAGACCATGTGGCCGGTGGCGACGAGCGTGATGTCCTTGCCCTCGCGCAGCACGTCGACCCCGCCGCCGAGCGCCTCGGGGATCTCGTCGTAGACCGGCGCGGTTGCGGGCCGCCCGAAGCGTATGTAGGTGGGCCGAGCGAGCTCGTAGGCCTCGACCGTGGCCCGGTAGGCCTGGTTGTAGTCGGCGGGGACGACCACCCGCATCTGCGGCATCGCCCGCATGAGGGCGATGTCCTCGATCATCTGGTGGGAGGCGCCGTCCTCGCCCAGCGAGACGCCCCCGTGGGAGGCGCCGATGGTCACCGGCAGCTCGTTGTGGGCGATGCCCAGCCGGACCTGGTCGTAGGCGCGGCCGGTGGCGAAGATCGCGAAGGTCGAGCAGAAGGGGCGCTTGCCCGTCGCGGCGAGGCCGCAGGCCATCGACATCATGTTCGCCTCGGCGGCGCCGACGTTGAAGAACCGCTCGGGGAACCGCTTGCCGAACTTGATCGCCTGGGTGGAGACCGCCAGGTCGGCGTCAAGCGCCACAACGTCCTCGTGGCGCTCGCCCAGATCCACCAGGGCGTCGCCGTAGGCGTGGCGCGTGGCGATCGGCTCCGTCTTGGCTTCGGCCGGCATCAGCTCTTGTCCCCCGCCGCCTGCAGGGCCTTCGTCTGCTCCTCGAGCGTCGCCTCGAGCTCAGCGAGCGCGTCGGTCGCCTGCTCCGGGGTGGGCGGCTTGCCGTGGAAGCCGAAGCGCCCCTCCATGAACGAGACGCCACGCCCCTTCTTCGTCTGCGCGACGATCGCCGCGGGACGGTCGAGCGTGCGGCTTCGCTCGAGCGCCTCGACCACCTGGGCCATGTCGTGACCGTCGATCTCCACCGAGTCCCAGCCGAACGCCTCGAACTTGCCGCGCACGTCGCCGATGTCCATGACCTCCTCGGTCGTTCCGTCGGTCTGCAGGTGGTTGTAGTCGACGATCGCGGTGAGGTTCGAGACGCCGAAGTGTGCCGCCGCCGTCGCCGCCTCCCACGTCTGTCCCTCCTGGCAGTCGCCGTCGGAGAGCACTCCGAACACGTGCGCCGTGTCGGCGAGGCCGTCGAGCCGCAGCGCGAGGCAGATCCCGGTGCACATCGAGAGCCCCTGGCCAAGCGAGCCGGTCGACACCTCTACCCCGGTGGTGCGGTTCATGTCGGGGTGGCCCTGGAGCTGCGATCCAATCTGGCGCACACCCATCAGGTCGCCGGGCGGGAAGTAGCCGTGGTGGGCGAGCGCCGCGTACTGAATCGGCGCCGCGTGGCCCTTGCAGAGGACGAAGCGGTCGCGCGCGGGCCAGTCGGGCCGCTCGGGGTCGTGCCGAAGGACGCGGTAGTAGAGCGCGGTGACGATGTCGGCAGCCGAAAGTGACGAGTCGAGATGGCCCGACTTCGCGACCGCGAGCATCCGCACGCACTCCCCGCGCAAGACGGTCGCCCAGCGCTCGAGCTCCGGGACGGTCGGCTCGGGCCGGTCGCCAGGCTCGCCGGAGCGTGCCGGAGGCTTCAGGTCGGGAACTGGCCGCAGGTGGGTCACCGAGGCGAGATTAGCGCTGGAGCCCACGCCGACGGAGGCTATGCGGGCCGACGGACAGACAGCACCCGGATCGCCGAGCGGATCGGGTACGCTCGTGGCGTCGTACTGATCACGTAGCCAGGGGCTTTCTTGCATCTTCGTCGCCGCTCAGTCGTCCGCGTCCTCGTCCCGCTGCTATTCGCCACGGCGGCGATCGCCGCCTCCCCCGCGAGCGCGGTGGTGACGAAGGCCGGCGGCCAGGGGTACAGCTACCAGCCGCTCACCGGCTCCGGGCCCGCGAAGCCGACGCCGTTCGCGGCCAACGGCAACCTCGACTATCACGGCGGTCCGGTCATGCCCGCGGTGCACCAGTACGCGATCTTCTGGGCGCCGAGCGGGTTCTCGTTCCCGGCCGGCTACCAGTCCGGGATCACCGAGTACCTGCAGAATCTCGCCGCCGACTCCGGCAAGGCCACGAACACGACGTCGGTCGGCGCGCAGTACACGGACGCCTTCGGCAACCGCGCGAACTACAACGTCACCTTCGAGGCCGCGATCAACGACACGGACCCGTATCCGTCGAGCGGCTGCCTTCCCTACACCGGCCTCGGCGCGACCCCCGCGAGCTTTTCACGCTGCCTCACCGACGACCAGCTGCAGGCGGAGATCGACAGCTTCGTCGGGTCGCACGGCAACCAGAGGGGCCTGACGAACATCTACTTCCTCTTCCTGCCCAACGGCGTGGGCAACTGCTTCGACAACGCCAACCACGCGTGCTTCGACCACGAGTACTGCGCCTACCACTCGAACTTCAACTCGCCCGGCGGCCAGACGATCTACACGAACGAGTCGTTTGCGCCGGTGGACCCCGCCGGGTGCGGCACCGGCAACTACCCGAACGACAAGGCGAGCGGCATCGACGACGAGCTCTCCTCGCTCAGCCACGAGACCAACGAGGCCCGCGAGGACCCGCTGGTGGGCACCGGCAACTACGGCTGGTTCAACAGCAACACCGGCGACGAGGGAGCGGACCAGTGCCGGAACACCGCCAACGACTACGGCCCGCTCCTCGGCGGCACGCCCGGCGTCGACGGCTTCAACCAGATCATCAACGGCGGCCACTACATCCTCCAGATGGACTGGTCGAACGCACACAACGGCTGCGAGCAGCGCTACAACCTCACGGGGACCGCGAACGGCCCGGCTTCGGGCCAGGTCGGACAGCCGCTCACGTTCACCGCGAGCGGCGCCGACGCCGACGGTGGCTCGGTGACCGGGGTGACGATCAACTTCGGCGATGGCACGAGCGCGAGCGGCACCAGCGCCTCGCACACCTACGTGGCCGCGGGCACCTACCAGGTGACGGCGACGATCACCAACAGCATCGGCCTCACCGCGACCGCGACCGGCCCGCGGGTGACCGTCACGAAGCCGCCCCCGCCGCCCAACGCCTTCACCTTCGGCAGGGTGGAGCGCAACACGCAGAACGGCACCGCGACGCTCCCCGTGACCGTTCCGAGCGCCGGGACGCTGACCCTCGGCGGCAAGGGCGTCAGGCCGATCCACAAGGCGAAGGCTCAGGCCAAGGCCGTGAACGCCGGGACCACGACGCTCAAGGTCAGGGCCAAGGGCAGGGCCGCGCGCAAGCTCTCCAGGACGGGCAAGGCCAGGGTCACCGCCAAGATCACCTACACCCCGGCCGGTGGCAAGCCCAACACCGAGAGGAAGAGGATCAGGCTCAAGCGCGAGGGCTGACAGCCTTGACACCCGTTGGGCCACCCCTGTAGGGTCGCCCGAAGCGGGACGTCGGCTCCGCCAGGGCCGGTACGTATCGTCCGAGTTCTTGTCTCAGTCGGCAATCAGGAGGGACCGAGGAATGTCGTTCGTCAAGGAGAGGGCGAATCGTGGAGCGAACCGCAGGCGGGCTCTGCTGACAGGGGCGCTCGTCGCCGGGGCGCTCGTCGCGGTTCCGGCCTCCGCCTCGGCCGTCGTCGTGCAGACCCCGAACGGCCCGGCCAGCTACATGCCGCTGAACGGCCGGGGACCGGCGTCGCCCTCGCGCTTCGCCGCGAACGGCAACCTCGACTACCACGGCGGGCCGGTGATGCCGTCGAACAAGCAGTTCGCGATCTTCTGGCAGCCCCCGGGCACCTCATTCCCGGCCGGGTACGCGTCGGGGATCACGACGTTCATGAAGGACGTGTCCGCCGACCACAACCTGCCCACCGACACGTACTCGGTCGGCGCGCAGTACAAGGACTCGAGCGGCAAGTTCGCGACCTCGACGATGTCGTTCGGCGCCGCCGTCACCGACACCACGGCCTTCCCGATAAGTGGCTGCCCGCCCTATGCCGGGATCGCGACCGGGTTCTCGGTCTGCCTCACCGACCTGCAGATCTCGAACGAGGTCGACAGCGTCGTCGCGTCGCATGGCTTCCCGCGCGGGCTCACCAGCCAGTACTTCGTGTTCCTGCCGCCGGGGATCGGGACCTGCTTCGACTCGTCGGGCCTCGCCGGCGCGGGGTGCTTCGACCACGAGTTCTGCGCGTACCACTCGTTCAACAGCACCAGTGGAGGGACGATCTACGCGAACGAGGCCTTCACGCCCATCGACCCGGCCGGGTGCGGCACCGGCAACTACCCGAACGGCAAGGCGAGCGGCATCGACGACCAGCTCAGCACGCTGAGCCACGAGACCAACGAGGCGAGAGAGGACCCGTTGCTCAACGCGTGGTTCAACTCGAACACCGGCGCGGAGGGCGCCGACCAGTGCCGGAACACCGCCGACGACTACGGCGCGTTCCTCGGCGGAACGCCCGGCGTCAATGCCTTCAACCAGGTCATCAACGGCCGCCACTACATCCTCCAGCGCGATTGGTCGAACGCCGCAAACGGCTGCGAGCAGCGCTACAACCTGAGCGGCACCACGTTCGGCCCATTCAAGGCAAAGGTCGGCAAGAAGGTGACCTTCAGCGTCAAGTTCACCGACCGCGAGGGTGGTCATCTGCAGAACGCGTCGTGGAACTTCGGCGACGGCTCGAAGGCCAACGGCCTGAAGGTTGACCACAGATATACGCAGAAGGGCAAGTTCACCGTCAACGCCGTCGCCTGCACGAACACGAAGATCTGCCTGTTCGGCAAGCGGACGATCAAGATCAAGAAGAAGCCGCACCGGCGCCACCACAGGGTGCATGCCGTGGCGCTGCGCGTTCGCTGAGAAAGGGGCCCGGAGGGGCTAGCCGATCGCGACCATCCGCTCGATCGGCTGGCGCGCGCGCTCTGCGATCGGCGGCGGAACCTTCACCTCGAAGCGCATCTCGCGCAGCGAATCGCGAAGCTTAGGCAGCGTGATCATCTTCATGTACTTGCAGAACGCCATCCGATTCGCCTCGTGGAGCCGCGCCTTCGGCGCCGCCTCCTGAAGCGGGTAGAGCATCCCGGTCTCGGTCGCGACGATGAACTCACCCTCGGGGTTCGCTTCGACGTGCCGGAGCATCCCCGAGGTCGAGAGCATCTGAACTCCCTCGGCCTCGACGTCGCCCGAGGCGACGTACTCCATGGCCTGGGTCGAGCAGCCGCACTCGGGGTGGATCAGGAACTCGGCGCCCGGATGGTCGGCGCGCATCGCCTCGATGTCGGTCGGGCGTATCCCCGCGTGGACGTGGCACTCCCCGTCCCAGACGTGGAAGCGCGCGTAGCGCTCGGGTTCGTCGGCCAGGGCGAGCTCACGGGCGACGAAGGATCCGAGCCACATGTCCGGGCCGAAGAGGATCTCCGCGTCGCGGCCGTGCTCACCCCACACGTGCTCGACGACCTTGACGGCGTTGGAGGAGGTGCAGCAATAGTCCGTCTCGGCCTTGACCTCGGCGGAGGTGTTCACGTACATCACGACCACCGCCCCGGGATGCTCGGCCTTCCAGGCTCGGAGCTGGTCGGCGTTGATCGACTCGGCGAGCGAGCAGCCCGCCTTCAGGTCGGGGATGAGGACCGTCTTCCGCGGCGAGAGGATCGATGCCGTCTCGGCCATGAAATGGACGCCGCAGAAGGCGATCACATCGGCCTGCGTCGAGGCCGCCTCGCGCGAGAGCTGGAGCGAGTCGCCGGTGAGGTCGGCGACGTCCTGGAGCTCCGGGAGCTGGTAGTTGTGGGCGAGGATCACGGCGTTCCGCTCGGCTGCGAGGGCCCGCACCTCGTCCGAGAGCACGCCGATCTCTTCCGGGGAGAGCTCCTCGGTTCCGGGTGGGTGAAGGACGCTCAGCTCTTGCATGCTGACCTTTCGCTCTATGTTCGCCGACCCGGCTGGCTCACGCGGTTGGCGGCCAGCCTCGAATCGGGCGAATGACAAGTCCAGTTTAGCCCGGGCCGCTCGCCTACGGGGCCCGGAGAGCCGACAGCGGCGGGGTCGAGGAGCCGATCGCACGGTAGAGGGTCGCGCTCGGCTTCGCGATCGTCCAGCTCGCGCCGCCGCGGGTCAGGTAGACGACGTCGTCCTCGATCGACGGCTCGCGGCCATCGGCGAAGGTCGTCTTGACGGTCACCGTGGCCCGGGCCGTCGTGTCCTGCACGTCGAGCGAGCGGAACCGCAGGATCCGCGTCCGCCTCCAGACCGGGTAGCCGCGCGGATCCCGGTAACCGATCGAGGCGGCGATCGAGGACGCGCACGACCCCTCGCGCTTGGGGAGGGCGAGGTCCGCGAGTGCTCCGGGAGCCATCTCGTCGCAGACGCGGCGGCCCGAGCGGGCGTCGAGGGCCGCGATGTAGTCGCGAACCGCCCGCTTCGCCGCCGCCTCGCTCCCGGGTTCCTGGTTCGCCCGGCACGACGCGAGGGACCCCGACACAAGCGCGGCCCCGATGAGCGCCGCGGCGAGTCGAGCGGTCATCTTGGAACCGAGAGGATCCGGGCGCTCCGGCCGTGGAGCACCGTCGCGTAGGCGCGCCGCGCCGAGAGCGCGGTCGAGAAGAGCGTCCCGTGCGGCGAGCGACGCGAGTAGACGGGGTGGGCCCGCCGCCCGCCGAGGCCTCCCAGCATCAGCCGCTGCACGAGTGGCGGCGCGTTTGTGGCCTGGGGGCTCTCGCGGGCGCGGATCGAGTGGACGAAGAGGACCTGCCCGTTCCGGACCGAGGGGCAGCACAGGGCGCCGCGGTGCGAGCGGGCGACAACGCCGTGACGTCTGGTGCCGAGCCGGCGCCAAGCGACGATCGACCCGCGCGGCCTCGCGATCGCATAGACGAGGGTCCGCCCGTCGAGCCCGGGATGCCCCAGCCGGGTCGGGTGGCCGACGCGCGCGACCACATGCGAGCCGCTCGCCGGCTTTCCGTGGGCGAGCGGGCGGGCACGCAGGACGTCGTCGCTCCGCCCGCTCTGCGCGAAGGCGAGCCAGCGGCCGGAGATCGCGCTCGCCCACACGCCGTGCAGGTCGAGTCGCGAGAGCGCACGCCTGTCGCGCCGGCGCAGGATCACGAGGTCCCGGCCCACCCGCACGACGGCCAGCCGGCCGCCGATCGCGGGCTCGCGGCCCGGGAGGTGGATGGTCTGGTGGCCGCTGTCGGAGCACTGCGCGGGCGTCGCGGCCCTTCTGGTAGGCGAGCTGCCCGCCGGCGGCGGAGGGGTCAGCGCCGTGAATCGGATGAGCCGGGCGCGGCCGTCGCGGCGGCCGCGGCGAGGGTCGAGGCCACGATCACGAGCGCGAGGCCGTCGCTCAGCCGCGCGCGGCCGTAGAGCGCGGGCCGCTCGGCCATCGCCGCGACCGCCCGGATGCCGATCGGGCGGTCGGCAAGCGGCGCGAGAACGACGATCGGCAGGGCCCTGCCGATGCCGAACGCGAGCCCGATCGCGATACCGATGGCCGGGTCTCCGACGGCGAAGCTGATGCCGGCGAGAGCCCAGGCGCCGAAGCTGAGGACGAACGTGGTGAAGCCGAGCCCAAGCAGCACGCCGTAGAGCCCGGCCGCGACTGGCAGCGGCATCCGCCAGCGCCAGGTCTCGGGCAGCTGGCGCCGCACCTGCGGCACGATCCGCACACGGCGGACCTCGGCGACCGCCGCCGCCGCCGCGATGGCGGCGGCGATCACGTAGGAGAGCTGTCCCCCGACGCCGTGGACCAGCCCGCCGAGGGCGCCCAGCAGGCCGAACGTGAGGGAGCCACCAGCCAGCGCGCCGGGAGCGAACGTGGCGCAGGCCGCGATCGTCGTCGGCATCCGCCCGCTGTGCCCCCGCAGGCCGAGGGTCTCGATCATCGAGAACCCACACGGCGACCACGTTCCGGTGAGCCCGATCGGGATCGCCGCGAGCGCGAGGACGATCGCCTCGGCGCTCATCTCGCTCGCCCCCTCAGCATGGGACCTTCGTCTGGTAGTAGGTGACGCAGAAGACCTTGCGCGACCCGTAGCAGTAGCCGTGCAGCGCTGCGTCGCCGTTGATCCGCTGCGAGTTGTGCGCGCAGCAGTCCCAGAGCTTGCGGACCGTCCCGCCGCAGCAGCGGTACCAGGCGCCCTGGAGGTGAGCCTCGAAGCCGTAGAGCCGCGCCGTCTCGTCGCAGACCTTGGTGCGGGGCGCCGGTGGCAGTGGGCGCCCGTCGGCGTCGCGCAGCAGGTGGCCCTGATCGTCGATCGGCAACCCGGCCTTGTCCACCAGGCGCCCGAGGTTGTCGACCGGGCGCCCGTCGGAGGGTCGCAGCGGGTAGCCGTTCGAGTCGAGCCGCGGCAGGCCGAGCGGATGTACGCACGACCCCGTCGTGTAGGTGTGGCCGCAGAAGTGATGGGCGTCGGCTTCATCGGGCTCCAGCGAGCGAGCCACGACGCCACCGGCCGTGAGCAGCGCAAGCGCCCGGCCGACGCGGGCGAGGAAGCCGCGGCGAGAGCTCGACGCAGCGAGGGACTCGAGCGCGCCGCCGAGCTGCTCAGCCACCTGCGATGCCCGCCATGCCGGAGTGGCGCCTCTCGGCCGTCGCCAGAACGCTCTCGAGCTGGGCGAGGTTGTTGAAGGTGCCCTTCGCGAGGACGGTGCCGTCGAGGCTGAGCGCGACCGCGAACGGGCTACCCGGAACACGCGCCTCCCGCCAAACCTCGGGCTCGGTGCCCTCGGGGAAGGTCGCGACGGCGATCCGAGGCTCGGCCGCGAGCGACGCGATCGCGGGCTCGAGCGACCGGCAGGCGCGGCATCCCTCGGACACGAAAACCGCGAGGGCGAGCGCGGCCCGCGGAGCGGCCTCGAAGCGGTCGATGAGCGGGCTGCGCGTCCCGAGCTCCGGTCCCTCCTCCGGGATCTCGAGCGCGGAGTCGGGACCGAGGCGCAGACGGAGCATGCCCACCTCCCTCGCCAGTGCCAGCACGGCGACTGCGAGCGCGACGATCGCGACGAGCGCCACCGCGAGTCCCAAGCCGAGCCACTGGTCGGTGGAGAGCGCCGTCGTCGGGAGGAGGGTGCTGACGAGGAACGCCGCGGCGAGCAGCGCGTTTCGCCCCACGGCGGCCGTGCTCACCGTCGAGCGCGCGCCGAAGCAGGCGCAGGGCGCACCCGCCCGGCCATGGCGGATCGCCATCGCGAGGGCGGCGGCAAAGGCGGCCATGAGGCCCGCGGCCAGATACGCGGCGAGCGCGACGCCGGCGGCGACCCCGACGGCGAGTCCGAGCTCGATCGCGATCAGCGCGCCCCAGACGATCCGCTGCGCGCGCTCGCCCGCGATGCCGAAGGTCGCGAAGGCCGCCCGGCTCGTAGCCGGGCTCGCGAGCTTCGCGACGCTCGAGACGACGAGAACCC
Source organism: uncultured Actinomycetes bacterium (assembly GCA_963841455.1). Lineage (GTDB taxonomy): Bacteria > Actinomycetota > Thermoleophilia > Solirubrobacterales > 70-9 > JAWVFM01. Next base: position 62,220 of record CAWJCU010000010.1, read on the forward strand.
CTGCCAGTGCCAGGCGAATCGCTTCGGCAAGCACGCCGTCACCATATTCCGTGGCGAGGCGCCCTGCTTACGCTTAGGACATGCCGGAGCTCCCCGAGGTCGAGATCACGGCGCGCCGGCTCGACGCCGCCCTTCGCGGAGCCGAGGTCGAGTCCGCGCTCGCGCCCGGGATGGTCGCCCTGAAATCGGTGGAGGTCCCGCTGGACGCCCTCACCGGCCGCCGGATCGAGGGGGTGAGGCGCGTCGGGAAGATGCCGGTGGTCGAGCTCTCGGCGGGCGACGACGATCTCGGCCGGCTCGCCCTCCTCGTCCACCTGATGTCGGCGGGACGGCTGCAGATGTTCGACAAACGCGCGTCGCTTCGCGACCGCGCCTCGCGGGTCCTGGTTCGGCTCGACGACGGCCGCGAGCTGCGGCTGCGCGAGTTCGGGACCAAGCAGCGCGCGTGGGCGAAGCTCATGCCGGCGGCTGATGTCGCAGACGACGAGATGGTCGCGACGCTCGGACCCGAGGCTTGGCCCGCCCCGCCGGTAGACGAGCTCGCGCGCATCGTCGACCAGCCGCGCCAGCTCCATCCCCTCCTCCGCCACCAGCGCGACATCGCCGGAATCGGCCGGTCATGGGTGGACGAGGTCCTGTGGGAGTCCCGGCTCGGCCCGTTCCGGAAGGGCGCCGATCTCTCCAGTGAGGAGGTCGAGCGCCTTCACGGTGCCCTGCCCGTGCTCGGCGCGGCGATCGACCACTACGAGGAGGTCATCGGCGCCACGGTGCCCGACAAGCTTCCGATGCCTCTCAGGGTCCATCGTCGTGAGGGCGAGCCGTGCCCGCGCTGCGGTGACACCCTGGCCGCGGTCCACTTCGCCGAGCACTCCACGACCTACTGCCCCGCTGAGCAGACGGGCGGCCGCGTCCTGAAGGACAGGCGGCTGTCACGTCTTCTGAAGTGAGGAGTTGCTAGTGGCTCGTTAGCTGGCGCAACAGTGCCCGGCCGATCGTGACCGGATGGTTCACGACCGTGGCGAGCTTCCCGGTCAGCGACAGCGGGTCATGGGCAATCCCGAGCTGGCGCAGGACGGTGCCCGCGTCGAAGTAGACGCGCTCGCAGATCAGCCGGTCCTCGTCGAAGAGGAAGAGGGCGCAGAAGCGCATCTCGAACGTCCGGCCGGTCGGGGGCAGCCCGCGATAGGGCCCGAGGTGCGTGCCGTAGAGGTTCGCCTCCACGATCACCGCTTCGTCGGAGTGGTGGAGCGCGATCAGCTCGTTGCGCTGATCGGGGAACGCGGTGCGAGTCTCCTCGAAGTAGCCGTCGACTTCTCCCTCGCCGTCGAACACGTCGCCCGTGGCGATGAGCTCGTAGCGAGGGTGGTCGAACGTCTCCATCGTCACGTCGAACTCGTGCCGGTTCTCGGACTCCATGTGCTCGATGACGAGCTTCTCCCGTTTGGTCCGAAGGGCCTTCGTGGGGGGCATGGCCCGACCCTACCGCGGATACCGCTCGACGAGCAGGGACAGGTCCAGGGCGGGCGCCGAGTGGGTCAGGGCGCCGATCGACACGTACTCCACGCCGGTGGCGGCGACCTGAGCGACGTTGTCGAGGGTGATCCCGCCGGAGGCCTCGAGCGTCGCGCTATAGGTGGCGTCCCGCAGCGCCACGGCCGCGCGCAGGAGCTCGGGGCCCATGTTGTCGAGGAGGATCCGGTCCGTCTCGGCCCCCAGCGCCTCGCGTACCTGGTCGAGGTCCGCGCATTCGACCTCCACCTCGAGGTCCGGGCGCGAGGCTCGAGCGGCCTTCACCGCCGCGGTGATCCCCCCCGCGAGCGCCAAGTGGTTCTCCTTGATCAGGAACGCGTCATAGAGGCCCATCCGGTGGTTGGTGCCGCCGCCCGCGGTGACGGCCGCCTTCTCGAGGGCCCGCATGCCCGGGCTCGTCTTCCGGGTGTCGAGGACGGTGGCGCCCGCGTCTCCCGCGGCGCCGACGAAACGAGCCGTGAGGGTCGCGATCCCCGAGAGGTGGGCGAGGAAGTTGAGCGCCGTCCGCTCGGCCGCGAGTATCGCGCGGGCGGGCCCGGCGATACGGGCGATCTCGCGAGGGACGTCGGCGGCCCAGTCGGCCTCCCGGGCAAGCGGCTCCAGCTCTCCGGCGCCCGCCTGGCGGAAGACCTCAGCCGCCACGTCGAGCCCGAAGACGACCCCGGGCGCCTTCTGCACGATCCGTGCGCGCGCCTGGGAGTCGCCGGAGATGACCGCCTCCGCCGTGACGTCTCCCGACGCGACGTCCTCGGCTAGGGACCGCGCGACTAGGTCCGCGAGGCCTTCGACCACTTACTCGCCCGCGAACACCGCGAGCGTCGCGGTGAAGCCGTGAAGGAAGTTGCGGCCGCCGACCGGCCCGATCTCGCCGGCGCAGAAGAAGCCCGCCGCGGGAGCGCCGAGCGCGTCCTCGACCGCAGCCGCGTCGTGGTCGGGGAGATCGAACATGTGCGAGCCGCGGCCGTTGCACGTGAACAGAAGCGCGCCGGCGGCGCCGGCTGGCCCGAGGGCCATCGCCTGCGTCCGCAGCGCGGCGCGGAGGTCCTCGTCGGCCGAGGCCCCGTCGCGCACGTGCATTCGCACCGTCTGCCCCACGCGCACCCGCTCGCCGACGGCGATCGTCTCGGCAGCGGGATCCGAGCCGATGATCGGCCGGACGAGGAAGTCGCCGCGGTCGTAGTCGGGCTGGTTCTCGTCGATCACGATGCCCAGCATCAGCCCCTGCGCCGCCAGGGCCTGCTCCTCCGGCTCCAGCTCGGCGATGGCCTCACGAAGGCGCTCGATGGCCGGCTTGGACGCGAGCTCGGAGATCACGTTGCCGGTGGCCGCAGTGATCGTCATCTCGGGGCCCACGGGCGTCGCGCCCTGCGATACGCAGGGGACGATCGGGACCCCGGACAGGGAGCACGCGGCCGCGCCGGCGTCGACCACGTCGCCGTCGACCATGAGCGACGCGGACCCGGCGGCCGATGCACTCGCCAAGCCACCGAGCACCGGCATTCCCGGCCGCGCGTGGTTGAGGCGCTTCAGCAGGAGCTCGACGGCGAACGTGTACGGGTCGGCCAGGACGATCAGCGCATCACCGAGCCGCTCGTCGTCGAGCCCTCGGAGCTCGCGCCCGTCCTGGGCCGCCTCGACACCGCCGGACTGGACCACCTCGAGGCGGTGCATCTCGATCTCGGCGCCGGGAAGCGACGCCGCCCATACGACGGCCCCGGGGCCCTCCTCGATCTCCCGCCCGGCCCCCACGACGCCCCCGGCGCCGCAACCGAGCAGGTGCGACGGATCGAGGCCGTCGTAGACCGACGACATGATCCACTTGGCGTGGCCCAGGTGCTGCGCGCTCGCGAAGACGAGGCACAGATCGCACGCCGCACCATCGAGACCGGCGCGTGCCTCCGCCGTCGCCGCAGCGAAGGCCTCGACCGGGTCGACCTCCTCGGAGACTCCCACCGCGATCCTCGCCGCCACGCTAGTTCCCCGCCGCGGCCTTCAGGAGGTACTCGCGGACGAACCCGTCGAGGTCACCGTCGAGCACGCGCTGCGCGTCGCCCACTTCGTGGCCGGTCCGGTGGTCCTTCACCCTTTGGGACGGGTGGAGCGTGTAGCTGCGGATCTGCGAGCCCCAGCCCACGTCGGCGCGCTCGCCGCGCTCGGCCGCCAGCTCCTCCGCCCGCTTTCGCTCCTCGAGCTCGAGCAGGCGCGCGCGAAGGAGCTTCATCGCCGTGGCCTTGTTCTGCGCCTGCGAGCGCTCGTTCTGGCACTGCACGACGATGCCGGTCGGCACGTGTGTGATGCGCACGGCCGAGTCGGTCTTGTTCACGTGCTGCCCCCCGGCGCCCGACGCTCGATAGGTGTCGACGCGGAGGTCCTCGTCGTCGAGCTCGACGTCAACGCCCTCATCGGTGAGCGGGGCCACGTCGACCTCGGCAAAGGCGGTGTGGCGACGCTTCTGGGCGTCGAAGGGCGAGATGCGGACGAGCCGGTGAACGCCGCGTTCGGCGCTGAACAGGCCGTACGCGTTCTCGCCGCGGGCGATGACGGTCGCCGACTTGAGTCCGGCCTCCTCGCCCTCGGATGCCTCTGCCATCTCGACCTCGAAACCCCGGCGCTCGGCCCAGCGCAGGTACATGCGGAGCAGCATCTCGGCCCAGTCCTGCGAGTCGGTGCCTCCGGCGCCTGAGCGCACGGTGACCACTGCGTCGCCCGCGTCATACCGCCCGCCGAAGAGGCGCGCCTCCTCGAGCTCTGCCAGCCGCCGCTCGACCGAGTCGAGCTGCGCATGCAGCTCAGCGGCGATCTGCGGATCATCGGCCGCCATCTCGACCAGCTCCCCGAGATCGGACGCGTCCGATTGAAGCGCGGTGAACGTCTCGAGGCGGCGCTGCGCGGCCGCGTGCGCGGCCGAGGTCTTCGCCGCCTGCTCCTGGTCGTCCCAGAAGCCGGGGCGCTGCATCTCCTGCTCGAGGCCGGCTACGCGGTCGGCGAGTGCGTCAGGGTCAAAGGTAGTCCGCGAGCAGCCTCAGGCCGTCGCGTACCTCCTCGACGCGCTCGGAGATGGTGCGCTCCGCTCCTGCCTCAGCCATGGGTGGAGCCTAGCTGCCCGTCTCGAGGTTCAGCGAATCCTCAGACCGCCACACCTACAGTCGCTGGGTCCGAGACGACCAAGGAGGTCTCAAGTGTCAGTACGAGCAACCGCAGTGGCCCTCGCCGCGGCCATCGCCGTCGCAGCGCCGGCTGTCGCTTCGGGCGCCGGTTCGACAGCCGAACCGGTGATCAAGTCCGGCGCCGGGCCCGGCTGGCCGAGGACGCTCCACCCGAGCGATTTCGTCCGGCACGTGACCAACCCGTTGTTCCCACTGAAGCCCGGCAGCGTCTACCGCTATCGCGGTCTCAAGGACCACCAGCACACGATCGACGTCATGCGCCCGACCCATAAGACCAAGACGATCCTCGGCGTGAAGACCACGGTCGTCCACGACCAGGTGCTCATCCGCCGCAAGCCGCGCGAGGTCACGCGCGACTATTACGCGCAGGACCGCCAAGGAAGCGTTTGGTATTTCGGCGAGGACACGAGGGAACTCACCGCCTCGGGACATGTGATCTCGCGCAGCGGGTCCTTCCTTTCCGGGCGCAACGGCGCCAGGCCGGGCGTCCTTTTCCCGGCGCATCCGCGTCCCGGGGTGAAGGCCCGTCAGGAGTTCCTCAAGGGCAAGGCTGAGGACCACTTCAAGGTTCTCGACCGCCACGCACACGTGTCGGTGCCATTCGTCTCCAGCCACAACGCGGTCCGCACCAAGGAGTGGACGCCACTGGAGCCGAAGACGCTCGACAACAAGTACTACGTGCGGGGCATCGGCACCGTCCGCGAGATAGCGGTGAAGGGGCCGGTGGAGCGCCTACACCTCGTGTCGTTCAAGCGCGGCTGAGGGGCGGGGCTCGAGGGCGGCTACCGGCTGGTGATCCTTGCCGGAGCCGCCCCGGGCTCAGGTCGCCACGGCACGCCGGTAGCGGGCGACGGCCAGCGTGCTGAACAGCGCGATCAGCCCGAGGCACCAGAGGACCGAGACCCAGATGTCGTTCCCGGCCGGCGTTCCGATGAACAACGCCCGCGCCGCGTCGACCATGTACGAGAACGGGTTGATGTCGGTGGCGAACGTCTTCAGCGGCTCGGGCAGGGTCTGCGGCGGAACGAACGCGGACGAGAGAAAAGTGAGCGGAAAGATGATGATGAACCCGTACGCGTTCGCCGACTCCGGGCTCGAAACGATGAGCCCGACCCACGCGAACACCCACGAGAACGCGTAGCCGATCAGCAGCATCAAACCTATACCGCCGATGACGTCGAGCACCGGGGCGCTGAACGTGAAGCCGACGATCAGGCCGACGCCGATCATGACCGCGAGCGCGAGCGAGTTGGTGACGATGTCGGAGAGCGTGCGTCCGGTGAGGACGGCAGACCGCGCCATGGGAAGCGAGCGAAAGCGATCGATGAGGCCCTTGTTCATGTCCTCGCTGAGGCCCAGCGCGGTGGCGAAGCCGCCGAACGCCATCCACTGGACGATGATGCCCGGCAGCATGAAGTCAGCGTAGTCGCCGAACCCGGGCGGGACCTGGATCGCGCCGCCGAACACGTAGACGAAGAGCAGCACGAACATGATCGGCTGGAGCGTGAACGCGGTCAGCAGATCGGGCTGGCGCTGGATGCGCTTGAGGCCCCGCACGGCGATCACCAGGGAATCGGCGGCGGCGTATCGAAGCCGGCTCACAAGCCCATCCTCGCGCTCCGCGTCGAATCCCTCTTCCTTGTTCTTCGCTCTGCGCTCAACGTGCCGCCTCCGCCTCGCGACGCTCCGCGTCATCCTCCGCACCGTCGGCCTCGGCCTCCTCGGGCGGCCGGCCCGTCAAGGTGAGGAAGACGTCGTCGA
>CAWJCU010000011.1:0-21391 GCA_963841455.1 uncultured Actinomycetes bacterium
GCGAGCTCGGTCGAGAGCTCGGCCGCCTCGAGCTCCCCGGCTCTCCGCTCGAGCAGCGACTCGAGTGTCCCACGTGCTTGGTTGGCCGCCGCGCCCACGGGCCCGCGGTCCTCGGTTGGGAGGCCGCCGATCCCGCGCAGGATCTCCGTCAGCTCGGAGCGCCGCCCGAGGAACCGCACCCGCGCCTCCTCCAGCTCGGCGCTCGAGGTCGCGGCCGCTACTGCACCCTGGGCCTCGGCACGAATCGTCTCGACTTGCCGCAGTGGGTCCGGAATACCTGGATCGCGCTCCGCCATCACTCACCGCTCTCTTGTCGAGGCTCCGCGCTCAAGCGCGCCATCCTATTTCCGAGCTCGTAGAGGGCCACGGTCACGGCCATCGCGACGTTCAGGGAGTCCGGCCCGCGCGGCCGTACCGGCACCCGCGCCCGTGCGTCGGCAGCCTCGAGGATCTCGGTGGGAAGCCCCTCGCGCTCCGCGCCCGCGCAGACGACCATCGGTGGGTCCGCAGGACCTTCGGCGACCGGCATCTCGGCGGCGATGTCGAGCGCCAAGGTGTTGCCCGACAGCGCGGCGAACTCGCCCCGGGCGGGCGGCCGAGCGAAGATCGAGCCCATGCTCGCCCGCACGGCCTTCGGCGAGTAGGGGTCCGCGCAGTCGGGCCCGAGCACCACGGGGCCGTCCGCGAGCGCATGGGCGGAGCGGATGATCGTGCCCACGTTTCCGGGGTCGCCGACGCGGTGCAGATAGACGGCGAGGTCGCCGGTCACCTCGGACCACCTCTGGCGGTAGACGCCCAGGGCACGGGTGCCCGAGCCGAGAGAGCTGACGCGGTCGAGCAGGTCCGGTTCCACGTCTGCTCCGGCCCGCAGCAGGAAGACCGGCTCACAGCCCGCGGCCTGCGCCGCGTCGATCAGGTCCTCGCCCTCGGCGACGAACAGGCCCTCGCGCTCGCGATGCTTTCGCTCGCGCAGCTTGCGGACCAGCTTCAGCTTCTCGTTGTCGCTTGAGGTGATCATCGAACGAAAAAGGGCGGCACTCTGGCCGCCCCGGGAGACTTCGCGATCGACACTTAGGTCAGGCCGCGGTGGCCTCCCGGGCAAGATCGGCAAATCGGCGAAACGCCTCGGGGTCATGGACGGCGATATCGGCGAGCATCTTCCGGTTCACCTCGATTCCGGCCTCCTTGAGGCCGTGGACGAGCTCGGAGTAGCTCATGCCCTCGCGCCTCGCGGCGGCGTTGATGCGCGTGATCCAGAGGCGCCGGAAATCGCGCTTGCGCGCCCGCCGGTCGCGATAGGCGTACTGCCCCGAGCGCATGAGCTGCTCGTTCGCGAACCGGTAGCTCGAGTGCTTGCGCCCCCAGTAGCCCTTGGCCTGCTTCAGGACCTTCTTGCGCCGCCGCTTGCGGGCGACGGCGTTCGTCGCGCGGCTCATCGCCCACCCTTCCCGCCAAGCAGCGTGCGCACGCGCTTCTGGTCAGGCTTCGCGACCTCGGTCGGCTTCTTCATGTGCCGCTTGCGCTTCGGCGACTTGTGCTCGAGCATGTGGCTCGAGAACGCGCGCCGCGCGCGGAGCTTGCCCTTGGAGGTCTTGCGGAATCGCTTCTTGGCCCCGGAGTGGGTCTTCATCTTCGGCATGGCGAGCCGACTATTGAAGCAGAGCGCGTCAGCCCGATGCCGCGGCGGCGGCCTCGTCGCCGCCGTTCTGCGCCTCGGCGCCCTCCGACGACGCCGCCGAACTCTCGGCGATCGCGGCGCGAGTCGGCGCCAGCAGCATGCTCATGTTCCGACCCTCCTGCACCGGGTGATGCTCGATCACCGCGAGCTCCTCGATGTCGGTGAACAGGCGCTCGAGCAACGCCCGGCCCCGCTCGGGGTGGGCCTGCTCGCGGCCGCGGAACATGATCGTGACCTTGACCTTGTTGTTGGCGCGCAGGAAGCGGACGACGTGGCCGCGCTTGGTCTCGTAGTCGTGCTGGGCGATCTTGGGCCGCAGCTTGATCTCGCGCACGTTCACCTGTTGCTGGTGCTTGCGCGCGGCCTTGGCCTTCTGCTCCTGCTCGTACTTGTACTTCGAGTAGTCGAGCAGGCGCGTGACGGGCGGGCGGGCATCCGGCGCGACCTCGACCAGGTCGAGGTCCTTGTCGCGCGCGAGCGCCATCGCCTGCTCGGTCTCGACGACGCCGATCTGGCTTCCGTCCTCATCGATCAGGCGCACTTTCGGCACCCGGATCCGCTCGTTGATCCGCGTGGAGTCGCGCTCCGGGAGAGTCCGGTCGAACCTACGAGGGACCGGCACTATCGAAGGGCGCTGGGGAGCTTCAAGCTAACGATGGCGAGGCGTTCGGGACGAGGATGGGGGCACGGGGCGCTCAGCGGCGGCGCGGTTTGTCGGTGCCCGGCATCTGCGCGGAGTATAGGCACTACCCGTTCGCTTGCAGGCGGGCCGCCACGTCGGCGCTCGACTCGGCCACGGGCTCGGGCTCGCCGTGCGCTCGCACCGACACCGTGCCGTCCGCCTCCTCGCGGTCGCCGACGACGAGCATGTACGGGGCCTTCGCGAGCTCCGCGTCCCGGATCCTGCGCCCCACCGACTCCGAGCGAGCGTCGACGCGCACGCGCGCTCCGGCCGCACCGAGCTCCCCGGCGACCCGGTCGGCGTATGCGGCGTGCCGGTCGGCGATTGGAAGGACCACGGCCTGTGTCGGCGCGAGCCAGACGGGGAAGCGGCCGGCGTGCTGCTCGATCAGGATTCCGATGAATCGCTCCAGCGACCCGAGGAGCGCCCGGTGGATCATCACGGGGCGGTGGGGCGAATCGTCCTCGCCGGTGAACGAGAGGTCGAACCGCTCGGGCATCTGGAAGTCGAGCTGGCAGGTGCCGAGCTGCCACGAGCGGCCGAGCACATCGGTGACGTGGAAGTCGATCTTCGGCCCGTAGAACGTCCCCTCCCCGGGGTTCACCTCGAACTCGCGCCCCTGGCGCTCGAGCGCCTCGCGAAGCGCGCCCTCGGCGCGCCCCCACTGCTCGTCGGTCCCAATCGACTTCTCCGGTCGGGTCGAGAGCTCGACCCGCACGTGCTCGAACCCGAAACGGCTGTAGAGCTCGTCGATCGAGCGGCAGATGGAGTCGACCTCGTCAGCGACCTGGTCGAGCGTGCAGTACACGTGGGCGTCGTCCTGGGTGAACGCGCGGACGCGGAGCAATCCGTGCAGCACGCCCTCGCGCTCGTAGCGCGAGACATGGCCGAACTCGGCAAGGCGCAGCGGGAGCTCGCGGTAGGAGTGGCGATCCGAGCCGAAGACCAGGCAGGCCCCGGGGCAATTCATCGGCTTCAGCGCGAAGCGCCGGTCGTCACCGTGGGCGGGCTTGGATTCGGCGGGCGCGGCGAAGTACATGTTCTCCTTGTAGTTGTCCCAGTGGCCGGAGCGGTGCCAGAGCTCCTCGTCGAGCACCTGCGGCGTCTTGATCTCGACGTAGCCGCCGCGGCGAAGCTGCACGCGGACCTCGGCCTCCACCAGGCGGAGCAGGACGGTCCCCTCCGGCAGCCAGAAGGGCATCCCCGGGGCCTCGGGGCGGAGCATGAACAGCCCGAGCTCGGGGCCGAGCCGGCGGTGGTCGCGTGCCTTGGCCTCCTCGCGTCGTGCCAGGTGCTCCTCGAGGTCCTTCTTGGAGAAGAACGCCGTTCCGTAGATCCGCGTGAGCATCTGGCGGCTCTCGTCGCCGCGCCAGTAGGCGCCGGCGACCGAGGTGAGCTTGAGCGCGCCGATGCGACCGGTTCCGGGCCCGTGGGGGCCGCGGCAGAGGTCGGTGAAGGGCCCGTTTCGGTAGAGCGAGACCGTCTCGACTCCCTCGTCGCGCACGAGGTCTTCGATCAGCTCGGCCTTGTACGGCTCCCCGGCCTCGCGAAAGCGCTCGAGCGCTTCCCGCGCGGGCACGTCGCTGCGCTCGAACCGCTCGTCGGCGGCGACGTGAGCACGCATCGCCTCCTCGATCCGCCCGAGGTCGTCCTCCGAGGGACGGAGCCCGTCGGGGAACTCGAAGTCGTAGTAGAAGCCGTCGGCGATCGGCGGGCCGATCGAGACCTTGGTCCCGGGCCACAGCTCGGTGACGGCCTCGGCGAGGACGTGCGCCGCATCGTGGCGGATCAGCTCGAGCGCCTCTGGGCTGCGGTCGGTGACGATCTCGATCTCGGCGCCGCCGGCGAGCGGGGCCGCGAGGTCGCGAACCTCTCCGCCTACCTTGATCGCGAGCGCGGCCTTCGCCAGCCCGGGACCGATCGCGGCCGCAGCGTCGGCGCCGCTGGCCCCTTCGGGCAGCTCGAGATCCGAGCCGTCGGGCAGCTTGACGGTGAGGGACGCCATCGCGGCCATGCTATCCACGGTGCCGGTGCACGAAAATCGCCGAGAGGAGGGCTGTTCGGGCGTTCGTTGTGGCCTTGTTGTCGCTATGGCAACCACGACCCCGCAACGAATCAGCCGGCGGCGGGATTCGCGCGGGCGCCACCGGGCGCGATGAGGGGACACCCTCCCTCGCCGACGGGCTGCGGTTGGCGTCGCCACAGCGCAAAGGGGCCGCTTCGCCGCTTGCGCCGCAGGCCGACGAATGGCCTCGGCGCGTTCGCGTCCGTGATCACCCACGAGACCCCGACCGGAGGCGGCGCGCTCGACGGCGGTCCTTTGACCCCGACGCAGACCCTTCCTCCCCGAAGCTCCCACACGAGGTAGTCGCGCCCGTGTTCGTCGGCGAGCAGCTCCGGGGCGGCGAGGACGAGCGTCGAGCGCCCGTCGAGGGCCGGCCGAAGCTCGGTGAGCTTCGGGCTGTAGGTCGCGGGACCGACAGGCCCGTTGACGAGCGCCAGTGCCGTCGAGGCGGCCGCGGCGGCGCAGAAGGCGACGCATCCAGCCAGGATCGTGGAGCGGCTGGGCGCGGCGCCCTCGAGCAGCGGCCTGACGGCGACGAGCATGGCCAGCGGTGCCGCGATCGAGATCGCCTTCGCCTCCTGATAGGGCGTCCCGCCGACGAGGGCGTAGAGGATCAGCAGCGCGGCTGCCGCCAGGGCGGCCGGCACCGCGTGCTCGCGGCGGCGAACCCACCACACGAGACCCCAGGCGAGGACCGCGGCCGCCAAGGCGGCGCCGAGCCAGAAGGCGAGCGCGGGCGCAAAGCCGCCACCGGGCTCGACGCGGAAATCGCCCGACGGCCAGATGCCGAGCGCCTCGAGCGGGGAGATGCGGTTGAAGAGGTTGCCGAGGCCGGCCCCTTGCGGGTCGAAGGTCGAGTAGCTCGCGAAGTCGACCATGCGACCGATCTCAGGAGCGGCCGCGAGAACGAGGATCGCCACCGCCCCGACGGCCGGCGTCGCAGCCTCGCGGAGCGCGCCCCGCCACTCGGGCCGCAGCGCGAGCTCGGCGATGCCCCAGATGACCGCGGCGCCGCCCAGCCAAAGGAGCCCGGGGAAGCTGTAGGAGTAGACGGCACCGACGCCGAGCACGGCGAGTGGCGCCGCGCGAAGAGCGCGCGGAGCGCCCGCTGGCGTGAGCTCTCCGGTGGAGATCTGGTGGAGCCCGATCGCGAACGCGAGCACGAGGAGTGCCTCGATCGATTCCTTGAACGCGCCCTGGACGAGGTAGCTCGCCCCCATGTACGAGAGTCCCACGAGGAGGCAGCCGACGATCCTGCGCACCGGGCCGAGCCGCCAGAGGAGCGCCATCGGCGCGAGGCAAGTGGCGACGGCGACGGCCAGCGCGAGCCCGTCGAAAGCGTGGACGATGCTCGGGCCCGCGGCGGAGATCGCCACGACGAGGCTGTGCGGCCCGAGCGGGTAGCCGGCCGCGATGAGGCTCGTGCCCTCACCGTGCACCAGCCGTGAAGTCACCAGCAGGTGCTGGGACATGTCCGGGTCGAGGCCCGTGCCGAGGATGCCGAAGCGCCCCGCGACGATGAACGGAAGCGAGGCGGCGATGACCGCCGCGAGCTCGAGCGGGACCGCGATGCCCACCGCCCGCGAGAGGTCGTCGAGGCGCTTGCGGAGGAAGATCGCGGAGGCGAGCGCGAGGACCCCGATCACGACGAGCGCCGTGGTTCCCTCGCCGGGGAGCTGTACGGCACCCCACGAGATCGCGCAGAGGACCGAGATCCCGACGGCGGGGGAAAGGCGCGACCACGTCCGGCGTCCACACGCGGCGAAGATCGCCTGGCCGACCAGGGCCGAGAGCCCGAGGATCAGCAGGAACGAGAAGTAGGTCCCAAGCACGGCGCCGGGGAGCCTAGAGCGAGGCCGCCAACCGGCTCATCGGCGCCACGGCGCTTGCTACGTTGCGGCCGGGATCGGGATGGGACGTCGGCGAACAGCGGCAGCCGCGGGTGCGCTCGCCTCGGCCATGGTCCTCGCGCTCGTCGCCGCCCCCGCGAGCGCGGACCTCGGCAACGGCTACATCGGCTGGCCGAACGTCCTTCCGGGGCTTCACGTCGGCCCGAGCGGCCCGCCCCACCCCATGCCCGGATGCCGGAGCCTGAGGCTCGGGTGCGTGAGCCGCCTCGCGAGGCGGCTCCATCGCGAGTGGGCCGCCGAGGACGCCGGCTGCGACCACCGCGCCGTCTTCACGATCGCCTACGAGCGGATCAGCCGCGAGATCCGCAGGCGGCTCGCCCACCACGAGACCTTTAGCTACCCGCGCTGGTTCATCTCCGTCGTCCAGGGGTTCTCGAACGAGTACTTCGCGACGCAGCGCCGCTACGACGCGGGGAAGGCGATCCCCGGCTCGTGGCGGATCTACTACGACGAGACCGCGAAGGGCGACGCCAACGCGGGGCAGGACCTGCTGCTCGCCTCGAACGCGCACACGAACCACGACCTCCCCTACGCCTACGCCGCGGCGGGCCTCCTGACCCGCAAGGGCGCTCTCGCGCAAGCACGACCACGACCAGGTCAACGACGTCAACGCCTCGGTGTTCAACGGCATCGCCGAGTACTACGCGACCCACTACGACCCGTTCTTCAACTCGATCGACCCGACCTATCCGCTCGACCAGCTCGGCGCCCTCCAGGTGGTCCAGGCCTGGCGCGAGAACGCCTGGCGGGAGGCGGAGCGGCTGGTCAGCGCGAGGACCGCGGCCGAGCGGCACGAGGTCGAGCGTGAGATCGAGGACACCTCGGTCGCGTGGGCGAACCTGATCCGCTCGTTCGAGGTGCCGGGCTACCGCGAGACGCGCGACGCCTACTGCCGAGCGCACCCAGCGCGGTAGCTAGCGGGTACCCGCCTCCCGCTTGCGCGCCCTCTTGACCACCGACCGAATCGCATCGATCACGAGCTTCGGCTGGTCGAGCTGGATGTAGTGCCCGCTCCGGGCCGCGATCACGTGGCGGGCCCCCGGCACCAGCGCTGCGATCTTGTCCTGCGAGACCTGGAAGGCCCGGTTCAGGGCATCGATCGGCCACTCAAGCGGAAATCCGAACGGATTCGGGTCCGTGCGGGAGTGAGAGAGGACGACCAAGGGCATCCGGCGAAGCGGCGTGTCCGCCTGCGCCTGCTCGCGTCTCGGCTCCGCTGGCGGCCAGACTGAGTTGCTCGTAGTCGGAGTAGCTTCCGAAGCCGGGTGGTGGTGATTGATAGACGAGGGTGTCCGTGTATTGCTCGCGGGTCAAAAGCCTCTTGAACGCCGCGGCGAACCACTCGCTCTGGGCGTCGATGGAAACCAGCCCCGCGACCTCCCCGGGGTACGTCGTCGCGTAAAGGCGGAGCACCATGCCGCCGAACGAGTGGCCGGCCAGCACGTAGGGACCGCGGAGGTGGGCGGCGCGTAACGTGCGCGCTTTGCGCAGCAGCGCGTGCAGGTCGTTGACGACGTCGGCGGCGGTCCGCGGCATTGCGACCGGGTCGCTTCGGCTTACGCCCTTCGGCTGGCCGAGGTCGCCGTCCCAGGTGGTCCCCGGACGATCGTAGGCACACACACGTGTGAAGCGAGCAACGGCCGGAAGAATCGCCCGGCGGCCTCGCTTGTGAGCCTGCCAGACGCGGGCGGTGTTGCCGGTGCCCGCTTCGAGCAAGACCATTGGACGGCCGCTGCCACGACATTCGAGGTACACCCTGCGCCCGCCGCGAATCGTGACGCGGCGCGCGAAGCCGGGGCTGACCGTTCGAGACCCGTCAGCCGCCGGGCTTGGCCGATGCAGCTCGGCCGCCGTCGCCTGAGCCGGTCCGCCTCCACCCGCGGCAAGCGGGACCGCCGCGGTCAGAACAAACAGAGATAACGCTGCAAATATGAGGCGTCCGTGCCGTTTCATGGGCGCTACTGGGCTCGAACCAGTGACCTCCAGCTTGTCGAGCTGGCGCTCTCCCAACTGAGCTAAGCGCCCGGGGCGCCGAGTTTAGCCCGGCCGCGCTCGCCCTCGGCCTTCGCCCCCGCGCTCAGGAGCGCCGGGACCTGGTCGAGCGGATTGGGGCTGTGGAGCAGGACGACGCCCAGCTCGCGGCCCGCGATCCGCCGCGTGATGACGTAGCAGCGGCCGGCCGCCGTCGTGTATCCGGTCTTGAGGCCGGTGACGCCGGGCGTCCGGTTGGCGATGAACGGGTTGATGTTCCAGAGGTCCAGGTAGTGGCCCTTGATCGGGAAGCGGAAGCGCGCGTGCCGCTCGCCGACGACGTGGGCGATGAGCGGGTTCGCAAGGTCGGCGCGCGCGAGCTGAGCGAGGTCGTACGGGCAGGAGTGGTTGCCGGCGTCGCGGATGCCGCTCGGGGTCGAGAAGCGCGAGCAGCGAAGCCCCAGCCGGTTACTCCAGCGGTTCATGCGGTCGACGAACGCACGCACGCTCCCGGCGTCGTGCTGGGCGAGGGCGATCGCCGCGTCGTTGCCCGAGACCAGGAGGAGGCCCGCGAAGAGCGCGCGCAGCGGCACCTCCTTGCCCTTCGGCAGCACTCCGATCCCCGACCCCTGGTAGTGGACGGCCCGGCGGGTGACGAGCGCGCTCTCCCGGCCGGTCGTTGGTGGCGACGATGAGCGCCGTCATCATCTTCGTGAGGCTCGCGACCGGAAGGCTGCGCGCCGGGTTGCGGCGCCAGAGGACCTTGCCGGTGTCGACGTCGAAGAGGATTCCCGCCTTCGGCGGGTGCGCGAACGCGAGGTGCACCGGCGGCCGGCCGCTCTTCGGCAGGAGGCCGAACGGCCGGCTCGGCGACACGGGCGCGGTCGGCGGCGACGCCGGGGGCCTTGCTCGGGCCGGCGCCTTCGCGACGCCCTCGCTCGCCGGCCACAGACCCGGGTCGGCGTAGAGCGGCCGCGACAAGGCCGCCGCCACGGCCACGATCGCCCAGGTCGCGAGCCAGATCCTCACCTCCCCATAGGTTTACTCCACGATCGGCGTCCCCGCCGGGATATCGTTGCCGCCGCATGGCGGAGTTCACGGGCAAGACGGTGGTCATCACGGGCGCCGGCTCCGGGATCGGGCGGGCGACCGCCCTGGCCTTCGGTCGGCTCGGCGCCCGCGTCCACGTCAGTGACCTCGACGGCGAGGCGGCCGAGCGCGTGGCAAGCGAGATCGCGGCCGCCGGCGGCGAGGCCGCCGCCCGCGCTCTCGACGTGACCGACGCCGACGCGGTCGACGCGCTCGCCGCCGAGGTGTTCGAGTCCGACGGCGGCGTCGACGTGCTCCACAACAACGCCGGGATCGGGCACGCCGGCGCGGTCGAGGACACGAAGCTCTCCGACTGGCGGCGCGTGATCGAGGTCAACCTCATGGGGACGATCAACGGCGTCCACGCGTTCGTGCCGCGCATGCTGCGCCAGGGCCGGCCGGCGCACATCGTCAACACCGCGTCGATGCTGGGGCTGGTGGCGAGCCCCGAGCTCGCGCCCTACACGGCGTCGAAGTTCGGGGTCGTGGGGCTGACGGAGGCGCTCGACGCGGAGCTGCGACCGAAGGGGATACGGGTCAGCGCGGTCTGCCCGGGCATCATCGACACGGCGATCACGCGGGAGTCGACCTACCGCGGCGATGTCGCCGCCGACGCCGAACGGATCCAGCGGTTCTACCGCGAGCGCGGCGCATCGCCCGACGTCGTCGCCGAGGCGGTCCTCACCGCGATCCGGCGAAAGCGCGTGATCCAGCCGGTCCCCTACAGCCACGTGATGCCGCTCTGGATCCTCCACCGGATCTCGCCGCGCGCCGCGGTGGCGGCTTCGCGGCTCACGAACCGCCTGATCAGGCGCTGAGCGCGGGCTTCAGGCGGCGGCCGGCGCGCGCGCGGGCGCCGGCGTCGCCACGAGGCCCTTGGCGTACATCGTCTCGATGAAGACCTCGCGCGTGGTGGCCGTGGGCTCCCAGCCGATCGTCGCCTTCAGCTTCTCGTTCGAGACCACCCAGGGGTAGCGGATGAAGTTGATGTTGCCCGGTGGCGACTCCACCCGCGGGACATGAAGGGCCCACGCGGCCGCGTACATCCTTCGCACCGTCTTCATCGACATGTCCCGCGCCCGCAGCCCGATCATCTCCGCGGACTCGCGCCACGTGAGGGTGCCGTCGGACGCGAGGTTGAAGGCGCCGCCGACGTTCGCGTCGAGCAGGCCGATGAGCGCGCTCACCACGTCGTCCTCGTGGACGAGCTGGAAGTCCTCGTCGACCCCGTCGGGGATCGGGAGGAAGCTCGAGTTCTGCCAGGTCCGCGAGATGTAGTTGTCGACGCTCGGGCCGAAGACGATGCTCGGGCGAACGATTGTCATCGTCCGGTCCGGATGCGAGGCGGCCCAGAGCTGGCAGATGCGGTCGGCGTCGGCTTTGTGGCGCGCGTAGGAGAAGTCGGGCTGGCCGCGGACCGGCCAGTCCTCCGCGATCGGCTTGGGGTTGTCCGCGAACGCACCGTACGCAGTCGCCGAGGAGGTCACGAGGACCTGTTCGACGCCTGCCGCCGAGGCCGCGCGGAGCACCGCGTCGGTCCCGTTGACGTCGACGTCGTACATCCGCGCCTCGTCATGGATCGGATTGAGGATGAACGCGAGATGAACGAGCGCGTCGATCCGCTCCCGCTCGAGCAACTCCAGCAGCGCGTTCGAGTCACGCACGTCGCCGCGGACGAACTCTGAGGCTCCATTCGGGCTCGCCGGCGGGCGGACGTCGACGTTCACGATCCGCTCGGTCTCGTCCCGCGGCGCGAGGACCTCCACGAGGCGCGACCCAATGTACCCAGAGCCGCCGGTGATCAGGTACCGCACACCGGTGATCGTAGTCCTCGGCGGGCCCCGATGGACGCCCTCGCCTGGGCGTAAAGGAACTCCCCGCAAATTGGGGAATAGAGAACCGGAACTCCGGGTACTGAAAAGTGTTAAGTTAGTACGAGCGTCAGCCCGCCGATAGCGGATGTAGAGACTTTTCAAAGCTGAAGGACCGACGGGCCAGCGGCGGGAATCGCTGGCGGTACGTCCTTTCGGAACCAAGGGCCCCTTTCTCAGGGGCCCTTTTCCGTTGCCGGGGCGACTTCCAGGCGCAGGCCGTCGACCCTCTGCACGACCACGGTGTCGCCCAACTGCGCCGGGCTCGCCGAGTCGGCGTTCCACAGTTCGCCGCGCACGCGTACGCGCCCGCTCGGGTCGCACTCCTGAACGACCTCGGCGCGCATGCCCGACGAGCGCCTCCGCGCCCGTCTTCTTCCCCCAGCCGAGCGTCCGCCGCCAGATCGAGAGCTCCACGACCTCGAAGCACGCGGCGGCGATGACGACGGCGATCGCTCCAGGGCGACGGGAGCACGAAGACCGCGAGCAGGACGGCGAGGATCAGGAGCACGCACGAATCGTAGGCCTTGGCATGGGTAGTCTCGGCGCGCGGTGCGCGCCCTCGTCATCTCCGACACCCATTTCGGCGCCTGGACGGGCGACGACCTCCTGCGCCACGAGTTCGCGCTCGACGCGCTCGAGCCCGCCCTCGACGAGGTCGACGAGCTGATCATCCTCGGCGACCTCTACGACTTCCTCTTCTCGACCGTGGAGAACGCCTTCGACTCGGCCGAGGGCTTCTTCGACGTCGTCGCGCGGAAGATGGCCGGCAAGCGGCTCGTCTTCTTGGCCGGCAACCACGACCACCACATCATGGTTCGCCAGCTCCGGACGGTCGTCGAGTATCAGGTCGCGACGGCCGACGAGGCCGAGTGCGAGGCCGAGCTTGAACGCCCATCGGGGCTTCTTCAAGCGCTACCTCGACCGCCGCCTGCCCGACATCGAGTCCGAGATCGCGTACCCGACCTACCGCTTCGGCGACGCGCTCTGCTTCCACGGCCACTACCTGGACGCGCACATGACCGGCTCGCTGCCCGACCGGCTGCTGAACCGGGGCACGTGGGGGATCGCCGGCGGCCGGACAACACAGCCCACGATCTCCGACTACGAGGCGACGATCGTTCCGCTGACCGAGCTCCTCTTCACCGTCGCCCAGCTCCCGCGCGGGACCGAGGCCCAGAAGGCGGCCCAGGCCGAGCTCGAGCGCGTCGCGCACATCGCTGCGCTCATGCGGGCGCCCGTCCGCGAGCTGCGCCGCCTCGCCAGGGCGATCGCGCGCCGCAGCCGGGCGGGCGACGCCGACCCGACCCGCGACCGTCGACCCCAGCCAGCATCCCTCCGCCGCGCTGTGCGCCTACGGCAAGGTCGTCCGCAACCTCGGCTGGGACCGCGAGACGAAGACGATGGTGTTCGCCCACACCCACCAGCCGCTCGAGCGTGCGCCGACGACACCGACGACGGGCTGCGCTTCTGGAACACCGGCTCGTGGATCTACGAACCGCCCTCGAGCGACCCCGAGGCGCTGGCAGCGCTATCGCGAGCGCGCCTGGCCCGGGTCGGTGGTGCTGCTCGACACCAAGCGGTCCGAGCCGGAGCTCGTGCGGCTGCTCGAGGAGTACGCTGCCGGGGCCCGGGCTGGGACCGGCCAGGACGTAGGTAGGGTCAGGTCCTCGACCGCGCAGCTGACAAAAGGCGGGGGATTCCGTGGACAGGCGGTCGCCGTGCTCGTCGCGGCGGCCGCCCTCCTGGCTTCGACAACCGCCTCCGGAGCGAGCCTCGACGGCATCCGGGACGCCCGCTACTGCGAGATCTTCACTGTCGTCACGGCGCCTTCGCCGGTGGCCACGGTCTGGAACACACTCGGTCTGAATCGCTGCCCGGCCGCGTGGTGGGAGAGCCTCGACCCGAACGCGCTCGCAGCGGAGCATCACGTGCCGCTGGAGTTCGTCCTCAACGGGCCACGGCACTTCGTCGTCGACGGAGTCTCGGCCCAAAGCTCGGCTCGGTCTCGACCTTCGCGGGCAAGAAGCTCCGCGACGCGGCGACGATCGACCTCAACCAAACGGGCGGCGGGAAGCCCCCGCCCTATACGGCGATCCGGATCAGCCGCTCGAACACCTGGCGCTACCGCAAGGGAAGGCAGGTGTTCGACCTCATCGATCCCTCCGGCCGCGTCTACCGCCTGCAGGCCTACTCGCAGATCGTCGATCCCTCGCTCACCTACAGCAAGCTCGCGCACCTCGGTGGGCGTCTCGACCTTCCGGACGGCTGGAGATACCGGGTGAGCAGGCTGGACCACGACCTCTCGCTCAAGGCCCTTGGGAGCGCGACCGTCCTCCAGGACGACCTCGAAAACACCTACCAGCGCCTCCCGGCGCGCTTCGGCGTCAGCCCTTAGCTCCTCGGCGCGCCTCATCGTCACGCGCTTCCGGGCCTCCTTGGCAACCCGGTCGGCGCGCTCCAGGTCCCGCTCGGCCTCGACCAGCGCTCGCTCGGCGTCGGCCAGCTCCCGTTCGGCCGTCTCCTGCTTGCTGCGCTTGGCCGCATCCGCTTTCTTCGATCGGGCCGGGCGACTTGGCTTCGAAGCGGCGATCGCTG
The DNA here is from genome assembly GCA_963841455.1 of uncultured Actinomycetes bacterium. Classification (GTDB taxonomy): domain Bacteria; phylum Actinomycetota; class Thermoleophilia; order Solirubrobacterales; family 70-9; genus JAWVFM01. The sequence continues at coordinate 13,865 of CAWJCU010000011.1, forward strand.
CGAAGCCGATCGACGCCGCCCGCTCCTCGCGCTCGAGCGTGCCGGCGAGGATGCGCGAGCGGACGTCGGCGTTGACCGCGGCGGCCTCGAGCGTCTCGCGCACCTTGGCGAGCACCGGCTCGCTTGCCGGCTGCCGGAGCTCCGCGGCAAGCGACGCGGCTTCCCTGACCAGCCCGTCGAGCGCGGTGTCCTCCGCGTGAGCAACTCGGCGGAGCTCCTTGGAGTCGACCGTGCCCTCGGCCACCTCGCGCAGCTTCGCCACGAGCTCGGCCCAGCTCCTGAGTGAATCGGGTGAGCGGCGCGAGAGCTGGTTGACGACCCACGCTGGGCGCGTCGGCTTGCGCAGATTCCGCATAGGCTCAGCGTCGTCGTCTCGCCCCTCCTCGCGCAGGCGCTTGGCCAGCGCATTCCGCTCCGAGACGAACTCGTCGGGCGGGGCGGCGAAGAGCTTGCCCAACTCGTCCGAGTCGAGGTCGGCGATCGCGTCCTTGGCCACTGGTCGATGCTACGGGGCAGGGCGTCATCACCTCGTGGCCCAGAACCCGGAGCAGCGCCCTCGTCCGGCCAGAGGCGCCTACCGGAATCGAACCGGTGTAAACGGCTTTGCAGGCCGCTGCGTAACCACTCCGCCAAGGCGCCGGGCGGCCAAGCGTAGCGACGGGCGAGAGGGCCGGAATTCGAGGGGCTTGCTGGCGCAAAACGCACCTATGCGGTGCATTTCGCGCCACGGCCCATCGCCGGGCCCGACTAGGGTGGCCGGGTGGCCGCAATCGAGATGAAGCGAGCCGGCGAGATCGCCTACCGGGAGGCGGCGCCCGGCTCGGACTCGGGCCTCGATCCGCTCCTCTGCGTCCACGGCTTCCCGGAGAGCTCGCTGATGTGGACCGCGGTGCTCGAGGCCGTCGCGGGCACGGGACGGCGTGCGATTGCGCTTGACCTACCCGGGTTCGGCGACTCGGCCCCCGATCCGCCCGGCACCTGGGAGCGGCAGGTCGACGCCCTCGAGCGGTTCGCCGAGGAGGTGGGCCTGGAGCGGGTCGCCCTCGCGGCGCACGATTGGGGCGGCCTCATCGGCCTGCGCTGGGCGTGCGACCATCCCGGCCGCGCCTCGGCCCTGGTCGCTTCGAACACCGGCTTCTTTCCCGACGGGAAATGGCACGGGGCCGCGGACGTCATGCGAACGCCCGGGAAGGGCGAGGAGATGATCGACGCGTTCGACCGCGACGGGTTCACGGCGATGATGCGCTCCCAGTCCGCCGGTTTCGACGACAAGGCGATCGCCCACTACTGGCGCGCCTTCGAGACGGAGGACGGGCGCCGCGGCGTGCTCGAGCTCTACCGATCCGGCGACTTCCCGAAGCTCGAGCCCTACCGCGGCAAGCTCGCCGCGCTCGGCCTCCCGACGCTGCTCCTGTGGGGCGCCGACGATCCGTTCGCGCCCGTCGCCGGGGCGTACCGCTTCAAGAAGGAGATCCCCGGCGCCGAGATGGTCGTCGTCGAGGGCGCCGGCCACTTCGTATTCGCGGACGACCCCCAGCGCTGCGCGCGCGAGGTCGCCGGGTTCCTCAGCTCGCTGCGCTGACGGCCAGCGCGGGCCCGAGCGCAGCAGCGATCGCCCCGCGGTCCTCGATCTGCGGGTAGTGCCCGAGGCCGTGAAGCCGCCTCACGGGCACGCTCGGGCGCAATTCGATCAGCGCGTCGAGCACCGCGAGCGTCGCCACGGGGTCCTCTGTGGCCCAAGCGAAGCTGAGGCCACCGGCCCAACCGCGGATCGCGCCATGCCAGCGCCCCGCGAACCGGACCCGCTCGTCGAGGTAGTGGATGAGCTTGTGGCCGAGACCTCGGCCTCCTCGGTGGCGGATGAGCGACCACTGATCGGCCGCCTCCGTGTCGCTCAGCGGATGGTCGGCCGAGAAGAGGGCCCCGAACTCGCGGCGGAAGACCCGCTCGTTCGCGAGCCGTGCCGCCAACGGACCCAGCGGGCCCCGGAGCAGGCGCTGCGAGCGGGTGAGGCTCGCGCGCTCGAGGACGATGCTGCCGTTGAAGAGCAGGGCGCCGGCGATGTCGATCTCCAGGGTCCCCTCGACGTCCCGCGCCATCAGCTCCGTGGCGACGGAGGTGCCCATGTCGTGCGCCACGACGAAGGACGGGCCACCGTCCAGGTGGCGACGGACCATCTCCTCCGCGAGGTCCGCCTGCCAGGCGACCGTGTAGGTGTGGTCCGTCGGCTTCTCCGAGAGGCCGAAGCCCAGGAAGTCGAACGCGACCACCGGCCGCTCGCGCTCGGCGTCGAGGAACTTCCGCCAGTCGAACGAGCTCGACGGGAAGCCGTGCAGCAGCACGAGCGGGGGCCCGGCCCCCGGACGCTTGTAGACGTGGATGTCGCGGTCGCGGAACCGCTCGATTCGGCCAAGCGCGCGCCACGCCTCGACTCGCTCGGTGAGCCCGGAGATCGGTCCCGACTCCTCAGAGAGCCCGCGCGGCAGGCGGCGGAGCCGTGCCGTTCGCGGCCATGCGCTCGCGCAGCAGCTCCCCGAGCTCGGAACGCATCGCTTGATCCGAGGCGGCCACCGGCTTGCCCGTGGCGCGATCGACGAGGTTTCGCCGCTCAGTCGAGTCGCGGTTGTGGTCGTACATCTCGTATTGAGGCGGGGCATTTCCCGAAGGGTCGAAGTAAATGGCGAGCTTCCTGCCGTCGGCGGTCCTGACCGCGCGCACTCGGTTCGGCTGGCCGGCGACGTTCTGCAGGGCGGTCGCGGCCTGATGGTCGTCGTAGGTGAAGTGGACGGCGTCCTGCACCGAGGGCGCGGGCTTCGGATGCCCAGTGATCGGGGCGAAGTCGACGGCCGTCTTCGCGAGGCGCTCACGGTCCGGTGCAGCGCTGTCCGCCAGGACCGGCGTCAGGTCGCGACCACGGGCTTCGTCGTCGAGGTCGGCGCCGGTGAGCGCGGCGATCGTGGGCAGCACGTCGACAAGCGACCCCATGGCGTCGGTCTCGGCGCCCCTCGGAAACAGCACCGGGTTCGAGACGACGAGCGGGACGTGGATCGTCTCCTCGTAGGCGTTGAACGCCTTTTGCCGCAGGCCGCCGTGGGAGAGCCCCATCTCGCCGTGGTCGGCGCAGCCGAATGATCACCGTCCGGGAGCGAAGCGATCCCGGGTCATCGACGTCGCCGAGCGCCCTCACGACGCGACCGATGCTCTCGTCGACCACACGGTGGAGGTAGGCGTAGAAGTTGACGTACTCGCGCCTGGCCTCGTCGCTCGAAAGCGGCCCGAGGTAGGCCGCCATCCCGAGCTTCATCAGCTCGTGGACGGTGGGCTTGTCGCGCAGGGTCCTCGGCGATGCTCGGCGGCAGGTCCACGCCCAGGTCGCGGAACTCGCCGCCTCGTAGCCCCCGCGCACGTACCTGCGCCGGGTACCCGAGGACATCGTGCGGGTTGACCAGCGACGCCACGAGGCAGAAGGGCTCGGGCAGGTCCGGCGCGACCGAGCCACTCCTCGACCTGGCGGGTGTAGACCTCGTCCCAGCCCAGGCCGAGCGGGCCCGCGTTGCCGGCGCCGAAATGCTCGGCCTTGGCGTTCTCGCCGGCATCGGGTGGCTCCCAGTCCGCGAACCCGTACTCGTCGCGAAGGCGCTCGCCGTGACCCGCGGGCGTCCAGCCGCCGAGCATCTCACCACCGCCCGAGGGGTGGGTCAGGTGCCACTTCCCCTTGTAGGCGACCTCGTAGCCACGACCTCGCAGGACCGATGCCAGGCTGGGCGTCGCCGGCTGGAGCTCGGGCTCGCCGCCCGACTTCGGGCCGAGCTGGAGCACGCCGCGGCCGAAGCTCTTCATCGCCCGCGAGCGGGGCGCGCCCGGCCCGCTGGACGACGCCGGCGAGCGTCCGGACGACGGCGCCGAGGTTGCGCGGGTCCGGGCGGAGGTCCGCCTGCGTGTGGGTCAGGGTCACCCCGTGCTGCGCCGGGTAGCGGCCGGTCAGGAGCGTCGCCCTGCTCGGCGAGCACATCGACGTGTTGCAGAACGCCTGCCGGAAGCTCAATCCGGTCGCCGCCAGCTCGTGGTCGTTCGGGGTCAGCTCGCGCAGCCAGGCCGGGGTCCGTCGGCCAGTGCGCCGGGTATCGCTGCTGGTCGGTGATCAGCAGCAGGATGTTCGGCGGCTGCGCCACCGCGCGTCCCCCGGAGGAGGAGGCTCGAGAGGATCAGCCGGCTGTCGGCGAGGGCCGCGACCCGGTGCTCGTGGACCTCCAGGTAGCCGGGGTCGGAGATCATGTCGAGGAAGGCCTGGCGCGAGGGGTAGGAGACCAGGGCGACGACGTCCCATTCCGCGGCCTCCGGGCCGATAACGCTCTCCTGGCATTCGGCGGCCGAGAGCAGCCGGCCGCCGGCGCCCTCGAGGAACGGCCGGATGCCGGGGCCGCGTAGCGCCCGTAGGCCTCCGCGCCGGTCAGCCCCTCGTCGGGCGCGCTCGCGCGCCCCTTGAAGCGCAGGAGGTTGACCATGACGATCGGACCGCCGTCCCCGGGGGCGGCGAGGGGGCGGGCGATCTGTTCCGAGGTCGGCTCGATCGAGGCCGTCCATGCCCGGGTCGGTCATCAGGTGCTGACCACCGCGATCCAGATCTCGCTCACCGTCTGCGCCGCGACCTCGATCGAGACCCGAGGCTCCACCCCGAACGCCTCGAGCAGGTAGGCGTTGGTCATCACCGTGAGCGCGTAGGCGGTCTCCTCGACGTCGGCCAGCGGGAACGAGCCGCGCGCCTGCGCCTCGCGCAGGTAGCGCACGGCCTGCTCGGCGAACCGCCCGCGCATCGCATCCCGCACGCGCGCAACGTCATCGTCGCTCGCCGCCGCCTCGGCGACCGCCCGCAGGATCGGGCCATGGCGGCGGTAGACCTCGACGGCCGGCTCGAGCCCCTGGCGGACGGCGTCGGCCTCGCCGGCCGGGAGAGATGTCCTCGAGGACGGGCTGCGCCTCGTAGAGCTCGCCGATCACCCCTTGCACGACGCGCAGCAGCAGGTCCCCGAGGTCATCGAAGTGGCGGTAGAAGATCGTCCTGCCGAGGCCCGCCTCCCGCATCACCTCGTCGACGTTGAGCTCGGCGTAGGAGCGCCGGCGCACCAACTCGGTCGCGGCGGCGACGATCTTCTTCGCGCGCCTCGAGGCGGCTGCGGCGCGCAACTTCGCGTCGTGGCGGCGGTTTCCACGGGTGGGACCATGCGATTCGCGACACAGTGTGACACAAGCCGTGTATGGTGCCTCTGACATGCACGGAAGCGTGATCCTCCGCCGGACGCTCGGGCCGCGGATGCTGCGGTTTCGGGAGCGATCGCGCTGCTCGGCAGCATGATGGCCGCCACGCCGGCCGGCGCCCGCCCGGCCGGCGCCGGCAAGGGCAAGCAGCCGAACATCCTCGTCGTGATGACCGACGACCAGGCGCTCGCCGACATCCAGTACATGCCCCACGTCGAGAAGCTCCTCGCCCGGCAGGGGACGACCTTCTCGAACGCGATCGACTCGTTCCCGCTCTGCTGCCCGGCCCGCGCGACGTTCATCACCGGCCAGTACGCGCACAACACCGGCGTCGCCGGCAACTTCTACCCCGTACGGCTGGTACGGGATGAAGCACCGCGGGAACATCCTCCCTCGCTGGCTGCAGAAGGCCGGCTACACCACCGCGCTGATCGGCAAGTGGCTGAACGGCTACGGCGCGAAGGACGCCCATGGCGAGATGCCGAAGGGGTTCGAGATCTGGCGCGGCCTGCTCGACGTCTCCGCCTACGACTACTTCAACTTCGTCATGAACCTCAACGGGGCCCTCAAGACCTGGGGCGACCCCGTCTTCGCCGAGAAGCTGGTCAGGTTCGCGAAGATCGAGGTGAGGCCGGCGCCGGCCCCCAGCCAACCGATCCCCGAGGTCCTCGTCCGCGCAACGCGATCTTCAAGCCGGGCTACTTCGGCACCGATAAGACCAGGACTCGCCCCCGACGTCGCCGGCATGTACCGCCGAGGGCTGGTCCGGCGGAAGGCGAAGTAGAAGAAGCCGTCTTCATCTGGTGGGCCCCGGCCGCTCCGCACCGCGAGGACGTGGCGACGACGATCCTGGGGCGGCCGGGGGCGGACCCGCGGCCCGCGCCTCGTTACGAGGAGCTCAGCAAGGACATCCCGCTGCCGGAGCCGCCCTCGTTCAACCACTCCGACCCCGCCGACTCGGAGAGCAAGGTCGCCCGCTGCCGGAGATGACCCAGGCGCAGATCGACCAGCTGAACCTCGATTACCAGGGCCGAATCGGCTCGCTGATGGCGGTCGACGACCACGTCGCGAAGATGGTCCGGATCCTGCACCGGACCAACGAGCTCCGCAACACCATGATCGTGTTCCTCTCTGACAACGGCTGGGTCCAGGGCGAGCATCGAATCCAGGGCGACAAGTACACGCCCTACGAGGAGTCGGTCCAGGTACCCTTCATCATCCGCGGGCCGGGCGTAGCCCAGGGCCGGACGATGACGAAGCAGGTCTCGGACATCGACTTCGCGGGGACGCTGCTCGACGCGGCGGGGGGCAACCCGCCCCGAAAGGAGGATGGGATCTCGCTGCTGCCGGTCGCGCGCCGCCGGCAGCGCGCCGGACCGGGCGATCGAGCTCGAGGCGACCAGCCCGCTGTTCCTAGGCCAGGGCTTCCCGTGTCCTCGACCAGCCGTACACGGGGGTGCGCACCGACAGCTACAAGTACATCGAGTGGGGCTACGGGGCGAGGGAGCTCTCGACCTGCGGAACGACCCGTACGAGATCACAACCTCGTCGGCCGATCCGGCTATGCGAGCGTCTTGGCCCGCATGAAGGCGGACCTCGCGAAGCTCCGCGCGTGCAAGGGCGCGAGCTGCCAAGTCGCGCCTTAGGCCCAGTTCGGCGCTGCGGATGCGGCGCCTCGCGCCCGCGCTGGGGCTACGGTTCGCCCTGATGGGGGCCGGGCCACATACATGGGCGAAGCGAGGGACCCTGACGGTCGTCGTCGCCGTCGCGCTCGCGCTCGGCGCCGCCGCGCCCGCGGCCGCGTCGGGCCTCGAGCCCGGCGGCAAGCGCTATCCCGGCGCAGTGGTGGAGAAGAACGTGCCGATCAAGATGTCTGACGGCGTGACGCTCGAGGCGAACGTGACCCGTCCGGCGGACTCGAGCGGCAGCGCCGCGCCGGGCCGCTTCCCGGTGATCATCACCCAGACGCCGTACAACAAGGACGTGCTCTCGGAGGCCGGGGGCGGCGTCGCGACGCTTGCGGGCCCCCCGCCGAACCTCGTGCACCACGGCTACGTCACGGTCGTCGTCGACGTTCGCGGCACCGGCAACTCGGCGGGCCAGTGGCAGTCGTTCGACCCGCGGGAGCAGAAGGACGGGCTCGAGATCGCGAACTGGGCCCGCCGGCAGAGCTTCTCGAACGGCAAGCTCGGCCTCTTCGGCGCCTCGTACATGGCGATCAACCAGTTCTTCACCGCGGCTCAGCACCCGAAGGGGCTCAAGGCCATGTTC
>CAWJCU010000012.1:0-13447 GCA_963841455.1 uncultured Actinomycetes bacterium
TGCGTATCCGACGACGAGCGCCGGTGGTGCGGCCTTGGGGTCGGCCCAGTTCCGTGCGGCGCCGTCGACGTGGACGCCATGCCGGCGCGCCGCCTCGATCAGATCCTCCTCCCGGTACTGCCCTGGGAGCGCGACGAACAGGTGCAGGCCAGCGGCGACGCCCGCCGGAGTGGCGTCGGGCAGGGAGGTCGCGAGGGCATCGAGCAGGGTGTCGCGCCGGCGACGATAGATCGGCCGCACGCGACGCAAATGGCGGGCGAGATCACCCTCGTCGATGAACCGAGCGAGGGTCAGCTGACCGAGCGTCTCGGTCGCGATGTCGTCGAGGAACTTCGCCCGCAGCAGCTCGCCGATGAGCCAGTCGGGCGCGGCCAGCCAGCCAAGCCTCACGGCCGGGCTCAGGATCTTGCTGACGCTGCCGCCGTAGACGACGTGCTCGGGGGCGAGGCCCTGGAGGGCGCCGACCGGGGTGCGGTCGTAGCGGAACTCGGCGTCGTAGTCGTCCTCGATCACGAGCGCATTGGTAGACCGGGCCCAGTCGATGAGCTCGACCCTGCGGTCGGAGGAGAGGACGGCGCCGGTTGGATATGAGTGGGCCGGGGCGAGCAGAACCGCGCCGACCGAAAGCGCGCGGAGCCTGCCGACGTCTATGCCGTCTTCGTCGACCGATACTGGGATCGGCTCCAGCCCGGTTGCCCTGATGAGCCGGCGGTGAAACGAGAAGCAGGGATCCTCGACGGCGATCGAGCTGACCCCACGATCTCGCAGAACACGGCAGATCAGCGTCAGCCCCTGGGCAAAGCCGCCGCAGATAAGGAGCTCGGCCGGGGTCGCGCGGACCGCGCGGACCCTTCCCAGGTAGCCGGCCAGCGCCCGGCGCAGCTCGATCGCGCCCTGTGGGGTCGGATAGCCGAACGCCGCGTCCGGCTCGGCACTCAGCACCGCGCGGTATTGGCGCAGCCATTCCCGGCGCGGAAAGCTCGCGGGGTCGGGAAGGCCGCTGAGGAAGCGGACGCTGACGCCATCCTGCCGCTCGCGCTCGGCGCCGGCGAGGCTCGTCGTAATGTCCGTCGCACGCACGCGGGTGCCTGAGCCCTGGCGTGCCTCGAGATAGCCCTCGGCGACGAGCTGGCCGTACGCCTCGACGACGACCGAGCGCGCGACCCCCAGCTCGCGCGCGAGCGTCCGCGAAGGCGGAAGCGTCGAGCCCGTCGCCAGGCGGCCCCCTTGGATCGCGTCGCGCAGCCCGCGCTCGAGCTGGGCACGCAGGGCGCGCGGCTGGGAGCGATCAAGCGCGACGAGCACGTCGGCGGGGTATGCCTCGGTCTCGCCCTCGGGGAGATTGGTCCGTTTCTTCTGGGGAGAAATGGTCATTGACGCAGGCCAAACGGAGTGTAACCCTGGACCTTCGAAGCCACCTCGTTTGAAAGGAGCACGGCAATGGCAGGATCATCTGGAGCGCAAGGGCGTCGAGTCCTGGTCATCGGATCCCAGGGTGTCTTGGGATCACTGCTGGCGCAGGGATTCACCCGGGCGGGGTGGACCGTAGTGCGAAGCGGTCGCCGCCCCGACGAACACCCGATCTTCCGGCACGTCGACCTCGATGAGCCCGAGACCGTCGCCACGGCGATCGGGGAGGCCGACGTCGTCGTCAATCCGGTGCCCGACCCCGGGCTTCGGGCCGAGAGGGCCGTCCTCGACCGTGGCGGGCTGCTGCTCAACGTCTCGGCGATGCCGGCCGAGGCGGGCCGCCAGCTCGCGGAGGAGACGACGACCGCGCGAGGTACCGTCGTCATGAACGCCGGCATCGCCCCGGGGCTCACCAACCTGATCGCCGCAGAGCTCCTCGCCGCCCATCCCCAGGCCGACGAGGTCGAGTTCGTCTTCACCGTCTCGACCAACGGCACGAGTGGCCCGGCGGGCGGCGACTTCGCCCATCGCAACGTGACCGGGCGCGGACGCCACCGGACCGCGGTCGTCCCCCTTCCCGAGCCGTTCGGCAGCCGGCGCTGCCTGGGGTTTGCCGAGGCGGATGCCGGCTGGCTCGGGGCCGTCGCCGCGGGTCGAGCGGTCAGCCCCTACGTCTGCATCGCCGACGGCACCGCCCATCGCGCGATGCTCCTCCTCAACAAGGCCCGCATCATCTCCAGGCTCCCACGCGCCGCCTTCGGCTCCAACCCCACAACCAACGGCGCCGAGCCAAGTCGAGAGCCGGTGGCGCATTGGGTCGCGGTCCTCAAGCAGGGCCGGCGGATCGCCGCTCGCACGCTCGAGTGCCGAGGCGACTACCGGGGGGCGGCGGAGAGCACCGTCGTCTTCGCCGAGGCGCTGATCGACGATCGCGGGGGTGCTCAGGGGCGAACCGGCGTCTTCGGTCCGGAGGATCTGCTCGCGCTCGACCGGCTGACGGCTCCACTCCGCGCGGCCGGGATCTCCGTGGTCGATCGGGAGACGAATGCAAGTACAACCTCGAGAGGGCTGGCGTCGATGTCATCGGAGAAGACCCGATGAGGCCGCGCCGCCGACGGCTGCTCCTCGCCACCGCCGTCGCGCTCGCGCTCGCTCTCGTCGCTCTCGCAGCCGTCGCACTTGCGGGCGGTTTCGACACGATCACTACCAAGCGCGTTCTCGGCGGCGGCACCAGAGTCGTTCGCGTCGAGCTCGTCGACGCCACCCTCGGCTTCGACGTCACGCCCGACGTCGTCGAGGTCGACCCAGGGACGCACCTGGTTCTCAGGGTCGTCAACGGCGGGGATGAGGCCCATGACCTCGCGCTTTACGGCGGTGCGACACGCACGAGGATGCTCGACCCGGGCGAGTCACAGCGACTCGATGTTGGCACGATCACCGAGGATGTCGAGGCCTGGTGCACGGTGTCCGGCCACAAGTTCTTCGGTATGACGGTTGAGATTCGGGTCGTACAGACGCCCAAGGGCGCCGGTTCCTAGGCTGGTCGGTGGCGCCTCGATACAAGCATTGGAATTCGCGAGTCTTGGATGGAGCGCATGTGAACTCGAAGACCGACTGGCATGCTCTCGGCATCGGACTCGTAGAAGAGACTCAGGGTCAGGAGGCTGCGGAGCACATTCGAAGGTCACCTGCAGAGATCTGTCCGGGTTTCGCCGATTACGCTATCGAGGCGGGTACGGCAGACGGTTGCGGGCGCGATGGCCTTGCCCTGGGCATTGCCGCGGAGGCGAGGTCATGAGCCCGTCCATGATGCGCGCCGTCGCTGTCGCGGAGTTTGGGCCGCCGCAGAACCTCCGACTCGTCGATCGGCCGATCCCAGAGCCTGACGAAGGCGAAGTGAGCGTCGATGTTGAGTACGCGGGCGTTGGCTTTGTCGACACCATGCTGCGCTCCGGCGCCTTCCCGCTCGGGCTGCCGTTCGTGCCCGGCATCGAAGTGACCGGCCGCATCCGCGCCGTCGGGCCCGGCGTCGAAGGGCTCGCTTCCGGTCAGCTGGTCGCCGCGTTGCTCAACGATTTCGGGCGTACCGAGCGTGCCGGAGGATATGCCGAGGTCGCCGTCGCCCATCACCTGATGGTCGCCCCGTTGCCCGAAGACGCGGACCTCAAGCGAATTACCGCCGTGATCTCAAACGGCGTTGCTGCTTGGATCGCACTCCATCATCTGGCGGACCTCAAGCAACGCGATCGAGTATTGGTGCTTGGCGTCGGCGGCGGACTCGGCGCGATCACGGCTCGTCTTGCCGCGCTTCACCCTGCCGCGCTCGTCGTCGGCGTAGTCGGCCGCGACCCGGAGCGAGGACCCGCGGAATGCAGCGAGGTCGTCATCGCCGAGGAGCTCGACGCCCACCTTGACGAACTCAGCGAGGACGGTGCTGTCGATGTCGTCATCGATCCGGTCGGCGGTGCCCTGCGCACGACGGCGTTCAACCGGCTGGCGCCTTTCGGGCGCCACCTCATCCTCGGAAATGCCAGCGGCGACGATCCGCCGATCTCTGGCAACGACGCCTGGCTCAATACGCGGACCCTGAGCGGACTCAACGTCGGCGGCACCGCCGACCTGCGCCCGGGATTGGTTTCGAACGCGCTGGCCGCCGTCACCACGTTGGTCGTCCGGGGTGCGCTGCGCGAGCCGGAGCCTGCGATCGAGCCACTGGCCCGTGCCAGCGCGGTACACGAGGCCATCGAAGAGCGCTCGGCACCGTCCAAGTCACTGCTCTCCATCCAGAGCTAAGAATCTGCCATACGCGAGAACGTCGCCGAGCAGAGCCCCTCGGCGCCGACCCTTGAGCCCGAAGAGGTCGCTAAAGGAGGGCTTTGCGGACCGGGTCGAGCGAGCCGCGCCCAGGAGCTTTGCCAGCGCCCGGGCATCGAGGCGGTCGGTCTTCGCGCGGGCCTGGCGGATCCCGGTGTCGGCCGGGGGAGACGACCACCACCTGGCCGACGTGGGGCGGATGATCCGCGCCACCTCCCAGGCGTTGCCGCTCACCTCCAGCGCCACGCGGTCGTCGCGGCCGAGACTCTGGGCGAAGAGCTCCAGCGCCGCCGGGGTCATCTCGATGCGGCCCGCCGAGCGGATCTCACCTCCCCCCTCGGCGATCGCGACCTCGCAGAAGTCGCGGTGGATGTCGAGACCGATCGATCTCATTTGCCCTCCTCCTTGATGATTTGGTTGACGGGCGGAGAGCAGGTGGACAACGACATCGACGGATTCGTGCTCGCAGCACAACCGGGCGGGCGCAGGGGCGCCCATTGGAAAGCCGGGCTCGGAGCCCATCGCGCAGAAACGGGGCGTCCAGCCTGCGTTCTCCAGAAAGCCCCTGTCCCAGTCAGCGGACCGTAGGTCCGGACCCCGGACGTCAGCTTTCGGGGTGCAGTTTCATGCCCCGAGGATCGAGAGCAGTTCCAGCGACCGAGTGGGCAATCCGCCGCCCCTTGCCCAAATGGGCAGAAGTTGGGCGCAAATTCCGCGACTCAAAAGGCCCCCGCGATCGCGCGGTGCGACGGTGCCGAAACCGCGTGGCTGAGCTACAAACGCCGCACCTAACCGCCGAGACTATGAGGCAGCTGCTCATGGCAATTGAACGCCGGCCCTCACCGCCTTCCGAATGGGCCGAAACGCGATCCTCGGCCCAAATCGCAGCGAGTGAACCGCAAAGAGCGAGTATTTGGACTCGCCGCAGGGCGTCGATGTGGATCCCGCAAACGGCTTGGTTGAGCCGTAAACGCCGCCGCGCATCGGCGGGCTTGTCGAGCTGGCGCTCTCCCAACTGAGCTAAGCGCCCGGGCCGCCGAGTTTAGCCTCGGCCGCGCTCGCCCTCGGCCTTCGCTCCCGCCTTCAGGAGCGCCGGAACCTGGTGCAGGGGATTGGGGCTGTGGAGCAGGACCACGCCCAGCTCGCGCCCCCCGATCCGGCGTGTGATGACGTAGCAACGGCCGGCCGCGGTCGTGTAGCCGGTCTTGAGGCCGGTGATGCCAGGCGTGCGGTTGGCGATGAACGGGTTGATGTTCCAGAGGTCGAGGTAGTGGCCCCTGATCGGGAAGCGGAAGCGCGCGTGCCGCTCGCCGACGGCATGTGCGACCAGCGGGTTGGCCAGGTCGGCGCGGGCGAGCTGGGCGAGGTCGTACGGGCAGGAGTGGTTGCCGGCGTCGCGGATGCCGCTCGGGCTCGAGAAGCGTGAGCAGCGAAGCCCCAGCCGATTGCTCCAGCGGTTCATGCGGTCGACGAACGCGCGCACGCTCCCGGCGTCGTGCTGGGCGAGGGCGATCGCCGCGTCGTTGCCCGAGACCAGAAGTAGGCCCGCGAACAGCGCCCGCAGCGGAACCTCCTTGCCCTTCGGCAGCACTCCGATCCCCGACCCGTGGTAGTGGACGGCCCGGCGGGTGACGAGCACGCTCTCCTTCGGCCGATCGTCGGTGGCAACGATAAGCGCCGTCATCATCTTCGTGAGGCTCGCTATTGGCAGGCTGCGCGCGGGGTTTCGCCGCCAAAGCACCCGGCCGGTGTCGACGTCGAAGAGGATCCCGGCCTTCGGCGGGTGCGTGAACGCGAGCCGCACCGGCGGCCTGCCGCTCTTGGGAAGGAGCCCGAACGGCCGGCTCGGTGACACGGGCGCCGTGGGGGGCGCTGGCGGGGGTCTCGCTCGGGCCGGCGCCTTCGCAACCCCGTCGCTCGCCGGCCACACGCCGGGGTCGACGTAGAGGACGGTCGCGAAGGCCGCCGCCACGGCCACGATCGCCCAGGTCGCGAACCAGATCCTCACCTCGCCATAGGTTTACTCCACGATCGGCGTCCCCGCCGGGATATCGTTGCCGCCGCATGGCGGAGTTCACCGGTAAGACGGTTGTGATCACGGGCGCCGGCTCGGGGATCGGGAGGGCGAGCGCCCTGCTCTTCGGACGGCTCGGCGCCCGCCTTCACGTCAGCGACGTCGACGCCGACGCGGCCCAGCGCGTGGCGGCCGAGATCGCGGCTGCGGGTGGCGAGGCCTCCGCGCACGCTCTCGACGTGACGAACGCCGACGCCGTCGACGCGCTCGCCGCCGAGGTCTTCGAGGCCGAGGGCAGCATCAACGTGCTCCACAACAACGCCGGCATCGGGCACGCCGGGGCTGTCGAGGACACCGAGCTCTCCGACTGGCGGCGAGTGATCGAGGTCAACCTGATGGGGACGATCAACGGCATCCACGCGTTCGTCCCGCGGATGCTGCGCCAGGGCCGGCCGGCCCACATCGTCAACACCGCGTCGATGCTGGGCCTGGTGGCGAGCCCCGAGCTCGCGCCCTACACGGCGTCGAAGTTCGGGGTCGTGGGCCTAACGGAAGCGCTCGACGCGGAGCTGCGACCCAAGGGAATACGGGTCAGCGCGGTCTGCCCCGGCATCATCGACACGGCGATCACGCGGGAGTCGACGTACCGCGGCGAGGTCGCAGCCGACGCCGAGCGGATCCAGCGCTTCTACCGTGAACGCGGCGCATCGCCCGACGTCGTCGCCCAGGCGGTCCTCACCGCGATCCGGCGAAAGCGCGTGATCCAGCCGGTCCCGTACAGCCACGTGATGCCGCTCTGGATCCTCCACCGGATCTCGCCGCGCGCCGCCGTGGCAGCTTCGCGGCTCACGAACCGCCTGATCAGGCGCTGAGCGCCGGCTTCAGGCGGCGGCCGGCGCGCGCGCGGGGGGCGCCGTGGCCACGAGGCCCTTGGCGTACATCGTCTCGACGAAGACCTCGCGGGTGGTGGCCGTGGGCTCCCAGCCGATCGTCGCCTTCAGCTTCTCGTTCGAGACGACCCAGGGGTGGCGGATGAAGTTGATGTTGCCGGGCGGCGACTCGACTCCCGGGACATGAAGGGCCCACGCGGCGGCGTACATCCGTCGCACCGTCTTCATCGACATGTCGCGTGTCCTCAGCCCGATCATCTCCGCGGACTCGCGCCAGGTGAGGGTGCCGTCGGAGGCGAGGTTGAACGCGCCGCCGGCCCTGGCGTCGAGCAGGCCGATGAGCGCGCTCACCACGTCGTCCTCGTGGATCAGCTGGAATTCCTCGTCGACGCCGTCGGGGATCGGGAGAAAGCTCGAGTTCTGCCACGTCCGCGAGATGTAGTTATCGACGCTGGGGCCGAAGACGATGCTCGGGCGAACGATGGTCATCGTCCGGTCCGGGTGCGAGGCGGCCCAGAGCTGGCAGATGTGGTCGGCGTCGGCCTTGTGGCGGGCGTAGGAGAAGTCGGGCTGGCCGCGGACGGGCCAGTCCTCAGCGATCGGCTTGGGATTGTCGGGGAATGCCCCGTATGCAGTCGCCGACGAGGTCACGAGGACCTGCCCGACCCCCGCGGCCGTGGCCGCGCGCAGCACCGCGTCGGTTCCGTTGACGTCGACGTCGTACATCCGCTCCTCGTCGTGGATCGGGTTGAGGATGAACGCGAGATGCACGAGCGCGTCGATCCGCTCCCGCTCGAGCAGCTCCCGGAGCGCGTTCGAGTCGCGCACGTCGCCGCGAACGAACTCGGACACGCCGTTCGCCGCCGCCGGCGGGCGGACGTCGACGTTCACGATCCGCTCCGTCTCCTCCCGCGGCGCGAGGACCTCCACGAGGCGCGAGCCGATGTACCCCGAGCCGCCGGTGATCAGATACCTCACATCGGTGATCGTAACCCCCGGGGGCCTCCTCCGGTGGTTCCCGCTCGGCAGCAAAGGAACTTCCCGCAATTTGCGGAATAGAGAACCGTAACTACGGGTACTGAAAAGTGTTAAGTTAGTACGCGCGTCCGTTAAGGCGGTAGGCGCGGCCGCCGATAGCGGCTGTAGAGACTTTTCAAAGCTGAAGGACCGACGGGCCAGCGGCGGGAATCGCTGGCGGTACGTCCTTTCGGAACCAAGGGCCCCTTTCTCAGGGGCCCTTTTCCGTTGCCGGGCCGACCTCCAGTCGCAGGCCGTCCACCTTCGTGACCACCACCGAGTCGCCCGCTCGCGCGGGCTCCGCGGCGTCCGCCGTCCACAGCTCGCCGCGCACGCGAACGCGGCCGCGCGGGTCGCAGTCCTCCACGACCGCCGCCCGCATCCCGACGAGCGCCTCCGCACCGGTCTTCTTGCCCCAGCCGAGCGTTCGCCGCCAGATCGCTAGCTCGAGGACCTCGAAGCACGCGGCGGCGAGGACCACGGCGATCCCCCACGGCGACGGGAGGAAGAGAAGGGCGAGCACGACGGCGAGGATCAGGAGCATCTGTCACCCGGATCGTAGGCCTCCGGCGCAAGTAGCCTGGGCACGATGCGCGCCCTCGTCATCTCCGACACCCACTTCGGCGCCTGGACCGGCGACGACCTCCTTCGGCACCACTTCGCACTCGACGCGCTCGCGCCGGCCCTCGACGACGTCGATGAACTGATCATCCTCGGCGACCTCTACGACTTCCTCTTCTCCACCGTGGAGAACGCGTTCGCGTCGGCCGAGGGCTTCTTCGACCTGGTGGCCCGGAAGATGGCGGGCAAGCGCCTGGTCTTCTCCGCCGGCAACCACGACCACCACATCATGGTTCGCCAGCTGCGGACGGTCGTCGAGTATCAGGTGGCGACGGCCGACGAGGCCGAGTGCGAGGCCGAGCTCGAACGCCATCGCGGCTTCTTCAAGCGCTATCTCGACCGCCGCCTGCCCGACACCGAGTCCGAGATCGTGTACCCGACCTACCGCTTCGGCGACGCGCTCTGCTTCCACGGCCACTATCTGGACGCGCACATGACCGGCTCGCTGCCCGACCGGCTGCTGAACCGGGGCACGTGGGGAATCGCCGGCGGCCGGACATCCCAGCCCACGATCTCCGACTACGAGGCGACGATCGTGCCACTGACCGAGCTCCTGTTCACCGTCGCCCAGCTCCCGCGCGGGACCGAGGCCCAGAAGGCGGCCCAGGCCGAGCTCGAGCGCGCCGCTCACATCGCCGCGCTCATGCGCGCTCCGATCCGGGAGCTCGGCCGTATCGCCCGCGCGATCGCGCGCCGCCGCCGCCCCGGAGACGCCGACCCGACTCGGACGATCGACCCGAGCGACCACCCCTCCGACGCCCTGTGCGCATACGGGAAGGTCGTCCGCAACCTCGGCTGGGACCGGGAGACGAAGACCATGGTCTTCGCCCACACCCACCAGCCGCTCGAGCGCTGCCTCGACAATGCCGACGACGGCCTGCGGTTCTGGAACACCGGCTCGTGGATCTACGAGCCGCCATCGCGCGATCCCGACGCGTGGCAGCGATATCGCGAGCGCGCCTGGCCCGGATCGGTGGTGCTGCTCGACACCAACCGGTCGGAGCCGGAACTCGTCCGCCTGCTCGAGGACTACGCGGCCGAGGGCCCAGGCTGGCGACCGGCCAGGACGTAGGTAGGGTCAGGTCCTGACCGCGCAGCTGACAAAAGGCGGGGGATTCCGTGGACAGGCGGTCGCCGTGCTCGTCGCGGCGGCCGCCCTCCTGGCTTCGACAACCGCCTCCGGAGCGAGCCTCGACGGCATCCGGGACGCCCGCTACTGCGAGATCTTCACTGTCGTCACGGCGCCTTCGCCGGTGGCCACGGTCTGGAACACACTCGGTCTGAATCGCTGCCCGGCCGCGTGGTGGGAGAGCCTCGACCCGAACGCGCTCGCAGCGGAGCATCACGTGCCGCTCGTCGTCCTCAACGGGCCACGGCACTTCGTCGTCGACGGAGTCTCGGTCCCGAAGCTCGGCTCGGTCTCGACCTTCGCGGGCAAGAAGCTCCGCGACGCGGCGACGATCGACCTCAACCAAACGGGCGGCGGGAAGCCCCCGCCCTATACGGCGATCCGGATCAGCCGCTCGAACACCTGGCGCTACCGCAAGGGAAGGCAGGTGTTCGACCTCATCGATCCCTCCGGCCGCGTCTACCGCCTGCAGGCCTACTCGCAGATCGTCGATCCCTCGCTCACCTACAGCAAGCTCGCGCACCTCGGCGGGCGTCTCGACCTTCCGGACGGCTGGAGATACCGGGTGAGCAGGCTGGACCACGACCTCTCGCTCAAGGCCCTTGGGAGCGCGACCGTCCTCCAGGACGACCTCGAAAACACCTACCAGCGCCTCCCGGCGCGCTTCGGCGTCAGCCCTTAGCTCCTCGGCGCGCCATCGTCACGCGCTTCCGGGCCTCCTTGGCAACCCGGTCGGCGCGCTCCAGGTCCCGCTCGGCCTCGACCAGCGCTCGCTCGGCGTCGGCCAGCTCCCGTTCGGCCGTCTCCTGCTTGCTGCGCTTGGCCGCATCCGCTTTCTTCGATCGGGCCGGGCGACTTGGCTTCGAAGCGGCGATCGCTGCGAAGCCGATCGACGCCGCCCGCTCCTCGCGCTCGAGCGTGCCGGCGAGGACGCGCGAGCGGACGTCGGCGTCGACCGCGGCGGCCTCGAGCGTCTCGCGCACCTTGGCGAGCACCGGCTCGCTTGCCGGCTGCCGGAGCTCCGCGGCAAGCGACGCGGCTTCCCTGACCAGCCCGTCGAGCGCGGTGTCCTCCGCGTGAGCAACTCGGCGGAGCTCCTTGGAGTCGACCGTGCCCTCGGCCACCTCGCGCAGCTTCGCCACGAGCTCGGCCCAGCTCCTGAGTGAATCGGGTGAGCGGCGCGGAGCTGGTTGACGACCCACGCTGGGCGCGTCGGCTTGCGCAGATTCCGCATGCGCTCAGCGTCGTCGTCTCGCCCCTCCTCGCGCAGGCGCTTGGCCAGCGCATTCCGCTCCGAGACGAACTCGTCGGGCGGGGCGGCGAAGAGCTTGCCCAACTCGTCCGAGTCGAGGTCGGCGATCGCGTCCTTGGCCACTGGTCGATGCTACGGGCAGGGCGTCATCACCTCGCGGCCCAGAACCCGAAGCAGCGCCCTCGTCCGGCCAGAGGCGCCTACCGGAATCGAACCGGTGTAAACGGCTTTGCAGGCCGCTGCGTAACCACTCCGCCAAGGCGCCGGGCGGCCAAGCGTAGCGACGGGCAGAAGGCCGGAATCGAGGCCTTGTGGCGCAAAAACCAACCTATGCGGTGCATTTCGCGCCACGGCCCATCGCCGGGCCCGACTAGGGTGGCCGGGTGGCCGCAATCGAGATGAAGCGAGCCGGCGAGATCGCCTACCGGGAGGCGGCGCCCGGCTCGGACTCGGGCCTCGATCCGCTCCTCTGCGTCCACGGCTTCCCGGAGAGCTCGCTGATGTGGACCGCGGTGCTCGAGGCCGTCGCGGGCACGGGACGGCGTGCGATTGCGCTTGACCTACCCAGGGCTCCGCGTTCGGCCCCCGATCCGCCCGGCACCTGGGAGCGGCAGGTCGACGCCCTCGAGCGGTTCGCCGAGGAGGTGGGCCTGGAGCGGGTCGCCCTCGCGGCGCACGATTGGGGCGGCCTCATCGGCCTGCGCTGGGCGTGCGACCATCCTGGCCGCGCCTCGGCCCTGGTCGCTTCGAACACAGGCTTCTTTCCCGACGGAAATGGCACGGGGCCGCGGACGTCATGCGAACGCCCGGGAAGGGCGAGGAGATGATCGACGCGTTCGACCGCGACGGGTTCACGGCGATGATGCGCTCCCAGTCCGCCGGTTTCGACGACAAGGCGATCGCCCACTACTGGCGCGCCTTCGAGACGGAGGACGGGCGCCGCGGCGTGCTCGAGCTCTACCGATCCGGCGACTTCCCGAAGCTCGAGCCCTACCGCGGCAAGCTCGCCGCGCTCGGCCTCCCGACGCTGCTCCTGTGGGGCGCCGACGATCCGTTCGCGCCCGTCGCCGGGGCGTACCGCTTCAAGAAGGAGATCCCCGGCGCCGAGATGGTCGTCGTCGAGGGCGCCGGCCACTTCGTATTCGCGGACGACCCCCAGCGCTGCGCGCGCGAGGTCGCCGGGTTCCTGACTCGCTACGCTGACGGCCAGCGCGGGCCCGAGCGCAGCAGCGATCGCCCCGCGGTCCTCGATCTGCGGGTAGTGCCCGAGGCCGTGAAGCCGCCTCACGGGCACGCTCGGGCGCAATTCGATCAGCGCGTCGAGCACCGCGAGCGTCGCCACGGGGTCCTCTGTGGCCCAAGCGAAGCTGAGGCCACCGGCCCAACCGCGGATCGCGCCATGCCAGCGCCCCGCGAACCGGACCCGCTGCGAGGTAGTCGATCAGTTGTGGCCGAGACCTCGGCCTCCTCGGTGGCGGATGAGCGACACTGATCGGCGGCCTCCGTGTCGCTCAGCGGATGGTCGGCCGAGAAGAGGGCCCGAACTCGCGGCGGAAGACCCGCTCGTTCGCGAGCCGTGCCGCCAACGGACCCAGCGGGCCCCGGAGCAGGCGCTGCGAGCGGGTGAGGCTCTCGCGCTCGAGGACGATGCTGCCGTTGAAGAGCAGGGCGCCGGCGATGTCGATCTCCAGGGTCCCCTCGACGTCCCGCGCCATCAGCTCCGTGGCGACGGAGGTGCCCATGTCGTGCGCCACGACGAAGGACGGGCCACCGTCCAGGTGGCGACGGACCATCTCCTCCGCGAGGTCCGCCTGCCAGGCGACCGTGCAGGTGTGGTCCGTCGGCTTCTCCGAGAGGCCGAAGCCCAGGAAGTCGAACGCGACCACCGGCCGCTCGCGCTCGGCGTCGAGGAACTTCCGCCAGTCGAACGAGCTCGACGGGAAGCCGTGCAGCAGCACGAGCGGGGGCCCGGCCCCCGGACGCTTGTAGACGTGGATGTCGCGGTCGCGGAACTGCTCGATTGGCCAAGCGCGCGCCACGCCTCGACTCGCTCGGTGAGCCCGGAGATCGGTCCCGACTCCTCAGAGAGCCCGCGCGGCAGGCGGCGGAGCCGAGCCGTTCGCGGCCATGCGCTCGCGAAGCACCCCCGAGCTCGGAACGCATGGCCTGATCCGAGGCGGCCACCGGCTTGCCCGTGGCGCGATCGACGAGGTTTCGCCGCTCAGTGGATTCGCGGTTGTGGTCGTACATCTCGTATTGAGGCGGGGCATTTCCCGAAGGGTCGAAGTAAATGGCGAGCT
>CAWJCU010000013.1:0-42171 GCA_963841455.1 uncultured Actinomycetes bacterium
CGTAGCGCTTCCGCTCAGCGCGAGCAGCGACTGCTGCATTTCGTCCCCCGGGGCGCACCTCCATTCCCCCGGGAGCACCTCCATGTCGGGCAGCTGGGACCACACGGATGCCCTGCGGGGAGAAGCATCGGTGCCCTTCACACGCAAATCCGGTCTGGCGCCCCGCGGCTTCCTCTCGCCTAGGAGCCCGGCTCCTGGCCGATCCACCGGCCACTCAGCGCCGCAAGGTGTCAGCCGCCGGCGTTCGCCTTCCAGCTGTCCTTCCAGTCGCACTGTCCGCCCGAGGGTCCTCCGGACAGCTTGATCGACCCCTTGGCCTTGACCTTGCTCATGAACTCGCCCTCGATCTTGGCGGTGATACTCGTGGCTTTCGCCTGGACTGGTCGCTTGCCGTGGAACTCGCCGTGCTTGACCTTGAACGGCTTGCCGCTCACGCCGCCGGTGAATCCTTCGCCGCCCTTCGCGCAGGTGAGTCCGTCCCAGTCGAACTTGTTCACCTTCGTGTAGTTGTTGTTCTTAAAGACTGCGTGGAAGCCCATCACCGCGTGCTTGTCGGGCTTCTTCTTGAAGGTGCCGGTGAAGTTGTCCGGAACCTGGCCGGCGAAGGCGGAAACGGCCCCGACGGCCATAGCGCTTGCGAGGGCGATCACGAAGAACTTCCTCATGTCCCGCTCCTTTCCAAGGGAATTGTCTGCGCCGATCCTAAGTGCACCGACATGCGGCCGGAGGGCTAGCGAATGCCAGATGGGCCCGCTTCCGCTCAGCGCGAGCACGGGCAGCCGGGGGTTCACGCCTTACCCGAGCCTCCTGCCGCGAAATGGCCTCGTATTCCTGTCCCCCGCATCTCAACCTCAGGCCCCCCCGCTTACCGCCAACCGAAGGCCGCCGCCGAGCCGGTGTAGGTCGGCACGGCCGGCGGTCAGCGACGCCGGGCGCGCAGGACGACATCGGCGACGTGCGGGGTGTCGGGCGGCGGGTCGATGCGCGGCTCGACCGCGTGCAGCTCGACCATGAAGTCGTCGCCCAGCAGCCGGCCGAGGTCGTCGGCGCCGACGTAGTCCGCCGGGTCGACGCCCTGCGACTTCATGTGCTCGCGGTGCTCGTCGTCGAGGTCGTGGTAGACGGCGAGCAGCAACCCACCCGGGCGCACCGTGTCGAGCAACGCTCCGCACTGCGGCCTCGCCGGCGGACTTGGGCAGCGCCGGGTACTGCATCGACACGAGGTCGAAGGAGCGGGCCGGGAACGGTGTCTGCAGGCGTCCCCGCAGATCCACTCGACCGAGGCGCCCGCCCGTTCGGCAGCCTCCCGCGCCCGGCCGACGGCGACATCGGAGACGTCGATCGCAGTGACCGTCCAGCCGAGCCGAGCGAGCCAGATCGCGTCGGCGCCCTCGCCACAACCGACGTCGAGCGCCCGGCCCGGGGTGAGGTCGGCGACCTCGGCGACGAGCCGCCCGTTCGGTCGCCCGCTCCACATCGATCCTTCGCGCTCGCGGTACCTCGCGTCCCACTCGGGGGCTTGCGCCCCGCGTCGAATAGCTGCTCGCCGTGTTCGTGCTCGTGCATGGTCCTGCGGCGGTCGACCGGGATACACCTCCACGGAAACGTCAAAGACTTGCGAGCCGGACAACTTAGACCCTTCGGCGTGTCGAGACTCATCGATCCGTGAACGAGCGCACGCACTGGGAGTGCCCCTCCCCGCGACGACGAGCAGCGGTTGCCAGGCGGCCCGGCTACATCATCAGTCCGGCGCTCGCCGGCATCGTCGGTGCGAGGCGCGAACGAACCGCGCTGATCACCTCCGTGTTGTCGATGCCCTGAAGGTAGACCGAAGTGACCCCAAGGTCGGCGTGGCCGAGCTGGCGCTGGATCACGTTCAGCGCAACACCCTCACGAGCCATCTCGACGGCATGCGCATGGCGTAGCTGATAAGAGCAAAGCGTCGTCGGACGCCGACTTCCAGAGGTACTCTGGATAGGCGATGGCCACCGCGAAGCACGACGCACGGAAGATCCTCGACGGCCTCCCCGAGGAGGCTTCGCTCGAGGACATCCAGTACCACCTTTACGTTCACAGGCCCGGTCAGACAGCGGGGGTGGCGTTACCTCCATCGCCGCAACCACGCGGAGGGAGCTTCGGGGCGGCGTCGCGGCATCGGGTCGGTGAAACGCAGCGCGCGGTCCCCGGTCGTCCAACCGAGTCGTACGCTGGTCGCGTGCCGCTGGATGCCGCAAGCGCGCGCCGGGTCTACGACCGCGTTGGGCGCTGGCAGGACACCCAGCGCTTCTACGAGGACGCGGCGACCGCCCGCTTGAGGCGGTCGGCCAACCTCCCGGAAGCCCGCGCGGTGTTCGAGCTGGGCTGTGGCACCGGGCGCTTCGCAGCGGAGCTGCTCGCAGCCGAGCTTCCGGACTCGGCTCGCTACCTCGGCGTCGATGTCAGTCCCGAGATGGTGCGGGTCGCGAGCTCGCGCCTCGCGCCGTGGGCGTCCCGGGCCGAGGCTCGGCTGCTCGAGCCACCGGCGCTGACGCTCCCCGGCGCCGACGGGTCTTTCGACCGGTTCGTCGCCACGTACGTCTTCGATCTGCTGTCGCCGGCCAATGCCCGCGCGCTGATCGACGAGGCCCACCGCATGCTTGCCCCGGGCGGGTTGCTCGCCCTGGTCAGCTTGACCAACGGAACCACGCCCAGGAGCAAGCTGGTCGCCGGCTGCTGGGGCGCCGTCGCGAGGCGCTGGCCCGGCCTCGTCGGCGGCTGTCGCCCGATCGAGCTCTGCGACCTGCTCGAGCCAGCGCCGTGGCGAGTCATTGAGCGCGATGTCGTAACCAGCTGGGGAGTGCCCTCCGAGGTCGTTGTCGCCGCCCGCGAGGACCGCCGATGACGGAAGGAGGCCGCTACTCCGCCGAGCCCGCGGACCCCGGCGCGTTCAGCGAGCGCTACGACCGCTTCTATTCGCGCATCGCTCGCGCCTACGACCTCGTCGTGCCGCTGCTTCCGTTCTGGCGCCGGTGGCTGAGCGCGGCGCTGCCGCACCTGCGAGGGCCGCGGGTGCTCGAGGTCTCCTTTGGCACCGGCTGGCTGCTGACGCAGTACGCAGGCAGGTTCGAGGCCCACGGGATCGACCTCAACAAGCGGATGCTCAATGTCGCCGCCCGAAACCTCCGCCGATGCGGACTCGCCGCCCAGCTTCACGGTGGCGAGCGTCGAAGCGTTGCCCTATGGCGACGAGGAATTCGACACCGTCCTCAACACGATGGCCTTCACCGCCTATCCCGACGCCGACGCGGCGATGGCAGAGCTCCACCGCGTGCTTAAGCCGGGCGGTCGGCTCGTGATGATCGACCTGAACTACCCGCGCGACGGCAATCGGCTCGGGACCGCACTCGTGGGGATCGGTCGGCGCTTCGGCGACCTGATCCGGGACATGAAGCCCATATTTCGCGCACACGGATTCGAGGCCGAGGACCGGGAGATTGGAGGCTTCGGCAGCATCCATCTATACCTGGCCACCAAACCAGCGTGAGCCGGCAGCCCGACGACTCTCACGTGCGCAGCGGCAGCCCCCGGTTCGTTGCGCCTTCACCGAGGAGCGCTCTGGCTGGGGTTGTAGTCGACTTGACTAGCCCACACAGTGGGCAAGGTCAAGGATTCCGGTCCGCCCACCTCGGACTGAAGGCAGCGCCCCGTCCCGTAGCGACTCCTCTGCGCGATAACCGATACTCAGCCCCGTGACCAGCGAAATGAGGGAGGCTCGGCCATGACTGCCTTCCAGCGAGTCAACCTGACGCTTCGCGTCCTGATGGAGATCGGCATCGTGGTCGCGCTCGCTTACTGGGGCTTTCACACCGGCGTTGGGACAGGCGCAAAGATCGCCCTCGGAATCGGTGCGCCGCTCGTCGGCTTCGGCTTTTGGGGCGCAATCGACTTCCACCAGGCGGGCCGCGCCGCCGAGCCACTGCGGCTGACCCAGGAGCTCGCTGTATCCGGACTCGCGGCCCTCGCCTGGTACGAGGCCGGGCAGCACGCCCTCGGGCTGGCGCTGGGAGCACTCTCGATCGCCTACCACGCTCTCGTCTACCTGTCGGGCAGCCGGCTCTTGAAGTCAGGCGATCAACGAGCGGTGAGCGAGGCCGCAGCGGGTTCTGGGCAGCGCACACATGGGGGCTGACCAATCCGCCAGCGCCTCACCGGAGCACTGATCGGTGGCACCTTCGGCATGGTGTTCGTCCTCGCCAACGCGAGCACGCCGCTCGGGCCGACCGCCGCGACCATCTTTCGCATTGTCGCCATCGTCGCCTTCATTGCGCTGCTCCTGGCCCGGCGGCGAGCCCTCAGCGGGCGGCGTCCCGCCCCAGCCGGAGCGGACGTCAACCTGTTCGGACGCAGCTCTTGGCTGATCGTCGCCGCAGAGCTTGCGCTGCTCGCCGCCGGACTGGCGGCCCTGTCGGCGTTCGGTGCGCCACGACAGAGCTACGTCGCCTGGATCGCCCTCATCGTCGGCCTTCACTTCATCGCCTTCCGCTACGCGGGTGTTTGGCGCGGAAGCAGCGCCGGGCCCGCCTCGGCCCTGGTCGTGCTCGGCCTCGCCGGCCTCGGCTTGGCCGCGACCTCGCATGCGCGATGGATCCCCCTCGTCAGCGGCGTGCTCTCGGGGCTGGTCCTGCTAGGGGGCAGTCTGTCGGTCGCGTTGCGAGAACTCCCCTAGGTACGAGACCCGATGCCCGTCGGAATGCCGGGCTGGGCGCGCTCCCGCTTCGCGCGACTTGCGACAGTGACACCTGCGCGGTGCCCCTCTTCTCTGGGACGAGAAGCGGGAGTCACCGCAGGCATCGGGCGCTGCCTTGGCACCCGTCTGCGACTGCGTCCCCTGCCGAGACGCCGATGCTTGCGCGGGAAATGGACCCCAAATGGACCCCGTCCGATCCATCGATCTCAGGCGTTAAGCGCGAGAACCCCATAATCATGCGGGTTCTCCTTAGTCGGGGCGGCCGGATTTGAACCGGCGACCTTTCGGCCCCCAGCCGGGCTGCAGAGGGTGTCGATGCCTCCAGGAGCGTCCGATGCGTCCGTACCGTCCATGCGCGTGACGTCCCGGTCGCATAGGACGTAGTCGCCCCGACGCGGGCGACGTCAAGGGTTTAGGGCGATCGGATGCTTCGACCCGAACTCAACGAATTGCCCGTGGGTCGCTGCGGCGAGTGCCAGGGTCGCGCTCGAGAGGTGAATCGTGGCTCCAGCAGCACAGATCGAGCTCTAGCGACCCCGCGGGAGCCATTTCCTCCCGCGGGGCCGCGAGCGATTCAGCCGGCCAGGCAGTAAGCCTGAACGGTCAGCGGCGTAGAGACGGCGAGGGTGTTCTTTCCCTCGACCCGCCAGCCGTTGTCCTGCTTGAGGGTCGTCCTGAGATTGTTCGCGCTGTTGGTCCAGTACCCGCCGCCGCTCAGCATGACCGAGCCAGCGGGGCACGCGACGTCCGCCGTGCCGTTCGCGCCCGCCGCGATCTGCACGGTGTTCTGCACTGTGGTGATCGTTCCCAGATCGCTGGCGCGGACCTCCCCCGCGACGATCTTCGACGACGTGATCGAGTTGGTCCCCAGCTTGTCGCTCGTGATCGCCCCGTCGGCCAGCTTGTCGGTCGTAACCGCCGCGTCGCGGATCTTCGTCGTCTTCACGGCGCCGTCCTTGATCTTCCCTGCCGTGACCGCCTGCGGCTCGATGTCCTTTGTGCCGACGGTCGCCTTGCTCATGGCCAGGGCCGAGCCGCCGAGCGCGAGGAAGAGCGCGAGCAGCGCGATCGCGTGCGCTGAGGTGAACCGGCGGCGCGTCGGCTTCCTCGTCTGACTGACGAGGACGGCGAGGGCTCGGCGGGTCTTGGTGATCCTCATTTTGATTCCTTCTCCTTGGTAGGTGGTTTTCGAACTGCACCCGCAGCGTCGCCCGCGCGGGCCGCTTCTACCAGGACCCCTAGGTGTGGACCCGGCCACACCTGCGCGTGCACTGTGCGTGTAAGCGGCGGGCTCGGGCTCCGGCCCCGTCCCGGGACGGGGGGGGTCGCTCTTCCCGACCGAGCGAAGCCGACTGCGGGGCGGGTTTGCTGGCCGCGCCGGCAACGGCGAGCGCCGAACCCTCAGATGGCGTGGCGGCGGAGCCGCCGACGCTCTCCCCCACCGCCGGCGCGCAGTAACGCCTATCGCCACCTTCCAGGTGATCGGGGCGGCCGGATTTGAACCGGCGACCTTTCGGCCCCCAGCCGAACGCGCTACCAAGCTGCGCCACGCCCCGTGGTGCGACTGCGAGTTTACGCGCGGCCGCGCCGGCTTGAAGCCGGGCGTCAGGGACCCGAGCTGGCGGCCGCGAGCGCCTTCGGCGTCAGCCACGCCGCGAGCGCGGCGAGGATCGCGGCAGCCGCGGCGCTGCCGATCGCGACCCAGCGTAAGAGTCCCTCGATCGCCGTTCCCGCGTTGACCCCGCCCTCAATGAGCACCGCGGCCGCCGCCACCGCAAGGCCGGCGCTCCCGATCACAATCGCGAGGGTGACGCCCGAGGCCTGTCCGGCCCGCTCGGCCGGCACGACGGTCTGGGTGCCGACGCTCGCCATCGACCATCCGACCCCGTAGCCGAGCCCGACGAGCCCCAAGCCGACCAGGTAAGGACCAAGGTCGCCGCCCAGCGACACCAACAAGAGGCCGACCGACCCGGCCATCGTCGCGGTGGCGATCGTGCGCGGGATGTCGAAGCGCTCGCCGAGGCGACCCGAGAGCGGGCCGGCGATGCCCAGCGGGACCGATGCCGCGAGGAAGATCACGCCCGCTTGGAGTGGCGAGTAGTCCTTGACCTGCTGCAGGTAGATGGTCGCGGCGAAGGTCGCCACCACGAAGGCGATGTTCGCCACCGTCGCCAGCAGGGTGACGAGCACATAGGGGACGTTGCGGAAGAGATCGAGGTTGACGAGCGGCCATCGCGCGGTTCGCTCCCGCAGGACGAAGAGCACGAGCGCGAAGAGGCCGATCGCGGCCACGCCGAGGATCGCGCCGGCGCTCCACGCGTCGGCGCGATCGACCGCGAACGTGAGGGCGGCGATGCCGAAGGTCACCGCGACGAGGCCCGGGAGGTCGATGGAGCGGGGCACCGTGGTGTCCCGGGACTCCCGCACGCCGAGGGCGACCACGGCGATCGCCGCGCCGGTCGCCGGGACGTTGACGAGCAGGACCACGCGCCAGTCGGTCAGCTCCGTCAGCCCGCCGCCGAACAGGGGGCCGAGAGCCGTTGCGACGGCGCCAATTCCATACGTGTTCCCGATCGCCCGCATCGTGCGCTCGGGCGGGAAGGCATCGGTGATGACGGCGACCGCGAGCGGGAAGATGATCCCGCCGCCGACACCCTGGACGATCCGGAAACCGATCACGACCTCGGCGCTCGGCGCGACGCCGGCCCCGAGCGAGGCGAGACCGAAGATGGCGAGACCGATGATCAGCATCCGCTTGCGGCCGAGGATGTCGCCGAGCCTCCCGCCGGGGATCAGGAAGGCCGCCAGCGCGAGCATGTAGCCGCTGATCACCCACTGCAGGTTCGCCGTCGTCGTATCGAGATCCGACGCCATCTTCGGCAGCGCGAGGTTGAGCGCGAAGTAGTCGAGCTGGACGACGAAGATGCTGAGCGAGGCCGCGATCAGCGTCGCGCGGAGACGATGCGAGCCGTCGACGCTCACAGAGCGGGCGACGGGGCTCGAACCCGCTTCCTCGAGCTTGGAAGGCTCGCGTGCAACCAGTTACACCTCGCCCGCGGTCGACGCAGCCTAGCGGCGCCTGTAGCCGAAGTCGGCTGTGTAGATGCCGCCATCCCCGCGCCCGTTCGACGGCGTGCCCCACGCGATCCCAACGCCGATATCCCTGAAATGGCTGTTGAGGATGTTCGCCCGGTGCGCCGGGCTGTGCATCCAGCCACGGACAGTCGCCGCCGGCGTTCCGTAAGCGTGGCCGGGACCCCAGTAGATGTCCTCGCCGTAGGCCCAGCTCAGCAGGTCCTGGAGGTGGTAGCCCACCTGGCTCAGGCGGCTGATGATGCCGGGCTCGCCGGGGCAGACGTGGTCGAAGCACCCATGCCCGTCCATGCGGCGCGAGTGGTCGCGCGCTGCCCGGCGGAGGTCCGGGTTGGAGCGAAAACCCGCGAGGCCATATTCGTGACGCCGCTTGTCCAGCAGGCAGGTGACGGCGTGGGACGCCGTCCTGGTGCCAACAGCCCTCGGGCTCGCGTGCGCGTGGGCGCAGGACTTGGCCACGGCCGGCGCCGCGCCGATTGACGCCGAGGCCGCGAAGGCAAGACCGGCGACCGCGGCCGCGGCGAGCGAGGCCCTCCGACGCGATGCATCCATGCCGCCATTACGTCGACAGGTCGCGGGCAGGCTTTAGCGGATTACCCGAAGTTCAAAAGGCGCGGGGCGACTAGCCGAGCTTGCGCCAGCCGAGGTCGACCGTGTAGGTCTCGAACGCGGAGTCCTCGATGCCGATCCCGGCGGCCCCGGGAACCGGGGCGATTCCGACATCGTCGTACTTCGCACGCAGGAGGTTCCGCGCGTCGAGCGTCGTATTGAGCCAGCGGCTGACCATCTGGCTCGGCGTCGATTCGTAACCGAGGTCCTCGGCGTAGCCCCAAGCCGTTGCGTTATCGATGTAGCCGCTGTCCTTCAGGCGCTTTGGCAGTGCGACCTCGTCGAGGCAGCGGTGCTTGAGGCAGTTCTGCCCGAGCATCGTCTTGGTGTGATGCTTCGCCATCCGGGTGAGGTCGCTGTTGAGCTTCAGCGCGCCAACGCCGGCGGCGGTGCGTGCCTTGTTGATGAGGCAGAGCGTCGCGTGGCGGAGCTGGCTCGGCGTCGCCTGGCCCGGCAGCGCGTTCGCGTGAGCGCAGCCGGCGCCGGCGATCGGCACCGCCCCCGAGGCGCTCGCGCCCGTGGTCATCGCGACGATCACAAGGGCGCCGCAAACAGATACGACCACCCTCG
Organism: uncultured Actinomycetes bacterium; assembly: GCA_963841455.1. Lineage (GTDB taxonomy): Bacteria > Actinomycetota > Thermoleophilia > Solirubrobacterales > 70-9 > JAWVFM01. Next base: position 8,999 of record CAWJCU010000013.1, read on the forward strand.
AGCGCCGGCCCAGAAGTCCCGCGTGCCTGGACACGGGTCAAGGGTAGCGGGGGTGCGGAGCGGGGGACCGAGGGATCGAACCTCGAGCCGCGGCTTTGGAGGCCGCGATGTTGCCATTACACCAGTCCCCCGGCTGACCGTGCCGGAGGATAGAGACGGCCCGGTGCGAAAGGTGCGGGCGGAGGGACTCGAACCCCCACGCTCTTTCGAGCACCGGCACCTAAAGCCGGCGTGTCTGCCCATTCCACCACGCCCGCGGGCCTGGCCGATGATAGGCCCGCGTCCAACCGCCACGCGCGGCCGCTGAAGAAACTAGACTTGCGACGCGATGACGGTAGACGTCGCTCGCGAGGGGTACGAGCTCTGGAGGCCTAATCGGGAGAAGGCCGACGCGAAGACGACCCGGTTCATCGTCGCCTTCGTCCTTCTCGTCTCGGCCGCGCTGCTCCTGATCATCGTCTTCGGCGGCTGGGCGCGCCTCGAGAGCTCGAGCGTCGGCATCATGACGATCGCCTGGGCGGCGCTTTACGTCCTCTTCGCGTTCCTGGTGATCCGCTGGAACCGAGGCGTCCTGCCAGTGGCGGCCTCGCTCGCGATCATCATGGCCATATTCGCCGCGATCGCAGCGCCGGCATGGTTCGCCCGCAACAAGCCGGGCCTCAGCCCGCCGGCCCTGCCCGACGACCTGCTCGGCCTCCTGTGCGTGCTCGTCATTCCCGCTCAGATCCTGTTGATCGTCGTGGCGATGTTGGGCTTCAACCAGGAGTGGCACGTGGAGGAGGAGCGGCCGATCGGCGGCGGGCCAAGCGAGTTCCATGATCAGCCCGTGCACAACCGGCCCGAGCTCGCCGGGCAGCAGCCCGAGTACGGGGCCGGCGAGGAGGTCCGCGACCAGCCTGAGGACGTGATCCAGGCGGAGCAGACCGACGAGCCCCCCACCCCGCCTCCGGCGGCGTAGGCGACCTAGAGCAGCTTCAGCGCCTCGGGCCGGGGCTCGAGCAGCTCCGGGCCGTCGTTGCGGACGTCGTTCACGGCGTCGGAGATCTCGCGCGTCCGGAGGAGGTCCCCCGGGAGCGGCAGGAGCATCGCGAGCAGGTCCGCCTCGCCGGCGGCGGGATCTAGCCAGTCGGACTCGAGGGCGGGATCGAGGATCACCGGCATGCGATCGTGGATCGGGCGGATGAGGCCGTTCGGCTCGGTGGTGACGATCGCGCAGCTGTGGAGCATCTCGCCGTCGGGCCCAGACGCCCGCGCCGGCAGCTCCGCCCAGATGCCCGCGAAGGCGAAGAGCTCGCCGTCGGCGCGGGAGATCCAGAACGGCAGCGTCCCGTTCTCGTCGCGCCGCCATTCGAAGAACCCGTCGGCGGGGACGAGGCAGCGCCGCTCGGCGAACGACTCGCGGAACGCCGGCTGGCTCGTGAGCCCCTCCGCCCGCGCGTTGATGAGCGGGCGGCCGGAGCGCTTCTCGGCCCACCGGCCGGGAACCAGACCCCACCGAAGTCGCCCCGCCTCGCGCGCGCCCTCGTCGCCCCGGCGCACGGCAAGGACGGCGTCGGTCGGCGCGACGTTGTAGCGAGGCTCGACCTCGGGCACCTCTGCGGACTCGCCGAGCATGAAACGCTGGCGGAGCTTGACGGGGTCGGGATTGGTCAGCGTGTAGCGCCCGCACATGGCACTTCGAAGTTAGCGGGAGCTTGCGTCAGAATGGGGTCAAGCGGCGGTGGAGGAATGGCAGACTCGCGGCGCTCAAAACGCCGTGCCCGAAAGGGCGTGTGGGTTCGAATCCCACCCGCCGCACTTAGCTCAGGCGCGATAATCCTCCGCTCGTGGACGCCGAGGCGCGAATCGAGCTGATCCGCGACCTCTGTTCGTTCGAGGCGCGGCTTGCCGGAACCGACTCCGAGCGGCGCGCCGCCAATTGGCTCGCTGACCGGCTGCGCGAGGCGGGCGGGCGCGGCGTGAGCCTGGAGTCCACGTACGTCCACCCGCAGACGCCTCTGGTGGAGGCGCTTCACTGCGCCCTCGCGTTCGCGGGCAGCCTCGCGGCCATCGCCTCCCCCCCGGTCGGCTTCGCGCTCGTCCTCGTCGCGGCCACGTCGATGTACTTCGACCTCAACGGGCGCTTCTATCTCCTCCGCCGCCTCTTCTTCCGCCGCTCCTCCCAGAACGTCGTCGCGCGCGGGCGGCGCCGGGGGGCGGCGGCCACGGTGATCATCGCCGCCCATCTCGACTCGGGCCGGACCGGCGCGGTCTACCGCCCCGGCGTGGCGCGCCGCCTCGCCCGCATCTCGAGCCTCGTGGGCGCTCCGCCGGGCCTCTACCGGCCGCTCTTCTGGTCGGTCGCGGTACTGCTGCCGATCCTTGGGGCGCGCCTCGCGGGGGTCGACAACAACTTCCTCTCGATCCTCCAGGTCATCCCGACGCTAACGCTCCTGGTCGGCGCCTTCCTCCTCGTCGACATCCAGCTCTCCGATGCGGTTCCGGGCGCGAACGACAACGCCTCCGGGGTTGCGACCGCGGTCGCCCTGGCCGGCGCGCTCGCCGAGAACCACCCGCGGAACCTGAACGTCTGGATGCTCCTCACGGCGGGCGAGGACTGCCCGATGGAGGGGATGCGCTCGTTCGTCCGCGCCAACCGCGAGCGCCTCGACGCCGAGACGACCTACGTGATCAATGTCGAGGCCGTCGGCAACGGGGACGTGCGCTACGTGATCAGCGAGGGCGCGGCCGTCAGCTTCGCTCTCGACCGGCGCCTCGTCGAGCTGTGCGACGCGATCGCGCAGGCCGACGGCGAGAACGGAAAGCGGTTCCGCGCCGAGCCGATTCGCCGCGGCGTTGCGAGCGACGCACTGCGGGCCAGGCTCGCAGGAATCCCGGCAATCACCATCACGTCCCTGAAACCGGGCGAGGCGGTCCCGGCCAACTACCACCGCGCGGAGGACGCGCCCGACACGATCGACGCCGAGGCCCTGGAGCGCGCGCACGACTTCACGCTCGAGCTCATCCGCCAGCTCGATCGCGAAGCCGGCCGGCGGTCGCAGAAGAAGCCGCCGAAGCCGAAGGCTGTCGCCGCGTGACCGTCGACGGCGGCGGCCCCGAGAAGCTCTGGGAGCCCTCGCCCGAGGCGATCGAGCGCTCCGCGCTCACCACCTACGCGCGCTGGCTCGCGCGCGAGCGCGTCGTCGAGACCGACGGCTACGACGAGCTGTGGCAGTGGTCGGTCACCGAGGTCGAGGACTTCTGGCGCTCGATGTGGGACTACTTCGAGGTCGAAAGCTCGGCGCCGCCGACGGAGGTCCTCCCGGAACGGACGATGCCCGGCGCTCGCTGGTTCCCGGGAACCGAGCTGAGCTACCCGGAGCACGTCTTCCGCGGCAAGGACGACTCCGCGGTCGCGATCCAGCACCAAGCGGAGGGCGGGGAGCTCGGCGCGATCACGTGGGGCGAGCTGCGCTCGAGGGTCGCCGCGATGGCCGCGGGCCTTCGCGAGGTGGGCGTCGGGCGCGGCGACCGCGTGGTCGCCTACCTGCCCAACTCCCCGGCCGCCGTCATCGGCTTCCTCGCCACGTCCTCGCTGGGCGCAATCTGGTCGTCGTGCTCGCCGGATTTCGGCGCCAGCTCGGTGGTCGACCGCTTCGCGCAGATCGAGCCGAAGGTCCTGCTGGCGGTCGACGGCTACACCTACGGCGGCAAGGCGTTCGACCGGATGGACGTGGTGGCCGGGCTGGAGGGCGACATGCCGTCTCTCGAGCGCACCGTCCTCGTCCGTTACCTCGATCCCGAAGCCGACCCGGGCCGGCTCGCCAAGGGCGTCGCCTGGAAGGACATCGAGGACTCCGGCGCGGGCGCTGAGCTCACGTTCGAGCGCGTGCCCTTCGATCACCCCCTCTGGGTCCTCTACTCCTCCGGCACGACCGGACTACCGAAGGCGATCGTCCAGGGCCACGGCGGGATCCTCCTCGAGCATCTGAAGAAGATGCACCTCCACGTCGACGCGCAGGAGGGCGACCGCGTGTTCTGGTTCACGACGACGGGCTGGATGATGTGGAACTTCCTCGTCTCGATTCTCCTGACGCGGGCGTCGATCGTTCTCTACGACGGCAACCCCGGTTACCCGGACATGAACGTCCTCTGGGAGCTCGCCGACCGCGCCGGGATCACCACCTTCGGCACGTCCGCCAGCTACGTCGCCGCCTGCATGAAGGCGGGTGCCGAGCCCGGCGCGGGGCGCGACCTCTCGGGCCTTCGCGCGGTTGGCTCGACGGGCTCACCGCTCTCGCCCGAGGGCTTCGACTGGATCTACGAGCATCTCGGCTCCAACACGTGGCTCTTCTCGACAAGCGGGGGCACCGACGTCTGCACGGCCTTCGTCGGCGGCGTACCGACGCTGCCGGTGTACCGCGGCGAGCTTCAGGCGCGCGCGCTGGGCGCCAAGGTCGAGGCCTTCGACGAGCGCGGAGAGCCGCTGATCGACGAGGTCGGGGAGCTGGTGATCACCGAGCCGATGCCGTCGATGCCGGTGTTCCTCTGGGGCGACGAAGACGGATCACGCTACCGGGAGAGCTATTTCGACATGTACCCGGGCATCTGGCGCCACGGCGACTGGATCGAGATCACCTCGCGCGGCACGGCGATCATCTACGGCCGCTCCGACTCCACGATCAACCGCCAGGGCGTCCGTATGGGCACGAGCGAGATCTACCGCGCGGTCGCCGCCGTCCCGGCCGTGCTCGACGCGCTCGTCGTCGACCTCCCCCGTCCCGGCACCGAGGGCTGGATGCCGCTCTTCGTCGTCCTTCGCGAGGATGCGGAGCTCGACGACGAGCTGGTTCGCGAGATCAAGCGCCGGATCCGCGAGCAGTGCTCGCCGCGACACGTCCCCGACGAGATCTATGCGATCGCCCAGGTGCCCCGCACCCTGTCGGGAAAGGCCCTCGAGGTGCCGGTAAAGCGCATCCTCACGGGGACTTCGCCCGAGCGCGCTGCGAGCCGCGACTCGCTCGCGAACCCCGAGGCGCTCGATTGGTTTGTCGAGTTTGCGGATAGAGCCGGCGCCGACTGAGCAAATCGTCTGCCGAATTCGTTAGGTTTCGCTCACATACGAGACCAGCCGAGTCGCCGGCCCATCCGGCGAGCGGGGGAACCAAATGGGGCCCACAGACCGGGCCCCGGGGGCGAATCGGAGGCAGGAATGCCACTCGTCCGTAGCGCTAGCTCTTTCGGCGCGAGCCCGTCAGCTAACCCCGCAGGCGGAAAGGAAGAGATAGATGAGCTCGTTGATCACCCACCTCGCCTACGACCGAATCGAGCGGTCCAGGCTCCTCGCGACCTATCTGGTCGGCCTCGGTGCCGGCGCGCTGCTGGCTGCGGTGGTTCTCGCCCTCATCGGCGCCGTGTAATTCACTGATCCGCGCCGCCTCAGGCGACGTAGGATCAGAACATGGCAGACGGCACGCTGGTCGACTTCGATCTCGACCGCTATCTGCGGAACTCCAAGAAGGTCGACCTGTCCGAGATCGACTGGTCGGAGGTGCCGAACCACCCGCTGACCGACGGGGACGTCATGTGCCTCCACTACATGATGGACATCGAGGCGCACACGGTCATCTACATGCGAGACCTGCTCGCCACGCGGGCCGCGGCCGATCCTCAAATCACGGCCTTCCTGTCGTGCTGGGTGTACGAGGAGCTCTGGCACGGCGAGGCGTTCTCCGACTTCCTTCGCCTCTACGGGGTCGAGGAGCCGATGGAGCCCCGGCTTCCCGACGGCCGCTCGCCCCTCCCCACTCGGGCCAACCGCTGGCGCGACCTGCGCGTGAAGATCGGCGTCGGCAACGGGCTCGGGATCGTGCCGACGATGCTCGGCTCGGTGGTCGCACCGGACTTCATCGCGATCCACATGATGTGGGGCGCGATCAACGAGCTGACAACGCTCACCGGCTACTACGCGCTGATCCGCCGCTCCGACCACCCCGTGCTGCACCAGCTCCTGCGGAAGGTGATCCAGGACGAGCGCCGCCACTTCGCCTTCTACCGCGCCCAGGCGAAGGCGCGGATGGAGCGCTCCCGCGCGACGAGGCGGATGGTGAGGTGGGTGATGTCGAACCTCTGGACCCCGGTGGGCGCCGGCGTCAAGTCCGAGGAGGAGGTCGACGCGCTCGCGCTCTACCTCTTCGCAGACTCCGCGGAGGGCCGCGAGCAGCTGAGGGGCATCGACGAGACGATCGCTGCCGTGCCCGGGATGGAGGGGCTCACGATCCTGGAGGACTACCTCGAGAAGGCCGAGCGCCGCGTCGCCGAGCGGCCAGGCTGGGCCGGCGTGAAGCCGGCGCCGTCCCCACGCGAGGGCAACGGTGCGCCGCCGCCCACCCACTGGCGCGAGTCCGTCGAGCGCCGCCCGGACGTCATGCCGGCCACGTCCGGGGTCGAGCGCCGCGAGGAGAAGCGCGTGGAGGCGCGCCTCGGGTCCCTGCGCGCCCAGGGCAATGGGCGCGGCTGACTCGGGCCGGCAGGGACCCGACCCGTCGATCTACGGTCGCGCGTCGCTGGCGTTCAGGGTGCCGGTGAGACCCGGTCCGATGACCCTCCGAGCGATGACGATTCCGGTTGCCGACCCAGGGTCGTAGCCGCACGAGCCGGGTCCGTTCGGCGCCAGGTCGGACGCCGTGACGCTCGCCAGGACCTTGAGGCTCCCGCTTGGGCGCCGTGCGAGCTGCGGCGGATCGAGCGACGCCACGCGAACGGCGCGACAACCGAAATGTGAGTCGAGGATTCGACCTCCCGGCCCACTCGGGGAGGCGATGAGAACCATCCCGCCGTTAGGGGTCGTCCGCAGATCCGCCTGCTCCAGGCCGTCGCCGCCGAGCTTCTCCGCCGCCGCGTGCCCGGCGAGCTTCCCGGCGTAGCGCCAGCTCCAAGTCCCGACCGGGCCCTGTGGCCGGGCCCGGAACAGGGCTATGAAGTCGCGTGCGAAGTCGCGGCTCCCGTCCTTCGAGAAACGCAGGCACTCCGCGGCGAGGTAGAGGTGCGGGCGCTCGTAGTGAAGTCCCGGATCGTTGAAGGTGCAGCCCCCGAGCTCCTTCGACAGGGACGACAGGTCGACGTCGACGTATCCGGGCAGGTCGACGTCGCCGCCGAGCGACGCCTCGGCGGCGCCCGGGAGGCGCTGTGGCGAGGAAGCACGGGCGATCCGAATCTCGAAGGTGTCGAGGTCGGGTCCGCGGGCGCCGCTTACGTAGCGCTCGCGCGCGGTGTACCAGACGGCATTCGGCCCCTTGCCCCGCGCCTCGAGTGAGGGCGCCTCGCTGTTGTAGGAGGCCGGCTTGCCGGTGTTCGGATCGACCGCGGGGACGGCGGGCCAAAGCTCCCGGACGAAGCGCCAAGTCGTGCCGCCGTCGTCGCTCCGCGCCAGGTGGCTGTCTACAGATACGGCCCCGGCACCAGGCCAGGCGGCGTGGTGGATCCATGAGTAGGTCATCCACAGCCGCTTCCCCGAGGCCGCGCTCCGGAGGCTCGCGTCGGCGTACCCGCTGACCGCCGCCGGCTGGCCGTCGGCGTCGGCGGCCGGCGGGTCGCCGGCGACCGTGATCGCAGGGCAGGCGCTCGCCTTCGCGGTGCAATCGACCCTGTTGGGGTGGCGGGAGGAGCCTGCTGCGACCGCGGACGCCAGCCCGATCAGCGCGCCAAGGAAGGCGAGCGCAGCCGGTCGGGCGCAGGGAATGCTCCTGAAAGCGCGCACGTGCCTTCCTCAAAAACGCCGTGAGGCGCGCGGTTGCGCCACGGCGGCGACCTTACGTTCGAGGAAGCGGCGCTCCGGTCCGTCGTCGGTCAGGTCAATCGCCCGCTCGTAGGCGGCGCGCGCCTCCGCACCGCGCCCGAGGCGTTGAAGCAGCGCTCCCCGAGCCGAGTGCAGATACGGGTATTGCTCGAGGTCGATCGCATCGATCCGCGCCAGCCCCGCCTCGGGGCCCTCCGCCTCGGCGATCGCCACAGCGCGGTTCAGCTCCACAATCGGCGAACGCGTTCGCTGAGCGAGCTCGGCGTAGAGGGCCGCGATCTGCGGCCAGTCGGGCTCCTCGTCGGCGTGAAGCGAGGCGATCGCCGCCTGGATCACGTACGGGCCGCGCCCGCGCAACGCGATCGCCCGCTCGAGCGACGTGCGCCCCCGCTCGATCTCGCCTCGGTTCCACAAGGTCCGGTCCTGGTCGGCAAGCACGACGAGCTCTCCGTCCGCGTGCCGGGCGTCCCGGCGCGAATCATGGAGCAGCATGAGCGCAAGGAGCCCCTGCGCCTCCGGCTCGTCCGGCATCAGCTCGGCGAGAGCGCTGCCGAGCCTGATCGCCTCGCCGGCCATGTCGCCGCGGCCACCGTAACCCTCGTTGAAGATCAGGTAGACGACCGCCAGCACCGCGTCGAGACGGTCGGGCAGGAGGTGCGGCGGCGGGACTCGGAAGGGGATGCCCGCGTCGCGGATCTTGCGCTTGGCCCTGACGAGCCGCTGTGCCATCGTCGACTCGGAGGTGAGAAAGGCTCGCGCGATCTCGTCGGTGGTCAGGCCGCCGAGCGTGCGGAGGGTGAGCGCAACCTGCGCGTCCGTCGAGAGCGCGGGGTGGCAGCAGGTGAAGATGAGCTCGAGCCGCTCGTCGGGAAAGGTCTCGTCATCCATCTCGTCCTCAGCGGCCTCGGGAGCCTCGAGCAGCTTCTTCTTCTCGGCGAGCGTGCGGTCGCGGCGGAGGCGGTCGATCGCCCGGTTGCGCGCCGTCGTCACGAGCCATGCGCCGGGATTGGCCGGCTCCCCCTCGCGCGGCCATCGCTCGGCGGCGATCGCGAAGGCGTCCTGAGCGGCCTCCTCGGCGAGGTCGAAGTCGCCGAGGAACCCGATCAGGGAGGCCAGGACCCGACCCCACTCCTCCTTGAAGACGCGTTCGATCAGCGTTCGATCAGCGCTCCACCAGCGGCCGCACCTCAATCGCCCCGCCGAGGCGCGCGGCCGGGATCCTTGCCGCGACCTCGAGCGCCCCGTCGAGGTCGGCGGCCTCGATCAGGTAGTAGCCGCCGAGGACCTCCTTGGTCTCGGCAAACGGCCCATCGGTGGTCAGGGTCCTTCCGTCCTCCACCCTCACGGTCGTCGCGGTCTCAGCGGGCTGGAGCTGAGCGCCGCCGAGCGTGCCCGGCTCGTCGCTGATGGCGAAGTATTCGCCGACGATCGCGTTCTGCTGCTCCTCCGACATGTCGTCGAAGTTCTCACCGACGCCGTTCGAGTAGATCATGAGCAGGTACTGCATCGATTCCCTCCTTCGGGAGATTGCATTTCGTAGCACGACGAACGGGATCGCGCCAAATCGACAGCCCTGGAGGATCAGCGAATGCCGAGCCCGTGCGCGCGCTCGCGGGCACGCTCGACGACCTCGCCGGACCCTGCCACCTCGCCGCCGCGCATCAGCACGCGCCCGGCGATGATCGTGGTGTCGACGATCGCGCCCGAGGCCGCGTAGACGAGGCCCGCGTCGAGGGTGCCCATGGCGAGGTCGGGATCGCTCGCACGGACAAGCAGAAGGTCGGCCGGCGCTCCCTGCTCCAGGCCCTTCCCGCCGAGTAGCTCCGACCGCCGCCCCGTGGCGATCTCGAGCGTCTCGGTCGCCGTTACGGCGGCGGGGTCGCGCGCCTCGTTCTTCTGCAGCAGGGCGAACGTCTTGGCCGACTCGAGCAGGTCGAGGGAGTTGTTCGAGCCGGGGCCGTCTGTGCCGAGGCCCAACGCGACCCCCGCCTCGCGCGCCTGGGCATAGGGAAAAACCCGGCCGACCGCGAGCTTCAGGTTCGCGACCGGGTTGGTGACGATCGTCGCGCCTCGCTCAGCGATCACGTCGAGCTCGTCACGATCGAGCCAGCATCCGTGCGCGAGGATCGTGTTCGGCCCGAGAAGGCCGACCTTGTCGAGGTATGCCGCGGGGCGCTCGCCGCGTTCGGCGACGCAGCTCTTCACCTCGTCCTCGGTCTCGGAGAGGTGGATCTGCACGGGGAGGTCGTCCGCCCCCGAGCGCTCGGCAATCCACCGCAGCGACCGCTCGCTGACCGAGTAAATCGCGTGTGGCGCGAACCCGGGACGCGCCATCTCGCCCCCCGCCTCGGCGATCCGCTCGAGGCTCCGCTCGGCGTCGGAGCAGGCGCGCTCTGACTTCTCCGGATCGGCGTCGTCGATGAGCGGCGCGGCTGTGACCGCCCTGACCCCGGCGTCCTCGACCGCTCGGGCGGTCGCCTCGGCGTGCCAGTACATGTCCCAGAAGCTGGTGGTCCCTGTGCGGATCATCTCGACGCACGCGAGCCGCGTCCCCCAGTAGATGTCGTCGTCGCCCATCCGCTTCTCGACCGGCCAGATGTGCTTGCTCCAGCCACTCCATCAGCGGCAGGTCGTCCGCGTAGCCGCGGAAGAGCGTCATCGCGGCGTGCGTGTGGCCGTTGACGAGACCCGGAACCAGGGCGAGCCCCGAGCCGTCGATCACCTCGTCGCCCGCCTCCGGCTCGACGCCGGGCCCGAGCGCGGCGATGACGCCATCGTGGCAGCGCAGCCCCACCTCGACGCCGTCGAGGCTGGCACGTCGGATGCAGAGGCTCAAGTTGCCCCTTCGGGCGCGCGCTCGCGATGGAAGTGCGGGACCGGGTGCGCGAGGTCCGGCACCTCGTTCTCGGTGCGGACCTCCTCGGCGAGCGGCGGGATCACGGCGCGCAGCGCGTCGTCGAGGCTGTCGCGGTTGGTGGCGCGACCCGCGTCGAGACGCTCCATCGTGAGGTGCTTGTCGAGGCCGTTCGCGAGATTGTCGACCACGCAGATCGAGGCGTAGCGGATATGAAGCTCGCCTGCGACCACGCACTCGGACGCAATCGTCATGCCCACGATGTCGGCGTGGTCCGCGATCAGGCGAACCTCGGCGGGAGTCTCGAGGCGCGGGCCGACGCTCTGCCAGTAGACGCCGTGCGTTGAGAGGTCCACGTTGGTCCACTCCCGCCAGCGCGCGACGACGTGGCGGCGCCATCCGTAGTGGAAGCCGGGTACCCCGTGCCCTCGCTCGTCGTCGAAGGCACTCGTCCCGACGTGAAGCGCGATGAAGTCGTCCGGGCAAACGAAGCTGCCAACCGGGATCTCGGGCTTGAGGCTGCCCACCGATCCGATCGCCACGATCCGATCGCAGCCGAGCTGGTCGAGCGCGCGCATGTTCGCGACGTGATCGATCACGTGCGGCGGGATGTAGTGCTCCATCCCGTGGCGGGGAAGGAACAGGAACTCGCCGCAATCGAGGACCGGCACGGAACGCCCGTTGACGTCGACGTCCACGCGCTCCCCGTCGTCGAGGATGCTCAAGCCGGCGAGGTTGTAGTAGCTCCCGGCGAGGGCGAGACGAGCCATCGCCCCCGATTCTACGTCGCCGGCGCTAAAGGCTCGCTTAAGGAGAAATCACTATCGATCCGCGATGAGGCCCGCGGCGGCGACCAGGCTCGCCGCGCAGACGGTGACCGCGATGGCCACCGCCGTCGCCGCCGTGTGATCCGCCGCGAACGCGGCGAGGTCGCCGGCCCGCGCGAGGGCGGCGATGGCGACGACGGTTGCTACCGCGACCAGGCCCTCCCGCCACCGCCGCGGCGGCCGGAGCCCCGGGGAGAGGCGATCCATGGGCCCGGACAGCTCTTGCCGCTCGGCCCGCAGGGCCGCAACCGCGAGCGAGAAGTAGAACGACGCCACGAGCATCCCTCCGAAGACGTCGCTTGGAAAGTGCCACACGAGGACGAGGATCGACATGCAGACCGCGATCGCGTACGCGGCGGCAGCGACCGCGACGAATGGGCGAATGCGCGGCGGTACGACGAGCACCGTCGCGAGCGCGACCGCGACCGAGGCGGTCGCGTGACCGCTCGGGAACGCAGCGGTGCCGACCTGGTCGTAGCCCACGACGCCACCCACCCGCGGATGCGCGAGCAGCAGCTTCAGGCCCTCAGCCGTGACGATGGCCATGATGACGAGCGCGGCGGCCGCCACGGCCTGGCGCTCGCGCTCCCAGACGCGGCCGAGGACGAGCAGCGCGGCCAGGATGCCGACGACGGACAGCGGGTCGGCGAGGTGGGAGGCGGCGACGGCGATCGGCGTGGCGACGGGCCCCCGGAGCGCAGCGAGCCCGTGGAGCGCCGTGGCGTCGAGGTTGGCCGCGTAAGGGAGCTTGTAGGCCGCGAAGAGGAGCAGGACGAACGCGCCCAGGCAGGACGTGGCAGCGAGGAGGGGGGCGCGCAGGCGGGGGATCACCCCCGAAACGGTAAAGCAGCCCCGAAACGCGGCCTAAATATCGGCGTTTGGGGATTTATCGGGGCTATCGGGCGGATAAATCCCCAAGAGGCCGTACAACGCGGCCATGGCGGCCCCCCTCGCTGCCAAATCGTGCGCGGCTACGCAGGCGTGATGGGGTTGCGGCGCTCGCTGAAGCGCCGATCCTTGGACTCGGCAAGGGCGAAGCGGCGGACGAGCTCCGCGCGCAGGTCGTCCGGCTCGACCACCGCGTCGACCACCAGCTCGGAGGCGAGGTGGAGGATGTCGATATCGGCCGAGTACTCCTCGCGCTTGGAGCGGATGAACTCCTCGCGCTCCGCCTCGTCCTCGATCGCCTGGATCTGGTTGAAGAAGACAGCGTTGATCGCGGCCTCCGGGCCCATCACCGCGATCGAGGCGGTGGGCAGCGCGATGCAGCAGTCGGGCTCGAACGCCGGCCCAGCCATCGCGTAGAGGCCCGCCCCGTACGCCTTGCGGACGATCACCGACAGCTTCGGCACCGTCGCCTCGGAGACGGCCGAGATCATCTTCGCGCCGTGCCGGATGATCCCCTGGCGCTCGACGTCGGTGCCGATCATGAAGCCGGGAACGTCGGCGAGGAACAGCAGCGGGATGTTGAAGGCGTTGCAGGTCCAGATGAACCGCGCGGCCTTGTCGGCGGAGTCGACGAACAGCACGCCGCCCTTGAACTTCGGCTGGTTCGCGACGATGCCGACGACCTGGCCATCGAGCCGCGCGTAGCCCGTGACGAGCTCTTTGGCCCAGCGCGCTTGGACCTCGCAGAAGGAGCCGGCGTCGATGAGCGCGTCGATCAGCTCCTTGACGTCAAACGGCGTCTTCTCGTCGGTGGGGACGATCTCGGACAGCCGGACGCTCGGCACCCGGCGCAGCGGGCGGGGCCGAGGGCGGCGTCCGCCCGCCAGCTGCCCGGCATGTAGGAGAGGTAGCGGCGGGCGACGTCGATCGCCTCCTCGTCGCTGCTCGGCCAGGAAATGCCCGCACCCGGAGACCGACGTGTGCATGCGGGCGCCGCCCATCTCCTCGAGCGTCACCTTCTCGCCGATCACCATCTCGGCCATCCGCGGCGAGCCGAGGTACATCGACGCGTTGCCGTCGCGCATGATCACGACGTCGCAGAAGGCGGGGATGTAGGCGCCTCCGGCCGCCGAGGGGCCGAACAGCAGGCAGACCTGCGGCACGCGGCCCGACAGCCTCACCTCGTTGTGGAAGATCCGCCCGGCTCCGCGCCGTCCCGGGAACATGCGCGACCTGGTCGGTGATGCGGGCGCCGGCCGAGTCGACGAGGTAGACCATCGGGACCTCGAGGGTGAGCGCGCGCTCCTGGATCCGCAGGATCTTCTCGACCGTCTTCGGGCCCCAGGAGCCGGCCTTCACCGTCGGGTCGTTGGCCATCAGCGCTACCCGGCGGCCGGCGATCGTCGCGAGGCCGGTGACGACGCCGTCGGCGCCGAGCCCCTCCTGCTCCCAGTTCGCGAGCAGCGCCTCCTCCGCGAAGGATCCGGGATCGATCAGCCGCTCGATGCGCTCGCGGACCTCGAGCTTGCCCTGCTCCGCGGTCTTGGCGTGGTGGCGCTCTGGGCCGCCGCCGAGCGCCGCGTCGAGCGCGGCCTCGAGCCCGCGCCGCTCATCCACCTCGGTCATCGAGGCTCGTCGGGCTCGGCCTCGGATCGTCGACCTCCTCGAACGTCTCGAGCACCTCGGTCGCGTCGCCGGGCAGCGGCTCGGAGTCGAGCTCGTCGAACTCGCCGGCCTCTTCCTCGGCGAGCTGCTCGTCGAATTCGTCGACATCGAAGGCGGGCGCTTGGACCGACTCCGGCTCGGGTCCGCCATCGGCTCGCCGATCGCTACGTCATCGGAACCGTCGACGGGCACCTCGGCCGCCGCCGCGCTCTCGCGGAGCGCCCGGAGCTCGTCCGCGAGGCGGCCGACCTCGGCGAGGATCACGCCACGTCGCTCGGCGAGATGCTCGACCCGCGCGGCCAGGAGGCGGCGGCGCTGAAGCGCGTCCTCGACGATCGACTCGGCGCGGCTCTCGGCCTCGCGCACGACCTCCTGCGCGTGGCGGCCCGCCTCGAGCCGCTCGGCGCGCGTCTCCTCCTCGGCTGCGCTCCTCGTGGTCGCAGCGAACTCCTCCGCCTCGGCCCGGACACGATCGGCCTCGGCGCGTGCGGTCGACGCGACGCCCTCCGCGTCGCGCTGGGCGCCTCCCTTGAGCTCGCGGGCCGTCTGCTCGGCCGCGCGGAGGATCTCGGCCGTCGACTCGCCCACGCGCTCGAGCTCGCGGCGCACCGCGTCCGGATCGCCCGCCGGGCCGGCGGGCGCCAGCTCGGCGCCGCGCAGCTCATCGGCCAGCCAGGCAAGGAAGGTGTCGACCTCGCCGCGGTCGTAACCGCGCCGGGTGACCTTGAAGCTCGCCCCTCGGACGCGCTCGGCGAGAGCGTAGCCGGGGTCGACCGCCGCGGCTTCGACGGTCGCCCCCGGATCGTTTTGCTCGCTTGCTTCCATCGTGGTGGCGGCTCGGGGCTAAGGCCCCTCAGAGCACACCTGCCGAGGGTAGCTACGAATCGATCGCGACCGGCTTCTCGTCCGAGTAGTCGTAGAAGCCGCGGCCCGTCTTGCGCCCGTAGTCGCCGGCCTCCACCAGCTTCCGCAGGCTTTCGGGCTGCGCGAACCGCTCCTCGCCGTAGGCGTCGACCATGACATCCGCGATCGAGGCGAGGGTGTCGAGGCCGACGAAGTCCGCGAGCGTCAGGGGGCCCATCGGGTGGCTCGCGCCCGCCATCATGCCCGTGTCGATGTCCTCGATCGAGCCCACGCCCTGCTCGTGGGCGCGGATCGCGTCGAGCATGTACGGCACCAGGAGGCGGTTGACGATGAAGCCGCGGTTGTCATTTGCGGCGACGGTCGTCTTGCCGAGCGTCTTCCCGATCTCGAAACCGAGGTCGTAGGCCTCATCCGACGTCGCCTCGGCGCGAACGACCTCGAGCAACGGCATCACCTGGGCAGGGTTGAAGAAGTGCAGGCCGAGGAACCGCTCCGGGCGCCCCGTCGCCGACGCCTGATCGGCGACCGGGAGCGACGAGGTGTTGGTGGCGAGGAAGGCGTCGTCCTTGACAACGCCATCGACCTCGCGCCACATCTCGAGCTTGGCATCGAGGTCCTCGGTGATCGCCTCGATCACCACGTCGCAGTCGGCGAGGTCGGCGTAGTCGAGCGTGGGCTGGATCCGGGTGCGCACGGCGTCGGCGTCGGCCTGCTCGGCCTTTCCCTTCTCGACCGCCCGAGCGAGCTGCCTTTCGACCTTCGCTAGGCCCTTGTCGAGCTTCTCCTTGTCGGCCTCGCGAACGACCACGTCCCAGCCGGCCTGCGCGCAGATCTGCGCGATCCCGTGGCCCATGAGCCCGCAGCCGAGCACTCCGACCGTCTTGATCTCCATCAGTCCATTTCTCCCTTCGTCGGCCGCGGCACCCTACCTACTCGCCTCGAATTGAGCCGGCTCTTAGGCGTTTTCGCTACCTTCCTCGCCCCCTTGCCGGCCGACGTCGCCACCAGCGGGCGGTGGCGGCGGGCGCCTGTGGCGCTCGCCCTCTCCATCGCCCTCGCCGCCGCGCTCGCGGGCGGTTTCGGCTGCGGCTCCGGCGGCGGAACGCCCAGCTCGGCGACGACGAAGCCCACGCCAGTGGACAAGCGGCTCGCGAAACGGACGGCGGGCGGGCCGAACTTCCTCGTGATCCTCGTGGACGACCAGGCGACCAACAGCTTCAAGGCGCGCTACATGCCGCAAACGTTCAAGTGGATCGTCGACCCGGGGACCCGCTTCACGAACGGCCTCGCCGCGCCGCCGCTCTGCTGCCCCGACCGCGCCGGCTTCCTCACGGGCGACTATCCGCACTCAAGCGGCGTCTTCTCAAACCACCCCGGCTACCCGGACCTGCGAGGAAAGGGCAACACCCTCCCCGTCTGGCTGTCCCGGGCGGGCTACCGCACGGCCCTGATCGGCAAGTACCTGAACCACTACTACGGCACCGAGGGGCTGCGGCCGGCGCCGGGCTGGGGCACGTGGTTCTCGCAGACGAACCGCGAGCAGTACTACGACTACCCGGTCTCCGACAACGGGGTCGAGAGGCAGTACGGCTCAGCGCGAAGCGACTACTCGACCGACGTCTTCAGCCAGAAGGCCGCCGACTTCATCAAGGGCGGGGCCGGCAAGAAATCGCCGTTCCTCCTCTGGCTGCCCTACAACGCCCCGCACGGTGTCAAGGACGCGGGGCCCGGGTGCGGGAACCACAATCCCCGCCCGCCGAACCGGAGCGATGGCGCGCCGCCTGAAGGGCCACGGCGTACCGAGGCCGGCGTCGTTCAACGAGCGGGACATGTCGGACAAGCCGACGACGATCTCGAAGCTCCCGCCCATCAACGCGCGGGACATTCGCCACCTGGACCGTCGGTGGCGCTGCACGCTTGCCACTATGTCCGCGGCGGATAAGGGCGTCGGGCGGGTGATGCGGGCCCTCAAGGACAGCGGCCAGCTCGACAACACGATCGTCTTCTACATGTCCGACAACGGCTTTTATTTCGGCGAGCACCGGATCCTCTCGGGGAAGCAATACCCCTATGAGCCCGGCCTCAAGGTCCCGATGGCGGTCCGGGTCCCACCGCGGTACCGGTCGCGACCGCAGCCGTCCGTCTCGAGCCAGGTGGTGTCTGAAGCCGACGCCGCCCCGACAATCCTCGACTATGCCGGCGGCCTACCCTCGTGCAAGGCGCCCGGATACTGCCGCCGCATCGACGGCCGCCCCCTCCAGCCCCTGCTGGGCGATCGCGGAGGTTGGCCCGCGGACCGCGGAGTCCTCGCCGAGATCGCTGCTGACCAGGGCGCCTACTCGGCGATCCGCACCGAGCGCTGGGTCTACGTGCGCTACGACGACGGCCAGTCGGAGCTCTACGACCTGCGCCGTGACCCGGGCCAGCTGCGAAACCTCACCGGCGAGCCCGCCGATGCCCAGATCGAGGCCGAGCTCAGGGCTCGGCTCAAACGACTCCGCCACTGCTCCGGCGCTCGCGGCATCGTCCCACCCGCCAACGGAAAGCCACTCTGCGAATGATCGGCGGCCCCCTCGCAGCCGCAGGCTCGGCGGCGCTCGTGCGCCTCTTCGTCGGCGTCGCCAGCCTCGCGTCGATCGCCGCGGGCGCGGTGAGCTCCACCGGCCCCGGAGCGGTGCCGCCCGCGAAGGTCGCGGCCAACGCTCCGAACGTGCTCCTGGTGATCGTCGACGACCAGACGACGGGCAGCTTCAAGCCGCGCTACATGCCGCAGACCTTCAACTGGCTGGTCCGCGGCGGCACGAACTTCACCAATGGGCTCGCCGCGCCGCCGCTCTGCTGCCCGGACAGGGCGGGGATCCTCACGGGCGACTACCCGCACTCGAGCGGCGTCTTCTGGGACCACCCGGGCTACGGCGGGCTCATCGACAGGCGGGACACCTTGCCCGTGTGGCTCCACCGCGCCGGCTACCGGACGGGGCTCGTCGGGAAGATGATGAACGGCTACGACTCGCACTACGGCCTCGCGCCGGCGCCTGGCTTCGACTTCTGGTTCAACCTGCTCGGCGAGAAGCGCTACTACGACTACGAGGTGTCGGACCAGGGCCGGCACCGCACCTACGGCGGACTGCGCCGCAACTACTCCACCGACGTCTTCACGCGTCAGGCCAAGCGCTTCGTCCACTCGAGCTCGCAGGGGACGAAGCCGTGGTTCCTCTGGCTGGGCTACGACGCACCCCACACGGCACACTCGACGGCGGTGAAGGGGTGCAGCGGGAACGACCCGGTGCCGCCAAACCACGCCGCGGCGGTCCGCTACTTCGACACGCCCCTGCCTCGGCCCCCGAGCTACAACGAGCACGCCGTGTCCGACAAGCCCCCCAACATCGCGGGCCTGCCGAGCATCAGCCACCACACCTTCAACAACATCAGGCGCCGCTACCACTGCACCCTCGCAACGGACCGAGAGGTCGATCTCGCGGTATGGGCCGCCTGCGTCGCGAGCTTCGCCGTGACCACGAGCTGTCGCGGACGATCGTCTTCTACTACTCGGACAACGGGTACTTCTTCGGCGAGCACCGGCTCGCCCGCGGGCAAGTCGCTTCCCTACGAGCCGGCCCTACGGGTGCCCTACGCGGTCCGGGTCCCGGCCGCCTACCGCGAAGGGCCGCAGAACCGCGTCTCGCGCAAGATCGTCACCAACGAGGACATCCCCGCCACGATCCTCGACTACGCCGGCGACCCTCCGGCGTGCGCTGCGCTCGCTCGACTGCCGCACACTCGACGGCCGCAGCATCCGGCCCCTGCTCGGAGGCTCAGGGCGGTGGCCGCATGACCGGGGAGTCCTCTCGGAGATCTCGGGCGGCGTCCAGCACTGGCGCGCGGTCCGAACCCCGGGCTGGATGTACGCCCGCTACGAGGGCGGTGCCAGGGAGCTGTACGACCTCGGCCGAGACCCCTACGAGCTCAAGAACCTCTCCGACAAGCCCAAGTACTCGCGCATCGAGCGCTCCATGGCGGACCGGCTGAAGCGCCTTCGCCATTGCGTCGGGATCAAGGGCCGCGACCAGAGCCTGCACGGGACGCCATTCTGCGAGTGAGCTCGAGTCGGGGGAGGCGGCTGGCCTGTGCGGGGGCCGTGGCGGGGGCGGTCGCCGCCTGCGCGATCGGCCTGGTTCCCGCCGCGTCGAGCGCCGGCGTCGGGACGCCCCCCAACTTCGTCGTGATCCTGGTCGACGACCAGGCGACGAACACCTTCAACCGGGACTTCATGCCGCAGACGTACCGGTGGATCGTCGACCGCGGCACCAACTTCACCAACGGCCTCGCGGCGCCGCCCCTCTGCTGTCCGGACCGCGCCGGGATCCTCACCGGCCAGTACCCGCACAACGACGGGGTGTTCTCGAACGATCCGGGCTATCCCTCGCTCAACGATCCGGGCGACACCCTGCCCGTCTGGCTTCACCGCGCCGGCTACCGGACCGGCTTCATCGGCAAGTTCCTCAACAACACAGTGGCGACCCTGGGCCGCGCCAAGGCGCCGGGGTTCGACCGCTGGTTCGCGTACGACAACGGCAACGAGTACTTCGACTACACGATGGCCGACCAGGAGGGCGAGAAGGCCTTCGGCTCGCAGCCGGCGAGCTACACGACCAACGTGTTCACGCGGCAGGCGCTCGCGTTCACCGCCGCTGCATCCCGAGAAGCCGTTCTTCCTCTGGCTCGCCTACAACGCGCCGCACGACGCCCACAAGGGCCGGGGGCACTGCAAACGCCTTGACCCGCTCGTCGCCCGCGGCGCCGATTACCGCCGGTTCGCGGAGCGCAAGCTCCCACGGCCCCCCTCTTTCAACGAGCGCGACGTCTCCGACAAGCCGCAGGCCATCCGCTCGCTGCCGAGGTTGACCGCCGACTCGTTCGCCAACATGACGCGTCGGTACCGCTGCACCGCGGCCGCGATGCACGAGGTCGATCGCGGAATCGCGAAGGTGATGCGCTCGCTCCGCCGAAGCGGAGAACTCAACAACACGATCGTGATCTACACGTCCGACAACGGCTACTTCTTCGGCCAGCACCGGATCAACCGGGGGAAGTCGCTCCCGTATGAGCCCGCGCTACGGGTCCCGTTCGCCGCGCGCGTTCCGTCGCCCTACCGCGATGGCCCACAGCAGCCGACGGACGGAAGGGTCGTCGCCAACATCGACATCGCGCCGACGCTCCTGGACTACGCGGGCGGGGTCCCGTCATGCGCAACCGACAGCGACTGCCGCATCCCCGACGGGCGGAGCCTGCGGCCGCTGCTCGGAGGCGCCGGGACGTGGCCGTCGGACCGCGGCGTCCTCGCCGAGATCAACTCGAGAGCGGCGCAGTACTCGGCGATCCGCACCCGCCATTGGATGTACGCCGAGTACCCCGACGGCGAGCGGGAGCTCTATGGCCTGCACCAAGACCCGTTCGAGCTGCGAAACCGAGCCGGCCAGCCCGCCTACGCGACCACCCAGATCCAGCTCGCCGAGCGCCTCGCGGGGCTGCGAAGCTGCTCCGGGACCGTCGGCCTGGGGGCGTGTGAGTAGACCGATGGGCGTGACTCGATCCAGCCGCGCGCGCTTCCCGGGCAAGCCGCGGCTCGCGGCGGCCGCGCTCGCGCTCCTGGCGATCGCGGCGGGTGTCCTCTCCCTGCCGAGCCACGGATCGGGAGCCAGGGCGAAGCCACCGCCGAACTTCCTGCTCGTCCTCGTCGACGACCAGGCGATGAACACGTTCAGGCAGGAGTACATGCCGGAGACCTATCGCTGGATCGTCGGGCCGGGCACCAAGTTCACCTCCGGGCTCGCAGCGCCGCCGCTCTGCTGCCCCGACCGCGCGGGCATCCTCACCGGCCAGTACCCCCACAACAACGCGGTCTTCTCGAACGACCCCGGCTACGCGAGCCTCAACGGCAAGGGGGACGTCCTGCCCGTGTGGCTGCGTCGCGCGGGGTATACGACCGGATTCGATGGAAAGTTCCTCAACGACCTCTCGGTGTACCAGGGCACGAAACCGCCACCGGGGTGGGACTACTGGTTCGGCTTCCTCGAGCCGCCAGGCTACTACCGCTACGCGATGTCCTACAACGGCGAACGTCAGTGGTTCGGGCCCGGCCGCGTCAGCTACTCCACGGACGTCATCACGCGGCACGCGAAGCAGTTCGTGCACTCCGCCGATCCCTCGAAGCCCTGGTTCCTCTACCTCGCCTACAACGCCCCCCACGACACGAAGCCGGTAATCGGCGACTGCGGACACAGCTCGCCGCTGCCACCGACGCCCGAGTACGAACGGCTCTACGGCAACTACCCCCTTCCGACCCCGCCGTCCTTCAACGAGAAGGACGTCTCCGACAAGCCCTCATTCATCCAGGCGCTCCACCACATCCCGCCCGTTTCGCGTCGGCACATCCTCAATCGCTGGCAATGCACCCTCGCGACGATGCACGAGGTCGACGCTCAGCTCGGCCAGCTCATGAGGTGGCTCAAGGAGAACGGCCAGCTCCAGCGCACAATCGTCTTCTACCTCTCCGACAACGGCTACTTCTTCGGCGAGCACCGCGTCACGCGCGGGAAGTCGTATCCGTACGAGCCGGCGCTCCAGGTTCCCTACGCCGTGCGGATCCCGAGCGACTACCGCGGCTCGGCACGACCTCCCAGAACGTCGAACGCGGTCGTCTCGAACCAGGACATCGCGCCGACGATCCTCGACTACGCGGGCAGCCCTCCGCCCTGCAAGGGGCCCAAAACTGCCGCGTGCTCGACGGCCGAAGCCTGCGGCCGCTGCTCGCCGGCGGCGGGACCTGGCCGCGCGACCGGGCGGTGCTCGCGGAGATCAAGGCGGGCACCAGCGTCGGGACCAACTACTCGGCGATCCGGACCAAGGGGTCATCTACGTCGAGTACACGGACGGCGAGAAGGAGCTCTACGACCTACGCGCCGACCCCTTCGAGAAGACGAAGTGGTCGGCCAGCCGGCCTACGCCGCGGTCCAGTCGACTCTCGAGCGAGGCTGCGGCTCCTGGCGACCTGCTCGGGCCTCCACGGCCCCGACGCCTGCCAGTAGCGGTGGATCGACTCTATGCGGCCGGCGCGGTCAGGCCGACGCGCTCGAACTCGCGCGCCATCGCGTCGCGCAGGGCGTGCATGCCCGACATCGGCCGCACCATGACCGTCAGCTCGCGCACGCGCCCGTCGGCGTCGAACCGCAGGAGGTCGAGGCCCTGCACCTCACGATCTCCCACGCGCGCCTCGAAGATGAGCGCCTCGGCGTCATCGCCGGCGAGCCGATCGGTGTAGCGGAAGTCCTCGAACACCTTCATCGCCCCCTCGACGAGGACCATGGCGACCACCTCGCGGCCCTCGTAGGGCCGAAAGACGACAGGGCTCCGAAAGACCACGTCCTCCGCGAGGACGTCCGGCACCGCGGCGGTGTCGCGAGACTCGACTGCGTTGACGAAGGCGTCGCTTCGCATCGCCCTGAACCCTATTCCCCGCCGCCCCACTCCACCGGCCCGGCGCGGAGCACGTGCGCGCCCAGCGGCCGGCCGAGGACCTCCTGCGCGGCTCGGGATGCCGCGAGGAGCCGAGGCAGCTCGATCCCCGTCTCGACCCCCATCTCGTGGAGCATCGACACGAGGTCCTCGGTCGACACGTTGCCCGTGGAGCCCGGCGGGACCGGGCAGCCACCGAGCTCGCCGAAGGAGGACTCGAAGCTCGAGATGCCGGCCTCGAGCGCTGCGAGGGCGTTGGCGAGACCCTGGCCGCGCGTGTTGTGGAAGTGCGCGGTGAGCTCGACCCCGCCGAAACGCTCGCGCGCCGCCGCGAAGAACTCCCCGACCTGCCGGGGGTTCGCCATTCCCGTCGTGTCGCCGAAGGCGACCTCCTCGCACCCCGCCGCCGCCAGGCGCTCCGCGATCTCGAGGACGCGATCGGGCGGCACCTCGCCCTCGTACGGACACCCGAAGGAGGTCGAGATGACGCCCTCGCACCGCAGGCCTGCGTCGCGTGCGGACGCGATGGTCCGCTCGAGGCCATCGAGCGACTCGGAGATCGAGCGGTTCACGTTCTTCCGGTTGTGGGTCTCCGAGGCCGAGAGGAAGAGGTTCACCTCGTCGAAGCGGTCACGGTGGGCCAGCGCGCGCTCGAGGCCGCGCTCGTTTGGGACGAGGACCGAGTAGCTCACGCCGGTCGGCCTGTCGATCGCGTCGAGGACCTCCTCGGCGTCGGCGAGCTGCGGGATCACGTCGGCGCGGACGAACGACGTAACCTCGAGTCGCTCCAGACCGCTCGCGGCGAGCATGCCGATCAGCCGGACCTTCTCGGCGGTCGGGATCACCTCGGGCTCGTTCTGGAACCCGTCGCGGGGGCCGACCTCGCGGATCCGCGCCCGCTGCGGGAAGTCGTTCATGCCTGAAGCGTAGGCCGCTAGTCGCTCTTTACGGCGCCGACGTCGATCACGCGGCGCTCGTGGGTGCCGACGCCGATCGTCCGCTCGCCCTCCCGCACCTCGACGTCGAAGCGGAGCTTGCGGCCGTCGACGACCTCGGCGAGTGTCGCGCGCGCTGTGCATTTCGCGCCCTCCAGCGCCGCGGCCACGTGCTTGACGCAGACCTCGAAGCCGACCGTCGCCTTGCCGTCGGGCAGGTTCTCGTAGGAGAGGACCGAGGAGGCGCGCTCCATCATCCCGATCATCCCCGGCGTCGAGAGCACGCGGACCCCGATCGTGCCGCCGACGTCGGTGACGAGGCGGTCGGAGACCACGAACTCGTCGACGCGCTCCAGGCCCGGTTCGAGATTCAAACCATGCCTAGGCCACCGGAGACGCCCAGCGTCTCCCCGGTGACATACGAGGCGTCGTCGGAGACCAGGAAGGCGATCGCTGCCGCGACCTCCTCCGGCTGCCCGAGGCGGCCGAGCTGCGTCCCGCCGGTCATGTTGTCGAGGATCTTCTGGCCGAGCTCTCCGAATTCCATCGCTCCCATCAAGAGGGGGGTCTCGATCGGGCCCGGCGCGATCGAGTTGGCCGTGATCCCGTAGCGGGCGTTCTCGCGCGCGATCGTCTTCATGAACGCGATCACTCCGCCCTTCGCCGCCGAGTAGACCGCCGACCCCTTCGAGCCGACCCTGCCGGCCTCGGACGAGGTGGAGACGATGCGTCCGTATCCCGCCGCCTGCATGCCGGGGAGTGCGGCGTGGGTGCACGCGAGCACGCCCACGAGGTTCACCGCGATCACCCGCTGCCACTGCTCGGGCGTGACCTCCGTGAAGAAGCCGAACTCGTCCATCCCGGCGTTGTTGACGAGGATGTCGAGCGTGCCCCCGGCGGCCTCGACGGCGGCCTTGGCCGAATCGGGATCGGTGACGTCGAGATGGACCGCGTGGCCGTCGATCTCGCCCGCGACCGTCTCGGAGCCCTCGTCGTTCAGGTCGGCGACCCAGACCTCGGCGCCCTCGGCCGCGAGTCTTCGCACGGTCGCGGCGCCGATGCCGCTCGCGCCGCCGGTTACCAACGCTTTCCTTCCTTCCAGCCGCATCGCGCGGGCAGCATATGCGCTGGCCGGAAATAGACTCCGCCGCCGATGGCGGCCGCTGAAAACGACCCGATACCCATCATCGGCGGCACGGGCGCTCTCGGTTACGGGCTCGCCGTCCGCTGGGCGCGGGCCGGACGCTCGGTGGTGATCGGCTCGCGGGAGGCTGGGCGCGCCGTCGAGGCAGCGGAGCGCGTTCGGGCCGCTACCGGCGGCGACGTCGAGGGGCTCGAGAACGCGGAGGCGGCGGGCCGGGGCCCGATCGTGTTCCTCACGGTGCCGTTTCGCGCCCAGTCGGAGACCCTCCAGAACCTACGTGAGGCGCTGGCGGCGCCGCAGCTCCTGGTCGACTGCACGGTCCCCACCGCAGCGGCCGTGAGCGGCAAGGCGACGCGGCTCCTCGGCGTCTGGCAGGGCTCGGCGGCGGAGCAGGCGCAGGAGATGGCGCCCGAGGGCGTCACCGTCGTGTCGGCGCTCCACACGGTGAGCGCGAAGTCGCTCGCCGACGGTGACGCGCTCGATGAGGACGTCCTCGTATGCGGCGAGCGGAAGGCCGACAAGGCCCGCGTCGCGGCGCTCATCGAACTGATCGACGGACTTCGCGCGGTCAACGCGGGCCCGCTCGAGACGGCCCGGATCGTCGAGGGCCTCACGCCGCTCCTCATCTCGATCAACGTCCGCTACAAGGCCCATGCCGGCCTCCGCGTGACCGGGCTTCCGAACGCCGACCACTGGACGTGAGCCGGGTCGCGCTGCTCGCGGGAGGCACAGGCGGCGGGAAGCTCGCCGCCGGACTCCAGGACGTCGTCGGCGACGGTCTTGCGGCGATCGTCAACACCGCCGACGATTTCGACGTGCACGGGCTGCGCGTGTCGGCCGACCCGGACCTCGTGACGTACTGGCTGTCGGGCGAGATCGACGCGGAACGCGGTTGGGGAGTCCGCGACGACGACTTCATCGTCCACCGGCGCCTCGAGCGCCTCGGCGCGCCGGGATGGTTCAGCCTCTCCGACCGCGATCTCGCGACGTGCCTGTACCGGACCCATTTCCTTGCCGAGGGCGGCACGCTCACCGCCGCGCAGGCTCAGATCGCGCGGACGCTCGGCGCGGTCGGCGCCGTGCTGCCGATGTGCGAGGAGCGGGTCGCGACCCGCATCAGGACCCCCGCTGGCTGGCGGGAGCTGCAGGAGTTCCTGATCCTCGACCACGGGGAGGCACCGATCGAGGCGATCGAGGTGAGCGGAATCGAGAGCGCCCGGGCGACCCCCGAGGTGCTCGCGGCCATCGCGCGCGCGGAGGTCGTCGTGATCGCGCCGTCGAACCCCGTGATCTCGATCGGCCCGATTCTCGCGATCGAGGAGATACGTGAGGCGGTGATCGAGAGCGCCGTCCCCGTCATCGCCGTGAGCCCACTCGTGGCGGGGCGGTCCATGAAGGGCCCCACCGAGGCCTTCATCGCCGCGGCGGGGCGCCCGGTCACGCCCGCGGGCGTCGCCTCGCTCTACGAGGGGCTTCTCGACGCATTCGTCGCCGACGCGGAGGACCCGGGCGCCGATCCCGACGACGTCACGGTGCTTCGCTGCCCGACGCTGATGGTCGACGCCCCAGGACGGCGGGCATTCGCCGAGCGGGTACTCGAGCTCGCTCGTGCAATGGCGGCGTGAACGCCACGGCGATCGTCCCCGTGAAGCGGTTCGGGCGAGCGAAGCAACGCCTCCTCGGCGCACTCGACGAGGCTCAGCGGGCAGCGATCGTGGAGGCGATGCTCGCCGACGTGCTCGCGGCCATCGGGCGCGCGGAGCGAGTCGAGCGCGTAATCGTCGTCACGGGCGAGGGGCGGGCCGAGCGGGTGGCGCTTCGCGCGGCGCAGCGCATGAAGACGCCGCTCGAGGTGCTGCGCGACCCCAAGGACGCCGGTCATTCGGAGGCCGCCGTGCTCGGGATCGTGCGGGCGAAGGCGCTCGGCGCAGAATCAGTCGCGCTTCTCCCGGGCGACTGTCCGCTCCTCGACCCGGCCGAGCTCGACGCCGCGCTCGAGGGCATGCGCGACGGCGTCGTAGGGGTCATCCCCGACCGCCACGCAACCGGGACCAACGGGCTGCTGCTCGCGCCGGCCGACGCGATCGGCCCGGCGTTCGGGCCCGGGAGCCGCGACCGCCACCTCGAGCGCGGGGCGTCGGCGCGCTACGACACGCGCCTCGAGGAGCTCCCCTCCCTCGCCCTAGACCTCGACACCCCCGATGACCTCGTGGCTCTCACCGACGTTCTCTCGCGGGAGCCGGAGCGAGCACCGGCGACGGCGCGGGAGCTGGCGCAACTGTGAGCGAACGAATCGAGATCCTGCCCGTCGAGGGTCTCGGCGAGATCGTCGGCGGAGATGTCCTGGGCCGCCTGATCGCGGACGGCGGCGGCGATCGAGGACGCCGACGTCGTCGTCGTCTCCCAGAAGGCGGTCTCCAAGGCGGAGGCGCGCGCACGCGACCTGGCCGACGTCGAGCCCGGGGAGCGCGCGGTCGGCCTGGCGCGCCGAGCTCGGCAAGGATCCGCGGCTGGTCGAGCTCGTCCTCGGCGAGACCGAGCGCGTCGTTCGCGCCGAGCGCGGCGTCCTGATCGTCGAGACCCGCGCGGGCCTCATCTGCGCGAACGCCGGAATCGACTCCTCGAACGTGCCCGGAGACGAGCGCGTGACGCTCCTGCCAACCGACCCGGACGCCTCCGCGCGGCGGATCCGCGACGAGCTCCGCGACGCCTGCGGAGCGCTGCCCGCCGTCGTCGTGACCGACAGCTTCGGACGCCCGTGGCGCCTCGGTCAGACGGACGTCGCCATCGGATGCGCGGGCCTCGAGGCCCTCGAGGACTGGCGCGGCCGCGTCGACCGCGAGGGAGGAGAGCTCGCGGCGACCGCGATCGCAATCGCGGACGAGGTCGCCGCTGCGGCCGACCTCGTGCGCAACAAGGTGAGCGGAGCCCCCGCGGCCATCATCCGCGGCCTCGGCGCGCACGTCACGTCGGCGGACGGCCCCGGGGCCGTGGCGCTGAGGCGGGCGGAGTCCGAGGACCTCTTCCGCTAGCGGGGCGGCGCCTCGCCGGTGAGCGGATCGGGCTCGCCCTCGTTGCTGAAGTCGGGCGCCGCGTAGGGCTTGCCCGGGGGGCCTCCGATGATCAGGAGACGCACCGGCGACCCCCCCGTCACGATCTTCCGGCTCACTCCGGGCGGGACCCTCGCGAAGACCCCAGGCTCGAGGACGTGCTCGGTCCCGTCGACGGCGATCGTCGCCGAGCCCGAGAGCACCGTGTAGACCTCCTCCTGGCCATCCTCGGAGTGGTCGTGCTCGGGGTAGTCGCTGAACTCCGGCGGGAAGTCGACGACGGCGAGCCCAAACGACTCGACGCCGAGGCCGGCACGCACCCGTCGGAACGCGCCGCCGTATATCCCCTCGAAGTCCTCCAGCCTCTTCACTGTCGCCTCAGCCACCAGCTCCTCCTTGATCGACGATTGAAAGCACTGCCGCGCCGCGGAGCCTACCCGTGCGAATGTGGTCGAGCGCCTCGTTCGCCGCCTCGAGGGTGTACGAGGTGACCTCGGTCCGGACCGGCACGCGCGGCGCGAGCTCGAGAAGCTCCACGCCGTCGCGGCGGGTGAGGTTCGCAACCGAGCGCACCGAGCGCTCGCCCCAGAGGATCACGTAGGGGAATTGCGGGATGTCGCTCATGTGAATGCCCGCGCAGACGCAGGCTCCGCCCGGCGCCAGCGCGCGAAGCGCAGCGGGAACGAGCGGGCCCACGGGGGCGAAGATGATCGCCGCGTCGAGTGGCTCCGGCGGCCCGGCCTCCGAGTCTCCCGCCCATTCAGCGCCGAGCTCGCGGGCGAAGGCCTGCCCGTCGGCGTCTCCGGGGCGCGTGAGAGCGAAGACCCGGCGGCCCTGGTGCGCGGCGACCTGGCAGACGATGTGGGCGGAGGCGCCGAAGCCGTAGAGGCCGACGCGCTCGGCGTCCCCGCACAGGCGGAGGGCGCGATAGCCGATCAGCCCGGCGCAGAGGAGCGGTGCCTGCGAAAGCGGGTCCGGACCGGGATCGAGAGCGAAGCAGAAGCGCTCATCGGCGACGGCGCGCTCGGCGTACCCGCCGTCGATGTCGTAGCCGGTGAAACGGACGCGGACGCATAGGTTCTCCCGGCCCGAGCGGCAGTAGCGGCACTCGCCGCACGTCCACCCGAGCCAGGGGATGCCGACGCGGCTGCCCACCTCGAACCGCTCGGCCCCCTCCCCCGCCTCGGCGACCTCGCCGACGATCTGATGCCCGGGCACGAGCGGGAGCTTCGGCTCGGTCAGGTCGCCGTCGACGATGTGGAGGTCGGTGCGGCAGACTCCACAGGCGAGCACGCGGACGGCCACCTGCCCAGGGCTCAGCGACGGCTGAGCGACCTCCCGCGCTTCGAGAGCTTCGCGCTGGCGGCTGAGGAGCATTGCCCGCACGGCGACAGTGTGGCGCGCCTTTCCGTCCGCCGCCCCGGAGACGATCACCGCGGCGGGAAGCCAGAGAAGGAGGAGCTCGAATGGAAGACCGCTACGCGCGGATCGGTGCACTCGGGGGGATCATCTCGGTCGTCGCCCTGTTCGCGGGACTCGGCCTCGCCGCCAGCGGCGCTCCCGGTTTCGACGAGTCGGCGCAGGCCTGGAGCGGCTTCATCGGCGATCACGCGACCCGAATTCAGATCGGCGTGACGATCGCCGGCGCGGGGGTCTTCTTCTTCATCTGGTTCCTGGGCAGCCTCCGAAGCGCGATCGCCGAGGCCGAGGGCGGAACCGGGCGGCTGGCGTCAATCGCGTTCGGCGCCGGGCTCGTGAGCAGCGGGATCCTCCTCGTGACACTCACCGGGATTGCGGCCGCCGCCTACCGCCCCGAGGACATCGATCCGAACATCACCCGTGCGCTCAACGACTTCGGCGCCCTGACCGCGGCGCCGGCGGCCGGCGCGCTGACCGCGTTCTTCGCCGCGACGGCCATCGCCGGATACCGGCACCGATTCGTCCCGCCGTGGGTGGCCGGCTTCTCGGCCCTGGCGGCGATCGCCCAGCCGCTTGCCTTCGGCGTCGCCTTCTGCACGAGCGGCGCGTTCGCCGCCGACGGCGTGCTCGGCTTCGTCGTCCCGGTGCTCACGTTCGCGGTCGCGATCGTCACCGCGAGCTGGGCGCTGGCGCGCAAGCCCGCGCCATAGGTCGAGTGCAGCGTTCGACGTCGTAGAGACGCTCAACCCTGCACTCGGCGGAATGGACCGGTGTAGCCGGCGTGCCCGAGCGCTCCGACCAGCCTTCGGAACACGCCCTCCTCATTGACTCGGAGCTGCCGCCCGGTGACGGGCATAACCGTGAGCCCGTGCGCCTCGAGCGTCGCGATCTTCAGCCGGTCGCGTTCAAAGGCCACACGCCCCGAATGCGCGTCATAGCCATCCACCTCAACCGCGAAGTCGAGATCGCGCCAGAGAAAGTCCACCTCGTATCCGTGGATCCGGCCATTCGTCTCATACCCGGTGATCTGTGCGCGGCGGAGGAGCCTGAGCATCAAGCGCTCGGCCGGAGAGCGTGTGCGTCGCGGGCCACCCGGAAGGTCGAGGATTTCGATTAAGGAGGCGACTCCGCGGCGCTTTGGATATCTCCCTAATTGATCTTTGAGCTCCGCCTCGCTTGCGAATCGCCGATACCCGGCTTCCGCCACCACGCTCTCGAGGTGCTCGGCGTGGAGCGCGGCCGCCAGGTCCAGGATCGTCCGGGGTGGGCTGGTTAGGGGGAGGCCGTGGCGGCTGCGGATGTCGCGGCGGTCGATGGCGGCTCTATGGACCTCGATCCGCGGGCGTCTTGCGCTCCGCTCCGGCGGCAGCGTGACGCAGACCGGCCGGGGAGCAGCGAAGGAGAGGAGATCCCACATGCTGGCGGCACTCCGATGGCTCAGCACGGCACCGGGGCCACATGCGAGCAATGCGGCCATCTCATGCGCATGCGGAGGCGCCGCCGTATGACCGACGAGATACACCCCTCGGTGAATTTCATGGAGGCGGCCATCGGCCAACCGAGTGGCGATCATGGTTCTCGTCAGACCGGCGGCCAGAAGTTGCTCCCGAGCGACCACTCCGTGTTGAGCGCTCGCCAGTCGCGATATGAGGCGATCCACGGATCGAGTGCAGCGTTGAGCGTCCATACGACGTTCAACCCTGCACTCGGTGCAGGTGCCCCCTCCTTCGCTGCCTAGTTGGACCGAGCGGCCCGAGCTAGTAGGTCTCGACGATCTCGTACAGCGTCGTGCGCTGGGCCGGACTCCGGCCGGCGGCCCGCGCTGCCCCGATCAGTTGCTCCGGCTCGAGGCGCACGCCGTGTCGCGAGCCCGCCATCCGGGAGATCGACTCCTCCATCAGCGTCCCGCCCAGATCGTTGACCCCCCAGCGCAGGCTCTCGGTCGCGGCGTCCAGGCCCATCTTCACCCAACTCGCCTGGAGGTTCTCGATCGTCCGTCCCAGTGCGAGGCGGAAGGCCGCCGTGTGCTTGAGGTTGTCGGCGGCCGCGATCTCCTCGATCCCGTGCGTGCGACCGAGAAGCGTGTTGTAGGGGATGAAGGAAAGCGGCACGAACTCGGTGATGCCGCCCGTGCGCTCCTGAAGCTCCCGCACGACTCGCATGTGGCGGGCCAGCTCCGAGGGCTCCTCGATGTGGCCGAACATCACGGTCGAGGTCGACCGCAGGCCCGACCGGTGACACGCCTCGATGATCTCGACCCAGCGTGCCACAGGCAGCTTGTTGGGCGAGATCCGCGTCCTCACGCCGTCGTCGAGCACCTCGGCCGCCGTGCCCGGAGTCGACCCGAGACCCTGGTCGATGAGGTATTCGAAGACCGACTCGGGCGAGCGCCCTGAGCGCTCGCACATGTAGTGGACCTCCATCGGCGAGTAGGCATGGAGGTGGATCTGGGGCGCCACCTCCTTCGCCAGCCGCAGCCAGCGGCCGTAGTTCTCGAGCGTGTAATCGGGATGGATCCCGCCCTGCATGCAGATCTCGGTGGCGCCGAATTCCACCGCGTCCTGCACGCGGGACTGGAAGTCCTCGGGGTCGGCGTGGTAGGCATCGGGTGAGCGGCGGCCCTGGCCGAAGCCGCAGAACGCGCAGCCGACGATGCAGACGTTCGTGAAGTTGATGTTGCGGTTGACGACGAACGTGGCGGTCTCGCCTGCGAGCTCGGCGCGGAGCTCGTCGGCAGCCACCCGCATCTCCTCGATGACCTCGGGCCTAGTCTCGGCGAATAGGGCTGCCAGCTCTCCCTCGCTGAGCGCCACCCCGTCGCGTCCCTTCGAGATCGCCGTGGGCGCGAGCTCCGGGTCCGGCGGCAGCTCTCGGCGCCGGCCGGACGCGCCGCGGGGGATGAACGACCAGTACTTGAGCTTGACGACGTCGAGGACGCCCTGGTCGATCCACCTCGGGTCGAGGTAGCGCCCGTAGGCGCAGAGGCGCTCGGTGAGCGCGTAGCCCTGCGGCGCGAGGCGCTTGCGGACCTCATGCGGGCTCGGGAACGCCTCCTCGGGTGAGATGTGGTCGCCGTTCGCGGACAGCCCGCCGAGGTCAGTGGCCCCGGCCTCCACGAGCTCCACCCACCAGTCGGAGAGGTTCGGCGGCACCTGGACGCCCACGTCGGGCATGAGGCGCCGGCACTCACGGATCAACCGTTTCATGTCCTCGATGGACACGGGCGTCGCCCACTCGGGGAGCTCGGCACCGCCCGTCACGATCCCCTCCTCGCTGTCCCAGCGCCGCCGTGCGCTCTCGTCGGCGATCTCGGCGACCTCGCGCCCGTAGTAGTCGGGATGCGGGACGAAGTTCTGGAGGATCACCTCCTGGATGTGCCCGTGCCGCTCGTTCACCTCCACCAGGGCCTCGAGAGAGGCGATCCGCTCCTCCTCGCTCTCGCCGATCCCGACGAGGATCCCGCTGGTGAACGGGATCCGAAGCTCGCCCGCTGCCTCGATCGTGGCCAGGCGGCGCGCCGGGTGCTTGGTCGGCGAGCCCGCGTGGACCGTCTCCATGAGGCGCGCGGAGATCGACTCCAGCATCAGTCCCTGCGAGGCCGTCACCTCGCGAAGCCGCGCCAGGTCGCCGGCCTCCATCACCCCGAGGTTCGTGTGGGGTAGCAGGCCGCGCTCGAGTGCCCGCTCGCAGGTCCACACGACGTAGTCGAGGAAGTCGTCGTGTCCGTACGAGCGCAGCCGCTCGGCGACCTCGGCGTTCTCGTCAGGCGCCTCGCCGGTCAGGACGAGCAGCTCCTTGGCGTTTCGTCTTACGGCCTCGTCGAGCCGGGCCTCGACCTCCTCCGGCGCGTACAGGTGCGGCCGGTGCGTCGCAAACGCGCAGTACTTGCAGTAGCAGCGGCACGTGCGCGACAGCGACAGCGTGTAGTTGCGCGAGAAGGTAACTCGCCGCACACTTGGCAAGCTAGCGCACGACGCTATGTGGCCCGGTCAGCCGTCCTGCTCGCGGGAGACGGTCTCGATGTCCTCCGCGACGTGCTCGACCGTGTCGGCCGGGCTGGTCGGCGGCTCCGGACCGAGGGCGAACTGCGGGCCGGCAATCACGAAGCGGTAGAGCAGCGCTGCGAGAAGCGCCCCGACGACCGGGCCGACGATGTACGGCCAGGTACCGCCCCAGAAGTTTGCGATGAGGGCGGGGCCGAACCAGCGGGCGGGGTTCAGGGAACCCCCGGTCAG
>CAWJCU010000014.1:0-89000 GCA_963841455.1 uncultured Actinomycetes bacterium
GCCTGCCACCGGGGCCGAAGGACGTGCTGTGGCGCACGCACACCTCGCCGATGCAGGTTCGCGCGATGGAGGAGAACGAGCCCCCCTCTTCATCATCGTGCCCGGCACCGTCTACAGGCGCGACACGATCGACGCGACGCACCTGCCCATGTTCCACCAGGTCGAGGGCCTCGCCGTCGCCGAGGGGATCTCGCTCGCCGACCTCGCGGGCACGCTCGACGCGGTCGCGCGCGAGCTGTTCGGTCCGGAGCGGCGCACTCGCCTCAAGCCCGACTTCTTCCCCTTCACCGAGCCCAGCGTCCAGGTCGACGTCTCCTGCTTCCGGTGCGAGGGCACCGGGACGCTCGCGGACGGCGAGCGCGACCCGCTGTGCAAGGGGACGGGCTGGATCGAGATCCTCGGCGCGGGCATGGTCGACCCGAACGTGTTCGGGTCGGTCGGCGGCGCCTACGTGCCCGACGAGACGCAGGGCTTTGCGTTCGGCATGGGCATCGAGCGCATCGCGATGCTGAAGCACGCGATTCCCGACCTGCGCCTCTTCTTCGAGAACGACGTGCGCTTCCTGGAGCAGTTTTCGTGAAGGTCCCCTTCTCCTGGCTGCGCGAGTACTGCGATCCCGGCCTGCCGGCCGAGGGCGTCGCCGAGCTCCTGTCGATGAAGGCGGTGGAGGTCGAGCGCGTCTCCCAGTTCGGCGCGCCGTCGGTTGACGGCTTCGTCGTCGGCCGCGTGCTCGGGGTCGAGAGGCACCCGAACGCCGACCGCCTCTCGGTCTGCACCGTCGACGCCGGCGACGGCGAGCGCACGATCGTCTGCGGCGCCCCAAACGTCGCGGCAGGTCAGACGGTGCCGGTCGCGTTGCCGGGGGCCGTTCTCTCCGGTGGTCAGAGGCTGGGCGCGGCGAGGCTCCGGGGGGTCGAGTCGAACGGAATGATCCTGAGCGAGGCCGAGCTCGGCGTGGGGACCGACTCCGAGGGCATCATCGTGATGGCGATCGACGGCGCCGGCCCCGAGCCGGGAACGCCGCTCGGCCAGGCCTTCACGATCTCCGACCAGGTCCTCGAGCTGGACCTGAACCCCAACCGCTCCGACTGCCTCGGCGTATACGGAGTGGCCCGTGAGCTCCACGCAATAACCGGCGCGCCGCTCGCTCCCGCGCCGTGGGAGGAGGATGTCGAGGCCAGGGGGGAGGGGAGCGTCGACGGGGTCGCCTCCGTGCAGGTGGATGTCCCCGAGCTCTGCCCTCGGTTCACGGCCCGCGTCTTCGAGGGCGTGCAGGTCGGACCCTCGCCGCTCTGGCTCAAGGCCAGGCTCTCGGCAGCGGGACAGAGGCCGATCTCCAACGTCGTCGACGTGACCAACTACGTGATGCTGCTCTCGGCGCAGCCCCTGCACGCCTTCGACCTCGATCGCGTGCCCGGCGGGGAGCTCGTGATCCGTACGGCGCGGGAGGGCGAGCGCATGACGACGCTCGACGGAGTCGAGAGGAGGTTCGACGCCGAGACCGTGCTGGTCTGCGACCGCGAGGGGCCCTCGGGAATCGCCGGGATCATGGGTGGCGCACGCTCGGAGGTCTCGGAGGAGACCTCGCGGGTGCTGCTCGAGGTCGCGACCTGGAACGGGGTCAACATCCTGCGCACCTCGACGATGCTCGGGCTCCGGACCGACGCCTCGATGCGATTCGAGAAGCAGCTTCACCCCGAGCTCGCCCTGCGCGCGCAGCGGGTCGCCTCGCGCGTTCTGGTCGAGATGGGTGCCGCCCTCGTGCCCGGCACGATCGACGTCGCGGCCGACATCCCCGCGCCGCACGTGATCTCCATGCGCGGCGCCCGGCTCGACTCGCTGCTCGGCACGCACGTCGAGCGTGAGGAGGCTCGCGGCCACCTCGAGGCCCTCGAGTTCGGGGTCGAGCTCGACGGCGAGCGCGACCTGCGCGCGACGGTGCCGGTCGACCGCCACTACGACGTCACCCGGGAGGCCGACCTCGTCGAGGAGGTCGCGCGGCTCCACGGTCTCGACCGCCTTCCGCGCACGCTCCCGGCTCATGGCGAGCGGACCGGCGGCCTCTCCCGCGATCAGGTCCTTCGCCGCCGCTCCGAGGACGTGCTGCGCGACCTCGGTCTCGACGAGATCGTCACCTGGCGTTTTGTCCCGGCCGATCTGTCCGAGCGGCTCGGGCTCGAGCCCGGTGACGAGCGGCGCCCGATGGTCGCGACCCACAACCCGATCTCGACCGAGCACGTCGGGCTTCGCACCACCCTTCTGGGTGGGCTCCTCGATGCCGCCCGTCACAACCTCGCCCGTGACGTCGAGCGCGTGGCGCTGTTCGAGTCGGGCCGGGTCTACCTCCCGGTGCCGGCGCCGGCCGAGGGCGGTGTCCTCGCCGGGGCGTTCCCGGGCGGGATGCCGCCGCCGGCGCTCGAGCCGCATCGCTTGGGCGCGCTCGTCGTGGGACCGCTCGCGCCCGGCGGATGGCGCGGGGAGCCCCAGCCGGCCGGGTTCGCGGAGGCCAAGGGCGTGCTGGAGACGCTGTGCCGCCATCTCGAGGTGGCGGTGGCAACGGTCCCGGCCTCCGAGCCGTTCCTCCATCCAGGACGTGCCGCGCGCGTGGAGCTCGCCGGCGAGGCGATCGGCTGGCTGGGCGAGGTCCACCCGCTCGTCGCCGGGCGCTGGGACCTGCCCGCCGCGGTCGCGTTCGAGGTCAACCTCGCGCCCCTCGCCGACGCCGCGGGGGTGGGCGACGAGCGCTACGAGGACCTCACGACGTACCCGCCGCTCTTCGAGGACGTCGCCGCTGTGGTTCCGGAGACGGTGCCGGCGGCGGAGCTGCGAGCGGCCGTGATGGCGGCGGGCGGGGAGCTGCTGCGCGCGGCCACTCCGTTCGACGTCTACACGGGCGACGCCATCGGCGAGGGCCGGAAGAGCATCGCCCTCCGGCTCGAGTTCCGGGCGGCCGACCGGACGCTCACGGACACCGAGGTGGCGTCGATTCGGGAGGCGATTCGGGAGGCGATCACCGCGCTCGGCGGGGGGTTGAGGGAATGAGCTCGCAGCCGATGGACGGTGAGCCGGCCGCGAGGGTCCTCGTAGCCGGGGCCTCCGGCCTCGCGGGCGCCCTCGCAGCCGCCCTCGTATGGCGTCACCCCCGGCTTGAGCTGGTCGCCGCAACGGCGCGGTCCGAGGCCGGCACCCGCCTCGATGATCTCCACCCCCGCCACCGCGTCCCGCTCGCGCTGACGGAGCTCGACCTCGACCGCGCGGAGGAGATCGATGCGGCGATCGTCAGCTACCCGCACGGCGCGGCAGCGCCCGTGGTCGCCGCCCTGCGCGGGCTCGGGGCGACCGTCGTCGACCTCTCGGCCGACTTCCGCCTGCGGGACCTCCCGAGCTACGAGCGCTGGTACGGTCCGCACGGGGATCCCGACCTGCTCGAGGGCGCGGTCTACGGGCTGCCCGAGCTCGGTCGCGACGCGGTGTGCGAGGCGGATCTCGTGGCGAACCCCGGCTGCTACCCGACGGC
Source organism: uncultured Actinomycetes bacterium (assembly GCA_963841455.1). Taxonomy (GTDB): domain Bacteria; phylum Actinomycetota; class Thermoleophilia; order Solirubrobacterales; family 70-9; genus JAWVFM01. The sequence continues at coordinate 3,518 of CAWJCU010000014.1, forward strand.
GGCGCTCCTGGCGCTGGCACCCCTGGCCGAGGCGGGGCTCTTGGGCGACGTGGCGATCAGCGCGGCCTCGGGCGTCTCGGGAGCCGGGCGGGGCGGCGCCGACTTCGTCGACGTGGCGGAGAACTTCAGCCCCTACGGGGTCGACGGCCACCGCCATTACCCCGAGATCGCGCAGGAGCTCCACGCCCGCGGCGCCGAGGGCGAGATTTCCTTCGTCCCGCACCTGCTTCCCATCGACCAGGGCCTACTCGCGACCTGCTTCGTCAGGCCGTCCCGTGAGCTCAGCGAGGCCGAGCTCGCGGATCTCTACCGCGAGCGCTACGACGGCGAGCCGTTCGTGGATGTGGTCTCGCGGCCACCGGGCGTTCGCGACGTGCGCGAGACGAACCTCTGCCTGGTTCGCGCTGCGCCGGACCCAGGCGGCGCCGGCGTCGTCGTCTTCGCCGCGATCGACAACCTCTGGAAGGGCGCGGCGGGCCAGGCGGTGCAGAACCTGAACCTCGCGCTGGGGCTCTCGGAGACGGAGGGGCTCGAGTGAGCGGGTTCTTCGCGTCGCGGTGGGTCGAGGCGCCGATCGGCGCGGAGGAGCTCGACCCTGCCGGGCTCGCGCCGGGATTCCGGGCGGCAGGAGTGGCCTGCGGCCTCAAGGCCGACGGCGCGACCGACCTCGGCCTCGTCGCTTGCGATACCCGCGGCGTGCGCTCGGCGATGCTCCTGACGTCGAACGCGGCCGCGGCGGCGCCCGTGCGGGTCTGCCGCGAGAGCTGCGAGCCGGGGGCCATCGCGGGGACGGTGGTGAACTCGGGCAACGCCAACGCGGCCACCGGCGAGCCTGGCTATCGCGACGCGCTCGCGATGCGTGACGCCGCGGCGCGGGAGCTGGAGCTCGATCCGGCGCGCGTCGCGGTGGCCGAGACCGGCACGATCGGGGTGCCGCTGGACATCGAGTCGGTTCGCAGCGGTATCGGCCGGGCGGCCGCCGAGCTCTCAGAGCGCGGAGGACACGACTTCGCGGCGGCGATCATGACGACCGATCAGGGGCCGAAGCAATGCACGGTTCGCGCCGGCGGCGTGACCGTGTCCGCCCAGGCGAAGGGGGCGGGAATGATGCAGCCGGGCTTCGCGACGATGCTGTGCTTCGTGCAGACGGACGCGCGGATCGATGATCCGGAGGCCGAGCTGCGCCGAGCCGCGGCGGCTTCGATGGAGCGGATCACGGTCGACGGGCAGCAGTCGACGAACGACATGGTCCTGCTGCAGGCGACGGGCGCGGCGGGCGAGCCGATGCCGGACGGTCTGCTCGATGCGGTGATGCTCCAGCTCGCGCTGCAGATCGTCGCCGACGGCGAGGGCGCGACGCGCGTCGCGCGGGTCGAGGCGCGGGGTGCTGCGAGCAACGAGGAGGCGGAGCGGGTCGCCAGGGCGATCGCCAACTCGCCGCTCGTGAAGACGGCGCTCTACGGGCGCGACCCTAACTGGGGCCGCATCGCCCAGGCGGCTGGCATGGCGCTCGCGGGCGAGGAGCTCGACGAGCTCGGTCCCGAGCGCATCGCCGCCGACTCGCTCGGGTCCGAGGCTCCCGAGGCCGAGGTCGGCATCGACCTGGGGCGCGGCGATGGCAGCGCGCACGTCTACTTCTCGGACCTCACTCCGGCGTACGTCCACCTCAACTCCGCCTACACCACGTGACCGCCGGCTCCTCAGCTTCGCTTCCGGGGCCGGCGGGGCGCGGACCATCGGTCGAGACCCTGCTTGAGGCGCTCCCCTACATCAGGGAGTTCCACGGCCGCACCGTCGTCATCAAGTACGGCGGCTCGGCGATGGGTCAGGAGGAGCTCAGGGAGGCGTTCGCGACCGACGTCGTGCTTCTCAAGTACGTCGGGCTCGACCCGGTGATCGTGCACGGGGGCGGTCCCGACATTACCCGGTACATGGAGCGTCTCGGAATGGAGGTGCGGTTCGTCGAGGGCCTGCGCGTCTCCGACCCGGAGACGGTGGAGGTGGCGAAGATGGTGTTGCTCGGGAAGGTCAACTCGGACATCGTCCGGCGCCTCAACCGCCACGGCCAGCCGGCCGTGGGCCTCTCGGGCGAGGACGGGTCCCTGTTCGAGATCCGGCCCGTCCCGAACGCCGACGAGGTCGGCTATGTCGGCGACATCGAGCGCGTAGACGTGGAGGTCCTGAACCACATCGCCGCCGACTTCATCCCGGTGATCGCATCGGCGGGCGCCGACCGCGACGGCAACGCCTACAACGTCAACGCCGACGCCGCGGCCGGCAAGGTGGCGGCCGCGCTCGGCGCCTACAAGGCGATCTTCCTCACCGATGTCCCGGGCTGGCTCGCCGATCCCTCCGACGAGTCCTCGCTCGTCGGCCGGGCCACCGTCGCCGAGGTCGACGCGGCCCTGGAGGGGATCGAGGGTGGGATGAGGCCCAAGCTCGCGGCCTGCGTGGAGGCGATCTCGGGCGGGGTGCAGTCGGCCCACATCGTCGATGGGCGCAAGCCGCACTCGCTGCTTCTAGAGCTCTTCACCGACGCGGGCATCGGCACGATGGTCACGCCATGAGCCTGGCGGACCTGCGGGCGCTCGAGGAGCGCTACGTGATGCCGACCTACCTCAAGGCGCCGGTCGAGTTCGTACGCGGCGAGGGCTGTCGCCTCTGGGACGCCGACGGCCGCGAGTACCTCGACTTCTTCGCCGGGCTCTCCGTCCACAACGCCGGGCACTCCCACCCGCGTATCGTTGCCGCGATCTCGGAGCAGGCCGGCCGACTCGGCGGCGTCTCGAACCTCTATTACTCCGAGCCGGCGATGCGCCTGTCCGAGCGGCTCGCGACCTCCAGCCTCGGCGGCAAGGTCTTTCTCGCGAACTCGGGCACCGAGGCGAACGAGTGCGCCATCAAGATCGCGCGCAAGCACGCCCACGTGCGGGGAGTCGACGCGCCGGAGATCGTGGCGCTCGATGGCGGCTTTCACGGCCGGACGCTCGGATCGCTTGCCGCCACGCCGAGGTTTGCGCGCGAGGATCTCTTCGGACCCCTGCCGGCGGGCTTCGTCGCCGTGTCGAGGGACGACCCCGAGGCGCTCCGCGCGGCAGTGAGCGAGCGGACGGCCGCCGTGATCGCCGAACCCGTTCAGGGCGAGGCGGGCATCTTCCCGATCGAGGACGAGGTGCTGACGGCGGCGCGGGAGGTGTGCGACGCCTCCGGAGCGATCCTCGTCCTCGACGAGGTGCAGACCGGGATGGGGCGTACCGGATCGCTCTGGGCGTACGAGCGGCTCCCGGTGAGGCCTGACGTCATCACGGCCGCGAAGGCGCTCGGCGGTGGCCTTCCGGTCGGGGCCTGCGTGACGACGCCCGAGCTTGGCGGCGTACTCCAGCCGGGCGACCACGGCTCCACGTTCGGGGGCGGGCCGATTGCGGCGACCGCGAGCCTCGCCGCGCTCGAGGTGATCGACGACGGCGCGCTCCTGCGGTCAGTGCGCGAGCTGGGCGATCGGCTCGCCTCCGGCCTCGCCGCGCTCGACGGCGTCGCCGAGGTGCGCGGCCGGGGGTTGATGGTCGGCCTGACGCTGAACGACGGACTCGACGCGCCTCGCGTGCAATCCCGGGCGCTCGAGGCCGGTCTCGTGATCAACGTCCCCGGGGAGCGGATGCTCCGCTTCCTGCCGCCGCTCATCGTCACTTCGGAGCAGATCGATCGTGCGGTCGATGGACTGGAGGCGGCACTCGCTCCGTAGGGCGTCGCTTCTCGGCGGCTGTGTCCTCGTCGTCGCGGTCGTGCTCGCGATCGTGGCCGAGTCGCTCCAGGAGCCGGCGCGTATCCAGGTTTTCGGCTCGCTCGCCGATGTCAGGCCGGGTCTCATCCCGCGCCCCGCCGCCGTCTCAACTACCGCAAGCCTCTCGGCGGCGCGAAACGAGTTGGAGTCCTTCCAGATCGCCGTCGAATCCGAGGGTTCGCCGCTCAGAGGTGTCTCGGTCACGACCGATGGCCCGCTGGTCGGGCCTCATCACGCTCGGATCGGCCCCGGGAACCTGACCATCTATCGAGAGGGCTACTACGACGTCCGCACGCCTTCCGATCGCGAGGGCGCGACCGGCCTCTGGCCCGATCCGCTGATCCCCTCGCGCGACGTCCTGTACGGCGAGCGGCGCAACGCGTTTCCCGCCGGAGCACCGGGGGGCGGCGACGTGGTCGCGTGGGTCGACGTCTTCGTGCCACCCAGCCAACTACCGGGGACCTACCGCGGGTCCGTGGCGGTCGCGGTGGAGGGAGGTCGGACGGTGACGATCCCGTTGCGGCTCAGGGTGCTGACCTTCGGCCTGCCGTCGACAACCTCGCTCCACAGTGCGTTCGGGCTCGTCGGCACCACTGCCTGTGACGTCCTCGACGGCAGCGGCCCCTGCGACCGGTCGTCGCGGTCCAGGTGGATGGACGAGTACCTCTTCGGCAGGCTGGCGCTCGAGAACCGGCTGACCCTCTCCGACGCGGCCACAGCGGACGGGAAGCCGCCGCGGGGGGAGTCCGAGACGCGGTCGTTCCAACGCTACTCCCTGCCGCTGATCGGCGGCGATCCGGGGTCGCCCGTCGGCGGGCCGCCAGCCCGCCTCAAGGGAGCGCGCCTCACGTCGATCGCCGTCCGAGGCGCAACGTATCCGGCGAGCGGCCACCCGGCGCTCTACGGATGTGCCACCATCGCCTCGCCCTGTCTCGCCCGCTGGCGCCGCCTCGCGACCCGCCACGGGTTCGCCGATCGGTTGTTCGTCTATCTGTGCGACGAACCCTGGGTCGACCCGCCGCGAAGGTGGCCGGTGTGCAAGCGGGCTGCCCGGGGCGTCACGGCCGGGCCGTGGCCGGGAGCGTCGAAGCTGGTCACGACATGGATCCAGGATGCTCGTGCCAATCGGGGGACCAACGCGATCAACACGATCACGGTCCCGATCGACCGGATGGCGAACAAGCCGGGCTTCGCTCAGGCCGGCGACCAGCGTCCCGCCTACTCGGGGTTCCTCGACCGGCCCCGGCGATCGCTCTGGCTCTACACGTTCTGCGACCAGTACGGATGTAGGGCATCCCGCACCCCGGGCACTTACTGGACCGGCTGGCCGGGATACGGGATCGACCAGCCGCCCTCGCAGGCTCGGGCCATGGGCTGGCTCTCATTCGCCTATGGGGCATCCGGCGAGCTCTACTACTCGGTCGATTCCCACTTCTCGAGCGCCTGGACGAGCTCCTACGACTACGGGGGCAATGGTGACGGAACCCTCTTCTACCCGGGGCTGCCGGCCGGCGATCCGTCCACGGGGGCCCCGGCGATCGGCGGACGAGACCCGATACCGATCGAGTCGATTCGCCTGAAGCGAATCCGGGATGGCCGGGAGGACTACGAGTACCTTCGGCTGGCGGCGAGGAGCGGTCAGCGCGGCCCCGCGATGGCGATCGTGCGCGGGCTCGTCGGGAGCCGCGATGCCGCGTCCCACGAGGCCACCTTCAGCCCGGGCGCGGTCGACGCCGCGCGCCGCCGGTTGGCTCGCCTGATCGACTCAGGGACGAAGGTATCCTCGGGCCGCGCGCGAAGGACCCAGTAGCCACCGCGACGCGAGGTTTCTCATTTGAGGTCACTGGTCACAGGATGCGCCGGCTTCGTCGGCTCCCACCTCACCGAGGCGCTCCTCGCCGACGGTGACGTCGTCATTGGCGTCGACTGCTTCAACGACAACTATGGGCGCGGGCAGAAGCTCGAGAACCTGAACCACGCGATGGCGTGGGACGACTTCGAGTTCGTGCCAATCGACCTCGCTCGTGGCGATTTGCTCGATCTCGTCGAGGGATGCGACCGGGTGTTCCATCTGGCGGCGGAGCCGGGCGTGCGCCCAAGCTGGGGGGGCCGCTTCGAGCAGTATCTGCGCAACAACGTGCTTGCGACCCAGCACCTGCTCGAGGCGGTGCGGGAGGCCCCCGAAGCCCGCTTCGTTTACGCGTCGTCCTCCTCGATCTACGGGCAGGCCGAGGCATTTCCCACGCCCGAGGCGATCATTCCGCAACCTTTTTCGCCATACGGCGTCACGAAGCTGGGCGGGGAGCACCTCTGCGAGCTCTATCACGGCAACCATGGCGTGAACACCGCGATCCTGCGGCTGTTCAGCGTTTACGGCCCGCGCCAACGCCCGGACATGGCGTTTCACATCTTTATGCGAGCCGCGTTGGTCGGCGAGGCGATCTCGGTCTTCGGCGACGGCAGCCAGACTCGAGACTTCACCTACGTCGCCGACGTCGTCACGGCTCTCCGCCTCGCCGCCGACGCTCGCGATCTGGCTGCCGATCCGATCAATGTGGGCGGGGGCTCTCGCGTCGGGCTGAAGGACACGCTGCCGCTGATCGAGGAGCTCAGCGGGCGTGAGCTGCAGGTCGAGTACAAGGAGTGGCGCCACGGCGACGTGAGCGACACATGCGCCGACACCACGAGGGCCCGGGAGCGCCTTGACTTTGTGCCGGCGACGGCCCTATCGGATGGACTTCGCGCTGAGTTCGATTGGATGCGGGAGTCTCTCCAGCCGGCGGCCGGCTGAGGGCCCCGGGCTAAACTCGCCCGCCGATGCACGAGGATCCGACGCGTCACATGGGCCGCGAGCCGGGTGGGCCGGGAGGCCCTGGCGACGGCGAGGGCATGAGCACGGGCTTGAAGGCGGCGATCGCGCTGCTGGTCGCAGTCGTGATCGGTCTCGGGGTGGCGCTCGCGGTCATCGCGAGCGACAGCGGATCGAGCTCGACGACAACGCTCACCACCTCGACATCCTCGACATCATCGACCGTTCCGACCACCACAACCTCGACGACGACGATCCCGACCACGATCACCTCGACCACCGTCCCGACGACCACCACCACCACCACCACGACCACCACGAGCCGCGGTGGTGGCGGCAGTGGCGGCGTCGGCCCGTAGCGTCCAAGTGCCCCGACAACGCGCCTTCGGGGGCGAGCGCGAGGTTCGGGCGCTCGCCGACGGCTGCGAGATGCCGTTGCTCGGCCTCGGCGTCTGGCAGATTCCGGACGGGCCCGAGGCCGAGAGCGCCGTCAGCGCGGCGCTCGAGGCCGGCTACCGCCACCTCGACACCGCCCAGGCCTACCGGAACGAGGCCAGTGTGGGCAGGGCGCTCGCCGCGAGCTCGGTTCCGCGCGAGGAGGTCTTCGTGACCACGAAGTTCTTTCCGGGCTCGCGCGATCCCGAGAAGGAGGCCTGGCGGAGCCTCGAGCGCCTGGGCATCGAGCGGCTCGACCTTTACCTGGTGCACTGGCCGGAGGGCGGCGCGACCTGGGCCTGGCCGGGGATGGAGCGCGCTCTGGAGAGCGGCCTCACCCGGGGCATCGGAGTCAGCAACTTCGACGTGAGCGAGCTGGCGGCCGTGGTGGGGGCGTCGAGCAGCCCGCCGGTGGTGAATCAGGTGGAGTTCAGCCCGTTCGAGCACCGCCGAGCGCTGCTCGCCGAGTGCGAGCGGCACGACGTCGTGCTCGAGGCCTATAGCCCGCTCACGCACGGCCGCGACCTCGAGAACGAGGTGGTGGGCGACGTCGCGCGGCGGAACTCCCGCACGGTTGCGCAGATCCTTCTTCGCTGGGCCGTCCAGCGCGGCGTCCCCGTGATTCCGAAATCGACGAACCCCGCGCGGATAGCGGAGAACGGTCGCATCTTCGACTTCGCGCTGAGCGCGGAGGACATGGCGAGTCTCGACGCGCTCGACCGCACGGAGGGCACCGGGCGAGCGGTCGAGTCGCCGTGGTGGTCGACGCGGCCGCGGACGCGCGCCCGATCCGCTCTCGAGAGGCTCGTGGGGAGGTTGCGGGCCTAGATTCGCCGCGGCCGGCGGCCGCCGGCCGGCGGACGTGCGGATACGCTTCCGCCGCGTGGGCGTCAAGGCGAGGATTCATCAACGGCTGCTCGAGCGCCGCGACTCAGCGGCGGCGAGGGTGGCGCTCGAGCTGTCGGCGAGCGCGGTCCAATCCACGAGGGCCCGAGAGCCGTGCCGGATGCGCCTCGACGGACCGCGTTGGATCCACGCCTTTCGCGGCGGCGCGATCGTCACGCCCGTGAGCCAGCCCGACATCAGGCCGCCGGCGGCGATATCGGCCCAGATGCGGGATGAGTACTGCCACGCCTACCTGCCGCGCGCGGGCGACGTCGTCATCGACGTCGGCGCCGGGATCGGCGAGGCCCTGCTTCTCTTCTCGTCGCTCGTCGGGCCGACGGGCAAGGTGATCGCGGTCGAGGCACATCCGCTGATCTACGGATGCCTGGAGCGCGCGATCGAGGTCAACCGGCTGGAGAACGTCGAGGCGGTGCAGGCGGCCGTGACCGGCGAACCCGGTTTGGTGACGCTCACCGACGAGGTCGACTTCGCGTCGCCCGGCGCTGACCCGAGTGGGGAGGAGCAGACCGCGGGCTGGTACGCGAACACGATCGTCGACTCGGGAGGTCCGCGAACCCTCGAGGTGGAGGGCCGCACGCTTGATCAGATCACGAGCAGCGCCGGGGTCGACCGAATCGCACTCCTGAAGATGAACATCGAGGGGGCCGAGCGGGACGCGCTCGCGGGCATGGGGCAGACGATCGCCGGCTGCCGAGCCGCCGCGATCAGCTGCCATGACTTCATCGCCCCCGAAGGGGGAAACGGCGCCTTCCGGACCAAGGGCGCGGTGCGGGAGTTCCTGGAGGGAAGCGGCCTCCTCGTGAGGACCCGGGACGAGAACCCCGATCCCGCTGTGCGCGACATCGTCTACGGGGTCCGTGAGGACGCCCGAGGGGAGCACGGCGACTAGAGCCAGTCCGAGTCGACGCTGTCGAGCTCGGTCAACAACGAGGCCTCCCCCGAAAGCGCTGCGCGCAGGTCGGCGTTGCGGGTGTGAAAGACCGGCCGATGGGAGAGCGCGACCGCCGGGTTCCACGAGCGCAGGGACTCCGAGATATGCGGCTCCAGACGCCCCGAGAGCACGGCGCTGCCGCGAGAGTGGGCATCCGCGATCAGGTCCGCGAGCACGGCATCCGACTCACGCTCCAGGGTCGCGGCGTGCAACAGACGGCTCGCCCCCCCCGGCCGCGGGATGTATACGTACCATCCGACGGTCCGTCCACGCCGTCTTACGAGGCGACTCACGAGGTCGCCGGCAACGGACGACCAGTGCTTCAACTTGTGATCAAGGTGCTGCTCGTCATAGTCCGCCCGGAGCCGGATCCGCCTCGTCAGGGCGGGGAGCTCAGCCGCGGCCTCCGCGGCGGACGCGTCGTGTCCGACGATGTCCGCGACTGACGCCTGCTTTACCCGGCGGCGCGTCCGCAACGCCCCCGTCGGGAGGGCGGGCACGGGCACGGTGTGCTTCGGGAAGCCTTCGCGAGGTGCCCGAGGGATGATCCGCCCGAGCCACCGGACCGGACGGAGGATTAGCATCCAGTCGCAGGTCCGCGAGTGGTCGACGCCACCCCCGAGCACACCCCACATCCGTGCGACATTCTCAGGAGAATCCTCGGCCCAGGTCAGCTCCTGGGGGCCCGAGAAGAGGTGGCGCAGCAGGCCGAGAGCCGCGCCCCCGCCGCGCCTCTCGGGCGCGACGACGAACTGCGAGACGCTCACCCCACGGACCTCGTTGCCGTCGAAGGTCATGCGGCGGGCTTGCGCGCCGATGAAGCCCACGATCTCGCCCCCATCCTCGCTGACCAGGGCCGGCAGCGGATCGGGTGCCCACGGATCGTCGGCGAGCGTGCCCTCCACGAACGACCGGTCGCGGCTAAAGCTCTCGAAATTCGGCCGCATCAAGGCGATCACCGCCGGTAAGTCGGCGCGCTCCAGCGGCCGGATCGTCGACATGGTCGGGGCAACCTATCGCGCCGACAACGGCTGTGAGAGGGTGCGGTCGTGAGCTCCACCGTGTCCAGTTCGTCCTGGCGCGCGTCGGATCCCGCCGAGTTCGACGCCGAGGCGACGCTCGACCGCCTTGCGGAACGGACGGCGGCGGCCATCCGGGACCTCGGACGCCGCGGGGCCGTTGTCGCGGTCTCGGGCGGCGTCGACTCCGGCGTGGTGGCTGGGATCTGCGCCCGCGCCGTAGGGGGAGAGCGTCTCATGTGTCTGCGACTGCCGGAGCGCGACGTCGGCACGGCGTCGTCGGACCTCGGACTGGAGCTCGCGGAATCGCTCGGGGCGCAAACCATTGAACAGCCGATCACCGCCGCGCTGGAGGGGCTCGGCTGCTACAGCCAACGCGATGAGGCGATCAGACAGGTCTTCCCGGACTACGAGCCGAGCTGGAAGCACAAGCTCGTTCGCTCCGCTCCGAGCGGGGGCATCGTCTTCTTCTCGCTCGTCGTCGAGCGAGAAGACGGGTCGACGGACGAGCGCCGCATGCCCCCGGAGGCATACCGATCCCTGCTGGCGGCGACGAACATGAAGCAGCGGGTGCGGAAGCTGCTCGAGTACACCTGGGCGGACCGCCTCGGCTACGCGGTCATCGGCACGCCGAACCTCCTCGAGTACGACCAGGGCTTCTTCGTCAAGGGGGGCGACGGCCTCGCCGACGTGAAGCCCATCGCCGAGATCTTCAAGGGGCAGGTCTACGCGCTCGCACGCGCTCTCGGGCTGCCGGAGTCGATCGCCACCCGAAGCCCCACCACCGAGACCTTCAGCATGCCCCAGACGCAGGAGGAGTTCTACTTCGGTTACCCGTACGAGCACATGGACCTCCTGGTTTGGGGCCACGCGAGCGGCAGGCCGCCGGACGAGCTGGCCTCTCGTGTGGGCCTACCCGCGGACGAAGTCGCCACCGCCTACAGCGAGATCGAGCGACGGCGCGTCGCGACGCAGTACCTGCACGCTCCTGCCACGCTGATCGACCCGGCGCCCTGATGTGCGGAATCGCGGGTGTGGTCAGGCCGCCAGACGGCCCTCCAGTCACGGAGGCGGCCCTCTTGCGGATGGCCCGCGCGATCCGCCATCGCGGGCCCGACGGGTTCGGCATCGCCCTCGAGCACGCGGCCGGCTTCGTGTCGACGCGGCTTGCGATCGTCGACCTGCCGTGCGGCTGGCAGCCGCTGGAGGGCGATGCGGGGGCGAATCTCCTCTTCTACAACGGTGAGATCTACAACCACCGCGAGCTCCGGGCCGAGCTGCAGGCGGCGGGCGAGCGCTTCACGACCACCAGCGACACAGAGGTTCTCCTCCGCCTCCTCGAGCGCGAGGGCCTCGATGCGCTGCCGAAGCTCAACGGCCAGTTCGCCTTCGCCTGGTGGGAGCGCGCGGCCCGGCGGCTGACGCTCGTTCGCGACCGGTTCGGCGTTCGCCCCCTGCACCACGCGCTGCTCGACGACGGCACCCTCGTCTTCGGCTCGGAGGCGAAGGCGCTCTTCGCGAGCGGTGAGATCTCACCCGCGCCCGATCTCGCCGGAATCGACGACGTCTTCACCCTGTGGGGGCCGCGGTCACCGCGGACCGCCTTCGCCGGCGTGAGTCAGCTCGTCCCCGGCGGCGTCCTCACCTGGCAGGCCGGACGAGTCGCGGAGCGTCGCTGGTGGGCGTCGGAGTCCGGCGTGACGGCCGAGCCCGAGGGAAGCCTCGAGGAGCTGCTCGCCGACAGTGTCGGCCTGAGGCTCCGAGCCGACGTGCCAGTGGGCGCGTATCTCTCGGGGGGACTGGACTCGAGCCTCACGACGGCGCTCGCAAAGCGCCAGAAGCAGGACCTGCGGAGCTTCTCGATCGCGTTCGCCGACCCGCGCTACGACGAGCGCGCGCATCAAGAGGCCGTCGCGTCCGCCCTCGGCACTCGCCACCACGTGGTCGAGGCCGGTCCCGGCAATATCGCCGCAGCGTTCCCGCAGGTCATCCGCCACGCGGAGACGCCGCTGGTGCGCACCGCACCGGTTCCCCTGTTCCTGCTCGCTCAGGAGGTTCGCGCCCAGGACATGACCGTAGTGCTCACAGGGGAGGGCGCCGACGAGCTCTTCTGGGGCTACGACCTGTTCAAGGAGGTCGCGATCAGGGAGCTCCACGAGAGCGATCCAGAGCGCGCCAACGAGCTGCTCGACGGCCTCTATCCGTATCTCGGCTCGGGAGGAGCCCGGCGGGGTCCGGCCTGGCGCCGGTTCCTGCTCGAGGCCGGCGACGCCGATGACCTCCTCGGCTCGCACATGACCCGGGTTCAGGCGACCGCCGCCGTCAAGGCGTTCTACCGCGACGACGTGGCCGCGGAGGTCGGCCCGGAGCGATCCCTGGGCCGACTCCGCGAGCAGCTGCCGTCCGGCTTCGACCGCTGGAGCCGCCTCGAGCGCGCCGCGTGGCTCGAGGTCACGACGTTGCTGGAGCCCTACCTGCTCTCCTCCCAGGGGGACCGGGTAGCCATGGCCCACGGCGTCGAGGGGCGATTCCCCTTCCTCGACCACCGAGTGTTCGAACATGCCGCGGCGTTGCCGGCTGACCGCAAGCTCGACCAGCTTCGGGACAAGGTCGCCCTGCGCGAGGTCGCGGAGCGGGTCCTGCCGGCCGAGATCGCGGCGCGGCCCAAGCAGCCCTACCGAGCGCCAGAGGTTACGCCCTTTTTCGGGCCGGACGCACCCGGTTGGGTCGGGGAGCTTCTCTCATCGGCTGCGCTGGCGGAGACCGGTCTCTGGGATGCCGGCCGCGTCGACGGCCTCGTGCGCCGGTGCCGCGCCGGTCGAGCCACCGGGGTGCGAGAGGGCATGGCTCTCGTCGGCATCCTCTCGACGCAGATCTGGCAGCAGGAGTTCTCGGGCGCCGGCGAAACCTCGTATCCGCCCGAGACCGCGACGCCGAGAGTTCGCGTCGACCACACCGCAGAACGCCGAACCGAGGAGGTCACGTGACCGTCAACCCGGATGTGCGCAAGGAGATGCGCGCCTTCGTCGAGGACAACTTTCTCTACCTCCACCCGGGGGTCGAGCTCGCCGACGGCGACGACCTTCTGTCGCTGGGCGTGATCGATTCGCTGGGCTTTGTCGAGCTGGTCGAGGAAGTCCAGTCTCGCTATGGAATCGCGATCGACGACGTCGAGATCACCGAGGAGAACTTCGGCTCGATCGACGCGATCGCCGGCTTCGTGGCGGCGAAGCAGGCCGAGACGTGACGGTTCGCACCGTGGCCGGCGACCTGGCGGCGACGGCGGAGCGCGACGCCGGCGGTGTCGCCGTCGTCGCCGGAGACCGCTCGGTCTCGTGGGGCGAGCTCGACGAGCTGGCGGCGGGATTCGCGGGAGGGCTCCACGAGCTCGGCGTGAGGCGTGGCGACCGCGTGGCGCTCGTCATACCGAACGGCGTACCGGCGGTCGTCGCGATCGAGGGGACGCTGCGCTCCGGCGCCACCATGGCCCCTCTCAACCCGACGATCAAGGAGGACCACCTTCAGGCGATACTCGCGCAGACGACGGCGAGCGTCGTAGTGTGCGACTCCGACCGCGCCGAGCTCGTCGCCGGCGCGGCGAGAGGCGCCGGAGGCATGCCGGTGATCTCTGACGTCGACGAGCTGGCGGGCGCCGGCGCAGCTGCTCCGCCCCTTCCGCTCGAGACCGACCTCGCGGCGCTCCTCTACACCTCCGGGTCCACCGGGGAGCCGAAGGGAGTGATGCTCAGTCACCGGAACATGACCTTCGCGATGGACTCGATCATCGAGTACCTCGAGATGAGCGCGTCCGATCGCGTCCTCTGCGTTCTGCAGCTCTCCTTCGGCTACGGGCTCACGCAGCTCCTACCCTGCGTTCGCGTCGGGGCTCCGATCGTGCTTCAAGCCGGGATCGCGATGCCGGGCCGGATCGTGCAAGCGCTCGAGGACCACCGGATCACGGGCCTCGCCGGGGTCCCGACGATCTTTCAGGTCCTGGTCGGCCTGCGAGGCCTCGCCGAGCGCGAGCTGCCGCACCTCCGCTACCTCACCAACGCGGGCGCCTCGATGCCGGCGGCGACCGTCGCAGCCGTCTCGCGGACCTTTCCGAACGCGAGCCTCTACCTCATGTACGGGCTGACCGAATGCCTGCGCGTGTCGTACCTCCCCCCGGGCGAGGTCGGGCGCCGCCCGACGTCGTCGGGCATTCCGATGCCCGGCACGGAGGCCTGGGTCGAGGGGTCCGGCGGCGGCGTCGCGGAACCGGGCGAGGTGGGGGAGCTCCTCGTTCGCGGGCCCCACGTGATGCAGGGCTACTGGGAGGCGCCCGAGCTGACGGCCGAGCGGCTGCGGCCGGGGCGCTGGCCATGGGAGCGCGTCCTCGCGACCGGCGACCTGTTCCGTCGCGACGATGAGGGGTTCCTGCACTGGGTCGGTCGAACCGACGACCTGATCAAGTGCCGGGGCGAGAAGGTCTACCCACGAGAGGTGGAGGAGGTGCTGCACGACGTGGAGGGCGTCCGCGAGGCGGCGGTCGTCGGCGTCCCCGACGAGCTGCTGGGCCAGGCCGTTCACGCTCACGTCGCACCCGATGAGGGCCACCGGCTCGACGAGGCCGACCTTCGCCGCCGCTGCGCGGCGAGGCTCGAGGATCACAAGATTCCCCAACGGGTTATCGTTCATGAGGCGCTTCCCCGGAACCCGAGGGGGAAGATCGATCGGCAGGCCTTGATCGAAGCCCTGCCGGCTCACTGAAGACCCCCCAACGGGGCACTCGAGGCGGGACGTGATGCGTTGGACACATGCGACCTGACTAGGACCCTGCGAGGCGCCGGCTGCTTCGCGCTCGTGCTGTTGCTCGGGGTCTGCCTGTTGGCGCCATCGGCGCAGGCCGACAACAGGGTCTACTGGGCGAACTACGACGTCGACGTTGATCCGATGGTCCCGGATCCCGCCGACCACAGCATCTCGTGGGCGAACGTCGACGGCAGCGGTGGCGGAGACCTGAGGGTGACGGGGGCCCCCGTGAACGGGCCGATGGGAATGGCGATGGACCCGGCGATCGGGAAGATCTACTGGGCCGACTGGGGCGCGGACGGCAGCGGCACCGGCACCACGATCTCGTGGGCCAACCTCGACGGGAGCGGCGGCGGCCAGCTCCCGATCGCGTCCGGGATGGTGAACGGCCCGCACGGGTTGGCGATCGATCCTGTCGCGGGCAAGATCTACTGGCCGAACTTCGCGACCAACACGATCTCCTACGCGAACCTCGACGGCAGCGACGCCGCGAACCTGAACACGACCGGGGCGACGGTCCAGGGTCCGCGTGGCCTGGCGATCGATCCGGCGGCCGGCAAGATCTACTGGGCCAATTACGGCCCCGGCCTGAGCGGGACCGGGACGCAGATCTCCTACGCGAGGCTGAACGGCACAGGCGGCGGCAACCTGATCACGATGGGGGCGACCGTGGAGGGTCCCGAGGGGGTTGCGATCGACGCGGCCGCCGGCAAGATCTATTGGGGGAACTACGGTCCCGACCCGCCTCAGCCCGGGACCAGCGACACGATCGCCTATGCCAACCTGGACGGCACCGGTGGCGCCCACAACCTCAACACCGCGCCTGCGGTGCCCAACCGCCCCCACGGCGTCGCGCTCGATCCGGACGCCGGAAAGCTCTACTGGGCGGATTACGGCGGCTGGGTCATCCATTCGGTCAATCTCACCGGAGGCGGAGGTGACTTCGTCCACCCCATGGTCGGGGCGACGATCGAGGGCCCGGTGCTCCCCGTGCTCCTCGACGTTCCAAAGCCGACCGGCGCGCCTGCGATCGGGGGCGGCTCCGCGTTGGGCTCGACCCTCAGCTGCTCACAAGGGGGCTGGGCGGCCGACCTCGTGGCGGCTCTCCTCTACAGAGCGCCCCAGAGCTTCTCCTATCAATGGAGCCTCGACGGGAAGAACCTTGCCGGCGCCACCTCGACGATGATCACGGCGCGCACGGCCGGTGCCTATCGGTGTCGCGTGACCGCCCGCAACGCAGCAGGCCCGACCATTCAGACGAGCAGCCCCCATACGATCGTCGGGTCCAACGTCTTCACCGTCGGAAGGGTGACCCGCAACCAGCGCAAGGGCACCGCGACGATCGCGGTGAGGGTCCCCGGGTCGGGCCGCATCTCGCTCGCCGAGGGCATCAAGCTGAAGCGGGTCGTCCGGCATCCAAGGGTCCCCGAGAAGCTGAGTCTCGTCGTCAAGCCGCGGGGGAGGACGGCAAGGGATCTCCGCCGCAGGGGCGCCCTGACCGTGAGGCCGAAGATCATCTTCATCCCGACCGGGGGGACCGCGAGCAGGCAGCGCCCGACGATCAGGCTCGTCGAGCGTCCGCGCCCATAGTCCCGCGCGGGAAAGATCGACCGGTAGTCCATGACCGAGGGTCCCGGCACGGCCGGGACTCCTACACTCCCGTCAGTTGAACTATCCCTCTGACCGAGCCCAGGCCGCTGAGCGCGAGGAGAGCGCCCTGGCCTCATATATGAGCGCAATCCGAGCCCACAAGTGGCTTGTGGGGGCGGTGACGCTCGTCGCGATCGCGGCGGCCGGCGTCTTCGTGGCGGTGCGAACGCCACACTACGACGCGACCGCGAGCGTCCTGGTCAACCCGCTGCCGGAGGACGACACGGTGTATCGCGGCCTTCCCCTGGTCCGCGACACGGGCGACCCGGTCCGTACGGTCCAGACCGCAGCGTCGCTGCTCGAGACGCGCGCCGCAGCGGACCGAGCGGCACGCCGGCTGGGCGACGGCTGGACCGGAGAGAGCGTTCTGGGCGCCCTGAGCGTGCAGCCGGTCGGCGAGAGCAACGTCCTCGGGCTCACCGCAACCGCGGACAACGCGCAGTCCGCGGCGGACGTGGCGAACACGTTCGTGGCCGCTGCGCTCGACGAGCGGAAGAAGGAGATCGACGCCCTCGCGAACGCTGAGGTCGACGCGCTCGACAAGCGGATCGCGGCGATCTCGGGCAACCAAACGGCTGCCGCGGAGCTCCTCTCGCAGCGGGATCAGCTCCAGGCCCTCGTGTCGACCGGCGATCCGACGATGAGCAAGTCTCAGCCGGCGGCGGTGCCCTCAGGCCCCAGCGGAACCTCCTCCAGGCTGATCATTCTCCTGGCGGCGGTCGCGGGCTTCGCCCTCGGCTCGGCTGCGGCGCTTCTGCTGGAGCTGACAGCCCGCAACGTGCGTGACGAGGACGACGCCTTGGCCCTGTACCCGGCCCCGGTACTGGCCCGCATCCCGGAGCTTTCGGCGCGGAAGCTCAGGGGACCTGCGGGTTCGACCTGGTACATGCCGCCCGAGATCCGGGAGCCCTTCAGGACGCTCGCCGTGCAGCTAGACGAGCGCAACGGGAGCTCCGGCGCGATCATGGTCACGAGCCCCACCGAGGGGGACGGCAAGACCGCGACGGCCATCAACCTCGCGGTCTCGCTGGCTGCGACCGGCCGGAGCGTGATTCTCCTCGACTTCGACGTCCGCAAGCCGCAGGTCGGGCAGAGCCTCGGCCTCGCCGGCCACCGCCTCGCCGACCTGGTGGAAATCGGCGCCACGCTCGAAGCGCTCGTGCAGACGGCGTCGTACCTCGAGTTCAAGGTGCTCGCGCTGAATCCCGAGCCGGCGGCCTCCGAGTGGATCGAGGCGGTCAATGCCCGATTGCCTCAGCTGCTCGCAGAGGCCAAGGGGCTTGCCGAGTACGTGGTCATCGACACGGCCCCTCTGGGGGAGGTCGGAGACGCGCTTCGGCTGGTGCGCGACGTCGAGGATGTGCTGCTGGTCGTACGGCCCGGCAACACCGTCCGCTCGAACCTCCAACTCCTTCGGGATCTGGTCGAGCGGTCTGGGCGGGGGCCGGCGGGCTACGTCGTCATCACCGCAGCAGCGCAGCCGGCCCACGGGTACTACGCCTACGGCTACACGGGGCCCCCCTCGCCGGAGAGGGCCTGGGTACCGGAGGCGGCGCCGGAGGAGGCGCCGGCCGAGATCCAAGACCGGGCGCGGCGCTCGGGCTGAGGAATTCTCAGGCCGAAAGTTTGCAAATACCGCCTTTGGGTGGGTTTGCGGACTCAGCGCATGAGGTAACTTTGACGGGGTGAGTCCGCTCGACGCCTTCCGGCGAGGCAAGCGCCGCGCTGCACGCGATCGAGCTGTCGCATCGGACCCGTCCGTCGGCGCCGAGGTTGCTTTGCCTCGCCCTCCGAAGCCGCGTGCCTACGGAGAGCCGATTCGGGAGGACACCGCCCATCCCTTGGCTCCGATTCTGGCGGAGGCCAGGGACCGCCTCCAAGGCATCGCGGCGACCAGCGCTCGCGCCTCGGCGGCGCTTCGTGAGCGCGCCGCGCTCGATTCCGATGTCGACGCCGACGAGCCAGGCCTCGCGCCCGCCGAGCGGGGCCTGCTCGAGGCGCTCCTCGAGCGCATCGAGGCGGTCCGTGATGAGACGACACAGCTCGCCGCCCTCCTGGAGCGAACGAAGGGCGGCCTCGCCGCGAGGGCCGATGATCCCGTTCCAGGGGCGCCTGATCCGCAACCCGAGGACCGGGACGGCTCGGATGCATCCGCAACCCCGCAGACCTCTTCGACAAACCCCCTCGATGCGCTCGTCAAGACGATGGCGGGGGCGGGGCTCTCTCGCAAGGACATTGCGACGCGGGTCGTTCGCGAGCATGGAGTCGTCGTTTCCGAGCGCGTGCTCGACGGGGTCGCTCCGCGACTGGACCGGGCCACGTGAGCGCGACCCCGAGCCCGGACGGCGCCGAGGACCCTCGGGCCGCGTCACGCGCGCTGGGCGACGAGCTGCGCGGCGCGGTCAAGGGCCTCGACGAACGAATCGAGGCGATCCTCGAATCCACCGAGCGCGCCGTCGCCGAGATCCAGCAACGGGCCGAGGCCTCTGCCCGCCGCGAAGCGGACGAGCGTCGCCGCGAGGTCGAGAGGGAGCTTCAGCGGCATCTCGCGGCCGCGCTCGCCACCCTGTCGGAACGCCGGCAGGCTGCCGAGAGCGCGCTGAGAGAGCGGGTTCGTGCGGTCGAGCAGCTCGGGGAGCGCGCTCGCGAGGAGACCGAGAAGGCGCTGGAGGAGCTCCATGGCCTCGAACGCGCCCTGGCGGACATGGCCTCCGCGACCGGTGCCGACTCGGGGTCCGCTGAGCCGGAGGGCCCCGCGACCGCGCCCCCGCTCCGGTCGGTCGACCCGCCGCCCGAGGCAGATCGCCTTGGCGACGCCGAGGCGCAGGTTCCGGCCGGTGCGCTGCTCCGGGCGGCGCAGATGGCCGTGGCGGGGAGCGACCGCGCGCAGATCGAGAAGGCTCTGAAGGAGGAGTTCGGGGCCGAATCGACGGACGCGATCGTCGACGAGGTCCTCGGCTCGGACTGACCGCTGGGCCTACCGGGACCTGGGCTCGTCGCCCTCGAGGGCCAGCGCAGCCTCCTTGCCGCTCTCCTCGATCCCCTGCTCGAGGTCGACCGACGCGATCAGCGGGCTTGGGCGCCAGCGGGCCGGAACGCCCGGCAGCCCTCCGAGCCGCTGGTGCACGACGTTCCGGAGCTCGGTGTACTCCCGCATCGCGAATATCCGCAGGAACACCGCGCCGCCGACGCCCATCGCGAGAGTGGCGAGAAGGAGCGGGCCGATCGTGTCCGACGGAAGAGCGAGGCGCACGGCGCCGCCGGCCAGAGCGACGCCGGCGGCGGCCGAAGACGCCGGGCCAAGCATCGCTCCGACCCTGGAGAGGCTGAGGTTCAGCACACGCGTGATCAGGAGGAGCCACACGAGCGCCTGCACCAGCACCACGGCTGTGCGCGCCCAGACCGCCGCGGTGATGCCGGCCGGGGCCGCGATCACCATCGCCGCGATCAGGAGCGGAAGGAAGATGAGGTTCACGGCGACCATGGTCGGCTGCCGGCCGAGGGCCTTGAACGTGTCGCCGAGGGGGAACACGATGCAGACGACCCCCTCCGTGATCGCCAGCGCCGCCATGATCCCTCCGGCCGCGGCCCACTTCGCGGAGAAGAGGACCACCACCAGAGGCTGGGCGACCACCGCCAAGCCGACCCCGACCGGGAGCCCGAAGAGGGCGGAGTACCTGATCAGGTTCAAAGTCGTGCCCGTGAGCTCCGCGTGTCCCTGCTCCCGCCGCTGGGAGAGCGCTGGAAACGCGACGATCGACAGGTTCCACGCCACGTTGCCGACGATCAGTTCGGGAACGCGCTGGGCGACCGTGTAGAGGCCCAGGGCGCGGCTGCCGAGGGCGCGGCCGATCACGAACACGTCGACCCGTTGGGCCACCGCCGCGATCAGCTCGAGCGTCGAGGCCCAGCCGCCGTAGACGGCCACTCCGCGAACGGCCGTGCGGTCGATCGTGAACGTCGGGCGGAAGGGCTTGACGATCCACAGGTTGATCGTCCACGCCGTGCTCCCGATGATGAAGCCGATCACGAGCGCGCTGGCCCCGAGGCCTGCCACGGCGAGGGCAATGGTCGCCAGCCCTCGGACGACATTGCTCGTGAGCAGCGGGATCATCCGCCGGCGAAATTCCATGTCGCGGAGCAACAGCCCGTCGTTGATGTTCCCGAGGCCTGTCACCAGGAGGTCGAGGGACGCGATCCTGAAGAGCCAGGTATGGGCCTCGGCGCCGAAGTACCGCGCGACAAGCGGCGCCACGAGCACGGCAAGCGCCGTGAGGGCGAGCGTGAAGATCACGTTCAGGGTGAACGCGGTCTGGACCCGCGAGGTGACCCCCTTCTCGCTCTCGTAGATGACGGTGGCCTTCATCCCGAGGTCGCTGATCAGCTCCAGCAGCGTGATGAACGCGAGGACCGCCGCCAGGAGCCCGAACTGCGAGGGCGCGAGCAGGCGCGCCAGGATGAGCGTCGCCCCAAAGGTGATGACCTTGCTGGCCACGAAGGTCACGAGAGACCAGAAGACCCCGGACCGAAGCGACGTGTCTTGACGACCCTCGGTCACGTCAGTCGATCACCCCCCCCTGCAACACTCGAGCTGGGCGCGTGGGACCGTTCAGCGTCCAATTCACGGCTCGCATGCGCCCACGTGGAAGACTAGCTGGCGTGTCAGCACCCGCCGGACCGGGGGCCGGCGACGCAACGGCGCCGCCGGAACGATCCACGCCCTCCACCGAGGGAATGCGCATTCGCTGGCTCGCCGGCTCCGAGCGCGGTGCCGCGGGCGAGATCTGGCAGACGCTCGAGGCGAGGATCGACGGCGGGGGATTGGCCTGCTCCTGGGATTGGACGAGCGTCTGGCTCGATCACTACGGGGACGTCGTGCCGCACCGCTTCGCCGTCGGGATGGCGGGCGACGCGGCCTGCGCGGTGGTGCTCGTCACCGGCGGCATCGGCCGGTCGCGAGGCCCGTTCAAGCTCCGCACCGTCCACCTCGGAACCGCGGGCGAACCAAGGGGGGAAGGGGTCTTCGTCGAGTACAACCGCGTTCTGGTCGATCCCGACCATAGGGCCGCCTTCGCGGACGCCCTGATGCGGGACCTTCGCGAGGACCCGAGCTGGCACCAACTCGAGCTCGACGGCTTCGCACCGGAGGACGCCGAGGCCTTTCTGCGGGCGGAGCCGTTGCTCGAGTACCGGCGGGTGCCGTGCCCCACCATGGATCTGCGCAGCGTCGAATCGGCAGAGCGCAGCGTACTCGCCGCGCTCAAGTCGGCCACGCGGAGGAAGGTGCGCCGCAGCCTCGAGGGCCTGGGAGAGATCGAGACCGAGTGGGCTGACACGCCGGAACAGGCGCTCGACATCCTCGACGAGCTGATGCAGCTTCACCAACGGCGCTGGACCAGCGTCGGCGAGTCTGGCGTCTTCGCCAGCCCGCGGTTTGCGGACTTCCATCGTGAGCTCATCCCGCGCCTCCTGCCGAAGAGTGCGGTGATCCTGTTCCGGGTTCGCGCCCGTGGCGAGACCGTTGGCTGCCTCTATCACTTCGTCGAGCGAGGACGGGTGCTCTTCTACCAGAGCGGGCTGGCCCCGTTCTCGAATCGGCAGATCACCCCGGGCTTCGTTGCTTTCGCGTCATGCATGCAAGCCTGCCTCGAACGGGGGCTCACGGAGTACGATTTTCTAGGAGGCGACAGTCGCTACAAGAGGGACCTCTCGACCACGACCCGAGAGTTGGTGTGGGCGACCGGCCGCCGGCCAGCCCTCCGCTGGCGGCTGCTGGACGCGCTCGCCCGGATTCGAGACCGCCTGAGAGGCGGCTAGCGCACCGCGATTATGCGGATGCCGAGCAGGCGGTGGAAGACACTCGACCGCCCGACGCGTCGCGGCAGCATGGTCGCAACGCGCTCGACCAGGAGATAGGGGGCCAGCGGCACCGCCGCGGTCCGGCCGAGGCGCTCGATTGTGCTCGCGCGACTCGGGCTGACGACGCCTACGACCGCCGCCAGTGCGGCGATCGCCCGCCGCGGGACTCGCTCCAGCACGCGGACTCGCCCGAAGCCGGCGCGCCCGAAGTCGCCCGCGAGCTCGCGATACGTGTACTCGCGGAGGTGGAATCCTCGCGGCTCGTCGTCGAACGCGGCTGAGATGTCGTGCGGGCCGCTGAGGCGATTGGGCGTGATGCAGATGTACCTACCCCCGGGACGCAGCACCGCCGCGATGTTCCGAAGCTGCGCCGCGGCGTCGTCCGGGTGAAGGTGCTCCATGAGCTGGTTGCTGTAGACGAGATCGGCGCTGGCCGGCTCGACGGGCACGCTGACGCCGTCGCTGATCGCCGTTCGGACGTTCTCGGGAAGGTCCGCCGGCAGGATGGCTTCGGACACCTCGACGGCCGTTGCGATCCCGGCGAAGCCGGCGACACCCCGGACCGTGGCGCAGTCTCCGGCCCCGATCTCGACGTAGCTTCCCCCGCGAGGCAGGAACTGGCGCATGAGCTCGACCTGTTCCCGAGCGTAGGCCGCCTGCTCGGAGGGCTCTGCTCGGCGGGTCAGCTGTGGGTGGTCGGGGACACGCTCGAAGAGCTCGTCGTAGACCTCGCCGTAGAGCTTCCGACGCGCCGCCGGCGGCGCGTCGCGGAGGCGGTTGGAGAGCTCGACCTCGACCTGATAGTGGGCGCGAAGCCGCGCGCTAGTGCGAGGATCGGCCGTTGCGCCCGAGTTCCCGTGCGCGGAGCTCAAGCGGCAAGGATGGCAAATCGGTGCCGGGACCGCGGCCGAGGCACCTGGCGATGCCGGTACGCTCGTGGCGATGTCGGGCAAGCCGAGGCGAACCGTCGCGGCCGAGGCGCTCGCCGGT
Source organism: uncultured Actinomycetes bacterium (assembly GCA_963841455.1). Lineage (GTDB taxonomy): Bacteria > Actinomycetota > Thermoleophilia > Solirubrobacterales > 70-9 > JAWVFM01. The sequence goes on from CAWJCU010000014.1 coordinate 26,692, forward strand.
GCACGGCCCATGAGCTGGCTGCTGAATGTGCCGGCCTGGCGGGGGGTGGTGGTCCTCGGGTACCACCGGATCACGCCCGGGCGAGTTGACACGCCGTTCGAGCCCGCCTTGTTCAGCGCCACGACCGCAGGCCTCGACGAGCAGGTCCGATTTGCGACGCGCCACTTCGAGGTCGTCGGCCCGGAGGCGATCGGCCTCGATCCCGACGCCCGCGGTCGCCGCGTCGCCATCACCTTCGACGACGGCTACCGGGACAACTTCGAGCTCGCCTTCCCGATCCTTCGTGAGCACGGCGTGCAAGCCGCGTTCTTCCTGCCGACCGGTTTCATCGACGAGCCCAGGGTCCCCTGGTGGGACGAGCTCGCCTGGATCGCGCGGCAGAGCACCCGAGCGACGCTCCCTGAGGGCGCCTGGCTCAGGGAGCCGCTCCCCCTCGACGGAGATCGCGCCGGTGCGATCCTCGAGCTGGCGAACGTGTACAAATCGCTGCCGAACGAGCGCACCGACGACTTCCTCGAGTACTGCGCCGAGGCGGCGGGTACCGGGCGATGCGACCCGGAGGCGGGGGCGGACCTCTGGATGACCTGGGCGATGGCTGCCGAGATGCGGGACGCCGGCATGACGATCGGCGGCCACAGCGTGACCCATCCGGTCCTGGCGAACGCCGACGCGGTGGTGCAGCGGAAGGAGATCGAAGGGTGCGCGGACCGGCTTGATGAGGAGCTGGGCGTCTCGATGCGCTTTTTCGCCTATCCCGTGGGCCTTCCGCACTCGTTCGACGACACCACTCGGCGGGCGCTCCGCGATGCCGGGGTGAAGCTCGCGTTCAGCCTCCATGGCGGGTACCTGAGACCGGGCAGGATCGATCACTACGACGTGCCGCGCGCCAGCGTCGGCCTCGAGACGACGCCGCGGGCATTTCGGGCGATGCTCGCCTTCCCGGGGGCGTTCGCGCGCTGGTGAGGGGCGCCGAGCAGGTGGCGGCGGGGACGCCGAAGCGACTACGGGTGCACGCGCTCGTCGACACGCTCGGCTCGGGCGGCGCCGAGTTCCTCCTCTCGGACTTCGCGGAGGTGGCGGCCGGCGCTGGGATCGACTTCTCGGTCGCCTCGCTGAAGCCGATCACGTCGGCGGCGCCGGCCGCGGAGCGCCTGCGGCGCGGGGGGCTCGAGCCAGAAGCCGTTCCGGTGACGAGCCTGGCCAATCCCCGTGAGCTGCTCCGGGTGAGGGCGCACCTGGCAAAGGTGCGGCCCGACGTCCTGCACACGCATCTCGGGACCGCGGACTACTTCGGCGGCATCGCCGGATGGTCGCTTCGCATCCCCTTGGTCACGACGATTCACGCCGACTGGTGGCCCGAGAATCGTGCGGACCGGGTCCGCACCTGGCTCGCGGCCCGATCGCGCAGGCACTTCGCCGACGTCGTCGTGGCCGTCAGCGAGAGCGCGAGAAGCGCCTATCTGACCGCTGGCCGCGACGTCCCGGGGCACGTTGTCGTGGTGCGGAACGGGATCGTCGATCGCGCCCGTCCCGGCGCCGGGGCGGGGGTGAGGCGGGAGCTCGGCCTCCGATCCGACGAGCTCGTTGTCACGGCGGTCTCGAGCATGCGGCCCGAGAAGAACTTCGAGGGCTCGATCGACGCTGTCGGCCTCCTGAGAGACCGGTTCCCGCAGGCTCGCCTGGTGATCGCCGGCGACGGGCCGCACGAGGACGCCGTGCGCAGGCACGCCGTCGGCCTCGGCGACGCGGTGATCCTCCCCGGTCACCGTGAGGACGTGATGGAGCTCCTTGACGCGAGCGACGTCCTCGTCCACCCCTCGCACTTCGACGCGTTCCCCACGACGGCGCTGGAGGCGATGGCCGCCTCGGTTCCGATCGTCGGCACCGGCGTCGGGGGCCTGCTGGAGATCGTCGAGCCGGGGGTGAGCGGAGTCCTCGTGCCGCCTCCTCCCACGGCCGAGGCGATCGCGGACGGGCTGGCGCCGTTGCTTGCCGATGCCGAGCTGCGGACGCGAATCGGCTCGGCCGGACGGGCGAGGTACGAGCGCGAGTTCGACGCGAGCGCGTGGGTTGCCCGCATGCGCGCCCTCTACGAGCGGGTCCTCGCCGCGCGCGGCCGATCCCCCATGGCGAGGACGGGATCGGTCAGCGCGCGAGATCGGTGACGAGGCGGGCCCAGCGCTTCGACACCGCCTCGACGCCGTGAGTCGACGTGACGTAGGAGCGCACCCGGTCGGAGAGCTCCGCGCGGTTGTCGCGCCCGCCCCAGAGCTGCCGGGCGCCCTCGTGAAAGCTCGTGGTCAGACCTTCGGCCGAGATCCCCAGTCCTTCGCGGGCGATGCGTCCGTCGGGGTCGAACTCGTAGCTGAGCACGGGAATGCCGCGTGCCCACGCCTCGAGGAAGAGGTTGGGCATCCCCTCGGCGGCGCCGGTGTTGACGACCGCGACCGAGCGCTCCACGAGCTTCATCGCCTCGCCGTGGGGACGCTGCTCGAGAATCTCGAGGTTGTCGAGCCGGGCGGCGCGGTCGTGGACCTCGCGTTCGAGACCCTGCTCCTCGGGCCCCCCGGGCGCTCCGCCCCCGCGTCCCGGGTCCAAACGCCGAGCGATCATCCAAAACCGCGCCTCGGGCACGGCCTCCGCGAGCGCAACGTAGCGGAGCGGCTGCTTGTATTCGTCGAGCCGCCCGACCCAGAGGAAGGCCTCGGGCCTCGCGCCGGAGAGCTCCGCGGGCTGTGCGAAGCTCGGCACCTCGACGACTCTCTCAAGCCCCGGGAATGCCCGCCGCGCGAGCTCGGACTGTCGCGAGCTCTGGACGACGACGGCGCTCGAGCCTCGCACGCCGAACTTGTACATCTCGAGATCGAGCCTCCGGCCCGCGAGGAATCCAAAGGTGAAGTCGAGATCGTTCGAGCTCGAGAACACGAGATCGCGCCGGTGAACGCGGCAATGGAGCGCCGCAACGCCCAGCGCCGGTAGCCCGTGCCGGAACACGTAGACCCGGGCGTCGGCCTCGGCGAGCGCGGACCAGACGCGACCGAGCTGGGTGGCCCGCGAGACCGGCCCGCGGCGGGTGCTCAACACGGAACGCTGGACGAGGGTCGGGCCGCCCTCCGGCAGCGGCGCGGGATCGGCAACCGGCAGGACGATGTGCGCGACTCGAAGGCCCTCGCGGACGAGACCGGCCGCGAGCATGGTCGTCTGCCGCTCCGCCCCGCCGGTGACCTCGGGCTGCCGTTCGTAGAGGCACGCCGCGGCGGGCGAGTAGATCGCGACGTCGTGCTTCACCGACCGCTCCTGGCGGCGCCGAGGACCCCGGCAACGCCCGCGACCGGGGGCCCGAATCGAGCACACCCGACGAGGAAGCCGGCGCCCCAGCTCAGGTGCATGGCCGCGTAGACCGCGGGGAGCCAGGCGAGCTCCCGGACCGGGGGCCCCTCGCCTCTGGCGGCCTCGGCGGTCCCCGCGGCGAGGGCCCCGCAGTAGGCGAGCAGGGCACGCTTGCACGCGCGCCGCAGGCGGCCGCGCCCAAGCGCCGCTCCCGCGAGTGCGAGCACGACCGCGGGGGGGAGGAGATGAGACCGGCGGAGGCCCGTCGGATGGTGCCGCGCGGTCTTGGCCCTGTACTGGCCGTACCGCCAGTACTGAAGTGCGAGCGCGGGCAGGCTCCGCCGCGGCACATACGACGCCGCCATCGAAGGCAGGCACACATACGTCCCTCCGCCTTCCCGGATCCGCGCTGCGAGCTCACTGTCCTCATTGATCGGCCAGCTCTCATCCCAGCCGCCGAGCTCGAGCAGGGTGACGCGCCGCCAGACGCCGGTGTAGACGGTGTCGACCTCGATCTCGCGCTCCGCGGCGCGGAACGACGCCCCGCCCATCCCCATGCGGGTGCGCAGCGCGAGCGCGACCCGGCTCGACCACTTGTCCTCCCCGTAGGGAACCTGCGGCCCGCCGACGCAGGCGACGCCGCCCGCCTCGAGGCGCGCCACGCCCTGCGCGACGTAGTCGGGCGGGTAGTACGTGTGCGCATCCATGCGCACGACGTACTCCCCTCGCGCATGGCGCAGGCCGATGTTAAGCGCGTGGGGGATGAGGCGGTCGGGGTTGGAGAGGACGCGGATCCTGGGATCCTCCCGGGCAAGCCCCTCGAGGATCTCCCCGGTGCGGTCCTCCGAGCCGCCATCGACGACCAGAACCTCGATATCGGGCTCGAACCGCTGCGTGAGGGCTCCCTCGACGGTCCGCTCGATGTGCATCTCCTCGTTCAGCACCGGCACGATCACGCTCGCGCCACCGTCGTGGTCGCTCATGCGCGCTCGACCGCACCCGGCCGCCGGCCGGCGATTCCCACGGCGGTCAGAATGTGTGCTCTACCCTCCCGCCTCGGTGTGCGGAATCACGGGCAAGGTGATGGCGGAGGGGGAGGTGGATCCGGCGCTCCTGCAGAGAATGTGCGAGGTGATCCACCACCGCGGTCCCGATTCGCGGGGCACATTCATCGGTGAGGGGGCCGGGCTCGGGGTTCAGCGGCTGGCAATCATAGACCTCGAGACGGGCGATCAGCCGATCGCCAACGAGGACTCCTCCGCGGTCGTCGTCCTCAACGGTGAGATCTACAACTATCGCGAGCTGCGGGTCGAGTTGGAGCGGGCGGGGCACCGGTTCCGCACCCATAGCGACACCGAGGTGATCGTCCACCTCTACGAGGACCTGGGGGACGACTGCGTCCAGCGACTTCGCGGAATGTTCGCGTTCGCCCTCTGGGATCGACGGCGCCGGCGGCTCCTGATCGGTCGGGATCGACTTGGAAAGAAGCCGCTCGTTTACGCGCACCGGAACGGCACGCTGTGGTTCGCCTCGGAAGCCAAGTCCATCCTTCAGGATCGCTCCGTCCCGCGGAGCGTCGACGACGACGCCGTCGATGCGTTCCTCCACTTCGGCTACGTGCCCGATCCGCTCAGCACGTTCGCCGCCTTGCGCAAGCTCCCGCCCGCGCACCGTCTCGTGTGGGAGCGCGGCGAGATCGAGACCTCTCGCTACTGGCGTCTCTCCTACGCGGAGGACGGCGACGGCATCGACCCCGAGGAGGCACACGAGGCGATCCGCGAGACGCTGCTCGAAGCCACCCGCATCCGTTTGCGGAGCGACGTGCCGCTGGGCGCCTTTCTCTCGGGCGGCGTCGACTCGACCGCCGTCGTCGCGGCGATGTCCAGGGAGTCGAGCGGCACGGTCAAGACCTTCTCGGTGGGGTTCGACGTCGATCGCTTCGACGAGACCGCGTACGCACGCGAGGTCGCGGAGCTCTACGGGACCGAGCATCGAGAGTTCCGGCTCGAGGCCGATGCGATGGAGGTCCTGCCGACCCTGGTCTGGCACTACGGAGAGCCGTTCGCCGACGAGTCGGCGATCCCCTCGCTCTACCTCGCCGAAGCTGCGCGGCGGCACGTGACGGTGGCGCTCAACGGCGACGGGGGCGACGAGAGCTTCGCCGGTTACGGCCACTACCTCTCGGGGATGGTCGCCGACCGCTTCCGCTGGGTGCCATCGCCCGTCGCGGGGACGGTCCATGCGGCCGCCGGCGCCCTCGCCGGCGACCCGCCGCGATACGCGGTCGCGCGGCGTGCCCAGTGGCTCGCAAAGGCGGTGACCCTCTCGCCGGCCGAGCTGGGCACGATGATGGCCGCCCGCTTCACCGAGGAGGAGCGTGCGGCCTTGTACACGGACGAGTTCAAGGCGCGACTCCGCGCGCTCGCCCCGCTTTCGGCCCCCCAGGTGATCTCGCGCGTGCTCTCGAGCTCCGACGCGCCGACCCCGCTCGAGCGCTTTCTCGACGCCGACGTAAACACCTATCTGCCGTCGGACCTCCTGGTCAAGATGGACATCGCGACCATGGCCCATTCCCTGGAGGTCCGATCCCCGCTCCTCGACCACGTCTTCGTCGAGCTCGCCGCACGCCTGCCCGCCTCGATGAAGAGGCGCGGGAGCCTTTCGAAGGTGGCGCTCAAGGACGCACTGCGGCCGTGGGTCCCGGATCACATCCTCGACCGCCCGAAGATGGGGTTCTCCGTCCCGCTCGCGGACTGGTTTCGCGACAAGCTCCGACTGCTCCCCGAGGAGGTGCTGCTGGACCCGCGGGCGCTTGACCGGGGGCTCTTTCGCGAGCGGGGCGTGCGAGCGATCATCGACCAGCACCTCGACGGCCGGGCCGACAACTCGCGCAAGATCTGGGCCCTGCTTCAACTGGAGCTGTGGTTCCGCGGCTACATCGATCCGCAGGTGCCGGTCGCTCCGACGATCGCAGTTGGCTGAAGGATGAGGTGGCTGGCGAAGGCAGCGGCCCAGCGCGGGCTGAGCGCCCTCCCGATGCGGGGCCGGGTCAACTACCTCTTCCAGCGCCACGTGACCGGGAGCTTCCCCCGGGCGCAGTCGAGCTTCGAGGGCCAGGTATGGGAGGCCGCGCGTCACCTCCGCATCCAGCAGGAGTACTCCAGCGCCCCGCTCGGCGAGGCCATCTTCTACGAGTTCGGCGCCGGCTGGGACCTGATCGGCCCGCTCACCTACTGGTCGCTCGGGGTCGACCACCAGATCCTCGTCGACATCCGACGAAACCTCAGTTCGGAGCTCGTGCGGGACACACGGCGAAGGCTCGCGGCCTGCCTCGAGGGGCACTCGGAGCGGCTGGGCCTGCCGGTGCGGGAGCTACCGTCGCTCGACGTCGAGGACCCGCGCCGGCTCGACGCGCTCGGGATCCGCTACATGGCGCCGTGCGATGCCCGCAGCGTCGCGATGCCGCCGGGCTCGGTGGATTTCGTGTCCAGCACCTACACCCTCGAGCACATACCGAGGGACGACATCGCGGCCATCCTGCGCGAGTCGCGTCGTCTCCTCCGCCGCGACGGCCTGATCTCGTGCGCGATCGATCTCAAGGACCACTACGCGTACGTCGATAGCTCCATCGGCCCGTACAACTTCCTCAAGTTCGGGGATCGGACCTGGACGGCGATCAACTCGAGCCTGCAATACCTGAATCGACTTCGAGTCTCGGACTACGTGGAGCTTCTCGAGGAAGCGGGATTCTCGATCGTCGAGCTGGACACCGATCATGCGAGCGAGGAGGACATGCGAGCGCTACGGTCGATGAAGCTGGCGCCCCGGTTTCGCGAGGGCTACGAGCGGGCGGATCTCGCCACCACCGACGTCTTCGCGGTGGCTCGAGCAGCAGGGTGATGCCGATGGTTGTCGCGTACTTGACGTCCCGATTCCCGAGGTGACCCAGATCTGGATGGTCCGCGAGCTCGACGAGGTGGCGTCCAACCCGGACATTGACTGCGAGCTCATGTCGCTGTTCCCGCCCGTGAGATGGAACACGACGGTCCACCCTGCGGCCGAACCCTGGCGAGGGAGGTTGCGCCGACCGCGTACCCCGGAGGCGATCCGAGCCATGCTCTGGTGGCTCTCCCGCTCGCCCTCGCGACTGCTCGGCTCGCTCGGGACGGTCGTGATCGCCTACTGCCGTCGCCCGGCGCTCCTGGTCCGGGCTCTCGCGACGGTGCCGGTGGCGGCGGCTCACGCGCGCACGGTGGCCGACCGGGGTGTCGACCGCCTTCACGCCCACACGGCGACCTACCCGCTGCTGGCGGCGTGGCTGTGTCATCGGCTGACCGGCGTGCCGTACAGCTTCACCGCCCACGCGCACGACATCCTCATGGACCAGTCCTTCCTGCGCCGGCGCCTCGCGGCCGCCGACTTCGCCGTTGCGATCTCCGATTTCAACAGAGGCTTTCTCGCCGCTTATGGGGGCGACCGGGCCACCCCGGTCTACGTCATCCGCTGCGGCATCGACCTTCCCGCGTACCGGTTCCGTCCCCGCGCCCCGAATCCGGATGGCCCGGTCCGCGCGCTCTGCGTCGCCGGCCTCAAGGACTACAAGGGTCACCGGTTCCTGTTCGAGGCGCTGGCGGGCGCGGACTCCGGGCTTGCACGGGTAAGCGTGGATCTGGTCGGCGACGGGCCGCTGCGGCGCGAGCTGGAGCAGCTCGTCCACGAGCTCGGGCTCGATTCCCGCGTGCGCTTCCACGGCTCGCTGCCCGAGGCAGAGGTGAGGGCGTTGCTCGACGCCGCGGACCTGTTCGCGCTCCCCAGTGTGATCACGCCATCCGGGGTCACCGAGGGCCTGCCCGTCGTTCTGGTCGAGGCGATGGCTGCCGGTGTTCCGGTCGTGGCGACGCGGGTCGCCGCGGTTCCCGAGCTGATCACGCACGAGGAGACCGGTCTTCTCGCGGAGCCGGGGAACGCCGAGGAGCTCCGCGCGGCGATCCGGCGCCTGCTCGAGGACCCGTCGGCCGCCGCCCGCCGAGCCGAAGCAGCCCGCTCGCTCGTCGAGCGGGACTACGACGTCAAGCGCTCGGCCGCGACTCTCGCCCGCCTGTTCCGCGACGGTACGCCCTACTCCGTCGACGGTCGACCGGGAGCGGCGACGACCCGGGACGCCGCGGGGGCGGCGACGGGATGAGCGTCCCGGTGCGGGAGCCGTCCGGAGGCGTCCGCGAACCACCGGCTCGGGGGGGCGGTCTGCGGGCGGGGATGGTCGGGGTCGGGCTGATCAGCGAGTTTCACGTCGCCGCGGTTCAGGCGATGCCAGGCGTCGATCTCGTGGGTGTCCACGACATCGACGCGGCCCGGGCCGAGGAGCGCGCCGCCGAATGGTCGACGACGGCCTTCCCGTCGCTCGAAGCGTTGGTCGCTGCGGGTGCGAACGTAATCCACGTCCTTACGCCGCCGGTCACCCACGCACAGGTCGCCCTCGAGGCGATCGGCCGCGGCTGCCACGTCCTCGTGGAGAAGCCGCTGGCCGAGAGCCCGGAGGACGCGAAACGGATCGGCGAGGCCGCCACGGAAAACGGCGTGGTGGCGACCGTCAGCCACTCCCTGCTGTTCGACCCCCAGGTGCTCGCCGCATTGGAAAAGGTGCGCGGGGGCGCCGTGGGGGAGGTCATCGGCGTGGACTTCTTCCGCAGTCAGGAGTCGCCGCCCTACGCCGGTGGGCCGCTGCCGCCGCACATGCGCCAGGCCGGCTACCCCTGGCGAGACGTCGGTATCCACTGCCTGTATCTGCTCCCCGAGCTGCTCGGGGAGATCGTCGACATCGATGCAGAATGGCGGAGCCTCGGGGGCGACAGGAACCTGGCCTTCGACGAGTGGCGGGCCCTGGTCCAATGCGAGCGGGGCATCGGCCAGTTCCAGCTCACCTGGAACGGAAGGCCGTTCGAGAGCCGCATCGAGATCCGCGGGACCCAAGCCACCCTCCAGCTCGACCTCTTCGCGAGATTTCGCACTCGCCGGGTCCAGACCCCGCTTCCCAAGGCGGCCGAAGTGGTCGTCAACGCCTACGCCGAATCGCTCCGGCCACTCGGCGAGGTGCCGCTGAACGTGGGGAGGTTCCTCAGCAAGCGGATCCAGCCCTACCAGGGCGTCCGCAATCTGGTCACCGACTTCTACACGCGGCTGGAGGAGGGCTTGCCGCCGCGAGTCACGGTGGAGGACGCCGCGATCCTGGTCCATTGGGTCGAGAAGGTCGCTCGCGCGGCGGAGGCGGAGCACGAACGCAGCGTGGCACGCTTCCAGCTATCCGAAACCTGCGAGTTCCTGGTCACCGGCGCCACCGGCTCACTGGGCTCGGCGATCGTGGAACGCCTACTCGAGGGAGGGCGCAAGGTTCGCGCGTTCGTCCGCCAGCCGCCTGAGGAGCCGGTTGACGGAGTGGAGTACGCCCTCGGCAACCTCGGCGACCCGGAGGCCGTCGGGCGAGCCGTGCGGGGTGCGGAGGTCGTCATCCACGCGGGCGCCGCGATGTCGGGCGGCTGGGTGGAGCACGAGTGCTCGACCGTGGTCGGCACGCGCAACGTGATCGAAGCCTGTCGGGAGTGCGGCACCCGCCAGCTGGTGCACGTGAGCTCCCTGTCGGTCGTCGACTGGGCGGGCAGCGAGGACGGCGAGCCCATCAACGAGACGACGCCCCTGGAGCCTCGTCCAGGAGAGCGGGGCGCGTACACCCGAGCCAAGCTCCAGGCCGAGCTCGACGTCTCGACGGCGGCCGCCGAGGGCCTGCCCTGCGTCATCCTGCGTCCGGGCGTGATCTTCGGCGGGGGCGTGCCGCTCCTGGGACCCGCGGTCGCGCGCCGAGCCGGCGAGCGTTGGATGGTCCTCGGCTCCGGGCGCCTCACGGTGCCGCTCGTCTATATCGACGATGTGGTCGACGCGGTGCTCACGGCGGTGGATCGCGAGCTCGTGGGGGGTGAGGTGATCCAGATAATCGATCCCGAGCGCCTCACCCAGGAGGAGATCCTGGCGCTCGCGGACGCTGACGGCCGGCGGACCGTTCACATCCCGCGCTCGGCGGTATTCCTCGTCGCGCGGCTGAGCGAATATCCGCTCGCCAAGCTTGGCCGCTCCTCGCCGGTCGGGCTCTATCGGCTGCGGTCGGCTTTGGCCCAGGCGGAATTCGAATCCGATCGCGCTGTCGAGCTTCTGGGCTGGCATCCGCGAGTCGGCGTGCGCGAGGGAATTAGAATGAGCGCCGCATGAGATTGATCCTCGCCGAGTTCAACGAGCTTTCGCCGGTCCTGATGGACAAGTTCATCGCGGCGGGCAAGCTTCCCAACTTCGAGCGCCTGCGCAACGAGTCCGAGGTTCATCTCACCGATGCCGGGGAGGAGCAGGAGGACCTCGAGCCGTGGATCCAGTGGGTGACGGTCCATTCGGGCCTGACCTACGCCGAGCACGGCGTCAGGACTCTCGGCGAGGGCGACAAGCTGACCGAGAAGCGCGTTTGGGACCTTCTGTCCGACGCCGGGCACCAGGTGTGGGTCTGCGGCTCGATGAACGTGAACTACCGGCTGCCGATCAACGGCTGGGTGGTGCCCGACCCGTGGATGCGGAGGGTGAAGCCCTATCCCGCCGAGCTCGAGTCGTACTACCGCTTCGTTGCCGCGAACGTCCAGGAGCACACGCGAGAGGACACACCCCTGTCGCGCGGAGAGCAGCTGGCGTTCCTCTCGTTCATGGCCCGCAACGGACTGTCGCCCACCACGCTGGGCGCGATCGTCCGCCAGCTGATCGACGAGCGGTCCTCCGACGTCCACTGGAAGCGGGCCGTGATACTCGACAAGCTCCAGTTCGATCTCTTCCGCTCCCACTGGAAGCGGAAGCGCCCCGATTTCGGGACCTTCTTCCTCAACAGCACGGCGCACTTCCAGCACCTCTATTGGCGCAACATGGAGCCGGAGCACTTCAAGGTGAAGCCCGAGCCGGGCGAGCAGGCCGTTTACGAGGACGCGATCCTCTTCGGATACGAGCAAATGGATCAGATCTGTGGCCGGTTGCTCGACATGGTCGGCGACGAGACGACGCTCATGTTCGCGACCGCGCTCAGCCAGCAGCCCTGCCTGACGTACGAGGAGAGCGGCGGCAAAGTGATCTACCGGCCGAACGACTTCGACGCGTTCGTGCGGATGGTCGGGATTCCGAAGCCGTCCGAGGTGACGCCGGTGATGGCCGAGGAGTTCCATCTCGACTTCAGCAGCGAGGAGCTGGCGCGCGAGGCGGAGTCGAGGCTCAGGGAGCTCCGCTACGAGGGCGACGAAGCGCTGAACATCGTCCGCGAGGGCACCGATCTGTTGTGCGGGTGCCAGGTTTGGACGGACGTCTCCGCGGACGCGGTGCTGCAGCTCGACGGGAGCAAGACCGTGCCGTTCTTCGATGCGTTCTACAAGATCGACACGGTCAAGAGCGGAATGCACCACCCCGAGGGCATGCTTTGGATTCGGCGCCCCGGCGGGCCCCGTGCCGAGGCGTCGGGAAAGGTTCCGCTCACCGCCATCGCCCCCACGATCCTCGCGATGTACGGGCTCGAACCGCCTGACTACATGCGAGGCGCGATGCTCGCCGAGCCCGCCGCCGCCGTCTGAGCCTCAGCCGACCCGCTTCACGCGCTTCACGGCCGGAGCGTCGAAATAGACGGTGGTGTTGCCGTTGCCGGGCCAGAAGTAGGCAAGGCCCGCGTTGTAGAAGGTCAGCGGCGAGCCGTCGAGCATGTTCGCCCTGGTGCTCGACTCGACCAATCGGCCGTTGATGAACCACTGGGTCAGTGCCCGGCCGTCGACCGGTGACAGGTGGAACCGAAGGACGACGTGAACCCACCGATCGACGGGGATGCGGCGCGGCGGCAGGACGGCCTCGTGCGGGTCCCCGTAGGGCGCATAGCCGACCTGCCACATGCCGGCACCGATGGATTCCAGGCCCAGATACCAGTTGGCGCCCCCCTGACCGCCCCAGCCGCCCACGTAGTGGCCCAGGTTCATGAGCCGGGAATAGACGAGCCGCGACGGGTTCCTGAAGTACCACGCCGCGGATATCGAGACGTCGTCCCCCGGGCCGTACGAGAACCGACGCTGCGTCGCCACGCGGCAGGCCGAGGCGGCGTTGTTGCCGCCGTTGGTGACGATCCTGTTCGCGTAGCGGCCCTCCCAGGTGCCGACCCTGTGGCTCCTCGTTCGCGAGAACGGTGAGTCCACGCGCCACCTGAACTTGAGGTGGTGACGGCGGTGCGGGTGGCGGTGGTGCCGGCGGTGACCGTGGTGGTGGCGGTGGCCATTCTTGGCCGCGGTTGCACCTGGCGGCGAGTCCTCGCCGCGAACCAGTGGTGGGAGGATTGCCCCGAGCGCGACGAATAGGGCAACTAGACTGATCCGGCCGGAGCGGGGAAGCGAGCGCGAGAACGGGTTATGCACACGCCGAGAGTAGCTGCGCAGACCGCTGGTGTGCGCCACGAGGCTCTCCTCGAGCCGCTGCCCCCCTCTGGAGCTGACGCCAGGTTCGCGATCCCGCCCTGGCTCATCGCGGGTGCCGCGGTCGTCGCCTCGCTCGTCGCCGGGGCCATGATGGCTCACAGCATCAAGCTGGGGCTCGCCGCGGCCATCGCTCTCTGCTACGGCCCGCTCGTCCTCATCAACCTGCGCCTGGCGATCGTGCTCTGGCTTCCGTCGGTCGCGCTCATCGCCGTTACCGCGCTCAGCGTGGGGCCGAGCCTCGCCGGCATGCTGATCCTCGCGGCCTGGTTCGGGGCTTTTGCCGCTCGACGGTCCCGGATCCCGGAGTTGGTCCGCGAGCAGGCCCCGGTGCTCGCTGCGGTTGCCGTCCTGGTCCTCTGGGTGATGCTTTCCGTGGCCTGGGCCCCGGTGTCTCCCGTCGGCAACGAGCTCTTCTGGAGCTGGTTGGTCGTTGTCGCGCTCGTCCTCGTGGTCTCGACGACCCTCACCGACCCGCGGTATCTCAGACTCGCGATCGGAGCGTTCGTGGTCGGGATGGTCATCGCCGTCATGGTCGGGTTGGTCGGGGGCGTCCAGAGCCAGTCGGACGCCGCGCTCGATGCCACGCGGCTCTACGGCGGCGCCGGCGATCCGAACTTCCTGGCCGCCGGAATCGTGCCCGCGATCGCTCTCGCAATCGGCCTTGCCGCGGGGAGCAGGCGGCTCTCAGTGCGTCTCGCGGTTGCTGCGACGGTGGTCTTCCTGACCATCGGCCTCGTGGCTACGGAGTCCCGCGGCGGCTTCGTCGCGGCCGTCGTCGCCGCGCTGGCGGCGCTGGTCGTCGCGAGGCGGGAGCGGGGCTGGATCATCGCCGCCATCGTCGCCCTCGCCGGCGTCATCGCGGTGTGGTTCTCGGTCGATCCGGGGGCGGCCACGCGCATCTCGGATCTGCATCAGACCAACGGGCGGCTCGATCTCTGGAACGTCGCGTGGCACATGTGGCAGAACAACCCGCTCGTGGGCGTCGGGTTGGAGGGATTCCTCCACGATGCCGCCGACTACGCGCGCAACGTCACCGTCGGGCCCATCACCGTCGCCGGGTTCATCACCGAGCATCAGTACGTGGTCCACAACGTCTATCTCGAGATGCTCGCCGAGACGGGCCTGGTCGGGCTGGGGCTCTTCGTCGTCGCGATCCTCGCCTGCCTGCGCCGTGCCTGGCGTGCGGTGGCGTCGTTCGACCGCATGGGCGATGCGCCGATGGCGGCGCTCACGAGGAGCGTGGTCGTCGCGATCGTGGCGATGATGGCGTCGAACTTCTTCATCTCCGGCGAGACCGACCGCCGCTTCTGGGTCGTCCTCGCCCTTGGTCCGGCCCTGATGGCGTGCGCCACCCGGCGGGCCCGGGTGAGCGCCCGGCCGGGGGCGGGGCGCTCACCCGGCCGCGGCTGACCCTTAGGAGGTCAGCCGCGGGTTGTCGAAGTAGACGGTCGTGTTGCCGTTGCCGGGCCAGAAGTACGGGAGCCCGCCGTTGTAGAACCAAAGCGGCGAGCTGTTGAACATGTTCGCCTTGGTGCTCGAGCCGACGAGCTTGCCGTTGATGTACCACTCGGTCAGCGCCTGGCCGTCGACCGGCGAGAGGACGAAGTGCAGGTCGACATTGACCCACTGATTGGCCGGGATCGAACGCTCCGGAAGGATTGCGTGGTGCCCGCTCCCGCCATAGTCCGAGTAGGAGACCTCCCAGGTGCCGGCATCCGTCGACTCGAGCGCCAGATACCAGTTGATGCCTCCGCTGCTGCCCGAGCCGCTCTCGTAGTGGCCGAGGTTCATCAGGCGGGACCAAGCGAGCTTCGACGGATCGGGCATGTACCACGAGCCGCCCATCCAGATGTCTGAGCCGGGGCCGTACGAGAAGCCGTCCTGGTAGCCCATGCGGGGGCAGGAGCAACTCGAGTTGCCGCCGTTCGTGACGATCTTCGCCGCGTAGCCGCCGGCGGCCCCGCCGACCTCATTGGTCCTCGACACGGTGAACGGGGAGTCCACCCGCCAGAAGTCGACGCCGGCGTTCAGGTCCGACTCGAACGATGCCGAGCGGCGCCAGGTGGCCGGTACCGGGCTCGACGGTGGCGGAGCTGCGGGAGCCGTGCTGACGGTGAACGACCGCGTCGCTGGGCTCGGGTCGGTGTTTCCCGCGGAATCCGTTGCGCGCACGGAGAAAGTATGGCTCCCGTCAGCCAGGCCCGAGTCCGAGTGCGGGCTGCTGCAGCCGGCGAACGCGGCGCCGTCAAGGCTGCACGCGAAGCTCGAGCCGCTCTCCGACGAGGTGAACGTGAAGCTCGTGCTGCTCGTCGTGATCGTTCCGGACGGGCCGGATGAAATCGTCGTGTCCGGGGGCGTCGTGTCCGGGGGTGGCGGTGGCGGCGCCGTGGGTGGAGGGGGCGAGGTGCTGACGGTGAACGACCGCGTCGCCGGGCTCGCGTCCGTGTTCCCGGCGGCGTCGGTGGCACGGACCGAGAAGGTATGCGAGCCGTCGGCAAGGCCGGAGTACGAGCTCGGGCTCTTGCAGGCGGCGAAGGCGGCGCTGTCGAGGCGGCACGCGAAGGTGGAGCCGCTCTCCGACGAGGTGAACGCGAACGCGGCGCTGCTCGTCGTGATCGTCCCCGACGGGCCGGATGAGATCGTGGTGTCCGGCGGCGTCGTGTCCCGCGCGCGCCGGCCGTTGTGTGGAGAATGCGCGACGAGGGGCCGCGCCAGCTGATGGCTGTGGTGGCTGTGGTGGCGGTGGTGGTGCGCGTCGGCGTGCGAGGCCAGCACCAGGGCGCCGAGAACAACGAAGAGCGTGATCGGCAGCGCGAACGCGCGTCGGGGATGCGATTGCAGGGGGGTGAGCGGAATCACGGTTCCTCCGGTCGGTCGGGAGCCGCACCGCCCTCGCAGCCCTTCGGCAACCCGGCTGACTCGTTCGGAGTCCCGTGGCTTTGCGAACCCGCCTCACGGCGGGGGTGCCATTTGTCGGGGCGTGCAAGCTCTGTATTCGCTTGTCGCGGGCCTCATCGACCCCGGCCGGGGGGCGCTTGAGCGGGCCCGTTTCCCGCTGGACGGATGTTGCGTGCGTCGATGGCTGGGTGATTGCAACCACCGAGCCGTCGGAAACTTGCTCGAACTTGCGTAAGCCATCGGCTCGAGCGGTCTCTACCTCATTTAGGTACCACATTTCCAGTAACCATCCGTGGCGATCATGGGTGGGATCGCCGATCGGGGACCTCGATGACGCCGCGGAGTCCCGGCGCGGCGGCGCTCTGGACGTTTGTTCGGCCTCTCGGGCGCCTGAGTCCCAGGGACCGGAGGGGTTGCCGATGTGCTCGTCGGGTCGCCCGACCCACGACCCGCCCCCCGATGATCGACAGGCTCAAGCCCCTTCAAGTTGCCGTCGCGGTCCTGATCGCGATATCCGCCGCCACCGCGATCGCGTCGCCGCCGGCAAACGCGCAGTCGCGGAAGCGGATCGCGATTCTCAGGCCGGTCAAGGCCGCCCGGCACCACCTGGTCTTCGCGCCGCGCTCGATGACGCACGCCGGCCGGCTCCACGCCGCGTGGGTTCGTCTCCACAACCGACGGACGGGACACCGTCGGATGCGCCGTCTACCGGTTGCCCGGGTTCGCCGGGCAGTCCGCCATGGATCCCGCATCCGCGTTCACAAGGCCCCCAAGGCGAGGGGTTCGCTGAGGCTCGGGATCGCCGAGCCTGGTGCGCGCTCCTCTCATGGCGCAACCAATGCGCCGCCACCGTCCGGGGAGCCGATCCCGACGACCTGGCAGCGCTCCGCGTCATTCGAATCGACGCTCAACGACGGCACCGACTACGGCTGGCGGGTTGACTCCCCGTTCAACTTGGCGAGGACCGATCAGGACGGCTCCGCGGATGGCGGCTACGCCGCAAGGATCGTCACCAACGGTGGCAACTCCAGCGCGTCGGCCACACGGATGATCTTCCAGGACGGCGTCTCATACGGCCCGGGATCCGACGTCTGGCTCTCCGGATCCTGGCGCATTCCGGACCCCTCGAAGGTCTCGTGGTCACGGCTGATGAACCTGGGCCACTACGAGGAGGGAAGCGGCGGCATGGGCGGGAGAAACTGGTATCTCGGGCTCGAGTCCACCGACCCCGGGACCTTCCAGGTCGGGTACGCGCCGTATGGCAACCCTCACGTCGCGGTCCTGCCGGCCCGGCGGATCCCGGTCGATCGGTGGTTCACCGTTGACCTGCATTTCGTCCTCTCGCCGGTGGATGGCAAGGCGCTGACCGAGTGGTACATCGATGGGCAGCCGGTGGGGTCGAGCACCAAGGCGAACATGCTCAACGGCTCGCCGCTGACCTTCTACAACGCCGGGCTCTCCTACTTCTGCCCGTGCAACGGTGACACCACCGTCTACTTCGATGCGGCCCGGATGACCTCCGGCGGCTGATCAGCCCTGCGACCGCGGCGGGGGGAGGCGGGACGCGGTCTGCTTCGCGAACACGGCGTAGCGCTGGGCGGCGCTGTACAGCGGGTTGCAGGCGGTGATGACGAGTTGGTTGTAGCCGACCGGGTCGATGATGCCGACGTCGTCGGGGGAGACGATCTCATGCCGGCGGACCGTGTAGACGAAGGTCCCGTACGGCATCTTCAGCGTGATCTCGTCGCCGGCCACGAGCGAGTCGATGTTGCGGAACGGCGCGAGGTAGGTGGTGCGGTGCCCGGCGATCGCGACGGTCCCCGGCTGGCCGGGGAACGGTGTCTCCGGGTAATGGCCGGGACCCCTCTCGAGGTCGGACGTGCCGGTGCCCTCGATGACCACGGCGTCGAGGTCGAAGCGCGGGATCAGGATCGTGCCGATCGCCTCGCCGTCGGTTGCCTGGTGGGCGAAGCGGTCGGCGAGCACGCGGATCTTGCGCTCGCGGCTCCGCTGTGGACGGTCTTGGTCGCCGCTCAGGTCGCGCCTGCGACGGGAACCGGCTTTCGAGCTGAGCGAGCTGATCGCGGGCCTCGCTTTGCTTGATCGAGCCGTAGATCGAGGAGATCGGCTCCTTCCACGCAAGCGTCAGGCCGACATCGGCGAAAACGACGAGGCCGGCCGTGATGAGAGCCGTCGAGAGAATGCGGAGCGCGCGGTGCACGCCTTCGATGATCGCGCATGGTCGCGGCGCGTGCGAGACTTCCGGCCCCTTTGAGCACGGAATCGCCAGCCCCCCGGACCGCCTCGTACGAGGCCGACCCAGCCGAGGTCGGCCGCGTGCTGCTGCTCTACTCGGGTGGCCTCGACACCTCGGTGATGCTGCACTGGATCCAGGAGCGCTACGCAGCCGAGGTCGTGACGCTCACCGTCGATCTCGGCCAGCCTGACGAGGACTGGGACGTGGTGGTGGGAAAGGCGCGCGATCTGGGCGCGATCGACGCGATCGTCGCCGACGCCCGCGAGGAGTTCGCGAACGAGTACGTGCTTCGCGCGATCAAGGCGAACGCCCTCTACGGCGGCGAGTACCCGCTGTTCACCGCCCTCGGGACGCCCGCTGATCGGCAAGCTCGCCGTGGCGCACGCGCGGGCGGCCGGCTGCGACACGATCGCTCACGGCTGCACCGGCAAGGGCAACGACCAAGTGCGGATCGAGGCGACGGTCGCGACGCTCGACCCGGAGCTGCGGGTCATCGCGCCGGTCCGCGAGTGGCGCATGGGGCGGGAGGAGGAGGTGGCCTACGCCCGCGAGCATGGCATCCCGGTCAAGGGCGGCACCGAGGCGCCGCCCTACTCGATCGACGACAACCTGTGGGGGCGCTCATCGGAGGGCGGGGCGATCGAGGACCTCGCTGAGCCGCCGCGCGACGACGTCTTCAACCTCGTCGCCCGTCCGGAGGAAGCGCCCGACGAGCCGCAGCTCGTGCGCATGGGGTTCGAGCGTGGGGCGCCGGTGTCGATCGACGGCGATCAGCTCGGGCTCGTGGAGCTCCTCGAGCGCGCGGCCGAGGTCGGCCGCCGGCACGGGGTCGGCATCGTCGACCACATCGAGGACCGCGTCGTCGGCCTCAAGGTTCGGGACCTCTACGAGGTGCCCGCCGCGGCGATCGTCCTCGCCGCGCACCGGGACCTCGAGAAGCTCGTCTCGACCGGCCACCAGAACTCGTTCAAGCGGGTGCTGGAGGGCCGCTGGGCGGAGCTCTGCTACGCGGGCCTCTGGTGGGAGCCGCTGCGCTCCGACCTGGACGCGTTCATGGACTCCGCGAACGAGTACGTCACGGGCGAGGTGACGATGAAGCTCTACAAAGGGTCGGCGAGGGCGGTTGCGCGCAGCTCCCCCTACGCCCTGTACGACCAGGCGCTCGCGGGCTTCGGGGAATCAGGCGGTGAGTTCAGCCAGGCGGCGAGCCCGGGCTTCATCGAGCTCTTTACGCTTCAGAGCCGAATGGCGCACCGCCTCCGTGCACACAAGCCGCCGATTGGGTAGAAGGGACGCGCAATGGCCAACGAGATTTACGAGTTCCTCGGGCGGCTGATCTTCTGGGCGATCCGCACGCGCTACCGGACCCAGCTGCGGATCGCCGCCGGCGCGGGCATCGCCGCGGTGGTGCTCGGCGGCTATCTCATCGCCAAGAGCCAGCCGCCGGAGGGGTAGCCGAAGGCCCCCTCAGGCACGAAATGCAACGAATGTTGCAGATTCACGTGTGAAGCGTTATGTAAAGCAAACGCTCACATAGCCCTAATCGTTAGCTAGCATTCCCGGCTTCACCGTCGTCCCCGGCTGCTCTTCCGGGACGCGACCGAACTCGCGCGCGGCGACGCGGCGCGAGCAACCATGCGAGCCAATCCGAAAAGCCCCACGATCGGCCGGCGCCGCGCCGTCGCGCTCGCAGCCGTGGCGGCGCTCGCCGCGGGGGCGCTCGGGGCCGCCGGCGCGGGCGCCCAGAGCGTGTCGGAGCTCAACTCCAAGCTCAGCTCGGCCAAGGCTCAGGCTGATCGCCTCGGCGCGCAGATCTCTGCCCAGGCGGCGCAGATGCAGAGCGCGCAGGCCGAGGCTGCTGCGGCGGCCACGCGGGAGGCGCAGCTGACCTCGCTGCTCGCGAGCGGCGAACAGCGAGCGGCGGACCTCCTGGCGCAGGTGAACCAGGCGAAGGCCGGTCTCGAGCGAGCGCGCACGCAGCTCCGTCGGGCCCTCGCCGCGCTCTCGGATCGCCTCGTCGCGATCTACGAGGCCGGCTCGGCCGATCCGGTGGAGGTCCTCCTCAGCGCGCACGGCTTCGACGACCTCGCCAACCGCACTGATCTTCTCGGCCGTGTCCAGCAGGCCGACAACGCGCTCGCGATCCGCGTTCGCGTGTTGAAGCGGGCGGTGGCCGCGAGGCTCGCGTCCGTGAGCGCGGCGCACGACCGCGCCGTCGCCTACAACCAGCAGGTGGCCGCCGCGCGGACCCAGATCTCCGCCGTTCGAGCCCACGCCGAGGCGACCGCCGCCTCGCTTGCGGTGGCGCGTCAGCAGGCGCAGAGCTCGCTGACGAGCCTGCAGTCGCAGATGGCGGGCTGGCAGCACCAGGTCGAGGTGGCGCAGCAGGTCTCCGCTCAGCAGGCGCAGACCACGGTCACAAACTGGGTCGGCAAGTGGGCAATCCCAGAGGCGATCGTCATGTGCGAGTCGGGCGGCAACTTCCGGGCGGTGAACCCGGGCTCGGGCGCCGGCGGCGCCTACCAGATCATGCCCTCGACCTGGCGCCTCTACGGCCAGACCGGCCTCCCCGAGAACGCCTCACCCGCGCTCCAGAGCCGCGTTGCCGCCCAGATCTGGGGCGACTCGGGCGCAGCCGCGTGGGAGTGCTCGGGGATCGTGGGCGGCTAGCCGCCGAGCCACTCGGCGACTCGGCGTCCCGAACCGGAGAGGACCGAGAAGTCGCCGTCGTCGCGGATCGCCTCGGCGGCTGCTGCCATCGCACTGACGGTGACCCACGCGAGCGCGCCTCCGACGCTGACCCGCTGGCCGCCGGCTTCGACGATTTCGCTCATCGTGACGCCCCGGTGCGCGAGGACGTTCACCGGCTTCGACACCGCCTCGCAGATCGCGCGGATCTCCTGGCCATTGGCAAGTCCAGGCGCGTAGAGCACGTCGGCGCCGGCGGCCTCGTAGGCCTGAAGCCGGGCGATGGTGTCGTCGATGTCGGGGTTGCCCCGGATGTGGTTCTCGGCGCGCGCGGTCAGCGTGAACGGGAAGGAGACCCGCCTCGCCTCCTCGGCAGCGGCCGCGATCCGCTCGGCGGCGTGACCTGCGGCATAGATCCCGTCGGCGGGGTCGTAGTCCTCGATCGATCCGCCGACGGCACCCGCGGCGGCTGCGCTGCCGATCGCCTCGGCGGCGTCCTTCGGGGCACGGCCATAGCCGTTCTCGAGGTCGACCGAGATCGGGAGGCTCGTCGCGTCTGCGAGCGCTCGCACGTGCTCGGCGACCTCCTCGAGCGTCGCACCGCCGTCGGGGCGTCCGAGCGTGAACGCAAAGCCGGAGCTCGTCGTCGCGAGCGCCTCGAACCCGAGCGCCTCGAGCACCCGTGCCGAGCCCGCGTCCCACGGGTTCGGGATGACAAACGGCGCGCCCTCGTGGAGAGCGCGGAACGTCCTCGCCCTCTCGGCCTGGCTCGCCATCGACACAAGCTAACTACGCCGCTTCGCGGTCGGAGTGAGACGACAGCGGCGCCCGCGAGCCCAGGCTGACCGGCGTCGGCGCCGTGCCGGCCCAGCCGGTTCCGCGTAGTCGCGTCGCGCTCAGAGCCAGCACGGCCAGGACGCCGAGGCCTGCGACCACGTAGCTCGCGCGCGGGTCGACCAGCGTCGCGACGATGCCGCCGATCGCGAAGCCGATCCCGGGAGCGGCGCGCGTGATCGCGTCGAGGAGCGACGCGACGCGCACCTGGTAGGCGTCGGCGGTGAGCTCCTGCACTGCGGTCACGATGCCGACGAACTGGACCCCGTTGCCGACGCCGCCCAGGACCGAGGCGAGGCAGGCGATGGCCAGGGTCGGCGACACAGCGGTCAGCAGGTACGCCGCGCCGATCGCTCCCGTGCTGGCGGCAAGCAGAATGGCGAGGGAGCGGCGGCGGAGGGCCGTGAACGCCATCCCGCCGGCGACCATCCCCAGACCCCAGCTCGCGAGGAGGGCGCCATAGCCGAAGTTGCCCGAATCGAGCGTCTGCTTGGCGAACGCCACCTCGATCGGGATCACGACCGCGAAGAAGACAAGCGCCGCGGCCTGGGCGCCGAGAAGGACCCGCAGCGGGGGCCGCGCGCGTACGTGGTCGAGGGCGGCGCGAACACCCCCCCGGTCGCCCCGGCCGAGCCGTCGCGCTGCCGGCAGCCCGCGGGCGAGCGCGATCACGAGCGCGGCTCCAGCGAACGAGCCGGCGTCGGCGAGCAGGGCCCCCCGCGGCCCTACGCCGGCGACGACGACGCCGGCGAGCGCCGGGCCCGCTGCCGCGGCCGTCGTGAAGGCGAGGTTCAGCACAGCGTTCCCCTCCCGAAGTAGGTCGCGCGGGCCGAGCAGGTCCACCACCGCTCCGCGCGTGAGCGCGCGAGCGCTCGCCGCCATGAGCCCGTCGACCGCCGCGATCGCCAGGAGGCCGCCGAGCGCGAACGAGTGCGCGACCGAGGCGAGCAGCGCGAATGCCGCCGCCTCGCCGAGGTAGAGGCACGGGAGGACCGATCCCACGGGTATGCGCTCGATCCGCGCCACCAGGGGCGGAGCCGCGAGGGCGGGAAGCGCCTGCATCGCGAGGAAGAGTGCGGCCGTCGCGAGCGCCGAGTGCGTCGCATCGAAGACGAGCACGGCGAGAGCGATCTCGCCGAGCCAGTTGCCGAGCTCGTTCACCAGGTAGGCGAACGCGAGATTCCCGAACGCCGGGGTGCGGACCGGAGCGAGGGTCGCGCGGATCACGTGAGCACGGTAGACCAGCTTGTACACAGTTCTTGCAAGTTTTACGCGGTTTCTGGTATCTTTCTGCGCGTTACACAAGCTCGCAAGCTCTGGAAGGGGGAGCAAACATGGGTTACCGCGGAGGCTGAAGCCACAACCAGTTGATTCGCTCGCCGCCTGACGGCGGCGAAGCGAACCAGAGGGAAGGAACTCCCTTTCCCTGTGCTTGCGAGCCGGCCTAGTGCCGGCTTGCTACGTGAAGGGGTTCGTCACGTATTCGTGGATGCGGCGGTCGAGCGACAGCTCGGCCTCGAAGTCGACGTCCTCGCCGTGACGGTAGGCGAAGTCCTTCTGCGACAGGACCTCGGCGAAAAGCTCGACGTAGCGCCCATCGAGCTGTGAGCCCGACACGCGCCGCATCTCTGCCAGCGCCTCGAACGAGCTGACCGGCTCGCGATAGGTGTCACGTGCCGTCATGACGTCGTAGACGTCGGCCACGGCGAGGATCCGCGAGATCTCCGGGATCTGCTCGGCCCGCAGCCCCCGCGGGTACCCGAGGCCGTCGATGCGCTCATGGTGGGCGAGGATGATGTCGCCGATCGGCTGGTATCCGTCCACCTGGGACACGATCCTCGCGCCCTCATAGGGGTGCTTGCGGATCTCGGTCCAGTCCTGCTCGGTGAGCCGGGCGTCGGTCTTCAGGATCCGGTCGGGGAGGACGAACTTGCCGATGTCGTGGAGGAGCCCTGCGGTGTGCGCGAGCTCTTGCTCGCGCTCGTCCATGCCCGCCGCCACGGAGATCTCGCGCGCGTACCGAGCCACCGCGGCGCTGTGGCGGGCCGTCATTCGGTCGCGAAGATCGAGGGTGCGAAGGAGCGCCCCGAGCAGCGCGACCTGGAAGCCGGCGAGCTGCTTGGCGCGGACCTCGAGCTCGTCGGCGCGCTGCTGGGAGACGAGTAGAGCGCCGACGAGGTACTGGAACGTGAAGAGGACGACTCCGGCGAGCGCGATCGCCACCGGGCCAACCTGGGCGTACGACCAGACGACGCCGACAGCCAGGATGGCGGAGCTCAGCTCCGACGGAAGGACGGGGACGAGAGCGCGCCGGACCTTCGTCCAGAAGCCGCTTCGGTCCTCGTAGCTCATGTACCAGGCGATTACCGCGAAGTTGATCGCCAGGGCCAGGACGAACAGGCCGAATACCAGGAGGTAATAGCCCGGGTCCTTCAAACCGAGCCCGGTCGCGGAGACGGCGGCGCTGAACGCGAGTCCTCCGACGAGGGGGAACCAGGCGTAGTTGACGACGTTGGCGAGGAGGATGCGGCCCGGGTAGCGGGTGCCGAGCCAGCCGACGAGGATCGACGCGACGCTGATGATCGCCCCGGCCGTCTCACCGAGGAGGACGATCGCCACGACGATCGTCAGGAAGCTGCCGGAGAGCTTGATCTTGCTCGAGCCGGTCTCGACCGCTGCGAGGTCGCTGATCGCCGCGATCGCCGCGAGGAGGGCGATGAGCGGCAGGTCCCAGTTCGATCGCGGCGCCAGAATGCCGGCGACGACGATCGCGCCTGCGAGCGCTACGACCTGAACGGCGATCGCGGCCCTCGTCGGCCTTCCTGTGGGAGCCCTCTCCATGGTCTGCGCCGCGGTGGTGGGCTTCAGTCCCGCTGGCTCGACGCGCGCCGGGCGGCGGCATCCGCCGGCGACGGCTGCCGCATCGACTCGATGAAGCGGTCGAGATCGTCGCGCGAGTAGCGACGCTGGCCGCCCGGCGTGCGGTACGAGGGCACGAGTCCCTTGTCCGACCAGGTCCGGAGCGACGCTGCGCTGACACCGAGATAGGTGGCCGCCTCGCCGACGTTGAGCAGTTTCTTCATGGGTTGCATCCGTAGCCTCCAAATGGGCCCCCGCGGCCGGAAGAGCCGCGAGAACTTGGTGATCGCTGCCTACTCCTACGGATGCCTGCGGCTGGGCACAAGAGGCTTCGTGAAGTTGCGCAAGGACTGCGCAACTTCGGAGGCCCTAGGGTGCGCAGAATGCGCGGGTCGGCGCGGTTTGGCCGGGTTCTTGCAGGGTTGTGAGGGGCGGCTCTAGACCGCGTCGAGCTCGACGGCGGCTGGTGCCTCTCCGGGCGCTGTCAGCTCGCCGAGAGCAGCGATCGCCTCGGCCGGACCGTCGCCGAGGGAGGGGATCCCGCCGCTGCCGCTAACGAGACGAGCCGCGCGGTAGGAGCCGATGCGAGCGCCCGGGGCGCCCGCGAGGACCCGCCGCAGCGGGTTGCCCACGACGTCGAGGCTCGCTGCGCTGCCGCAGATGACCACGGCGGTCGGCCGCAGCGCGCGAACCGCGTTCGCGAAGCGGGCTGCGGGAAGATCGACGGAGAGCAGGAGGACGCGCATGCCGGCGCGGCGGCAGAAGAGCTCGAGGGCCTGGACGTAGACGCCCTCGACCCCGAGTGGCGAGCCCGAGTCGAGAAGGAGCGCCCCTTCCGGACGGGTTGCCGCGGGGGAGAGGCGGCGCGCAGCGTGCAGCCAGCCGATCGCCCAGCGGCAGGCATGCTCGAGCTCGGCCTCGCGGCCGGCCCTCGCCGCCGCGAGCTCGAGGGCGGGGAGGAGGAGCTCGTCGACGCTTCGCTCGACCGAGCGCAGGGCCGTCGACTCCTCGAGCTCGCGGTCCGCGGCGACCTCGTCGAAGCTGTCGAAGGCGCGAAGCAGGCGTGTGGGGGAGGCGGGGCCGCGCCCCCGCGTGCGGACGATCGCCACCGCCGAGGAGATGTTCCCGGTTTCGCCGAGCGCCTCGCGGAGCGCCTCGATCTCCGACAGCTCGTACTGGCGATGGTTCCCCTCCGTGCGGCGCGGGTGCGGGAACCCGAGGCGTCGCTCCCAGGTGCGCAGGGTGCTCGGGCTCACCCCGAGAAGCTCTGCGGCAGCGCTTGTTCGAATTCCGCTCATGAATCGCGTGGGAGGGAGGCGCGTCCGGCGCCGGCCGGGCAATCGAAGCAGCTTTTCGCCGCTTTGTGGTGCTTTCCCCGCGGCTGCTAGCGGTCTTGCAGCCACGCCGGGCGGGCGCCGTCGGCGATCACCACCGACTCCCCGGCCGCCTTCGCCGCGTAGCTCGCCTCCTCGGCGCGGGCGAGCAGCGTCTCCGAATCGCGGCCGTGCTCGGGGCAGGACGCGACGCCGACGGCGATGTCGACGCGGGGCCCGTCGGACCCCTGTGCGCCCTCGACGAGCCCGACCAGCCGCTCGGCGACGGGTAACGCCGGGATCGGCCCCTGGTGCGGCAGCAGCAGGCACAGCTCGTCGTCCTCGAGCCGGAACGCGCGGTCGACGGCGCGCACCTGGCGCGAGACGACCCCGGCGACGGCGGCGAGCATGCGGTCGCCGGCGCGACGGCCGTACGCCTCGTTGATCCGTCCGAGCCCGTCGATGTCCACGAGGAGGACGCTGAAGGGGGTGCCGTAGCGGCGTTCTGCGGCGATCATCGCTCGCATCCACTCATCGAGCTCGGCCGAGCCGGGAAGGCCGGTCAGCCGGTCGCGGGCCGCCTCGCCCGCCAGCTCGGTGACCAGATCGGAGGTCAGCGTCGCGTGGATGCCTCCGAAGATCTCGGCGAGTCGGCGCGCGGATGCGGCGAGCTCGTCCGAGTCCTCGGGGCCGAGGTTGTCGCGAAGGGCGGCGATCAGCAGGGCGTGCAGCGCCGCGAGGTCGCGCGGGAGCAGCGACGCCGCGTCCTCGGTCGTTCGTCGCAGGCGGCGAAGACCGGCGGCGCGCGCAGCGTGGCTCGGGTCGACCCCTGCCACCCGGGCGAGCTCGGCGTCGCCGAGCGCTCGCAGAATGTCGCCGATCAACCGCGGAGCCTCGCGCGCGAGCAGGCCGACCTCGATGCGCTCGACCTCCTCGAGCGGGGTCCGCTCGATCAGGTCGACGAGCCACGCCTTCGCGAGGTCATCGCGGTCCCGCTGGATGCGGGCGATCGCCGACGTCTGCTCCTCGGGCAAGGCCAGCCAAAAGTTAGTCCGAGCGTCGGTCGGCGAGCCCTCGACATCTACACTCGCCCACGGTGGAAGGAGAGGATCCGAGCTCGAGGGCGGAGGAGGCGGGCGGTCCCGCGCGCGGCGTCGGCGGCGATGAGCTCATCGGCGCGACCCTGGAGGGCCTGCGCAGGGCGGCGATCGAGGTCGAGCAGATCGCCACGGCGGCCGAGACGCTCCAGCGCGCGCTGCTCCCCGCCGACCTGGCGGTCGTTCCGGGACTCAGCTTCGCGGGTCGCTACATCGCGTCCGGGGAGGAGACCCAGGTCGGTGGCGACTGGTACGACGTGATGGCGCTGCGCGACGGCAAGGCCGGTATCGCTATCGGCGACGTCGTCGGCCACGGGATCCACGCCGCCAGCCGGATGGCGAGGCTTCAGAGCGCGGTCAGGGCCTTTGCGCTCGAGGGGCTGCGCCCGGGCCTGGTGCTGGAGAGGACGAGCTGGTTCGCCTTCGAGGACGAGCGCCCGACCATGGCGACGATGCTTTACGCGGTGCTCGACCCCGACTCCGGCACCCTCCGCGCCGCGAGCGCTGCGCATCCGCCGCCGCTCATCATCGATCCCTCCGGGGATGCGACCTTCGCCGAGGGGCCGCGGGGCAGCCCGCTCGGCGCCAGGCAGTACCCGACCTACGAGGAGAGCGTGGTGGCCGTCGAGCCCGGGTCGGCGATCGTCCTCTACACCGACGGCCTGGTCGAGCGGCCCGGCGTGTCGCTGGACGAGGGCCTCGGTCGCCTTCGCGACATCGCGGGCTCCCTTCCACCCGGTCCGGAGGCCCTCTGCGAGGAGATCGTAGAGGCCTCCCTCGCCGGCGGGCGGCCGCGGGACGACGTCGCCGTGCTGGTCGCGCGGCTCGACCTGCCGCTCGCCGAGCGGCTGGAGCTCGGCGTCGAAGCCGACCCGCAATCGCTCGCCCGCGTACGGCGCTCGCTCGCCCGCTGGCTCCGCGAGGTCGGAGTTGACGGCAGCGACGCTTACGAGCTCATCGTTGCGTGCGGCGAGGCGTGCGCGAACGCCGTCGCCCACGCCTATCCCGTGGGCCGCGCCCACTTCGAGGTGGAGGCCGGCCGCGACGCAGGCGCGATCGAGATCATCGTTCGCGACTACGGCAGCTGGCGCGAGCCCAGCAGCCCGCACTCGCGCGGCCTGCGGCTGATGGAGCAGCTGGCCGATTCGGTCGAGATCGACCGCTCGGCGAGCGGCACAACGGTCAAGATCCGCAAGCGCGTGGGGGCGACTGCATGAGGAGCCGGCTCGCCGACCTCGACGTCGAGTCGCTCGACGGGATCGTCATCGCCCGCATCTCGGGCGAGATCGACTCCTCCAACGCGGGCGACCTGCGCATGGCGTTGCTGGAGGGGCTCTCGAACTCGGTCGTGGGCATGGTCCTCGACCTGACCGACGCGACCTATGTCGACAGCACCGGCATCGCGCTCTGTTTCGAGCTCGCGCGGGGGCTCGAGGCACGCCGCCAGGCGCTCCGGCTCGTCGTCGCCGCGGACGGGCCCGTTCGCCGCGTTCTCGAGCTCTGCGCGATCGGCACCGTGGCGCCCGTCGTGGAGAACGCGGCCGCCGCGATCGCGGCCCTTCGTTCGGGGCCTTCCAGCACGTAAGTTGCGGCCGCCTTCGGCGGTCTTACATGCTGCTTTCGGAGCTATCGCTCCTCACCGGCTCACCTGCGCTCAGCCTCCGGTGGTGGCGGTCCAGGAGACCTTGAACCGCTCGAGCGCGGTCGCCAGTCGGGGCGCGGCGCCGTTGTGGCCGGCCGCGAGGACCTCGGCGAGGCGCGTCGCGAACGCCTGCGCGAGGAGGAGCTCGCCCCGTCCGGCGGGGCGGCTCGCGCGAACGGCGAAGCACATGATGCCCACGAGCCGCCCGGCGGCCATCGGGGCGACGACTGCGGTGCGGCCGGTGCGATGCCTCCGCGGCCGGCTGGTCGAGGAGCACGAGCTGCGCCCGGCGCTCGAGCGCTGCGCGGCCGATCGGCCCCTCTCCGAGCGCCAGGACCTCGGGGGCGGCCGCGAGAGCGGTTCCGGTCCCCCCGCTCGAAGCCGTGCGGCGAAGCGTCATTCCGTCTTCGTCGGCGAGATAGACGCTCGCCGCGTCCACCTCGTGCAGGTCGACGAGGCCGTCGACGATGCCCTGGAGGTCCGCCGCCTTCGCCGGGGCGTCGGGGACGGCCGCGAAGGCGGCGGTGGGGGCGCCGAGGCGGGCCCTCGCCGGATTCGGGACCGGGGGCCCGGCCTCAGGCTCGGCGTTCGCGTCGGAGATCTCGTTTCGCTGAAGCGCGAGGGCCACCGCCTGCGAGCGGGTCGATGCCCCGAGCTTCGCCATGGCGTTGCGCACGTGCGTGCGGACGGTCTCGGGGGAGAGCACGAGCTGACCTGCGATGTCGGCGCCGCTCAGGCCGGTCGCCAGGAGGCCGAGGATCTCGCTCTCCCTCGCGGTCAACGAGGCGTCGCGGCGGCGCCCTCCGGCGGACCCGCTTGCCCTGCTGGGCGGGGTGACGGGAGAAGCGTATTCCGGGTTGCCGGTCGAGGTCAATGAGACGCCTTTCTGCGGGTTGAGTCCCTGTCGCCCCGGGGTCCCACCCGTGGCCGATGCCAAGGTACCACTACTCGCTTTGCGGTAATGCAAATCCCCTATCGACCGTATTTCAGGCGCCTGTAGCTTGACTCGGGGAACTAATGGCCTTTTAGTACGCCCGTCCGAGAAAACCGGGGCGGCGAGAAATGCTCTTCCAACCGTCCCGCAAGAGTGCCGTCGCATCTTGCACGGCAATGGGGGTGATTGGCATCTACCCGACGGAAACCAGGCGAAGCGATCGCGCGTCCATGCGGCGTGGCTCGCTCCGCAAGCGAAATCGAGTCCTTGCGCTCGTGGCCGCCGGAGTGCTCGCGGCCCCGGCGACGGCGGTGGCGTCGAGTCCGGCCGACGCGCAGTACGCGTCCGGCCCGAGCGCGCAGATCGGCGGCGGCGCACCGCGAGCAGTGAGTACGGGCGGAGGCGGATCCCTGCCGTTCACGGGCTTCGACGCCGGCCTTCTGGCGGCGATCGGGGGTGGACTGCTCGTCGGAGGGACGATCCTTCACCGCAGGCAGCGCCAACGGGAGCACGCCTAGGTGTCACCGCGGACCCCGGCGACCTCCGCCGTCTCGTCGGCGGGCCTGCCGGCGCTGAAGGCGCAACGGCTGGTCGACCTGATCGCGCTTCGGATTGCACCGGCGTTGGCCGGCGCTCTTATCGCCTGGTCGCATTTCGGGTCCATCGGTATGGCGGCGATCGTCCTCGTCTCCCTTGTGCTGGCTGGGAGGATGGTCGAGCGATCCCGCCTTCCCTTGCATTTGATCTCGGGTGCTCGAGTCGTCCTCGCGGCGTCCGGACCGGTTCTCGGGGCGGCGTTCGCGTGGCTAATTTTCCTCGCCGCCGGCGAGGCCGAGTCGTTTCGCGATTTCGCTCCTGTCGTCATCGGCGCGTGGCTCCTGCTCGCCCTGGGCGCCTGGGTGAAGGTCCGTGCCGCGGAGCATATGGGCGCCCGCGTGGCCGTAATCGGCTCGGCGGGCTTCGCGCGGGATCTCGCCACTGAGCTGGAAGCCGCCGACGTCGGCGGCTACTCGGTGGTGGGTTGGATCGGTCAGGACGCACCGCATGCGGGCAACACGTCGATCGGCCGCCTGTCATCGACCGCCGACATGCGCGAGGCCGTCCTTCGCTATGGCATCGATCTCTTGGTGGTCGCTCCCCCGGCGTCGGCTCGCGCCGATACCGAGCGTGAGTCCTATGAGGTGGCGGCCGGTGCGTGTCTCGATCTGCCCGTGCGCCTGATCGACGCGAATCAGCTCTACGAGGAGCTCCTGGGTCACGTTCCGCTCGGGACGATCGACGCCGCCTGGTTCCGCTACATCATGCACCCGCGCTTTACGACCACGCCGGGCGCGCTCGGACGTGCGTTCGACGTCGTCGTCGGATCGCTCATGGCCGTGGTGGCGGCTCCCATCCTTGCCATCGCTGCGGTTGCGATCAAGCTTGAGGATGGAGGCACCGTCCTCTATCGCCAGCGCCGCCTCGGCGAGTACGGCGAGCCGTTCGACATCATCAAGTTGCGGACCATGCGCATGGACGCGGAGGCCGATGGCGAGCCGCGGTGGTCGCAAACGGGCGACGAGCGCGTCACCGCGGTTGGCAGGGTGCTGCGGCGCACCCATATCGACGAGCTTCCTCAGCTGTGGAACGTCGTTCGGGGACAGATGACGCTGGTCGGGCCTCGCCCGGAACGGCCCGAGATTGCCGTCGACCTCGAGAAGCGGTTCCTCCACTATCGCCGCCGCAGCCTGGTCAAGCCCGGGCTCACCGGCTGGGCGCAGGTCCGCTGTGGCTACGCGGGCTCGGAATCCGGCACGGCCTGGAAGCTGTGCCACGACCTCTTCTACGTCAAGCACCGCTCTTTCCTGGTGGACGTGCTGATCCTGATCCAGACGGGCTTCGAGGCCACCCGCGATGCGCATCGGGCGCTGCGGGCACCGCGACGGCGGTTCATCGTCGATGGGCAGCGTGGTGTCTGAGGAGCCCCGCTACGTGGCCGGCGGCGTCGGGGCCCTCGTTGACGAGGCGAGCTCGGATGCGGGCGCGGCGCGCGCCCTCCCGGCCGCACCTCGCCGCCCGACGTCGCGCGAACGCGAGATCCTCGCCCTGCTGGCGACCGGTGCGACCGACAACGAGATCGCCGACATACTCGCGCTCTCGCCGGCCACGGTCCAGACCCACGTCCGCAACGCGAAGACGAAGCTCGGTGCCCGCACGCGCGCGCAGGCCGTCGCCCTTGCGATCGCCCACGGCATGATCGTCCCGCGTTAGCCGAGACCGGAGAGAGCGCCCCGCTAGACCCTATGTCCCGGTGAACGTCCGACCGGGGCAATAGCCATAGGTCGGCACCCGGCAAGAAGCGGGTGAACAAGTGCGCCGCAGCTAGACCCTGCGGCGCGACCCAACTCCATAGGAGGGCGCCGACATGGCGAAGGCTAGGACCCTGGTGGGTCTGGACGTGCATGCCGCGAAGGTTGTCGCGGCGATCCTCGACTCAGAGACCGGTGAGCTGCGCTTCCAGCGCCTCGGCGGCGAGTCGCGGCCCGTGGGCGATCTCTGCAGCTCGCTCGAGGCACCAGTGCGGGCGAGCTATGAGGCCGGACCAACCGGCTATGGCCTCGCCCGGGCGCTCAACGCCGCCGGCATCGAGTGCGTAGTCGCAGCACCGGGCAAGATCCCCCGCGGGGCGACCGACAAGCTGAAGACCGACCGCCGCGACGCCGAGCATCTGGTCCGCCTCTTGCTCGCCGGAAAGCTGCACCCGGTCCGGGTGCCCGGGCCGCCCGAGGAGGCGCTTCGCGACCTGGTCAGAGCCCGCGAGGACATTCGCCAGGACCTGATGCGAGCCCGCCACCGGCTCTCGAAGCTCCTGCTTCGCCACGAGGTTCGCTTCGACGGCCGCGCCTGGACCGAGCGCCATCGCGCCTGGCTGGCGAAGGTCGAACTATCCGAGGCCCCCGCCCAGGCGACCTTGCTCGACTATCGCGGAGCAGTCGAGGCGCTGATCCATCGAAAGGGAGAGCTCGAGCGCCAGATCACGGCGGCGATCCCCGACTGCCCCTGGGCGCGCGAGGTCGGGCGGCTGCGCTGCTTGCGCGGCGTCGACACCCTGACCGCGATCGGCCTCTGCTCGGAGATCGGCGACTTCGAGCGCTTCGCCAAGGCGGGGCAGTTGATGAGCTATCTCGGTCTGGTTCCTTCCGAGCACTCCTCGGGCGAGAGCAGGCGCTTGGGCTCGATCACCCGCTCGGGCTCTCGCCACGCAAGACGGCTGCTGGTCGAAGCCGCCTGGCACTATCGAAACCGACCGCGAATCGGACCCGAGCTCGGGCGCCGCCAGCAGGGCCAGCCCGCCGAGGTGATCGCGATCAGCTGGTCGACCCAGCGGCGCCTTCACCGCACCTGGTCGCGAATGCAGCAGCGCAACAAGCGCCGGACCCTGATCGCGAGGGTCACGTCGGTAGAAGTGGTGTAACGGGCACGTAGGGCCGGAACGAAGTTCCGGCCACCGCGGGCCCCAGACTCGTCGGTTGACCAGCAAGTCGACTGACGAAAGGAACACCACGATGGCCGAGAGCCAGAGCATGACGACCGCCGAGGTCGTCGCCAAGACCCTGATCGACGAGCACGCCGACTTCCTCAGAGAAGCGGTGGCGATGGTCGCCGCGCAGCTGATGGAGGCCGAGATCACCGAGGAGATCGGCGCCCGGCGCGGCGAGGTCTCGGCCGACGGGCGACCCACCGAAACGGCTACCGCGACCGGCGCTGGGAGACCCGGGTCGGCGAGATCGAGCTGCTGGTCCCGCGAAAGCGAACTGGCGAGGCCTACTTCCCCTCCTTCCTCGAGCCGCGCCGGCCGGCCGAGCAGGCGATCGTCTCGGTGGTGATGGAGGCCTACGTGAACGGGGTCTCGACCCGCAAGGTCGACCGCCTGGTCGAGCAGCTCGGGATCCACGGGATGTCAAAGGATCGGGTCTCGGCGCTCTGCCGCGCACTCGACGAGCGAGTCGAGGCCTTCCGGGGCCGGCCGCTCGAGGGCGACTACCCCTACCTCTGGCTCGACGCCAAGCACCTCAAGGTCCGCGACCGCGGCCACGTGCGATCGAAGGCGCTGGTCGTCGCCTACGCGGTCCACGAGACGGCCGCCGTGAGGTGATCGGGATCGACCTCGGCGAGACCGAGACCGAGGCCTTCTGGGTCGAGTTCCTGCGCGGGCTCCGCTCTCGCGGGCTCGGCGGCGTGCGGCTGGCGATCTCCGACCAGCACAAGGGGCTGAAGGCGGCGATCGCGAGGATCCTCGGCTGCCCCTGGCAGCGCTGCACCGTCCACTTCGTCCGCAACATGCACGGCCATTGCCGGCGCACCGAGCGCGGCCTCGTCTCGGCGGCGCTCCGGGAGATCTTCGACGCCGAGTCCCTTGTCTCCGCAAAGGCAAGGCTCGGCGAGGTGCTGGATCGCTTCCGCTAGCCGCTGCCGAAGATCGCCGAGCTGCTCGAGGCGGCCGAGGAGGACCTGCTCGCCTTCTACCGCTTCCCGGCCGCGCATTGGTCGAAGCTGCGCTCCACCAACCCGCTCGAGCGCCTCAACAAGGAGATCGGCCGGCGAAGTGACGTCGTCGGGATCTTCCCCAACGATGCCGCCGCGATCCGGCTCACCGGGGCGCTACTGATCGAGCAGAACGACGAGTGGCTCGTCTGCCGGCGCTACCTATCGGAGGAATCGCTCGCCCTGGTCCTCGAGGACCAGGGCGAAGAGGGCAAGGAGGTGGCCGAACTACAAGCCGCGTGAAGACCCCGGCGAGGAGTTACACCACTTCAGACGACTTGACTGTCGCCGCGGGCTTTCTCGATGAGGTCTGGACCCCGGATGAAGCGACCCGATCGCTGCGGCGACTGGTCGCCCGCCGGGCGAGCGTAGTCAAGGCCCGCACCCGCGCCAAAAACGAGGTTCATGCCGCGCTGGCTCGAAACCTTTGCCCGCGGCCACCGATGAAGGACGCCTTCGGCAAGGCTGGTAGGCGCTGGCTCGCCGAGATCGAGCTGCCCGAGGAGGAGCAGGTCTCAGTCGACGGCTGCTTGCGCCAGGTCGACTTCCTCGCCGCCGAGCTCGCGGAGTTCGACCGGGTGCTCGCTAGATTCGCGCTTCGCTCCCCGGAAGTTCGCCGGCTGATGACGGTCCCCGGGGTGAACATGGTGACGGCGGTCGGCTTCCTGGCCTCGGTCGGTGACATCCGTCGGTTCCCGACGCCCCGCAAGCTGGTCGGCTATTTGGGGCTTGACCCGCGAGTGCGCCAATCGGGCGAGTCGGCAGCTCGTCACGGGCGGATCTCAAAGGCGGGGTCGGCATCCGCTCGTCACGTCCTCAGCGAGTCGGCCTGGTCGGTCGCGATGACGCCCGGTCCGATGAAGGCGTTCTTTGAGCGAGTGCGCGCTCGGCGGGGCCCTCAGGTGGCGGCGACGGCAACGGCGCGCAAGCTCTGCGTCCTCTTCTGGCACCTGCTGACGCGCGAGGAGGACTATGCGTTTGCGAGGCCCTCGATGACCCGTCATAAGGTGCGGGCGCTTGAACTGGTCGCGGGCGCAAAGCCCCAGCATGGGCGCCAGCACCCCGACGGCCCGCTCCGCAACCCGGGCATCCGAGCGGCGGAGCGGCGTGTCTCCGAACAGGGGGAGCTCGCCTATCGGCGCTTGGTCGCCGATTGGCGTCCGCAGCCGAAAAGAAAGGGCGCCGGCGCGACACCGGAGCGCGCATCTCGTGGGCCGTCAAGCGGCCAAGCAGCGCGGCAGGGATCAACTCCAGAACCTGCGCTTTAGCTCGTCGTCAGAACCGGCGCCCGCTGAGAACTCTCGCAAATAGGAGGCTCTGCGTCCAGAGGTGAGTTGACTTTCATCCGTCGGTCATCAGGCGCTCGCCTTGATCCCGAGCGAGGCGGTAGTCGGCGACCCGCGGCGCAGGAAGGCGATCGCGGTCGCGGGGTGCTCGTCGGCCAGGACCCCTGCGTAGGCGATCCGGGTCGCGTCGTCGACCATCACGTGGACGTAGTCCCAGCCCTGTGGCTTCATGCGAGGCTTGGCGGTGGTAGCCTGGCCGGTGACTCGGTGGCCCGGGGCGGGCGGTCCGGCCGAGCTTCTTGACGTCGACGTGGATGAGCTCGCCGGCTCGCTTGCGCTCGTAGCGGCGCACGGGCGCCGTGGGCTCGAGGGGCGGCAACCGCCAAAGGCCCTCGCGCTTGCAGATCAGGGACACCGTCGAGGGCGCCATCTCGAGCTCGGCGGCGATCTGCTCAGCGGTGAGGCGGATCCGGCGCAGCGCGAGCACAGCCTCGACCCGATCGTCGGGGGTTCGGTTGTGAACCCGCCGCGGGGACGACGAGCGATCCTCAAGCGACTCCCCGCGGGCTCGGCGGCGGACCCGCTTGCGGGCGGTCGGGACGCTGACGCCGGCGGCCTCAGAGGCCGCCGCTTGCGTCCAGCCCTCCATGAGCACTCGGCGGGCGATCAGCTCCCGCGATTCGGGACGCGTCCTGGCGTTGCGATGCAATGTCATCCGGTTCCTCCTTTGGATGGTTGGGTGGGTGTCATCCCCCAACCTCCAGGGAGGGCCGGTCGGAAGAACGTGGTTGGGACCCAGAGCTAGGCGGACCCGCTCAGGCGCCGACGGAGCGCGTGCAACGCGGGCTCCTTTGGGTCGAGCCGCAGCCCGGCATTGACCTCGGCGAGCGCGCGCCGAGAGGCGGAGCGCGCGTAAAGCGTGGCCAGGTAGTAGTGGGGCGTCCAGTCCGCTGGCCGCTTGTCAGCTGCCGCCTCGAAGGCGTCGATCGCGCGGCCGCGGTCGCCGGCCGAGCGAGCGATCGCGCCGGTGGCGAGATAGGGATCCTCGCTGAGCGGGTTCCACGCTTCGCGGCACTGAGATCGGAGTAGGCGGCGGGTAGGTCGTGGCGCCAGTCCGCGAATGCCGCGTCCACGTAGCGTTCAGACAGGAATGGCGGGATGGCAGAAACTCCCGAGCAAGACCACGCCGGCGACAATCAGCCGGCGGCCGGCGTGCCCCGCTGCGGCACCGGCGGTCCGAAGGGTCGGCGAGCAGGCGGCCCCGGCGAGGAAGATCACCGGCGCCGTCACAGCCGGGTACGGCCACAACCAATCGATCGAGGTATGAACGAGCCAGTAGGAGCACGCGGCGAACGCGACGGCTGCGAGGGCGGCAGCCTGGGAGCTGACGCGGCGGGCCCGCCGAACGCCGAGTGCGGCGCCTGTGAACGCCGTGAGTAGGAGCGCCAGACCGGGGACGCCCAGCTCGGACACTGTCTCCAGTTCGACGCTGTGGGCGTCGTGAACGCTGATCGTCGTCCTCCGCTCTCGCAGGTAGGCGTAATGGAAGCCGCCGGCGCCGTCGCCCAGGACGGGATGCTGGCGCGCCTCTAGAAGGGCGACACGCCAGATCTCGCCTCGGCCGGTGCCTGTGTTGAAGCCGAAGCGGGTCGCCTGCTTGTTGAGCGAAGGGCTAGGGCCCGCGTTGAACTGGTTGACGCGCTGGCTGACCCACGTGATGGGGTTTCCGATCGCGATCGTGAACGCCGCGACGCCGGCAAGCGGGACCAGCACGATCGCCACGAGGGTCGCTCGATCGAGGCGCCTGGTCGTCGCCCTACGACAGCTCCCGCCTGCCACCGATCAGCGCGACCACGGCACCGGCGACGACCGCGATCACGGCACCGGTGAGCGCATGGCGCGCTGCATCGTGGAGATCCTGCAGCAGGGGCCTGCGATCGAGTGCTGCGTGGTAAAGCGGGCTGAGGTGACCAATGACGAGCAACGCTGGTAGTGCTGCCAGCGCAAGCCAGCCGAGCGCGACCGTCCGGCGAGGCACGCATGCGAGATAGGCGAAGGCGGCGACTACGAATCCGATCGACGAGCCGCGACTCTGCGAGAGCAGAGCGAGCTCGAGGCACAGGGACGCGAGTCCGAGGGCGATACCCCGGGCCCACCAGGGGAGCTTGCCCAGCGTCGCCAGGCCAAGCGCGGGCCAAAATACGATGCAGAAGAATGCGCCGTTGGCATTTCGGTAGCCGAGCGGGAACTGGAGCGTGCCGTCCGACCTCGAGGTATCTATGGACGTCGCTTCCCTGCAGAAGCGTGATCGCGGTTGCGAGCGCCACGCCGCCGCCGGCAATCGCGAGGGGCGCCAGGGGGAGGTCAAGACGGCGGCCGGCGAGTGAGCAGAGCCAGAGCCCGATGCCGAAGGCGAGCGCGTAGGTCATGACTCTCTGGGCATCCGCAACGGCGACGTCCGGCGCCGGGCTCCAGAGGCTTGATGCGAGCGTCCAGCAAGCGAGGGCGACGATCGCCGCGAGAGCGACGCGCGCCGGTGGGTTGAGACCGAGACGCATCGACACCGGCGCCGTCAGCGCGAGAAGGATCGTCGTGCCGCAGAGGAAGACCGTGCCGGGCAGCAGGATGGTGCCGAAGTAGGCGCCCTGCTTCCACGCCCACCAGCCCCAGATCGCCGTCAGGATCACGGCGACGACGATCGCGTGAGGCTCGACGCGAAGGGCCCCCCGTTGGTCCCGGGCCTGGGGCGGCGTTGCGAACTGTCCCTCGCGCGGCTCGGCGCCGGCTCCAGGCTCGGCGGTGGACGGCGCGCCGGAGCTCATCGGTGAAAGCTACTTCCTCAGGTTGCTCTCCTGGCCTACCGGGCCTGACATGGCCAGATCGTGCGACGACCCGCAACACCCTTTGCATTGGCGGGATACGAACCCTCAGGCCCGAAGGGTGGGGGCGATGGAGGCTCGCTCCGACGATCCGGCCGCGGCCACGCGCACCGTTGACGGCGCTGCCCGCCGCGCGCGGGCGAGCCTCGAACGGCAGCTGACCGCCGAGGCTGAACGGCTCGAGCAGGAGGTCGAGTCCTTCTACCGCGCGACGGAGGAGCGGGCGACGGCCCTCGCCGAGGAGAAGGTTGCCGACGCGGCATCGCGCGTCGGCGCGGAGCTCCGCGAGCGTCTCGCCGCCGACGCCGACGCTCTCAGGGCGGACCTCTCCGGGGATGTGTCTGGCGCGCTCGAGCGGCTGGACGAGAAGGGCTCGCGCCTGCTCGAGAGCGTCTCCGGCTCGCTCGAGGAGACGAGCCGCGAGCGGCTCGCCGAGCAGGACGCCCGGGCGCGCAAGCGCTTCGAGACCCTCGAACGGACGATGGGCGAGCGCATCGCACTCGCCGAGGCGATGGTGCGCGAGCGGGTTTCGAAGACCGTCTCGGATGCTCGCAGGCTCGTCGCTCAGGGGCTCGACGAGCGACTCCAGGAGGAGTCGCAGCGGGTGCGCGCCGCGCTCGATGCCTCACAGGCGGGCGCTGAGGAGCGCGCGGAGTGCTCGATCGAGGCGGCTCGTGAGGAGGCCCGCGAAGCCGCGCGGAAGTTCCGCGCCGAGATCAAGGCCCATCTGAAGGAGGCGCTGGGTTCCGCGGAGGATAACCTCCGGCACGAGGTTGTTTCGGGCCTCGTCAGTGCCCGTACCGAGGTCGAGGCCGGCCTCGCGCGGAGCGTCAACGAGTTGCGTGAGAGCGCGAGCGCCGAGGCACGCGAGGCGGGCACGATCGCGGCGCGCTCGGCTGCGACGGAGGCGAGCGACGCCGCCGTCTCCGCGCAGCTCGCGGAGCTGCGGCCCGAGCTTGAGCGCAGCCTCACCGAGGCGATCGAGCGTGGCGTCTCCGAGCGCTTCGGGCGCCTGGCCGTACAGCTCCGGGCACGGTCGACGGCCGAGTTTGACCGCCACGCCGAGGCCGCGAGCGCCGCGGCGACGGAGCGCGCGCAGGAGTCCGTCGCCGAGAGCGTGGACGCCGCGCGCGAGCGGCTGCGCAGCGAGCTCGACGCGGCGGTGAGCGAGCGAATCGACTCCCTTGCCGCCGAACTTCGCAGCGAGCTCGACGCCGCGACCGGCGCGGCGCGCACGGAGCTCGCGGACGACCTCGCCGGCTCGGTCGAGCGGATGAGGACGGAGCTCCGCGCAGAGATCGAAGCTTCGCGGAAGGACATCGAAGGGCAGCCTCGCTGCCGCAGGGGAGAGGTCGAGCCGCGACCTGGCAGGCCGCATCGAGAGCTGGACCGACGGAGGTCCGCACACGAGCCGAGGCCGCTGAGAAACGACTCGACGAGAAGGTCGAGGCCCGTCTCGCGAGCTCGTTGTGCTCGCTCGGCCGCGAGCTGGCGGCGGCACGTGAGCAAATGGGCGACGCGGTTGAAACCGGCAGGCGAGAGGTCGTCGGAGCAGGCGACGCGGCTGCACGTGAGCTCACAGAGGCCGCCGATACGAGCCGTCGCGAGATCGTCGAGGCGGCCGACGCAGGTCGCTGCGACGTGCTCAAGACCGCGGACTCCGGCAGGCGCGAGGTGGCGGGCGCGACCGTGTCGGCGGAGGAGAGGCTTCACCGCGAGCTCGCAACCGGGCTCGAGGAGCTCGGACGTGAAGTGGGCGAGCGGCGCGCCGAGCTGGCGGCCGAGCTCGCCGCGCTTCGGGACGACATCGACTACGGTGCCCGCGAGGCAGCCCGGACCCTCGTGGCCGCCTCCGAGGACGGGGCGGAGGCGATCCGCGCCGCGCAATCGCAGGCGGAAGTTGGCGTCGGCGAGCGCGCGACGTCCGAGGCCGCGCGCGCCGCGGAGGCCGTGCGGTCCGACGTCGAGGAGGCCGGCGCTCGCGCGGCAGCACGCCTGGCCGAGTACGTCGAGACGGAGCTCTCGCCGAAGGCGCGGCGCCACGAGCTTCGCCTCGCCCGCGAGGAGCGCGAGCGCCGCATCGCGGACGCCGAAGCGCGGGTCGCGGAGCGAGGCGAGGAGATGTTGCACGCCGTTAGGGTCGACGTCGACCGTGTGCGTGCCCAGGCGGAGGCCGAGTTGCAGGTTGCGGTCGACGAGCGAATCGCTCGGCTAGACGCGGCGGTCGGCGACGTCGAGGCGCTCGCCGTGCGTGCCGTCCAGAGCGCGGTCAGCGGGCTGGACGAGCTCCTCGACGCGGAGGCCGACGCCGTCCGGCGCGGCCTCGAGGGGGAGCTCGCGAGGATGCTCGAGGTCGCGAGGGCTGAAGTGAGGACCGAGGCGACAAATGCCGTCCTCGCTGCTGAGCGCGGCGCCCGGGAGCGGATCGTCGCGAGCGCTCGGCGCGGCGCCGACGAGCTCGAGACGGCGCGACTCCGCGCCAAGACCCAGACCGAGACCGCGCTCGCCGACGCCATCGGATCCATCCGGAGCGCCGCTGCCGACGTCCTCAGGGTCCGCCGGCAGGCATCCCGCATCGAAGCGCTCGACGCTCGTGTGGCGAAGACGATTGATGGGGCGGAGGCTGACGAGATCAGGATTCGGGAGGCCTCCCAACGGACGGAAGACGCGCTCTCCGAGCTGGGCTAAGCGTCGAAAAGCATCGTCATTTGCAGGGTCACTTGCACACGAACCCTGCGTAAACTGCGATAAGTCTGCCAAGAAGCATCTGCCATGAGGCCAGGGTGCCCCGACCGGAAGGCCATTGATGGAAAGCGAAAGCGGCGGAGAGATGGCCGGCATGGCGCCGGACCTCGCCCGACGGATGTCCTCCATGCTGGGCGCCGTGGAGCAGGAGGCGGACCGGCTCATGGAGGAGGCGCGCGCGCAGGCCGAGCAGCAGGTCGAGCTCGCCAGGCGCCAGGCCGACGGCCTGGTCGCGGAGCGGCAGCGGCGCATCTCCGAGCTCTCCGACGAGCTGATCGAGCGCACCGAGTCACTCCTCGAGCGACTTGACGAGACCGCCCCGATCCGCGACAGCTTCAACCGCCTCCTCCGGGCCCTCAGCCATGCGGCCGACAGGCTCGCCTTCGAGATCGAGTCGGACGACGGAGGCCGCGCCGCCGAGCGCGGGGCGGCCCCGCAGGCGCAGGCCGCCGCTCCGCCCGCCCCGGAGCCTCCGCCGCCACCCTCAGAGGCCGAGCCGGAACCGGCCCCGCCGCCACCGATCGAGGAGCCGACCCGCGTTCGCCACCTGCGTCCGTCCCCGGAGTCGTCTCCCATTCGTCCGCCCGCACCGGCGGCCGGGGCCGAGGCCGCCCCGGCCGGAGGATGGGGTTGGTCGACGCCGCCCGGGCAGGACCCACAGCTCGTGCAGCGCGCCCGGCAGGCTGCGATCCAAATGGCGGCAGCCGGCACCACCCGCTCCCAGGTTGCGACATACCTTCGAGGGTCGCTGGCCCTCACTGAGCCGGAGCCGCTCCTGGACGAGATTTTCGGCGCGGGGACGGCCGACGACGCCCGCGTGCCCTGGGCAGCCTCGAGCTAGGTCTTGATGCGGTCGCCGGCGGTTGCGGTCATCGTCGCTGCCGCCCTCGCAGTCGGGCTCGAGGCCTGCTCGATCAGCACCTCGAACGGCTCGTCCGAGTCCACGACCGCGGCGGAGACCACAACGACGACCCCGTCAGGTGCGACGGCGACCGTCACCGGCCCGACCACGGCGACTCCCACAACTACTTCGACGACGAGCCCGACCACGACGACCACCACGAGCCCCACGACAGCCACCGTGACGGCTCCCTCCGGGGCGAGCGTCACCGCCACCACCCCGACGACCCCCACCCCGACGACAGCGACCACCGACGCCGAGGCGATCCTGAACGGCGAGCCCGTCGCCGGGTCCGCGCCGTCGGCCGGCGCGACGACGCAGACCTTCGCTCAGCCGACCGCCCCGCTTGCGGTGCCGACGATCACGCGGTTCTTCTCGACGTCGAGTCCCTGGAACACGCCGGTCGAGCGCGTCCGGGTCGACGCGAAATCGACGGAGATGCTGAAGAGGGCGACGATCCGCACCGCCGCCACGGAGACCCCCGACGGGACGCTGAAGCCGATCCGCCGCCACATCGGCGTGGGGCTCACCGTCAACGTGAAGCGCTGGACGGTGCCGATCTTCAGCGAGCGGGGAGGGGTGCCGACGCCGGCAACCTGCCGCCAGACGCACTGCGGGCACGATGCCGTCACATCGGTCACGTTGGCTCCTGGGGACTCCCCCAACCCGAGCTACGACGGCTGGATGACCGTGATCGACAACACCGCCCACGTGGCGCGGGACTTCTGGCGCGCCCGCCGCGAGCGCGATGGCTCGATCTCGTACCAGTTCATCAAGACCTGGAACCTCGACGGGCCCGGATTCCAGGCCCCCGGCGGAGTGAGCGCCCGCGGCTCCGGCCTGCCCCTCTTCGCCGGAGTGATCCGCCCGGAGGAGGTGCGATCCGGCCACATCGACCATGCCCTCTCCATCTCCGTTCCCGGCGCAGCGAGCCTTCGCTACGTCCAGCCGGCGTCGGTCACCGATGGCAACGGCGCGCGCTCCTCACTCCCCGAGGGCGCGCGGCTTCGGCTGAGGCCGGGCGCGGCGAAGCTCCTCACGCACAAGTTCGTGCGTTCGGGCCGCGAGCGGCGGACCGCGCAGGTCATCATCCACGCCCTCGAGCGCTACGGGGCGATCGTCGTCGATCGCGCCGCCGCGCCGACTCTCTACGCGCAGCGGAACGCGCGCTGGCACGGGATCCTGCCCCTGAACCTGCTGCAGAACATCAAGCTGCGCAGGTTCGAGGTGCTGCGCCTGCCGAAGGTCCTGAACATCAACCGGCGCGAGAAGGCGAGCGCCGCCACCGCGCCGACCGGCTCGCCCGGCGTATCGCCTGCCTCGAACACGATGATCCCCGGTCCGGCCACCAGCACTCCCGTCGGGGCGCCCGGCGTGGAGGGAACCACGACCACGACAACGGCGCCGTGAGGGCGGTGCTGGCAATTGCGCTGGTCACCGCGGCCGCGGTCGGCGCCGGCGGTTGCGGACTTCAGTCGGGCGGGGGCGGCGCGACCGGCGCCACTGTCACCTCACCCCAGCAGCACGAAGCGAGCGCACCCGCCGCGAGCCTTCCCCCGCGCCCCGCGGGCGAAGTCGGGCTGGAGGGGAACGTGAACGGCTCGATCAACCAGGAGGCGCTGG
This sequence comes from uncultured Actinomycetes bacterium, assembly GCA_963841455.1. Lineage (GTDB taxonomy): Bacteria > Actinomycetota > Thermoleophilia > Solirubrobacterales > 70-9 > JAWVFM01. The sequence continues at coordinate 70,023 of CAWJCU010000014.1, forward strand.
CCGAGTTCGCCGCCGTTCGGCGCCAGGAGGGCCTCGCCATCCGCGTCGTGCCGACGCAGACGCCGGCGGCCTCGGCGTTCGCCGACCTTTGCGGGGGCACGACCGACGTGGTGACGACGGCGAGCACGATCAGCCAACAGCAGCTCGACGCGTGCCGGCGCAACGGCCTCACGGTCCTCGACCTGCCGACGGTGTTCGACGCGGTGGTCGTTGCGAGCCGCAACGAGGCGAACGTGGGGGCGGATTGCCTGTCCGTCGACCAGCTTCGGGCCGCATTCGAGCCGGGCTCCCGGGTCGACTCCTGGACCCAGCTCAGCTCCAACTTCCGGCCAATCAGGCTCCGCCCGGTGGGCCGCCGGCCGCCGGCGAGCGAGTTCGACATCTTCGTCCAGGATCTGTTCGGCGTGGCGAACCCCACGCTCAGCGACGTGCGCGCGGACTACAAGACGTTCCCCACTGAGGACGGCGTGCGGCTTGCGATCTGGAAGCACCCGCCCGGCCGGATCGGCATCTTCCGCTTCACCTACTACCAGGTGTTCGAGGAGCAGCTCCGCCCCCTGGAGGTGAACGAGCAGACTGGAGAGGGGTGCATCTTCCCCTCGCCCGACACCGTCTCGAGCGGCCTGTACCCGCTCGGGCAGACCTTCCGTCTCTACACGACCGACCGCAGCGTGGCCCGGCAGGAGGTCAGCCAGTTCCTGACCGACTATCTGCGTACGGCGCCCAAGCCTCGGCGCGCAGGCCGACCTCATCCCGCTGTCGACGGAGAAGCTGCACCAGGAGATCAGACGCATCAACGCCGTCGCGACGGAGACGGCCTCGGCGGTCCGGCGGAGGCTGAGAGGCTAAAGGCGAATGACGGTCAATCCGACAACTCCGAACGTGGGCCGCGAGGCGAGCGAACGCGATCCGCTCGAGGTGCTCGCCGCCTCGATCGAGGGCGTGAGGGAGCGGCTCGAGGCGATCGAGCCCGCGCCCGCGAACCCCGCGAGCTCCGATTGGCCCAGCCCCCGGCCCCAGTCGCCCGACCCGCATTCGCTCGAGGGCGCACCGCGGTGACGGCCGTCGCGGCGCCGGCCGAGTGCCCGCCTGCACAAGCGTCTCCTGCGTTCGCCGTCGAGGCGGCGCCCCTTCACAACGTGATCGAGCTTCAGCGCTTCGAGGACGCGCTCGCCCAGCTTCCGGCCGTCCGCGCCGCGCGGGCGCTCTCCTACGCCCGAGGGGCCGCCCGCTTCGAGCTCGAGCTCGCCTACCCCGGCGCTCCATGGCATGAGGAGCTCCGCCGCGTGATCCCACACGCTCGCGTGTGGGGCGGCGAGGGGAGCACGGCGACGGTTGCGCTGCCGGCCGCGCCCGGGCAACCGGGGGAGGGCCGATAGATGGGTAGCGCGATCGGCGGCGTCCTCGTCGCGATGGTGCTGCTCGTTGGCGTGACGCTCTTCTTCGGCGGCTTCGTGCTCGCGCCGCTGATCGCTCTCGGCGATCGGCTACCTCATGTTCGCGTTCGCGCGGCAGGGAGGGTCGTAATGGCCTACGAGCCGCCTCGAGGCGGAGTCGATGCTCCGGCCGTCGGCTGGTTCGACCAGATCGAGCTCGACCCGCCAGCGGGAGGCCCCGACCCGGTGAACCCACTCGCCGCGCAGCTCCTTCCCGAGCAGGTGTGCCGCCACTTCACGCTCCTTCCGGTCTCGGCGAACGGGGGCGAGGTGGTCGTCGCGGCGGCAAACCCCTGGGACGCGCTCGGGCTGGAGGTCGCCCGCACGCTGTCGCCGCAGCCGCTGCGGGTGGTGGTCGCGCCGGCCGATGAGGTCGAGCGGGCGATCGACCGAACTTACGCCGGGCTCGGCGAGCTCGCCGAGGCGCAGTCGCCGCCGCGAGGGCGCCTGGGCGAGCTCCTCCTCGCGCGCGGGCTGATCTCGAGCGAGCAGCTCGAGTGGGCCCTCGAGCTCCAGGAGCGCACCGGCAGCCGCCTCGGCGAGATCCTCGTCCACGAGGAACTCGTCCCGGAGCCCGACGTCGCCGCCGCGCTCGCCGAGCAGCTCAGCGTGCCGCTGCTCGACCTCGAGGGCGTCGAGCCCGACCCCGCGGCGCTGGCGGTGATCCCCGAGGTGGTGCAGCGCGGGCATCGGTGCGTGCCGATCGCGCTCGACGCCGACGCGCTCTACCTCGTGATCGCCGACCCCTTCGACGACGAGGCCTACGCGGAGCTCCGCGAGCACACCGACCTGCCGATCCGCGTCTACGTCGCCCCGCAGACCGCGGTCGAGTCGCTCCTGCGCCGGGTGCACCAGGACGAGTACATCCGCGCCGCGCGGACCGAGCTTCTGACGCGCTTCCCCGAGGACTGCGCGAACCGCGTCCTCTCAGGCGGGCAGCGCGCGTTCTTCATCCTGCTCGCGATCGCGGTCGTCGTCGGCTTCGTCCTCGCGCCCGCTGGAGACGGCGATCGTCCTCACCGTCGCCTCGGTGCTGATCTACACCGTCGCCTCGCTCTACAAGTTCCTGCTCTTCTACGAGGCGTTCGGCCGCCGGCGCGAGCTCGTCATCTCCCGGAGGAGGTCGCCGCGATCGACGAACGCGACCTCCCCCTCTACACGATCCTGGTCCCGCTCTACCGCGAGGCGGAGGTGCTGCCCCGCCTCGTCGCAAACCTGGACGCGCTCGACTACCCGCGCGCGAAGCTCGAGGTGCTGCTCCTCGCGGAGGAGGACGACGAGGAGACCGTCGAGGCGATCACCTCGATGGGCCTCGCGCCGCACTTCAAGCTCGTCGTCGTCCCCGACAGCCAGCCGAAGACCAAGCCGAAGGCCTGCAACTTCGGCCTGACCCAGGCGAACGGCCGCTACGTCGTCATCTTCGACGCCGAGGACCAGCCCGATCCCGACCAGCTGAAGAAGGTCTACGCGGGCTTCGAGCGCGTCGACGACTCGGTGGTCTGCATCCAGTGCAAGCTCAACTACTTCAACACCGACCAGAACTTCCTCACCCGGTTCTTCTCGACCGAGTACGCGCTGTGGTTCGACCTGCTGCTGCCGGGGCTCGACGCGAGCGGCGCGCCGATCCCGCTCGGCGGCACCTCGAACCACTTCGACCGCGACGTGCTGCTCGAGATCGGCGCCTGGGACCCGTTCAACGTCACCGAGGACGCCGACCTCGGCATGCGCCTGCACAAGGACGGCTACAAGACCGCGATGCTCGACTCGACGACGCTCGAGGAGGCCAACTCGGCGCTGCCGAACTGGCTCCGCCAGCGCTCGCGCTGGGTCAAGGGCTACCTCCAGACCTACCTCGTGCACATGCGCCACCCGTTCCGGCTGCTGCGCGAGATCGGCCTCAAGAGCTGGCTCTCGTTCCAGTTCATCGTCGGCGGCACGGTGATCTTCCTGCTCAACCCGATCTTCTGGGCCCTCACGACGCTCTTCTTCCTCACCCAGGCCGGGATCATCCGCGACCTCTTCCCGGGCTTCGTCTACTACCTGGCGTCGTTCCAGCTCTTCATCGGGAACTTCGTCTTCACCTACCTGGCCGTCGCCGGGACGATGCAGCGCCGGCTCTTCGCGCTGACGAAGTTCGCGCTGTTCTCGCCGATCTACTGGGGGCTGATGTCGATCGGCGCCTACCGCGGGTTCTTCCAGCTCATGACGCGGCCCTTCTACTGGGAGAAGACCGAGCACGGCCTCGACGTGGGCCGGGCGGCCGCGCCGCCACCCCGGACGCCGACGTCGAGCGGAGGGGAGTAGCGCGTGGAGGCCGCCAGCACGACGACCACCGTCTACGGGCCGAGCGAGGAGGCCGAGCTCGTAACGACGCGGCAGGAGCGCGATCGCCCCGCGGTGCCGGTCCGGGCGATCGAGGCGATCGGCATCTTCGTGCTCTTCGCCGTCGCCTACGGCCTGCTCGGCGCGAAGGTCGTCGGCGACCAGCACGTCGTCGTCTTCGACGCGCTCGACCGCCTCACGCGCGCCTTCATGGTCTGGCACAACGACCCGCCGAAGCTGGCGGCGATCGGGTTCTCCGTCGCGCCGATCGCGACCGTCGCGCTGCTGCCGCTGGCGGCGTTCACGGGGCTCGTCACCTCGGGCCTCGCGCTGCCGATCACCTCCGCTGTGTTCGCCGGCGCGGCGCTCACCGCGTTCAACCTGATGTTCGCCGCGGCCGACATGGGCCGGCTGCGAGCGCTGGGCGCTCGTCCTCGTCATCGGACTCAACCCGATGTTCGCCTTCTACGCCGTCAACGGCGTCGGCGACATGACCTACATGGCGTTCCTCGCGTTTGGTCTTCTTCGCGCTCGTCGCCTGGGGAAGGCGAGGCGCTCCGCGCTACCTGATCGGCGCGCGGCCTCGCGCTCGGCGTCCTCGTGCTGACGCTCTACCAGTTCATGTTCTGGGGCGTCATCATCGCGCTCACGATCGCCTTCACCCTGAGCTCGGAGCGGCGGTCGGACGACGAGATCCAGGGCTCGGCGATCGCCTATCCTCGCGCCGGCCTTCTACGCGGTCGGGGTCTGGATCCTGGTCAACGCGGTCGTCGTCGGCGAGCCGTTCGGGTGGTTCCACGCCCCCTCGGCGGCGCCGGTCAACGCGGCGACAGCGCCTTCGACGTTCCACCTCGGAACCGCCCTCGGCCTTCTCGGCCGTGCCGAGCTGATCTTCCCTCTGACCTTCGTCGTGCTTCTCCTCTTGCTGTTCGTGCCGTCGCGAAAGCGGTCGGTCTCGTTCGGCCTCGCGAGCCTGATCGTCGCCAACGGCGCCTTCCTCGTCATCCGGGCGGCGAGCCAGGGCACGGTCGCGACCATCGCCCTGCACGACCTTCTGCCGGTGATGGCGGTCGCCCTCGCCGGCATCGCCTGGCTCTACTACAGCTCCGAGCTTCGCGGGCTCATCTGGGTCGTCGCGCTCGTCGGGGGCATCATCGCTCTCCCCACGGCTTGGATCCAGATGCAGGACTATCCGCACCAGGACCTCGAGCAGGCGTTCACGCGCGCGATCTCGACGGGCGACGACCAGGAGGGGACGAGCTCACGAGGCGGGTTCACCGTCGGGATCGAATGGGAGCGCTCGATGGCCGACTACGTGAACGGCCTGCACCTGAAGACCGACCAGGTCCTGACCGACAACGCCCGCACGTACGGCGTGATCTCACTCAGCGGGCACCCCAACACCTTTCTCGATCGGGTCGACAAGGGCGACCCGGTGTGGCGCCAGGTGCTCCTGAACCCGTTCGGCAGGGTCGGCTACATGCTGGCCGAGCGCTCGAGCCAGGACCTGGTGCTGGCCCAGTACCCCGGGGCCGACCGCGGAAGGGTCCCGTTCCTCCAGCCGATCATCGAGAACGACCGCTATGCGCTGATGAAGGTGGTCGGGCCCTCGCCGACCCAGACAGGGACGGTCACGACGGCTGGAGCAGGCGGACAGTGAGGCGGGCGGGCGGGGCTCAGGCGGCTCGGGAGCGATCACCGTTCGCCGAGGCGTCGCCCCGGTCGAGGCGGCGGATGCTGCCAGTGAAGCGCATGGTTCCGGTGAGCTCGAGGTCGACCTCATTCCCCTCGAGGTCCTCGACGGTCAGCGTGCCGTTGACGGCGATCTCCGTTGGCGCGGGACTGAGGTCGCCCCCATCAGCGGCCGGCGCCTGCGGCGCGGGCGCCCAGCGAAGGCGCGAGGACTCGGGTTTCGCCGGCTTTGGGCGCGGGGCCGGGGCGGAGGGGCGAGCCTGGGCGCGCGTGTGGTAGTGGTCGGCGAGTGCCTCCTCGAGGTTCGCGGACGGGCGTTCTCCCGGCGAGACCGCCGGCGAATGGCGCACCAGGTCGCGCTCGTAGGGGATCCAGACGTGTCCGGCACCGGCGGTGGCGTCGGAGAAGGGGATCAGCTTGTGGCTCGCCCCAAAGCGGCCCTCGCGCACGAGGAGCCAGCGCGGCTCGCCGTCGGGGCCGTCCCAGACTCCCTCGAGCCGGCCCACGTTGGCGCCGTAAATGTCGTCGACGCGCGACCCGACCCAGGACCTCGCCTCGTCCAGGGTTGCCTTGATCGTTCCGTGGAGCGCCTCCGTCATATCCGCGCCCGAGGCTACCACCGGTTCATGCGTCTCGATTCCAGTCTTGCGCGCCAAATGCCAACCCCCCAAGGTGTCTCAGGCACGAAACCGGATCGATCATACTGGAAAGCAAGTAAGAAAATATCCCCGAAATCACGTACTCCGGCTTTTGATCGAATTTGGTCGCTTTCGGCCCTATCATGCTCTCGTTCGCGATGAGAGCGGGACTCGCGAGAATGATCGGCGCGCGCGCCGGCTGGCTGGCCGCAACGGCTGCGATCGCCGCGCTGGCGTTGGCGATCCTCGCCCTCGTCGGGCCCGGCGGCGGCGCCGGCGAGGAGCTGCGGCGCGCTTCCGGTCCAAGCCCAGGTCGTCGGCAAGTTCGGCCGCAACTACGCCCTCCAGTACCAGAAGCGGGTGCCGATACAGGTCACGACGACGGGACCGAGGATCACCGGTTGGAAGATTCAGCTCTACACCTTCGGCGGCTTCCGCCTCGGACGCACCGAGCGCTTCTCGAGCCTCGGCGGCACGGCCCACCGGCGCCTGAGCCTGAAGTTCCCGATGCAGCCCGGCCAGTACACGCTCGTGGTGAAGGGAACCGTCCCCGGGTGCGGCGAGCTCGAGCTCGACAAGGTCGTCAAGTTCCGCGACTGCGTCAACAAGCTTCCCGTGCATTTCCCGGACAAGCCGCGCGGCTTCGCCTCCGACTACGGAAACTACGTGTCGCTGAAGATCCAGCCGACCAAGAACCACATCATCAAGCGCCTACGGGGACGGCTCTACAACTTCCACGGCAAGCGCTTCGGCTCGAGCCGGCTCCACGTCCTCTTCGGGACCCAGTTCATGAACAACCTGCTCTCGAAGCGGCTCGTGCGCGGGAACTACACTTTCATCGTCAGGGGATTCGTCGATCAGCCGAAGGCGTGCGGCACGAAGAGCAAGCAGGTGGTATTGCGGTTCCGCTAGCCGTTCGGCTCGGGGCAGCCGTCGCCGCGGCCGCGCTCGCATCGCTCCTCGTCGCCGGCGGGCCCGCCGGGAGCGGCGGCGCGCCCGCCGCCTCCGAGCCGAAGGCCGGTCATGGCGCCGGCGCGTACCGGGGCCCTCGTGGCAGGCCGGGCCCCGAGGGCACTCACGGCCCCTCGGGCGCCGCCGGCGCCATCGGGCTCCAGGGCCGGGCGGGAGCCAACGCCCTTGGCCTCACCCAGCAGCAGGTGGCCATCAACTGGCAGAACGGGCACTGGCGGGGCCGCGACGCCGCGAGCTTCGTCGCCCCCGGGATCGGCGCGGGAGAGGTGCGGTGCAATCCCGAGACCCAGTGGATCAACTTCTTTCCCTATGACCAGCAGGCCGATACGTCGATGTGGGGTGTGATGCTCCAGGACCCGAGCTCACGCGGCGGCACCGGCCAGAGCGAGTCGGTCGTGAACTGGGCGCGCAAGGGGTATGACCAGAGCCCGGACTTCACCGGCCCGAGCTACTACCTTCCGCTCAACCGCAGCGCGGTAGGCGTCGACTCGCGCAGCTTCGGCAGCTACATCGGGATCGTCGAGAGTGCGGGGCCACACTCGAACCTCGGCGGCCCGGGTCCGGCGTCGACGAGCTTTCAGCTCTCATGGCATTGGAACTTCGCCGACGGCTCGCCCCGCTGCTACGTCGCCGCCAGCTTCGTCACCGGGCGGTCGTCGTGAGCGGTCGCGTCCGAACGTTCGCGACGGTGGCGGTGGTCGCCGCACTCGCCGGCGCCGGATCGGCTGCGGCGACCCTGATCGCCAACGCCGGCGGCGGCCCCGGACCGTCCGAGCGGACCACCGCCGCGTCGATTTCGAAGGGGACCACCGCGGCGCCGGCGGCGGCGAGGCGCGCGGTCACCGTCCGCGGGCCGAGGGGGCCACGGGGACCGCGCGGGCCACGCGGACCGCGCGGACCGCAGGGGGCGACGGGACCGCAGGGTCCCACCGGTCCGGCCGGCGACGGTCTCGCCTCCGACCTCAGCGTCAACTGGCGACAGGGGGCGTGGCAGGGTCACGACACCGGCAGCGTCGTCCTGCCGTCGATCGGGACGCTGACCGTGACGTGCACCCCCTCGCTGCAGAGGCTTACCCTCGTGCCGGCGTCAAGCGACGCCCGAACCGTCGCCACGCTGACGACCTTCCAGGGAGCCGGGTCGTTCGACAACTCGCTCAACAATCGCTACGTCTCGAGTGACGGGTCCCCGATCGTCGTCGACTCGACGGCGCCCGGCCAGCCGTTCCCGGTGAACGGGATGATCAACGGGACGCTGAGCGTCGAGCCGATCGCCGGCGACGGCGGCACGGGCCCGGCGCCGGCGGCCCTGACGCTGAGCTCCTACCTGAAGGTGAACGACCCGGACTCCGGCAATGACTTCTGCTTCGTCGCCGCTCAGGTGCTGAGAACCGGCTGAGCACCCCGCCGGCGCACGTTCGCGTGCGACTCGGTCGGGTCACTTGAGGAATAGCGCCCATCCAGGACGATATGGCTCGGGCTGATGGAAGACGCCGCGAACAAGGACGCGGGCGCCCGGGCAGCGGGCGAGGGGTCGGCTCGTGCCACGCGCGAGTTGCAGGCGGACCTGCGGAATCGCATCGCGGAGGTCCGGGCGACGCTTGCCTCTGAGCTCGGGGCGGTCGCCGCCGAGCTCGAGCGCGACGAGCAGCGCGCGCGCGGCGAGCTCGAGAGCCGCCTCGTGACGCTCGCCGAGCGGCGGCTCACGGAGGCCGCCGCCGAGCTGGAGCGCGTGGCCACCACCGGCGCCGAGGAGCTCAGCCGCCAGCTCGCCGAGCGTGCGGCGGCGTGGCAGGAGGGCTTCGGCGCGGAGGTCGAGGCTCGGATGACCAGGCACGCCGAGGAGGCCTCGCGCGCGATCTCGGCGCCGCTCGAAGCGCGGATAGAAGCGGGGCGCGACGAGCTCGACGTGCGCGTCAAGGCCGCCGAGGAACGGCTCCGCGCGGCGAGCGCGGGTCAGCTCTCGACCGAGGTCGAGCGTATGCGCGCTTCGCTCGTGGAGGAGCTCGGGGTTCGGATCGCGGGTGCGCGAGCCGAGCTCGAGGAGGAGCTCGGCCGCCGGGCAAAGGGACTCAGCGAGGTGATCGAGGGCGCCACGGCGCCGCTCGAGGAGGCGATCGAGCGGCAGATCGCCGAGGGGATGTCTGGGCTTGAGGCGCGCACCCACGAGCTCGCGGGCTCGCTCGGCGCCAGGATCGACGGAAAGCTCGTCGAGCTCGAGCGCGACCTGTCGAACTCCTCGGCGCAGGGTCTGGCCGCCGTCGAGGAGCGGCTCGAGGCGAAGCTCGAGGCTGCAAGAGCCGACATCGACGAGCGGGCGAGCGAGGCCCGCGGCCTTCTCGCCGAGAATCGGACGACGCTCGAGGCGAAGATGAGCTCACGGCTGGAGGAGGCAGCGGGGGCGATCGAGGCGATGCGCAGCTCCATTCCCGAGCGGCTCGATACCGAGCTGGCCGCGGCCGAGGAGCGGCTCAGCGCTCGCCTTGCCGGCCGGGTCGCCGAGATCGAGCTGAGGCTCGACCAGCAGGTCGCCACGCTCTCGACGACCGCCGTCACCGAGGCGCGCTCGCTCGAGACCGCGCGTCTCCAGGGAGGCTGACGCGCACCTCGAGCGGCGGGTGAGGGACGCCTCGGAGCGTCTCGAGCGGGAGATCGAAAGCCGTATGGGGAAGCTCGCGGAAAGCGTTGAACGCGAGTCCAGGGCGAGCGTCGCCAGAGCGATCGAGGAAATCGACGGACGCACGGCTCGGCGCGTAGCCGACGGTATCGGCGAGATTTCGAACCAGGTTCGACGCTCTCGGCTCGGACCTTGGCGAGCGCGTCGAAGCGAGGGTCCGAGACGGCTTGGCGGGAGCGGCCAGAGAGCTCGAGACGCGCGCCGACTCCCGCCTCGCGGAAGCCGAGAGCCGGCTGCGGCTGGAGGCGGAGGCGCGGGCGCGCGAGGCCGAACAGCGGGCGCGGGCCGCGGCCGGGAATCAGGTGCGAGCGGCGGAGGAAACCGTGGCTGCTGTAGAGGAGCGGCTCTCGAAACGGCTCTCGGATGAGACGGATCGCTTGCGAGCGACGATTCGGGAGACGACCGGCGCCGAGCTCGAGCGCGCCGTCGCAAGGCTGGAGGCCGAGATTGCGGAGGCGGCCGCAGGCCGCTCGGGCCTCCGTGACCGAGCGGCTGCTCGCCGAGCTCGACAGCCGAATCGGCGCCGCCGCCGAGGAGCTGCGCTCGACGGGCGAGGCGCGGATCGCTCGGGGCCTCGAGGAGCTGCGAAGGGAGACCGCCGTCGCGCTCGGAGCCGTCTACACCGCCGCCAACGACGCTGCCAGGCGAATCGAGCGATCCGGGTCGGCCGCGACGGATCGCGCCCTCGAGGCGGCAAGGCGGATCGAGCGGCAGTCGAAGAAGCTCCGTCGACGGGCCCGCCGACACGAGCTCCGACTGGTCCGTCGCGAGCGCTCCCGCCGCTCCCGAGCGGCGCTCGAGAAGCTTGAGGTCCGGGCCACGGAGGTGACGGCTCGACTCGACGCTGTGGTCGCGTCGGCCCAGGGGGAGGTCGAACGGGGTGCGGCGGAGGCGGACCAGCGGATCCTCGACGCCCTTGCCGGCGTCGGGAGCTCGCTCCAGGCCGCCCGGGCCGCCGAGGCGCGAGCACTCGATAGCGAGCGGCGGATCGGGGTGATCGAGCGGCGGATCGAGGAGATCGTCCGAACCCTCGGGACGACGATCGGCTGGGACGAGCGACTCGGCGAGGCGACGCCGCGCCGAGGAGGCGGCCGCGGCCCGTATCGCCGAGGCCGAGCGTCGCCTCCGCGGCCTACTGGAGGACGCTGAATAACTTGCGGGCGCCTTCGGCGCCCTTACACGCTTCTTTCGGGGCAAAGCCCCTCACCGGAATACCTTGCAGCTTGCGGCAAGCCTCGAATTGGCATCTGCCTCGATTGCGATGATGGCCCTTCGTGAGCGACTCGTCGGCCGTCCACCTCCACGTTCACAGCGAGTACTCGCTGCTCGACGGCGCCTGCAAGATCGAACGGCTCGCGCAGCGGGCCGCCGAGCTCGGGATGCCCGCCCTCGGGCTCACCGACCACGGCGTCATGAACGGGGCGGTCGAGCACTACAAGTCCTGCCGCAAGGCGGGCATCAAGCCGATCCTCGGGATCGAGGCCTATTTCGTCGACGACAGGCGCGCCGCCGCGAGCCCGGGCAACCGGGTGAAGCCGAACCACCTCACGCTCCTGGCGGCAAGCGACGCCGGCTTCCGGAACCTCGTCGAACTGAGCTCAACCGGCTTCCTCGAGGGCTTCTCGCGCGGGAAGGCGAACGTCGACCTCGAGCTCCTCGACCGCCACTCCGAGGGCGTCATCGCCCTCACCGGCTGCCTTCAGTCGCGCTTCTGCCGCAACCTGGTGGAGGAGCGCCCGCGCGACGCGCGGGCCCACGTGGACGACCTCGTCAACGTGTTCGGCGCCGAGGACGTCTACTTCGAGATTCAGGCCAACGGGGTGCCCGACCAGGACCGGGCGAACGAGGGGATCGTGCGCACGGCTCGCGAGCTGGGACGCCCGCTCGTTGCGACCGGCGACGTCCATTACCTGCGGCGCGAGGACTTCGACCACCACGCCGCGCTGCTCTGCGTGCAGACGAAGTCCACGCTCGAGCAGCCGAAGATGCGGTTCGACACCAACGAGTTCTTCCTCAAGAGCCCGGCCGAGCTGGCCGACTCGTTCTCTGCTTGGCCGGAGTCCGTGCCGAACACCCTCGAGGTCGCGGAGCGGTGCGAGGTCGAGCTCGAGCTCGGCAAGCTGCTCCTCCCTCGCTTCCCGACCCCGGGCGGCGAGGACCCGCGCGACATGCTTCACCGCCTCGCCGGCGAGGGCCTGCGCCGCCGCTACGGCGACCCGCCCCCCGCGGCGGCCCTCGAGCGCCTCGACTTCGAGCTCGGCGTTATCGCCGAGATGGGGTTCGACTCCTACTTCCTGATCGTGTGGGACTTCGTCCGCTTCGCGAAGGAGAGCGGCATCGCCGTGGGCCCCGGCCGTGGATCGGCCGCTGGGTCCATCGTCGCCTACTCGCTCGCCATCACCGACGTCGACCCCCTGGCCAACGATCTCCTTTTCGAGCGGTTCCTCAACCCCGCGCGCAAGTCGATGCCCGACATCGACATCGACTTCTCGGTCCGCGGGCGCGAGCGCGTGATCCGTTACGTGGCGGAGAAGTACGGCCGCGAGTCGGTTGCCCAGATCATCACTTTCGGCAAGATGGCGCCCCGCGCCGCCACCCGCGACGCCGCGAGGGTCCTCGGGTTCGACTACGCCACCGGTGACCGCGTCGCCAAGCTCATCCCGGAACCCGTGATGGGCCGCAGCCCGAGCTTCGACGAGTGTATGAAGCCCAGTCAGGAGCTGCGGAAGGCCTACGAATCCGATGCGGACGCGCGCAAGATCGTCGACACGGCGCGCGGCCTCGAGGGCATCGTCCGCAACAACTCCATCCACGCCGCCGCGGTCGTGATCTCGGACCGCCCGCTGCACCAGATCGTCCCGCTGCAGCTCGCCGAGGACCGCGCCGCCGGGCCGTCGAACGGAGCCAACGGCCGCCCCGAGCGGACCTACAAGATCGTCACGCAGTACTCGATGGGCCCGATCGAGGAGATCGGCCTGCTGAAGATGGACTTCCTGGGCCTCCGCAACCTCGACGTGATCGAGGACGCGGTCGACATCATCCGCCGCTCGCGGGGGATCGAGGTCGACATGGAGACGATCCCGCTCGACGACACGAAGACCTACGAGATGCTCGCCCGCGGCGAATCGATCGGCGTCTTCCAGCTCGAGTCGGACGGGATGCGCGACGCGCTCCGCAAGGTCCGCCCCACGGAGTTCAACGACATCGCCGCCCTCAACGCGCTCTACAGGCCGGGCGCGATGCGCTTCATCGACGACTACGCGCGCGGCAAGGCCGACCCGTCGTCGGTGCGCTACCCCGACCCGCGCCTGCGTGAGATCGCCGAGTCGACCTACGGCTGCTGCATCTACCAGGAGCAGCTGATGGAGATCGCCAAGCGCATGGCGGGCTTCTCCGGCGCCGAGGCCGACGACCTGCGCAAGGCCGTGGGCAAGAAGAAGCGCGACCTGATGGCGACGATGAAGGAGAAGTTCCTCGCCGGCATGGCGGCGTCGGGGACCGAGCCCAGGGTCGCTCAGGACCTGTGGTCGCTGATGACCGCCGCCGCCGACTACAGCTTCAACAAGTCCCACGCCGCCTGCTACGGGCTGATCAGCTACCGCACCGCGTACCTCCGCGCGAACTACCCGGCCGAGTACATGGCGGCGCTGATCTCGTCGGTGATGTCGACGAAGGACAAGGTGCCGTTCTTCGTCAGCCGCTGCCACGAGCTCGGCATCGAGGTCCTGCCGCCGGACGTCAACTCCTCCGAGCACGGGTTCTCGGTCGCCGGCAACCGGATCCGGTTCGGGCTCGACGCCGTCAAGAACGTGGGCCACGCCGCCGTCGAGTCCATCCTTCGCGCGCGCGCCGAGGACGGCGACTTCAAGTCGATCTGGGACTTCTGCGAGCGGGTCGACGCGCGGGCGGTCAACAAGCGGGCGACGGAGTGCCTGGTGAAGTGCGGCGCGCTCGACTCCACCGGCGACTCGCGAAGCGGGATGCTCGGCGTGTTGCCCGCCGCACTCGGCTTCGGGCAGCGAACGCAGGAGGACGCGCTCCGCGGGCAGGGCTCGATCTTCGACCTCGGGGCGTCGGCGTCGGCACCGTCGGCGCCGACGCACCCCCCGGTGCCGCAGGAGGAGTTCGAGCAGAGCGAGCTGCTGCGGCTGGAGAAGGAGACGCTCGGGACGTTCGTCTCGGCGCACCCGCTCGCGGAGGTCCGCGACCAGCTCCGCAGCCCGCGTCGACTGCCCCCTCGGCGAGGTGGCGGCGAAGCCCGACGGCACGTGGCTGCGGGTCGGCGGCATCGTCACGGCGGCGAAGAAGGTGCGCACCCGCGGCGGCGCCCACATCATGTTCGCGACGCTCGACGATCTCGACGGGTCGGTGGAGCTCTTCGTCCGTGACGTCGGCAGCGAGGCGGCCGAGGCGATCGAGGTCGATCGGGTGGTCCTCGTCCGGGGCCGCGTGGACCATAAGGAGCCCGGGCAGACGAGCCTCGTCGTCGCCGAGGCCGAGACGTTCGAGCCGACCGCGGAGCACTCCTCGCCCCAGGCGGTCGTGATCCGCCTCGACGCGACGCGCCTCGACGCCAGCCTCCTCAGCGACCTGAAGGCCGTCTTCGAGGTCTTCCCCGGAGAGAGCGAGGTGCTGCTCGAGATGGACACGCGGGAGGGCGTCCGGCGTCTTCGGTTCGGGTCGGGCTACCGGATCAATCCCTCACCGGCCCTCCACGCCGAGCTCGACCAGCTGCTCGGCACACACGCGATCGCGGCGTAGACTTCCCCTCGTGGCGATCCAGCAGCGCGGAGGCTCGGAGACACGAGTCGGCGAGTGCCGTCAGTGCCGGACCTTCTGCGACAAGCTGGTCGAGCCGCGCGGGTGCCTCGAGCTGCGCTGCCGCTATCTCTACAGCTACCACGACCCGATCAACGGGGGCCACTACATGGGCTGCCTCCGAAAGGTCTTCCGGGCCGAGATCGACGTCGACATGTTCGAGGCCGCCGAGCTCACGGGTGGCTTCGGCGGCATCAAGATGACCGGCGAGCCCCTCCCGCAATGCCAGTTCCGCGTCGAGCCGAGCTTCGAGGGCGACGGGGACGGGCCACAGCTGCGTCAACCCGCGCTTCTTCGACTGTACGGACGCCGGGCCCGAGGGCCTGCGCGCCTTCGACCTGCGCGACGCGCTGGCCTAGGGCGAAAAGCGATAGCCGACGCCCCGGACCGTCTCGAAGCGGTTGGCGCCGAGCTTCTTCCGCAGGTAGCCGACGTAGACGTCGACGACGTTCGAGCCGGGGTCGTAGCCGTAGCCCCAGACGTGCGCGAGGAGCTGCTCGCGGCTCATCACCTGGTCGGGGTGCCGGAGGAAGGCCTTCAGGAGCTCGAACTCGCGCGCGCTCAGCTCGACGGAGCTGCCGTCGGCGGTCACCCATCGCGTCCGCTCGTCGAGCGAGATTCCGCCCACGTTCAGCGTCTCGTCGCCGCCGTCCCCGGCGGCCTGGCCGCGGAGCCGCAGCCTGATCCGCGCCAGCAGCTCCTCGAAGTGGAAGGGCTTGCCGAGGTAGTCGTCGGCGCCCGCCTCGAGCCCGGCCACGCGGTCGCGGGCCTCGTCTCTCGCGGTGAGAATGATGACGGGCAGCCGCTGCCCGGAGCCGCGGACGTCGCGCAGCACCTCGATGCCGTCGCGCCCGGGGAGGCCGAGGTCGAGGATGACGAGGTCGAAGTCGTCGTCGCGGGCGAGGGCCGAGCCGGCGATCCCGTTCGCGGCCACCGTCGTCGTGTGGCCCGCGGCGCGCAGGCCCTTCTCGAGGAAGGCCGCCAGCCGGACCTCGTCCTCGACGATGAGGATTCGGCTCACGGGCGGGCGGGCGCGCTCTCCGACTGCTCGGCCGGGATCACGATCGTGAAGGTCGCGCCCTCGCCAACGGCGCTGTCGAGCTCGACCCGGCCGCCGTGGGCCTCGGCGACGGCACGGACGATCGCGAGGCCGAGCCCCGCGCCGTCGGAGCGATCGCCCCCGGCGAAGCGCTCGAAGATGCGCTCTGCCTCGGCCGGGTGGATGCCGGGGCCGGAGTCGCGAACCCAGAGCCGCGCCTCGTCGTCGGCGATCTCCGAGCCGACGGCGATCTCGTCGCCCTCCCGAGTTTGGTGAACGGCGTTCTCGGCGAGGTTCATGACGGCCTGGGTGAGCCGCTGGCGGTCGCCCTGCACGAGCCCGACGCCGGTGCGGTCGAAGCGCCAGTCGCGGTCGCCGAGGCGGCTGGCCTTTGCGAAGAGGTCGTGGGTCAGAAGGTCGAGGTCGAGGGGCTCCACGCGGAGGAAGTCGGGCCGCGAGGAGCGAGCGAGCACCAGCAGCTCGTCGACCAGGCGGCTCATCCGGTCGAGCTCGTCCTCCACGATCGCGATTGCCTCGTGCCTCTCCTGGGGGTCGTCGCCGAGCGTCTCGAGGTGGCCGCGAATGACGGTGATCGGGGTTCGCAGCTCGTGGCTGACGTCGGCCATGAACGCACGCTGGCTCGCGAAGGCGATGTCAAGGCGGTCGAGCATCTCGTTGAAGGTCCTGCCGAGCTGCGCGATCTCGTCCGACCCGCGCACGTTGATGCGGCGCGAGAGGTCGCTTTCCGTGATCGAGCGCGCCGCCCGGGCGAGCGCCTGGAGCGGCGCGATCGCGCGCCCGGCCGCGAGCCAGATGAAGAGGGAGGCGAGGAGCATGACCACGATCGAGACGCCGATCGCGATGCGGACGGCGCTTTCGACCTCCGCGCGAGCGGGGCCGAGCAGCGCCCCGGCGACCAGGACGCCGTGGGTCCCCCCGACGCCCTCCACCGGCACGGCCACGTACCTCGCCGGCCCCTCGGATGTGGAGACCTCGCCGCTCACCGGGACCCGCGCCGAGCCGGCTGCGCCGAGCGCCGCGACGAGGCCGCTGTTTCCCAGGTCGGACATGCGCGCCCGGTAGGCATGCCCGTCGATGAAGGCGACGATGGCGCCGTGGTCGAGGGGCGACGGTCCGAGCGAGGTACGAGTTGAAGATCTTCGGCAGGCGTGCCCGCGAACGGGTTGCCGGTTCGCGGGTCGGTCGGTGAAGAGGAGAGGCGGTTGAAGGCGTCGACCTTGCGCGTCAGCGAGCTCTGGACCTGATCGCCGATCCGCGAAAGGAGGACCTGGCGAAGGACGAGGACCGACGCGGCGGTCGAGATGAGGAGGAGCGCGAGGAACGAGAGGAGCACCCGGGTGCGCATCCCCCCGAGCGGCGGAACCCTGCGCGCGGCCGACCTCGCGGCGGGAGGCGGTGGTGCGGATCGCCGCTCGACCTCTTCGGCGGCGGTTGAAGCCATCGTCAACCCATCGGCGGGCCGTGGCGTCGCCGAAAGGGTTTCGCCTCGTGTGCCGGCGAGCACGCGGGAGACTGTAGAGGTGGCCGAGGGTTTGCGAGCCGATCAGGGCCGCTTTGCAGGGGCCGACCCGACCTTGGCGGCGAGCGCGCTCACGGCGCTCGCATACTGGATCCCGCCCGGAAGCGAGGGGAGGCTTTGCCCAGCTCGCGGTGGCGCCACGCTGGCGCCACCGTAGCCACCACCTCCGGCCGGCGATCCGCCGCCTGGAGCGCGCGCCGGCCCGCCGCCGGCTGCGCGGCGCGGTCCCCCCTTCGCCCCTCCGCCCCGCGGAGCGTGGCCGTGGCGCTCACGGCCTGGGCCCGACGCGTGCGACCCGTGGTAGCCGCCCGGCGCCGTGACGCCGTTCAAGGGGCCCGGTGACCCCGGCTGCAGGAGGCCGACGTAGACCGCAGCGCAGAGCAGCGCGACGACGACCGCCTGGGCGGCGATCAACCGGTTACGGCTGCTCGTCCACCGGCTCAAGCGCGCAAAGCCTATGGCTGGGGGCGGGTCACGCCGCCTGAAGGATGGTCGACGTACATGAGATGACCATGAGACAAGGATGAGAGACGCCGCACCTTGCGCCGAATTTGCATGAGAGCGATTCTCATCGTGGCCTCACCTTCCTCTCACGGACCCGTCTTAGTCTGGCAGCCAGTTTCCCTTCTAAGGAGTCGTGTCCGTGATCAGCAAGTCAGCCATAGTCGTGCGCCGAGCCCTCGTCGTAGCCGCGCTCTGCCTCGCCCTCGTTGCCGCGGTCGCTGCCCGGCTTCGCATCGGCCCAGGGCTCGAGCCCGACGCAGGATCAGTACACGCCCGTCATCCACCAGCACCAGGGTGGCTCCGGCGGTTCGACCAGTGCTGGCGGAGGCCTCAGCGGTCGCGTCGGGCCCCTGCCGTTCACCGGCTTTGACGTCCTGTCGATGGCGGCCGTCGCCCTCGCGGTGACGGCCCTCGGCCTCGGCCTGCAGCGCGCCGTCTCGCGCCGCCCGCACGAGGACGTCGGCGACAGGCGCCCAGCACTCTAGCCGCCCGCCCGCCTTCGAGCCCCTTCGCGCAGCAGGCGCTTCGCCTTGCGCACGTCCTCGCGGGCCGGGGCCCCGCCTGCGACGCCGGTCTCGATGACGGCCGGCAGCCCGTCGAAGCGCGGCTCCGACAGGAACGTGCGCGATCCCCGTGTTCCCGAGCTCGCCGTCCCCGATCGGGGCGTGCTGGTCGCGGTTCCCGCCAAGCGGACTCTTCGAGTCGTTCAGGTGGAGGAGCTGCAGCCGCTCCAGGCCGACCTTGGCGTCCAGCTCGTCGACGATGAGTCCGAGCGACTCAGGGTCGCGGATCTCGAAGCCCGAGGCGAGGAGGTGGCAGGAGTCGATGCAGATCCCGAGCCGCCCGCCGCCGCCCGCGAGCTCGAGCAGCTCAGCCAGCTCGTCGAAGTTGCGGCCGAGGGGGCCCTGGGTCCCGGCGGTGTTCTCGAGCAGCAGGGGGCATCGCTCGGACTCGCCGAGAGCCGCGGCGATCGCCTTTCCCGCTCGGCGCATCGAGGCGTCGTGGGGCTTTCCCTTCCTGGCCCCGGCGTGGAGGACCACTCCACCCGCCCCGATCGCGTCGCCCAGGCGCAGCGCCGCGACGAGCGAGGTGTGGGACCTGCGCTTGACGTCCCGCTCGGTGCTCGCGCAGTTGATCAGGTAGATCGCGTGGATCGCCACGGAGGAACTCCGAGCCGTGAGCGCGGACCGGAAATTGCCGTAGTCCTCGGGGCCGTATTTGGTGGGTCGCCAGGCCCGAGGGCTCTGATTGAAGACCTGGATCGCCTCGCAACCGAGCTCGCGCCCGCGCTCCACGGCGTTGGCGAGGCCGCCCGCTGTGGAAACATGCGCGCCGATCAGCAC
>CAWJCU010000015.1:0-17248 GCA_963841455.1 uncultured Actinomycetes bacterium
CTTGTCGAGCTGGCGCTCTCCCAACTGAGCTAAGCGCCCGGGCCGCCGAGTCTAGCCTCGGCCGCGCTCGCCCTCGGCCTTCGCTCCCGCCTTCAGGAGCGCCGGAACCTGGTGCAGGGGATTGGGGCTGTGGAGCAGGACCACGCCCAGCTCGCGCCCCCCGATCCGGCGTGTGATGACGTAGCAACGGCCGGCCGCGGTCGTGTAGCCGGTCTTGAGGCCGGTGATGCCAGGCGTGCGGTTGGCGATGAACGGGTTGATGTTCCAGAGGTCGAGGTAGTGGCCCCTGATCGGGAAGCGGAAGCGCGCGTGCCGCTCGCCGACGGCATGTGCGACCAGCGGGTTGGCCAGGTCGGCGCGGGCGAGCTGGGCGAGGTCGTACGGGCAGGAGTGGTTGCCGGCGTCGCGGATGCCGCTCGGGCTCGAGAAGCGTGAGCAGCGAAGCCCCAGCCGATTGTCTCCAGCGGTTCATGCGGTCGACGAACGCGCGCACGCTCCCGGCGTCGTGCTGGGCGAGGGCGATCGCCGCGTCGTTGCCCGAGACCAGAAGTAGGCCCGCGAACAGCGCCCGCAGCGGAACATCCTTGCCCTTCGGCAGCACTCCGATCCCCGACCCGTGGTAGTGGACGGCCCGGCGGGTGACGAGCACGCTCTCCTTCGGCCGATCGTCGGTGGCAACGATAAGCGCCGTCATCATCTTCGTGAGGCTCGCTATTGGCAGGCTGCGCGCGGGGTTTCGCCGCCAAAGCACCCGGCCGGTGTCGACGTCGAAGAGGATCCCGGCCTTCGGCGGGTGCGTGAACGAGCCGCACCGGCGGCCTGCCGCTCTTGGGAAGGACCCGAACGGCCGGCTCGGTGACACGGGCGCCGTGGGGGGCGCTGGCGGGGGTCTCGCTCGGGCCGGCGCCTTCGCAACCCAGTCGCTCGCCGGCCAGACGCCGGGGTCACGTAGAGGACGGTCGCGAAGGCCGCCGCCACGGCCACGATCGCCCAGGTCGCGAACCAGATCCTCACCTCGCCATAGGTTTACTCCACGATCGGCGTCCCCGCCGGGATATCGTTGCCGCCGCATGGCGGAGTTCACCGGTAAGACGGTTGTGATCACGGGCGCCGGCTCGGGGATCGGGAGGGCGAGCGCCCTGCTCTTCGGACGGCTCGGCGCCCGCCTTCACGTCAGCGACGTCGACGCCGACGCGGCCCAGCGCGTGCGGCCGAGATCCGCGGGTGGCGAGGCCTCCGCGCACGCTCTCGACGTGACGAACGCCGACGCCGTCGACGCGCTCGCCGCCGAGGTCTTCGAGGCCGAGGGCAGCATCAACGTGCTCCACAACAACGCCGGCATCGGGCACGCCGGGGCTGTCGAGGACACCGAGCTCTCCGACTGGCGGCGAGTGATCGAGGTCAACCTGATGGGACGATCAACGGCATCCACGCGTTCGTCCCGCGGATGCTGCGCCAGGGCCGGCCGGCCCACATCGTCAACACCGCGTCGATGCTGGGCCTGGTGGCGAGCCCCGAGCTCGCGCCCTACACGGCGTCGAAGTTCGGGGTCGTGGGCCTAACGGAAGCGCTCGACGCGGAGCTGCGACCAAAGGGAATACGGGTCAGCGCGGTCTGCCCCGGCATCATCGACACGGCGATCACGCGGGAGTCGACGTACCGCGGCGAGGTCGCAGCCGACGCCGAGCGGATCCAGCGCTTCTACCGTGAACGCGGCGCATCGCCCGACGTCGTCGCCCAGGCGGTCCTCACCGCGATCCGGCGAAAGCGCGTGATCCAGCCGGTCCCGTACAGCCACGTGATGCCGCTCTGGATCCTCCACCGGATCTCGCCGCGCGCCGCCGTGGCAGCTTCGCGGCTCACGAACCGCCTGATCAGGCGCTGAGCGCCGGCTTCAGGCGGCGGCGGCGCGCGTGCGGGGGCGCCGTGGCCACGAGGCCCTTGGCGTACATCGTCTCGACGAAGACCTCGCGGGTGGTGGCCGTGGGCTCCCAGCCGATCGTCGCCTTCAGCTTCTCGTTCGAGACGACCCAGGGGTGGCGGATGAAGTTGATGTTGCCGGGCGGCGACTCGACTCCCGGGGCATGAAGGGCCCACGCGGCGGCGTACATCCGTCGCACCGTCTTCATCGACATGTCGCGGGTCCTCAGCCCGATCATCTCCGCGGACTCGCGCCAGGTGAGGGTGCCGTCGGAGGCGAGGTTGAACGCGCCGCCGGCCCTGGCGTCGAGCAGGCCGAGAGCGCGCTCACCACGTCGTCCTCGTGGATCAGCTGGAATTCCTCGTCGACGCCGTCGGGGATCGGGAGAAAGCTCGAGTTCTGCCACGTCCGCGAGATGTAGTTATCGACGCTGGGGCCGAAGACGATGCTCGGGCGAACGATGGTCATCGTCCGGTCCGGGTGCGAGGCGGCCCAGAGCTGGCAGATGTGGTCGGCGTCGGCCTTGTGGCGGGCGTAGGAGAAGTCGGGCTGGCCGCGGACGGGCCAGTCCTCAGCGATCGGCTTGGATTGTCGGGGAATGCCCCGTATGCAGTCGCCGAGGAGGTCACGAGGACCTGCCCGACCCCCGCGGCCGTGGCGCGCGCAGCACCGCGTCGGTTCCGTTGACGTCGACGTCGTACATCCGCTCCTCGTCGTGGATCGGGTTGAGGATGAACGCGAGATGCACGAGCGCGTCGATCCGCTCCCGCTCGAGCAGCTCCCGGAGCGCGTTCGAGTCGCGCACGTCGCCGCGAACGAACTCGGACACGCCGTTCGCCGCCGCCGGCGGGCGGACGTCGACGTTCACGATCCGCTCCGTCTCCTCCCTCGGCGCGAGGACCTCCACGAGGCGCGAGCCGATGTACCCCGGCCGCCGGTGATCAGATACCTCACATCGGTGATCGTAGCCCCGGGGGCCTCCTCCGGTGGTCCCGCTCGGCAGCAAAGGAACTTCCCGCAATTTGCGGAATAGAGAACCGTAACTACGGGTACTGAAAAGTGTTAAGTTAGTACGCGCGTCCGTTAAGGCGGTAGGCGCGGCCGCCGATAGCGGCTGTAGAGACTTTTCAAAGCTGAAGGACCGACGGGCCAGCGGCGGGAATCGCTGGCGGTACGTCCTTTCGGAACCAAGGGCCCCTTTCTCAGGGGCCCTTTTCCGTTGCCGGGGCGACCTCCAGTCGCAGGCCGTCCACCTTCGTGACCACCACCGAGTCGCCCGCTCGCGCGGGCTCCGCGGCGTCCGCCGTCCAGAGCTCGCCGCGCACGCGAACGCGGCCGCGCGGGTCGCAGTCCCCACGACCCGCCCGCATCCCGACGAGCGCCTCCGCACCGGTCTTCTTGCCCCAGCCGAGCGTGCGCCGCCAGATCGCTAGCTCGAGGACCTCGAAGCACGCGGCGGCGAGGACCACGGCGATCCCCCACGGCGACGGGAGGAAGAGAAGGGCGAGCACGACGGCGAGGATCAGGAGCATCTGTCACCCCGATCGTAGGCCTCCGGCGCAAGTAGCCTGGACGCACATGCGCGCCCTCGTCATCTCCGACACCCACTTCGGCGCCTGGACCGGCGACGACCTCCTGCGGCACCACTTCGCACTCGACGCGCTCGCGCCGGCCCTCGACGACGTCGATGAACTGATCATCCTCGGCGACCTCTACGACTTCCTCTTCTCCACCGTGGAGAACGCGTTCGCGTCGGCCGAGGGCTTCTTCGACCTGGTGGCCCGGAAGATGGCGGGCAAGCGCCTGGTCTTCTCCGCCGGCAACCACGACCACCACATCATGGTTCGCCAGCTGCGGACGGTCGTCGAGATCAGGTGGCGACGGCCGACGAGGCCGAGTGCGAGGCCGAGCTCGACGCTCGCGGCTTCTTCAAGCGCTATCTGGACCGCCGCCTGCCCGACACCGAGTCCGAGATCGTGTACCCGACCTACCGCTTCGGCGACGCGCTCTGCTTCCACGGCCACTATCTGGACGCGCACATGACCGGCTCGCTGCCCGACCGGCTGCTGAACCGGGGCACGTGGGGAATCGCCGGCGGCCGGACATCCCAGCCGACGATCTCCGACTACGAGGCGACGATCGTGCCACTGACCGAGCTCCTGTTCACCGTCGCCCAGCTCCCGCGCGGGACCGAGGCCCAGAAGGCGGCCCAGGCCGAGCTCGAGCGCGCCGCTCACATCGCCGCGCTCATGCGCGCTCCGATCCGGGAGCTCGGCCGCATCGCCCGCGCGATCGCGCGCCGCCGCCGCCCCGGAGACGCCGACCCGACTCGGACGATCGACCCGAGCGACCACCCCTCCGACGCCCTGTGCGCATACGGGAAGGTCGTCCGCAACCTCGGCTGGGACCGGGAGACGAAGACCATGGTCTTCGCCCACACCCACCAGCCGCTCGAGCGCTGCCTCGACAATGCCGACGACGGCCTGCGGTTCTGGAACACCGGCTCGTGGATCTACGAGCCGCCATCGCGCGATCCCGACGCGTGGCAGCGATATCGCGAGCGCGCCTGGCCCGGATCGGTGGTGCTGCTCGACACCAACCGGTCGGAGCCGGAACTCGTCCGCCTGCTCGAGGACTACGCGGCCGAGGGCCCAGGCTGGCGACCGGCCAGGACGTAGGTAGGGTCAGGTCCTGACCGCGCAGCTGACAAAAGGCGGGGGATTCCGTGGACAGGCGGTCGCCGTGCTCGTCGCGGCGGCCGCCCTCCTGGCTTCGACAACCGCCTCCGGAGCGAGCCTCGACGGCATCCGGGACGCCCGCTACTGCGAGATCTTCACTGTCGTCACGGCGCCTTCGCCGGTGGCCACGGTCTGGAACACACTCGGTCTGAATCGCTGCCCGGCCGCGTGGTGGGAGAGCCTCGACCCGAACGCGCTCGCAGCGGAGCATCACGTGCCGCTCGTCGTCCTCAACGGGCCACGGCACTTCGTCGTCGACGGAGTCTCGGTCCCGAAGCTCGGCTCGGTCTCGACCTTCGCGGGCAAGAAGCTCCGCGACGCGGCGACGATCGACCTCAACCAAACGGGCGGCGGGAAGCCCCCGCCCTATACGGCGATCCGGATCAGCCGCTCGAACACCTGGCGCTACCGCAAGGGAAGGCAGGTGTTCGACCTCATCGATCCCTCCGGCCGCGTCTACCGCCTGCAGGCCTACTCGCAGATCGTCGATCCCTCGCTCACCTACAGCAAGCTCGCGCACCTCGGTGGGCGTCTCGACCTTCCGGACGGCTGGAGATACCGGGTGAGCAGGCTGGACCACGACCTCTCGCTCAAGGCCCTTGGGAGCGCGACCGTCCTCCAGGACGACCTCGAAAACACCTACCAGCGCCTCCCGGCGCGCTTCGGCGTCAGCCCTTAGCTCCTCGGCGCGCCATCGTCACGCGCTTCCGGGCCTCCTTGGCAACCCGGTCGGCGCGCTCCAGGTCCCGCTCGGCCTCGACCAGCGCTCGCTCGGCGTCGGCCAGCTCCCGTTCGGCCGTCTCCTGCTTGCTGCGCTTGGCCGCATCCGCTTTCTTCGATCGGGCCGGGCGACTTGGCTTCGAAGCGGCGATCGCTGCGAAGCCGATCGACGCCGCCCGCTCCTCGCGCTCGAGCGTGCCGGCGAGGACGCGCGAGCGGACGTCGGCGTCGACCGCGGCGGCCTCGAGCGTCTCGCGCACCTTGGCGAGCACCGGCTCGCTTGCCGGCTGCCGGAGCTCCGCGGCAAGCGACGCGGCTTCCCTGACCAGCCCGTCGAGCGCGGTGTCCTCCGCGTGAGCAACTCGGCGGAGCTCCTTGGAGTCGACCGTGCCCTCGGCCACCTCGCGCAGCTTCGCCACGAGCTCGGCCCAGCTCCTGAGTGAATCGGGTGAGCGGCGCGAGAGCTGGTTGACGACCCACGCTGGGCGCGTCGGCTTGCGCAGATTCCGCATGCGCTCAGCGTCGTCGTCTCGCCCCTCCTCGCGCAGGCGCTTGGCCAGCGCATTCCGCTCCGAGACGAACTCGTCGGGCGGGGCGGCGAAGAGCTTGCCCAACTCGTCCGAGTCGAGGTCGGCGATCGCGTCCTTGGCCACTGGTCGATGCTACGGGCAGGGCGTCATCACCTCGCGGCCCAGAACCCGAAGCAGCGCCCTCGTCCGGCCAGAGGCGCCTACCGGAATCGAACCGGTGTAAACGGCTTTGCAGGCCGCTGCGTAACCACTCCGCCAAGGCGCCGGGCGGCCAAGCGTAGCGACGGGCGAGAGGGCCGGAATCGAGGCCTTGTGGCGCAAAACGCACCTATGCGGTGCATTTCGCGCCACGGCCCATCGCCGGGCCCGACTAGGGTGGCCGGGTGGCCGCAATCGAGATGAAGCGAGCCGGCGAGATCGCCTACCGGGAGGCGGCGCCCGGCTCGGACTCGGGCCTCGATCCGCTCCTCTGCGTCCACGGCTTCCCGGAGAGCTCGCTGATGTGGACCGCGGTGCTCGAGGCCGTCGCGGGCACGGGACGGCGTGCGATTGCGCTTGACCTACCCGGGTTCGGCGACTCGGCCCCCGATCCGCCCGGCACCTGGGAGCGGCAGGTCGACGCCCTCGAGCGGTTCGCCGAGGAGGTGGGCCTGGAGCGGGTCGCCCTCGCGGCGCACGATTGGGGCGGCCTCATCGGCCTGCGCTGGGCGTGCGACCATCCCGGCCGCGCCTCGGCCCTGGTCGCTTCGAACACCGGCTTCTTTCCCGACGGGAAATGGCACGGGGCCGCGGACGTCATGCGAACGCCCGGGAAGGGCGAGGAGATGATCGACGCGTTCGACCGCGACGGGTTCACGGCGATGATGCGCTCCCAGTCCGCCGGTTTCGACGACAAGGCGATCGCCCACTACTGGCGCGCCTTCGAGACGGAGGACGGGCGCCGCGGCGTGCTCGAGCTCTACCGATCCGGCGACTTCCCGAAGCTCGAGCCCTACCGCGGCAAGCTCGCCGCGCTCGGCCTCCCGACGCTGCTCCTGTGGGGCGCCGACGATCCGTTCGCGCCCGTCGCCGGGGCGTACCGCTTCAAGAAGGAGATCCCCGGCGCCGAGATGGTCGTCGTCGAGGGCGCCGGCCACTTCGTATTCGCGGACGACCCCCAGCGCTGCGCGCGCGAGGTCGCCGGGTTCCTCAGCTCGCTGCGCTGACGGCCAGCGCGGGCCCGAGCGCAGCAGCGATCGCCCCGCGGTCCTCGATCTGCGGGTAGTGCCCGAGGCCGTGAAGCCGCCTCACGGGCACGCTCGGGCGCAATTCGATCAGCGCGTCGAGCACCGCGAGCGTCGCCACGGGGTCCTCTGTGGCCCAAGCGAAGCTGAGGCCACCGGCCCAACCGCGGATCGCGCCATGCCAGCGCCCCGCGAACCGGACCCGCTCGTCGAGGTAGTGGATGAGCTTGTGGCCGAGACCTCGGCCTCCTCGGTGGCGGATGAGCGACCACTGATCGGCCGCCTCCGTGTCGCTCAGCGGATGGTCGGCCGAGAAGAGGGCCCCGAACTCGCGGCGGAAGACCCGCTCGTTCGCGAGCCGTGCCGCCAACGGACCCAGCGGGCCCCGGAGCAGGCGCTGCGAGCGGGTGAGGCTCGCGCGCTCGAGGACGATGCTGCCGTTGAAGAGCAGGGCGCCGGCGATGTCGATCTCCAGGGTCCCCTCGACGTCCCGCGCCATCAGCTCCGTGGCGACGGAGGTGCCCATGTCGTGCGCCACGACGAAGGACGGGCCACCGTCCAGGTGGCGACGGACCATCTCCTCCGCGAGGTCCGCCTGCCAGGCGACCGTGTAGGTGTGGTCCGTCGGCTTCTCCGAGAGGCCGAAGCCCAGGAAGTCGAACGCGACCACCGGCCGCTCGCGCTCGGCGTCGAGGAACTTCCGCCAGTCGAACGAGCTCGACGGGAAGCCGTGCAGCAGCACGAGCGGGGGCCCGGCCCCCGGACGCTTGTAGACGTGGATGTCGCGGTCGCGGAACCGCTCGATTCGGCCAAGCGCGCGCCACGCCTCGACTCGCTCGGTGAGCCCGGAGATCGGTCCCGACTCCTCAGAGAGCCCGCGCGGCAGGCGGCGGAGCCGTGCCGTTCGCGGCCATGCGCTCGCGCAGCAGCTCCCCGAGCTCGGAACGCATCGCTTGATCCGAGGCGGCCACCGGCTTGCCCGTGGCGCGATCGACGAGGTTTCGCCGCTCAGTCGAGTCGCGGTTGTGGTCGTACATCTCGTATTGAGGCGGGGCATTTCCCGAAGGGTCGAAGTAAATGGCGAGCTTCCTGCCGTCGGCGGTCCTGACCGCGCGCACTCGGTTCGGCTGGCCGGCGACGTTCTGCAGGGCGGTCGCGGCCTGATGGTCGTCGTAGGTGAAGTGGACGGCGTCCTGCACCGAGGGCGCGGGCTTCGGATGCCCAGTGATCGGGGCGAAGTCGACGGCCGTCTTCGCGAGGCGCTCACGGTCCGGTGCAGCGCTGTCCGCCAGGACCGGCGTCAGGTCGCGACCACGGGCTTCGTCGTCGAGGTCGGCGCCGGTGAGCGCGGCGATCGTGGGCAGCACGTCGACAAGCGACCCCATGGCGTCGGTCTCGGCGCCCCTCGGAAACAGCACCGGGTTCGAGACGACGAGCGGGACGTGGATCGTCTCCTCGTAGGCGTTGAACGCCTTTTGCCGCAGGCCGCCGTGGGAGAGCCCCATCTCGCCGTGGTCGGCCAGCCGAATGATCACCGTCCGGGAGCGAAGCGATCCCGGGTCATCGACGTCGCCGAGCGCCCTCACGACGCGACCGATGCTCTCGTCGACCACACGGTGGAGGTAGGCGTAGAAGTTGACGTACTCGCGCCTGGCCTCGTCGCTGTCCAGCGGGCCCAGGTAGGCCGCCATCCCCATCTTCATCAACTCGTGGACGGTCGGCTTGTCGCGCAGGGTCTCTCCGACGGTGGGTGGGAGCTCGACCCCCAGGTCGCGGAAGTCACTCGCCTGATAGCCCCCGCGGACGTGTTGCGCCGGATAGCCGAGCACGTCGTGGGGGTTCACGAGCGAGGCGACGAGGCAGAACGGCTCGGGGAGACCGTCGCGGCCAAGCCAACTCTCGAGCTGGCGCGTGTAGACCTCGTCCCAGCCGAGCTCGAGCGGCCCGGCGTTGCCGGCGCCGAAGTGCTCGGCCTTGGCATTCTCGCCGGCGTCGGGCGGCTCCCAGTCAGCGTACCCGTAGTCATCGTTGAGGCGTTTGGCGTCGACCTCGGTCCAGCCGCCGAGCAGCGGCCCGCCGCCCGAGGGGTGGGTGAGGTGCCACTTGCCCTTGTAGCCGACCTCGTAGCCGCGCGCTCGCAGAACTGAGGCGATGCTCGGCGTCCTCGGGTCGAGCTCGGGCTCGTTGCCCGATTTCGGGCCGAGCTGGAGAAGGCCGCGTCCGAACCCCCGGAGGGCCCGGGCGCGCGGCGCGTTCGGTCCCTGGAGCACACCGGCGAGCGTCCGGACGACGGCGAGGAAGTTCTTCGGGTCCGGCTTGAGGTCGGCCTGGGTGTGCGTGAGGGTCACACCGTGCTGGGCCGGATAGCGTCCGGTGAAGAGCGTCGCCCGGCTCGGTGAGCACATCGACGTGTTGCAGAAGCCGTTCCGGAACCGCAGCCCTGTGGCGGCTAGCTCGTGGTCGTTGGGAGTGAGGTCGCGAAGCCACGCCGAGTCCGCGGGCCAGTGGCACGGCTCGCGCTGCTGGTCGGTGATCAGCAGCAGGATGTTGGGAGGGGGCGCCACCT
The DNA here is from genome assembly GCA_963841455.1 of uncultured Actinomycetes bacterium. Taxonomy (GTDB): domain Bacteria; phylum Actinomycetota; class Thermoleophilia; order Solirubrobacterales; family 70-9; genus JAWVFM01. Next base: position 9,699 of record CAWJCU010000015.1, read on the forward strand.
CAGCCGCCGGCCGCCGGTGTGGCGAGACTCGAGAGGATGAGCCGGCTGTCGGCGAGCGCGGCCACACGGTGCCGGTGGATCTCGAGGTACTGGGGGTCGGAGACCATCCCTAGGAAGGCCTCCCGCGACGGGTACTCGACGAGCGCCACCGCGTCCCATTCCGAGTCCTGCGGCCCGATCACGCTCTCGCGGCAGGCGACGGCCGACAGGACTCGTCCGCCGGCGCCCTCGACGAACCGTCCGACCGCAGCCGCGTAGCGTCCGTAGGCCTCCGCCCCGCTCACCCCCAGGTCGGGCTCGCTCGCGTGCTCCTTGAAGCGCAGCAGGTTGACCATGACTATCGGACCGTCATCGCCGGACGCGGCAAGCCTGTGGGCCTGCTCGGAGCTCGGCTCGATCCACGCCGCCGGCGCCCGGTCGCTCACGAGCGCACCACGGCGATCCAGACCTCGCTCAACGTCTGCGCCGCGACGTCGACCGAGACCCGCGGCTCGCGGCCGAAGGCCTCGAGCAGGTACGCGTTGCTCATCACCGTCAGTGCGTACGCGGTCTCCTCGATGTCGGCGAGCGGGAGCGCGCCGCGCGCCTGCGCCTCGCGCAGGTAGCCGGCCGCCCGGTCGGCGAACTGCATGCGCATCGCGTCCCGCGCGCCCGCGACGTTGGGGTCGCTGGCCGCCGCCTCCGCGATGGCGCGGAGGATCGGTCCGTGCCGCCGGTAGACCTCGACGGCGGGCTCGAGCCCCTCGCGGACCGCAGCGGCCTCGCCACCGGGATCGATGTCCTCGAGGACCGGCTGCGCCTCGTAGAGCTCGCCAATCACCCCTTGCGCCACGCGCAGAAGCAGGTCCCCGAGGTCGTCGAAGTGACGGTAGAAGATCGTCCGGCCGAGCCCCGCCTCCCGCATGACCTCGTCGACGTTCAGCTCGTCGTAGGAGCGCCGGCGCACGAGCTCGCTCGCGGCCGCGACGATTCGGTCGCGCGCTTCCTGGCGGCTGCGCCGCGCAACTTCGCTCCTGGTGGCGGTTTCAACGGGTTGGACCATGCGAGTCGTGACACAGTGTGACACAAACCGTGTATCCTGCGCTGACATGCAGGGAAGAGCGAATCTCCGCGGCACCCGCACGATGCCCGCCTGCTGCGCTTTCGCCCTCGTCGCCCTCCTCTGCCTCCTTCTAGCCGGGCCCGCCGCCGCCCGCCCGGTCGGCGCCGGACAGGGCTCCGAGCCGAACGTGCTCGTTGTCATGACCGACGATCAGGCGCTGGCTGACCTCCAGTACATGCCGCACGTCAAGAAGCTGATCGTGAAACAGGGCACGAGCTTCTCCAACGCGATCGACTCGTTCCCGCTCTGCTGCCCGGCGCGCGCCACGTTCATCACCGGCCAGTACGCGCACAACCACGGCGTCGCCGGCAACTTCTATCCCTTCGGCTGGTACGGCATGAAGGCCCGGGCCAACATCCTCCCGCGATGGCTCCAGAAGAGCGGCTACAGGACGGCGCTCATCGGCAAGTGGCTGAACGGCTACGGGGCGAAGGACGCCCATGGCGAGGTGCCGACGGGCTTCGACATCTGGCGCGGCCTGCTCGACGTCTCCGCCTACGACTACTACAACTTCGTGATGAACCAGGACGGCCACCTGAAGACCTGGGGTGACCCGGTCTTCGCACGCAAGCTCGTACGGTTCGCAAAGATCGAGGTGACGCCGGCGCCCGGCGGCGGGCCGCACACGATCAGCGAGGTGCTCGCCCGCGCAAACAGGATCTTCAAGCCGGGCTACTACGGCACGGCGAAGCCCAAGGACTACTCGCCGGACGTCACAGGGAGGACCACCGAGGGCGTCGTCCGCCGGCAGGCGAAGTCGAAGAAGCCGTTCTTCGTCTGGTGGGCGCCGGCGGCGCCGCATCGCGAGGACGTCGCGACGACGATCCTCGGCCGCCCTGGCGCCGACCCCCGCCCCGCCCCGCGCTACGAGCAGCTCAGCAAGAAGTTCAAGCTCCCGGAGCCACCGTCGTTCAACTACTCCGATCCCGCCGACCCGGACAGCAAGGTGGCCCAGCTCCCGGCGATGACCGAGGCCCAGATCAACCAGCTGAGGCTCGACTACCAGGGGCGGCTCGGCGCTCTGCTCGCGGTCGATGACCATGTAGCGAAGCTCGTCCGCATCCTGCGCCAGACCGACCAGCTCCGCAACACCTTGATCGTCTTCGTTTCCGACAACGGGTGGATCCAGGGGCAGCACCGCATCCAGGGCGACAAGTTCGTGCCCTACGAGGAGTCGATTCACGTGCCGTTCGTCCTTCGCGGGCCCGGCATACCCCGCGACCGCACCGTGACCCAGCAGGTGTCGAACATCGACTTCGCCCCCACTCTGCTCGACGCGGCGAACGCGAAGGCGGGCCGCACGGAGGACGGCGTTTCGCTGCTTCCCGTCGCGCGCCATCCGTCGAGCGCGCCCAACCGCGCGATCCTCCTCGAGGCGACCAGCCCGCTCTTCCTGGGCGAGGGCTTCCCGATGTCGTACGACCAGCCCTACACCGGGGTGCGGACCAACGACTTCAAGTACGTCGTGTGGAGCTACGGGCCGCGCGAGCTCTACGACCTGCGCAACGACCCCTACGAGATGCACAACGTCGTGAACGACCCGGCGTATGCGAGCGTCGTGGGCCGCATGTCGGCCGACCTCGCGAAGCTCCGCGCGTGCAAGGGCGCGAGCTGCCAAGTCGCGCCTTAGGCCCAGTTCGGCGCTGCGGATGCGGCGCCTCGCGCCCGCGCTGGGGCTACGGTTCGCCCTGATGGGGGCCGGGCCACATACATGGGCGAAGCGAGGGACCCTGACGGTCGTCGTCGCCGTCGCGCTCGCGCTCGGCGCCGCCGCGCCCGCGGCCGCGTCGGGCCTCGAGCCCGGCGGCAAGCGCTATCCCGGCGCAGTGGTGGAGAAGAACGTGCCGATCAAGATGTCTGACGGCGTGACGCTCGAGGCGAACGTGACCCGTCCGGCGGACTCGAGCGGCAGCGCCGCGCCGGGCCGCTTCCCGGTGATCATCACCCAGACGCCGTACAACAAGGACGTGCTCTCGGAGGCCGGGGGCGGCGTCGCGACGCTTGCGGGCCCCCCGCCGAACCTCGTGCACCACGGCTACGTCACGGTCGTCGTCGACGTTCGCGGCACCGGCAACTCGGCGGGCCAGTGGCAGTCGTTCGACCCGCGGGAGCAGAAGGACGGGCTCGAGATCGCGAACTGGGCCCGCCGGCAGAGCTTCTCGAACGGCAAGCTCGGCCTCTTCGGCGCCTCGTACATGGCGATCAACCAGTTCTTCACCGCGGCTCAGCACCCGAAGGGGCTCAAGGCCATGTTCCCGATCATCCCGGGGGGCGACGTCTACCGCGACGTGTTCGTCCACGGCGGGGAGTTCGACGCCGGGTTCATGCCGCTCTGGGCGGGCCTCGTGACCGGCCTCGGGCTTCCGCTTGGCCTGCTCCCGACCACCCCGGAGGCCGCGCTAGGCGTGATCGCGTCCCACGGGCCGACCTTCCAGACCAATGCGATCCTCAACATCCTGAGCGGCGGGGAGCTCGCCTACGACGGCCCGTTCTTCCGCAAGCGCTCGCCCGATACCGTCGTCCGCAAGGTCCACGTGCCGACCTTCGTCGTCGGCGGCTGGTGGGACCTCTTCCAGCGGAGCGAGCCGCGCCTGTACAACGCGCTGCGAATGAAGCCCGGGCGCAAGCAGCTCCTGATGGGGCCGTGGTACCACGTCACGGCGGGCAGCGGACTGGGCGAGAAGGGCACGCCGCCGACCCTCGCAAAGCTCGCGCTCGCCTGGTTCGACCGCTGGATCAAGCGCCGGCGTGACGGGATCGAGAACTTCGGGCCGGTGACCCTGAATGAGCTCGGCCGCGACAAGTGGGCCACCCAGCGACGCTATCCGGGCAGGCTCACCTACCGGCGCCTCTACCTCGGCGAGGGATCGAGCCTGCGGCGGAAGCCTCCGGCGGCGCCGAGCGAGGACACCGTGGTCGCCGACCCCGGTGCCGGTCAGTGCAACCGGGCGACGGCACAGTGGACGGCGGGGCTGGTGACGCCACCCGGAAGCTGCGTCGATGACGAGCGCTCCTACGAGAGCACGGGGCTCACCTACACGACCGGTCCCCTCAAGCACAGCCGCCACATCGTCGGCCCGCTGTCGCTCACCCTTCGGACCTCGACCACGGCACACGACACACTCTGGGATGCGACCCTCACCGACGTCTCGCCCGACGGCGCGTCCAACCCCATCACCGCGGGCTGGCTCATGCCCTCGCGCCGCGCGATCGACCGCCGGCGCTCGACCCGAGCGCCGAACGGCGACCTGATCGGGCCCTACCACCCCTTCACGAAGCGATCCCTGCTGCCGGTCACCCCGGGCAAGCCGATGACGCTTCGGATCGAGATCTTCAACACCGATGCGGTCTTCAAGAAGGGGCACCGCATCCGCGTCGCGCTGACGAACGCCGACATCCCCCACCTCCTGCCGACCCTGCCCGACCAGGCGAACATGGCCGGCGCCGTCAACACGGTCCACGTCGACCCCTCGCACCCGAGCTTCCTGAGCTTCGGGCAGACGCAACGGCGTCGCTGAGTACCTAGACCCGAGCGAACGGGCTCAGGCGGCCACCCAGGCCCTCGCCTCCTCGAGCCCTTCGAGGTCGCGGATCATCACGTCGCCGGGGGTCATCCAGGCGAACATGTGCATCGCCTTGGCGACCCAGTCGGTGTCGGTGACGAGGGCGAAGCGCCTCCACGCCGAGTGATGTCCGAGCCATGCCTCCAAGCCGGTCTTGATGTCCTCGGGCACCGCTCCAGCCTCGAGCCCATCGAAGTCGGTGAGCACGAACAGGAGCCGAAGCTCGCCGGTATCGACCCCCTCGCGCAGCGCCGGCTCGAGGACCTCGCGGTAATCGTCTCGGGTGAGCCTCCCTGACGCCCGCAACCCGATCGTCCCGTCCGGCATGTCATCGATTCGCTGGATCATCGCCGGAGGGTCCAGACAAGGCGCGACACGGAAAGCGGCTGAAGTGTCGCAAATGGCCGTCAGAACCCGTCTGCGGCCGTTTCGTTACCAGTCGAGCTACCGATTCCGTTGGCAGCGAGGTAGAAGGCCGCTTGTAGCCGGCCCCGAGCCGCGTCCTTTGACGGATGTCCGTAGCGCGCCATTACGAGCGCGCCGCCGTCCTCGTGGCCGAGCTGGACGGAGACCGCGAAGTGGTCGACGCCCAGCTCGAGGAGCTGCGTGGCGCAGAAGTGGCGGAGGTCGTGGAAGCGGATATTCGCCGCCCCCTCTTCCCTCCGCCCAAGGGCGATGCCCGAGGCCGAGCGCACCTCTCGCCAGGCGTAGTAGAGGCTGCCGTTGAGAAGCGGCCCGCCGTGGACGGCATGGAAGACGTAGGGGTCGGGACGCCGCGGGACGTCGTCGAGCGTCTGGGCGGGCGGAAGAAGGGAGATCGTCCGCCCCTGCCCGTTCTTGGGACTCCCGACAGACCCGTCTCGGCGCCGTGACCGACGAACACGGATCGTCTCTGCCCCGACGTCCTCCCACCGGAGCGCCTGGATCTCGCCCGACCGCATTCCCGTCCAGGCCGCGAACTGGATGAGGGCCCTGAACTCGCCGCCGTAGCCGGCGAGCACGGTGCAGGCCTCAAGCAGAGCGCGATACTCCTCCATCGTTGGAGCGACGATCTTTTCCGAGCGCTCAGTCGCGGGCAGCCGAAGGTTGGCGAAGGGGTTGTGCTCTACCAAGCCCACGTTCCGCGCGTCCTCGTACATGATTCCGACGACCCGCGAGACGCCTCGCGGGACGCTCAGTGCCCAGGCCCGGGCGGATAGGCGCTCGACATCGCCCAGCGGCGTCGAGGCGAACTCGGCCGCGAATCGGCGCGCGGCTGCATAGGTCCGGCGCGTGCCCGCGCTCGGTCGTGGCCACTCCTCCAGCCACCGGTCGGCAAAGCTCGCGCAGGTTTCGTCGGTCCGGCGGGCCTCGAGGCGATCTCGGCAGCGTCGCTCCGCCTCCTCAGCCTGTCGCTTCGTCTGCCACGGACCGCCGGGCACCCAATGCTGCTTGCCGCGAAGCTGGAACTTCGCGACCCAATCGCCACGTCGCCTGAATGCGCTCACGCCGCCGTCCCTCGCTCTCCTCCGGGGAATAGAAGCAGCTGCGCCCGACACTCTCGCCCCCGCAGATGAGCCTCGACCTCACTCAACAAGTAGCGGTTCTGGCCGCCGACGCGCATCGCTGGCAAGCTCAGGCGCTCGATCGTTCGCACGGAGCAGTGAAGCCGCGACGCGAGCTCCCGCTTTGTGAGCCACGGCTCCTCGGTCAGGCGACCGCCGAAGTTGCGACTAGCGCTGGCGGCGCCATGCGCTTCCTTCGCCGCCACGCGGCGGCTGTGCCGCGAATGTCCCATCTACTCGTACGTCCCGAAAACCTCCAAATTGACCAAGCCGACCCACAACCGCGAACTCGCCGAACTCGTTTACCTCCGCGTCGCGGATCGCGCGCTCAACAGCGGCCCGCGTCCGCGCCTCGGCGACGTAGTAGCGGACGCCGGCGAGATGGCCGGCGCCGGCGTACAGACGCAGGATCGAACGAAGCCGCCGCGGCGCCTTCAGAGTCAGCTCAGCCTCGATCGCCAGTGGCTTCTCCCCCGCCCTCGCCTCGACCGCGAGGTCGGGGACGTGGAGGCGGGTAAAGCCGCCAGTACGCCCGCGCGCCCCCGGGCAGTAGGCGGGCTCGTCGACGCCACTATCAACGGCCCGGATCTCACGCTCGGTGAGAACCCGGCCGTCGGGGAACTCGCGCTCGAGCTCGAGGCAGAGCCAGCCGCAGGCGAGGTCATGCTCGTAGCTTCGGATGTCGATCTTCGGCACCTGGAGCTGGAGGCCGCCCTCGCGAAGCCCGGCCGCTGTGGCACTCCACACTGCGGCGTCGGCGTAGAAGTAGCGGCGGCTCTCGAGGAGGCCCTTTCGCTCGAGCGACCACAGAAGCCGACCGATCGTCTTTGAGCTGAGCCGCCCCGCACGCTCGGCCGTCGACCACCGTCACCGAATCGGCCGACCGGCCACTCGCGCGCCGCAAGCTGCTCCGCCTGGACCATCCGCTGTCGACCGATCCACGCCAACAACTCCCGATCGCGCGGACTCACCCTAACCCGATTCTTTGAACGCCCTCCCGATGACTCCAGCTTCCACTGGCCCCTCTTCTCAACCGCCGCCCTCTCGCTCATCTCATCTTGCTCTCAGCTTGCCGCTAACTGAGTCTGGAACTTGCCGACCACCCGAACGACCTATCGGGAGGGCGGGTGGTCGGCAAGGGCCAGGCGCATGGTTGCGCCGTTTGCGGCCCGTTTTATGGCGAGCATGCTCGCCATGTGGGCGTCGGTAGCGTGATCGGTACGGCGCCATATATCTGTATGTCCCGCGGCGGGCGCGATTGACCAACGCGAGCCCGCAAGCGCAGGTGGTGTGAGCTGGGTCGACGGGCCCGGGGCGCCAATGGCATCCCGCCTCCCTTCA
>CAWJCU010000016.1:0-9478 GCA_963841455.1 uncultured Actinomycetes bacterium
GGGATGTGGCCCAGGCGTCCGGGGTGACGCCGTGCGCGCCGAGAGGCAGTCGACAGGATGGCCGAGGCACGGATCGTGGCCGTCCTCGTGCGCGTGGGGTAGGGTGGTGCGAGCGATCGCCAACTCGGTCGGCGTAACTGAAGCAGGGGTGAAGCAGTCGTGAGCGTGGGAGGACAACGTTAAGCCGCACCGATCGAACCGAGCCCAGCCGGGTCGCGTTCGACAGCTCGCGCTGTTCATCGCGGCCCTTGGGCTGGTGGTCCTGATCGGCGGTCTGGCCGTCGCAAGCTCCGGCGCCACGGCGAAGCCCGGCCGCCATCACCAGGGTTCGACCGGGCCGCGGGGACGGCGCGGCGCCACCGGCTCGCGGGGCCCGGCGGGGCCGGCCGGCTCCGGTTCGCTGGCACTCACCTACGTCAGCTTCACGTCCTCCCCGGCCGACGGCGCTGGCGTGCAGCCGAAGTCCGCGGCCTTCGCGAAAGCTTTCTGCCCCAACGACGACCAGATCGCAACCGGCGGTGGCGTGACCACGGATGGAACAGTCGACGACCCGGTGTACGTCGAGGCCAGCGTTTCTCAGGCAGGCGGCGGTTGGTTCGGCGCGGTCGAGAACCTGGGTGACCAGCCTCATGCGTTCACCATCTGGGCGGTCTGCACGTCGGCAACGGTGGTGAAGGGCAAAGCCGCGGGCATCCGCGACAAGACAGGCCCGCGCGGTCGCCGGGGGCGTCGTGGGGCCACCGGTCCGCAGGGGCCCCAGGGCCCGGCGGGCACCGGCCAGGTCTCCTTGAGCTACGTGACGAAGAAGACGACCGCGCCGAGCGGCAACACGACGGGCACCGCGAGCTGCCCCGCAGGCCAGCACGCAACCGGTGGCGGCGTGGCCTCGGAGGCAGCCCTCGGAAAGCAATGGATCACCGACAGCGGGCCCACCACAAATGGTTCCGGCTGGGCCGTGTCCATGGACAGCTTCGGCGCCGGCCCGTCTTTCACCGTCCACGCGATCTGCACCACATCTACCGTGACCTCGGCCGCCGTCACCAAGTCTGGCGCCGCCGGCCACGGGGAGCCTGGCCCGCGCGGGCCTCGGGGCCGACGCGGTGCGACCGGCCCGCAGGGGCCGCCGGGATCCTCCCCGCCGGTCGCCTCGATCACGCTGACCGAGGTTGAGGCCGCGGACATCGCGGCTCCGGCCCAGCAGCAGACGGCGGGATCGGTGGACTGTCCGGCCGGCCAGCACGTCACCGGAGGCGGCTTCATCAGCAACGGCAACGTGAACCAGACGGCGTTCAACTCGGGCTTCCCGCAGGACTCGGACACCTGGCTCGTCGCGATGGACAACCCCAGCAACCAGGCTTCGGGCTTCGAGGCCGATGCCGTCTGCACGCCCTCGACCGTCGCCGCAAAGGGCTGACGCGAGTGCGGCAGCGCGTCACCTACGCCAACGTGATGGCGACCCTCGCGGTCTTCATCGCCCTCGGCGGCGGCGCCTACGCGCTCAGCAACAAGGCGCCCAGGGACTCGGTCGGCTCGCGGGCGATCATCGATAACTCGGTGAAGTCAAAGGACGTCAAGGACGGCTCGCTTACGGGAGTCGACATCGACCAGTCGACGCTCTCGCGGTGGCGGTGGCGGTGGCGGCGCGCCAAGCGGCCCGGCGGGCGGCGACCTCACGGGCAACTACCCGAAGCCGCAGATTGCCCCGGGGGCTGTCGGACAGAATGCGCTTCAAGACGGTGCGGTCACCGGCGCGAAGCTGGGCAAGATCGTGGAGGTCTCGAAGTCGGTCGACCTCCCGGCCGGCACGCGGCGAGACGGGAACGTGCAATGTCCGGCCGGCACGGTCATGCTGACCGGCGGGGCCAACGCCAACCCGGGATCCCCGCCTCCCTGGATCGACGCAAGCTTCCCCTTGAACAACGGCTGGTACGCCAGAGCCTTCAATTCGCAAAGCTTCAGCGGTAACCTCCTGATCTTCGCGAACTGCCTCCAGTAGCTGGGCAACCGGACTCGCTCACCGACAACGGCCCGCCCACTTCTCTAACTGCGCTCCCGTTTCGGCCTCGCCCGTCGCGGGCGGTCTTTGCCGCCCCTGGGCTCCTCGGCCCCCGGCCGATCTGCTGCGCGGAGCAGCTTTGGGGCCTTGGGCGCGTCGCCAGAGGGCGGAGTGCCCGAGCCCACCAGCCACCGCGGGCGGAGCGAGTGCAGCTGCGTGGGCGTCAGCGTCGCCAGGGCGATGCCCGAGACCGTTAGGGCCACCGACCCAATCAGCTCGAGCCAGAAGCCGCCCTGCGGCACGGCCTTGGCCGTGGCGAAGCTGAGCGCACCCCCCGCGTCGCAGCTCGCGGCGACGCTGCCCTGGTTGTTGGCGTGCGGAAGGTCGATCAGGAAGAACAGGAAGAGCGAGATCACCCCGGCGATGGCCGTCGCTCTGGCCGCCGGCCGGGAACCCGCAACAACCGCGGCGATCGTGGTGAAACCGGCGAAGATCGCCAGCAGGAGCTGCGCGAAGTGGTGGCGGTCGAGGCCATCCTGCGCACAGAGCGGCGCGTTGCCTGCCGCCGTCAGCTGAAAGGTGGTCGCGAGCTCGGAGGCGCCGAGCACGATCGCCGCAGCCAGGCACGCGAACGGCAGCAGCCTCTCGGGGCGCCCGAGGGTCGAGCGCGCGGACCTTGGCTCTGGGCTCACCCGCTCGCCTTCCTTGGCGTGCCGGGCCCCAGCGGCTTGCCTTTCCCAGGCGGATCATGGGAGCGCGAGCGCCGGGGCCGGGGTGCTCCACGTCGCCGCCGCGAACGCTCCGCGCGCGCGGCCGGGGCGTAGAGCGTGAGAAGCACCCCGGAGAGCGCGAGAACGGCTCCCGCCGCGATCTCGGCGCCGAACCCGTCGCGCAGGACCGCGCGAGCGCCCTCGTAGGCGATGCCCACCTGGCCCGCGTCGAGGCCGTGCGGCGCATCGACAGCGATCGAGATCACCACGACGCCCGCCCCGAGCGGGACCAGCAGCCGGGCCAGACGCCTGCCACGTCCCGCTGCCACACAGAGGATGATCGCGAAAGCGACGGCGGCGATGACGATCAGCCAGAGGCCGTGCGCCGATCGGGGGTCGGCCGGGTCCACCGCCGGAGGCGGCGCGACGCCGGTGACGCCGCGGTAATCGGGCGCCCCGATCTCGATAGCCCGGTAGTCGACGAACTGCGACGCCGCGAGAGCCGCGACGGCGAGAAGCGCCACGACGACCGCCGCGCGGGCAGGGGTGACCACGCGCTCGGCGGCGGCGAAGAAGCGGCGTCCGGCACGGGCGACGGCGGCCATCACCGGCCACGCGGCTCGCCATGCCGCGAGCACGCCCGCACCGGCGAGCGCCGCGAGCCTCAGCCAGAGCCCGATCGGAATCCGGACCAGCTCCACGACGATCGCCCCGACGTCGTAGGCGACCTTGAGCGGCGCCCTCACGACCGACCGGCGGGACACGCTTCGCCGGGGCTCTTCGGGTCGGCGGGGTATCCGCTTCGGGGATTTCTCGCGATCGTCGGAGGAGCGCGGCTGCGCCCGTCTACCGCGCTTTCTCAGCGGCATTCGGCCCCCTGGGAGGCCAGGGGGCCTTTGCTATAGTCGTCGGTCGCTCGCGAACCGGGAGTTACCGGCGGGCGAGCGGTAGTCCATCCCATGGAGAGCCGCACGATATAGGCGATTTCGGGCTGAGTAAGGCGGTGTTGTGCTCGGGCCCGTTTCGGGCCTTTTTTGTGCGCGAATGCCGGCCTTCCACGCCGGTTCACATCCCAACGTCGAACACGAACTTTACGGACTGATGCCCCGCAACTTCCCACTAGAGAAAACCCGCAACATCGGGATCATGGCGCACATCGACGCCGGTAAGACGACGACGACCGAGCGCATCCTCTATTACACGGGCCGCACCCACAAGATGGGCGAGGTTCACGAGGGCGCTGCCGTCATGGACTGGATGGAGCAGGAGCAGGAGCGCGGGATCACGATCACCTCTGCGGCGACGGCCTGCGAGTGGGAGGGCCACCGCATCAACATCATCGACACCCCCGGCCACGTCGACTTCACGGTCGAGGTCGAGCGCTCGCTGCGCGTCCTCGACGGCGCGATGGCGATCTTCGACGCCGTCGCCGGGGTCGAGCCGCAGTCGGAGACGGTCTGGCGGCAGGCCGATAAGTACCGCGTCCCGCGCATCGCTTACGTCAACAAGATGGACCGCATCGGCGCCGACTTCGCGGCCGCAGTACAGACGATGCGCGAGCGGCTCGGCGCCAACCCGCTCCCGATCCAGCTTCCGATCGGGGCCGAGGACGGCTTCGAGGGCGTCGTAGACCTGATCGAGAACAAGGCCCTCGTCTGGACCGACGAGCTCGGCACCGAGTTCTCCTACCGCGAGATCCCCGACGAGCTCGTCGGGGCCGCCCACGACGCCCGCACGCACCTGATCGAGGCCTGCGCCGACTACGACGACGAGCTCATGGAGGCCTACCTCGCCGACGAGGAGATCCCCCACGAGCGAATTGCCAAGTCGCTCCACCGCGCGACGCTCGACATCAAGATCACGCCCGTCCTCTGCGGCTCCTCGTTCAAGAACAAGGGCGTGCAGCCGCTCCTCGACGCGATCGTCGAGCTGCTCCCGTCGCCACTGGAGGTTCCGCCCGTCAGGGGCTTGGAGCCGGAGGGCAAGAACGGCGCCGGCGGCGAGGCCGGGCGGCTCGCCTCCGAGGACGCGCCCTTCGCCGCGCTCGCCTTCAAGGTGATGGCCGACCCCTATGTCGGGAAGCTCACCTATTTCCGCATCTACTCGGGCAAGCTCGCGGCCGGTGGCCGCGTGCTCAACGCATCGAGCGGGCGGACCGAGCGCATTGGCCGCCTCCTGATGATGCACGCGAACCATCGCGAGGAGATCGAGGAGGCCTACGCGGGAGACATCGTCGCTGGAGTCGGCCTGAAGCAGACATCCACGGGTGACACGCTCTGCGCGCCCGACGCGCCGATCGTCCTCGAGACCATCGACTTTCCCGAGCCGGTGATCGCGGTCGCGATCGAGCCCAAGACCAAGGCCGACCAGGAGAAGCTCTCCGCCAGCCTCGCGCGCCTCGCGGAGGAGGACCCGACGTTCCAGGTTCAGACCGAGGAGGAAACCGGCCAGACCCTGATCCACGGGATGGGCGAGCTGCACCTCGAGGTCATCGTGGATCGGCTGCTGCGCGAGTTCAAGGTCGATGCCAACGTCGGACGCCCGCAGGTCGCCTACCGCGAGACGGTCCGCAAGCGGGTCGAGAAGGTCCAGGGGCGCTTCGTGCGCCAGACCGGTGGCCGCGGCCAGTACGGCCACGTCGTCATCAACCTCGAGCCCGCCCCCGAGGAGGGCTTCGACTTCGTCAACAAGATCAAGGGTGGCAGGATCCCGACCGAGTTCATCCCGGCCGTTGAGCAGGGCATCGAGGAGGCGCTCGCCAGCGGCGTCAAGGCCGGCTACCCCATGGTCGACGTGCGAGTCGAGCTCGTCGACGGATCCTCGCACGACGTTGACAGCTCCGAGCTCGCGTTCAAGATCGCCGGCTCGATGGCGGTCCAGGACGCCGCCCGGAGGGCCGACCCGGTTCTGCTCGAGCCCGTCATGGCGGTCGAGGTGGTGACCCCCGAGGACTTTCTGGGCGACGTCATCGGGGACCTCTCCCGTCGCCGGGGCAAGGTCCAGGGCCAGGAGCCGCGCGGAAACGCGGTCGCGATCGCCGCACACGTGCCGCTGGGCGAGATGTTCGGGTACGCGACGGACCTCCGCTCGTCAACGCAGGGCCGCGCCAGCTTCACGATGCAGTTCGACCGCTACGAGGAGGTCCCGCAGAGCATCGCGGACTCCCTCACCGAGAGCGCCACCGCCGAGCCCGTGGGGGCGGGCGCTTAGGTTCTTCTATATTCCCCCGGTTCAAGCCACCTAGACGCAAAATCCGCGAAACACCAAGGAGCAAGATGTCAAAGGAGAAGTTCGAGCGCGATAAGCCGCATGTCAACGTCGGCACGATTGGTCACATCGACCATGGCAAGACGACGCTGACCGCGGCGATCACGAAGGTGCTCGCGGACAAGTACGGCGGCTCCACCGAGGTCAGGAGCTTCGAGTCGATCGACAACGCGCCCGAGGAGAAGGAGCGCGGCATCACGATCGCCACCTCGCACGTCGAGTACGAGACCGAGAACCGCCATTACGCGCACGTGGACTGCCCGGGCCACGCCGACTACGTGAAGAACATGATCACGGGCGCGGCCCAGATGGACGGGGCGATCCTCGTCGTCTCCGCTGCCGACGGCCCGATGCCGCAGACCCGCGAGCACATCCTGCTCGCGCGCCAGGTCAACGTGCCCTACGTGGTCGTCTTCCTCAACAAGGTCGACATGGTCGACGACGAGGAGATCGTGGAGCTCGTCGAGGAGGAGGTCAAGGACCTGCTCAACGAGTACGAGTTCCCGGGCGACTCCACGCCCATCATCAAGGGTTCGGCGCTGAAGGCGCTGGAGGGCGACGAGGAGGCTCAGGCCGCGATCCTCGAGCTCGCCGAGACGCTCGACACCTACATCCCGGAGCCCGAGCGCGACCTCGACAAGCCCTTCCTGATGCCGATCGAGGACATCTTCTCGATCACCGGCCGCGGCACGGTCGCGACCGGCAGGATCGAGCAGGGCATCGTCAACACCGGCGACGAGGTCGAGATCGTCGGCATCCAGGCGACGTCGAAGACGGTCGTCACGGGGGTCGAGATGTTCCGCAAGATCCTCGACCAGGGGCAGGCCGGCGACAACGTCGGCTGCCTGCTCCGCGGGACGAAGCGCGAGGAGATCGAGCGCGGCCAGGTTCTCTGCAAGCCGGGCTCGATCACACCGCATACGAAGTTCAAGTCGGAGGTCTATTGCCTGAAGAAGGAGGAGGGCGGGCGTCACACGCCGTTCTTCTCCGGCTACCGCCCGCAGTTCTACTTCCGGACCACCGACGTCACCGGCGTCGCGAACCTCCCCGAGGGGACCGAGATGGTGATGCCGGGAGACAACATCGAGATGACGATCGAGCTGATCCAGCCGATCGCCATGGACAAGGGCCTTCGGTTCGCGATCCGCGAGGGCGGTCGGACGGTTGGCTCGGGGGTCGTGACTGAAGTAATCGAGTAACGACAAGGGCGGCGCGGGCCGCCCTTTCACTGGGGCCGGGGCGCCCCCCAACTCGGGGCGGCGCCCCGTTTGCGCCCAAGGACGGAATACGAAATTGGCATCACTGGCAGCGACAAGAATCCGGATCCGCCTCAAGGCGTACGACCACGACGCGATCGATCGCGCCGCGCGCGAGATCGTGGAGACGGCCCAGCGCACCGGTGCCACGGTCGCCGGACCGGTCCCGCTGCCGACCGAGAAGAACGTCTACTGCGTCATCCGTTCGCCCTTCAAGGACAAGGACTCCCGGGAGCACTTCGAGATCCGCACCCACAAGCGCCTGATCGACATCCACCAGCCGACCCCGAAGACGATCGACTCGCTGCAGCGCCTCGATGCGCTCCCAGCGGGGGTCGACATCGAGATCAAGACTTGAGTTTGGCTGTGGCGGCGATCATCGGCAGGAAGGTCGGGATGACGCAGGTCTTCGGCGAGGACGGCACCCGCGTTCCCGTCACCGTGATCGAGGCCGGGCCGTGCCCGGTGACCGCTGTCCGCGACCCCGAGCGCGACGGCTACGCCGCCGTGCAGCTCGGCTTCGAGGAGGTCGCGGAACGTAAGCTCGCAAGGGGCGAGCTCGGGCACCTGAAAAAGGCCGGCGCGCCGCCGCTTCGCACCCTGGTCGAGTTCCGTGACGAGGACCTCGCCTCCGAGGAGGGGCCGAAGATCGGCGACGTCGCGAAGGTCGACCAGTTCGAGCCCGGCCAGAGGGTCAAGGTGTCGGGCATCGCGATCGGCAAGGGCTTCCAGGGCTCAATCCGCCGCCACAACTTTTCCCGCGGTCCGATGAGCCACGGCTCGCACAATGTCCGGCCGCCGGGCTCGATCGGCGCCAGCGCCGATCCGGCGCGGGTGTTCAAGGGGATGCGGATGCCCGGGCGCATGGGCGGCAAGCGCGTGACCCAGCGCCGGCTCGAGGTCTTCCAGGTCGACGCCGAGAACAACCTCCTGCTCGTCCGGGGCTCGGTCCCCGGCTCGCGAGGCGCGACGGTTGAGGTCCGAACCGATGGCTAGCCCGGCCGCCGTCAAGGCCCCCGTCCTCGGCAAGCAATCGAAGGCTGACCTTCCGAAGGATGTCTTCAACGAGCCCTTCCACCGCGCGCTCGTCTACGAGGCGGCCCGCGCCGAGGCGGCGTCGCACCGCCGCGGCACCGCGTCGACGCTCGGGCGCGGCGAGGTCTCGATGACCGGGGCGAAGGCATGGCGGCAGAAGGGCACCGGCCGCGCCCGCGTTGGCGCGCTCAGCGTCCCGCACCGCCGCGGCGGCGGTGTGGCGTTCGGCCCGAAGCCGCGCCACCACATCGTCAAGGTGAATCGCAAAGCTCGCCGCCGGGCGCTTCGCGGGGCCCTCTCCGTGCACGCCGAGCGAGGCTCGATCGCGGTGGTCGACGCGGCCGGCTTCGACGCGCCGGCGACAAAGACGGCGGCACAGCTCCTCGGCAAATGGGGCGCCAAGGGCCCGACGCTGGTGGTCGTCGACGCCGAGGAGACGGCATTGATGAAGAGCTTCCGCAACATCCCCCGGGTGAGCGTGCTGCCCGCAAGCGCTGCCGGCGTCGCCGACGTGCTGGGCCACGCTTCGCTCGTGGTGTCCGAGAAGGCGCTCGAGACGCTCGAGTCGCGAGCGGCCGAAGTCAAGCGCTCCGGCGGGGAGGCGTCCGATGGATCCTAGGCAGGTGATCCTCGAGCCGGTCGTCTCCGAGAAGAGCTACGCGCTGATGGCCGACGCCAAGTACACGTTCCGCGTCGACGACCGCGCCCACAAGACGCAGATCGCCGACGCGGTCGAGCGGGTCTTCGGCGTGTCCGTCGTCGAGGTGCGGACCTCGAAGGTCAGGGCGAAGCCGAAGCGCCGCGGCCTGCACAGCGGGCGCACCCGCTCATGGAAGAAGGCGATCGTCCAGCTCGCGCCGGGCGACCGGATCGAGCTGTTCGAGGGCGCGGCGGTGGCGGAGTAATGGCCTTCCGAAAGACGAAGCCGACCAGCCCGGGGCGCCGGTTCGCCACCTACCAGACCCGCGACGAGGTCTCGGCGAAGCCACCCCACAAGCCGCTGACGAAGGGTGCCTCCAAGAGCGGCGGGCGCAACACCCACGGCCGCGTCACCGCGCGCCATCGCGGCGGAGGAGCGAAGCGCCGCTACCGCGAGATCGACTTCAAGCGCCGCCGCGACGGGGTGACCGCGCGGGTGGCGAGCGTCGAATACGACCCAAACCGCACCTGCTACATCGCGCTCCTCCACTACCTGGACGGGCACAAGGGCTACG
>CAWJCU010000017.1:0-310680 GCA_963841455.1 uncultured Actinomycetes bacterium
GACGGGAAGCCGTGCAGCAGCACGAGCGGGGGCCCGGCCCCCGGACGCTTGTAGACGTGGATGTCGCGGTCGCGGAACCGCTCGATTCGGCCAAGCGCGCGCCACGCCTCGACTCGCTCGGTGAGCCCGGAGATCGGTCCCGACTCCTCAGAGAGCCCGCGCGGCAGGCGGCGGAGCCGTGCCGTTCGCGGCCATGCGCTCGCGCAGCAGCTCCCCGAGCTCGGAACGCATCGCTTGATCCGAGGCGGCCACCGGCTTGCCCGTGGCGCGATCGACGAGGTTTCGCCGCTCAGTCGAGTCGCGGTTGTGGTCGTACATCTCGTATTGAGGCGGGGCATTTCCCGAAGGGTCGAAGTAAACGGCGAGCTTCCTGCCGTCGGCGGTCCTGACCGCGCACTCGGTTCGGCTGGCCGGCGACGTTCTGCAGGGCGGTCGCGGCCTGATGGTCGTCGTAGGTGAAGTGGACGGCGTCCTGCACGAGGGCGCGGCTTCGGATGCCCAGTGATCGGGGCGAAGTCGACGGCCGTCTTCGCGAGGCGCTCACGGTCCGGTGCAGCGCTGTCCGCCAGGACCGGCGTCAGGTCGCGACCACGGGGTTCGTCGTCGAGGTCGGCGCCGGTGAGCGCGGCGATCGTGGGCAGCACGTCGACAAGCGACCCCATGGCGTCGGTCTCGGCGCCCCTCGGAAACAGCACCGGGTTCGAGACGACGAGCGGGACGTCGATCGTCTCGTAGGCGTTGAACGCCTTTTGCCGCAGGCCGCCGTGGGAGAGCCCCATCTCGCCGTGGTCGGCCAGCCGAATGATCACCGTCCGGGAGCGAAGCGATCCCGGGTCATCGACGTCGCCAAGCCCCTCCGACGCGACCGCTGCTCTCGTCGACCACACGGTGGAGGTAGGCGTAGAAGTTGACGTACTCGCGCCTGGCCTCGTCGCTGTCCAGCGGGCCCAGGTAGGCCGCCATCCCCATCTTCATCAACTCGTGGACGGTCGGCTTGTCGCGCAGGGTCTCTCCGACGGTGGGTGGGAGCTCGACCCCCAGGTCGCGGAAGTCACTCGCCTGATAGCCCCCGCGGACGTGTTGCGCCGGATAGCCGAGCACGTCGTGCGGGTCCACGAGCGAGGCGACGAGGCAGAACGGCTCGGGGAGACCGTCGCGGCCAAGCCAACTCTCGAGCTGGCGCGTGTAGACCTCGTCCCAGCCGAGCTCGAGCGGCCCGGCGTTGCCGGCGCCGAAGTGCTCGGCCTTGGCATTCTCGCCGGCGTCGGGCGGCTCCCAGTCAGCGTACCCGTAGTGATCGTTGAGGCGTTTGGCGTCGACCTCGGTCCAGCCGCCGAGCAGCGGCCCGCCGCCCGAGGGGTGGGTGAGGTGCCACTTGCCCTTGTAGCCGACCTCGTAGCCGCGCGCTCGCAGAACTGAGGCGATGCTCGGCGTCCTCGGGTCGAGCTCGGGCTCGTTGCCCGATTCCGGGCCGAGCTGGAGAAGGCCGCGTCCGAACCCCCGGAGGGCCCGGGCGCGCGGCGCGTTCGGTCCCTGGAGCACACCGGCGAGCGTCCGGACGACGGCGAGGAAGTTCTTCGGGTCCGGCTTGAGGTCGGCCTGGGTGTGCGTGAGGGTCACACCGTGCTGGGCCGGATAGCGTCCGGTGAAGAGCGTCGCCCGGCTCGGTGAGCACATCGACGTGTTGCAGAAGCCGTTCCGGAACCGCAGCCCTGTGGCGGCTAGCTCGTGGTCGTTGGGAGTGAGGTCGCGAAGCCACGCCGAGTCCGCGGGCCAGTGGCACGGCTCGCGCTGCTGGTCGGTGATCAGCAGCAGGATGTTGGGGAGGGCGCCACTTCAGCCGCCGGCCGCCGGTGTGGCGAGACTCGAGAGGATAAGCCGGCTGTCGGCGAGCGCGGCCACACGGTGCCGGTGGATCTCGAGGTACTCGGGGTCGGAGACCATCCCAGGAAGGCCTCCCGCGACGGGTACTCGACGAGCGCCACCGCGTCCCATTCCGGTCCTGCGGCCCGATCAGCTCTCGCGGCAGGCGACGGCCGACAGGACTCGTCCGCCGGCGCCCTCGACGAACCGTCGACCGCAGCCGCGTAGCGTCCGTAGGCCTCCGCCCCGCTCACCCCCAGGTCGGGCTCGCTCGCGTGCTCCTTGAAGCGCAGCAGGTTGACCATGACTATCGGACCGTCATCGCCGGACGCGGCAAGCTGTGGGCCTGCTCGGAGCTCGGCTCGATCCACGCCGCCGGCGCCCGGTCGCTCACGAGCGCACCACGGCGATCCAGACCTCGCTCAACGTCTGCGCCGCGACGTCGACCGAGACCCTCGGCTCGCGGCCGAAGGCCTCGAGCAGGTACGCGTTGCTCATCACCGTCAGTGCGTACGCGGTCTCCTCGATGTCGGCGAGCGGGAGCGCGCCGCGCGCCTGCGCCTCGCGCAGGTAGCCGGCCGCCCGGTCGGCGAACTGCATGCGCATGGCGTCCCGCGCGCCCGCGACGTTGGGGTCGCTGGCCGCCGCCTCCGCGAGGCGCGGAGGATCGGTCCGTGCCGCCGGTAGACCTCGACGGCGGGCTCGAGCCCCTCGCGGACCGCGGCGGCCTCGCCACCGGGATCGATGTCCTCGAGGACCGGCTGCGCCTCGTAGAGCTCGCCAATCACCCCTGCGCCACGCGCAGAAGCAGGTCCCCGAGGTCGTCGAAGTGACGGTAGAAGATCGTCCGGCCGAGCCCCGCCTCCCGCATGACCTCGTCGACGTTCAGCTCGTCGTAGGAGCGCCGGCGCACGAGCTCGCTCGCGGCCGCGACGATTCGGTCGCGCGCTTCCTGGCGGCTGCGCCGCGCAACTTCGCTCCTGGTGGCGGTTTCAACGGGTTGGACCATGCGAGTCGTGACACAGTGTGACACAAACCGTGTATCCTGCGCTGACATGCAGGGAAGAGCGAATCTCCGCGGCACCCGCACGATGCCCGCCTGCTGCGCTTTCGCCCTCGTCGCCCTCCTCTGCCTCCTTCTAGCCGGGCCCGCCGCCGCCCGCCCGGTCGGCGCCGGACAGGGCTCCGAGCCGAACGTGCTCGTTGTCATGACCGACGATCAGGCGCTGGCTGACCTCCAGTACATGCCGCACGTCAAGAAGCTGATCGTGAAACAGGGCACGAGCTTCTCCAACGCGATCGACTCGTTCCCGCTCTGCTGCCCGGCGCGCGCCACGTTCATCACCGGCCAGTACGCGCACAACCACGGCGTCGCCGGCAACTTCTATCCCTTCGGCTGGTACGGCATGAAGGCCCGGGCCAACATCCTCCCGCGATGGCTCCAGAAGAGCGGCTACAGGACGGCGCTCATCGGCAAGTGGCTGAACGGCTACGGGGCGAAGGACGCCCATGGCGAGGTGCCGACGGGCTTCGACATCTGGCGCGGCCTGCTCGACGTCTCCGCCTACGACTACTACAACTTCGTGATGAACCAGGACGGCCACCTGAAGACCTGGGGTGACCCGGTCTTCGCACGCAAGCTCGTACGGTTCGCAAAGATCGAGGTGACGCCGGCGCCCGGCGGCGGGCCGCACACGATCAGCGAGGTGCTCGCCCGCGCAAACAGGATCTTCAAGCCGGGCTACTACGGCACGGCGAAGCCCAAGGACTACTCGCCGGACGTCACAGGGAGGACCACCGAGGGCGTCGTCCGCCGGCAGGCGAAGTCGAAGAAGCCGTTCTTCGTCTGGTGGGCGCCGGCGGCGCCGCATCGCGAGGACGTCGCGACGACGATCCTCGGCCGCCCTGGCGCCGACCCCGCCCCGCCCCGCGCTACGAGCAGCTCAGCAAGAAGTTCAAGCTCCCGGAGCCACCGTCGTTCAACTACTCCGATCCCGCCGACCCGGACAGCAAGGTGGCCCAGCTCCCGGCGATGACCGAGGCCCAGATCAACCAGCTGAGGCTCGACTACCAGGGGCGGCTCGGCGCTCTGCTCGCGGTCGATGACCATGTAGCGAAGCTCGTCCGCATCCTGCGCCAGACCGACCAGCTCCGCAACACCTTGATCGTCTTCGTTTCCGACAACGGGTGGATCCAGGGGCAGCACCGCATCCAGGGCGACAAGTTCGTGCCCTACGAGGAGTCGATTCACGTGCCGTTCGTCCTTCGCGGGCCCGGCATACCCCGCGACCGCACCGTGACCCAGCAGGTGTCGAACATCGACTTCGCCCCCACTCTGCTCGACGCGGCGAACGCGAAGGCGGGCCGCACGGAGGACGGCGTTTCGCTGCTTCCCGTCGCGCGCCATCCGTCGAGCGCGCCCAACCGCGCGATCCTCCTCGAGGCGACCAGCCCGCTCTTCCTGGGCGAGGGCTTCCCGATGTCGTACGACCAGCCCTACACCGGGGTGCGGACCAACGACTTCAAGTACGTCGTGTGGAGCTACGGGCCGCGCGAGCTCTACGACCTGCGCAACGACCCCTACGAGATGCACAACGTCGTGAACGACCCGGCGTATGCGAGCGTCGTGGGCCGCATGTCGGCCGACCTCGCGAAGCTCCGCGCGTGCAAGGGCGCGAGCTGCCAAGTCGCGCCTTAGGCCCAGTTCGGCGCTGCGGATGCGGCGCCTCGCGCCCGCGCTGGGGCTACGGTTCGCCCTGATGGGGGCCGGGCCACATACATGGGCGAAGCGAGGGACCCTGACGGTCGTCGTCGCCGTCGCGCTCGCGCTCGGCGCCGCCGCGCCCGCGGCCGCGTCGGGCCTCGAGCCCGGCGGCAAGCGCTATCCCGGCGCAGTGGTGGAGAAGAACGTGCCGATCAAGATGTCTGACGGCGTGACGCTCGAGGCGAACGTGACCCGTCCGGCGGACTCGAGCGGCAGCGCCGCGCCGGGCCGCTTCCCGGTGATCATCACCCAGACGCCGTACAACAAGGACGTGCTCTCGGAGGCCGGGGGCGGCGTCGCGACGCTTGCGGGCCCCCCGCCGAACCTCGTGCACCACGGCTACGTCACGGTCGTCGTCGACGTTCGCGGCACCGGCAACTCGGCGGGCCAGTGGCAGTCGTTCGACCCGCGGGAGCAGAAGGACGGGCTCGAGATCGCGAACTGGGCCCGCCGGCAGAGCTTCTCGAACGGCAAGCTCGGCCTCTTCGGCGCCTCGTACATGGCGATCAACCAGTTCTTCACCGCGGCTCAGCACCCGAAGGGGCTCAAGGCCATGTTCCCGATCATCCCGGGGGGCGACGTCTACCGCGACGTGTTCGTCCACGGCGGGGAGTTCGACGCCGGGTTCATGCCGCTCTGGGCGGGCCTCGTGACCGGCCTCGGGCTTCCGCTTGGCCTGCTCCCGACCACCCCGGAGGCCGCGCTAGGCGTGATCGCGTCCCACGGGCCGACCTTCCAGACCAATGCGATCCTCAACATCCTGAGCGGCGGGGAGCTCGCCTACGACGGCCCGTTCTTCCGCAAGCGCTCGCCCGATACCGTCGTCCGCAAGGTCCACGTGCCGACCTTCGTCGTCGGCGGCTGGTGGGACCTCTTCCAGCGGAGCGAGCCGCGCCTGTACAACGCGCTGCGAATGAAGCCCGGGCGCAAGCAGCTCCTGATGGGGCCGTGGTACCACGTCACGGCGGGCAGCGGACTGGGCGAGAAGGGCACGCCGCCGACCCTCGCAAAGCTCGCGCTCGCCTGGTTCGACCGCTGGATCAAGCGCCGGCGTGACGGGATCGAGAACTTCGGGCCGGTGACCCTGAATGAGCTCGGCCGCGACAAGTGGGCCACCCAGCGACGCTATCCGGGCAGGCTCACCTACCGGCGCCTCTACCTCGGCGAGGGATCGAGCCTGCGGCGGAAGCCTCCGGCGGCGCCGAGCGAGGACACCGTGGTCGCCGACCCCGGTGCCGGTCAGTGCAACCGGGCGACGGCACAGTGGACGGCGGGGCTGGTGACGCCACCCGGAAGCTGCGTCGATGACGAGCGCTCCTACGAGAGCACGGGGCTCACCTACACGACCGGTCCCCTCAAGCACAGCCGCCACATCGTCGGCCCGCTGTCGCTCACCCTTCGGACCTCGACCACGGCACACGACACACTCTGGGATGCGACCCTCACCGACGTCTCGCCCGACGGCGCGTCCAACCCCATCACCGCGGGCTGGCTCATGCCCTCGCGCCGCGCGATCGACCGCCGGCGCTCGACCCGAGCGCCGAACGGCGACCTGATCGGGCCCTACCACCCCTTCACGAAGCGATCCCTGCTGCCGGTCACCCCGGGCAAGCCGATGACGCTTCGGATCGAGATCTTCAACACCGATGCGGTCTTCAAGAAGGGGCACCGCATCCGCGTCGCGCTGACGAACGCCGACGTCCCCCACCTCCTGCCGACCCTGCCCGACCAGGCGAACATGGCCGGCGCCGTCAACACGGTCCACGTCGACCCCTCGCACCCGAGCTTCCTGAGCTTCGGGCAGACGCAACGGCGTCGCTGAGTACCTAGACCCGAGCGAACGGGCTCAGGCGGCCACCCAGGCCCTCGCCTCCTCGAGCCCTTCGAGGTCGCGGATCATCACGTCGCCGGGGGTCATCCAGGCGAACATGTGCATCGCCTTGGCGACCCAGTCGGTGTCGGTGACGAGGGCGAAGCGCCTCCACGCCGAGTGATGTCCGAGCCATGCCTCCAAGCCGGTCTTGATGTCCTCGGGCACCGCTCCAGCCTCGAGCCCATCGAAGTCGGTGAGCACGAACAGGAGCCGAAGCTCGCCGGTATCGACCCCCTCGCGCAGCGCCGGCTCGAGGACCTCGCGGTAATCGTCTCGGGTGAGCCTCCCTGACGCCCGCAACCCGATCGTCCCGTCCGGCATGTCATCGATTCGCTGGATCATCGCCGGAGGGTCCAGACAAGGCGCGACACGGAAAGCGGCTGAAGTGTCGCAAATGGCCGTCAGAACCCGTCTGCGGCCGTTTCGTTACCAGTCGAGCTACCGATTCCGTTGGCAGCGAGGTAGAAGGCCGCTTGTAGCCGGCCCCGAGCCGCGTCCTTTGACGGATGTCCGTAGCGCGCCATTACGAGCGCGCCGCCGTCCTCGTGGCCGAGCTGGACGGAGACCGCGAAGTGGTCGACGCCCAGCTCGAGGAGCTGCGTGGCGCAGAAGTGGCGGAGGTCGTGGAAGCGGATATTCGCCGCCCCCTCTTCCCTCCGCCCAAGGGCGATGCCCGAGGCCGAGCGCACCTCTCGCCAGGCGTAGTAGAGGCTGCCGTTGAGAAGCGGCCCGCCGTGGACGGCATGGAAGACGTAGGGGTCGGGACGCCGCGGGACGTCGTCGAGCGTCTGGGCGGGCGGAAGAAGGGAGATCGTCCGCCCCTGCCCGTTCTTGGGACTCCCGACAGACCCGTCTCGGCGCCGTGACCGACGAACACGGATCGTCTCTGCCCCGACGTCCTCCCACCGGAGCGCCTGGATCTCGCCCGACCGCATTCCCGTCCAGGCCGCGAACTGGATGAGGGCCCTGAACTCGCCGCCGTAGCCGGCGAGCACGGTGCAGGCCTCAAGCAGAGCGCGATACTCCTCCATCGTTGGAGCGACGATCTTTTCCGAGCGCTCAGTCGCGGGCAGCCGAAGGTTGGCGAAGGGGTTGTGCTCTACCAAGCCCACGTTCCGCGCGTCCTCGTACATGATTCCGACGACCCGCGAGACGCCTCGCGGGACGCTCAGTGCCCAGGCCCGGGCGGATAGGCGCTCGACATCGCCCAGCGGCGTCGAGGCGAACTCGGCCGCGAATCGGCGCGCGGCTGCATAGGTCCGGCGCGTGCCCGCGCTCGGTCGTGGCCACTCCTCCAGCCACCGGTCGGCAAAGCTCGCGCAGGTTTCGTCGGTCCGGCGGGCCTCGAGGCGATCTCGGCAGCGTCGCTCCGCCTCCTCAGCCTGTCGCTTCGTCTGCCACGGACCGCCGGGCACCCAATGCTGCTTGCCGCGAAGCTGGAACTTCGCGACCCAATCGCCACGTCGCCTGAATGCGCTCACGCCGCCGTCCCTCGCTCTCCTCCGGGGAATAGAAGCAGCTGCGCCCGACACTCTCGCCCCCGCAGATGAGCCTCGACCTCACTCAACAAGTAGCGGTTCTGGCCGCCGACGCGCATCGCTGGCAAGCTCAGGCGCTCGATCGTTCGCACGGAGCAGTGAAGCCGCGACGCGAGCTCCCGCTTTGTGAGCCACGGCTCCTCGGTCAGGCGACCGCCGAAGTTGCGACTAGCGCTGGCGGCGCCATGCGCTTCCTTCGCCGCCACGCGGCGGCTGTGCCGCGAATGTCCCATCTACTCGTACGTCCCGAAAACCTCCAAATTGACCAAGCCGACCCACAACCGCGAACTCGCCGAACTCGTTTACCTCCGCGTCGCGGATCGCGCGCTCAACAGCGGCCCGCGTCCGCGCCTCGGCGACGTAGTAGCGGACGCCGGCGAGATGGCCGGCGCCGGCGTACAGACGCAGGATCGAACGAAGCCGCCGCGGCGCCTTCAGAGTCAGCTCAGCCTCGATCGCCAGTGGCTTCTCCCCCGCCCTCGCCTCGACCGCGAGGTCGGGGACGTGGAGGCGGGTAAAGCCGCCAGTACGCCCGCGCGCCCCCGGGCAGTAGGCGGGCTCGTCGACGCCACTATCAACGGCCCGGATCTCACGCTCGGTGAGAACCCGGCCGTCGGGGAACTCGCGCTCGAGCTCGAGGCAGAGCCAGCCGCAGGCGAGGTCATGCTCGTAGCTTCGGATGTCGATCTTCGGCACCTGGAGCTGGAGGCCGCCCTCGCGAAGCCCGGCCGCTGTGGCACTCCACACTGCGGCGTCGGCGTAGAAGTAGCGGCGGCTCTCGAGGAGGCCCTTTCGCTCGAGCGACCACAGAAGCCGACCGATCGTCTTTGAGCTGAGCCGCCCCGCACGCTCGGCCGTCGACCACCGTCACCGAATCGGCCGACCGGCCACTCGCGCGCCGCAAGCTGCTCCGCCTGGACCATCCGCTGTCGACCGATCCACGCCAACAACTCCCGATCGCGCGGACTCACCCTAACCCGATTCTTTGAACGCCCTCCCGATGACTCCAGCTTCCACTGGCCCCTCTTCTCAACCGCCGCCCTCTCGCTCATCTCATCTTGCTCTCAGCTTGCCGCTAACTGAGTCTGGAACTTGCCGACCACCCGAACGACCTATCGGGAGGGCGGGTGGTCGGCAAGGGCCAGGCGCATGGTTGCGCCGTTTGCGGCCCGTTTTATGGCGAGCATGCTCGCCATGTGGGCGTCGGTAGCGTGATCGGTACGGCGCCATATATCTGTATGTCCCGCGGCGGGCGCGATTGACCAACGCGAGCCCGCAAGCGCAGGTGGTGTGAGCTGGGTCGACGGGCCCGGGGCGCCAATGGCATCCCGCCTCCCTTCACGCGAACGGAGAAGCGCTGCCCGACTAGAGTCCCGGACCTGTCCGAGCGCCTCGAACTAGACGTCGTTCGCCGCTTCTACGCCGAGGCCATCAACGGGCGCGACTCGTCGGCATGCGAGCGGTTGCTCAGCGACGATTTCGTCCACAACGGCGAGCGCCGCGGCCGCAGAGGGCAGCGAGAGGCCGTCGACGCCTTCCTCGCCGCGTTCGATCCGCTTCACCACCGCATCGACGCGATCTTCGGCGAGCAAGATCTCGTCTGCGCGCGCCAGAGCTGGACCGGTCGGCACGCTGGAAGCTTCATGGGGGTTCCTGCCTCGGGCAAGCAGGTGTCGTTCGCGTCGACAACGGTTCTCCGCGTCGAGGATGGCCTGATCGTCGAGGCTTGGGACGAAATCGACCTCTTCGGGCTCTTCACCCAGATCGGGATGCCACCTCCGGCCGGTTAGAGGGACCAAGGCGATTCTTCCGCCTCGCGCGATGAGGAGCCGCCCAGCTACAACGCGAGCCCGGCACTTGCTGGCATCACCGGGGCCTGACGCGGTCGAGCGGCACCCGAGACAACTGATCCCGTCTCGTCCTGAGCGCGCTCCCTTAGCTCGAGGGCAGATCTGCATCCGCGAGACGCACGCTGATCAAGTTCTCGACGAGCGCCTTCGGCAGGGGTTGATCGATGGAGAAGTGCAGAGCGCTCTTCGTCATCGTGAAGCCGTCGAGCTGATCGGCAAGCTGGCCGAGGACCGAGCCGCTGAAGGGCAGGTAGCTCAGGTGATTCTTGAACGCCGCAAACCCGGCGATGACCTTGCCGTGTAAAAGGAACGCGGGGACGCCGTATGAGATCACGTCTTCGGCTTCTGGGACGACCTCGAGAATCGTGCGGCGCAGCTCTTGAAGCCGTTGTGCGCTGCGGCTCCCCGAGACCGCGCAGGTAGCTGTCGACCTGCTCGGCGGACATCCCTCCGCAGTGTAGGCGTGCACCGCCCTGGCTCTGCGCGACGAGGGAGCGTCTTGTGTAGCCGCCGAGCAAGAGTGCCGGTCCGGGCCCGGTGCGGAAATCGGACCTCGATGTCGCTTCCTGCGGTCAGTCCTCGTCGTGCAGCACTGGCGCGTACGAGATCCCGATGATCGCGCCCTCCGGTGACTGCAGCCTGGCCACCGTCTGACCCCACGGCTCCTCGCGCGGTGGGTGCAGCAGCTCGTAGCCGGCTTGCTCGAGCTGCGATGCCGCCGGACCCACCGCCGAGGCGTCCGCGACGTCGAACTCGATGCTGACCTGCGGCACCGGCCGCTCCGCCGGCCACCCCGCGGTCCCGAAGCACGCCTCAGCGGCCTGGGACAGCGGCCAGATACCGAAGGACTTGCAGCCGTCGATCTGCTCGCTGTGGTGATAGTCACCGCCGTGGCCGTCGAGCGGCAGCCCGAGCGCGTCGACGTAAAGCTTGCGGCTGGCGGGCGGATGGGGGGCGATCACCGCCACGGTCGAGAGGAACTCGATGTTCATGCCGTCTCTCCTCGGTTGCCCTGCTCGTTCAAGGATCCAAGCAGATTCTGCCGCCGCAAAGGCGAAGGTATTTGGTGTCAGCGTCGGTCCGGATGATCTTCGACACTGACGTCGGGGGGCGCCACCGTGCGGCGCCACCAGACGATCGCTCCGGACGAAACGGAGGAGCAAAGAGTCCGCCTCACGCTCGCTCCTCCCTTGCGCGATGTGCGATACCGGCTTCGTGACGAACCACTTGGGCGTGCCGGGCCGCGCGCTGGTAGGGTCGCCAGACAATCCGGAGGTTCGCCATGGAAGCCGCCATCCAGCCAGCAACTCTCGTACCGGTAGCCACGGGGGTCCGACTCAACGTTGCCCAGACCGGCACCGGCGAGCCACTTCTTCTCATCATGGGCACGACCGGATCGCTCGGTTTCTGGGAGCCGCTGGTGGCTCCGTTCGCTGAGAGCCACCGCGTGATCGCGTTTGACAACCGGGGGCTCGGAGAATCCGAGCGCGGCGAGGAGCGCATCACAATGGCGGCGCTCGCGGCGGACACGGCGGCCCTGCTCGACGCGCTCGAGATCGAGCGTACGCACGTACTCGGCTGGTCGCTCGGCAGCGCCGTCGCGCAGGAGCTCGTGCTCGCCCATCCCCGCCGCGTCGGCGGGCTGGTCCTATATGGAACGTGGGGGCGGCAGGATGGCTTCATGCGGTCGATGCTGACGGCCCTGCGACATCCGTGGGAGACGGGCGACATGGAGGCCGCGTTGACGGCCCTCGGTCTCGCGTTTTCTCCCGAGCTGCTGAACAGCCCGGAGTTCGATGCGATGCTCGAGGAGTTCCTGCCGCTGTTCCCACAGACCGAGACACAGATCCGCGCCGCGGCCGAGCAGTGGCAGGCCGACGAAGAGCACGACGCGCTCGATCGGCTGCCCGGGATCGCCGCGCCGACGCTGGTGATCGCTGGCGAGCAGGATCTCCTCACCCCACCGTGGCAATGTCAGGCCGTTGCCGACCGCATCCCGGGCGCGCGTTTTGAGCTGTTGACCGGACCAGGCTCGAGCCACGCGCTCATGATGGAGCGGACAGAGGAGTTCACCTCACTCGTTCTGGGGTTCCTTGGGGAGCACCCGCTGGGCTGACGCCTCAGCCGGCGGCTCCTTTCGGCACGCGGCGGTAGCGCCGCCGCCCAAGCCGATCGCTCTCGCTCCGCGCGCGACGAGCGACAGCCATAAACCCTGTGTCCCGGCGCCGAGATTGAGACTGACTTGTGCTACCAGCGTGCGATCGGCGACTAGCGGTCCCGCTACCAGACTGCTACCGATTCGGCCTCGGAAGAGCACCGGCGAGCTCCTGACCGAAGTCGGGCCAGGCTGGGTGGGGGAGCGGAAAGCGCACCAGAACTGGACTCCCGCCCCGTCTGCCGCGATCTGACGCGGCGTGGCGGATCGCTGGAACCGAAGCGGCTGAAGGGACTCGAACCCTCGACCTTCTGCATGGCAAGCAGACGCTCTAGCCAACTGAGCTACAGCCGCGCGAGCGCCGGATTATAGAACCGGCTCCGGGGCCCCTGGGCCCTGGTACAAACCCGCTCAGGGATTAGGAAACCAGGACGAAGGGAAGTTGAATGAACCGCAAGCTCCTCACGGGGCTGCTCGCCTGCGCGGCCGTCGCCGCGGGCGCGCTCGCCCCCTCCGTCGCCTCCGCTTGGGCGCCGGCCTCAACCGCGACCGTCCATCCGGGCGTCCAGACGCTCACCGACGGCGCGCAGTGCACGTCGAACTTCGTGTTCTCGGACGGCTCGAACGTCTACCTCGGCCAGGCCGCGCACTGCTCCGGCACAGGTGGCAGCACTGAGACAGACGGCTGCACCAGCGGCTCGCTTCCGGTCGGCACGCCGGTCGATGTGACGGGCGCCTCGAAGCCTGGGACGCTCGTCTACAACTCCTGGCTCTCGATGCAAGTCAAGGGCGAGGCCGACGCCGACACGTGCGCCTACAACGACCTGGCGCTCGTGAAGATCGACCCCAGCGACGTCGGCAGCGTGAACCCATCGGTTCCCGGGTTCGGCGGGCCGACCGGCGTCGGATCCGTGGGCGGTCTCGGCTCGACCGTCTACACCTACGGGAACTCGGAGCTCCGCGGCGGCGTCACGAAGCTCAGCCCGAAGCAGGGCGTCGTCTACCAGAACACCGGCGGCGGCTGGAGCCACGAGGTCTACACGGTCACCCCTGGCATCCCGGGCGACTCCGGAAGCGGGTTCGTGAACGCCTCGGGCCAAGCGATCGGGATCCTCTCGACGCTCCAGCTGGCCCCCACCCCTGCCTCGAACGGCGTCGGCGACCTGGCGAAGGAAATCGCCTACATGCACGCCAACTCCTCGTTCGGCGGCGTGAACCTCGTGCCGGGCACGCAGCCGTTCAACGCGAGCCTACTCGGGGGGATCCTGGGCGCCTAGCGCCCAGAACGCGAAAAGCCGCCGCGCCGAACCCGGCGCGGCGGCTCAATCGCTCAGAGGTTCGTGTCCTAGCGGACGTCGACCCAGTGCGAGTGCGAGAGGGTCAGCTTCTTCTCATTGAAGGTGATGCAGAACTGGACCCAGGCCTGGCCCGGGACGAGCTTGCCCTTGCTGCCCGGCTCGACCTTGTCGACGGTGAAGTGCTTCGTGCGCGACTTGCCGTCGCACTTGATCGGGTTGCGGTGGCTCTGGAGCCAGGCCGCAGCGGTCTTGCTCGACCCCTCCTTCTTGAGGGCGTCGTCGCGGACACCCGTCTTGGTCTCCTTGGCGGAGATCCAGAGCGTGTCGCCCTTGTCGCATCGGTAGGTGACCTTGAGGGTCCCCTTCTTCCCGCCGGACTTGATGTGAAGCGGCGTGCCGAACTTCGCGTGGGCCTTGGCCCCGCCTCCGCCGGCCGCCTGCGCGACCGGAACCGCAACGACTGCCGCGGCGGCCGCGAGGGCGATGAGCGTGCGCCTTACGTTCATGTGCGCCTTCCTGCCTTTCGGTAGAGATCATCCGAACGAGCGCGGAAGCTTAGAGCGTCTCAGGCCGAATCCAGAGTCGAGTTGACGAGCTCGTCGGCGGCGGCGTTCTCGGCTCGCGGGACGTTTCGAATCGACCAGCGATCGAAATCCGCCAGGGCCTGTATGGCCCCCGCGTGAAGCGGACGAAGCCCGGCGTCCTTCACCCGATACTCGCCGCGGACCTGCCGGACCACCAGCTCGGAGTCCCCGATGAGCTCGATCTCGCGGGCGCCAAGCTCGCTGGCCCGCTCGATTGCAAGCAGCAGTGCCCGGTACTCCGCGACGTTGTTGGTCGCCTCCCCGATCAACTGGCCGCGCTCCTCGACGATCCGGCCGTCGGGCGTGGAGACGACCGAGGCGATCGCCGCGGGCCCGGGGTTGCCTCGGGCGCCCCCGTCGAAGTTGACGATGAGGCCCTCGGCGCTCAATCGCTCATCATGCGGAGGCTGCCGTCCTCGTCGACGCGGGCGTTCCATTCGCGCTCGGAGTCGGACAGCTCGTCGAGCTCCGAGCCCTTGCGGATCTCCCGCACGGCGCCATGATCGCCCGGGTCGATCTCCCACTGATACCAGGAGAGCTCCCAGGCGATCGTCACCTTGGCGTCGCCGGCCCGGTTCGAGATCTTGACGGAGGCCTGGGGCTCGCCGAGCGAGCGCGCCAGGCCTGCGACCGTCCGCCGCGCCTCGCTCACGTTGAAGCGGTCGGCCGCGCGCCGTGCGAGCGAGTGCGGGTCGGTCGGCCTCGCCTCGGAGACCGATCGGGGCCGGGGCCGCGCCGCAGGTTGGGGATGCCCCTCCTCCGGAACGCGCTCAACAAAGAGACGGCGGCGCCTCCGCGGCTGTTCGGCCTGCTCATCCGCCTCGTCCACCTGGCCGGTCTCGGCACCTCGCGTCCTCGCCTGGTCGGCCGCACGGCTCAGCCTCTCCCGAAGGGCCCTGGCGCGGGACGGGCGCTCCTGCCCCTCGGCCACCGCCCCCGCCAGCTCGCGTGGAAGCCACCCAGCCGCCTCCGCCGGGGCCTTGCAGAGCGCGCAAACCCGGCGCGACTCGCCGCTCTGCGTGACGTAGTCCCAGAGCCGCTCGCCGCGAAGCGCCGTGCGACCGCACACCGCGCATTGCTCGAAGTCCGGGGGCTCGTGCTCGGACACCGGCCCAACGTAGCAGCGGCCGAAGACTGCCCGGCATAGGCTTTGGCCGTGCCCCGCGGGGAGGCAAGCTCGAGCGGTGCGATGACCGTCACCCTCGTGGCGATGACGCTGTCGGCGAGCATGATCCTCGTCGACCAGACGGCGGTCCCGCTCGCGACGCCGCACGTCGTCGAGGACCTCGGCGGCCAGATCGACCAGGCCCCGTGGGTGCTCACGGCGAACATCCTTCCGCTGGCGGCGTTCATGGTCCTCGGCGGGCGCCTCGGCGACCTGTTCGGCCTCCGGCGGGTGTTTCTGCTCGGCGCGGTGGTCTTCGCCGCAGCGACCACGCTGGCGGGCCTCGCGCAGGACATGCCGTGGATGATCGCCGCGCGAGTGGCCCAGGGCACGGGAGCGGCCCTCATGATGCCCACCTCGGTCGCCATCGTCAGCTCCGTCTTTCCCGACGAGCGGCGGGGCACCGCGCTCGGCATCCTCGCGGGCGGCTCGGCGTTCTTCGCGGCGCTCGGGCCGGTGCTCGGTGGCCTGTTGACGAGCATCGACTGGCGGCTGGTCTTCCTGATCAACGTTCCGTTGGCGATCGCCGCGATCCTCATGACGAGGGCAGCCACCCCGCCCCTCGCGCCGGAGCAAGAAGCCGACCGCCACATCGACTGGGCGGGTGTCGTCACGTTCGCGATCGGCATCGCGGCACTCATCCTCGGACTCCAGCAGGGCGAGGCAGGCTCGTGGGCGGATCCCGGAACGGTCATCCCACTCGTGGTCGGGGTCCTCGCGCTCATCGCGTTCGTTCTGGTCGAACGTAGGGTCGCCAACCCGATCATCGAGTTCCGGCTGTTCCGACATCTGAACTTCCTCGCCGCGAACATCAGCCAGGTCCTCGCCGGGATGGTCGAGCTGGGACTCGGGTTCCTGTTGCCGTTCTACCTCTTGCTCGTCGTCGGGGCGAGCCCGGCCACCGCCGGCCTGGCGCTGATTCCGGGGACGGTCCCGATCATCCTCGCTGGGCCGATCGCAGGCCGCGCCTTCGACCGTTGGGGCGGACGGATGCCCCTGGTGGTCGGCTTTCTCGTTCTGGCTGCATCCGGCGCCGCGCTCGCCGTCGGCGCGAGCGACGAGTCGGTTGCGGGGCTCATCCCCGGCCTCGTGCTCCAGGGCCTCGGCCTCGGGATCGTGCTGACGACGAACGACCCCACCGGCCTCACCGCGCTTCCCGACTCCCAGCAGGGCGAGGGCGCGGGGATCATCAATACGAGCGAGCAGTTCGGGGGCGCGCTAGGCATCGCGGCTCTTGGAGCGATCGAGCTGAGCTACTACTTCCACACGCTTTACGACAAGCTCGCGGGCCAGGGCATCCACCCCACGGCGCACCAGGTCGACGTCTACAGGGACTTCATTCTCCATGCCGAGCAGACCGGCCTCAAGGAGGCCCTGGCCCACGCCGGGCACTCCCGCCTCATCCACGGCGGGCTCGAGGCAACCATCAGCGCGCACGTCGACGCCTTCCAACTGACCTTCATCGTCAGCGCGGGCCTCTCGCTCCTCGGGGCGCTCGCGATGCTGCTCCTCGTTCGCAAGACCGACCGCTTCGAGCACGGCCGCGTCTTCGGCAGGCGCTCGCGCTGGTACGCGATGACGAGCGGCCGCTCGCCGGCGCTTACGCGGAGACCGCCTCTTCGTCCTCCGCCCTCGCAGCCGCAATGACCTTCTGCGCGATGTGCGAGGGGATCTCCTCGTAGCGCAGGAACTCCATCCCGTAATCGCCACGCCCGCCGGTGATCGCACGCAGGTCCGGCGCGTAGTCGAGCACCTCGGCCATCGGAACCTCGGCTTTGATCTCAGTCACCGAGCCCTTCGGCTCCATGCCGAGGGGGCGGCCACGGCGCGAGTTGAGGTCGCCGATTACGTCGCCCACCGAGTCCTCGGGGACGGAGATCGTCATCTCCATGATCGGCTCGAGCAGGTAGGGGTCGGCCTCCGATGCCGCCTGCTTGAACGCCATCGAGCCCGCGATCTTGAACGCCATCTCGGAGGAGTCCACCGTGTGGTACTGCCCGTCGTATAGGCGCACCTTGAGGTCCTTGATCGGGTAGCCGGCGAGGACCCCGCCCTGCATCGCCTCCTCGATCCCCTTCTCGACGGCGGGGATGAACCCCGACGGGATCACCCCGCCCTTGATCTGGTTCAGGAACTCGAACCCCTCACCGGCCTCGGCCGGCATCAGCTCGATGTGGCAGTCGCCGAACTGGCCCCGGCCGCCGGTCTGCTTCTTGTAGCGGCCGTGCGCCTTCGCCGGCTTGCGAATCGTCTCCAGGTAGGGCACGCGCGGGGGCTTCAGCGCGATCTCGGCGCCGAAGCGCTCCTTCATGCGCTCGACGATCACCTCAACGTGCACCTGCGTGAGGCCGGCGATGATCTGCTCGCCGGTCTCGGGGTCGCGGTGGACGTCAAGCGTGGGGTCCTCCTCGACCAGGCGCCGCAGCGCGGTGGCCGCCTTCTCCTCGTCGCCCTTCGTCTTCGGCTCGTAGGCGAACGCCATCACGGGCGCCGGCAACTCGAGCGGCGCGAAGCTCGGCGCCTTGTCGGAGGGGGCGAGCACGTCGCCGGCGCGCGTCTCCCGGAGCTTCGCGACTGCGCCGATGTCGCCCGGCCCCAGCTCGTCGACGGTGTCCATCTCCTTGCCCCGCAGGCTCGAGAGCTGCCCGATCCGCTCCTTCTGGCGGCGGGTGGCGTTGACCACGTGGGAGTCGGAGCCGAGGACGCCCGAGTAGACGCGCAGCAGGTTGATGCGGCCCGTGTACGGGTCGGCCGTCGTCTTGAACGCGTAGGCGACGAGATCGCCCTCGGGATCCGGCGCGATCTCCACGGTCTCGCCGTCGGCGTCGAGGGCCTCGATCGGCCCGCGCATCTCGGGCGAGGGGAGGTCCTCGACGAGCGCCTCCAGCAAGCGGTTCGTGCCCAGGTTGTGCGTGGCGACTCCGCAGGTGACCGGGAACAGGTGGCCCTCCGTCACACCCTTCTTGAGCGCCGCGACGATCTCGGCGTGCGAGATCTCCTCGCCCTCGAGGTAGCGCTCCATGAGCTCGTCGGAGTTCTCGGCGACCTCGTCCATCAGCTTCTCGTGGTACTCCTCCGCCTGCGAGGTGAGCTCCTCGGGGATCTCCACCTCGGTCGCGTTGCCGCGGTCCGCGCCCGAGTACTCGAACGCCTTCATGTCGATCAGGTCGATCACCCCGCGCGTCTCGTGCTCCGAGCCGATCGGGATCTCGGTCGCGACGACGTGATTGCCGAAGGCCGACTGCAGCGACTCGAGGGCGCGGAAGAAGTCGGCGCGCTCCGCGGTCGAGCATGTTCACGAACACGAGGCGGGGCAAGCCGGCCTCGTCGGCGCGGCCCCAGAGGCGCTCGGTGTGGACCTCGACGCCCATGACGCCGTTGACGACGACGACCGCGGCGTCGACCACCCGCAGCGCCGCGAGGGTGTCGGCGACGAAGCTCGGCTCGCCCGGCGTGTCGATCAGGTTGATCTTCCGCCCGTCGTGCTCGAACGAGGCGACGGCGGCGCCGATCGACATCTGACGAGCCTGCTCGTCGGTCTCGAAGTCGGCGACGGTCGAGCCGTCCTCGACCTTGCCGAGGCGGTTCGTCACCCCGGCCTCGAAGAGGATCGCCTCGGCCAGGCTCGTCTTCCCGGCCCCTCGATGGCCGATCAGGGCGACGTTTCGGATCCGGTCAGGCGGCTTCGCTGCCACTGTCCCGCACCTTATAACGCGCGGCTAGCCCTGGAAGCGCGAGCGGAGGCTCAAAACGGCCTTGGTGTGGAGCTGGGAGACCCGCGACTCGGTGACGCCGAGGATCTCGCCGATCTCGCGCAGGGTCAGGTTCTCGTAGTAGTAGAGGGCGACCACCAGGCGCTCCCGCTCAGGCAGCGACTCGATCGCGTCCGCGAGCCGGTCCTTTAGCTCGGTGGTCTGCGCCTCGGCCTCGGGGTCGGCCGCATGCGGGTCCTTGATCGTGTCGAGCACCGAGATCTGACCGCCGCCCCCCTCCGGGTCGGCGAACGTCCAAAGGTCGTCGAGGGCGAGGATCGACGAGTTGGCGATCTCGAGTAGCGCGTCGTGGAAGTCCTCGACGTCCATCTCCAGTTATGCGGCCATCTCCTCGTCGGTGGGCGCACGCCCGAGCTTTGCCTCGAGCGCCGCGTTGGCCTTCTCGATGTCGCGGGCGCGGGAGCGAACCGACCGCGGGACCCAGTCGAGGGAGCGGAGCTCGTCGATGATCGCTCCCTTCACGCGCGCGACGGCGAAGGTCTCGAACTTGACGTCGCGGTCGAGCTCGTAGCGCTCGATCGCCCCGATCAGGCCGAGCAGGCCATAGGAGACGAGGTCGGCCTCCTCGACGTGCGAGGGCAGCCCGGAGGCCATTCGGCCGGCGATGAACTTGACGAGCGGCGAGTAGGCGACCACGAGACGCTCACGCGCTCGATCGTCGTCCTCGTTCTTGTAGCGGCGCCAGAGCTCGCGAAGCTCGACCGCCTTGACGTTCGTCTCCATACTGGCGTCAGAAACCGTTCGGAACGTTATCTGGCCGGTGCTCAGGCACGCGGATGGGCTCTTGCGTACTCCCGCCGGAGCCGCCCCGGCTCGACCCGCGTGTAGATCTGCGTGGTCGAGACGCTCGAATGGCCGAGCAGCTCCTGGATCGAGCGCAGGTCCGCGCCGCCCTCGAGCATGTGAGTCGCGAAGGAGTGGCGCAGCACGTGCGGCGAGACGCCTCCAGCGAGCCCCGCCTCGCGAACCCAGCGCTCGAGCCGCCGCCGGATGTCGGACGTGTGGAGGCGGCGACCGCGCTTCGAGACGAACAGCGCAGGTTCGTCGTCGCCACGGCCCGCGAGGGCCGGGCGGGCGACGTCCAGGTAGCGGCGAAGCGCCTTCTGGGCCGGCTCGCCGATCGGCACCACCCGCTCCTTCCCGCCCTTCCCGCGTACGCGGACGGACTCCGACTCGAAGTCGACGTCGTCGACTCGCAGGCCGCGGATCTCGTCGGCGCGCAGCCCGCATGCGTAGGCGAGCTCCAGCATGGCCCGGTCGCGAACCTCGAGCGGGCCCGCGAGCCGGGATCCGGTCCAGCAGGCGAGCCGCCTCGTCAGGCCCGAGCACGCGCGGCAGGCGGGAGTCGCGCTTCGGGCTCGGGAGGAGCTCCGCCGGGTTCTGCGCCGCGGCCCCGCTGCGGACCAGGTGCGTCGCCGAAGCTGCGGATCGCCGCGAGCTTCCGCGCCACGGTCGCGCGCGCGAGGCCACGCTCGGAGAGCGCCGCGCGCGTAGCCGCGAAGGTCGCGGTAGCGAAGGTCGCCGGGCGCGCGGTCGAGCTCGCTCGCCCAGGCCCCGAGCTCCCGTAGGTCGGCGCGGTAGGCGCGGATCGTGTTGGGCGAGGCGCCGGCGGTCTCGAGCTCGCGGAGGAAGGCCTCGATCGTGCCCTCCCAGTCCTCGCTGCGCTCGACCTCCGCCATCACGAGTCAGATTCGCCGGCCACGCGCCGCACGCCTGCCGGCGGGCGGTCGGTGGCAGCTCCCTCAGTCGCCGATGTAGATCGGCGTTCCGAGCGGGACCTGCGGATAGAGCGTCGATCACGTCCGGGATCAGCATCCGGACGCAGCCGTGGGAGGCGTAGCTGCCGATCGAGGCCGTCTCGTCGGTGCCGTGGATTCCGGCGCCGCTGTAGAAGCCCATCCAGCGTGCCTTGATCGGGTCCTCCGGACCGGGCGGGATCACCTTGCCGGCGAGCGAGCCCGCCCAGGCCGCGTCCGGCACGTACCAGGACGGGTTGACCTGCTTGTCGTTGATCGTGTAGGCGCCCGCGGGAGTCTCGAGGCCCGACATGCCGACCGCAATCGGGTAGCTCTTGACGAGCTTCAGGTTCTTCCAGAGCCGAAGCGTGAACCCGCCGCGGTCGATTGTGATGTAGGTCGGATAGTTCGAGGCGAGCTGCGCGGTCGTCACCTGGGGCTCCGTCCGGTGGACCGGCGCCGTGATCCTCGCCTGGTTGCCCGACCCGATCGCGCGACACGAGCTCGGAGCGAAGCTTCGACTGATCAAGCGCAACACCGTCCTTGCCCGGCACGGCGTTGAGCGACGACGGCGACGGCTGGACGGTGGCGTCGGTCGCCTGACGGTCGATCGCGTCGGCGGCGGTGCTCACGAAGTCGTTGATCGCCGCGTGCGAGTAACCGACCCGTGCCGGAAGGTTGCGGTAGACGTTGTCGCCCGTCGCGTAGCGCCAGATGCGCGTGGGAAGGCTCCCCTCCCGGCTCGCCGACTGGGCCTCATCGACCATGCCGGCGACGTCGGCGTGGATCTTCAGCCGGTGGGGGCTGAGGATGTACTGCTTGCCCTCGAAGGTGACCGTGATCGACTGCTTCAGCGGCCGCGACGAGCTGGTTGCGGAGCCGCTCGCGGGCCTGCCGCTCGGACAGCCCGCCGATCGGCACGCCGCCGACGCGGATGCCGTTCGCGATCTCGCCGGCCTTCGCCTGGTCCCAGGCGTAGGCGCCCACCGCGGCGCAAACGAGCAACGCCAGCACCGCGGCGAGGGCTATCTGCACTCGCCTGCCCACTGCGTCAAAATTGTACGAGGGTGGCCCGCCGGCTCTCCGCGAATCCGGCCTCTGCAACCGCGTTTGCGCTGGAAGCGCGCGCTGGAGCCGCCGGCTCAGATGCCGAGCGGCTCCCGGTCGGCGGCCGCGCCGTCGCGCTCGCGCCGCGCGTGCGGGCTCCAGCGCAGGAACTCCTCTACCTCGCGCTCGTAGGTGTACTCGCTGTCACGGCCCTTCATCACGGGCCGCAGCCGCAGGTGCTCGCCGAAGCGCTGGACCGCCTCGCGGGTCGTGTAGCCGTAGTCGAAGCCGTTCGCCTTGTAGGCGCGGTTGTCGACGCCGCGGCCGAACCGCAGCTGGTTCCACATCTCGTTCGGGATCCGCAAGCCCGAGACGGCGCAGCGGCCCAGCCGCAAGCCCGGTGCCGAACGGCGGCAGGATCGGCAGCGGCCGCTTGCCCGAGCAGCCCGATCGCCTCGGAGAGCGCGAGGACCCCGTCGCCGGCGACGTTGAAGACGCCGGGGACCGAGTTGACGGCGGCGTGCTCGAGCGCGTGGACCACGTCGTCCTCGTGGACGAACTGGATCCGCGGATCGAAGCCGAGCACCATCGGCACCACCGGCAGGGAGAGCATGCGGGTGAAGGCCGTGTCGACGTCGGGGCCGAGGACGTTCGCGCACCGGAGCACCGTGACCTCGACGTCCGCGGGCTCTTCATCGCGAAGTCGCGAACCGCCGCCTCGGCCTCGACGATGTCGCGCTCCAGCGCCGTGTGCGGGGCGTGCGGACGCTGCATCGACTCGGTGAAGAAGGCCGGGTCGTCCTGCTCGCACCCGTAGTAGTGGGTCGAGCTCTTGAAGATGAACTTCCGCACCGGCGAGTCGGAGCCCGTGCACGCGGCGAGGATGTTCATCGTCCCGATGACGTTGTTCTCGTGCGTCGCCCGAGGCGAGGCGGCCATCGAGTTCACGGTCAGGCGGGCGTCGATGACCGTGTCGACCTCGGCGGCGCGGACGATCCGCTGGATGAGGCCGTGCTGGTTCGAGACCCGGACGAACTCGGTCCGCTCGAGCTCCATCGTCGGGTCGGCGGCGTCGACGCCGATGATCGCCTCGACCTGCTCGAACCCCTCGAGCGCCTGCGCGAGCCGCCCGCCCCAGTAGCTGGCGAGGCCGGTGACCGGATGCGCGCGCCGGCCCGCGCTCATCCGAACCACACGCTCTTGCGCTTCGCGAGCATGTCGTGGAGGTTCTCCTGGATGCGGGCGCGGATCTCCTGCGCCACCGTCTGGACCAGCGCCTTGTCGTCGACGGCCTCGGCGCCGCCGAGCTCGGCGGTGTCGATCGGCTCCAGGAAGCGGATCTTGAACTTCGCCGGCAGGTAGCCGAGCATGCCGAACGGGCCGAGCCACGGGAACGTCGGCGTGATCGGGAAGTAGAGGAGCCCGGTGAGCCGCTTCATGAAGTTGACCTGGGCGAAGATCGGCGCAGCCTCCTCGGCGCCGACGACGCAGACGGGCACGAGCTTCGCCTCGCCGCGCATCGCCGCCTCGACGAAGCCGCCGCGGCCGAAGCGCTGCAGGCGGTAGCGGTCCTTGAAGAGCTTCTCCGTCCCCTTGCGCCCCTCGGGGAAGACGAGCACGAGCTTGCGCTCGTCGTAGAGCAGGCGGTGGACGTTGGCCGGGTGCGCCGCGACGCAGCCGATCTTCGGGATCAGCATCGAGAAGCCCGGGATAGCCCTTGAAGAAGTGCTCGACGGTGATGTGGAGGGGGCGCGGCCGGGGGTGCTCCTCCTTGATCGCCTTCGCGATCGTCGCCGCGTCGGGCGGGAGCGCCCCGGAGTGGTTGGAGACGAGCAGCGCGCCGCCCTCGGCGGGCACGTTCTCGACGCCCTCGACCTCGGCCCGGAACCAGTAGCGGTAGAAGAACTCGACGAGCGGTGCGGTCGAAGAAGCCCTCGACGCGCTCCGAGCGGCCCCAGTCGTCGAGGCGGCGCTCGGGCTCGATCGCCGGCAGCAGGTCGCGCGCCCGGTCCGGCGGGCGCGGGCAGCGTCGCCTCGCCGGTCTCCTCGGGCCGATCCGGGGCGACGGCGGGCTGCGCGAGTGATGTCCGGTCGGGCGCCACCGGAACGCGGCATTCTCGCAGCTTGCTTTCCACACTATGTTTCGCCCGTGAGGTCAAAGGACCAGGTGCGCAAGGCGATCTGGAAGGCCATGGACCGCGAGGGCGTCTCGCGCTTCCCCGGCGCCGAGGGCCGGATCCCGAACTTCGCCGGCGCCAAGCTGGCGGCCGAGAAGCTCGCCTCGCATCGCGCGTGGAAGCGCGCGCGCGTGGTGAAGGCCAATCCCGACTCGCCCGCAGACCCACGGGCGGCGGCTGGCGCTCGAGGACGGAAAGCTCGTGGTCATGGCCGTTCCACGCCTGCGCGAGCAGCACCCGTTCCGGCTGCTCGACCCGCGCAAGCTGAACAAGAAGCAGCTGCGCGAGGCGGCGACCATCAAGGGCGCCCTCCGCCACGGCCAGCTGGTGGCGCTCGAGGAGCTGCCGGAGATCGACTTCGTGCTCTGCCGGCTCGGTGGCGGTGAACCTCACCGGCGCCAGGATCGGCAAGGGGGGCGGGTTCTCGGACCTCGAGTACGGGCTGCTGATCGAGGCCGGCAAGATCGACGAGCACACGGTGGTCGCCACGACGGTCCACCCGATCCAGATCCTCCGCGAGCACCTGATGGTGACCGAGCACGACCTGCCCGTCGACATCATCGCCACCCCGCGCGCCGTCGTGGAGGTCGACCGCCAGTACCCGCGGCCGCGAGGCATCCTGTGGAACCACCTCCAGCCACCGCAGATCCACGAGATCCCCGTCCTGGAGAGAATGGGCTACGCGTGAGCGCCGCCGCGACGACAGCCGACGAGCGCCCCCCGAGCTCACGACCGCCGACACCGGGCGGCTCGCCGACCTGCTCGCCCGAAGCTGGGGCTTCACGTCTCCGCGCGCCGAGCTGCTCGACCCCACCCCGGCCGACGGTCCGGATCCCTACGGCGATCCGGACCCAGAGTGGCTTCGGATCAACTGGCGCGAGCCACCTGCGGACGGTCGTCGTCGACGGGACTCCGATCAACTACGTCGAGATGGGCCCGACCGAGACCGAGGCGGGGCCGCCCATCATCTTCGTGCACGGGCTCGGCGGCTGCTGGCACGAACTGGCTCGAGAACATCCCGCACTTCGCCCGCCACCATCGCGTGCTCGCGCTCGACCTGCCGGGCTTCGGCCACTCGCCGCTGCCGAGCTGGGACGATCATCGATCGAGAGCTTCGGCCGCGTCGCTGCTCGCGTTCTGCCGCGAGCTCGGCGCCGAGCACGGAATCGTCGTCGGCAACTCGATGGGCGGCTTCATCGCCGCCGAGGCCGTGATCCAGAGCGCCGAGGCCTTCGAGCGCCTCGTGCTCGTTTCCGCCGCCGGCATCTCGCACTCGCAGCTCCTCTCCGGCCCCACGTCACCGCCGCGCGGATGATGACCGTCGTCACGCCGGCTGTACTGCGGATGCGCGATCAGGCGCTCCGCCGGCCGCGCCATGCGGCTCCGGGCCTTCGGCGGCGTGTTCCACAACCCGATGCGGCTCCGGACCGAGCTGCTCTGGGAGTTCGCGAACGGCGCCGGGACCGACGGGCTTCCTTCCGGCCGTCCGCGGCCT
This sequence comes from uncultured Actinomycetes bacterium, assembly GCA_963841455.1. Taxonomy (GTDB): domain Bacteria; phylum Actinomycetota; class Thermoleophilia; order Solirubrobacterales; family 70-9; genus JAWVFM01. The sequence goes on from CAWJCU010000017.1 coordinate 25,319, forward strand.
CGTCGGCTACGACTTCCTCGACGCCCTGGAGGACGTGGAGCTGCCGGCGTTCATCGTCTGGGGCCGCAACGACCGCATCGTCCCGCCCGCCGACTCGGCGGGCTACGGCACGCGCCTGCGGAACTCCCGGACCGTCATCTACGACGCCACGGGCCACTGCCCGATGGCCGAGCGACCGGTGCGGTTCAACCGCGAGTTGGAGGAATTCCTCAGCTCGTGATGGCGCCGTGGGAGGCCGATCCGACGCTGCGCGCGTACTTCGCCATCACGCCGGTGGTGTACTCGGGCTCGGGCGGCTCGTAGGCCGCCACGCGCTCGGCGATCTCGGTGTGGCCGAGGTTCACGTCGAGACGCCGCCCGGCGACGTCGATCGTAATCTCGTCGCCGTCGCGGAGCGCACCGATCGGGCCGCCCTTGACGGCCTCGGGCGCGACGTGGCCGATCATCAGCCCGCGGGTGCCGCCCGAGAACCGCCCGTCGGTGATCAGCGCGACGTCCTCGCCGAGCCCCTCGCCGACGATTGCGGCCGTGACCTGGAGCATCTCGCGCATCCCAGGCCCGCCGGCGGGGCCCTCGTTGCGGATCACGATCACGTCGCCGGGCTCGAGCTCCTGGTCCTTGACGGCGCGGAAGCACTCCTCCTCAGAGCCGAACACGCGCGCGGGGCCGGTCTGGCCGAGGCGCTCAGTGCCCGCCAGCTTCACGACGGCGCCCTCGGGCGCGAGGTTGCCCCGCAGGATCGCAAGCCCTCCCTCGGGCTTCAGCGGATCGTCGACCGGCCGCACGACCTCCTGGCCTGGAGCCTCGGTCGCCGCTGCTGCGATCTCGCCGATCGTCTGTCCCGTCACCGTCATGGCTTCGGTGTGGAGGATCCCAGCGTCCGCGAGACGGTTGAGGATGAGCGGCACGCCACCGGCGCGGTAGAGGTCGGTGGCGACGAAGCGCCCGCCGGGCTTCAGGTCGGCGAACAGCGGCGTCGCCCGGGAGATGCGCTCGAAGTCCTCGAGCTCGAGGTCCACTCCCGCCTCGCGTGCGACCGCCATGAGGTGGAGCACGCCGTTTGTCGAGCCGCCTGACGCGCACACGCATGCGATCGCGTTCTCGAGCGAGTCCTTGGTGACGATCCGGCTCGGGCGGAGGTCATCGGCGAGGACGTTCATCACGAGCTCGCCGATCCGCTCGGCCACCGACGCCTTCTCGTCGTCGACCGCCGGCACCATCGCCGAGCCGCCGGGCGAGATCCCGAGGGCCTCGAACGCGCAGGCCATGGTGTTGGCGGTGAACTGGCCCCCGCAGGCGCCGGGACCGGGGCTCGCCACGTCCTCGAGCTCGCGGAGGTCGTCGTCGGAGATCCTTCCCGCGGCGTGGGCGCCGATCGCCTCGAAGAGGTCGACGATCGTGACGTCGCGTCCCCGATAGCGGCCGGGAGCGATCGAGCCGCCATAGAGCAGCACCGACGGGATGTCGAGCCGCACGAGCGCCATCACCGCGCCCGGGATCGTCTTGTCGCAGGCGGAGAGGGCGACGAGCGCGTCGAACTGATAGCCGCGGGCCGTGAGCTCGATCGAGTCGGCGATCACCTCGCGGCTGACGAGTGAGGTCTTCATCCCCCGCGTTCCCATCGTGATCCCGTCCGAGATCGCGACCGTGTTGAACTCCATCGGCGTGCCGCCGGCCGCGCGGACGCCGTCCTTCACGTGCGTCGCGAGGCCGCGGAGGTGGAAGTTGCACGGCATCGCCTCGATCCACGTGTTGGCGACGCCGACCGTCGGCTTCGAGAGCGCCTCGTCGTCGAACCCGATGCCTTTCATGTAGGCGCGGGCGTGCGAGCGGTCGGGGCCGTCGAAGACCGCCGACGAACGCGGCCGGGGAAGCTTTCCGTTGCCGCTCATGCCACCTCCCCTGCGCGGCTCGCACGCCACGCACGCAGGCGCCGGAGATCGCGGCGAGCGTGGCCGGGATCGACCTGCCGGCCCGGGGCGTGCATGTTGGCCTCGGCGATGAGATCGCGCTCAGCGCCTCGCAACGACATCCACTTCGCGAGCACGTCGTCGGCGTCGGGCAACCGCTCCCCGATGCCGGGATCCGTGCGGTCCGGGAACCCCACGCAGTACTCGCTGAGGAGCTCCCCGGTGGCGGTGTCGTAGGCGATGATCGGCCGGTGGGGGTAGACCAGGTACGCGTAGCGCTCGTCGGCGCCCGCCACGGTCAGGAAGCCGAGCTCGCAGTACATGGCGAACTCCTCGGGTGAGACGACGGAGCGCATGAGCTCCCGCGCCTTGCGCTCGGCTCGAAGCTCGCGCCCCGGGTCGTAGCGAACGGGCGCGACGCTCACCTCCGAGGCCGCGCGCCGGCGCCGCGCGGCTCCGAGCAGCGACGGCCCAACGCCGGCCATCGCCAGCCCGGCGACGACGAGAGCGCTGATCGCGACGGTGACGCTCACCCGCCCGCGGCCGGTGGGAAGAAGACCACCCGCTCGGCGTCGCGGGGAACCTCAGAGAAGTCGCGCACCAGCAGAGCCTCGCGGTGTGGTCCCGCGCTCGTCGGCACGGCCGCCTGCATCCCGAGGTCGAGCTGGCGCCTGAACTCCGCGACGAGCCGCTCCTCGTCGGAGGCGAGCTCGACGTCGCCCTCGGCCAGGAGGACGTCACCGTGACCGGGCTTCATGCGGACGAGCTTCACGATCCGGATTATGTCAGCGGCTCGCGAGCGGTCGGCGCCGGGCCAGCGCGAAGACGTCGACCGGGCCGGCGCCGCCCCCGATGCCCCGCAGACCGTTGCCCACGGCCTCGGCGGCGATCTCGCGCGCCCAGCGCGCTGCCTCGCCCAGCTCGATGCCGCGCGCGAGGAACGCCGCCAATGCCGACGAGTGCGTGCAGCCGGAGCCGTGGCTCGCCCCCGCCGGATACCGGGGCCCCTCGATCCGGACCGCGCCGGCATCGTCCACCAGCACGTCCGCGCCGGAGTCGGTGTGCCCGCCCGTGACGACCACCGCCTTCGGCCCGAGCGCCAGGATCGCCTTTCCCAGCTCCTCCTGCCCGGCGGCCTCGCCGAGCCCGGAAAGGGTGCGGGCCTCGTCCACGTTCGGAGTCGTGACGGTCGCCAGCGGCATGACGCGCTCGATCAGCGCCGCCCGCGCGGCGGGGTCGAGGAGCGACGCCCCGCTCTCGGCGACCATCACCGGGTCGACGACGACCGGTGCGCCGTCCGCGAGCCTCAGCGCCTCCACCACCGCATCGATCGTCGCCTCGTCAGCCAGCATGCCCACCTTCGAGGCGTCGACGCCGAGGTCGGAAACCACCGCTCGCACCTGGGCGACGATCATCTCCGGGTCCACCGGCATCACGGCCTCGACCCCAAGCGTGTTCTGGGCCGTGAGCGCCGTGACCGCCGTGGCGCCATGGACGCCGCAGCGGGCGAACGCCTTCAGGTCGGCCTGGATGCCGGCCCCGCCGCCGGAGTCCGAGCCGGCGATCGCGAGGGCGACCGGGACTCGGCGTTGATCGCTCACGAATTCATCGTAGATGGCGTCCGGAGGGCCGTTCGGGAGTAGAGCCCGCTCACGCCGGAGGCGACGTAGCCCACCAGCTCGAGCCTGGTGAGCGCGATCGCGACGTCGCGCCCCTGGAGCCCCGTCCTCGCTGCGATCACGTCGGGTGCCTGGGCGCCGCCTTCCACCGCATCGAGCACCGGCGCCAGCTCGGGGCCAATCGCCGGCCCGCTGCGTCGCGCGCCGCCGGCGCCCACGCCGAACAGCAGGTCGAGCACGTCGGATGCCCCGGCGACGAGATGGGCGCCGTCGGCGAGCAGCGCGTTCGTTCCCGCCGAGGCCCGCGAGTGAACGGGGCCCGGCACCGCCCCGACGGTGCGGTCGAGCTCGTTCGCCGCATTGGCCGTGATGGTCGAGCCCGAGGGCTGCGCGGCCTCGACCACGACGGTGACCTTCGCGATCGCCGCCATGATGCGGTTGCGGGTCGGGAACGACCACTTCTCCGGTGCCGTGCCGGGCGAACGCTCGGAGATCGCGGCGCCGCGCTCGAGGATCCGGCGGTAGACCGGCGCCGCCGCGGCCGGATAGATCACGTCGGGCCCGCCCGCCAGCACGGCGATGGTCGTCCCGCCGCCCTCAAGGGCGCCGTTGTGGGCGGCCGTGTCGATCCCATACGCGAGCCCGCTCACGACCACGACGTCGGCGGCGGCGAGATCGCGCGCCAGCTCCCGGGCGATGCCGAGCCCGTACGGCGTCGCCTTGCGCGAGCCGACGATGGTCACGGTCACGTCCGCATTCGCCTCAGCGAGCGCCTCACGCGATCCGGCGCCATGAAGGACCGCCGGCGAAGAATCCAGCCTTGGGAGACCGTGATCGAGGTCGAGCAGTTGCGCCGGGTAGTCGGCGTCGGCGCGCGTCACGGACCAGAGCTCGCTCACGGGCCCGCCCCCACCGCCGCGCGGCCCCGGAAGCTCAGCGCCTCCTCGACGTGCCGTGCGCTGACGCGGTCCGCGGGCTCGAGGTCGGCGATCGTTCGCGACAGCCGCAGCACGCGGTCGTACCCGCGGCCGCTCATTCCGAGCTTCCCGTAGCTCCTCTCGAGCGCCTCGCGCGCCCCCTCCTCGATCCTCCCGACATCGCGGATCTCCGCTCCGCTCGTCTCCGCGTTCGCCCGGCCGGGGCCGAGGCGGTGAGCCTGGCGGTCGCGCGCCTCGACCACGCGCTCCCGGACCGATGCCGAGCATTCGCCCTCGCGCTCCGACATCTCCACCGCGGTCGGCCGCGCGACCGTGACGATCGCGTCGATGCGGTCGGCGAGGGCGCCGCTGATCCGCCGCTGGTAGCGAAGCACCGCGGCGGGCGTGCACTCGCAGCGGCCGCTCTCGGGGCCATGGCCGCACGGACAGGGATTGGTGGCGGCCGCCAGGATGAACCGGCACGGCAGCTCGATCGCATGGCGTGCCCGGACGATCGCGACCGTTCCGTTCTCGAGGGGCTGACGCAGGGCCTCGAGGGCGTCGCGCGGGAACTCCCCGAGCTCGTCGAGGAACAGGACGCCGCGGTGCGCGAGGGTTATCTCCCCGGCCCGAGGCGGCGTGCCGCCACCCACCAGCCCCGCGGTCGAGATCGTGTGGTGCGGGGCCCGGAACGGGCGCAGCGTCGTGCCCGTGGCGCCGGCTGGGCGGCCGCATACGCTCGCGATGCGCAGGACCTCCACAGCCTCCGACTCGGACAGCGGCGGCAGGATCGACGGGATTCGCCGTGCGGCCATCGACTTGCCGGCGCCGGGCGGGCCGACAAGGAGCACGTTGTGGGCACCGGCGGCCGCGATCTCGAGCGCGCGCCGCAGGAAACTCTGGCCCCGCAGGTCGCGGAGGTCGGGGAGCTCGATCCCGTTCGCGGAGAGTCGCAACGGCTCCGGGGGCGCGGGTTCGTCGTCGGTGCCGATCAGCGCAAGCTGCTGGAGCCTCGAGACGGGCAGGATGCGAAGCCCGCCGGCGAGCGCCGCCTCCGCGGCATTCCCGGCGGGAACCGCCAGCGCTCGTGCGCCGGCCCCGCGCGCCGCCTCCGCCATGGCGAGCGCACCGGGAACGGCGCGGATCGACCCATCGAGGGCCAGCTCACCGGCGAGGGCCAGCCCCTCGAGCTTCTCTGCGCCGAGCTGCTCGGAGGAGCCGAGGAGCGCGGCGGCAATCGCAAGGTCGAGCCCCGGCCCGCCTTTGCGGAGGTCAGCCGGCGCGAGGTTCGCCGTAATGCGCTGCTGCGGGAACTTGAACCCGGAATTCTCCAGGGCCGAGCGCACCCTCTCGCGCGACTCCCGGATTGCCGTGTCGGCGAGGCCGACCAGCGAGAAGGCGGGTAGGCCGCGATGGACGTCGACCTCCACCCGAACGGGCCGCGCCTCCACCCCGAGGAGCGTGAACGTCTGCGCGGTGGCGAGCACACCGCCACGCTAGGTCGCCGCGGCGGCCAGGTGGCTCGTGATTCACGCCGGTTCAGGCGCCAATTTGTGGCGATTCACGCACCACGGGCGCGGCCCGCCGGCCTAGCTTGGCGTGATGACCGCTGCCCGGCAGGAGCTCGGCCGTCGCGCCGAGGAGATGGTCGCCGAAGCACTGGTCGGTGAGGGAGCGTCGATCGTTTCCCGGAACGCTCGCGTGAGCGGCATTCGCGGCGAGATCGACCTGGTGGCGCTACACAGAGGCGAGCTCGTTTTCGTCGAGGTCAAGGCCCGCACCGCGGCGACCCCAATCGGGCCCGAACGACCCGCGATGGCGGTCACGGCGAGCAAGCGCCGGAAGCTCCGCTCACTCGCCGGCGCCTGGCTCGCCCAGAACCGCGACCTGATCCCGCCGCACCGCCGCCTGCGCTTCGACGTGGTCGGTGTCACCGTCGACCGCGACGGTGAGGTGATCGACTGGGAGCACTTAAGGGGCGCGTTCTGAGGCGCTACCCCGAGAGCTGGAGCTGCGAGTAAGCGATCGACTGGAACGAGCGCCGGTGCAGCGCCGAAGGCCCTCCCGCGAGGATGGCGGCGCGGTGCTCCGGGGTCGAGTAGCCGGCGTTCTCCGCGAACCCGAACTCCGGGTAGGCGCCGTCGACGCTGTGCATGTAGCGGTCGCGCGTGACCTTCGCGATCACCGAGGCCGCCGCGATGGCGGCGCTCCGCGCATCGCCGTCGACGACCGCCTGATGCGGCACCGAGCAACGCTGGCCGAGGCGAAAGCCGTCGACCAAGCACGTCGCGCCCTCGACCGCGACCCGCTCCAGGCTGCGCCCGAGCGCGTTGAGGTTCGTGACATGGAGGCCTCGGGAGTCGATACCGCGCACGCAACGGACGGTCACCGCGACGCGGGCCGCGGCCCGCAGCACACACGGGTAGAGAGCCTCGCGCTCCTCCGGGCTTCGCTGCTTGGAGTCGTCTAGCTCGCCCAAAGCTCGTCGATCCCGGAGGGTGAGCCGTTGGTAGTCGATGAGGACCGCCGCGGCGACGAGCGGGCCGGCGAGCGAGCCGCGCCCGGCCTCGTCGGTGCCCGCGACGAACCGCGTGCCGAGCTCACGGTCGAACTTGAACAGCCGCGCGGCCTTGCGCTGCCGCCTCGTCCGCGCAGCTTTCGTGCCGGCCACCGAGCGCATGATGCCCGAGTCGGCGGCCGGACCGTTTAGAAGAACCCGATCCGGTCCGGCGGCCAGTACGTCATGAACGCCTCGCCGATGATCCAGTCCCTCGGCACGGGGCCCCAGAGGCGGCTGTCGTCGCTGCGCCCCCGGTTGTCGCCCATCATGAAGTAGTCGTTAGGCGGGATCGTGATCGGCTTCGGGAGGTTGCACGGCACGCTCGCCGTCGCCGGATGGCAGGGATTGATGAAGCTCTCCTTCGCCTCCACCCCGTTCACGACGGGGTGGCCGTCCTTGATCGAGAGGCGGTCGCCGGGCCCGGCGACGATCCGCTTGATGAAGTTCTCGCTTGACTGGTCGGGGCCGGGCGCGGGGCACGGCTGCTTGGAGCTGTGCCTCTGCCCGCACTCGGGCCCTCCCCCAACCGCTCCGGTCGGCGGGTGGAAGACGATGATGTCGCCGACCGAGGGGTCCGTCAGGTGGTAAATGAAGCGGTTGACGAGCACCCGCTGGGTCTTCTCGATCGTCGGGTACATCGAGACCGACGGGATCTGGTACGGCTTGACGACGTAGGCTTGGATCAGGAGCGCGAGGCCGATCGCCAGGGCCACGATCGCGACCAGCTCGAGGAGGGCGGCCCGGCCCGTCTTCGGCCGCTTCATCAGGAGGTACCGCCGTCGCCGTCCTCGGCTTCGCCGTCGGACGGCGCCGAGTCCGCGTCTCCCTCCTCTGAATCACTTCCCGCCGGCTGCTCCGCTCCCGCCTGAACATCTTGCCCTCGCTGATCGCTCGGGCCTTCCTCTTCTGATCCCGCGTCCGCGCCGGCGGGGTCTGCGTCGGGCTGTTCACCCTCAGCCGCGCCGGGCTCGGCCGGTGTCGCCTCGACCTGGGCCTCGGCCTGCGCGACGCCCTCGGCATCGACCGGCTCGGGCTCGGGCTCGGCCATCACAAGGTCGTCCTCGATGCCCCAGCGGCGCTCGGCCACGCGGGCGCGCTTTCCGACCCGACCGCGGAGGTAGTAGAGCTTCGCTCGTCGCACGTCGCCGCGCCCAACGACCTCCAGCCGCTCGACCTTGGGCGAGTGCACGGGGAACGACCGCTCGACCCCGACCCCGAACGACTGCTTTCGCACCGTGAAGGTCTCGCGGGCGCCACTGCCCGACCGGGAGATGACGATGCCCTCGAAGACCTGGGTGCGGCGCCGGGCGCCCTCGATGACCTGAAAATGCACGCGGACCCGATCGCCAGGGGCGAATCGCGGGACCCGGCGCAGCTGCCGGCGCTCGATGCTCTCAATAATCGTGCTCATGGTCGTCCGGCCCGCCCGCCCGAGCCACGCCGGCGGGGTCGGGATCACAGGCGCGTGGCGGTCAGCCGCGCGGGCGCGAATGGTAGCGGAGGCTAGATCGATCGCCGAGATTGCTCGCGGCGCCACGCGCGGACCTTCGCGTGGTCACCCGAGAGCAGGATTTCGGGCACCGACCAGCCGCGGAACGTCGCCGGACGCGTGTAGTGCGGGTACTCGGGCGCTCCACCGAGGGCCTCGGAGAACGACTCCTCGACGGCGCTGGACGCATGCCCGAGCGCGCCGGGGAGCTTGCGGATCACTGCGTCCGCGAGGACCATCGCCGCGAGCTCCCCGCCCGCGATCACGTAAGGACCGATCGAGACGGCGTCGGTTGCGAGGTGCTCGCGCACCCGCTCGTCCACGCCCTCGTAGCGCCCGCAGAGGACCGCGAGGTCGGGCTCCCCTGCGAGCTCCGAGGCGAGGGAATCGTCGAGCTGGCGGCCCGAGGCGGCGAGGAGCACGACGCGGCTGGGGCCGGGGCCGTCTCCGTATGTCGCCCGCAGGGCGGCGTCGACCACGTCCACCCGCAGCACCATGCCGGCGCCGCCCCCGTAGGGGGCGTCGTCGACCTGGCCGCCGGTGAGCGGGGTCGAGTCGCGGTAGTTGACGAAGCGGAGCCGACTGCCGGCATCGATCGCGTTGGTGACGTGCCGCTGCGCGGCGAACCAGTCGAAGGCTTCAGGGAACAGGGTGAAGAAATCGAGAATCACTTGCGGGCGCCTTCGGCGCCCTTACATGCTGCTTTCGGGGCTGAAGCCCCTCACTCGTCATCGCCGACGAACTCGACGAGCACGCGCCGCTCGCCCGCGGCACGGGACGCGGCCTTTGCGACGGTTCGGATCGCGTTTGCGACCCGTCCGCCGCGACCGATGAGCCGTCCGAGGTCTCCGCCCGCGACGCTGACCTCGATCACGAGGTCGTTCCCCTCGTCGACCCCCTCGACGGTCACCGCGTCGGGCTCCGACGCGAGGGCCCGGCAGAGGAACTCGACCAGGTCACCGACGGCGGTCGTCGGGGCCCCCGCGGGAGCAGCCTCGCCGCCGGCCTCCACCCCTAGGACCCGGTCGCTTTGATGCCCTGGGCTCGCAGCAGCGCCGCCACCGTCCGCGTCGGCCGGGCGCCGTGCTCGAGCCAGTGGCGGGCCCGGTCCGCGTCGAGCCGGATGACCGACGGGTCGGTCTGGGGGTTGTAATGGCCGATCGTCTCGATCGTGCGCCCGTCGCGCGGCGATCGGCGGTCAGCGACGACAATCCGCCAGTTCGGGTTCTTGCGCGAGCCTACGCGCCTGAGTCGGATACGGACCATTGCGGCGGGGAAGGGTAGCGCCCCGGCGGCAGGGGACGAGGGAGCAGAATCCGATGGCCGCGGCGAAGCCGCGAGCAAGGTGCGGGTGCGGGAGCGGAGCAGCCGCTGCTACTTCATGCCGCGAAGCAGCTGCTGGGGGTCCGGCATCTTGCCCTTCGCGAGCTGGGCCATCAGCTTCTTCGTCTGGCCGAACTGCTTCACGAGCTGGTTGACGGCCTGCACAGTGGTCCCCGATCCCTTCGCGATCCGCTTACGCCGCGAGCCGTCGATCATCGCCGGGTTGGCGCGCTCCGCCGCGGTCATCGAGAGGATGATCGCCTCCACCCGGTCGAGCTCGCGCTCGTCCATGTCGAGCTGGCGGAGCTCGCGCATCGCGCCGCCCATGCCCGGCATGAGCCGAAGGACGTTCTGAAGCGGCCCCATCTTGCGCACCTGCTTCATCTGGCCCAGGAAGTCCTCGAGCGTGAACTCCTGGCGACGGATCTTGCGCTGGAGGTCGGCGGCCTGTTCGGAGTCGGACACCTCCTCGGCCTTCTCGATCAACGTCAGGACGTCGCCCATCCCGAGGATCCGCGACGCCATTCGCTCGGGGTGGAACCGCTCGAACGCCTCGAGCTTCTCACCCGTCGACGCGTAGAGGATGGGCTTGCCGGTCACAGCCCGCACCGAGAGCGCGGCGCCCCCGCGGGCATCCCCGTCGAGCTTGGTGAGCACCACGCCATCGAAGTCGACGCGCTCCGAGAAAGCCTCCGCGACGTTGACCGCGTCCTGGCCCGTCATCGCATCCAGCACCAGGAGGACGTCGTGGGGCTTCACGGCCTTGCGCACGCGGACGAGCTCGTCCATGAGCTCCTCGTCGACATGCAGGCGCCCGGCGGTGTCGACGATCAGCACGTCTCGGCTCTCCTGCTTCGCCCGCCCAAGCGCCCATTCGGCAATCTCCGCCGGGTCCTGCTCGGTGCCGCGCTCATAGACCGCCGCGCCGGCCCGCTCGCCCACCGTGACGAGCTGGTCGACCGCCGCCGGGCGCTGCGTGTCGCATGCCGCGAGCGCGACCCGCTTGCCACTCCCGGCCAGGTGCTTCGCGAGCTTGCCGCACGCGGTGGTCTTCCCCGAACCCTGAAGGCCGGCCATCAGGATCACCGTGGTGCCGGTCGGCGCGAGCACGAGGTCGCGGCTCGCCCCGCCCATCAGCTTCGCGAGCTCTTCGTTCACGATCTTCACGACCTGCTGGCCCGGATCGAGGCTCTCCACCACGCCGGAGCCGAGACAGCGCTCGCGGACGCCCTCGGTGAACGACTTCACGACCTTGAAGTTCACGTCCGCCTCCAGCAGCGCGAGCCGGATCTCCCGCATCGCCGCGTCGACGTCGGCCTCGGTCAGCTTGCCGCGCTTGCGGACGGTGGCGAGCGAATCCTGGAGCCGGTCTGAGAGCTGGTCGAACATGCCGACTCAGCTTACGGCGGGCTACTCCGCGATCAACGCCGCCGCGAACTCGCGAGGATCGAATGGCCGCAGGTCCTCGATGCCCTCCCCCACCCCGATCAGCTTCACCGGCAGATCCATCTCGCTCGCGATGGCGAGCGCGATCCCGCCCTTCGCGGTGCCGTCGAGCTTGGTGAGCACCACACCCGTCAGGTCGCCCGCCTCGGCGAACACCTGCGCCTGGCGGAGGCCGTTCTGCCCGGTCGTAGCGTCGACGACGATGAGCGTCTCGTGCGGGGCGCCGTCGAGCCGCTTCGCCGCGACCCGGTTCACCTTCGCGAGCTCCTCCATCAGGTTCGAGTGCGTGTGGAGGCGCCCGGCCGTGTCGGCGATCACCACGTCCGCGCCGCGAGACTGCGCGGCCGCGATCGCGTCGAAGACGACCGCGCCGGGGTCGCCGCCCGGGGCGCCGCGGACGATCTCGGCGCCGGCGCGCTCGGCCCAGGTCTCGAGCTGCTCGATCGCCGCTGCGCGGTACGTGTCCGCGGCGGCGACCACGACTCGCTGGCCGAACTCGCCGCCCAGGATCGACGCGAGCTTGCCGATCGTCGTTGTCTTCCCCGTGCCGTTGACGCCCACGACCATCACGACCGCCGGCGCCGCGCTCAGGTCGATCCGGCGCTCGCCGACCGATGCGACGTCCGCCAGCAGCTCAATCAGGCGCTCGCGAACGGCCGCCGGGTCGGTCAGCCCTCCCGACTCCACCTCGGCCTCGAGCTTGCCCACTGTCTCCGCCGTCGTCCGCGCGCCGACGTCGGCGAGGATCAGCGCCTCCTCGAGCCGCTCCCAGTCGGCGTCGTCGAGGCGGTCTAGCACGCTGGCGGTGAGCTCGTCGGAAAGCGCCTTGCGCGACGCTGAGAGGCGCTCACGGAGGCGCCGAAGGCGTCCGCCCCCCTCAGCCTCAGGCGCGGCCGCTCCCGTGCCCGGCGCCGCGGCGGAGGCCCGCGCGCCCAGGTCGATCGCCTCCTGCCAGTCGGTCGCCACGCACGGCAAGCTATCCAGTCGGGGGCTCGCGGAGGTCGCGCCGTAGGAGAACTTGCCGTCGTACCGCCACGGCCACCACGATCCCCGGACGCCTACCCCTCTCCCTTACGCCTCGAGCGCCGTCAGGTCCAGCTCGAGCAGCCGGTCGGGGTCGGCGAGGATGTCCATCTCGACGATCTTCCCGCCCGCGATCGTGAAGCCCTGAACCGAGAAGGGCTTTCCGTTCCGGGTGTTGACCAACCCCACGGCGCCGTTGATGAGGGCTGGGCGCGTGACCAGCCCGCGCTGCGAATAGGAGACCGCCTGGCCGGCGACCGCCGCTGCTCCGCGGACCTCCCGCAGTCCGACTGTCGGACCGAGGTCGACCCTCAGCACGACATCTGGATCCAGCACCGTGACCAATCGCTCGAAGTTTCCTTCGCGCGCTGCTGCTAGGAACGCGTCGACGACCTCGCGCTGAGTATCCAAGTCCGCGTCCGGAACCGCGTTCTCGCCCTGGATGCGCCGGCGAGCACGGCTGGCAAGCTGGCGTGCCGCCTGGGGGGAGCGGTCGACGATCGTCGCGATCTCGTCGAAGGGCACACCGAACATGTCGTGCAGCACGAACGCCAGCCGCTCGGCGGGGCTCAGCGTCTCGAGAACGACGAGCAACGCCAGCCCGACGGAGTCGGCCAAAAGGGCCTCGTGCTCAGGGTCCCTCTCGCCGTCGCGGTCGATGATCGGCTCAGGGATGCGTACGTCGAGGGGCTCCTCACGCCGCGTGCGGCGTGAGCGCAGCATGTTGAGCGACACCCGCCCGACCACGGTGGTCAGCCACGCGCCGAGGTTCTCGACGTCACCGGCATCGGAGCGGCTGAGCCGCAGCCACGCCTCCTGGACGGCGTCGTCGGCCTCGCTCAGCGAGCCGAGCATCCGGTAGGCCACCGCCCTGAGTTGCGGACGGTGCTCCTCGAACCGTTCTGCTAGCCATTCCCGTTCATCCATCGGTCACATTCCTCCGTCGCGCGGTGTCATAGCAGTAGACCCGCAGGACGCGGGCGTTGTGACAAGTTGAGAACACGAAGTCAGGAGTGGCCATGACCGACTCTTCCACCCAGGGAATCAAGACCGTGCTGCATCCCGTTTCCGACCTCGCGGCGGCCAAGGCGGTGTACACCGCCCTGCTCGGCATCGAGCCGCAGGCCGACGAGTCCTACTACGTTGGCTTCGAGGCCGAGGGCCAGCAGATCGGGCTGGTGCCGCGCGGCGGACCGCAGGACATGACGTCGCCGGTGGCCTTCTGGCACGTTGAGGACATCGAGGCGAAGCTGGCGGAGGTGACGGCCGCGGGCGCCGCCGTCAACGAGGCCGCCCACGACGTCGGCGGCGGCCGGCTCGTGGCCACCGTCACCGACCCCGACGGCAACGTCCTCGGGCTGCTCCAGGACCGATGATGGCCGCGAAGAAGACCGCGAAGAAGAAGTCGGAGGGGTTCACGGCCGAGGAGCGAGCCGCGATGAAGGAGCGCGTTCGCGAGCTGAAGTCGGGCGGCAAGGACGGGGAGAGCGATGTCCTCGCGAAGATCGCCGAGATGCCTAAGACCGATCGCACCATGGCGAAGCGGCTCCACGCGATCGTCGGGGACACTGCGCCGGACCTCACAGCGAGAACCTGGTACGGCATGCCGGCCTATGCCAACGAGGACGGCAAGGTCGTCTGCTTCTTCCAGAGCGCCGACAAGTTCAAGGCGAGGTACGCGACGCTCGGCTTCAGCGACAAGGCGAACCTCGACAAGGACGCCATGTGGCCGACATCCTTCGCCCTGAAGGAGCTCGGCGCCGCCGAGGAGAGGAAGGTCCGGACGCTCGTGAAGAGAGCGGTGAGCTGAGCGGCTACGCCGCCCGGCCCGCGCTCTCTTCGGCGTCGCGCGGCAGGCGCCGGGAGACGACCTCGGTCACGCCGTCGGTTCCCATCGACACGCCGTACAGCACGTCGGCGGCGTCCATCGTGCGCTTCTGGTGGGTGACGACCACGAACTGGGCACGGTCCGCGAAGCGGCGAACGAGCTGGAGGAAGCGGTCGATGTTGGCGTCGTCGAGCGCGGCCTCCACCTCATCGAGGATGTAGAAGGGCGAGGGCCGGGCGAGGAAGACCGCGAAGACGAAGGCGAGCGCGACCAGGGCCTTCTCTCCGCCGGAGAGCAGTGAGAGCCGCCTCGTGGCCTTGCCCGCGGGCGTGACCTCGATCTCGACGCCGTCGGACGCGGCCTCGCGCTCCTCTTCGTCGGAGGACGCCCCTTCCTCGACCCCCTCGGGCTGCTCACCGCCGAGCACGAGCTTCGGGCCGCGCTCGGTGACGAGCCGCAGCTGTCCGCGGCCACCGGGGAAGAGGTGCTCGACCAGCTCTGAGAAGTTGCGCTGGGCGGCGTCGAACGTCTCGGCGAACGACTCCTCGATCCGGCGGTCGGTCTCGGCGATCAGCCCCTGCAGCTCCGCGAGCGCGGTCTCGAGGTCCTCGCGCTGCTCGGAGAGCTCGCGCACGTGGGCCTCCGCGTCGGCGTACTCCCGCTCCGCGAGCGGGTTTACCGGGCCGAGTGCCTCGCGCCTGCGACCCACTCGCTCGAGGCCATGCTCGATCTCGTCGCGCTCGGCCTCGGTGAGGAGGCTCTCGGCGGGGCCGATCTCGCGCTCGAGCACGGCGGCGGTCCGGGCGAGCTCCGACGTTGTCTCGTCGCGCCGCTCACGCTCCTGGGCGGCGCTCACCTCGGCGGCCGTGACCGTCTCCCCCACCTCCCGCAGGCGGGCCTGAAGCTCGGCCTCTTCACGCGAGCACTCGCGGAGGCCGGCGGCCACCTCGTCTCCGTCTCCGTCGGCGAGCATGCGGCCCTCGATGGCCGTCGCGCGCTCGCCGCTCGCGTCGCGTATCGCGGCCGTCGCATCAATCAGGCCGTCGAGCCCGGCGAGCGCCGCCTCGGCCGCCTCGAGCGAGCCCTCGAGCGAGCCCTGAAGGCGCCCGACGAGCAGCTCCTCGATGCGGCCGGCCGTGCGGGCCGACCGCTCCGACGCCTCGCGGACGGTCCCAACCGCCTCCGCGCGGGCGGCGTCGGCGGCGGCGGCCTTCGCGGCCTCGAGCGAGCCGCCCGCCTCCGCGAGGGACTTGCCGAGGGCATCCAGCCCGCCCTCGATCGCCTGGCCATCGTCGTCGGCCCGCTCGGCCAGAGCTCCAAGCGCCTGGCGGCGGCGCTCGAGCTCCGCGGACAGCTCCGCGCGCCGGGCCGCGAGGGCCTCCGAGCGAGCCGCGAGGCGCTCGTGCGCGCCGCGGATCTTCGTCAGCCTTCCCCAGGCCTCCGTCCGCTCGCGATCGCGCGCCGCGAGCCTTTCCTCGATCGCGGTGCGCCGGCGATTGACCTCGCCAAGCTGAGCGTCGAGCGCTTCGCGCGAGGCGCGCGCTTTCTCGGCCGCCCCCTCCGCCCCCTCCGCCCCCTCGCCGTGCGCGCGCAGCTCGGACGCCAGCAGGCGCGACCGAAGCTCGGCCGATTCGCGCTCGAGCCGGGCATGGATGTCGGCCGCCTGAGCCTGGCGCTTCAGCGGCCTAAGGCGCGAGCGGGCCTCGCGCTCCACGTCAAGAGCACGATCGAGGTTCTCCTGCGTGCGCTCGAGCTTCAGCTCCGCCCGGCGCCGGCGCTTGCGGTGCTTGCCGAGCCCGGCCGCCTCCTCGACGAGCAACCGCCGCTCGGCCGGTCGCGAATGGACGATCTCCTCGACGCGGCCCTGACTGATCACGGAGTGCATCTCCCGTCCGAGGTTGGCGTCGGCGAGGGCCTCGATCACGTCGACGAGGCGGCAGCGCGCGCCGTTCAGCCAGTAGCCGCCGTCGCCGTTGCGGTCGAGCCGCCTTCGGATCGACAGCTCCGAGAACACACTGCCCGTCGGCTGCTCGGCTCCCGCCGGAACACCTTGCCCTCCCCTTCGGGTCGGGCTCTCTTCTTTTGCTTCCGCGTCCGCGCCGACGGGCCCTGTCTCAGCACTGAGCACGACCTCGACCTCGGCGTAGCGGGAGGGGCCGCGGGCGGCACCACCGGCGAAGACCATGTCTCGCATCGACTGGCCGCGGACGCTGAGCGGGCTCTGCTCCCCGAGCGCCCACAGCACGGCGTCGGTGATGTTCGACTTCCCGGAGCCGTTCGGCCCGACGATGACGCTCACGCCCGGCGAGAAGACGAGCTGGGTCCGCTCCGGGAAGGACTTGAAGCCCCTGATCGTGATCGAGCTTAGGTGCATGCCGGTTGCTCTAGGTGCTGAAGGCTCGCGGGCGCGTCGGACGCGTTCTCTTTCGGGTCTCGTGCGGGCGGCTAGCGGCGGCGCTGCTCGAGCGCCTCGGCCGCGGCCGCTTGCTCGGCCGCCTTCTTGGAGCGGCCCTCACCGTGTCCGATCACCTCGTCGCCGACGGTCGCATCGACCTCGAAGCTGCGGTCGTGCGGGGGGCCGGACTCCTCTCTGACGGCGTAGGTTACGCGAGCCCCATCGCGGGCCAGAAGCTCCTGCAGGGCCGACTTGAAGTCGAGGAGCTCGTCGCTCGCCATGTCGACCTGCCCGCTGAACGCGGCCACCGTGGCCCCGGCGGTCGTCTCGTAGCCGTGGTGCAGGTAGCAGGCCCCGATCGCCGCCTCGCACAGCGAGGAGAGGGCGCGTTCGCTGGCGAGCAGGGCGTCGACGGCGATCCCGCCCTCGACCGCTTCGGGAGCCGCGTCGCGGAGGAGCTCCGGCAGGCCGAGGGCGTCCGCCACCTCCGCGCAGGCCCTGCCGCTCACCGCCTGCCCGTGGACCTTCGTCAGGCGCCCGATGTCCGCCCGCGGAAATCGCGCGAAGAGGTGCTCGGCGACCGCGAGCCCGAGCACGCTGTCGCCGAGGAACGCCAGCCGGCCATAGGAGTCGGCGCGGTGAGGGACCCACGAGGAATGCGTGAGCGCCCGCTTCCGCAGGTCATCCGGCAGGGCGGCGAAGAGGTCCTGGAGCTCCGGCACTCAGACCGGCAGGCGATCGACGACGAAGTCGACCGCGTCCCCCACCGTCTTGATCCGCGACGCCTGCTCCTCGGAGACCTTCACGCCGTAAGTGTCCTCGAGCTCCATGACGAGCTCGTAGAGGTCGAGCGAGTCGGCGTCGAGGTCCTCCTTGAAGTTGGTGCCCGCCTCGATGTCCGACTCCGGCACCTCCAGCTCCGCCGCGAGGTGCTGCCTCACCTTCGCCAATACGTCGTCGCGATTCATTCCGCCGACTTCCTATCACGAAGCGCGGCCCGGGTCGTTCCCGTCGCGGCAAGAAGCTCCCCCGTCCGCTCGACCGCCCGCTCGCGAACGCACCGCGCCGGCCAGGCGAATCGCGTTCGCGATCCCATCCGGGCCGGAGCTTCCATGTGCGACGACGGCCATCCCGCGGAGCCCGAGCATCACGGCGCCGCCGGTGGTGTCGGGGTCCATCCGCCTGCGCACGTCGGCCAGGGCGCCGCGGAGCAACAGGCCTCCCGCCATCGAGACCGGCCCGCTGCGCGCCGCCGCCCCCACCGCGTCGGCGACCGCGCGCGCCGTCCCCTCGATCGTCTTCAGCGCGACGTTGCCCGTGAAGCCATCGGTGACGATCACGTCGACGGCGCCGGCCAGCAGGTCGCGCCCCTCGACGTTGCCGGCGAAGTCGATCCCCTCGGCCTCCCGAAGCGCGGCATGCGCCTCGACGATCTGAGGGGTGCCCTTACCGGGCTCCTCGCCCACCGAGAGCAGGGCGACCCGCGGCCGCTCGATGCCGAGGACCGCGGTCGAGAACGAGGCGCCGAGGAACGCGAACTGCACGAGGTCGCCCGCGCGGACCTCGGAGTTGGCGCCGACGTCGAGGAGCAGCGTGGGCGGACCGTCCCGGCCCGGCACCAGGAGCTGAAGGGCGAGGGCCGGCCGCCGGACGCCGTGAATGCGCCGCAGCGCGAACGTGGAGGCGGCCATGGTGGCTCCTGTTGGCCCGGCGCTCACGACGGCCTGTGAGCGATCGGCCGCCACGTCGGCGGAGGCGAGGACGACGGATGCCGTCTCGCGGGAGCGAACGGCCGCGACCGGCTCGTCCTCGTTGGTGATCGCCTCCGGCGCGTCGATGAGCTCGACCCCGGAGGTGCCTTCGAGGCTGGAGAGCTCGCCGCGGTCGCCGAAGACGCGCAACGCGATTCCGTCGGCCGCCGCGGCGAGCGCGCCCTCGGTGAGGACCTCGGCCCCGCGCTCGGCGCCGCGCCCGTCGAGCGCGACCGTCGGGGCCGGACCCGGCCCCACGCCCTGGCTACTCCTCCGCGCCGGCGGAGGTTGGCTCGTCTTCGCCGATCTCGTGGGCGATCACCTCGCGGCCGGCATAGGTGCCGCAGACCGGGCACACGCGGTGCGGCAGGCGCGGGCTGTGGCACCGGGGGCACTCGTTCAGACGAGGCGCCGACACCTTGTGGGTGGCCCGGCGCTTGTCTCTGCGGGTACGCGAGGTTCGCTTTTTCGGAACGGCCATGGCGGCGGGCAATGGTAGCGGCGCTCCGTCGCGCTGCGGCGTTCAGATCAGCTCGCTGAGCTTCGCGAACGGCCCTGCCGCCTCGCCGCCGTGCTCGTGCTCCGCTGGGTCCGTGTCGTTCAGCGACGCGCCGCAGACCGGGCAGAGCCCAGCGCAGTCGGGGCGGCAGAGGATCTGCGCCGGAAGCGCCAGCGCGAGCGCGTCTCGCGCCCAGGTGCCGACGTCCAGGACCTCATCCTCGACGTACGGGCTGGTCATCTCCTCCCCGCCCCCTGCCTGGTCGACCTCCCGGGCATCCACCGACTCGGAGTGGCGCCCGTCGCCCAGGCAGCGCATGCACGGCCCGGTCAGCTCGGCGTCGAACGCCAAGCGGAAGGCGTGGCCGCCGGCGGCGCGCGAAACGTCGATGCGCACTGGGACGAGACGCGATGCCGTCGAGTAGCGCTGCCCGCCGAGCTCCAGCGGCCCCATCTCGACCTCCGTTTCGAGCCGCCTCCCCTCGCCCGTGGACAGCCCCAGTCGAGCGAGATCGATGCTGTGATACTGCGCCGCCATGCCCGATCACGAGGTTAGCCCGACCGGCCAGTTCCACTTCGACCCCGCGACCTACCTCGACGAGATCGTCGCCGACGTCCCGCGCTACGACGAGCTGCAGGCTGCGACCATCGACGCGATCCCCTTCCCCCCAAGCGGGTTCTCGAGCTCGGGTTCGGGACCGCCGTGACGACCAACCTGCTCTGGGAACGCTACCCAGAGGCCCGGATCACCGGCATCGACTCGAGCCCCG
Organism: uncultured Actinomycetes bacterium; assembly: GCA_963841455.1. Classification (GTDB taxonomy): domain Bacteria; phylum Actinomycetota; class Thermoleophilia; order Solirubrobacterales; family 70-9; genus JAWVFM01. The sequence continues at coordinate 44,848 of CAWJCU010000017.1, forward strand.
ACATGGTCTTCAAGGCTCGCCAACTCGGCTGGGAGGAGATGCGCCTCGGCCGGATCGAGGATCCGCTGCCCGACGGCCCGTGGGACCTCGTCATCTCCGTCCTCACGATCCACCACCTCGAGGCCGACGGCAAGCGCGACCTTTTCCGGCGGGTGCGCGAGGAATCGCGCGCCCTCGTCGTCGGGGACGTCGTCGAAGTGCCGCCCGACCGAAGGATCGCGACCCTCACCGAGGGATTCGACATGCCCTCCGGCGCCGCCGAGCAGGCCGAGTGGTGCGGTGGCGAGGTCGTGTGGTCCGCCGATGATCTGGCGGTCATAAGAGCCGTCTACGACTGAGAGGAACCCGATGGCCGACAAGCTCCTGTACGAAAAGCGCGACCGGATCGCCCGCGTGACGATCAACCGGCCCGAGGCGCGGAACGCGATCGACCCCGACGTCCACGAGGCGATGATCGAGACCTGGGCGGACTTCCGTGACGACGACGCCGTCGACGTGGCGATCCTCACCGGCGCCGGCGACGACGCGTTCTGCGCCGGTGCGGATCTCAAGACCTACATCCCGCCGATCATCCAGAACGCGAGCCCCGGCGCGATCCGGGAGATCGTGGAGGTCGGGCTCAACGGCTTCACCCGCGGGATGCACCGCATCTACAAGCCGATCATCGGCGCGATCAACGGCTGGGCGCTCGCCGGAGGCCTCGAGACGGCGCTCGCCTGCGACATCCGCATCGCCTCCGAGCGCGCGATGTTCGGCTCCTTCGAGGCACGGCGGGGCTTTCACCACGGCGACGGCGGCCTCGTCCGCCTCGTCAACACCTGCGGCACCGGCGTCGCGCTCGAGATGTTGCTGACGGCCGAGCCGATCGACGCCGAGCGCGCGCTCCGGGCGAACCTGGTCTCGAAGGTCGTCCCCCATGAGCGTCTGATCGAGGAGGCCGAGCTCGTCGCGCATCAGATCCTCCGCAACTCTCAGGTCGCGGTGCGCTCGGCCAAGCAGACGATTCTCGACGTCATCGGCCAACCGCTCGACTTCCAGCTGCGAACCGAGGCCTGGAACGCCTACACCTGCGCCGACCGCGAGGAGACCAAGGCCCTGCTCGAGCGCTTCTACGAGAAGACCGACGCCGGGCGCGCCGGCGCGCACGAGACCGAGCTCCCATGACGGCCGCCCGCAGGGCGCTCGTGACGGGCGCCGCGCGGGGCATCGGCGCGGCGATCGCCTATCAACTCCGCGCCGACGGCCTCGACGTCGCGACGCTCGACCGCGAGACCGGCTCCGACTTCGAGGTCGACCTCACCGCGGGAGAGCTGCCGGACCTCGGCCCCGTCGACGTGTGCGTGTCGAACGCCGCGATCACCGACACGATCGCGGCGGCGCACCGGATGAGCGACGAGCAGTGGGACCGCGATCTCGCGGTCAACCTCAGCGGCGCATATCGCGCGGTCCGCGCATGCCTCGGCGGCATGCGCGACCGCGGCTGGGGCCGCATCGTCGTCATCTCGAGCGGCGCGGCCGTTCACGGGCTCCCAGGGCAGGTCGCCTACGCTGCCTCGAAGGCGGGCCTCCTCGGCATGGCGAAGACGATCGCCGCCGAGAACGCCGCCCGCGGCATCACCGCCAACGCCGTCCTGCCGGGCCTGGTGGCGACTGAGAAGGTGCGCGCCATGCCGCCGGAGATCCTCGAGCGCCTCGGCGCCGAGCTGCCCGCCGGCAGGATGGCGGAGCCGGCGGAGGTGGCCGCGCTCGTCGCCTATCTCGTCTCGGAGGACGCGGGCTACGTCACCGGCCAGGTGATCGAGATCGACGGCGGCGCCGCCCTCAACACCTTTTCGCTCACGCGCTCGGAGCGCTGAGTCAGGACCCCTCGTCCCCGGCGTCGCCGTACCGGGCGAAGTGCCGCTCGGGGATGTCGGCGGGGTCCTTGTACCAGTACCAGGTGCACGGGTCCCGGTCGAAATCCTCGGGCGGGTCCGACGGGTAGACGGGGTAGCCGATCCAGCGGATCGGGAGCGTCTCGTTCATGAAGGCGCAATGGGTGCAATAGAGGGGGAAGCCCTCACGGCCGTAGCTCCAGTCGTGCGACTCGTCGGTGACGCCGAAGCCGTCGGGCCCATAGCGGCGGTTCCGCCATAGGCGCTGACCCGAGCCACACGGGTTCATCGTGAACGTGAGCTTCTCGTCGTCCTCGTTGATCTCGAAGGCCCCCGGGGTCGGGCCGACGCCGCTGGTCGAGTGGGCGCGCCATGTCGCCGCGAGAGCCTTCGCGATCACGCGCCGGTCGGAGGCCGCGATGGCCTCGACAGGTCCCTTCCAGCTCCGCTCGAGGCTGTAGGTCCACGCGCGCTCGACGCCCTCGTCGCCGAGATCGGCCTTGACGAACGAGATGAGACCGGCGACGCCGTCGACCAGCAGGTCATGCATGAACTGCGACTCTCGCTTCATCTCCTCGCAGAGGCGCTTCGCCTCCTCGGGATCGCCGGCCTCGATCGCCTCAATCGCGCGGTCCATCGTCGGCCGCGCCATCTGCTGCAGGTCCTCGTCCGAGAACCACCGCTCACCCATTTCAACCTCCTTGCGGTGTCAGCGCGTCCATGATCGGCGCGCTGTCGAAGTAGCTGCGACACCGCGACGGGACTCCGTCGCTGAACGTCCAGACGGCCGCAAACGGGGCGTCGAAGTCGCGGCCCGTCGACCTGCCACGGCCGCGCATGCGCCCGAGCACGACCACGCGGTCGCCCGCGTCGAGGAAGTCGTCGGGGTCCGCGAACCCGCCGTCGACGTGCTCCTGAAAGAGCCGAGCGAACGTGCGGATCGCCTCGGATCCGTGGCTCCTTCCACCGAACGGGACCGACTCCGGCAGCACGAACTCGAAGTCGTGGGTGACGTCGCGGAGCATCTCATCGATGTCCCAGCGCGCGAACGCCGCGTAGATGCGCCTGACCGCGCCGATGTCGTCGGCGGCCACGCTAGACCGCCCTCGGGTTCTCGAGCACCAGCGCCACTCCCTGGCCGGAGCCGACGCAAACGCCGAGCACCCCATAGCGGGCCTCGCGGAGGCGGAGCTCGGTCGAGAGTGTCAGGACGTATCGGGTTCCCGACGAGCCGAACGGGTGCCCGATCGCGACCGCGCCGCCGTTCGGGTTGAGTCGCTCGTCGGGAACGTCGAAGCCGTCGAGCTGCTTCGGGAGCTCGCGCAGCACACCGAGCGCCTGGGCGGAATAGGCCTCGTGGACCTCCCACACGTCGATCTCCCCGGGAGCGAGGCCGGCGCGCTCGAGCGCCTTCGGGATCGCGAACGCCGGGGCGATTCCCATGATCTGCGGATCGAGGGCGTGCGTTGCGGAGGCCACGACCCGCGCAAGGGGCTCGGCCCCTAGCTCCTCGGCGGCCTCGGCGCTCGCGAGGACGACGGCGCTGGCGCCGTCGTTGAGCGGCGAGGAGTTGCCTGCCGTCATCTGGGTCGTGTTGGGCTGAGCCGGAAGCGCCGCGAGCTTCTCGGGGCTCGTGTCCGCCCGAATCGACTCGTCGTGCTCGAAGGTGCGTCCCGGCTCCTTGCGCGTGGCCTCGATCTCGACCGGGTGGATTTCCTCCGCCAGGCGCCCGGAATCGCGCGCAGCGGCCGCATGCTGGTGGGAGCGCAACGCGAAGGCGTCGATCTCCTCGCGCGTCAGCTCGTAGCGGTCGGCCACGTTCTGCGCGGTCTGCATCATCTCGATGTAGGCGTCGCGGGCGAGGAGCGATGGGTTCGGCGGCCCGCCGGCACCCGCCCACATCGTGTCGAGCATGAAGATCGGGCCGCGGGGCATGAACGGCGCCTCCCCCTTCATGAACGACCAGCCCGACCGAGACATGGACTCGACCCCCGCAGCGAGGCCCACCGAAAGCTCGTCGCTTCGGATCGCGTGCGCGATCGAGATCGCGCCGGAGAGCGAGGAGGCGCAGAAGCGGTTGACCGTGATCGCCGGCACCGAGTCCGGGAAGCCCGCGGCGAGCGCGCCCCACCGGGCGATGTCACCCATCCCCTCGTGCGCGGGATTGACGCATCCCGCCGTGATGTCCTCCACGCGCTCCAGCGGGGCACCGACCCGCTCGCAGGCCCACACCATCGTCCGGCCGAGGAGGTCGTCGACGCGAATCTGCGACAGCGACCCGCCGTAGCGGCCCACCGGGGTCCTCACGCCGCCGAGCACGAAGGCGTCAGTCATGGTTCTCCTTCGATGGCTTCCAGGGGGGCGCGCGCCGGCGCCGGACACGAAGATAGTCCGAGTGAGGGCCTCGCGTTCCGCAGCTCGGCAGGACGCTGGGTGCTGGCCATCTCGGTCCTGGGCTCGAGCATGGCCTTCCTCGACGGGACCGTGGTCAACGTCGCGCTCCCCGACATCGGCCGCGACCTGAACGCGTCGACCAGCGCCCTTCAGTGGATCCTCAACGGCTACCTCCTGACCCTCGCCTCGCTCATCCTCCTCGGAGGCTCGCTCGGCGACCGCCACGGACGCCGGCGCGTCTTCGAGCTCGGGGTGGCCCTGTTCACCGTGGCGTCCCTGCTGTGCGCGATCGCGCCCACGGTCGAGGTCCTGATCGCCGCGAGACTCGCGCAGGGCGTCGGCGGCGCCCTGCTCACGCCCGGGAGCCTGGCGATGATCGAGTCCACCTTCAGGCCGGCCGACCGCGCCCGCGCGATCGGCGCGTGGTCCGGGCTCGGCGGCGTCGCGACCGCACTCGGGCCCCTGCTGGGCGGCTACCTCGTCGACGCCGTGTCGTGGCGCGCCGTCTTCATCATCAACCTCCCGCTCGGAATCGCCGTGATCGCGATGTCGCGGCGCCACGTACCCGAGACCAGGGACCCGACGGCGACGGGCCACCTCGACTACGCCGGCGCGGCCCTCGTCGGGTTGGGCCTCGCCGGCACGACCTACGCGCTCATCGAGGCACCCGACAAGGGCGCGTCTCCCCTCATCCTGGTCACCGCGATCGGCGGAGTGCTCGCGCTGGCGGCGTTCCTCGTCACGGAGTACCGGAGCCGCAATCCCATGATGCCGCTCACGATGTTCGCCTCGCGGCAATTCAGCGGCGCGAACCTCGTCACCTTCGCCGTCTACACCGCCCTCGGCGGGTTCTTCTTCCTCTTCGTGTCGTTCCTTCAGGTGTCGCTCGGGTACTCGCCGATCGCCGCGGGGTCCGCGTCGCTGCCGGTGACAGCGCTGATGCTCGTGCTTTCGGCGCGCTCCGGCGCGCTCGCACAGCGAATCGGCGCGAAAATTCCCCTGACCGTGGGCCCCCTCGTGATCGCCGTCGGGCTTCTGCTGATGACTCGGATCGAGCCCGGCGACAGCTACGTCCCGGGCGTGCTGGTCCCGGTAATCATCTTCGGGCTGGGGCTCACCCTGGTCGTGGCTCCCGTGACGGCGACGGTTCTCGCTGCTGCCGACGCCCGCCATTCGGGCATCGCCTCGGGAATCAACAACGCGGTCGCCCGCGTCGGAAGCCTGCTCGCCGTCGCCGTCCTGCCGGCGATCGCAGGGCTCACCGGGGACAGCTTCTACGACCCCTCCGCCATGACCGACGGGTTCCACATCGGCATGGCCGCCTGCGCCGGGCTCTCGGTGCTCGGCGGACTCCTCGCCTGGTTCACGATCTCGGGCGAGGTCCTCCATGCCGCCCCCGCTCCGGGCGGGGACACGCCGGAGCGCGCCGCGACCGACTACTCCTGTGGGATCACGGGGACGCCGCTGCGCCCCGGCCGGGAGGCGGACTGCGCTCCCGCGGTTGCCGAGCCGGCCGCGCAGACCGCCGCGCGAACCTGAGCGCGGCGTCGGCAGCCTCCGGCTACTGCAAGTAGCCCTCGACCGTGCCCTCGTCCCGGGCGCTCGCGTCGTCCGGATCGCCGCCGGCGCGCCGGCGGGCGCGGCGCTGGCGCAGCAGGTCCCAGCACTGGTCGAGCTCGACCGAGACGCGCTCGAGGCGGGCCCGGTCCTCGGCCAGAGCGTCATCGCTGCCGGCGTCGGCTCCCTCGCTGGCGATCAGCGCGTGCTCCTCCTTGACGAGGGACTCGATACGGGCGAGCAGCGATTCGTCGGACATGGTGCGAGATTACCGAGAGTGGCCGAGGAGGTTCAGCCGATCGGCGCCGGCGTTCCCGAGACGGCCGAGCGTGACGGGGCGTTTCCGCGCCTCGATGACGAGCAGCGCGCGCGCCTCCTGCGGCTCGGCCGGCTGCGCCCGGTCGAGCAGGGCGACGTTCTCTTCGAGGCGGGCGATGCAACGAGCGACTTCTTCGTCATCGAATCGGGCGCCGTGGCGATCGTCCAGGGCTACCGCGAGGAGAACCGCATCATCGCCCTCCATGGGCGCCACCGCTTCACCGGCGAGATGAGCCTGCTCAGCGGCCAGCGGCTGTACCTCACGGGCGTCGTCCGCGACCCCGGTGAGCTGATCCAGGTGCCGCTCGAGCGGCTGCGCGAGATCGTCGCCGAGGACAAGGGCCTGAGCGACGTCATCCTCGGGGCCTTCATGGCTCGGCGAGCGATCCTGATCGGCCTCGAGACCGGCATCAAGCTGATCGGCTCGCGCTTCTCGCCGGATTCCCGCCGCCTGCGGGAGTTCCTGGTCCGCAACCGCATGCCGCACCAATGGACCGACCTCGAGATCGACGAGGACGCCGACGCGATGCTGAGCGAGCTCGGCATCAAGCCGGACGAGACGCCGGTCGTCGTCGCCAGCGACGGAACCGTCCTGCGCAACCCGAGCTACGCGGAGCTCGGGCGCGCGATCGGCCTCGGCTCGGCCGGGCCGCCGCCGGCGCTCTGCGACGTCATCGTCGTCGGTGCCGGGCCGGCCGGCCTCTCCGCCTCCTTGTACGCGGCCTCCGAGGGCCTCGACGTCCAGGCGCTCGAGGCGGTCGCGCCCGGTGGTCAGGCGGGAACCTCGGCCCGGATCGAGAACTACCTCGGGTTCCCGGCCGGCATCTCAGGCGATGAGCTGACGCAGCGAGCCGGGGTGCAGGCGCTCAAGTTCGGCTCCCGGCTCACGTCCCCGGCAGAGGCGCTCCAGCTCGACAGCCACGGCGGGCGTCACGAGATCAGGCTCTCCAACGGCGACGTCGTCGCCGGCCGCACACTCGTCATCGCGACGGGCGCGCGCTACCGCCGACTGGACGTCCCCCGGCTCGAGGAGTTCGAGGGCGGTGGCGTCTACTACGCCGCATCGCAGGCCGAGGCCCAGATGTGCAGCGGCGACCCCGTGATCGTGGTGGGCGGCGGCAACTCGGCCGGTCAGGCGGCCATGTTCCTCTCCAAGGCGACGCTCGGGTTGCCGCCTTCTGATCCGAGGCGGCGACCTCGCGAAGTCCATGTCGCGCTATCTCGTCGACCAGGTCGAGCGCAACGACGCGATCGAGGTCTGCCGCCACTCCGAGGTCGTAGCCCTCGAGGGAGATCGCGAGCTCCAGGCCGTGACGATCGCCGACAACCGGACGGGCGAGCGAGCGAGCGTAGCCCGCGAAAGCCGTCTTCATCTTCATCGGCGCCGAGCCGCATACCGAATGGCTCGAAGGCCAGCTGGCGAGTGACGATGACGGGTTCCTGCTCACGGGCCGCGACCTCCAGGGCGACGACGTCGCGGAGTTCGACGGCGAGCGCCCGCTGTTCCTCGAGACCAGCCGCCCAGGGATCTTCGCCGTTGGCGACGTCCACTCCGGCTCGATAAAGCGCGTCGCGTCAGCGGTCGGCGAGGGCTCGATGGCGGTGCGGCTGATCCACCAGCGCCTCGCTCACCCCTAGCCATGACCAACTTCGAGGGGAAGCCGGAGACCGACCGCGGCCGGGCGATGTTCCCGCGCTGAGGGATCGGGCCGACTAGGACGACTCGACGGCCGCCTTGATCGCCTGGACGAAGTCGTCCTCGCCCTTGCGCGCCGAACGCAGCGCGAACCCTTCGATCAGCTTCCCGAACCCGTGGCCGGAGAGCTCGTTGAAGAAGGCGAGCTTCGTCTTCCCACCCCCCGCCGCCTCGAGGTCATAGCCGCCATCCGACGAGGTCACGGCGTTCTTCGAGATCTCGGTCCAGCGCAGCTTCGTGGGCCGTTCGAACTCGGTCAGCTTGATCTCGCGGTGACTCTTCATCCCGGCGTCCTTCACGGTGCTCTCGAACACCGTCCCGACGCCCGGCGGGCCGTCGGTGGTCTGCTTGATCTCGAGTACCCGGTTGCTGAACTTCGGGTCGTTCACCCCCGCGGCCAGGAAGTCGAAGACCTCCTCGATCGGGCGATCGATCTCGACGCTCGTTCCAAACCTTCCAGCCATGTTGTCCTCCGAGTCGTTCGGCCTCAGCCTAGTCCGACCCGAACGGGTCGCGCCACATCCGCCAGATCGCCGGCCCGCGGCGGGGCAGGCGCATCTCCTCCACCACCTCGAAGCCGTGGCGCTCGTAGAGGAGCCGGCTGCGCGGGGTCGAGGCCTCGAGGTAGGCGGCGACCCCGCCGGCGTCGGCCTCGGAGAGGACCGGATACATGAGCCTGCTGCCGAGGCCGCGGCCCTGCGCGTCGGGCTCGACTCCCACGACGGCGAGGTAGAAGTGGCCGGGGCGGGCGGGGTGCTTCCGCTCGATCCGCATCCGGGCGCGCAGCGCCAGGGGGAGCCGGCGACCGAAGACGCCGACCATCGTCGGAGCCTCGCGGATCGTCGCCCGCAGGGAGACTCGCCAGCGCTCGGGCGGCGCCCACACGGCCGCGCCCGCGAGATCGTCGGTCGTGAACACGAGCCCGTGGTCGAAGGCAACCTCGGCGAGCTCGACGCGGAAGAAGTCGCGCAGCCGGCGCTCGCGCGTGGAGGGGGCGCCGAGCAGGTGTCCGAGCGCTGGGTCGCTGCGGAACGCGGCCGCGAGCGCATGGCTCAGCGGCTCTATCTCCTCCCGCGTGGCCTTGCGGACGGGCTCGTGCAGGGCGGCGGGCTAGCCGACCTCGGCCGGCTCTTCGTCGCGGCCGGCGAGGCGATCGCGCCCGCGCTGGACGGCGGCGAGGAACTTCTGGAGGTTGACCTCGAGCGTCGAGAGGATCTCGTCGGCGTAGTCCTCAGCGCCGAGGCGGATCGAACGCTCGGTCTCGCGGGCGTCCTCGATGATCTCCTCGGCAGCGCGCTCGGCCTGTTTGTAGACCTCCTCGTCGGAGATCAGGCGCGCCTGCTGGTCGCGCGCCTCCTTGACGACCCGCTCGGCCTCGCGCTTGGCCTCGGCGAGCATCTCCTGGCGCTCCTTGACGATCCAGCGCGCCTGCTTGATCTCCTCGGGGATCGTGGCGCGCATCTGGTCGAGGAGGTCGTAGATCTCCTCGCGATCGACCCTCACCTGGTCGGTCAGCGGCACCGGCCTGGCGTTGTGGATCAGGTCGTCGAGCTTGTCGATGAGGACGAGGACGTCCATTGGGCTCCGGAAAGATTACGGGTATGCGGGGAAAACGGGTTCCGCAGGGGGGATTTCGGCGCCCTCCTGCAAGCTCCTGCCCACGAGAGGCTCAGCGCTGCTCACGCTCGGAGAGGGCCTTCGCGACCGGCGCGGGCACGAGGTCGGACACGTCGCCACCGAACGTCGCCATCTCCTTCACGCCCGTCGAGGAGAGGAAGCTGTACTCGGGAGAGGCGATCACGTACATCGACTCGATCTCGGGCGCGAGCTTGCGGTTGAGCTGGTTCATCTCGAACTCGTACTCGAAGTCCGAGATCGCGCGCAGCCCCTTGATGATCACCGTCGCGTCGTGACCGCGGGCGAACTCGACGAGCAGGTTGCGGAACACCTCCACCTCGACGTTGGCCAGATCCGCCGTCGCATCGACGATGAAGGCCCTTCGCTCCTCGGCGGTGAACATGTGCTCGGCCTTCCTGGGCGCGTTGCCGACGATGCCGACGACGACGCGGTCGAAGACCCTCGCCGTGCGGCCGATGATGTCCAGGTGGCCGTTGGTGACCGGGTCGTAGCTCCCCGGGCAGATGGCCGTTCCGCCGTTCGGCGTCATCCGCCCGCCTCATGGATGCGGACCACGGTGTCGCCGTAGCGCCGCTCGAAGGCGACCGTGACGCTCGGCAGCTCCAGCGGGCGGCGCGCCGCGCTCTCCGTTATCAAGCGGCCTCCCTCCGATAGGCGAGGCGATATGAGCGAGTCGAGTTCCCCCTCAAGGCGGTCGGCGATGTTATAGGGCGGGTCACAGAGGATCAGGTCGAAGGCGTCCGCGGAGCGGCGCAGGAAGCCGAGGGCGTCCGAGCGAACGAGGTCGGCCCGGTCGTCGAGCCCGAGGTCGGCGACGTTCCGCCGGGCGAGCCGGACGTCGGTGTCGACGAGAGTCGCGCGCTCGGCGCCGCGGGAGAGGGCCTCGATCGCGAGGGCGCCCGTACCGCAATAGAGGTCGAGCACGGTGGCGCCGGCCACGCCATCGCCGAGCACCGAGAAGAGCGCCTCACGGACACGGTCCGCAGTCGGCCGGACCGCCGACGAGCCCCCAGGCGGAGAGACGAGCCGGTGCCCGCGAAGCTCACCGCCGACGACCCTCAACCGGCGAACGCGGGGTCGTCGGAGAAGCGCCTGGCGGCGAGCTCCGCCAGCGGTGCGAGCTCGGGCGCGTCGAGCGATCCGGCTGCGGCGAGCATGGCCTGGACCTCCTTTCGCGCCTCGAGCAGGAGCCGCGAGTCGTCGGGCAGCTCGGCAACGCGGAACCGCGGGAGACCGTGCTGCCTGGTTCCGAGGATCTCCCCCTCGCCGCGCAGCGCGAGGTCGACCTCGGCGAGCTTGAAGCCGTCGCGCTCGGTGGTAATCGCCTCGATCCTGCGGCGGGCCAGCTCGGATTCGGCGTCGGCGAAGAGGATGCAGAACGACTCCTCCGAGCCGCGACCCACCCGCCCGCGGAGCTGGTGGAGCTGCGAGAGCCCAAAGCGCTCGGCGCCCTCGATCAGCGTCACCGTGGCGTTCGCAACGTCGATGCCGACCTCGATCACCGTGGTCGCCACTAGCACGTCGGTGCGGCCGGAGGCGAACGCGTCCATCGCCTCCGCCTTCTCGCGCGCCGGCATCTGGCCGTGCAGGAGGCCGACCTGGAAGTCTCGGAGCTCGCCGGCCCGCAGCCGCTCGGCCTCCTCGGAGGCCGCCCTAGCCTCGAGCTTCTCGGAGCCCTCAACCAGCGGGCAGACAACGTAGGCCTGGCGCCCCTCCCGCAACCGCGCGCGGATGAAGTCGTAGGCGCCGGCCCGCTTCTCCTCCCCCACCGCCCAGGTCGTTACTGGCTTTCGTCCGGCGGGCATCTCCCGGAGGATCGTTGCGTCGAGGTCGCCGTAGGCCGTGAGCGAGAGCGTGCGGGGGATCGGTGTCGCCGTCATGTGGAGCGCGTGGGGCGCGCGCGGCTCCCCCTCCACCTCTGGCCCCTTCGCCGCGAGGGCCCGCCGCTGGCTCACGCCGAAGCGGTGCTGCTCGTCGACCACGGCCACCCCGAGCCGGGCGAGCTCGACGTCTGGCTCGAGCAGCGCGTGGGTGCCGACGGCGAGCTCGAGCTCGCCGCTCGCGAGCCTCCCGAGCACGTCGCGCCTGCGTGCGGCGGTCGTGGCCCCGGTCAGAAGGGTGAAGCGCACGTCGACTCCGGCAAGCAGCCCGTTCAGGGTCGCCGCGTGCTGCTCCGCCAACGTCTCCGTCGGCGCCATCAGCGCCGCCTGGTAGCCCGCCTCCACCGCGCGCAGCATCGCGTAGACGGCGATGACCGTCTTGCCACTTCCGACCTCGCCCATCAGCAACCGCTGCATCGCCTCGCCCGACGCGAGGTCGGCATCGATCTCCTCGAACGCCCGTCGCTGGTCGCCCGTGGGCTCGAACGGCAGGGAGCGAATCCAGCCGGCGACGAGGTCACCAGGCCGGCCGATGGGGATGCCCTCGCGAGTTGAGCGCGCCGCCGCGCGGCGTCGGGCCAGCGCCACCTGATGAAGCATGAGCTCCTCGAAGGCCAGGCGCTCGCGGGAGGTTGCTGCCTCCGCAGCGCTTCGGGGGAAGTGGATTCCGACGATCGAGTCGGCCTCCCCGGGGTAGCCGCGACGCGCGCGAAGCTCCGCCGGGAGCGCCTCGGGGAAGTCGAGGGCCGCGGGCATCGCCTGCCAGGACCAGTCGCGAAGCTTGCGCGCGCTCAGCCGCTCCGACGCCGGGTGGATCGGGACCAGCCCCGTGGTGTGGACTCCTCGCGACTCTCCGTTCGACTCGAGAATCTCGTGGTCGGCGACCCGAAACTCGCCACCGCGCTCGAGCTTGCCGACCAGGAGCACGCGCGCACCCGGCCGCAGGCGCTCCGCGAGCCAGGCCTGGTTGAACCAGAGCGCCTTCGCCTGCCCGCTCCCGTCGGCGACAACGGCCTCGACGATCTTCAGGTTGCGCCGGCGTGTTGGTCGCACGCGGGCGCTCCGCACCTCAACCAGCACGGTCGCCTCCTCGCCGATCCGCAGCTCTCCCAGAAGGCCGAGCTTCGTGCGATCCCGGTAGCCGCGCGGCACGTGGAGGAGGAGATCGCCGATCGTCTCGATGCCGAGCTCGGCGGCCGCCTGCGCGAGCTTCGGCCCCGCTCCACGGAGGCTCGAGATCGGAGCGGCCAGCCGGTTCGGTCGCGGGCGCGATCGTAGCTTCGCGCCCTCGAGCTCAGCAAGCTCGAGTGGCTCGCCGCTTCCGATCCCACGTGTTGTCTCCATCCCGCCGCCAAGGCTAGGCTCCACTACAGATGGGACGGATCGACGATCGGCTGGCGGAGCTCGGGCTCGAGCTGCCGGCGCCGTTCGCGCCCCCGGCGGGCGTCGAGTTCAAGTTCGATCGCGTCCGCGTTGCCGGCGACGTCGGCTTCGTGTCCGGTCACGGCCCCGTGGACGGCGACCGCACGCTCATGTCCGGCAAGGTCGGCGCCAACGTGACCGTCGAGCAAGCGGCGGATGCCGCACGCCTCACCGGCCTCGCGATCATCGCCTCGCTCCGCGCCGAGCTCGGGGACCTCGACCGCGTCCGGGGATGGTTCAAGGCGCTCGGCCTCGTCAATTGCGCGCCGGGCTTCAACAAGACGCCGAGCATCGTGAACGGCTTCAGTGAGCTCGTCCTGGACGTCTGGGGGCCGGAGGCGGGCCGCCACGCGCGCTCCGCCATCGGCGTTGCCGAGCTCCCCTTCGACTGGCCGGTCGAGGTCGAGGCCGTCGTCGACCTCGCCAGCTAGGCACTCGCTAGCGGATCTCCGCCGAGACGCCCCGGTGCCGGTGATAGGTGTCGCGGATCCATCCGACCGCGGGGTGACCGGCAAGTGACTCCCCGAACTCCCAATGCGGCGGGCGGGGCGGCGAGTATTGAAGCTCGTCGGGCCAGGCGAGCGGATAGAGCAGCGCCGCAGCCGTGAGGTCGGCGACGCTGAAGTCCTCTCCGACCAGGTGGTCGCGGCCGTCGCGCTCGTCCTCAATACGTTCGAGGCCGGCGACGATCCGCTCGCGCGAGCGCTCGGCGTCGGCCTCGCGCAACGTGTACCGGCGCGACGCGTGGGCCCACGCGACGCGGCTCGTCACGCGGGTAAACGCGTGGCCCGCGCCGCCGAATCCTGTGGCAATGAAGTTCGGCAGGTATCCGTCCTCGTTGCGCATGTCCCAGAACGCGACCCGGCGGACATCGTGCCCGACATTCTCGTCGAAGAATTCCTCGAGCTCGAGGGCGTGGGCGCGATCAGCGGGGTCGGCCGGATGCAGCCGGCGGCCCTCGAAGCGCCGTTCGAGCGCCTCGATGATCCGCGTCGAGTCCATGATCCGCCGGCCGTCGAGGTCGAGCAGCGGAAGGGTCCCGCGCGATGAGAGCCAGAGCGCGCGCGGCGAGCCCGGGAGGATCCTCCGCCGCGCGTGCGGGATCCGCCGGTAGTCGAGCGTCCAGCGGACCTTCTCGTTGTAATTCGAGAAGGTGTACTGCCAGAGGACGGGCTTGGGGCGGCTCGCGACGCGGACCCTAGTCACTGGCGACCCGCACGTCGGAGATGTCGAGCGACACGAGCGTCGGCGCCGCCATCGGGCGGCCACCGGGCCCGCGAGGCCGAACCCACCGGCGGGTCGGGAAGACGAGGCCGTCGGCCTGGGCGTGGTCCGCGCACAGGTGCACCGCTCTCGCCCATCCCCCGACGACCTCCGCGACGTAGTCGTGGCGGCGAAGGAGACCGCGCGCGTCGAAGTAGAAGGACTGCCGAGGCGAGTGCGTATCGAAGGAACCGTCGAACGCGGCGTCGAGCTTCCGCCAGGTCTCGTCGCGCTCACGCCAGGCTCCGCCGTCGCTCAGCTCGACTCCCTTGCGTGTCAAGAGCAGCGGGGTGGCGAGGTAGTTCCACATGGCATAGCCGACGAAGTACGCGCCGTCGAGCGGGTCCCAGCGAACGTTCCGCCGCAGGCCGGGGCGCCCGAAGAACTCGGCACGCGGGTCGGCCCGGGTCGAGACGACGTCGCCGTCGGAGGTCTCGATCCGGACCGTCCCGCCGTCAAAGACGCCCCGCTCGCCCTCGCGGGGGAAGGGGTCCATAACCGTGTGCGGCTCGCCCGGCGTCACCGTGAGCCGGTAGTCGAAGAACCGCAGGCCCGGCATCCGCGTCCGGACGAGCAGCCCTCCCGACCGCACGCGGGCATCGATGCGCCGCGCCGCGCGCCATCGCTGGAGCCCGCCATGGGCTTCGAGGACCTCGTCGAGGAGGCCTACTGCGCCGCTATCAGCCACCAGTAGAGGCGCTGCCCTCCGTAATGGGTCTCCAGCTCCACCGTGTCGGGCACCAACAGGCGGAGCTCGTCGACCGGGATCGGCGCTCCCTCGCCCTCGATGACGGTCACTAGCTCGGCGCCCTCGGCGAGCGCGAGCAGCACCCGAGCGAGTGTCGATCCCGCGCCGCCCCACGCGAGCAGATGGTCGCCCTCGAAGCCCACCGCGTCGCCGCGCACGAAACGCCGCTCAGCGTCGTCGCGCGCAGCCGGAGCGACGCTGCCCGCGCGAACGCCCTCGAGCACCCCGCCCAGGCGCCCCGCGTTCTCCACCGCGCCTGCGTTGGAGTCCAGCTCGACAAGCGCCGCAAGGGCGCTCTGCTGTGAAGTCGTCGGAACGACGACCACGGTTCGCTCGCTGATCTTCGCCGCCTCCTCAGCGGCGAGGATGACGTCGGCCGAGTTGGGCAGGACGAGGACCTCGGCGCTCGGCACGCGCTCAATCCCATTGAGGATGTCGTTAGTCGAGGGGTTGAAGGTCACTCCGCCGTCGACGACGATCGCCCCCAGCTCGCCGAACAGCCGGCTCAGCCCCTCGCCGCTGGCGATCGCGACGACGCCTGTGCGCGTCTCCGCGAGGCGCGCCTCGCGCGCGGCGATCTGCTCGCGCATGTCGGCGATGTCCTCGCGCTCGATCGCGCCAGCGCCATAAAAGAGGCGCTTGGCGGCGTCGGGGTCGTCGGTGTGCACGTGCACCTTGAGGGTCGACGGGTCGCCGACGACGAGAACGGAGTCACCGAGGCCTTCGAGGCGGCGCTCGAAGGCGCGGCGGTCAAGGCCGTCGCCGGTGACGATGAAGTTTGTGCAGTAGCGAAAGCGCGACCCGGTGTGGTGAACGTCGACCGTTCGCGCCGGCTCGTAGTGGGGGATCTCGGGCAACTCCACCTGCTGGCCGGCGAGACCCGAGATCGCCCCGCGCACGATCACCGCCAGGCCGAGGGCGCCGGCGTCGACGACACCCGCGTCGGCGAGGACGTCGAGCTGCTCGGGCGTGTGCTCGACGGCCTCCTCGGCCGCGTTCAGCGCGGTCGCAAGCATTTCGGCCAGCAGCGCGTTCTGCTGCTCGTCGCTGGCGTCGGGACCGAGCGCGGGCTGGTTCGCGTGCGCAAGCCGCTGCGAGACGGCATCGGACATCTCACGGATCACGGTGAGCATCGTTCCCTCCGCCGGCTCGCGGACGGCGGCATAGGCCGCCCGGGTGGCACTCGAAAGCGCTGCCGATACAAGGATCGGGTCGATCAGCCGACCGGGGGGTGTCGCGAGCTCCTCCGCCGCGCCGCGCACGATCTGGCTCAGGATCACGCCGGAGTTCCCTCTCGCCCCCATCAGCGCCGCCCTCGCGACGTGCTCCACCACCTCCTTCCGCTCGATGTCACCGGCGCCGTCCTGCTCGAGCCGGTCGAGCTCGTCCAGGACGTGGCGCATTGTGAGGGCCATGTTGTCCCCGGTGTCGCCGTCGGGCACCGGGAAGACGTTTAGGTCGTTGACCTCCTCGCGCCGCGCCTCGAGGTGCGAGTAGGCGACCGCCATTACCTTGCGGAAGCGCTCGACCGGCGTCGCCATACGGTCCGGATTATTAGCCGTCTGGGCTAACGACGAAGTCGCGGTGCAACCCAGTTGCCCGAGTCCCCCCGCTCAGCGTCGCAAGCCGCCGGGCGCAGGCGGGCAGCGCGAGCGAGAGCAGAGCAGCCGGCAGAGTTGTTCAGTCAGGCGTACTTCGTGACCTTGTTGGCCTTGAGGCACCGCGTGCAGACGTACACGCGGCGCGGCCGCCCGCCGTCGTTGATCCGGACCTTCTGGAGGTTCGGGTTGAAGCGGCGCCGGGTGGCGACCATGGAGTGGCTCCGCGAGTTGCCGAAGGCGGGCGTCTTGCCGCAGCTGAAGCAGACCTTGGACACGAGGCCGGGGATGGTAGCGGCGCTACGAGCCGAGCTCGGAGCGAAGCCGCGCCATGCGGACGACCGCGATCGCGGCGTTCCGCCCCTGATCGCGCCTGCCTCCTCCGGCCCGTGCGAGCGCCTGCTCCATCGTCTCGCAGGTGAGGACGCCGAACGCGCACGGAACGCCCGTGTCGAGCTGAACGCGCTGGACGCCCCGAGCCGCCTCGGCGCAGACGTAGTCGTAGTGATCAGTCTCGCCGCGTATCACGGCGCCGAGGGCGGCGACACCCGCAAAGCGGCCCGATTCGGCGCACCACGCCGCGGCGAGCGGCAACTCGAAGGCGCCGGGGACCTCGAACGTCTGGACGGAGGCGGCGCTCACGCCCTCGTCGTCGAAGCCCTCGACCGCTCCGTTGACGAGTCGTTCCGCAAGGTCCTCGTAGAAGGTCGCAACGACGAGAGCGAACTCTCCCGTCCCGGGCTCAGGCATCCGGCTCCGATTCGTCCGCCCCGAGCGCCTCCTTCTCGACGTCGCGGCGATGCTCCTCGTGCAGGAGCTCTTCGTCGAGGGGCAGGCCCTGGTGATGGAGCGTGTGACCGAGGCGCTCGCGCTTCGTCCTCAGGTACTCCTCGTTGTGCGGGTTCGGGATCGAGCGGATCGGCAGCTGGTCGGCGACCGAGAGCCCGTACCCCTCGAGCCCGTGGATCTTCTTCGGGTTGTTGGTGAGGATGCGGATGTTCGAGAGCCCGAGGTCGACCAGGATCTGCGCGCCGATGCCGTAATCGCGAAGGTCGGCCGGAAGGCCGAGCTTCAGGTTCGCGTCGACGGTGTCGAAGCCGTCCTCCTGCAGCCGGTAGGCGCGGAGCTTGTTGAGCAGGCCGATCCCTCGCCCCTCCTGCGAGAGGTAGAGGAGCACGCCGCTGCCCTCGCGCTCGATCATCGCGAGGGCCGCCTCCAGCTGCTCGCCGCAGTCGCAGCGAAGCGAGTGGAAGACGTCGCCCGTGAGGCACTCGGAGTGGACGCGCACGAGCACGTCCTCCGCGCCCGCGACCTCGCCCTTCACCATCGCCACGTGGTGCTTGTCGTCGACGAGCGAGCGGTAACCGACGGCCGTGAAGTCGCCGAAGGCCGTCGGCAGGCGCGTGGAGACCACCCGCTCGACCAGGCGCTCGGTGCGGCGCCTGTAGGCGATGAGGTCGGCGACGGTGATCATCTTCAAGTCGTGGCGCTCGCAGTAGGGGACGAGGTCGTTTACGCGCGCCATCGTCCCGTCCTCATTCATCACCTCGCAGATCACACCGGCGGGAATGAGGCCGGCGAGCCGCGCGAGGTCGACGGCGGCCTCGGTCTGCCCCGCTCGCTCGAGGACGCCCCCCTCCTTCGCCTTGAGCGGGAAGACGTGGCCGGGCTGCACGAGGTCCTCCGGGGTTGAGCTCGGATCGATCGCCACCTGGATCGTGCGCGCCCGGTCCGCCGCCGAGATGCCGGTCGTCACGCCCACACGGGCCTCGACAGACACGGTGAATGCGGTGTTGAAGGGAGACTCGTTCTTCGCCGCCATCAGGTCGAGGCCGAGCTGGTCGCACCGATCGCCCGTCAGCGCGAGGCAGATCAGCCCGCGGGCCTCCTTGGCCATGAAGTTCACGGCCTCGGGGGTCGCGAACTGGGCGGCCATGGTGAGGTCGCCCTCGTTCTCGCGGTTTTCGTCGTCGCAGACGACGACCATCCGTCCGCGGCGGATCTCGTCGATCGCCTCTTCGATGGTGGAGAAGGCGGTGGCGGTGTGTTCCATCAGTTGCTCCCTTCTGAGCTTTCAAAGCCTTGCATGAGTTGCTCCACGTAGCGGGCGACGAGGTCCACCTCGACGTTTACTCGGTCTCCGTTCGCCAGACCGCCGAGCGTCGTTCGATCGAGCGTCTCCGGGATCAGCGCCACCTCGACGGTGGCGCCTTCCACCGCGGCCACCGTGAGGCTCACGCCGTCGAGCGCGATCGAGCCGCGCTCCGCCACGTAGCGCCGGAGGCCCTCCGGTATCTCGATCCGAACGCGCCGCGAGATCCCGTCGTCCCCCACCCCGCTGACGGTGCCGACGCCGTCGACGTGGCCCTGGACGAGATGGCCGCCGAGCGGCTCCGCAGCGCGAAGCGCCGGCTCGACGTTCACCCGGTCGCCTGGCGCGAGGTCGCCCAGGGTCGTCAGCCCGAGCGTCTGGTTCATCGCATCGGCCTCGAAGCCGGCCCCATCCACCGCTGCCGCGGTGAGACACACGCCCGCGACCGCGACCGAGTCTCCCTCGCGCAGCTCCGACCCAATGGCCGTCCGCACGCGCAGTCTCATCCCGCCGTCACCGCCCTCGGCTGCCTCCACGCTGCCCATCTCCTTGACGATTCCCGTGAACATCCGCTCACCACTCCCGCAGACGGGCCGAGATCAGCATGTCCTCGCCGGAGAGAACGCAGTCCGTGGCCACGGCTCGCTGCGCATCCGAGATCCGAGGCGCGCCGCGCCCGGCTGCGATCGGGCGTGCGCCGTCCCCGCCGATGATGATCGGACCGACGAACAGCCGCATCTCGTCGACCTCGCCGGCATCGAAGAACGAGCCGGCAAGCCGCGCCCCGCCCTCGAGAAGTAGCGAGGACACCTTGCGGGCGCCGAGCTCTGAGAGCGCTGCGCCCACCTGCTCGGCGCCCTCACCGGGGGCCCTAACCACGCTGGCCCCGGCGCTCTCGAGCGCGCTCACCCGCTCATCGGGGGCCGCGGCGCCGGCGATGACGGTGAGCGGCGCGACGTCGATCGTCTCGACGAGCTGCGATGCGAGCGGAAGCCGCGCGGCCGAATCGAAGATCACGCGCAGGGGCTGCGAAATGTCGCTGGAGTGCTCCGGCCTGGCGATGAGAAGCGGGTCATCCGCCAACGCGGTGCCGATTCCGACGGCCACCGCGTCGGCCTCGGCGCGCCAGCTGTGAACGGTCGCGCGGCTCGCCTCCCCCGAGATCCATCGCGAATCTCCGTCCGCCGTCGCGGTGCGCCCGTCAAGGCTCGCCGCCGACTTCAGACGTACGTGCGGGCGCCCGGTTCGCGCCCGCTTGCGGAACGGCTGGTTCTGCAGGAGCGCCTCGGTCCGCTCCGGCTCGCCTTCCCACGCCACCTCGACGCCGGCGTCGGCGAGGATCGCGGGGCCTCGTCCCGACGCGTGCTCGCTGGGGTCGTCAGCGCCGATGACGACGCGCGCGACGCCGGCCGCGACGAGAGCGGGGGCGCACGGCGGTTGGCGACCGGTGTGCGCGCAGGGCTCCACGGTCACATACGCGGTCGCGCCGCGCGGGTCCTCGCCACGCCCGCGGCAGTCCTCGAGCGCAGCCGCCTCGGCATGCAACCCGCCGAGGCGCTCGTGAAATCCCTCGCCGATGATCCGACCGTCTCGCACGATGACGGCGCCCACGAGCGGATTCGGGCTCACCCTTCCGCGTCCGCCCGCGGCGAGGGCGAGGGCCCGCCCCATCGCCTCTCGATCAGCGGACGTGGACGTGTGGGGGGCCGTCATGGCTCCGATCCTGCTCCTTTCACGGCCAGCCGGCACCAAGGGCCGGGTTAGGGATCGGTATTGACTGACCAGTCAATCAACGGCCATTGTACGGCCCTGGCCGCACCGTCGGCCGCTACCGTCCCCGCCCTGATGGGGAGCGCCGAGGCAGGAGCGGAGGCGCGCCGATACGGGCGCAGTGCGACCCTGCTCTCGGTCGGAATCGGGATCGGCGGGATCCTCACCTACCTCTTCTTCGCGCTCGCCTCGCACAACCTCTCGCGGGTCGAGTACGGGCAGATCGTCGTGCTCTGGTCGGCGGTGATCATGACCGTCTCGATCATCGCCCGGCCCGTCGAGCAGCTCCTCTCGCGGACGGTGGCCGAGCGCCAGGAGCGCGGCCAGCCGATCGGTCACGCGCTGCGGGTGGCCGCCCTGATCCAGCTCGGCATCGCGGTGACGATCGCGCTCGTCTTCCTGGCCCTCCGCGTCCCCCTCGAAGACGACCTCTTGAACGGCAATGCCACGCTCTACTGGGTTCTCGTCGTGGCGGTCGTCTGCTACGGCCCCAGCTACTACGCGCGCGGCTTCCTGGCCGGCACGCGGCGGTTCGGGCTGCTCGCCGGCCTGATCCTCAACGAGGCCCTCGGGCGGTTCATCTTCGCGCTGGCGGTGGCCGTCGGCGTCGCGAGCGGGCAGGAGGCCATCGCGCTCGGCATCGCCGCGTCGCCGATCCTGAGCCTCATCATCGTGCCGCTCGCCTTCGTCGGCCGCTCCCGCAGAGCCGCGCTCGACGAGCCGGCGCGCCGGGAAGAGCCATCGGGCGCGGAGTTCACGCTCGCGAGCGGGGGAGGCTTCGCCGCGGCCGTGTTCCTGATCATGCTCTCGGAGCAGACCCTGCTGAACGGCGGGCCGCTGCTCGTTCGAGCGTCGGTTGGCGCGGCGGCGGCCGGCTACATCTTCAACGTGCTGATGGTCGCGCGCGCTCCCCTGCTCCTCTTCCAGGGGATTGCGACGAGCCTCCTTCCTCACCTCACCCGCCTGCGATCGCGGGGCGACTCCGGTGATGAGGCCTTTCGGCTGTCGATCCG
This sequence comes from uncultured Actinomycetes bacterium, assembly GCA_963841455.1. Lineage (GTDB taxonomy): Bacteria > Actinomycetota > Thermoleophilia > Solirubrobacterales > 70-9 > JAWVFM01. Next base: position 66,111 of record CAWJCU010000017.1, read on the forward strand.
CGGGACGATGACCGCCATCGCCGCCTTCTCGGCCGCGGTCTCGCTCGTGATGCTCGTCGTGGGCCCGGCGCTCATGCAGCTCGCCTTTGGCGCGAAGTTCTCATACGACCGCTTCGCCCTCCTGTGCGTGAGCGTGGGCATGGGGCTCTACCTGGCGGCGACGACACTCAACCAGGCCGCGGTGGCGCAGGGACAGGTGCGCCGCGCCGCGGCCCGCTGGGCCGTCTGCGCGATCGCCTTCCTCGCCTTCAACCTGCTGCCGATCCTCACCGAGTTCCGCCGGGTCGAGGTCGGCTTCCTCGCCGCGGCGGCGGCGCTCTGCACCCTCCTCTATGCGCTCTACCGCAAGCCTCTCGCGCGTCCGGCGGACGCCGTCGCGCCGGGGTCGTCGGCCGAGCTCGAGGCCACCCTTGCAGCCGCCGAGGAGGTCGGCTAGGCATCTTCTGCGGGCGGCTTCGCCGCCCTTACACGCTCCTTTCGGGGCTGAAGCCCCTCAGCTACCCACCCGAGGGCCTGCCCGCGGCCGGCTCGAACTCGGCTTCCAGGCGGTCCATCTCCGCGCTGGGCCCCATCGCAACGACGACGTCGCCGCCCGCAAGCGCCGTCGCGCCAGGCGGAAGCGGTTGCAGCGAGCCACCGGCCTGCCGCAGCGCGACGACGATGGCCGCGCCTCGGATGTCGTCGACCGAGCGCCCGTCACCGCGGCACCCCGGCGCGACCTCGATCTCCTCCATCCGGTAGGCGGGCGCGACGTCGACGACGTCCACCACCTGAGGGGTGAGCGCGAGCCGCGCCATCTCCGAGCCGCTCGTCTTGTATGGGGAGATCACCCGGTCGGCGCCCGCGCGCCGCAGCTTGGACTCGGAGTCCTCGACGCTCGCCCGGGCGACGACGAGGAGGTCGTCGCGGAGCTCGCGGGCGGTGAGCGTCGCGAAGATGTTCTCGGCGTCGGAGTCCATGCAGGCGACCAGCGAACGGGCCCGGTCGATCCCGGCGGCGTGCAGGACGTCGTCGTCGGATGCCGACCCCTCGATGAACGGGACACCACGCTCGTCGGCTGTCGCACGGCTGTCCGGGTTCACGTCGATGACGACGAACCGCTGCCGCGCCTCGGCGAGGTCGCGCGCGATCTGCTGACCGACCCTTCCGAACCCGCAGATCAGGTGATGGTCCGTGAGCGACTCGATCATCCGCAGCGTTCTCCGGTTCCGGAGGAGGTCCCCGACGTGTCCGGCGACGAAGAACTCCGTGATCGTCACCAGCGCGTAGAACAGCGTACCCACGCCGAGGATCGTGAGCACGACCTTCAGCGCCCGTGCGGCCCCCTCGGTTGGATTCGGGATCGAGCCGACGGTGGCGATGGTGTCCAGGGTCCATTCGAACGCGAACGCGGGCGACACACCCTCGATCACCGCGAAGCCGATCGTGCCGGCGGCGAGTAGGAGGCCGATCAGGGCGACGAGCAGCGCCATGCGCCGCAGGAAGAAGTCGAGCTCGCCCGAGCCGTCCTGGAGGCGTGGGCGCACGGGCCGCCTCGCTAGGCCGCGCCGGCCGCCTCGACGATCCGGCGGTAGGCGGCAGCCGGGTCGGCGTCGCCGAATATCGCCGAGCCGGCGACGAAGACGGTCGCCCCGGCGGCCTCCACGCCTCCGACGGTCTCAGCGTCGATCCCGCCGTCGACCTCGAGGAGCGGCTCCGGCGCTTCGGTGCGAAGGCGGCGCAGCTTCTCGGGCGACGACGCGATGAAGGCCTGGCCGCCCCAGCCGGGGTTGACGCTCATGCACAGGACCAGATCGGCTACCTCGGCGGCCGCGCTCACGGCGCCGGCCGGCGTCCCCGGGTTCAGGGCGAGGCCTGCCATTGCCGCGTCGTCGCGGATCGCGCACAGCGTGCGGTAGGCGTGCTCATCGGCCTCGACGTGGATCGTCACGCAGTCGGCGCCGGCCGCGACGAAGTCCGCGACCTGACGCTCCGGCCGCTCGATCATGAGGTGCGCATCGACGACGCCTCCCGCGTCGTGCACCAGGTCGGCGATCGCCCCGACCGCGAGCGGGCCCATGGTGATCGGCGGGACGAAATGACCGTCCATCACGTCCACGTGGATCACCCGGGCGCCCGCCTGGAGGACATCGCTCACCTGGGCGCCGAGCCGCGCGAAGTCGGCCGAGAGGATCGACGGGGCGACGCGCAGGCCCTCGAAGGCATCGCGAGCGGGCATCAGATGATCGACCTTCCATCGACGTGCCCCCGGGGGCGGCGCAGTCCGAGCTGGGCGCCGCACGGGTCCGATGCAGGTGGCAGCGCTACCTGCGAGGGCACGAGTGGCGACCCAGCGACGGGATGCGCCGTCAACCGCGGGTGCGTGGATGGGCTGTCGGTCATCTAGATCGACCTCAGCATCGAGCTGCCGCAGTGCTGGCAACGCATGTCCTCGGTGGTGTCCATCCGCGCGATCGTCTGGTGCTCACCGCAGCTCGGGCACTGCGACACGAGCTCGTAGCGTCGCAGGCAGTAGACGCAGCGGTAGCGCCCCGGCAGCTGGGTCGGCCGCAGCCATGGCTCACCGCATCCGGGGCACGCCGGGCGGCGCAGGTCCTGCTCGGCATCAGCCATCGGCGGGCCTCGAGAGCCTCGCGATGAAGAAGCCGCTGGTGCGGTCGCGGTCCGGACGGGTCTGGAGAAAACGGGCGTCGCCCGGCGCGGCTAGCTGCGGGAACGAGGCGCCGAGGTCATCCACCGCCGGCGACGGCGCGGCGGAGAGCGTCGGCGCCCACCACCGCCTCGTTCTCGGCACGCGAGATCGTGCACGTCGAGTAGACGATCACACCGCCCGGCCGCACGGCCGCAGCGGCCCGCTCCAGGATCCGCTGAGCGCCCGCGGCCAGCCGCTCGATCGCCTCGGGCGACTTTCGCCATCTGGCGTCGGGGCGCGCGGCGAGCGTTCCAAGGTCGGAACAGGGCGGGTCCACGAGGACGCGATCGTAACCCTCGCCGGCGTCGAATCGGGCCGCGTCCTCTCGCGCGACCCGCACCGTGTCGGCGCCCAGGCGCTCGGCGAGCTCGCGGATCTGGCGCGCGCGCCCCTCGTCGACCTCGACGGCGACCACCTCGCCTGCGCCCCCGAGCTTCGCCGCGATCGCAGTGGTTTTGATCCCGGGTCCGGCGCAGAGGTCGAGCACGCGCTCGCCCGGCCTCGGGTCGAGGAGCTCGACCACCGCCTGCGAGGCGCGCGATTGCGCGACGGCATCGCCGGCCTCGAGCGCCGCCAATGCTTCGTCCGGGAGCGGGCCATCGACGACGAGGGCGAGATCCGGCGCGAGAGGCGGCCGCCCTCAGACGCGCGCATGCCCTCGACGGCCCGGAGCCGGTCGTGGATCGCGGCCGCATCCGGGCGCAGGCCGTTGACGCGTAGCGCCGTCTCTGCCGGCTCGTTCACGGAACGAAGGAGGGATCTCGCGCCGTCCGGGCCGAGCTCGCGCCACCACATCTCGGCGAGCCAGGCCGGAACGGAGTGCGCGATCGCCGCTCCCTGCGGCGTCGAGTCGTCGAGGGAGCCGAGGAGCCGTCCCCGCTCGCGGGCGGCGCGGCGGAGGACGGCGTTGACTAGCGGCGCCCCGCGCGCGGCGCCCGAGGCCTTGGCGAGCTCGACCGCCTGGTCGACGGCCGCGTGGTCGGGCGTGGCGTCGGCGAACAGCAGCTCGTAGAGGCCGAGGTGAAGGGCCGCTCGCACGGGCGGGTCGAGATCGGAGGGCGGCCTCGAGGCGAGGCTCCCGACGATCCAGTCCGCCGTCCCCGCGCGCTGGATCGCGCCGTAGGCGAGGCGCTGGGCCTGGGCGCGGTCGCGGCGATCGAGGCCGGCGCGAGCGGCCTCGGCGGGTAGCGCGCGGTCGGCGAACGCGTCCTGCTCGAGCGAGCGGCGCAGGACCCGGAACGCGACGCGCCGGGCGTCCGTCACGCCCGGGCGGCCGCTCACGGCGCGGCGGGCGCCAGTCGCGGCGGCGGGTGCCCGCGCAGGTACTCCTCGCTCGCCATCGCGCGCCCACCCGCCGGCTTCACCTCGACGAGCTCGAGAACGCCCTCCGCGCACCCCATGAGCAGCCGGCCCTCGACCTCGGCCACCTCGCCCGTGGCGACGTCGCCATCAGGCAACCTCGCCCTTTCCACGCCGAGTCGCTCGCCTCCCTCGAGCTCGAGGTAGGAGCCGATGTGTGGATGCAGAGCGCGAACCGTTCGCTCGAGCTCGATCGCCGTGCGCCCCAGCTCGAGGCGTCGCTCGGCCGGGTCGATCTTGGCCGCGTAGGTCGCGGCCGCGTCGTCCTGCTCGGTGAGCTCGAGCCCTCCCGCCGAGCGCCGGTCGAGCGCCTCGATGGCGAGCGCGCCCGAACGGGGCGCCAGTCGCTCGACCAGCGTCCCGTAGTCATCGTCGGGCTCGATCGCGACCGGCTCGGCCAGCGCCACGGGCCCGGAGTCGAGGCCCGCCTCCACCAGCGCGATCGAGACGCCGGTGCGGCTGTCGCCGGCCATGATCGCCCGCTCGATCGGGGCGGCGCCGCGCCACCGCGGAAGCAGCGAGGGATGGACGTTGAGCATCTCGAGCTCACTCAGCAGCGGCTCGCGTATGAGCTGGCCGAAGGCGCAGACGACCCCGATCTCGGCGCCGGACGCCGCGATCGCGGCGCGCGAGCCCTCGAGGTTGACGCTCTCGGTCTGGTGAAGCTCGATGCCGAGCTCGACGGCGGCAGCGGCGGCCGGGGGCTTGGCGAGCCGTCGCCCGCGGCCACGCGGGCGATCGGGCGGAGTGATCACGAGCGCCGGGCGATGGGCCGGCGAGGAGGACAGATCCTCGAGCACGGCGACCGCGAACGCGGTCGTCCCGAGGAAGGCGAGCCTCACCCGTCCACGTCGCTCGAGGATGCCTCGTCGTCGCGGGGAGGCGCGTAGCTCGTGCCCTCTCGCAGCGCGCGGAGCGCCGCCTTGCGCTGGTCGCGGCTCGTGCGGTCGAGGATCAGCACGCCGTCGAGGTGGTCGACCTCGTGCTGGAGCACGCGCGCCTCGAGACCGGATGCCTCCAGAAGCATCGGCTCGCCCTGCAGGTCGAGGCCTCGGACCCTCGCGTGCAGAGGCCGCTCGACGTCGACCGCGACGCCCGGGGAGGCTCAGGCAGCCCTCCTCCGCGACGACGAGGTCGCCTGAGAGCCACTCGATCTCGGGGTTCACGAGGGCGGTGGGAGTCGCCTCGGCACCGGCCTGGAAGACCAGCAGGCGGCGCATGATGCCGAGCTGGGTCGCCGCGAGGCCGACGCCGATCGCGTCGCTCATGATCGCGATCATCCTGCGCGCGTCGGCCGCGAGCTCCTCGTCGAACTCGCCACCTCCGACGCGCGGGAGCGCAGCGCCGGATCGCCGAACGACCTGACCTCGGCGAGCGCGGGGCGCGCCGTGCGCGCTGCTCCTCGCTCAGCTCCTCTCGGTCCCGCTCGGCGCCGTTCTCGGCCGGCTCGGTCGCCTCCGTCGTCTCCTCGCTCACGCCTTCAAGTCTAAGAGTCTCTCTACTGCGGATCCAGGTCCACGGAGAGCGTCGCGTCGCGAAGCGCGCGGCCCGCCACGGCCGCGTCGAGCGGGTCGCGGATCGCGTCGCCGAGGGTGGCGCTGCTCGGGCCCTTCAGGAGCAGCCGGCGGCGGTGGCGGCCCCGCAGGCGCCAGCTCGGCGCCGGGCCCAGGAGCTCGACGCCCGCCGGAAGCGCCGCCTCGAGCGCGCCGTGGAGCTCCTGCGCGACGGCCTCGGCGCGCCCCGGATCGACGGCCGTGAGCTCGATCCGCGCGAGGCTCGCGAACGGCGGATAGCGAAGGTCGCGGCGCCTCGCAAGCTCGGTGTCGAGGAAGCCCGCGGTATCGTGCCGCGCCGCGTAGGCGATCGGGCGCGCCGCCGGGGCGAGGGTCTGCACGAGCACCGTCCCGCCACGCTCGCCCCGGCCCGTGCGGCCGGCGAGCTGCTCCAGGAGCGCGAACGTGCGCTCCTCGGCGCGGAAGTCCGGGAAGCGAAGCGCGGCATCCGCGTCGATGACGACGCCAAGCACCACGTCGGGGAAGTCATGGCCCTTCGCCACCATCTGAGTGCCGACGAGCACGGCCGACTCCGCTTCGTCGAAGCGCCGGAGGATCTCGACGTGCGCGCCGCGCCGATCCGCAGCGTCGGAGTCCAGCCTCAGCACGGGCACCGACCCCGCGGCGCGGGCGACGTCTTCAGCGATCCGCTCGCTGCCGGCTCCCACCTCCGCGACGGCCACCGAGCCGCAATCCGGGCACTCACCGGGCACGCGTTGGGCGTGGCCGCAGTGGTGGCAGCGGAGGGCGCCCGCGGCCCGGTGAAGCACCAGCGAGACGTCGCAGTTGGGGCATCGCCACGCGCGGCCGCAGTCGCGGCAGGCGAGGTGGGGCGCGAACCCCCGCCGGTTGATCGAGCACGATCGCCTTGCCGCCATCGCGCTCGAGGCGCGCGAGGGCGCGCAACCGTGCGCTCGTGGAGCGGCCCCTCGCCGCCGGGTCGCCCGCGCATGTCGAGAACCTCCACCGCGGGCATCGCGCCTCCGGTCGCGCGCGCCGGCAGCTCGATCCGCTCGAAGCCCAGCCAGCTCTCGGGTCGCGGCGTCGCGCTCCCGGCGATGAGGGCCGCGCCCGCGTGCGCCGCCCGATGTCGGGCCACCTCCCGAGCGTCGTACCGCGGGTCGCCCTCCTGCTTGTAGGAGGCCTCGTGCTCCTCGTCGATGACGACGAGCCCGAGGTCGCTCACGGGGGCGAAGATCGCCGAGCGCGGGCCAACGCAGATCCGCGCAGCCCCCGATGCGAGCCGACGCCACTCGTCGAACCGCTCGCCGGCCCCCAGGCCCGAGTGCAGCACGGCGACCGTCTCGCCGAGTCGCGAGTGGAAGCGGTGAAGCGTCTGCGGAGTGAGCGCGATCTCGGGCACGAGGACGATCGCGGAGCGCCCTCGCTCGAGCGCCGCCTCGGCGGCCGCGAGGTAGACCTCAGTCTTGCCGGAACCCGGTGACTCCGCAGAGGAGGAACTCGCGCGGCTCCTCACCGTCGAGGGCCGCGACGGCTCGCCTCGTCGCCTCGGTCTGGGCCGGGTTCAGGCGGACGGTCGCTTCGGCGGGGCGCCGACCGCGGCACCCGCCGGGCGCCGCCGGCGCTCCTCGTCGACGAGCTCCACGAGGCCGCGGCGCTCGAGCCGCCCAAGGACGTCGGCGCCCGCGCCCGCCGCGGCGAGCTCGCGGGCTGAAGCGCGGCTCTCCCCAGCCTTCGCGAGGAGCGAAGAGCGCCGCGAGCTGACGGGCGCCCAGGCGCTCCGCGTCAGGCAGCGCCGCCCGCCCCGCGTCCGGTCAGCCGCGCCCAGCGCTCGCGCGCCGGCTTCGGTCGCCTGCGGCTCGAGGTCGTGCCCGGGCGGCAGGACGAGGCCGAGCCCGCGGGCGGGCGTTGAGCAGTACTCGCGCCCGACCCAGAGGCCGAGGCGCACCAGACTCCGGAGGCGCACCGGCCTCGAGGGCCGCGATCGGCTCCGCGAGGCGCTCCGGCGGCAGCTCACTGCGCTCCGCGAGGCTCAACGACCACCCCGAGCACGCGGCGGCGCCCGAAGGGCACCTCGAGCACCGAGCCGACCCGGACCGAGTCGAGCTCGGCCGGCAGGCGGTAGTCGAACGGCCCGCGAAGCGCGCGGGCGGTCGTCAGCGGCTCGACCCTGGCGATGGACATCACTTGCGGACGCCTACGGCGTCCTTACACGCTTCTTTCGGAGCGACGATCCTCATCAAACACACCTCGAAAGCTACGGTCCGAGCCGGACGGTTGCGCTCGCGGCCGCGCGGGATATGCTTCGGCCCGTGGCGCGCTCATTGGGCCCGGGGAGCAGGTGATGTTCGAGGGTCATCCGTCCTGGCGGGCGATCCTCGACTTCTATCTCAAGGGGCTGCTGGTGGTGCTCGTCGCGGCGGCGATCGCCGCCGGCATCACCACCGTCGCGGCGAAGGACTCGCGCACCAGCACGGTGGTGATCGTCGCCGTCGTCGGCGTCGCGCTCGTGATCCTCGTCGGGTTCATCAAGCGCGTCACGACCCACTACACGATCACCAACAAGCGGCTCCGGATCCAGCGCGGGCATCATCAGCCGCGAGATCCAGGAGACGCGCCTCGAGCGGGTCCAGAACGTGAACTTCACCCAGGGCGTCTTTCAGCGGATGCTCCAGATCGGCGACGTCGACTTCGACACCGCGGGCGGCGACGACTACAACTTCGTCTTCGCCGGCGTCGCCCAGCCCGACCAGGTCGTCCAGCAGGTCGACCGGGCCACCCAGGCGGGCGCCGCGGGATCGCACGGGCTCGGCGAGCCCCGAGGGCACTCCGCCCCCCGCGCAGCAGTACCTAGGCCGGTCGACCGCTCGGCCCGCGCCGCGCCGGCGGCTCGAGGACGATCCTGTCGTCGCGCAGCCGAAGCTTCCCGCGGATGCCCGTCGCGCCGACGAAGCGGATCTCCGCGTCTCCCTGCATCCTCGCGGCGCGCGTTGCCGAGCGGCGCGTCGACGATCCGCAGCGGGCCCGAGCCGATGACCTTGACCAGCTCCCGTGCTGAGCCCCCGCCCGCCGTTCGGGCCGCGGAAGATCCCGAGCACGCCCACCGTGTGGTCGACCCCCTCGGCGCCGGCGTCGACCTCCGTGAAGCGGCGCGGGCTCGAGGTGCGCCAGGCGTTGACGATCGGGGCGAGCACGTCGCGCGAGAAGAAGCCCTGAGGGTTGGGGTCGATCTCGCCCGGGATCGAGTCGTGCCTGGGGCTCGACGGCGACGAGGCGCCGCGTTCGGGCCGACCGCCGGTCGAGCCGCGGCGCGCCGCCCCCGCCCGAGCCGCAGGCCGGCCAGCGCCGCGCACGCGAGCGCCGCGAGGCCGCCGACTCGCGACGCGCGGCCCTCACTCGGGGAACACCACCAGGATCCGGCCGACGCCCGCCTTCGTCTTGGTCGCGAAGGATCCGCCAGCTCTGGGCCGGGGTGTAGTCGGCGCTCTTCTCGCCGCTGGCTCCGGCGAACGCGTGGATGTCGCAGGCCTTCGCCGCGGCCGTCCAGTCCTCGGCCTGGTCGAGCGGCGGCCCGTAGTAGATCTCCGGCACGGCCCGCCGCCCCGGGCCGGACGCGACCGCGCAGATGTCGCGCCGCAGGCTCCAGCCGTTCGTGCATTTGTCGCCGCTGCACGGCGCGGTGCCGACGTCGTAGTACGGCCGGCCGAGCTTGGGGACGGAGACCGCGCCGGCCGACGAGCGAGACGCTCACCTTCGGTGGGGCGATCAGGTCGTAACCCGGGCTCGATGTCGCCGCCCACGGCCGCGGTCTCGTGCGAGTCGAGCTGGAGCCCTCGGAGCGTGAGCGCCTGGCGGCGGCCCGCCTCGTGAGCCGTCTTCGCGGTGAGCGCCTGGTCGCCGTTCCCGCCCGCCCCCAGGAGCGCGTTGCTGGCCGCGTAGACGATCGTGACCGAGCCCCCGCGGCGGTGGTCGTGGAAGCCGCGCGCCGCAGCGTCGAGCGCCCGGTGGACCTCCTGGTCGCTGAAGAACGTGCCGCCTCGAAGGCGGACGCCGTAGGTGCCCCTGTGCAGCCGCGCGGCGCCGAAGTCGAGGACCAGGAGGCCGTGCCCGGACCTTCTGCGCCCGGGCGAAGGTCGCGGCGTCCTGGTAGGCCTGCTTGCGAAGCTGCTGCGCGTTCGAGGCCGTGATGTAGAACGCCGGCCCCGGAGCTGGGCGCGCCGCTCCCCTGCCCGCGCGGGACCGCTTCGACGTGGATCACCTTGCGCGCGAGCGCGCCACGCTCGTCGGCTCGCCTCGATGACGACCCGCCTGTGGCCGGTTCCGAAGCGGTGCCGGGTGTAGGTGAAATGGAGCGTTGCCGATCGCGGGCACGATCGGCCGGCAGCGCGGGTGCGCCTCTGCGACGCGCTTGCCGGCGACGGAGACCGAGATCCGGGCGACCCCGCCGCCACCGCCGTGCGCGGTCGCCAGGATCCGCGCGTCGGCGCTCTCGGCGCGAAGGGCCCGGCGGTCGAAGTCGGCCAGCCGCCCGGTGACGAAGAGCCGCGGTGCCGTGCCGCGGGACTCGGCCTCGGCGCCGCTCGCAGTGCCGCACCGACGCCCGCCGCAGCGAGCCGCCGGCGAGCGCGGCGACGCCGCCGCGAGCGCCTCGTGAGGTTTCCGAGCGGGCGTCAGGCCGGCGCGGGCGCCGCGTCCTCGAGGCCCGCCGCGCGTCGCAGCTCGTCGACGCGATCGGTCCGCTCCCACGAGAAGTCGTGGTCGGTGCGGCCGAAGTGGCCGTAGGCGGCGGTCTTCTGGTAGATCGGGCGGTGGAGGTCGAGGTACGAGCGGAAGGCCGCCGGGCGCAGGTCGAAGACCTCCGTCGACGATCCTCGAGATCTGGCTGTCCGGGAGCTTCCCGGTGCCGTAGGTCTGGACCATCAGCGAGACCGGGTGCGCGACCCCGATCGCGTAGGCGACCTGCACCTCGCAGCGGTCCGCGAGGCCGGCCGCGACCACGTTCTTCGCGGCGTAGCGGGCCGCGTAGGCGGCCGAGCGGTCCACCTTCGAGGGATCCTTGCCCGAGAAGGCGCCGCCGCCGTGGCGCGCGGCGCCGCCGTAGGTGTCGACGATGATCTTCCGCCCGGTGAGGCCGGCGTCGCCCATCGGCCCGCCGACGACGAACTTGCCGGTCGGGTTGACGAGGAACTCCTCGAAGCAGCTCCTTCTCGGTGAAGAGCTCCTTGTACTCCTCGTGGAGGACCGGCTCGACCACGTGCTCCCAGAGGTCGTTCTTGATCAGCGTCTCGCCGTCGATGCCGTCCTTGTGCTGGGTCGAGATGAGGAGCTTCGTGATCTCCACCGGCCGGTCGTTCTCGTAGCGGACGGTCACCTGGGTCTTGCCGTCCGGACGCAGGTAGGGCACGACGTCGGCCTTCCGGACCTCGGCCAGGCGGCGGGCGAGCGTGTGCGCGACCTGGATCGGCATCGGCATCAGGGCCCGCGTCTCCCGCGTCGCGTAGCCGAACATCATCCCCTGGTCGCCGGCGCCCGGCCCTGTCGAGCTCGTCCTCGTCGTTCGGGTCGGTTCGTGCCTCGTAGGCCGTATCGACGCCCTGGGCGATGTCGGACGACTGCTCGTCGATGGCCGTCACGACCGCGCAGGTGTCGGCGTCGAAGCCGTACTTGGCGCGGTCGTAGCCGATGCCGTGGATGGTCTCGCGGACGATCTTCGGGATGTCGACGTAGGTCTGCGTCGAGATCTCACCCGCCACGACGACGAGGCCGGTGTTGACGAGGCACTCGCAGGCGACGCGGCCGTCCGGGTCGTCGCGCATGACCGCGTCGAGGACGCCGTCCGACAGCTGGTCGCAGATCTTGTCGGGGTGGCCCTCGGTCACCGATTCCGAGGTGAAGAGGAACTCGTTATCTGAAAGCGCTTGGAGGTGGCTCATCTGCTCCGTTGGTCGGGGGGCGCGACTGTAGCGAACCGGAACCCACCACAAGCCGGCCATCGGTGTCGAGGTCCCGAGCCGTGGCGGTGACCGTGAGCCCGAGGCCCTTGAGCTGGTGGAAGTCGCCTGAGAAGGTGGTGTACGCAGGGTCGTTCGCGAGACCGGCCTGCTCGCCGAGACGTCACGAGGCCCCGCAGGTCCAGGTAGCCGATAAGCGAGGTCGGCGAGCTGAGCCCGTCCGTCGCATCGGCGTAGTTGGGGCTTTCGGCGAGCCCGCCGCGGGCGGCGGCCGCGACGCCGATCGGGTTCGTCGCAGACGATGAGCTCCGTCCCCACGATCGCGTAACTCAGCTCGACCGCGGGCGAGACGTCGAGGGTCTGGACCTGGACGCCGGCGATGTCCCTCGTGCGGAAGCCGCGGTGCCCACCCGCCTGCGACGGGCCGAGGGCGTGCGCAAGCGGGGCCTCGAGCCGCACGAGCGTCGCCCGGGCCGCTTTCGGGTCGATGTCCGTTCCCAGGTAGAGCACGTACGGCGTGCCGCCGGGCGGGGCCGGCTCGAGCGCGAGAGCGCCCTCCTTTCCGAGGGCGGTCTCGAGATCGCTCGTGATGTTGACTCCCGACGCCTGCTGCGCGCTCTTCACCGCCTCCGTCAGGGCCCGCGCGAGGCCGGGCTCCTGGGTGCTCGCCTGGGCGAGCAGCGAGGAGATCGCGTGCCCCGGATCGCCGATTCCGAAATAGGCGAGCGTCTTCGCGGGGAGCTTCGCGGCGAGCGTGGGGTCGAAGGTCGGGAAGGCTGCGAAGAACCCGGGCCTCTCCGAGGCGCGCTTGGGGTCGAGAGCGCTTCGAATCCGCACCTCGAAGCCATCGGGCGCCGCGGCGAGGCCGATCGCGACGCCCTTCGTCGAGCTCGGCGCGAAGAACGGCGCCAGGGGCGCCAGCAAGCCGGTCGGACGCCCCGCGACGGCGGCCGCGCCGGCGGAGGAGAGGTAGGCGTCGGCGACACGCTGGGCCGGGAGCTCGTCGCGGATCGCCGCTGCCGGCGAGTCGCTGAGCGGAGTCGTCCCCTGTGCGCCCGTCTCGACGTCGATCACCGCCTCCGTTCCGGCCGTCGTCCCGATGACGAGGAAGCCAGCGACGATCGCAGAGGCGACGCCGCCGCGGCCGCGGACCAGGTGGACTCCGCGGTAGGGGATCGTCTCGCTGCCGGCCCCGGCGAGCTGGTGCTGGTAGCGCTCGGCGAGCGCCTGATTCCCCACTCCCAGGAGCTCGACCTCCTGCGGCGCGCCCGCAGCCGGGAGGAGAGCGAGTGCCGCCTCGTCCCCGAGCCACGGGCGAACGTCCTCCGTGAAGCTCGGGGCGGAGCCCCCCACCGCCGGAACCTGCGCCAGCAGGCGCTCGCCGATCTGGCTCGAGAGCACCGGCAGGCGGGCGAGGACCGCCGTCGCCTGGCGATATTGGTCGCTGGAGGCGTCGGTGTCCACATGGACGTAGGCGAGGGCGTCCGCGGGCACGAGGCTCGCCGCGTTGTCGGGCGGGGGGCAGGTATCTCCGCCCGGGAACTGGCACGGCAGCGCGGGCACCGCGAACACCCACAGCGCGGCGAGGGCCGCCAGGACGGCGGCGAACAGCGCCACCCGGCGGCGTATGTAGACGTCGAGACCGCCCCATGCCGTCCCGACGGCAGCGGCGACGTCGCCGATGGCGAGCCCCAGCTCGCGCCCGACCTCGGCCGCGTAGGAACCGGCGGAGGCCACGGCCCGGCCGATCGCCCGTAGAACCGCACCCAGCCCGGCCACGATCCCCCCGAGCGCCGCCAGCACGGGCCCGCGCTGGCCGACGGGACGCCTCGTGACCCGCGGGCGCTTCGGTCTGGGCACCCGCCTGCGCCTTAGGCGCGGCCGGCGCAGGCGCCGCCGCTTCGGGGTCTGAGAGGGCATCTCGACATAACTCCGCCGGCTCCTCCCCTTTCGCCAAAACCTCTTGCCCGCGGCTTCGCCGCCGGAGTTCTCCTCCGCTCCCGCGTCCGGGGCCGGCGGGTCTTCAACCCGGCGTCGCCGCAATCTTGGGAACCGCGGGCTCACGCGGCGTCCTTGTAGCGCGACTTCCGCGGCACGAAGTCGATCACCACGGGCACCCCTTCCAGGGCGTAGGCCTCGCGGAGGCGGTTCTCGAGGTGGTAGGCCCAGTCGCGAGAGATCAGGCGACGGTCGTTCACCTGGATCGCGAACCGCGGCGGCCGGCGGCCGATCTGGGCGGCGTAGTACAGGCGCAGGCGCCGTCCGCGTTTCGCCGGTGGAGGCGTTCGTGCGACGACGCTGCCGACGAAGCGGTTGAGCTCGGGCGTGGCAATGCGCGATGCCCGCCGCTCCGCGAGGTCGCAGGCGCGCTCGAGCAGCTTGGGGACGTTGCGGCCCGTGAGCGCCGAGGCGGTGACGACCGGCGGGCGCTGGCGGAGGCGCCGGGAGAGCCTGGCCGTGGCGTCCTCGAGGTCGGTGCGCCCGATGTCCCACTTGTTGAGTGCCACGAGCGTCGCGCACCCGGTCTTCATCGCGAGCTCGGCTACGCGGAGGTCCTCGGACGTCACGCCCTCCGAGGCGTCGCAGACCACGAGGGCGACGTCGGCTCGCTCGGCCGCCCGCTCGGATCGAAGCTGGGAGTAGTAGTCCACGGTGCCCGCCACCTTGGTGCGACGGCGAAGCCCCGCCGTGTCGACGAGCACGAGCGATCGCCCGTCGAGCTCGAGCTCGGTGTCGATCGCGTCGCGCGTCGTGCCCGCGCGCTCGGAGACGATCACGCGGTCTGAGCCCAGGAACGTGTTGACGAGCGAGGACTTGCCGACGTTGGGGCGCCCGATCACCGCGACCCGGACGCTCTCGCCGTCATCCGCGTCAACCTCCGTCACGGCATCAGCGGCCAGCTCCGCCAAGCGGTCGAGCAGGTCGCCCGTACCGAGCCCCTGCGCCGCCGAGACCGCAAACGGCTCGCCAAGCCCGAGGCGGCCGAGCTCCGCGGCCGAGGGAATGTCCTCCGGGCGGTCGACCTTGTTCGCCGCGACAACGACCGGCACCTCTGCGCGCCGGAGGATGTCCGCGACCTCGGCGTCGCCCTGTCGCAGCCCGGCGCGAGCGTCGAGAACGAGCACGATCGCGTCCGCCTCCTGGATCGCGGTTCGGGCCTGGGACTGCACGGCTCGGGCGAGCGAGTCCTCGGCCGCGAGGTCCACACCGCCGGTATCGACGAGGCGGAACTCCACCCCGTTCCACTCGCAGGCGACCGCCTTGCGATCGCGGGTCACGCCGGCCTCAGCGTGCACGACCGCCTCCCGGCCGCCCGCGAGGCGGTTCACCAACGTGGATTTGCCGACGTTCGGAAAGCCGACGACCGCGATCTCGGGCCTCCCGCTCGTCACGCCAGCACCCCGCGCTCCGTGCCGAGGTCGACGATCCGCTCTACGACGGCGCCGACATCGAGTCCGCCGGTGTCGATCTGCACGGCGTCCTCCGCGGGGCGTAGTGCCCCATGCTCGCGGGTCTCGTCGCGGCCGTCCCGCTCGGCCTGCGCCGCCAGGACCTCCGCCGCGTGCTCGCCCGTCTCTGCTGCGCGCCGGCGCGCGCGCTCCGCCGCATCGGCGGTGAGGAAGACCTTGAGCTCGGCGCCGGGCACCACGACGGTGCCGATGTCGCGGCCCTCGGCGACCCAGTCGCCGCTTGCAACGAGCGCACGCTGGCGCTCCACCATCGCGGCCCGGACCTCCGGATGCACGGAGACGCGAGAGGCCGCCTCGCTGACCTCCGGCGCGCGGATCGCCTCCGTAACGTCCTCGCCGTCCAGGGTCACTCGAGAGCCGTCGATGGAGATCGAGAGGCCCGCCGCTATGGCGCCGACCTCGGTTCCGCGGTCGAGATCCGCGCCGGCGCGGAATGCCGCGAGGGCGACGCAGCGGTACATCGCGCCTGAGTCGAGGTACGTGGCCCCGAGCTCGCCCGCCAGCGCGCGAGCGACGGTGGACTTTCCGGCCCCTGCAGGGCCGTCGATCGCGATAACCATCGGGCCGCGCAATATAGAGTCGGGCGCCGCAGTCGACCCGGAGGACCGATGCGCAGTTGGGACATCTCGACCCTTGACGTGAAGCCGCACCAACCGGAGGTGCTGGACTCGGAGTCGGAGGGCCGCGCAATCGTGATCCAGCTTCCCGCCGGCGAGCGTCTTCAGGAGCATCAGGTCCACGAGCGGGCGTCGCTGCTCGTGATCGATGGGCGCATAGAGGTCGACGACTCCGGCGGCGAGACCGTCAACGGCGGGCCCGGCTTCCTGGCCGTGTTCGACCCCAACGAGCGCCACGAGGTGCGAGCCACGGAAGATTCGCGCCTCCTGCTCCTGCTCTCGCCCTGGCCGGGCGAGGGGCACCCCTCGAACCGCGAGTAACTGGCGAACGTCCCTCGCTGGTGGCCATAGGCCCTACCGAGTGACGTTCGGCGAATTCGTGAGCGCCCTGAGGTCCGCCTCGAAGCCGGGGTAGCTCACCGCAACCGCCTCGAACCCCGAGACCTCGACGCCCTCGCGGCTGGCGAGCCCGGCTATGGCCCCAAGCATCGCGAGGCGGTGGTCGCCGCGCGAATCGATCGCCCCACCCTCGAGGCCCTCGCCGCCGCTTACCGCGAAGCCGTCGTCGCGGGCCTCGATGTCGGCGCCGAGTGCCGCGAGCCCCTCGGCGACACCTGCGATCCGGTCCGACTCCTTCGCGCGGAGCTCGGCGGCGCCCTCCACCACCGTCTCGCCCTCGGCGAAGCACCCGGCCAGGGCCACCAGCGGGAGCTCGTCGATGGCGACCGCGACCTCCGCCGCCTGGACGCGCGTCGCGACGAGAGGGCCGCTTGTGGCGACGACGGTGCCCCGGGGCTCGCCGCCCGGGCCCATCACCTCCTCGGTCACCCGAACCGCGGCGCCCATCCGGTTCAGGATCCCGAGCAGGCCCACGCGCGTCGGGTTGAGGCCTACGGACGCGATCGTCACCTCGCTGTTCGGAATGATCGCCGCCGCCACGAGCCAGAAGGCCGCGGAGGAGAAGTCCCCGGGGACCTCGACGGCCCCGAGCTGGATCGAATCGGCCGGCCCTACGCGGACCTCGCGCGCCGGCGGGCCCCCGATGCCGGGAACGGTGCGGAGCTCGCGCGCGCCGACGCGGACCCCTCCTGCGCGCAGCATGCGCTCGGTGTGGTCGCGGGTGGGCGCGGGCTCAACCACGGCCGTCTCCCCCTCCGCCAGGAGGCCGGCGAGCAGCAGGCAGGACTTCACCTGCGCACTCGCCACGGAGAGGCTGTGCTCGGCTCCTCGCAGCGCTCGCCCCTCCACGCTGAGCGGGGGAAGCCGCCCGTGGCGCGCGGAGACCTCGGCGCCCATGTCCCGCAGAGGCTCGACCACGCGGTCGACGGGCCGGGCGCGGATCGACTCGTCGCCGTCGAGAACCCAGGACCCGCCGGGCTGCCCCGCCAGCCAGCCGGGCAGGATGCGCAGGAGGGTCCCCGCGTTGCCCACGTCGATCTCGGCCCCCACGGCGCCTCGAAGGCCGGCACCGCCGACGGTGACGTCGATCCCACCCGGCGCTGAGCCGGAAGGCCCGATCTCCTCGACGTCCGCGCCGAGGGCGGCGACCGCAGCGAGTGTCGAGCGCGTGTCGGCCGCGTCGAGGTAACCGCCGATCGTCGTCTCCCCCTCCCCCATCGCCGCCAGGATGGCCGCGCGGTGCGAGATCGACTTGTCGGGCGGGGCGAGGAGCTCGCCGCTGAGCGAGCCCCGGGGCTCGAAGCGGCTCATTCGGGGGCCGACACGAGCGCGACCGCATGCCCGAGGTCGCGGACGACCTCGGCCGCGCGCTCGGCCTCCTCGGTGCCGGCGACCCAAATCGAGATCGCGCCGGTTCGCATGTCGGAGGCCGGGTAGAGGGCCATGTCCTCGATGTTGACCTGGGCGCGTCCAAGGGCCAGCGCGACCTCGGCGACGGTCCCGGGCTCATTCGACACGGTCATCCGCAGCTCCTGCAGCGTGCCCCCCGCCGCGCCGGCCTCGAGAAGCGCCCTTCTGTCCTCGCCCGCGGCGCGGTGCCACGAGTCGACGGCGTCGCGCTCGCCCGCGCGAATCAGCTCCGCCGCTTCGGCAAGCCGGGCCGAGATCGACTGGATCTGGTCGGCGACGCCATCCCGGTTGGTCGCGAAGATGTCGGTCCAGATGGCGGGGTTCGCCCCGGCGACCCGGGTGGCGTCGCGAAAGCTGGGGCCCACCTCGGGCAGGCGCTCGGACCCCTCCGCCAGCTCCGCGGCCGCCGTGGAGGCCAGGGCGTTGGCAAGCACGTGTGGGAGGTGGCTGATCGTGGCCATCATGCGGTCATGCCCGACGGGTTCGATCGCGGCAGGGCGGGCGCCGAGGTCCGCGATCGCCCGCTGGACGCGGTCATAGTGGATGCCGCTCGTGCGATCGGTTGGCGTCAGGTACCAGCGCGCACCCTCGAAGAGGTCCGCCCTTGCGTTGGCGACGCCGGCGGTCTCGGCGCCGGCCAGCGGATGCCCGCCGACGAACCGCTCGCTGCCGGGGACCTCCGCGAGCCCGGCGACGAGCTCGCGCTTGGTCGAGCCGACGTCGGTCACCGCCGCCTCGCCGCCGCTGGCGGCGATGGCGTCGGTGACGAGGCCGGGTAGGGCCCGTACCGGGGCCGCGCAGAACGCGAGCTCGGCGCCCTCGACGGCCTCGGCAACCGAGGCGGCGCCGCGATCCAGCGCTCCCAGTTCCAGCGCTCGCGCGACGTTCCCCTCATCGGGGTCGTAGCCGGAGACCTCGGCCTTGAGCCGCCGCCTCGCAGCGAGCCCGATCGAGCCGCCGATCAGGCCCACGCCGAGGACGGCGATCCTCATCCCTTGCGACGAGCTTCCACTGCGCCCGCGAGCCGGTCGCAGACCACGGCAGTCCGCTCCCAGTCGAGACACGCATCGGTGACCGACTGCCCGTACGTCAGCTTGCCGTCGCCGCCGAGGTCCTGGCGCCCGGCGACGATGAACGACTCGAGCATCACGCCGACGATCCCGCGGCTGCCCGCCGCGACCTGCTCGGCGATCCCCTTGGCCGCCGTCACCTGGCGATCCGGATCCTTGGCGCTGTTGCCATGCGAGGCGTCGATCACGAGCCGCTCGGGCAGCTTCGCGTCTCGCAGCAGCCCTAGCGCCGTCCCGACCTCCTCGGCCGAGTAGTTGGGGCCGTCGTCGCCGCCGCGAAGGATCACGTGGCCCTCGGGGTTGCCGGTTGTGTAGAGGATCGCCGGGGCGCCGGCGTCGTCGATGCCGGCGAAGGCGTGCTCCGCGGCCGCCGCGCGCACGGCGTCGACCGCCACCTGCACATTGCCGTCGGTCCGGTTCTTGAAGCCGATCGGCATCGAGAGGCCGGAGCCGAGCTGGCGGTGCGTCTGGCTCTCGCTCGTGCGAGCGCCGATCGCCCCCCAGGCGACGGTGTCGGCGATGTACTGCGGCGTGATCGGGTCGAGGAACTCACAGCCGACCGGCAGGCCGACGTCGAGCACGTCGAGCAGGAGCTCGCGCGCGATCCGAAGGCCCGCGTTGACGTCGCCGGACCCATCGAGGTGGGGATCGTTGATGAGGCCCTTCCAGCCGACGGTGGTCCTCGGCTTCTCGAAGTAGACCCGCATCACCACGAGCAGGTCGTCGCGAAGCTCGTCCGCCACCGCAGCGAGGCGCTGGGCGTAGTCGAGGGCCGCTTCGGGGTCGTGGACACTGCAGGGGCCGGCCACCACGAGCAGGCGGTCGTCGGTGCCGTCGAGCACCGCGGCCACCTCCTCGCGCCCGCGCACCACCGCCGTCGCGCGCTCGTCGCCGAGCGGGAGCTCGTCGAGCAGGCTCGCCGGCGCGACGAGCTCTACGACCCGCTCGATGCGGCGGTCGCGAACCGAGTCTCTTGCGCGTTGACTTTCCGTGCCGATGATCATGCCGTCTTGTTTCCTCTCGTTCAAAAAGCGTGCGTAGGGCGCAGTACGGCGTCCGGTGATTCAGTCCTGCTAGGGGCCGAGGTCGGCCAGGCCGGACGCCTAGCTAAATCGCCAGTAATAAAAGGACCAAGCGAACGCGGGCGCGCCGAGGGCGGCGGTGGTGAGGCCCGGCGTCAGGTCGCGGTCCATTGCGGGGTTTGTAGCAGGTGGAGGGGCGTTCTTGCAAATCGCGCCGCATATCGCCTTTTGCCCGCATAGCGGCAACAAAGCGCCACTAGGCGCGCCGCAGGCAATCCCCTCACCGAATGGCGCCTGCCAGAGCGCCGAGGAACCGCTCGTTCTCCTCCCGCGTCCCGTAGGTGACACGGATGCTGCCGGGCCCGCCGAGGCCGGAGCCTGGGCGGACGATGACTCCGGCCTCGCCGAGGCTGCGCACGATCTCGTCCTCGTCGCGGTCTCCCAGCGCGATCCATGAGAAGTTGGCCTGCGATTCCGGCGAGTCGAGGCCCAGCTCCAGGACCCCCGACTCCACGTGGACGCGCTCCACGATCGTGCGCTCGACCCGCCTCTGCACGTCATCGGAATGCCGAATCGCCTCGGCCGCCGCCGCCTGGGCGATCGAGTTGACCGAGAAGGGCTGGCGGACGGCGTCGACCGCGGCACGGAGCTTCGCCGAGCACAGCGCGTACCCGCAGCGCAGTCCGGCGAGACCATGGACCTTGCTGAAGGTGCGAAGCACCATGAGGTTCGGGAAGTCGGCCAGCAGGTCGGCGCCGGCGTCCGGGTCGTCGTGGGTCTGGAACTCGGCGTAGGCCTCGTCGAGGACGACCGTCACGTGGGACGGCACTCGCTCGCAGAAGGCGGCGATATCGCTTGCCGGAAGGTGGGTGGAGGTCGGGTTGTTGGGGTTGCAGACGAGGACCATCTGCGTCGCCGCAGTGACCTCGGTCGCCATGGCGTCGAGGTCGTGAACGTCGCCGGTGGCAAGCGGAACGCGGATCTCGCGGGCGCCCGAAAGCGCGGCCAGGTGCGGATAGATCGAGAACGAGGGCCAGGCGAAGAGGATCTCGGCGCCCGGCTCGCATAGCGCCTCCGCGGCGGCGAGGAGAATCTCGCAGGAGCCGTTGCCGATCGCGACGCGGGCCGGATCGGTCTCGTGGCGCTCGGAGATGCGGCGCCGCAGCGTTGGCGAGAACTGCTCCGGGTAGCGGTTGGCCCCGGACGCCGCGCGCGCGATCGCCTCGACGACCGCCGGGTGCGGGCCCCAGGGCGACTCGTTCGAGGCGAGCTTCACGGCATCCGCGGCGCCGAAGCGCTCACGCGCGGCGTCGATCTGAAGCCCGGCCTCGTAATGCGGCATCTGAGCCAGTTTCTTGGCGAAGGTCACGGCCATGGGCCGCTCATTCTGGCGGACGGGCTCCGAGACGCGGCGGCTAGCGCGGCTGCCAATCCGGTTCGCTGATGAACTGGCCCCTCGCGATCCGGTGGGCGCCGGTCCCGTCGGCATGCATGACGAACAGGTTCTGAAGGCGGGAGAACACGATCAGCTTCCCGTCGGGGGAGTAGGTCGGGTCGTCGAAGTTGGCCCCGCTGTGACTGATGCGGGTCGCCTTGCCGTTCAGCCCGAACGACCAGGCCTGAACGAAGCCGAAGGCGGTCGAGCACCCGGCGAGGACGCTCTTGCCGTCCGGGGCGAAGCTCGCGGACTCGCACTCCAGGTTGCCGCCGAGGTCGTGGTTCTGCTTGCCATCGTCGCCCATGATCCGGAGCTCACCCTTGAACTCACCGAGGGCGGCCGAGATGTATGCGATGCGCTTGCCGTTCGGCGAGAACGCGGGCTGGAGATCGAACTCGCCGCGCGTGAGCCGCTTCGGATGGCCCCCGCCGGCGCCCATGATCCAGATCTGGGGGCCGCCGCCCGCGCGCTGGCTCGAGAAGGCGATCCGCTTTCCCTTGGGCCCCGAGAAGGACGGATCGCGGTCTCCGCTCCCGTGGCTGATCCGCCGCACGTGCTTCCCGCTCGCCGACGCGACGTAGATGCCGTCGTGATCCGTGTACGCGAGGCGTCGCCCATCGGGCGAGTAGGAGGGGGTCTCGCGCCCATAGGCCTTGTTGCTGATCAGGCGAGTCTGGCGGCCGCCCGCGGACGACACGCTGAAAACCTCGTTGACGTTCCCCCCCGGGCCGACGGCCTTCGTGAAAGCGATCCGCCCGTTCCGGCCCGGGAACGACGCGGGGGCGCTTGCCACCGCCCAAGCTCCGGCGACGGCGGCTGTCAGCAGAGCGGACCCCAGCGCCGCCCGGCGAACGCGCGTGTTCGGAATCGCATCCACGTGCGGGACGCTATTGCGCGGAGGCCAGGTCGGTGCGGAGCTCCTGTGCGGCGCCGAGGTACGCGTGCGCCGGGCCGTGATCGGCAGGGGCGTAGTAGTGAACGAGGACGCGGATCACGCGCTCCATCGCCCCCGGCACCGGCATCTCGCGCCCGCACATGAGCGGCACGCGGTCGAGCCCCACGCCGCGCGCGGCGACCGCGGGGAACTCCGCGTCGAGGTCGTCGGTGCAGGTGAAGAAGCAGCTCACCATGCTCTCGGGGCGCAGCGCGTTACGCCGCATGAGCTCCTCCATCAGCCGGGCGGTGGCGTCGAGGATCGCGTCCGCCTCGTTGCGCTCGGCCTGGACGGCGCCGCGGACGGCCCAAAGGCGTGTCGGCGCATCAGCCATGACAGCAGTTGGCCCGCGCTCGGCCTTTCGGCTCAGCTCCTTTGGTGCGCCTCGCGCTCACAGGCCAGCATCCTTCCAGAGCCGCTCGAGCTCGGCCGGGCGGAGCACCCGGGCCTTGCCGGAAGCGAGGTCTCCGAGCCGCACCGACGCGAACCGGGTGCGCTCGAGAGCGAGGACCTCGTTGCCGACCGCCTCGGCCATCCGGCGTACCTGGCGGTTTCGCCCCTCGCGGAGGGTCATCTCGATGACGCGCGCTGAGAGACGCCGCACACGTGCGGGCGCCGTGGGCCCGTCGTCGAGCTCGACGCCGCGCCGGAGCCGCACCATCTCGCCGTCGGTAGGTCGCCGGCGGAGGCGGACCCGGTAGGTGCGCGGCACCTCGTAGCGGGGATGCATGAGCCTGTTGGCGAGCTCGCCGTCGTTGGTGAGCAGGATCAGGCCGGTGGAGTCCGCGTCGAGCCGGCCGACCGGGTAGAGGCGGCGCGACGAGCGCACGAGCTCGACCACCGCGGTGCGGCGTCCCGGCTCGCGGGCGGTTGAGGTCACCCCGGGCGGCTTGTTCACGGCCCAGACCTCGCGTGGCTCGGGCCCGACCGGGCTGCCGTCGACCTCAACGCGGTCCCCGTCGCCGACGTCTCGGGCCGGATCCCGCACGACCTCGCCGCCGATCGTCACGCGGCCCATCCGCACGAGGTGCTCGGACCGCCGCCGCGACGCGACCCCGGAGTGGGCGAGGTACTTCGCGAGCCGCACAGCTCGCGCAGTCTGCCCTAGATGGCCGAATCTCTACTCGGCGCGACGCTCGCCGGCCGCGAGGAGCCGCTCGCGAAGCTCCCGCTCAGCCTCGGGGCTCGGGTCGAACCGGGCTGGATCGGGCAACTGGTCGAGGCCGGCGAGACCGAAGACGCGCTCGAAGAGCTCGGTCGTCCGGTAGACGACCGCGCCGAAACGCGATCTTCCCGACTCCTCGATCAGGCCCCGCTCGGTGAGGGTCGTCGTGGCCGACTCGGACGACACCCCGCGGATCCTCGCGATCTCGGGTCGCGAGACCGGCTGCAGGTAGGCGACGATCGCGAGCGTCTCCGCCTGGGCCTGCGTGAGCGGCGGCGTGCGAGGCTTGGCGAGGAGGCGGCGCGCCGCGTTCTCGGCCGCCGGGTCGGCGGCGAGCGTGTAGCCGCCCCCGACCTCGCGCAGCACCACCCCGCGCTCGCCCTCCGCCAGCACTGAGCCGAGGAGATCCAGGGCGCGGTCGATCTCGGCCTCGCTCGCATCGCAGGCTTCGGCCAACCCCGCAATCGAGACCGCCTCCGGGGAGAGGAACAGCAGCGCCTCCACGATCCGCTCCAACGGCGCGGCACCGCTCATGAGCCACCCGCGGCTTGCTTCACCGTGATCGGCCCGAAGGTGTCGCGCTGCTCCCAGGTCGCCTCGCCGCGCTTGTGCAGCTCGAGGAGGGCGAACACGGTGACCGCCTGCGTGAGGCGGTCGTCGCGGCCGAACGCCTCGTCGAAGTCGACCTCCCCCCCGCGCCGGCCCAGCAGCGAGCGCAGCACGGCCAGCCGCCGCTCGAGCGAGACGGTCGGGCGGATGTGGCTCGTGTCGGGCTCGGGCGGCGTCTTCAGCAGGTCGCCGATCGCGGCCGCCAGCGCCTCGGGCTCGTACACCGGGCGCGCCTCCTCGAGCGAGGCTCGCCGCAGGGCCGGTGGCGGCGGCGCCGAGCGGTAGAGGTATCCGCGGTTGCGGGCGAACAGCTCGGCAAGGTGCGAGGCGGCCTCCCGGTAGCGGCCGTACTCCAGCATCCGCGCGAGTAGCTCGTCTGCGGCCTCCTCGGGGCCGAGCTGCGGCTCGTCCTCCGCGGGCGCCGGCAGCAGGAGGCGCGACTTCATCTCGAGCAGCGAGGCGATCAGGACCAGGAACTCGGTCGCGGCCTCGAGGTCGAGCTCGCCCTCCGACTCGAGGTGCTCGACGTAGGCGACGACGACCGCGCCGAGCTCCACCTCGGCGAGGCTCAGCTCCTCGCGCAGCACGAGCGCGAGGAGCAGGTCGAACGGTCCGGCGAACGACTCGAGGTCGAGCTCGAGCTCGGCGACTCTCATCGCGGGAAGCGTAGTGGCGGCCTCGGCCGCTAACTCGGGGGGCCGACGCCCATTGCCTCGCGCACGTCGGCGAGGGTCGTCGAGGCGATCGCCCGGGCTTTCTCGGCGCCCGCGACAAGCGTCGCCTCGAGGCCGGGCTCGTCGGCGCGGAGCTCCGCATACCGCTCGCGGACGGGAGCCAGGTAATCGACCGCCGCCGCCGCGACCGCCGCCTTGAAGTCGCCGTAGCCCGAGTCGGCGAACTCGCCCTCGATCTCCTCCGGTGGGAGGCCGGTGACGGCGGCGTGGATCTCGATCAGGTTCCCGATCCCCTCCTTGCCCTCGCCTCGGCGCACCTCGCTGCCCGAGTCGGTGACCGCCGAGCGGACCTTCTTGGCGACGGCGTCGGCCGCGTCGAGGATGAAGACGGTGCCCTGCTCGGAGCCGTAGGTGGTCGACATTCGCGAGGTCGGGTCCTGAAGGTTCATGATCCGGGCGCCGACCTCGGGGTAGCGGCCCTCGGGCACCGCGAGGACGTCTCCGAACCGGGCGTTGAACCGCTCGGCGATGTCGCGCATGAGCTCGACGTGCTGGCGCTGGTCGTCGCCGACCGGCACCTCATTCGCGCGGTACGCGAGCACGTCGGCGGCCATCAGCACTGGGTAATAGAAGAGCGCCGCTGACGTGAGCTCGCGCTGCTGCGCCGACTTCTCCTTGAACTGGTGCATGCGGTTGAGGTCGCCCCAGGCGGTGACAGCGCCGAGGAGCCAGGTGAGCTCGGTGTGCTCGTGCACGTCGGACTGGCGGAAGAGGATGCAGCGATCCGGGTCGAGGCCGGCGGCCAGCAGGATCGCCGCGGTGTCGTAGAGGCGCTCGCGCAGGTCGGCCGGCTCCTGGGGGACGGTGTGGGCGTGCAGGTCGACGACACAGTAGATCGACTCGCCGCGGTCCTGGAAATCGACGTACTGACGGATCGCGCCGATGTAGTTGCCGAGGTGCTTGCGCCCGGTCGGCTGGATGCCGCTGAAGATGCGCACGGCGGCGGAATCTAGCGGGGCGATGAGTTTCGGCCGCACGTACGGTCGTACCGGTATGGCAAGCAAGTTCTCGTCCGCATGAAGGCACCCGCGTACGAAACGGCGAACGTGGGAAAATGAGCAGCGATGCCTAGGGCAATCTGGTCAGGCTCAATCAGCTTCGGGCTCCTCAACGTGCCCGTGAAGCTCTACAGCGCCGTCGCGCGCAAGCAGGTGAGCTTCCGCGAGCTGCGGGCGAGCGACAGCTCCCGCGTACGCCACAAGCGGGTTGCCGAGTCCGACGGCGAGGAGGTCGCCTACGAGGACATCGTGAAGGGCTACGAGATCGCGCCCGAGCAGTACGTGGTGATGACGCGCGAGGAGCTCGAGGAGCTCGACCCCAAGAGGACCCGGGCGATCGAGATCCAGGACTTCGTCGAGCTCGAGGCCATCGACCCGATCTACTTCGACCACCCGTACTACCTCGGACCCGACAAGGGCGCTGAGCGGGCCTACGCGCTGCTCGCGAAGGCGATGGCCGATCGCGGCCGCGTCGCGGTCGCCCGCTTCGTGCTTCGCAATCGAGAGCACCTCGCGGCGATCCGCTCGACGGGCGAAGTGCTGACGCTCGCGACGATGCGCTTCGCCGATGAGGTGGTGCAGCCGAACGAGCTCGACGGCGTCCTCCCCGACGACGTGGAGGAGCCGCAGAAGCGCGAGCTGGACATGGCCGGCGCTCTCATCGATCAGCTCACCTCGGACTTCGAGCCGGGGCAGTACCGCGACGAGTACCGCGAGGAGCTGCTCGAGCGGATCGAGAGCAAGGCCCGCGGCGAGGACATCGTGGAGTCGCTCTCGGAGGAGCCGAAGCCCACCAAGGCGCCCGATCTCATGGCGGCGCTCGAGGAGAGCCTCGCCGCGGTCAAGGGCGAGCCGCTCGCGGCCGGCGCGGAGCGGAAGGCGAAGTCGAAGCCGAAGTCAACCCCAGCCAAGAAGCCCGCGGCCAAGAAGACGACCAAGTCGCGATCGCGAAGCAAGGCCAAAGCCGCGAAGTAGAGGTCGACGGGCGCACCCTGGCGCTCACGAACCTCGACAAGGTGATCTGGCCGAAGGCCGGGTTCACCAAGGGCGAGGGGATGGACTACTACGCGCGCATCGCCGACGCGATGCTGCCGCACCTGAAGGACCGCCCGCTCACCCGCGTGCGCTTTCCCGACGGGGTCGAGGGACAGCGCTTCTACGAGAAGCGGGCACCCTCGCACACGCCGAAATGGATCCGCACCTTCCCGATCGAGTTCGGCTCGGCCGGCCGCGTCGACTTCGTCGTCTGCGAGGAGCGCGCGACGCTCATCTGGCTCTGCCAGATGGCGGCCTTCGAGCTCCACCCCTCGCTCTCGCTGACGAAGAAGGTCGAGCGGCCAACGGCGCTCGTATTCGACCTCGACCCGGGCGCGCCGGCCGACATCGTCGACTGCTGCCGCGTCGGGCTCCGCGTGCGCGAGCTGTTCGCGAAGCTCGGGCTCGAGTCCTTTCCCAAGACCTCGGGGTCGAAGGGCCTCCAGGTTTACGTGCCGCTGAACACGCCCTACACCTACGACGACACGAAGCCTTTCTCGCACGCCGTCGCGCAGCTCCTCGAGCGCGAGACCCCCGATGAGGTGGTCTCCAAGCAGAAGAGGGAGCTGCGGAAGGGCAGGGTCCTCGTCGACTGGAGCCAGAACGACGGCACCAAGACGACCGTGGCCGTGTACTCGCTGCGGGCGCGCGAGCACCCCTGGGTCTCGACGCCGCTCGACTGGGACGAGGTGGAGGCCGTGCTGCGGCGGCGCAAGCGCGAGCTGGCACTCGAGTCGATGCGCTTCGAGGGGAACGACGTCGTCACGCGCGTGGAGAAGCGCGGCGACCTCTTCGAGCAGGTGCTCAGGCTGAAGCAGAGGCTCCCGGCGCTGAGCCGCGCGGGGCTCGACAGCGGCTAGCGCACGGGGAGGCGCAGGCGCAGGCGCTTCACGTCGATCGTGAACGCGCCGTTCGAGGGCCGGGCGAACGGGATGTCGTTGCCGAGCAGCTCGAGCTTCGGCGTGTGCCCGCGCGCGAAGCGCCACGCCCCCGGGTGGAGCTCGAACGAGTTGCGGCCATCGTGCGGGCGGTAGAGGCCGCGCGCGACCAGCGTCTGCGAGGCGCCATCAGGCGCGACGTCCCACAGGCGGGCCGCCAGCTGCGACACCCCCGGGGCGGCACCGTTGATCGCGACGGTCGCACGGACCCGCGGAGCGCCGAGCAGGGTGATCGGCCGACGGCGCGCCCGCAACTCGTAGGTTGCGGTGCCCGGCTCAGGATCGGCCGAGGTCGCGGCGCACGGGTCGCCGCCACCCGTCACCGGGTCGATGGCGGCGCCGATGGACGGGTTGCCGCCCGCCGACAGGACGGGCTGCTCGGGACGGCTGGAATAGCGGACCGAGTGGCTCGAGAGGGCCGCGAACGTCCGCGCCCGGTACGGGCCGAGCGACGGCCTCGACCTGGGGCAGGTCTCAACGTATGCGGTGACGCCCGGCCGCGGCCCCGGACGCCCGCTCTTCAGGTAGCGGTCGAAGAGGGCGTGGATCGAGCCGACGAGGTGGCTGCGGTCGGCGTGCTTGTTCTGCGCGCGCTGATGGCCGAGGTCGCCGAAGAAGAGCGAGATCGGCAGGCTCGGGTACCTGCGGGCGGTGCGGTTCGCGTAGCGCAGGGCCTCGTCGACCGGGAAGAGGTCGTCGGTGAAGCCGCTGGCGATCAGGAGCGGCGGGGGCCTGTGGCTCGCATCGATGAAGTAGGGCGAGTGGTAGCGCTTGAGCGTTTGTACGACCGCCCTGGCGGACGAGTCGGTGTACGGCTCGCCCGCGTCGGTCCGCCCGACCCACGTCGCCACGTCGGCCCGGGGGTCCACGCCCGGTGGCGCGAGGAAGCCCATCGGCCGGCCCGGCACGAACGGCTCGCCGATCGGCTGGCCGGGGCCGGTCGCGAACTGCGCGGCGGCGAAGATCGCGTTCACGAAGGTCTCCTTCTCGACGCCGACCGGGGACCCGTCGGCGCGGCGAGAAGTGACGCCGACCGCCCGCGTCGTGCCGTTGGGCGCCGCCGCGCTGACGAGGTCCGTCCATGGGATCACCGAGGCGGCCGCGGTGATGCGCAGCGGCGTCCCGCGCGGGCTCCGCCACCTGACGAGCTTGCCGCTGGGCAGCATGATCCGGTTTCGAAGGGCCGCGAGCTCCAGCGTCTGCCCGCCTCCGTAGGAGTCGCCCGTCACGCCGATCCTCCTGCTCGAGGCGACGCCCTCGTCCACGAGATTGCCGATGAGCGTCTGGGCGTCGCGGGCCTCGTAGCGAACGTCGGCCAGGTGGATGTAGCCCGTCGCGCAGGCGACCGGGCTCGCCGAGCGCGCGTCCGGCGTGCCGCACGAGCCCCACTGCCCGCGCGCCGTGTAGGTGAGCACCGCGTAGCCGTCCCTGGCCCAGTCGAACGCGTTGTCGGTGTAGGCCTTGGATGCGGGGTCCAGGTACTCGTACTTCGAGTTCCCGAACCCGTTGATCTCGACCACGAGCGGCAGGCGCCGAGCGCCCCGGCGCGGGAGGACGACGCTCGCGTCGAGCGGAACGCCGTCCCAGGTGTTCGCCAGGCCCGAGCACACATAGACGCCCTGCGCCGGCCCGCACGAGTCCAGCCCGAGCGGCGCCGCAGCTTGGGCGGGAGCGGCTCCCGCCGGCATGAGGAGCCAGATCCCAGCGAGCAGCCCGACAGACCTGAGGCGCAGCACGGCCGCAGTATGTGGGCTGGTAGACGGCGGGGCGCCGGTTGCCGCTCAGCCGAGCGGCTGGCGAACCACCGGCCTGCGGCTCGCCGTCGCCTCGTCGAGGCGACGGACGGGCGTGGTGTAGGGCGCGCCGCGGGCGATCTCGGGATCGCTCTCGGCCTCGG
Organism: uncultured Actinomycetes bacterium; assembly: GCA_963841455.1. Classification (GTDB taxonomy): domain Bacteria; phylum Actinomycetota; class Thermoleophilia; order Solirubrobacterales; family 70-9; genus JAWVFM01. The sequence continues at coordinate 95,363 of CAWJCU010000017.1, forward strand.
CCAGGATCTCGTCGACCGCATCGGCGAGGGCGTCGAGCGACTCTCGCGTCTCGGTCTCCGTCGGCTCGAACATCAGCGCCTCGTCGACGAGGAGCGGGAAGTAGATCGTCGGCGGGTGGAAGCCGAAGTCGAGGAGCCGCTTCGCGATGTCGAGCGTTCGCACCCCGAGGTCGCGCTTCGCGGGGCCGCCGGAGAGGACGAACTCGTGCATGCACGCGCGGTCGAAGGCCACCGGCAGCTGCTTGCCGGCGCGCCCGGCGCGCAGCCTGGCGAGCAGGTAGGCCGCGTTCAGGACGGCGGTCTCGGATGCCTCCTTGAGGCCATCGCCGCCGAGGCTCGTGATGTACGCGTAGGAGCGCACGAAGACGCCGAAGTTGCCCTGGAAGCCGCGAAGCCGCCCGATCGACGTCGGCGCGTCGTGGTCGAGGTCGAAGGTCGGGCCGGCGCCGTTCGACCCCTCGGTGCGGACGATCCGCGGCACCGGCAGGTAGGGCTCGATCCGCTCGGAGACGGCGATCGGCCCGGCTCCGGGGCCACCCCCGCCATGGGGCTGTGAGAACGACTTGTGGAGGTTCACGTGGACGATGTCGAACCCCATGTCGCCCGGGCGGCTCCAACCCATGATCGCGTTGAGGTTCGCGCCGTCGTAGTAGAGGGTGCCGCCGGCCTCGTGCACGATCGCCGTGATCTCGGCGATGTTGCGATCGAAGAGGCCCAGCGTGTTGGGGTTGGTCAGCATCAGGCATGCGACGTCGCCGTCGGCCTTGGCGCGCAGGTCGTCGACGTCCACCCCGCCCGCATCGTTCGTCGCGACCTTCACCACCTCGTAGCCGGCCATCGTCACGGTCGCCGGGTTCGTGCCGTGCGCCGTATCCGGGATGAGGACCTTGTGGCGCTCGGAGCCCCGGTCGTCGTGGTAGGCGCGCGTCAGGAGGAGGCCGGCCAGCTCACCGTGCGAGCCCGCCGAGGGCTGAAGCGAGACGTGCGGGAGTCCGGTGAGCTCGGCGAGGGCGCGCTCGAGCCGCCACATGAGCTCGAGGGCTCCCTGCGCTCGCTTCGGGTCCTGCGCCGGATGCAGGCGCGCGTGGCCGGGCAGCGCAGCGACGCGCTCGTTCAGGCGCGGGTTGTGCTTCATCGTGCACGAGCCGAGCGGGTACGGGCCCGTGTCGAGGTCGAAGTTGCGGCGCGAAATGCGGTTGTAGTGGCGGACGATCTCGGGTTCGGACACCTCGGGGAGCTCGGCCTGCGCCTCGCGGAGGAGCCTCGCGGGGATCAGCTCGTCGAGCGGGACCTCCGGGACGTCGGTTGGCGGCATGACCGCGGCGCGGCGGCCCTCGACCGACCGCTCGAAGATGGTGGTCACCGCGTCCCTCTGTTGCGGGGTCGGAGTATCGGCGTTGGCCGGGGGCGGGTTAGGGGAGGCGGGCGCCGGCGTCATCGGGCGGCCCCCTCCGCGAGCGACGAGATATTCGCGCTATCCGCGACTTTCTCGCCGTTCGTTGCCCGGATCGCGCGCTCGATGGCGTCGGCCAGGCGATCGATGTCGTCCTTCGACCGCCGTTCGGTGATCGCCACGAGCAAGCCGTCCCCGTACTCGGGGTACTCCCTGGCCAGCCCATACCCGGCGGCGAGCCCTTCCTCGGCGACCCGGTCGAGCACCTGCGGCACGTCCGCCGCGAGCCGCACCGCGAACTCACGGACGACCGGCGCCTCGTGCAGCAGCTCGACGCCCTCCACGCCGGCGAGCCGCTCGCGCGCGTAGGCGGTTCGCCGCACCAACAGCTCGCCGAGCTCCGAGAAGCCGCGCTTGCCGAGCCAGGCCAGATACACCGCGCCGGCCAGAGCGTTCAGGGCCTGGGAGGTGCAGATGTTGTGGGTCGCCTTCTCGCGGCGAATGTGCTGCTCGCGGGTCTGGAGCGCGAGCACGAAGCCGCGACGGCCGTCGACGTCGGTGGTCTCGCCGGCGATCCGGCCGGGCATCCGCCGCAGGTGCTCCTCGGTCGCTGCGAAGAACCCGAACGACGGGCCGCCGTAGTCGAGGCGGCCGCCGAGCGGCTGGCCCTCCCCGACGGCGACGTCGATGCCGCAGTCGCCGGGTGGCCTCAGGACGGAGAGGGCGATCGGGTCGACCGATGCGACGGCGAGGGCGCCGACACCGTGGGCGGCGTCGGAAAGCGCCTGGAGCTCCTCCACCCCGCCCAGGAAATTCGGGTTCTGGACGAACACGGCGGCGGTCTCGTCGTCCAGCGCGAGCTCAAGAGAGGGCGCCTCGGTGATTCCTCCTTCGATGCCGACTTCGACCACTTCGGCCCCGAACCCACGAGCGTACGTCGCCAAGGTCGCCCGGCTGTGCGGATGGACCCCCCGCGACACGACGAGCTTCCGCCTGCCCTTGGTGGCCCCGATCGCCAGGTACGCGGCCGATGCCACCGACGACGGGCCCTCGTAGAGCGAGGCGTTGGCGACGGGCAGGCCGGTGAGCTCGGAGATCGCGGTCTGGAACTCGAACATCACCTGAAGGCCTCCCTGCGAGACCTCCGGCTGGTACGGCGTGTAGGGCGTCAGGAACTCGGAGCGCTGCGTGATCGCGTCGACGATCGCCGGGACGTAGTGGTCGTACATGCCGGCCCCCACGAAGCACGTCTCGGACTCGGCGTCGACGTTGCGGTCCGCCAGGGAGGCGAGGTGGTCGAACGTCTCCGGCTCCGAGCGCCCGCCGGGAAGCTCGAGGTCTCGGCCCAGGCGCATGGCCTCGGGGATGTCGGCGAAGAGCGCCTCGACGCTCGACGCCCCGATGGCGTCCAGCATCTCCGCGCGGTCTGCGTCGGTGGCGGAGGTGTACCGGCTCACGCCTCAGATGCTACGAGGAGGCGAGGAGATCCCTGTAGGCGGCCGCGTCGAGCAGGCCGTCTGCCTCGGAGGGATCGGACAGCTTCACCTTCACGAGCCAGCCGCCGCCGTAGGGCTCCTCGTTGATCACCTCCGGGCTGTCGGCCGCACCATCGTTGACGGCGACGATCTCGCCCGACAGCGGGGCGATCACCTCCGACACGGCCTTGACCGACTCCACCTCGGCGTAGGAGGCGTCCTTGGTCGCGCTTGCCCCGACCTCGGGCGGCTCGAAGAAGACGACCTCGCCGAGCGAGTCCTGCGCGTACCAGGTGATCCCGAAGGTCGCCTCGTCGCCCTCGATGCGGGCCCAGTCGTGCTCGGGGTGGTAGCGAAGCTCGTCGGGATAGCTCTCGTCGGCCAACTCAGCCCTCCTTCTCATACAGAGGCCGGGACTCTATGCGCGCCGGCCGGCGACGTCCGCGGACGTCGATCTCGACGACCGTCCCGGGGTCCGCCAGATCGGCGCGAACGTACGCCATCCCGATCCCCTCCTCGAGGCATGGCGAGAGCGTCCCACTCGTCACCTCGCCAACGGTCTCGTCGCCGAGGACCACCGCGTTCCCCTGGCGCGGGATGCCGCGGTCCGTGAGGGCGAAGGGGGCGAGCTTCTCCTCGGTGCCCTCAGCCCGTGCCTCGGCGACGGCAGCGGCGCCGACGAATCCCGTCTCCTCCTTGCAGCACCACCCGAGCCCGGCCTCGATCGGGTTTCGCGACGTGTCCATGTCGTTCCCGTACAGGTGGAAGCAGACCTCGAGGCGCAGCGTGTCGCGCGCGCCCAGGCCCGCGGGCGCCGCCCCCGCGTCGATGAGCACGTCCCACACGGCTGGCGCGGCGCCTGGATCGACCAGTACCTCCACCCCATCCTCTCCGGTGTAGCCGGTGCCGCACACGAGCGCCTCGGCGCCGGCGAGGCGCACCGTCGCGGTCCGCATCCGAGGCGGCAGCTCACCCTCCGCGAACCCGACCAGGATCGCCCTCGCCTCGGGGCCCTGCACCGCGAGCATCGCGTAGCGATCGATGGCGTCCGTCACGTCGGCCTCGAAGCCCTCGGCGTGATCACGGAACCACGCGAAGTCGCCCTCGTGGTTCGCGGCGTTCGTGACGGTGAGGTAGCGGTCTTCGTCGAGCCGGTAGGTGAAGAGGTCGTCGAGGATTCCGCCGTCGTCGCTGCAGAGGACCGAGTACTGCGCGCCTCCCACGTCGATCTTGGCGACGTCGTTGGAGAGCAGGCGCTGGAGCACCTCGAGCGCTTGCGGGCCCGCGGTCTCGATCTCACCCATGTGCGAGACGTCGAAGACGCCGCAGCCCGTTCGCACGGCAACGTGCTCGGGCCGCACCCCCTCGTACTGCACCGGCATCTCCCAGCCGGCGAAGTCGACGAGGCGAGCGCCCGCGGCGACGTGCGCGTCGTAGAGAGGCGTTCGCTTGAGGGCGGTCACGGACCGCCCAGGCTAGTTAGCGGCCCTTCAGGAAGTCCGGCACGTCGACGTCGTCCTCGGAGACCTGGAGGTCGCGGCGCTCGCGGTCGCCCAGGGCCGGGGCGCCGCGCCGGCGGGCGCGGTCGCGGACCTGGATCGGCTTGCGCGCGAGGGTCTCGAACCCCTCGAAGCCTGTGGCGATCACGGTCACCCTGACCTCGTCGCCCACCGACCGATCGATGACGGTGCCGAAGATGATGTTCGCCGACTTGTCGGCCGTCGCCACGACGACCTCCGCGGCCTCGTCGACCTCGAACAGGTTGAGGTCGTCGGAGCCGGTGAAGTTGAGAAGCATCCCGGTCGACCCCTCGATCGACTGCTCCATGAGCGGCGAGTTGATCGCCATCTTCGCCGCCTCGATTGCGCGGTTCTCCCCGGCGGCGGAGCCGATGCCCATCATCGCCGAGCCCGCGTTGGACATCACCGTCCGCACGTCGGCGAAGTCGAGGTTGATCTGGCCCGGGGTCGTGATCAGGTCGGTGATGCCCTGCACGCCCTGGCGCAGGATGTCGTCGGCGATCCGGAATGCCTCCTGGACGGAGGTCCGCCGCTCGACGACCTGGAGCAGCTTCTCGTTCGGGACGATGATCAGGGTGTCGACGTTCGCGCGCAGCTTGTCGATGCCCTCGAGCGCCTGCTGCATCCGCCGCGACCCCTCGAACTCGAAGGGCTTCGTGACGACCCCGACCGTGAGCGCGCCGATCTCCTCCTTGGCGATCTCGGCGATGACGGGCGCGGCGCCGGTCCCGGTGCCGCCGCCCTCGCCGGCGGTGACGAAGACCATGTCGGAGCCCTTGAGCGCTTCCTTGATGTCGTCGCGCGACTCAGCCGCCGCTCCCGCGCCAACCTCGGGGTTCGCGCCCGCCCCCAGCCCCTTGGTGAGGGTATGGCCGATCGCGAGCTTGATGTCGGCCTCGCAGGCCTGCAGCGCCTGCACGTCCGTGTTGACGGCGATGAACTCGACGCCCTTGAGACCAGCGTCGACCATGCGCGAGACGGCATTGGTGCCGCCGCCGCCGGCGCCGACGACCTTGATTACCGCCAAGTAGGAGGACTCCACCATTTTCTCCCGGTCTCCTCGCTTTCCGTCCGAGGCTAAAGGGAGGCTTGAGTGTTTCAACTCCCTTCAGGCCTGACTCTACAGGTGACCGTACGGCATGGACCTCGTCGTGTCAATTCGCGCGAACCCACCCGGCACGGAATCGTGCAAACGCAGAACTCTCGACTGCGCATCGAGGGTTCTCGCCGGCTCTCGAATCTCGACCCTGGCTTGAGGGTCGTCTCGCGAGGCGCCTCCTAGCCCACCGCCGGCCGCTTCGGGACCTGGACGTCGACGTAGGAGAGCGAGGTCACCCTCTCGTCGGCGAGGACCGCGGCGGCGGCGGCCCATTTCGCTCGCGCGGCAGCCGGCGTGCCGAACCGCAGCTGGATGCCGCCGTGGAGCTTCACGGTTACGCCGTGGGAGCCGCTGGCGCCGACCCCCGTGATCTCACGCGCCAGCGGCGCGGGCGCTGCGCCGAGCACCAGGGCCTCCCCTCGCGGGCTGCCGCTCAGGCGGCCATTGGGGGGCAGGTTGTCGACGGCGACGGCCGGGAGCTTGGCCAGATCGGGCGAGTCGTCGCCGCGCAGGAGCGTTCCGTCTCCGGCGATCGCGACCTCATGGCCGCCGCTCCGCGCGACCATCACCGGCGGCCGCTGGGTGACATGAAGCGTCATGCCGTGCGGAAAGCTGGTGTCGGCGCTCACGGAGGCGATCTCCGGGAAGCGGGCGGCAACCTGGTCGATGCCGTCTTGATTCACGCGCAGGGTCGTCATCTCCCTCGCCTCGGCGGTTAGCGCCGCCACTGCCGGATTGGAGCCGGCGCCTCCGAGGCCCTCGACCTTGACGTCGTTAACCGCCACCAGGGAAGAATCACGAAACCAGGCGAAGTAGCCGATCGCGAGGGCGCCGGCGAGCACGAGCGCCAGCGCGCCCTTCACGCGCAACGAGCCAAGGCGGCGCCGCTTCTTGGAGGGGAGCGGCTTGGGGGCCGGCCTACGCCGCCGCTTGGTCGCGGGCGTCCTGGCAGCCCCATTCGTCGCGGCCGGCTTCGTCGGAGCCGGCCGCTTCTTGACGGCCGGCTTCCTCGCAGCCGGCTTCGCCCGCGACGAGGCGCGCCGCCGTCCCGCCGGGGTCGTGGCCTTCGTCGTCAAGCGTCCTCCCCGGACCGATGCCAGTCCGCCGGCCACTCGACGCGTCCCAGCACCTGGACCTCGGGCTCGAGCGTGATGCCGAACCGCTCGCGCACGCGCCGGCGCCCCTCCGCCATCAGCGCGATCACGTCGGCCGTGGTCGCCTCGGCGGCGTTCTCCACGAAGTTCGCGTGCTTGGGCGAGAACCGCGCGCCGCCGACCTCGAGGCCTCGACATCCCGCGGCCTCGAGGAGCTGGCCCGCGGTCCGGCCCTCAGCGCGGCCTCGTCGGGGTTCTTGAACGTCGAGCCGAAGGTCTTGATGCCGGACGGCTGGGCCTCCCGCCGGCGGCCTCGCATGTCGGCGAGCGTCGCCCGAATGTCATCCGGGTCGCGCGGCTCGAGCCGGAACGACGCCCGCGACACCACCTCGCCCTGCCCCAGGTTCGAGCGCCGGTAGGAGAAGTCGAGGTCCCCCGGGGCCCTCTCCTCCACTCCGGCCGCGCTCACGACCCGAGCCGAGGTGAGAACGCGAGCGAGCTGGCCGCCGTAGGCATTCGCGTTCATCCGGACGGCCCCGCCGACGGTCCCCGGGATGTTGACTCCGAACTCGAGGCCCGAGAGCCCCCAGCGTGCTGTCTTGGCCGCCGCCGACGGCATCCGGGCGCCGCCGCCGCAGCTCACGTCGTTGCCGCTGCGCTCGATCGTGGCGAGATCGCCGTCCAGCTTCAAGACCAACCCGCGAAATCCATCGTCTGAGATGAGGAGGTTCGATCCCGAGCCCACCACTCCTACCTCGAGCCCCCCGGTCGCGGCCCACCCGAGCAGCTCCTCGAGGGCCTCCTCGCTTGCCGGCCGCCCGAAGTGGTCGGCCGATCCCCCGGTCCGCACGGTCGTGAGCCGCGCGAGCGGGTAGTCGGTCTCCACTCCCACCGGCGGGCGGCTCATCGCTCCTCCGGTGAAACCAATGCGTTGGCGAGCCGGAAGACGTCGCCCGCCCCGATCGTGACGAGCAGGTCGCCCTCGCCGAGTCGAGCGTCGAGCACACGGGTGGCGGTGTCGAGGTCGCGAAGCCACCAGACGGGCCTGCCGCCGGAACGCTCGGCAGCGGCGCGCGCGACATCGAGTCCGCTGACGCCCGCCAGTTCCCCGACCGGTTCCTCCCGGGCCGCGTAGACGTCGAGAACGCCAACGGCGTCGGCCTCCGCGAGCACCCGCCCGAAGCGCGGGGCCAGCGCGCGCGTGCGTGAGTACAGGTGCGGCTGAAAGGCCGCGATCAGTCGTCTCGGCTCGAGCTCGCGGAGCGCCGCGAGACTGGCGGCGACCTCGGTCGGATGGTGGGCGTAGTCGTCGTAGATCACGGCGCCGCTTCGGTGGAGGCCCTTGCGCTCGAGCCGGCGAAGCATCCCGGGGAAGTCGGCGAGAGCCACTGCGAGCTCGTCGACGTCGGCGCCCATGAGCTCGGCCGCCGCAACCGCTCCGCGAGCGTCGAAGAGGTTGTGCCGTCCGGGCACCTCGAGGCCGAGCTCCGGAGGCCCGGGGCGCTCGTCGTCGAAGCGCACGACCCGCTGATCGCCGGCCACCCGGTCGAGGTCGTCGCCCGCGCCGAGCGCGAGGCCGCTCGCGGGTCGTGCGAAGTCGCTGAAAGCCTCCAGCAGCTCCAGGCGCGTATGCCAGTGCGAGTGGTGATCGAGCTCCACATTGGTGACGACGGCGACCTCGGGGCGCATCCGCAGGAAGCTGCCGTCGGACTCGTCCGCCTCGGCGACGATCCACTCCCCCGCCCCCCAGCCCGCGTTCGTGGGCTCGCCCGCCTCGCCCGCGCCCGGCAGCTCGCCGCCGAGCAGGAACGCGGGGTCGGCCCCCACGCTCCGCAAGCCGTGCACGAGCATCCCGGCGGTGGTCGTCTTTCCGTGCGTCCCGGCGACCGCGATCAGGCGGCGCTGCCCGCAGATCTCGGCGAGAAGCTCGCCGCGATGGAGGACACCCTGCCCGCGTTCGCGGGCCCGGGCGAGCTCGGGGTTGTCCTCGGAGATCGCGGTTGAGACGACGACCTCGGCCTCGGGCGGGACGGCGTCCGCGTCGTGGCCCACCCGCGGGTCGAGGCCCTCCCGCCGCAGCCGCTCGAGGTAGCTCGATTCGGCGCGGTCCGAGCCCGTCACGCGCGCCCCGAGCCGGTGGCTCACGAGGGCAAGCCCGCTCATCCCGGCACCGCCGATGGCGATGAAGTGAAGCTCGCGGCCGCTCCAGTCGCTCATCGGTCCGCTGCGGCGATGATCTCGTCGGCGATCACCGACGCGGCGTCGGGGCGGGCGAGCGACGCTGAGGCGTCGCTCATCCGCTCGAGGCGATCGGCGTCGCCGAGGATGTCGGCGGCGAGGGTCGTCAGGCGGGCCGCATCGAGCTCGGAGTCCTCCAGCACAACGGCCGCCCCGGCGTCCGCCATCCAGGCGGCGTTGGCGTGCTGGTGACGCGCGGCGGCGTGCGGATAGGGGACCAGGATGGCCGGGCGGCCCGCCGCCGCCAGCTCGAAGACGGAGCCGCCGGCCCGGGCCAACACGAGGTCGCACGCCGCGAGGGCGTCGGCCAGGTCCGGCTCGTAGGAGAGCAGCGTGTAGCGCTCGGGCTGCGTGCCGTCGAGCCGCTCCCGCGCTGCCGGGTAGTCGCGATGACCCGCGATGTGGACGACGTGGAAGTCGCGCCGGGCCGCGTCCTCGCCGGCGAACGCGTCGAGCGCCGTCTCGTTGATGCTGCGCGCGCCCTGGCTGCCCCCGAAGACGAGCAGGGAGCGCTCACCGGGCTCGATGCCGAACCGTTGCCGAGCCGCGCCGCGGTCCGCGCGACCGACGGCCGCCGGCACCGGGCGCCCCGTGACCACGTATCGCTCCCCCTCGAGTCCGTCGATCGGGAAGGCGAGGCACACGCGCCGCGCGCGGCGCGCGAGGAGGCGATTCGCCAGGCCGAGGTGGCGGTCGGCCTCGGTGAGCACCAGCGGCAGCCGCAGCGAGATCCCGGCGAGGCCCGCCGGTCCGGCGACGTAGCCGCCCCCGCCCATCACCGCGTCGGGACGGCGGCGGCGAAGCAGCTTGCGAGCGGCGGGGGCCGCTGCCAGCGCCAGTCCAACCGCCTGCGCGGCGCGGACGGGCGAGGAGCGGTCGATGCCCTCGACGCGCAGGAGGTCGATCTCGAAGCCCGCGGCGGGGACGAGCTCGGCCTCCGAGCGCCCCTCGGCGCCCACGAACGAGACCTCGGCGCCCCTATCGCGAAGCGCCTCGGCGACGGCCAGCGCCGGCACGACGTGCCCCGCTGTTCCCCCGGCTGCTATCGCGACCCTTGGCACTGGTTCGTGTCCTTTCGGTCGGGGCTCGCCGGCCTCGCTGGCTGCCCTCGACGACGCTCAGTGTCGCAGCGCGCCTGGAGGTATCGCGCGAGGGCGAGGCGGCTCTCGCCGCGGGGTTGCGCGCGATGCCGAGCAGCAGCCCCACAGCGGCGAGGGTGACGAGCAGGCTCGAGTTGCCGTAGGAGACGAACGGCAACGGCACCCCGGTGAGCGGAGCCAGCCCCATCACCGCGAAGAGGTTGATCAGCGCCTGGATCAGGATCAGCGAGGTGATCCCCGCCGCCAGCAGCTTCCCGTAGCGGTCGCGCGCGCGCTGGGCGGTTCGTAACCCGGCGTAACCGAACAGGCCGTAGAGGCCCACGAGCACCGTGATGCCGGCGAGACCGAGCTCCTCGCCGATGACGGCCGCGATCATGTCGGTGTGAGCCTCGGGCAGGAAGTATGCCTTCTGGAGGCTCTGCCCGAGGCCGACGCCGAAGATGCCCCCAGAGCCGAGGGCGATCTTCGCCTGCGTTGCCTGGTAGCTGGTGCTAGTCGGGTCGCTGGACGGGCTGAGGAAGCTTGTGAGCCGCTCCATCCGGTAGGGCTGGATGACCACCGCGATCAGGACGACCGCGCCGACGACCGCCGCCAGCAGCGCGATGTGGCGGCCCTTGACGCCGGCGACCACGAGCATGGTCGCCGTCGCGAAGCAGGCGATCATCGCCGTCCCGAGATCGGGCTCGACCACCACGAGGAGACAGGCGAGCGCGACGACGAGCAGGTACGGCATCAGCGTCCGCACGCTGCGGGTCATCGTCGGGCGCTCGGCGAGGAGCTTCGCGCCGTAGAGCACGATCGCGAGCTTCGCGATCTCCGAGGGCTGGATCTGGAGCGGCCCCGCGCCGATCCACCGCTTGGCGCCGTTCACGGTCACGCCGACGCCCGGCAGCAGGACGGCCACGAGCCCGGCCATCGCCGCCAGGAGGATGAGGGGCGTGAGGGGCTTGAGAATGCGCGCTCCGCGCCCCGACAGCAGCTTCATCGCGACCAGCCCGAGCGCCCCGAAGACGAGCGTGCGCTTGAGGTAGTAGGCGCTGTCGCCGGTGGTGCCGAGCAGAGACGTCGTCGAGCTGGCACTGAAGACCATGACGACGCCGAAGGCCAGCAGGCACAGGGTCGCTGTCAGAAGCAGCGAGTACTCGATCGGTTGCGCGGCCGCGCGTTTGCGGGCGCCCAGGCGGCCGATGCTGAACGCCGTCATCGCCCGAGCTCCTCAATCAGGTGACGGAACCGGTCGCCCCGCTCGGCGTAGTCGCGGAACGCGTCGAAGCTCGCGCAGGCGGGGGCGAGCAGGACGACCTGCCCGGGAGAAGCCGCGGCCGACGCCGCGCCAACGGCGGCGGCCAGGTCATCGCAGCGCCGAAGCTCGATGCCGGCGCGCTCGGCGGCGGGCGCCAGCGCGCGCTCGATCTCCGCCGCCGTCTCCCCGATCAGGTAGCAGGCGGCGCAGCGCTCGGCCACAGGCGCGGCCAGCGGCTCGAAGGCCTCTCCCTTCGAGCTACCGCCGAGGATGGCGTGGACGCCACCACCGAACGCCTCGATCGCCTTCACGGCCGCCGCCACGTTCGTAGCCTTGGAGTCGTTCACGTAGGTGACGCCTCGGAGCTCCGTCACGACCTCGAGGCGGTGCGGCACGCCCGCGAAGCTCACAATGCCCTCCCGCACGGCGTCGCGCTCGATGCCGAGCTCCAGTGCTGCGGCCGCGGCGGCCGTCGCGTTAACCGCATTGTGTTCGCCGAGGAGCGGCAGCTCCGAAGCGTCGAGTAGGGCGTCCGCGCCCGCGAAGATCGTGCCGGCGGCGAGCGAGTAGTCGCAGTCGGGGTCGCCGGGCCGCTCGGATGCGCAGAAGGCGACGCGCTTGGCGCAGCCACCCAGGTCGCGGTCGCGCAGGGCCGGATCGGAGCGGTTATAGATCGCGACGTCGTCGTTGCCCTGGTTCGCGAAGGCCCTGAGCTTCGCCTCGATGTAGCGCTCGAAGGTGCGGTGACGGTCGAGGTGGTCGGGGGCGAGATTGAGGATCACGGCGCACTCCGGGGCGAAGGCGTCCGCATCCTCGAGCTGGAAGCTCGACGTCTCGCAGATGATCGTGGCGTCTGGCGCGAGGTCACCCGCGAGGGAGGCAAGCGGCGTCCCGACGTTCCCGGCCACGGCCACGGGCTCGCCGGCCGTCCTCCACAGGTGGCCGATGAGCTCCGTCACGGTCGTCTTCCCGTTGGTCCCGGTAACGGCGACGAAGCGGTTCGGCAGCAGCCGCCAGGCAAGCTCGACCTCACCGAGGACGGCGAGACCGCGCTCGCGGGCTGCCACGACGACCGGTGCCTCGGCGGGCACTCCGGGGCTCTTGACGAGGCACCGCGCGCGGTCGAGAAGCCCAACTCCGTCACCATCCAGGTTGATTTCGACGCCGAGGTCCCGGAGCCCTTCCGCGCCGTCGGGGGAGCCGGAGTCGGTCCCGATCACCTCCTCCCCGCGCGAGGCCAGAATTCGCGCCGCCGCCTGGCCGGAGCGGGCGAGGCCGACGACCAGGTAGGGCCCCGGCGGGACGGGCGGACGCGCCTTCGATTCGGGCACGCCTCTAGTTTCGCCCCGCGGGCGGTCCCGCCTCCCCTACGCTCATCTCCGGATGGACTCCGAGACCCTGGCGAGATCGTTCGGAGACGTCGCGGACTCCTACGAGCAGGGCCGTCCGCGCTACCCCTCGGCCGCGCTCGACCGCCTGGCGCTCGAGCTCGAGCTCGACGACTCCTCGACCGTCGTCGACCTCGCGGCCGGCACCGGGAAGCTGACGCGGGACCTCGTCCCCCGCTTCGGCGAGGTGATCGCCGTGGAGCCGCTCGAGGAGATGCGAGACGGCCTCGAGCGAACCGTCCCAAGCGCGACCGCGCTCTCCGGCACCGCGGAGACCATGCCCGTCGCGGACGGACGCGCTGCCGCGGTCTTCGTCGCCCAGGCGTTCCACTGGTTCGCCCATGCGACCGCGCTTGCGGAGATCGCTCGAGCGCTCGAGCCGCGCGGTGGCCTCGCGCTGCTCTTCAACACGAGCCCATGGGAGCGGCGCGACGGTGCCTGGTTCAGCGCGCTCAACGACCTCCTCGAGTCGCGCGCCGACCTTGCCACCGCCCACCGCCACATGACGGGCTGGTGGCTCGGCGCGTTCGATGACGACCCCTGGTTCCCGCCACCGGCGAGCGCCGCGTTCGAGCACGAGCAGCGCCTTTCGCCCGAGGGCTTCGTGGCGTCGCTCGCCTCCCGCAGCTACGTCTCGACGCTGGCCGAGCCTGACCGCGAAGCGCTCCTGAGCGACGCGCGGGGGATGCTGAACCGCGACGACGCGCCGCGCGAGGCCGGTGAGGTGGTCATCCCGCTGCGGACCAGGGTCTACTGGACGCGCAAGCGGGGGTAGCGCCGCGCCGGTCGGCGGTCGAACGGGCGGCCGCCGATCCACGGGGCGGCGAAGGGGGCGGGTTCCTGCCGCATCGGTGCGATGCGGCTTGTACCCCCTGTGCGGGGTGTCATCCGCATCACAAGGGGGATTTCGTCTCCCTAACTGCCCTCGCCCCCGCGAAGCTGGCTAGCCGATCGAGTTCTGGTAGAGCGTGTAGCCGATCCCGGAGCAGACCGCCGCGACGATCCAGAAGCGGAGCATGATCTTGGTCTCCGACCACGCCTTGAGCTCGAAGTGGTGGTGCACCGGGGCCATCAGGAACACGCGCTTTCGCGTGCTCTTGAAGACGGCGACCTGAATCGCCACCGAGAGCGCCTCGATCACGAAGATCCCGCCGAGGATGATCAGCAGCACCTCGGTCTGCGTCATCACAGCGAGCGCGCCGATCGCGCCGCCGAGGCCCAGCGACCCCGTGTCGCCCATGAAGATCGAGGCCGGGAAGGCGTTGAACCATAAGAACCCGACCGAGGCACCGACGAGGCATGCGGACAGGAGCGCCAGTCCCTCCTGCCCGCTCGTCACCGAGATCGCCATGTAGGCGAGGAGGACGATCGCGCACGAGCCCGCCGCGAGACCGTCGAGCCCATCGGTGAGGTTGACGCCGTTGGAGGCACCGGCGATCACGAGGAAGACGAGGAAGACGTAGAGCACCGGCCCGAGGTAGATGTGGGCGTCGAAGACACGAACGTCGAGCGAGGGGTCGAGGCCCACCTTCTTCGTCGCCACCCACCACAACACAAGGGCCAGCGCAATCTGGCCGAGGAGCTTCCAGCGCGCCGACAACCCCAGCGACCGTCGCTTCGTGACCTTGATGAGGTCGTCCGCGAAGCCGAGCGCCGCGCAGCCGATCGCGACGCCGAACACCGCCAGGCTCTGCGTATCGCGCGGGCCCAGCACCAGGAACGGCACGGCGATCGCCACGAAGAGGATGAGCCCGCCCATCGTCGGCGTGCCCGCCTTGGCGTGATGCTCCTGCGGGCCCTCCTCGCGGATCTGCTGGCCGAACTCCTTCACGCGCAGGTAGTCGATGAACTTCGGCCCCAGGAAGATCGTGATCAGCATCGCCGCCATCCCCGCGACCAGGATCTGCGCCCTGTCGACGGCGGTCGTGACGACCGAGGCGAGAATGAGCTCGACGCTCATCGCGCCCCTTCCTCGCCGTGCCGAGCGATCAGGTCGTCGGCGACGAGCTCGAGGCCGACGGCGCGCGAGCCCTTGACGAGGATCGCGTCGCCCGGCCGGACCTGACGCTCGAGCTCCTCCGCGGCGTCCTGTGCATCGGGCTCCCAGGCGTCGGGCGCGTAGGCGTGGGCGAGCTCGCCGACCCCGATGATGGGGCCGATGCCGAGACCCCGCGCGTGAGCGGCGATCTCGCGGTGGAAGGCCTCCGCCTCGGGGCCCAGCTCGCGCATCTCCCCGAGCACCGCGATCCGCCGCCCGGCCGCATCGAGCGACGCGAGATGGTCAAGCGCCGCGCGCATCGAGACCGGGTTGGCGTTGTAGCAGTCGTTCACGAGGACGATGCCGGCGGCGAGGTCGACCAGTTCCCCGCGAAGGCGGGAGAAGACTATCCGCGAGGCAAGCGGCGCCATCTCAGACGGCTCCGCGCCCAGGGCGACGCCGATCGCGACGGCGCAGAGGGTGTTGGTGACGTTGTGCGCCTCCCCGAACGGAAGCTCGAACCGCGCCGTGCCATCCGGGGTGGCGATCGTAGCCGCGGTCGAGCGACCGTCGCTTGAGACCTCGGTCGCGAAGACATCGCCCCCTGGCCCGAACGTGAGGGCGTCGAGGCGTTCGTCGAGATGCGGCGCCAGGGCCTCCTCGTCGACCGGGACCACCGCCTTGCCGCCGTCGCCGATGCCGGCGAGGATCTCCGCCTTCGCCTCGGCGATCGCCTCGAGTGTGCCGAGGAGCTCGAGGTGGACCGGCCCGATGTTGGTGATCGCGCCGACGGTGGGTTCGGCGATGGCGCAGAGCTCGGCGATCTGGTCCTTGCCCCGCATCGCCATCTCCAGCACGAGGGCCTCGGTCTCCGGCGGCGCTGAGAGGATCGCGAGCGGCAGACCGATCTCGGTGTTGAAGTTCTCCGGGCTCGCGTGCACCCGCATCGGCAGGATGCCGCGGCAGATGTCCTTCACCGAGGTCTTCCCCGTCGAGCCCGTGATCCCGACGGCGGGGCAGCCGAGCTCGCGGCGCCAGGCCCGCGCCACGCCCTGAAGCGCCTCGAGTGGATTGGGGGTCGCGAGGACCCAACCCGCTGCCGACTCGCCGCCCGCGATCGACTGCGCCCTCTCGGGCGTCACGACGACGCCCCACGAGCCCGCCTCGAGGGCGGATGCGGCGAACTCGCCGCCGTCGACGCGTTCCCCCGGAAGGCCGAAGAAGAGCCCGCCGGGACCGGCCTGCCGCGAGTCGACGACCGCGTCCGACGGGCGCTCGCCGGAACCTGAGCGCACAACCTCCGCGCCCGCGGCCGCGGCGATCGCGTCGGGCGATAGCTCGATCACGGGCTCCCCTCCCGGAGGCGCCCCAGCTCCTCGAAAGCGACCTCGCGGTCGTCGAACGGGATCTTCCGCCCCGCCTCGAACTCCTGTCCCTGCTCGTGGCCCTTACCGGCGATGACGACGGTGTCGCGGTCTTGCGCTGCGGCCAGCGCCATCCGGATGGCCAGCCGGCGGTCGACCTCGACCTCGACCTCGCCGGTGCCGCCGTCGACCCCCGCGACGATCTCCTCGATGATCGCGCCCGGGTCCTCCGAGCGCGGGTTGTCCGAGGTGACGATGGCGACGTCGGAGAGCGTTGCGCCGATCTGCCCCATCAGCGGGCGCTTCGCCCGGTCGCGATCGCCGCCACAGCCGAAGACCGTGATGAGCCTGTCGGAGGTGAGCCGGCGCGCCGCCTCGAGCACGTTGCGAAGCGAGTCCGGCGTGTGCGCGTAATCGACAAGCACCGTGAACGCCTGACCGGCCTGCACGGGCTCGAGGCGACCCGGCACCGGCGGCGCCTCGGCGAGGGCCACGACCGCCTCCTGCATCCCAACGCCGAGTGCCCCAGCGGCCGCGACGGCCACCAGGGCGTTGGCGACGTTGAAGTCGCCCGGCAGCGGGAGCCGGCCCGCGGCCTCATGACCGCGGGCCAGCACCGTGAACCGCGACCCTGAGGCGTCGAAGCGCACGTCCCGAGCCGTGATCGACGCGCCCTCCGCGCCCGACACCGAGACCGTGACGAGGTCGTCGGCGCCCGCCGCCGCGATCTCGGCCGCCAGGCGGGCGCCGTAGGGGTCGTCGACGTTCACGATCCGTGCGCCCGGCTCGGCTGCCGCCTCTGGCCCGAGGCCGAAGAGGCGGCTTTTGGCCGCGAAGTAGTCCTCCATGTCGGCGTGGAAGTCGAGGTGGTCCTGGGTGAGGTTCGTGAACGCGGCGACGGCGAAGTGGATGCCGATCACGCGCTCGAGCGCCAGCGCGTGGGAGGAGACCTCCATCGCGCAGGCCGCGTCGCCGCCGTCGAGCATCCTGCGGAGGGTCTCCTGGAGGTCGATCGCCTCGGGCGTCGTCCGCTCGACCTCCTCCTCGACCCCGCCCACCACTCGCTTCACGGTGCCGAGAAGCCCCGCCTGGCGCCCGGCCCGCTCGAGGATGTGTCGAAGCAGGAACGCCGTGGTCGTCTTGCCGTTCGTGCCTGTGATCCCGGCGACCTGGAGGTCAATGGTGGGGTCGCCGAAGAACCGCGCGGCCGCGGGCGCCATGGCGGCACGCGCGCTCGGCACCCGGGCCTGGGCGACGTCGACCTCGAGCGGCCGCTCGACCACGAGCGCAGCCGCCCCGGCGTCCACCGCGGCGGCCGCGAAGGCGTGACCGTCGCTGCGCTCGCCCGGGACGCAGAAGAAGAGCGTGCCGCCGGTGACCCTGCGGTTGTCGTAGGCGAGCCCCGTGATGTCGACCTCCGCGTCGCCCTCGTAGGCGGCGTCGACGTCGGCGAGGACCTCGCTGAGCCTCATGGGCCGGAGGCTACTTTGGAGGGATGCCGAGATACGGGAGCGCGAACTTCGCGATCTCCCCGAAGGCCGGGGCCGCCACGGTGCCGCCGTAGTAGCTGCCGACGGTGGGGTCGTCGGCCACGATCGCCACCAGGAGCTTCGGATCGGCCGCCGGCGCGAAGCCGACGAAGGACGCGACGAACTGCGTGTCCGAGTAGGTGCCGTTCACGACCTTCTGGGCGGTGCCGGTCTTGCCGGCGAGCGTGTACCCGGGGACGCTCACCTCCGAGGCGGTGCCCCCCGGCGCGAGCACGCCCTCGAGCATGGTCCGCAGCTTGGCGGCGTCGGCCTTGCTGATGATCCGGCGCCCCCGCGACTCCTGTATCCGACGGCCCCCCTCACGCTCGATCAGCCTCGGCGTCCGGAGGATGCCGCCGTTGGCGATCGCGGAGTAGGCCGCCGCCATCTGGATCGGCGTCACCGACAGGCCCTGGCCGATTGGCAGGTTGCCCATCGTGGAACCGGAGTACTGGGCGGGCTTCGGAACGATGCCCTGCTCCTCACCGGGGAACGCGATGCCGGTCGGCTTCGCGAACCCGAAGGTTCGAACCCAGTGGTTGAACCGCGTCGCCCCCACCCGTGCGCCGATCAAATCGGCGCCGATGTTCGACGACTGAGCGAGGATCTGGGACACCGTGAGCGTCTCTGGCCCGTGGAGCTCGGCGTCGGTGATCGTGCGGTCGGCGACCTGGAGCTCGGTGGGAATGGCGAACGGGGTGCTCGGCGTCACCTTGTGGTCGGAGAGCGCTCCGGCGACGGTGAATGCCTTGAAGGTCGACCCGGGCTCGTAGGTAAAGCCGGTCGCCATGTTGGAGAGCTCCTCGCCGGTCGCGCCCGCCGGATCGTTGGGGTTCGCCGACGGCCAGTCGGCCATCGCGAGGACGTCGCCGGTCTGCGGGTTCATGACGATCGCGGTGGCGCCGTGCGGCTGGTACGTCTCCGCGAGCTTGCGGAGCACCTCCTCGGTCCGCGCCTGAAGGCCGCCATCGATCGTGAGCCGCAGGTCCTGTCCCTGGGTCGCGGGCGTCACGGTGTGGCGGACGAGCTCCTTGCCCAGCCCGTCGAGCACCACCTGGCGCTCGCCGTTCTGACCCCCGAGCAGCGAGTTGTCGGCGGCCTCGAGCCCCGTGAGTCCCTGGTTCTCGGTGCCGACCGTGCCGATCACCTGCGACGCGAGGTCTCCCTCCGGATAGACGCGGCGAGAAGAGGGAAGCGTCGAAACGCCCCGCAGGTCGAGCTTGCGGATCTTTGCGGCATCGGGCAGGGAGACCTGGTGGGCGATGTAGGCGAAGCCGGTGCTGCCGGAATGGAGCGCATGCTCGACGGCAGCCGGGCTCAGATGGACGAGTGGCGCGAGCTTCGCCGCGGTACGAGCCTGGTCGCGCACCTGGTAGGGGGTCGCGACGACGTCGGCCGCGTCCTCGGAGACGGCGAGCTCGTTGCCCTTGCGATCGAGGATGCGCCCGCGGATTCCGGGGATCGTCGCCGTCTCGGTCTGCTGTCCGCGCGCGTCGGCGGCGAGGCCGCCCCCCTGTACTCCCTGCACCCACGCCGCGCGTGTGATGGCGATGATCAGCAGCAGCAGAAAGCAGGCGAAGAGAAGGCCGATGCGCCGATCGATCAGCTGCATCTAGCTTCCGCACTCACGGTGCCGTCACCCCGCCCGTGGGGGTCGGCGTCGTCGGCGTCGTGGTCGGCACGGACGTCGGCGTCGTCGCGATCGTCGTGGGAGCCACCGTTGTCGGCGTCGTTGTGGCGGTGGTGGTCGGCGTCACGGCCGTCGTCGCGGGCACGGTCGTGGTCGCCGTGACCGTGGAGGTGGGCACCGTCGTCGCCGCCGAGAGCGAGATTGCGGCCGACGCCGCCTCGGCACTGCCGAACGTGATGTCGCCGCGCGAGAGACGGCGCGCCGCCCGGGCCGCGTCGCCGGGACGCGCGCGGAGGTAACGGATCGAGCCGGCGCCGGGGACCACGAGGCCCGCGCGGATTGCGGCCCCCTGGATCCGCAGGTCGGAGAGCCGCCCGGCGAGGTCCGCGCGGAGCGCCGAGTTCGCGCGGCGCAGCCCGTCAGCCTCGCGTCCGAGGCGGCTCGCCGTCGCCCCGAAGCTCAGCGAGAGGACGTTGATCGCGACGATCCCGACCAGAAGCGCGGCCAGAACGCCGATCCACAGTCGCCCACGCGTCAACCGCACGAACACGCCCGTATCGGCGATGCCCGAGACGGCGGAGGCGGTCCGGCCGACGGCGCCGGGCACGATCCGCGAACGCTGCGAGCGTTGCGGGCGCGGGCGCGAGGGGCGGCGCACCGGCGCCGGGCGAGGCGCTCGCCGCGCAGGAGCGGTTCGCGCGCGCGCCGGCGAGGCCGCGCTCGCCGTTGCCGCGCGTCGCGCGGCGGCCGTTGCGGCCGGCGTCATGCCGGCGGTCCCTCCGGTGAGCGCGGCCCGGTCAGCTTGCGCGCGGCGCGGAGGCGCGCCGACGAGGCCCGCGGGTTGGCTTCGAGCTCCGCCTGGCTCGCCCTGACGGCTCGGGAGGTCAATAGAGCGGCCTCCGGACTCGAGCCGCAGACGCACACCGGGAGCTCGGGCGGGCAGATGCACTCGCGGGCGCGCGCCGCGAGGAACCGCTTCACCGGCCGGTCCTCGAGCGAGTGGAAGGAGATGACCGCGAGCCGGCCGCCGATCGGGAGCGTCTCCCACGCCAGCGGCAACGCGCGCTCCAGCGAGTCGAGCTCGCCGTTGACGGCGATGCGGATCGCCTGGAAGGTGCGCTTCGCGGGATGCCCGCGACCGAAGCGGTAGGCGGGTGGCACGGCCGCGCGGATCGTCTCGACGAGCTCGCCGGTGCTCGACAGAGGCCGCCGCGCCGCGATCGCGCGGGCGATCGATCGCGCGTGCCGCTCCTCGCCCAGGTCCCGGAGGACCTCGGCTAGCCTCGCCTGCGGCCACTCGTTCACGACGTCCGCCGCGGTCAGCGGCTGAGTCGGGTCCATGCGCATGTCGAGAGGGGCGTCGTAGGAGTACGAGAACCCGCGCTCGGCCACGTCGAGCTGGAAGGAGGACACGCCGAGGTCGAGGTAGATGCAGTCGGGCTCGACTCCCGCAGCGGCGAGCTCGGCGAGCACGTCGGCATAGTCGCCGGCCAGGAATCGGGCGGGGCACGCCACCTCGGCCGCCATCGCGTCGAATCGCTCCGCCGCGGCGGGGTCCCGGTCGACGCAGATGAGCTCGCCGCCCGGCCCGACGCGCTCGGCGACGGCGCGGGCGTGCCCGCCACCCCCGAACGTGCCGTCGACGACGGTGTCGCCGGGACGCGGATCGAGGAGCTCGACAAGCTCGGCCTCGAGGACGGGTATGTGCTCGGCGCTCATGAGAATCAGTGTCGCCGACGGCATCACGGGCGCTTTCGCGGCCGCGATCACCCGGCGCCCCCGGTTGCGAGCGCCTCCGACATCCGCTCCGTCTGAGCATCGATCTGAGCGTCGTGCTCCGCCCAGCGCTCCGGGTTCCACACCTCGATGTGGTCGTCGACGCCGATGACGATGCAGGCACCCTCCAGCCCCGCGTGCTCGATCAGGTGCTTCGGCACCCGTACCCGGCCCGCGGAGTCGAGGGACTCGTCGTGGGCGTTCGCGTGGAAGCGCCGCCGCATCATTCGCCCGTCGGCCGAGAGGGGGCTCAGCGACGAGACGTAGCGGGCGGTCAGCCTCTCGTAGGCCTCCGAGGAGTAGATCGAGACGCACGGGTCGAGCTCCTCGAAGAGGACGACGCCGTCGGAGAGAGGACCGCGCCACCGGGCCGGAATCGTCAGCCGATCCTTTGCGTCGAGGCTGTGCTCGTGCTGACCGCGGTACGCCAATGGGGTCCCTCTGAAGTCTTGGACCGAGGTGGCGAGGTGGGAGGAGCCTCGCCACCCCGGTCCGATGGGTCAAGCTGCGCGCCACCGTAACCCACTTGGCCCCACAATGCAACACATCGGCGCTCGCGCATGGGAACCGATCCGTCGGACGGAATTGCTACCGCCACCGCCCGACCGCGGAAATCCCTGCGCTGGAGCGGGATTCGGCGCCAAGGGGCCGCCTCCGCCGGCGTCCCGCAGGCGGGCCCGTTCTGCAAGAGCCGTTGCAGGAGCCGGTGCGCCAGGCGTCCGGATCGATCGTCCAGACGGTCGAATAGGCTGCCCGCCGATGAGCGCTGAGCTCCAGTCGGCCCCGCCGACCGCTCCCGTCCCCCAGGACGCGAACGACCTCCGCGGTTACCACTTCCGCCGGCTGATGCAGAAGGGCCTGACGATTGGCCTGGGGGGCGCATTCGTGCTCGCCGCCGGCATCGGGGTGGCCGCCGGCGTAAAGCCGATCCTCGGTCTTGCCGCTGCCGGCGCCGCCCTGCTGATCGTGATGGCAGTCGTCTTCGCGATCGCGGACTCGAAGGCGGAGGACGACTTCTTCCGCGCCTACGCGAACGTCCGCGGCCTGCAGTGGAGCGACAGCCGCGGCAGCCTTCCCCCGGTCACCGCGCTCCTCACGAGGGGCGACTCCCGTTACACCGAGCTCACGCTCACCGGTCAGCTCCCAGCGGGCCCGAACGGCGTGCTCGCGCACTACACCTACGAGGAGGAGACGACCGACTCCGACGGCAACCGGCAGACGAGCTACTACCACTTCACGGTCGTCTTCTGCGAGATCCCCGAGGTTGCGACGGTGGTCAAGGAGCTTGCGCTCCAGCGGCGATCGGGCTTCCGGTTCCTCGACTCCACCGAGGACAAGTTCCGCAAGCGCCAGCGGGTCGAGGTGGAGAGCGAGGAGTTCGACAAGCGCTACGAGACCTTCATCGGCGAGCACGACGACATGAACCGGGCCCGGCAGATCTTCGAGCCGACCTTCATCGTCTGGCTCGCCGAACGCGCTCCGAAGTCGTTCTCGTTCGAGCTCGTCGCCGGAGCACTCTGCCTCGCGGTCAAGGGCCAGCTCGAGAGCGCCGACGACCTCGACCGGCTCTGCGCGGGTGCCGGCGTCGTGGCGAAGCGTTTGGTGGGCGAGGCCGAGGAGGGGTCCGTGACCGCCTCAGCCGGCGCCCAGTAGCGCGCCCGAGTGCGCAACGAGCGCAGCGACCATCAGCAACAGCACCGAGGGCACCAGGACCAGGGCGATCACGAGCTGGATCTTGGGGGCGGCGCGCGACGCGCGCTCCTCGATTCGCCGTCGCCCCGCGCGCCGCAGGCTCGAGGCGAGGTCGTGAAGCTGGTCGGCGAGCGGCGAACCGAAGCGCCGCGAGCGCTCCAGGGCGGCTGCCAGCGAGCCCAGCTCCGCACCGCCGATGCGCCTGCGCAGGGCCTCGACGGCCTGCGCCTGCGAGGCGCCGCATTCGATCTCGGCGATCACCACGCTCAACTCCGCGGCGAGCGGTCCGCCCGCCGACGCGGCAATGTCGGCCAGCACCCGATTTGGAGACCGGCCGCTCGCCACGCCCACGGCCAGGAGGTCGAGCGCGTCCGGCAGCGCGCCCAGGGCCCGCGCACGGCGGCGGCGAGCCGCTCGCGCGAGCAACGCGTCGGGGCCGACGAAGCCCGCGGCCGGCAGCCCAACGGCGATGAATGGCGCCAGCCGCCCGGTCGCCGGGGCGATCGCGCTTCCGAGCACGAGGCCCCAGCCCGCGCCCGCCAGCTTCGCGGCCATGACGGCACCTGGCGGCACGCGCTCGGCGAGCCCCGCGCGGGCGATGCGCGACGGGATCCCCGTGCGCGCCGCGAGGCGGGCGAGCGCGCCGCGCCGCCCATCGTCATCGACGCCAGGCGGCGCGCCGGTCGTGGCCGGGCTCCCGCCGCCCGCCCGCATTGCGAGCACCTCGCGAAACGCGCCGACGGCGAGAACGAGTGCCGCAAGCAGCAGTACCGCGATCACGATGCCGATTCGTCCACACGGCCGAGCCTGCGGATAGCCGTGAAGCCGGCCGCCTGGAGCACCGCCGCGACGCCGACGATGAGCAGCGAGACCGCATTGCCCAGGATCCCCGCGAGGAAGCCAGGGGACGCCAGCTCACCGAGCGCCGCGGCGCCGAGCGGCATGGCGGCGACGAGGAGGCCCGTGAAGCGCGCCTGGGCCGTCGCCGAGCGCGCCTCGGCCACCACGCCCTCGCGTTCGGCTGCCGCGGTCGCGAACCTTCGCAGCAGGCCGACGAGGTCGCCACCGGCAAGCCCCTGGGCCGCGAGCGCAGCGCAGAGGGCATCCACGCGGGGGGAGCGCAGGCGCTCGCGCAACCCGTCCAGAGCGGCGTTGGTCGAGGCGCCGAGCTCGAGATCGGCGCCCACCCTGGACATCTCTACGGCAGGAGGGCCCTCGAGCGACCCGGCGGCGGCCACGAGCGCCGCCCTCACGGACCGCCCGGCGGCGAGGGCGTCCGCGATCGCCGTCGCGGTGTCGGCCAGGCCCCGCTCGACGGCGCGCCGGTAGCGGCGGCGCCGCAAGCCGACCACCCACGCTGCGACCGCGGGCCCCGCGGCCGCGAGCGGGACCGCCGGTGCCGGGCCGAACAACCCGAGCGCGACCAGCAGGAGCGCGCCGGCGCCGAGCCCCGCGAGCCGGCGCCGCTCGGCGACTGTCGGCCGATAACCCTCCGCCCCGGCCCGGCGGAGCGGCTCCAGCGCGGCAGCGACCCATCGCGCGACCACCGGGCTAGCGGCCAGCGCGTCGCGGGCCGCGACCGCGCCGAGGCCACCGGCGGCCGCGGCGACGACGATCGGCAGAGCCCGAGCGACGCCGCTCATCCTTGCTTCCTCCGCCATACCTCGCGCGCCCCGACCGCCCCGGCGAGTCCGTCGACCTCCGCAACCGACCCGACGACCCGCTGCGGCCCGTCGCGCTCGAGATGGACCACGACGTCGAGGCCCCGCGCGAGCTGGTCGCGGATCGCGGCGTGCGGCAGGCCGATCCCCGCCATCAGGGCTAGCGTCTCGAGCCGGCGCAACGCGTCCTCCGGCGAGTTCGCGTGCACGGTGGAGAGGGCGCCGTCGTGCCCGGTGTTGAGCGCCGTCAGGAGGTCGAGTGCCTCCGCGCCCCGCACCTCGCCGATGACGATGCGGTCAGGCCGCATCCGCAGCGCGTTGCGCAGCAGATCGCGGATCGTGACCGCGCCGCGGTCCTCGACGCTCGCCGGACGGCTCTCGAGCCGCACGACGTGGGGCTGGCGTAGCCGCAGCTCCGCCGCATCCTCGATCGTCACCACGCGCTCGGCCGGGTCGATGAAGCTCGAGAGCGCGTTCAGGAGGGTCGTCTTCCCGGAGCCGGTCCCGCCGCTGATGAGGACGCTGCGGCGCCCGGCGACAGCGGCCCCGAGCAGGTCCCGCAGCTCCTCCGTGAGGGTGCCCGAGGCGACGAGGGCGCCCGGATCGGGCCGGGCCGCCGTGAAGCGCCGGATCGAGAGCGCCGGCCCGTCGACGGCCAGCGGCGGTATGACGACGTTGACCCGGGAGCCGTCGGCCAAGCGCGCGTCGACCATCGGGCTCAGCTCGTCGACGCGTCGGCCGAGCGGGGCCAGGACGCGCTCGATCGCGTCGCGCAGCGCCTGCTCGGAGGGGAAGCGGACGGCGGTCCGCTCGATTCGGCCGCGGCGCTCGACGTAGACGCGCTCGTGGCCGTTCACCATCACCTCCTCGACCTCAGGATCGGCGAGAAGAGCTTCGAGCGGCCCGAGGCCGGCGGTCTCGCGCATGATGAGCTCGCCGATGAGCTGCCGTCGCTCGGGCGAGAGGATGGCCGCCTCCTCAGCGACGAGCTCCGCGACGGCATCGGCCAGCGCGCTCGCGTCCCTGCGACCCGCAGCGGCGTCGGCTCGTCGTCGCTCGGCGAGCCGCCGGCGCAGCTCGGCCGCCAACGCCTCCGTGTGGTCGTTGATCGTGGCCACGCCATGAAGAGCCGCGAACGGCCTCGATCTCTCCCCCATCGGCGCGGGTCTATGCTCGCCCGTGGCGGCGATCGAGGTCCTGGAGGCGGACATCACCAAGCTCGAGGTCGACGCCATAGCCAACGCCGCGAACACCGATCTGCGGCACGGAGGCGGCGTCGCGCGCGCGATCTCGCGAGCCGGCGGACCTCGGATCCTCGAGAGAATCGCCGAACGTCCCTGAGTCGGGGCTATACGAGGGGTTGCGGGACGTTCGGCCGCTGAGGGCGCTTAGCGCCGGCTGCCGGAGGCCGAGAACGAGCTCGGCGGAACGGGCTCCTCGGGCTGCACGCGCTCGCCGTCCCAGCGGTACGGCACGGTGGCGCTCCCCGCGCTCGGGCAGCACTGCGGGTCCTTGGGGTCGTAAAGCGCATACTCGAGCGCGATAACGGCCGGGCGCGCAGAGGCGATCCGGATGCCGGAGCTGTCGTCGCGCGCGTCGGTGCCGACTAGCGAGCCGTCAGCGAAGAAGAACGCCCGCTGGGCAGTTCCATCGCCGGAGCCCTTCCTGACGCCCACGATCACCGAGAGGTCCGCCCCGGGGTCGTACGCAGAGGTGTCAACCGGGTAGTAGCCGCGGCTCCGCACGGCCGCCTCAGCGGCTGAGAGCTTGAGCGTCGGGGCGGTCGAGCTTCCGCCGCAGCCGGCAAGCGCCGCCGAAGCGAGCCACACCACCATCGCCGCTTTCGAGCGAGAGCCCGCGATCGCGCGACGATAGCGCCGCCGTCAGCCCGACCGGATGAGCCTGATCGAGCGCGCGAAGCTCTCCGCCTCGATCAGCTTCAGCGCCTGCGGCCGGGACAGCGCCAGCGTCGCCGACCAGCCCCCCGCGCCGATCGGCGCGCCCGCCGACGCGCCGGTGTCGGCGCCCGAGGAATGCCGGATCGCGAGCAGTCGAACTCCCGCCGCGGCCACGTAGGTGCGCCCGACCGCTGAGGCCCCACTCGGCTCGGTGGTGACCACCACGTCCACCCTGCTGCCGGCGGCGTCGTCACCCGAGGCGGCGAGGGCACCCGCGCCCGTCACCGCGAGCTCCACCGGCGAGCGGCCATGCCCGAGGCGAGGTCCGGCGCTCGGTCGCCGGGCGTCGCCGGGCGGGCCGAGCTGGCCTGCAAGCACGTAGCCACCGGCGGGAATCGTCGCCGTGGGCGCCTGGCCGACCGCCTGCCCAGGAGACGCAAGCGACCCCGGCGGGACGAACCGGGCCGGCACGCGGCGCACCTCGAGCGAGCTCCGCGTCGCCGCCGGGCTCAGGGGCTCACGAGCCGGCAGCGCCCGGACCGCGACGAGGACCGACCGCAGCGGGCCGAGCTGCGATGCGACGTCCGAGCGGTAGCCGCTCGCCATCGCCGCGGCGAGACCGGCGCAGGCGAGCGCCGCGACGCCGAAGCCGAGCGCCCTGGCGCGGCGGCTCATGCGGCGGGCGTGCAGGCGGCGGAGGAGGGTCCCGCGAGCGGCAGCTCGAGCACGGCCTCCGTTCCGCCCCGTGAGCGGTCGAACAGGAACCGCCCGCCGCTCTCCCGTGCCAGGTCCGCGACGATCCGCAGCCCGTGGCCGCGACGTGGGTCACGCCCCCGCCCCCGCCCCCCCGCGGCGCCGCCATCGGTAACCGAGATCCGCACACCCCGGGTGCTCCGGCGAGCCGCGACGGCGATGTTGAGGCTTCCATGCTCGAGCGCATTCGCGATCAGGTTGTCGAGCGCGCCCTCGGCGCGCCTCGGGTCGACGTGCACCATGGCCGAACCGACGTCGCAGCGGAGGGCGAGCGCGCGGCCGCGCCGAGCCGCTGTCGCGCGCCAGCGCTCCACGGACGAGTGGACGAGGCCGCTCGCGGACACGGGGCGGGCCGACGCCGCGGCCGGAAGACGGTTGACCTCGCGATCGAGGTCGTCGAGCGCCGCGAGGGCGGCGTCGACGGTCCGACGCGTGATGACGGCCGTGCGGGCGCTCGCGTCCACCGAGTCGAGCTGGGAGGACGCGAGGCTCAGCGCCTGCAGCGGCCGCCTCAGCTCGTGGAGGGCCCGATTGAGCCTGGCTCGTCTACGCGATGCTCGCCACACGACGTTCATCCCTCGACCAGCCGGTATCCGATGCCCCACACGTTCACCACGTAC
The DNA here is from genome assembly GCA_963841455.1 of uncultured Actinomycetes bacterium. Taxonomy (GTDB): domain Bacteria; phylum Actinomycetota; class Thermoleophilia; order Solirubrobacterales; family 70-9; genus JAWVFM01. The sequence goes on from CAWJCU010000017.1 coordinate 122,814, forward strand.
CGCCCGGCGTCCGGGTCGAGCTTGCGGCGCAGGCGGCTCGCGTGAGAATCGAGGGTCCGCGTGTTGCCCATGGCCCTATAACCCCAGACGTCTCGCAGCAGCTCCTGCTTCGTGAACACCCGGCGCGGCTCCGCCGCGAGCGCGCACAGGAGCGCGTACTCCTTGCCCGCGAGTCGCACGGACCGCTCGCCGACCCGAACCTCCCTCGTCGCCGTGTCGATGTGAAGCTCGCCAACCTGCCTCGGCCCGAGCCGCCGCGCGTCCCGGCGGCGAAGGACGGCGGCAACCCGCGCCGAGACCTCGCTGAAGTCGAAGGGCTTGGCGACGTAGTCGTCGGCCCCTTCCTTGAGCCCGCGAAGGCGGTCGGCCGCCGTTCCGCGACCGCTGACGACGATCACCGGCAGGAGCGGGTCGTAGCGGCCGATAGCCCCCTGGGAGGACCGGATCTCCCGGAGTACGTCGAGGCCGCATGCGTCGGGGAGCCGGAGGTCGAGGAGCAGCAGGTCAGGGGTCTTGAACCGGCAGAGGCGAAGCGCGTCGGCGGCTGTGGGCGCCGGCAGCGGGCTGTAGCGATCGGCTGCCAGGTGGTCGCAGAGGAGCTCGAGCGTCGCCGCGTCGTCCTCGCAGACCACCACCGTCGCGAGCCGGCGCACCTGCGGCAGGGCCGGTGCCGCCTCCCGGCGCTCGGGCGCGGTCTCGTTGAGCGTCTCGACCGTCACGGCACCTACAACCCCGCGGGTTTTTCGGCCGCCCCCCGCGACGGCACCTCCAGCACCGCTGCGGCGCGGGGATCCGCGACGAGCCGCCCGGGCCTCACCGCGAGGCGCCGCGAGATCACGGCGCCGGTCACGTCGAGGAAGGCGACATCGAGCGCAAACCGCATCCCGAAGGTGTGAACGCTCCGGCACGACGGAATCAACAGGCCGGCCCCCGCACGCTCGCGGTCGGTGAGGGCGAGGCCGACGAGCCTGGCAAACCGGGTGGTCGCGACGCGCACCCGAATCCCGTCGACCCGCACGAGCGGCAACCTCTCGAGACGTCGCGGGCCCATGCCCATGAACAACCCGCCGGCGCCCGCCGGCGCCCCCCCCACACCTGCAAACCGGCGTTCAGGCCGCACATCGCTGCCACGCTCGCGGCCCCGATCGGGAAAGATGGTCTCGCTCTTTCCAAGCCTCGGCGCCGAAGCCGGGGCGGGGATCTGAAACCAGTGGAGAAGGCAACTCGAAGAGGCAATTACGAGTCGGGCTCCGACTACGTCCTCGAATACGGGGAGCTCCGCTTTTCCTTCAACGAGAACGACTTCGCCCAGCGCGTGGAGCAGGCGGCCGTAAAGCTCGACTTCGTCGACCCCGGTCTCGGCGCCGACGAGGTACACGATCTCCTCGACCTGGCCGTGAACGGCGAGATCATCGAGCCGAGCTCAGCGCTCGGCGAGCACATCAACGAGCACTGGACCGAGCTCGTCGGGCCGGCCAACCGCAGCCTCGTCCACTGGATTCGCCGCCTTGTCTTCCGCGGCGCCTGGCTCGACCAGCGAGTCAAGGAGGGTGAGCTCGACGTCTCGTTCGACCCCGACTCGAACACGTTCGGGTACATCCAGCCCGACCGCGAAGCTGAGCCGATCGAGCTCTCCCGCGAGCCCTCGTGGTCGCGGCTCGCGTACCGGCCCTAGAGGGCCGCGCGCGCCAGCTCGATCGCGTCCTCTCGACCGGTCACCTCGCCCGCGAACACCGCCGCCTCGATCTCTCCAAGGAGGCGGCCGAGGGCCGGGCCGGGCTCGATTCCCAGCTCGCGCGCCAGCTCGTCGCCGCGGATCGGTGAGCGTGGAGGGCCGGCGCCGTGCCACGCGAGCGCCTCGCCGACCATCTCCGAGGCCAACTCGAGGTGGGCCGTGATCATGTCCTCCGACGCCACCTCGCCGGCTCCCCGCGCCGAGAGGCGGTCGGCAACGGTCAGCAGCGTGACGTCGACGGGGTCGGGGTCGGTCGCCCGCAGGTACTCGTAGACGGTGCGCCGGGCCAGGGGGCGCTGGTGCACGAGGAAGCCGAGGCGCAGGTGGTTGCGGGTGATGTTGGCCAGGTAGGCGGCGAACCGACGGCTCGTGCGCAGTCGCTCGCAGAGTGTCTTGACGATGTCGGCGCCCACCTGGTCGTGGCCGATGAAGGTGATGTAGCCACGGCTGGAATCGCGCGTTGCCGGCTTGCCGAGGTCGTGGAAGAGGGCGGCGAACCTCATCGCCCCCGCCCGATCGAGGTCGTCGGCGAGCGGCTCGGCGAGCAGCATCGCCACCTGGCCCGCGGCATCGCCGACGTAGCTGGTCAGGTCGTCCTCCACCTCGAGCCACCGAACCAAGACCTGGAGCGTGTGGCCGTGGACGTCGAGGTGGTGGTTCGGGTTCTGCTCGATCCCCCGCAGGCCGGCCAACTCGGGGAGGACGGCCTCCGTCACCCGCAGCTCGTCGAGCAGATCGAGCCCGCGCAGGGGGTCCGCGCCGACAACGAGGAGGCGCAGCTCCGCGAACTGCCGCTCGCCCGCCGGCTCGGCGGCGCGCGGCGCGGCGTCTCGCGCGAGGTCGGCGGTCGCCTCGTCGATCGCAAGGCCGAGGTTGGCCGCGAGCCGTGGCGCCCGCAGAAGGCGAAGCGGGTCGTCCTCAAACGCCCCGTCGCCCGTCGCGCGCAGGCGTTTCCGCGCGACGTCGGCCCGGCCCGACAGCGGGTCGACGAGCGCGCCGTCGTCCCGCTCGGCCACCGCCGCGAGCGGGAGCGCCATCGCGTTGATGGTGAAGTCGCGTAGCCCCAGGTCCTCCTCGATCGACCCCGACCGCAACCGGCTGACGTCGACGTGCCAGCCCTCGGACGACACCACGCGCCAGGCGCCGAACTCCTCCGAGAGCGGGAAGGCCACAGCGCCCGCGCTTCTGGCGACCGCTCGCGCGGCGTCGGCCTCCCCGGCCGCCACCGCGATGTCGACGTCCACCACGTCTCGACCGAGGGCGGCGTCGCGAACGGCCCCGCCCACGACCCAGGTTCCATCGGCGCTCCCCAGCCCACCGAGCGCGGCCACGGCGGCCCCGGTGCTGCCTACGCGCGTCGCTAGCTCCCCGTCGCTCATCGCTCCGAGCGGACGTAGACGCGAGGCACGCGGGCCGAGATCCCGCACGTGATCTCGTAGTTGATCGTCTCGATCCGGGCGGCGAGCTCCTCGGCGAGGATCCGGTCCTCCCCGTCCGGGCCGATGAGGGTGGCCTCCGCGCCGGGCACGACACCGGACCGCGGGCCGAGGTCGATCGTCACGTTGTCCATCGAGACCGTCCCAACGAGCGGATGGCGCCGGCCGGCGACGAGGACCTCCGCGTTGTTGGAGAGCGCGCGGCGCACCCCGTCGCCGTAGCCGATCGGCATCACTCCGACGAGCGTCTGCTCCGCGGCGCGCCACGTCCGCCCGTACCCGGCGCTCGCACCGGCCTCGAATCGCTTCACGTCGGCGACGTATGAGTGCAGCGCTAGCGCCGGCTCCAGCTCCTGCGCGAAGGGATCGGAGCCGAACGGGTCGAGCCCGTAGACCGCGATGCCGCAGCGGACCATGTCGTGATGGGAGGAGGAGTCCCGGAGGGTGGCCGCGCTGTTCGCCGCGTGGACGAGGAGCTCGGGATGGCCGGCGCGCGCGCGATCGACCATTGCCCCGAAGGCGTCCAGCTGCTCGTCGAAGAAGTCCGTGTCGCGCTCGTCGGCGGTGGCGAAGTGGGTCCACAGGCCGGCGAGCTCGAGACGCGCGTCGGCGGCGACGCGCTCGAGAAGGCTGAGGACCGATTCCGGGTCGCGCTCGCCGAGCCGCCCCATGCCGGTGTCGTGCTTCACATGCAGCCGCGGTAGGACACCGAGCGCCTCGCCGCGCGCCGCGGCGAGCTCCGCGAACTGCGGACGCCAGGCGGCCAGGTCCGAGTCGGCCTCGAGCGCGGCCTCGAGCTCGCCCGCTGTAAGCGCCCCCATCGTGAGGATTCGCGCGTCCGGGATCGCCGCCCGAAGCTCGGCCGCCTCGGAGGCGGCCGCCACCGCCAGGCGGCTCGCCCCGCCAGCAAGCGCGGCGCGGGCGCACTCGATCGCGCCGTGACCGTAGCCATCGGCCTTGACCACCGCGCAGAGCTCGGCGTCGCCGGCGAGCTCTCGGGCAAGGCGGGCGCAGTTGCGCTCGACCGCGCCGAGGTCGACGACGGCGCGGGCGCGGGCGGCCTCGGCGCTCACGCTCGGTCGAGCGCCACTGGGAGCGCCTCGACGACGTCGCTCGCGATCACGGACTCCGTCAAGCCGATGCCAGCCGCGGCGACGCGCCCGGCGCGCTGGTGGGCGTGGACCGCCGCGCAGGCGGCGGCGAAGGGCCCGAGCCCGCGCGCGAGGAGCGCCGCGGTTAGGCCGGAGAGGACGTCCCCCGTCCCGGCAGTCGCAAGCGCGGGCGCCCCGCCGCGGGCGATCGCCACGCGCTCCTCGTGGGCCACGATCGTGTCATCTCCCTTCAGGACCACGACCGCCCCCGAGAGCCGGGCGGCCTCGCGCGCCGACGCCAGGCGACGCGCATCGATCTCGCGCGAGTCGCGCTCGAGCAGGCGGCCGAGCTCGCCGGCGTGAGGAGTCAGGATCGTCGGCGCCGGCCGAGCTGCGAGTGACTCGAGCCTGCCGGCGTGGGCGTTGAGCCCATCGGCGTCGATGACCATCGGCGCTTCGACCGCGACCGCCACGCGGCGAGCCAGCTCCAGCGAGTCGTCGTCGCGACCAAGCCCAGGACCGAGGACGACTGCCGCGGCGCGTTCGGTCGCCCCGACGATGGCATCCGCGTCAGCGGCGGCGAGCCGGCCCGCCGCGCCGTCGAACCCGCGCGACATGACCTCGGTGAGCTTTGCCTCGAAGATCGGCTCCAGGTCGGCCGGCACGGCGACGGTCGCGTAGCCGGCGCCGGCCCTGATCGCAGCCGACGCCGCCAGGCAGATAGACCCGGTGAGGCCCCGCGAGCCGCCGGCGAGCAACACCTGCCCGGACGTGAACTTCGTCGAGCCCGCGGCTCGCCGGGGCGCGAGCTCGAGTACAGCGTCGTCGATCACGCCTGCCGCGGGCGCGGTCGGGGCACCGTCGGGGATGCCGATCTCGGCGACGCGAAGCTCACCCGTGAGCCCCTTCCCGGGCTCGATCCAATGGCCGAGCTTCGCAGCGTGGAAGGTAACGGTCACGTCAGCCGAGACCACCGCGCCGTCCACCTCGCCGCTGGCGGCGTCGACACCCGAGGCGATGTCGGCCGCCACCACCGGGGCCTCGCACGCGTTCACGGCCTCGATCGCGGCGTCGGCCGGCGCGCGGGGGGCGCCGGAGAAGCCGGTGCCGAAGATCGCGTCAACGACCACGCCCGAGCCGGCGAGCGCGCTCGCGACATCGTCGGCGGCGACCTCTCGGAAGGCGCCATCGAGCCGCTCGAGGTTCGCGGTTGCGTCCGGCGAGAGCTCGGCCGCGGGCCAGAGCAGCAGCGTCTCGACCTCGAACCCAGTGGCAGCGAGTCGGCGCGAGGCGACCAGGCCGTCGCCGCCGTTGTTCCCCTTGCCGCAGACGACGCGCGCCGGGCCACCGGTCGCGACCTCGGCGGCTGCCTCAGCCACCGCCGCCCCGGCGGTCTCCATCAGGTCCAGGGACGGGACGCCCACCTCGTCGATCGCCCACCGATCGGCAGAGCGCATGCCGTCGGCGTCGAAGATCGGCTCTAGCCAGTCCTCCATGGGCGCCAGCGTAGCCGCGCCACCACGGCGAGCGTCCCTCGCTGGGGGCTATGGGCCGTAGCAAGGGACGTTCGCGGGTTAGGGGGCGCCTGCCGCGTACGGCGGCGCGGCCACCGACGCTACCGAGCCCGAGTCCGAGCTTCCCGACCTCACCCCGAGGACGATCCTCGCCAAGACGCGGGCATCCTTCACGCCGCCGCCGGCGATCAGGTAGTCGACCCGATCGAGGTAGGGCTTCGCCAGCTGCAGGTTCGGGTTGGTGCTGACGCCCGGAATGTTGAGGAGGCTCGCGATCGGCTTGAAGTCCAGGTAGAGGCTCGGCTCGAGCCCGGCGAGAGATTCGCTCGCGGTCTTGAAGGTCGGTGAGTCGGCGAGGGTCTTGGACGGGCTGAGCGCCGCGTCGACCGAGTCCTGGCCCAAGGCCGCCACGACCTTGCCGTCCCGCTGCTCGAAGACGAACTGCACGGGCGAGCCCTGCGGCGTCACGCTGAATCCCGTCTGGCCGTCCCCGAGCGGCCTTGTGACCACGTCGACGTCCTTCCCGAACAGCGCCTCGAGCTGGGCGAGGCTCCTCGCCGATGCTGCCGGGTCGCGCGTCGTGGCAACGAGCGCGCCGCCGACGCTGATGATCGACGTCCCGCCCAGGTAGCCGGAGACGTCCCCGAGCCACTTGCCCACGTTGCCGACGTCCACGCCGAGCGCTTCGCGAATACGGTCGAGCGGCAGACCGGTGCCGGCGCCGAGCTCCGAGCTCGGCGCCGAGCTCGATCTGCTTGAGCCCCTGCTCGAAGCCCTGGCCGAACTGGTGGAGACCGAACGCGAACCAGGCGTCAGAGGGGAATCCCGAGATGAGGGACGGGCCGGGCGCGGCGGCCTTCGAGGCCGACAGCGAGAGCTCCACGCCGAGGTAGTCCTTGGTGACGTCGCCCCATGCGGCGGCCGGGCCTCGCAGGTACTTCCCGACCTGCGCGCGCAGCTGCGACGACTGGGCCGGGCTGATCTTGCCGCCCTCGACGAACGAGGAGATGATCCGCGCCGGGTCTGCCCACGCGGTGAACACGCGATCGGAGGGTGCGCCGGCAAGGCCCGCCCTGTAGTCCTCGGAGTCGGCGAGCGAGTTGCCCGTCGAAGCGGCGATCGCCGACTTCACCCCATCGAGCGGCCCGCCGACGAGGAGTCCGCCGATCGCGGCGTAGCTGTCGTGGCCGCCAGCCTCGAGCGTGACGCCCTTGTAGGTCGTCTCCCTCGTCTTGGCGTGGTCGGCGGCGGCGACCTTCGCGAAGGTGTCGAGCGCGGCCCCGGGGTCCGTCGTCTGCAGGATCACGGCTGCCTTCGGGTTGTCGCCGAACGACTGGTAGAAGACGGCGCCGCGCTCGCCGAGCCACGGCGCAATGTCCCCCGAATAGCTCAGGTCGTCCTTCGCGAGTGACGCGTCGATCCTCGAAGTCACGTAGTGGCCGAGGTTCTTCGTCCCCAGGAGCTTCGAAAACGCGCTCTCCAGCGAGGCCTTCGTGCCCCCCTCCGGGCGGACCGTCGCATCCGCGTAGAGCGCGGCGTCGGCCGGAGCCACCGTCGCCGGGTCGGCGGGTGCCGGTGGGCCCGAGTCGCCGCACCCGGCGACGCCGACCGCGAGCACGGACAGCGCCACGACACCCGCGAGGCGGCGCGGCGCCGCGATCACTCCACCGTCACGGTCTTCGCGAGGTTGCGGGGCTGGTCCACGTTCAGGCCGCGCAGCCTCGCGACATCGTAGGCGAGGAGCTGGAGCGGGACTATCGCCACGATCGGCTGCAGCACCCAGTCGGTGCGGGGCACGAAGATCGTCTGGTCGGCCACCTCGGCGACCTCCTCGTTCCCCTCGGTCGCCACCGCAATCACGTCGGCGCCACGCGCACGGACCTCGGCGACGTTGGACAGGACCTTGTCGAGGATCGGCGAGTCGGTCGCGACGCAGACGACGGGGGTCGACTCGTCGAGCAGCGCGATCGGCCCGTGCTTCATCTCGCCGGCGGCGTAGGCGTCGGAGGGGATGTAGGTGATCTCCTTCATCTTGAGCGCGCCCTCGAGGCACACCGGGAGGCCGTTGTTGCGCCCGAGGTAGAGGAAGAACCTGCCGTCCTTCTCCGCCTCGGCGATCTCCCGGACCTTGGCATCGACGGCGGGGATCGTCTCCTGGAGGCGGTGCGGCAGGCCCTTCAGCTCGGCGATCAGCTCCCGGATGCGCTCATCGGTCAGCGTCCCACGGTCCTGGGCGAGCCAGAGCCCGAGCAGGTACATGCACGCGACCTGGCTCACGAAGGTCTTCGTGGCGGCGACTCCCATCTCGAGGCCGGCGCGTGTGAAGAGCACGGCGTCGGCGTCCCGCGTGGCCTGGCTCCCCATCACGTTCGTCAGCGCGAGCACCGTCGCGCCGCCCTCCCGGGCGAGGCGCATCGCGGCCAGCGTGTCCGCCGTCTCTCCCGACTGCGTGATCCCGATCACGAGATCGTCGGGTCCGACGACGGGCTGGCGGTACCGGTACTCCGAGGCGATGTCCATCTCCACGGGCACGCGGGCCCAGGCCTCGATTGCGTAGCGCCCGACCAGGCCCGCGTGGTAGCTGGTGCCGCAGGCGACGATGACGATGCGCCGCACCGTCGAGGGGAGATCGGCCGGCAGGTCGATCTCCGAGAGGTCGACCCGCTCGGTGCCCGGCAGGCGGTCGGTGATGGTCTCGGCGACGGCATCGGCCTGCTCGTGGATCTCCTTCAGCATGAAGGTCTCGTACCCGCCCTTCTCGGCGAGGTCCTCCGTCCAGTCGACCTCCTCGGGGGAACGGCTCACGGGCGTCCCGTCGGCGGTCGTGAAGCTTGCGCCCGACGGGGCGATCGTGATGACCTCGCCGTTGCCGACGAACTGGACCTTCCGCGTCTGCGCGAGGAAGGCGGGGATCGCGGATGCCACGAACGCCTCGTCGGAGCCGAGCCCGATCACGAGCGGGCACTCCTGCCGGGCGGCGACGAGCGTGCGGTCGTGGTCGGCGTGCATGGCGACGAACGCGTAGTGGCCGCGCAGGTCGCTGAACGCGGTCCGGACGGCCTCGGTGAGGTCGCCGTCGTAGTGGCGCTCGATCAGGTGGGCGACGATCTCGGCGTCGGTCTCGGAGCTGAAGAAGTGGCCGTCGTCGGTGAGCTCGCGGCGAAGCTCGGCGTGGTTCTCGACGATGCCGTTGAGGACGATGTGGATCCGGTCGGAGCAATCGCCGTGCGGGTGCGCGTTCTCCTCCGTGACCCGGCCATGGGTTGCCCAGCGGGTGTGCGCGAGCCCGATCGTCGCCGGAGGGGCGGCGACCGCGACCCCGCCGCCCTCGGCCCCGGCGTCAGCCGCGACGGCGGCGCGAAGGTTCTCCAGGTTGCCGACAGCGCGAACCGAGTCGATGTGGCCGTCGTGGAGCAGCGAGATGCCCGCGGAGTCGTAGCCGCGGTACTCGAGGCGCTCGAGTCCGGCGACCAGCAGGTCCTTGCAGGGGCGTCCGCCCACGTATCCGACGATGCCGCACATGGAAGGTCAAGAAGGGTAGTGCCGGGTCGGCCTACGACAGTTCGCTCCTCACGACCTCTGCCAGGCGCGCGGCAGCCTCATCGCATTCGTGTTGCGTCGGGGATTCGACCATCACGCGGATCAGTGGTTCCGTGCCCGACGGGCGCAGAAGCACTCGACCCCGGCCCTCCAGTGCCGCCGATTCGCGAGCGACCGCCTCGCTCACCGCCTCGTTCCCGCCGATCGCGTCGCCGTCGCTCACGCGCACGTTCACGAGCGATTGCGGAAGCTTCTCCATCGGGATCGCGTCGGCGAGATCGCGCTCGCCGAGCGACGCCATGACGAGCAGCGCAGCGGCGATGCCGTCGCCCGTTCGGCCGGCCTCGGTCCAGATCAGGTGACCCGACTGCTCGCCGCCGAGCGCCCATCCGCGCTCCTCGAGCTCCGAGGCGACATGGCGGTCGCCGACCGGCGTCGTCGCGACCTCGATGCCCGCCTCCGCCATGGCGACGTGGAAACCGTAGTTGGACATGACGGTCACCACCACCCCCCCGCCGAGCGCGCCACGCCGCTCGAGCTCCCAGGCCGCGAGCGACAGGAGCTCGTCGCCGTCGCGAACGGCGCCCGTGCGGTCGACGGCGACGAGCCGGTCGCCGTCGCCGTCGAACGCGAACCCGAGGTCGGCCCCGTCGGCGACGACGCGCTCGGCGAGCGCCGCCGGATCGGTCGATCCGCAGCCCTCGTTGATGTTGCGGCCATCCGGCTCCACCGCCAGGGCGGTCACCTCGGCTCCGAGGCGCTCGAAGGCGGCCGGCGCCACCCGGTAGGTGGCGCCGTTTGCGCAGTCCAGCACGATCCGCCGTCCCGACAGGTCGAGTTCGAAGCGGCTTGCCAGCTCGCGCAGGTAGTCGTCGCCGGCGTTCTCGAGCTCCCGAACCCGCCCCACCGCCTCGGGCGCTCCGGGACCGGCGGCGACCAGCCGCTCGATCCCCGCCTCGGCCTCGTCGGCGAGCTTGCGCCCGTCGGGGCCGAAGAACTTGATGCCGTTGTCGCGCCAGGGGTTGTGCGAAGCGGAGACGACGGCCGCGAGGTCGAGCCCGTGGCGCCGAGTGAGGATCGAGGCCGCCGGCGTCGGCAGCACGCCGCCGAGCCACGCGTCACCGCCCCCCTCGGCGATACCGGCAGCGAGGGCGGACTCGAGCATCGGGCCCGAGTCGCGGGTGTCACGGACGATCAACACCTTCGGCCGCTCCTGCTCGGCCGCGAGGGCAGCGGCGTGCCCCAGCGCGACCGCGAGCTCCGCCGTGACCTCGCTGCCCGCGACTCCCCGCACCCCGTCGGTGCCGAAGAGCTTCATCGCCTTGGGGTCAGATCACTTGCGGGCACCTGCGGTGCCCTTACCTGCTGCTTTCGGGGCAAAGCCCCTCATGCTCATCTCTTGGAGAACTGCGGACGCTTGCGGGCCTTCTTGAGTCCCGCCTTGCGGCGTTCCTTGATCCGCGCATCGCGGGTCAGGAGGCCGCGGCGCTTCAGCTCTCCGCGGAGGTCGGGATCGATCTCCGTCAGCGCGCGCGCAACGCCGTGGCGGACGGCTCCGGCCTGCCCTGAGATGCCGCCGCCGTGGACCCGAACCCGGACGTCGAGCGAGCCGTCGTAGCCCGAGGCGACGAGCGGCTGGCGAGCCACTGTCTGCAGATGCGAACGCGGGAAGAACTCGTCGAGCTTCCGGCCGTTGACGTTGAACTCTCCATCGCCGGCGCGCACGATGACCCGGGCGATCGAGCTCTTGCGCTTGCCGGTGGCCTGGACGATTCGCTCGGCGGAGAGCTGGACTCGTGGCCCCTCGCGGACGACCGGCTCCTCCTCGCCGCGCTCCGCGGTCGCCTCGGCCTCGAGGCGGGCGCGCTCCTCCTCCTCGGCCTCGAGGCGGGCGCGCTCCTCCGCGCTCAGCTCACGCTCGGGCTCGAGCTGGATCGGGTCGAGCTCGGCGCCGGGAGGCAGATCTCCGGGCTTGGCCTTCTCGGCCGCCTGGGGCTCCTCGGCGGGCGCCTCCTCCTCCTCGGCCGCAGCCTCCTCAGCCGCCTCCGGCGCCTCGGTCGCCGCGTCCTCGGCGAGCGCCTCCTCAGCGGGAGCCTCCGCGGCAGAGGGCTCCTCCGCGGGCGCCTCCTCTGAAGTCGCCTCCTCCGCGGCGGGCTCCTCGGTCGGCGCCTCGGCCTCGGCCTCCGGCTCCTCCGCCGGAACGTCCTCTGTGCGCTCTTCGTCCGTCATACCTTCACCGCCGTCGGCCGCTGCGCGGCGTGGGGGTGCTCGGAGCCCGCGTAGACCTTCAGCTTGGTGAGCTGCTGGCGCGCGAGGCGGTTGCGGGGCAGCATCCCCTTCACGGCCTTGCGGATGACCTCCTCCGGCTGGCGGTCCATCATCTCGGCCAGGGTCCGCGAGCGCAGCCCTCCGGGGTACCCGCTGTGCCGGTAGTAGCGCTTCTGCTGGAGCTTGTCGCCGGTAACCCGCACTTTGGCGGCGTTCACGACGACGACGAAGTCGCCGGTATCGCAATGCGGGGTGTACTCAGGCTTGCGCTTGCCGCGCAGCGCGTCGGCGATCTGCGTGGCCAGGCGCCCGAGCGTGGCGCCGTCGGCGTCGAACAGCACCCAGTCGCGCTGGCGGTTCTCGGGTGTGGCTACGTAGGTCTTCATCGCGAAAAACCGCGCCGGAACAACCTGCGGGCGCCTGGCGGCGCCCGTACACGCTGCTCGCGGAGCTGAAGCCCCGCGCTCCAAATACCTGCGCGGCCCGAGCATGATAGCCGCGTCATTCCGAGCGGCGGTGGCGCTACACTGCCGCCGCTAAGGAACTGCCGAATCCTCGCTGTCAAGGCGGCGAGGAGCGGGGGAACCACTGGGGCGGCGTCGAACGTCGTCTCGGGGCGAATCGGGCGTGGATGGCCCGTAGCGCCGCTCTTTCGGCGCGAGCCCGACAGCTAACCCCGCAGGCGCGAGAAAGAGGAATTCCGTTGAGGCTGTCGCGGAGGATCCGCGGGAACATGCGCATACGTTTCGTCGTACCGTTCGCCGCAGCGGTCGCTTCGCTGACCGTCGGCGCCGGCGCCGCGCTGGCCGGGGGCGGTGGCGGCGGAGTGGGCGCTCCGCACCCGCCGAGCCTCAAGGACGTCACCTGCTCCGCCAAGTGCGCCGGCGTTCGCAAGGCCGTCGCCGGCTCGAAGGTGACCGTCAGCGGCAAGCACCTGTCGGGCGTCAAGCGGGTTTCGTTCAGCGCCTCGGGCGGCAAGCGGATCTCCGTCAGCCCCAAGCAGGCCGGCAAGTCGACTGTCCAGGCCACGGTGCCGAAGGGCGCCGCCACCGGCAAGCCGAAGGTGAGCGACGCGTTCGGCAACGCCGCCGTCTCGCCCGAGCGGCTCCAGATCGTCAAGCACCTTCCGAGCTCGCACGGCTTCAAGCTCTCCGAGGCCACGGCCACCCCGCGCAAGGCCTACTACTACGGCACGCACGCCCCGACCGTGAAGTACATGTTCAGCGGGAGCGCGGCGACCGACGTGCGCGTCAACGTCGTCGCTCGTCACACCGGCGGGCAGGTCGTCGACAGCTTCGTCGACCAGGGCGCCGAGCCCAACACCACGAACGTCGCCCACTGGGACGGCAAGGGCCTCGACGGGAAGAAGGCCCCGGGCGGCTTCTATCGCTTCTCCATCGGGCCGGCGTCGGGAGGGAGCGTCGAGACGACCGGCGACGCTCTCTTCCAGTGGCGGGGCTACGAGTTCCCCGTCCGCGGCCCCCACACCTACGGTGACGGCGTCGGGGCCCCCCGCCCCGGCCACGTCCACCAGGGCCAGGACGTTCTCGCCGCCTGCGGCCTGAAGCTCGTCGCGGCACGCGGCGGGCGCGTGCAGTGGCGTGGGTGGCAGAGCGCCGCCGGAAACTTCGTCGTCATCGACGGCCGCGGCACCGGCCACGACTACGCATACATGCACCTGAAGGCGCCCTCGCCGCTGCGCAAGGGCCAGGCTGTTCGAACCGGGCAGCAGGTCGGCGTGGTCGGCTCGACCGGCGACGCGACCGCCTGCCACCTGCACTTCGAGGAGTGGTCGGCGCCCGGCTGGTACGAGGGCGGCCACTACCTGGCATCGGTCACGGAGCACCTTCGAAGCTGGGATAGGTGGAGCTAGGTCGCCGGCGGCCGCGGCGCGCGGCCCTCGTAGCGGGCGCCACGCTCCTCGGCTCGGCGCTCCTGTCCATCGGCGCGACCGGCGCCGGCGGCACGCCTCCCGGCCCCCACCCCACCGGCCTTCGCTGCGAGCACGCGTGCGCGGGGGCGCGCGCCGCCGCCGAGGGATCCCTCGTGCGCTTCAGCGGCTCGCACCTCTCCAGGGTGCTCTCGGTGGCCTTCCCGGCCGCCGGCGGCCCGGCGCCAGGTGAAGCCGACGGCCGCAACGCGCCGCTCGCTCGAGGCGGTCGTCCCCTCGGATGCCGTGAGCGGACGCCCGGTGCTCCGCGCGAGCGGCGGGCGCAGCGCATCGGCTCCGAAACGCCTGCGGATCGTCCCGCGGTCCCGGATTCCCGCGCCCGGCAGCTTCCGGCTCGTCCGCGCCGGTGTCTCGCCACGGCCCGTCTTCTTCGACGCCCCCTCGGAGATCAGCTACCGGTTCAGCGCCAGGGGCCGCGCCGACGTCGCCCTGCGCCTGGTCCGCGCTCGTACCGGCGAGACGGTCCGTCGCTGGGTCCGCCGCAACGTCGCGCCATACGCGCGCCATTCGGTCGGCTGGAACGGCACCGCGGCCGGCGGGGGGCTGCTCCGCTCGGGGCACTACGTCCTGCGAATCGGACATCCCCAAAGCCACGGTCAGCCGGGCGCACGCTTCCAACTCTATGACGCGAAGTTCCCGGTCAGCGGCCCGCACAGCTTCGGCGGCGCCGAGCAGCGCTTCGGTGCGCCGCGCTCCGGCGGCCGGGTCCACCAGGGCCAGGACACCTTCGCGGCCTGCGGCACCAGGGAGGTCGCGGCGGTCGGCGGGACGGTTGAGGCGCGCGGCTACGACCCGGTGCTCTACGGCAACTGGCTCGTGATCGACGCCCGCGGCACGACGACCGACTACCGCTACGCCCACCTCATCGCCCCCACCCCGCTCCACACCCACGAGCACGTCAGCACCGGCCAGCTCGTCGGGCGCGTCGGGCGCACCGGCAACGCCCGGACGGTCGGATGCATGCTCCACTTCGAGGTCTGGCCGCACGGGTGGGAGCACGGAAGCCCGATCGACCCGCTGCCGCTGCTGCGGCGATGGGACCGCTACAGCTGAGCCGGCTCAGCCGGGCACGCGGCCGACGCAGAGGACCACGGTCCCGACTCCCAGCCGATCCTGAACGTTGCCGACCGTCCGGAGCACGGCCCATCCGGCGCGCGTAGGACGGCGGTCCGACCCGCCGTTCTCAGCGCCGGGCCTGCTCAGCGGCTTCGCCAGCCATTCGATGCGTGCGCGGGCGAGATCGGCGAGCGCCTGGTCGAGGCTCTCCGGCGGGCCCAGATAAACCGGCGTTCGCGCGAGCACAGGCTCGATGCCCGACAGCTTGAACGCTCGGCGCAGCGTCTTCGGTGAGAAGTGAACGATGTGCTCGCGCGGGCGCAACCCGGACCAGTCGACGCCCCGGCGGCGGCGCAGGAGCCCGTCGAAGTTCGGAACCTCGATCACCACGAATCCCCCGGGCCTGGCCCACGTGCTCATCGCTCGCAGGAAGGTCCGCGTGTCAGGGATGTGCTCGAGCACATGGAATGCCGTGACGACGTCGAAGCTGCGCTCGGGAAGGCCGGATTCCTCGAGTGCGGCGACCTTCACGTCCAACCCACGGTCCCGCGCCATCTCCGCGGCCGTCGCCTCCGGCTCTACGCCCTGGGTCGCCCACCCGCGGGCTCGAGATGCCGCGAGCACCTCTCCGGTCCCCGACCCGACGTCGAGGTGCGAACCTGCCCGCAGCCCTGTCGCTCGCTCGATCAACGACATGCGCCGGTCGCCCACGAAGGTCAGAAACTCCTGGAATCCCGCGTCCCGCACGTCGAGCCCGAAGCCGCCCGGCGCGTCCCCGAACATGTAGCCGTCGACGTAGACCTCCTTGGGGTCCGCGTACTCGGGCGCGGAGACCGTGCCGCACGCGACGCAGCGCTGAAGCGCCGCGCGCGCGCCCAGCGCGAAGCGGCGAAGGTCGGTACCCCCGCAGACCGGGCACTGTTCGAGCTGGATGACCTTCATCCGCCGGCGCGCGGGCGACTGTGGGCGGCGCCTACTCCCACTCGATGGTGGCCGGCGGCTTCGACGAGACGTCGAGGGCCACGCGGTTCACGCCTCGCACCTCGTTGATGATCCGGTTCGAAACGCGCTCGAGGAGGTCGTAGGGCAGGCGCGCCCAGTCGGCGGTCATCGCGTCCTGCGAGGTCACGGCGCGGATCACGATCGGGTACGCGTAGGTGCGCCCGTCGCCCTGGACGCCGACGGACCGGACCACCGGCAGGACGCAGAATGACTGCCAGAGCTCGCGGTAGAGCCCGGCCGCGCGGATCTCCTCCTGGAGGATCGCGTCGGCCTCGCGAAGGATCTCCAGGCGCTCGGCGTTCACCTCGCCGCCTACGATCCGGATCGCGAGGCCTGGACCGGGGAACGGCTGGCGCCAGACGATGCGATCGGGAAGGCCCAGCTCGGCCGCGACCACCCGTACCTCGTCCTTGAACAGCATCCGCAGCGGCTCGACGAGGTCGAGCCCGAGGTCCTCCGGGAGCCCGCCGACGTTGTGATGCGACTTGATCGTGTCGGCCTGGCGCCCGTCGCCGCCCGACTCGATCACGTCCGAGTAGAGGGTCCCCTGGACGAGGAACCGCGCGTCCGGGAGCTTCTCCGCCTCCTCCTCGAAGACGCGAATGAACTCCTCGCCGATGATCTTGCGCTTGCGCTCCGGCTCGTCGACGCCCGCGAGACGGGTGATGAAGCGCTCGGTTGCGTCGACATGAACGAGGCTCGCGCCGAGCCGGTCGCGGAAGGCCTCGACCACCTGCGCCGCCTCGTCCTTGCGCATCAGGCCGTGGTCGACGAGGACGCAGGTGAGCTGATCGCCGATCGCCCGGTGGACGAGCGCCGCGGCGGTCGCGGAGTCGACGCCGCCCGAGAGGCCGCAGACGACGCCGGCGTCGCCCACCGCCTCGCGGATCCGCTCCACCTGCTCGTCGATGACCGACTCCGGCGACCACTGCCGCTCGCAGCCGGCGATCTCCCGCAGGAACCGGTCGAGGATTTGCGAGCCATAGGGCGTGTGGACGACCTCCGGGTGGAACTGGATCCCGTAGAGCCCACGATCGGGACTTTCGACCGCAGCGACGGGAGAGCCCGGGCTCGACGCGAGCGCCGTGAAGCCGGGGGGCGGCTCGAAGACGGCGTCGCGGTGGCTCATCCAGCACTGCTGCTCGTCGGGAAGGCCCGCCAGCAGCCGCCCGCCGGCGTCGGCGAGGCTCAGCTCGGTGCGCCCGAACTCGCCCGACTCCGCACCCTCGACCCGCCCGCCGAGCGAACGGACCATGGCCTGCATGCCGTAGCAGATGCCGAGCACCGGGGTCCCGAGCTCGAGGAGCTCCGTCCGCAGCTCCGGGGCGCCCTCGGAATAGACCGAAGCCGGCCCACCGGAGAGGACGAGGGCCGCCGGCGAGCGCTCGGAGATGGCATCGAGAGGCGTGTCGTGCGGCAGCAGCTCGGCGAACACCCCGCACTCGCGGATCCGGCGCGCGATCAGCTGCGAGTACTGCCCGCCGAAGTCGAGGACGAGCACCTCCTCGCGCGCGTTACCCGAGCCGCTCGGCGCATGGCTCTGGTCCCGCTGCTGCGGAGCGGCAACGACAGTCTCAGTCGTCGGAGACCGCAACTGCCTCGGCGACGACCGCCCGGCCGTTCGAGCCCATGCCCACAGCCTGCTCGCGCTGGAGCTTTTTCCCCTCGGTCTGGAGGGCCGGCGCCACCATCACCTCGGCGCGCTGGAAGTCACGGATGTCCTCGTAGCCGCAGGTGGCCATCGAGGTGCGCAGGGCGCCCATGAGGTTGAAGGTGCCGTCGTTGTCCTGCGCGGGGCCGAGGACGATCTCCTCGAGCGTGCCGTCCTGGCGGGTGGCCACGCGGGCTCCACGCGGCAGCGAGGGGTGGAAGGTGGCCATTCCCCAATGGAAGCCCCGCCCGGGCGCCTCGGCTGCGCGGGCGAGCGGCGACCCGATCATCACGGCGTCGGCGCCGCAGGCGATCGCCTTCGAGATGTCTCCACCGGTCCGCATGCCGCCGTCGGCGATGACGTTGCAGTACTCGCCGGTCTCGAGCATGTGCTGAGAGCGCGCCGCGGCCACGTCGGCGATCGCCGTGGCCTGCGGGACGCCGATGCCGAGGACGCCGCGGGTCGTGCACGCCGCGCCCGGGCCGACGCCGACCAACACGCCCACCGCGCCGGTGCGCATCAGGTGCAGGCCGGTGGAGAACGAGGCGACGCCCCCGATGATGCATGGAACCGGCACCTCTGCCGTGAACTCCTTCAGGTTGAGCGGCGGGCGCTCGGAGTCGGAGGAGACGTGCTCTGCCGAGATCACGGTGCCCTGGATGACGAGGATGTCGAGGCCCGCCTCGAGGGCGACCTCGTAGTGCTTGCGGACGCGCTGTGGGGTTAGCGAGCCAGCGGCGACAACGCCCTCGGCCTTGATCTCCTCCACCCGCTGCGCGATCAGCTCGGGCTTCAGCGGCTCGCGATAGATCTCCTGCATGAGCGCGGTGGCCTCGTGCGGCGGCGCGGTGGCGATCCGGCGAAGCTCGGCCTCGGCGTCCTCGTAGCGCGACCAGATGCCCTCGAGGTTCAGGACCCCGAGGCCGCCCAGGCGCCCGATTGCCGCGGCCGACTTCGGGCTGACGACGCCGTCCATGGCCGAGGCGAGAAGCGGGAGCTCAAAGCGGTAGGGCCCGAGGGTCCAGCTGACGTCGACGTCGTCGGGGTCGCGTGTGCGCCGCGACGGCACGATCGCGATGTCGTCGAACCCGTATGCCCTGCGGCCCTTCTTGCCGCGACCGATCTCTACTTCCACCGCTTACGCGCCTCCGGGGTGTGGCTGGTCGAAGGATCCAGGCTATGCCCGCTCGCGGACGAAAAAACCCCGGCGAGCCGGGGTCGCAAATGCGCTTTTTGCGCGGTTTCGAGGGGCGTCGCCAAGCCCAGGCGATGTTAGCGAACGCGGCCGGGCCCGCCGGCGGGCCGAAGACCCTAAGCCGCCGCGGCGGGAACGTCGAGCTCGGTGATCTCGACCCGCCCAAGCTGGCGGCCCACCTCGGTCGGATCGAGCGTGCCGGCCCCCAGGTGCTGCGTCGACTCCGCTCCGCACGCGACGCCGTAGGCGAGGCATTCCCGAGGCGAGGCGCCCTCGTAGCGGGCCGCGACGTAACCGGCGAGGAAGCAGTCGCCCGAGCCCACCGATGAGACCGCCTCGAGCGGCGGGGTCGCCACCTCGTACCGGCGCCGCTCGGCACCCTGGCCGACCACGGCGACGCAGCCGGCCTCGCGAGTGATGACCGCCTCGCCGGCGCCCATGTCGATCAGGCGATCGACGCCGAGCGCGAGGTCGTCGGCGTCGTTGAACTCGTGGCCGACCGCATCCTCGGCCTCGCCCACGTTGGGGGCGACGACCGCGGGCTCGGCCTGAAGGGCGGCCCGCATGAGCTCGCCGTCGGTGTCGAGGACGCACAGCACGCCGAGGCGCCGCAGCTCGGAGACGAGCCGGGCGTAGACGCCGACGTCGACGCCCTGTGGGACGCTTCCCGCAAGGACGCAGATCGTCGCTCCCTGCGCGAGGTAGAGGAGCTTCTCGACGAAGCGGTCCACCTCGGCGGCGCTCACCTCCGGCCCGCGCTCGTTGATCTCGGTCTGCTCGCCCGAGGTCGGGTCGATCACGGCGAGGTTCGTCCGCGACTCGCCCGCGATGCGCGTGAAGTCGTTCAGGATCGACTCCTCGGAAAGCCGCTCGAGGATGCGGGCCCCGGTCGCCCCGCCGGCGAGGCCGGTGGCGATGACGGGCCGGCCGATGAGCTTCAGCGCCCGCGCGACGTTGACGCCCTTCCCGCCCGCGACCGTCCGCGCCTCGACCGCCCGGTGCCGGCGACCGAGGCGGAAGTTCGGGACGGCGACGGTCCTGTCGATCGCCGCGTTCAGGGTCACGGTAAGGATCACTCTGAGCGTCTCCTCCGGTCGAGGAGCCTACCCTCCTGCGGGGCGGTCATGGCGATGACGGCCAGCGCAAGCCCCGCGGCGAGGGCGATCGCCCCGGTCACGGCGGTCGCTATCTCCGACGGTGAGCCGGGGAGTGCCTGTTCGACGCCGCCGGGCACCGGCGGCGGCGCGATCGACTGTGCGGCCACGAGCGGAACCGACCTCGTGGCGCCCCCCGCACCGCGCGCGCGCGCCCGGCCGAGCGCCCGGCCTCGAAGGACGGGCGGCTCCACCTCGCCGGGGGCCCGGACCGCGATCGCCGGCCGCTGCCCGGCGCGCGAGAAGACCGTCACCCTGTGCGCCGCCACGAGCGGCAGGCGTCCGCCGGTCTCCGCAACGCGCGCGTGCGCGAGCGCCTGCCCTCGAGCAATCGCCACCCGCGGGCGATAGAGCGAGAACCCGTAGCGCAGGAGCTCGAGGCTGTCGGCGTCGCGGGCGTACTCCGACGGTGCCCCGAGAACGGCGCCGATGAGGGTGACGCCGTGTCGGCGGGCGGCCGACACCAGCACGTACCGCGCGTCGATCGTGTAGCCGGTCTTCACCCCGACGACCCACGGGTAGCGAGCCACCAGATCGTTGCGATTGACGACGGTGCGCACCTTGGCTCCGCTCGTCAGGGTCTTTCGCGCCGTGCTCACGATGCGGGCGAACCGCGGGTTGCGAAGCAGCACACGGGCGAGGTGCGTGAGGTCGGAGGCGGTCGAGTAGTTGCCGGGCGTGTCGACCCCGACCGGCGTCGTGTAGTGGGTGCCTGTGAGCCCGAGCGCGGCCGCTGCGCGGTTCATCTTCGCGACGAACGCCCGAATCGAGCCCGCGTCGCCGTCGGCCAGGGTCACGGCGGCGTCCCCACCGCTCGGCAGCAGCATTCCGTAGAGCAGGTCGTGCACGGTGTCGTGCTCACCCGGCTGCAGGCCGAGCACGGCCTCCCCCGGCTCGGGCTGGTACGGCGGCGCCGTCAGGCGCTCGCGAGGCCGTAGGTCGCGGAGCGCGAGGTAGGCGGTCATTAGCTTCGTGGTGGAGGCGATCGAGAGCTCGCTGTCGGCGACGTGGGCGGCGAGCGCCGCGCCGTCGGCCGCGTCGATCAACACCCAGGCGCGGGCGTCGAGGGTGGGTGGCGGCCCCGAGGCGCTCGCCGATTCAGGGCCGGCGAGAAGGGCCGCGGCGACGAGCGCCGCCGCTGCGAGGCTCAGCCGCCGTTGGCGAGCTGGCGGCAGCCGTTCGGAACGAGGTCGACGCAGTTCTGCGGCTGGAGCTGCTGCGGATCGAGGTTCGGGTTGAGCTTCCTGATCAGCGCGGGGCTGACGCCCTCGGCCGAGGCGATGGTGCTGAAGTTGTCGCCCGCCTTGACGACGTAGTAGTCGTCCTTCGGCCCTGTCTGCGCCTGGGTCGCCGTCTTGCTCGTGTCGCTCCCGGAGTTCGAGCTCTTTACCGCCGAGGAGATGAGGGCGGCCACGACCACGCCGACGATGATGAGGGCGAGGACGGCGAACACCCGCGAAGCCATGTTCCGCGACGGCTTCTCGGGATAGGTGCTGGCCACGGATTGCATGCCTTGATGGTTTCTCGCCGGGCGCGCGGGCGCGCTTGCGCCCGTAAGGGTACCCGCGAAGCGCCGATTCAGGCGCGATCGGAGGGCCTCGCAAGCAGCCGCCCAAGCCGGATCCGGCCGGTTCCGCCCTCACGCCTCGCTCAGCGACCAGAGCTCGTCGCGCACCTCGGCCGCAGCCCCCGCGGGATCGGGCGCCTGAGAGATGCCGCGCGACACCGGGACCAGGATCGAGGCGGGATCGCGGCCAAGCGCCGGTCCGAGGTCAGCGGCGCTCGCGCCCTGCGCTCCCACGCCCGGGAGGAGAAAGACCGAGCGGGGCATCAACTCGCGCAGTCGCCCGAGCCGCTCGGGCGCGGTCGCTCCCACCACGGCGCCCATGCCGGAAAGCCCGCCGGCGCCGTCGAGGGCGCGCTCGCCGGCGACCATCCCCGCCAGGCGCTCGTGGACCGGCCCGTCGGGCGTCGGGAGGTCGAGGACGTCAGCGGCGCCTGGATTCGAGGTGCGCACGAGGCAGAAGAGCCCTGCCCCCGCCACCGACGCCGCCTCTACCCAGGGCTCGAGGGAGTCGGCGCCGAGCAGTGGGTTGACCGTCACGGCGTCGGCGCCGAGGCCCGCCTCCGAGAGGAGCCCGCGCGCGTACATCGCCGCCGTGTGCGGGACGTCTCCGCGCTTGGCGTCAGCGATCACGAGGAGCCCCGCGGCGCGCGCCTCGCTGACGACCCGTTCCAGCGCTTCCCAGCCCGGTGCGCCAAGGCGCTCGAAGCAGGCGAGCTGGGGCTTGGCAGCCACCGCCGCCGTGCCCGCCTGCTCGATCAGCCGCAGGCAGTCAGCGATGGCCGCCTCGGGATCGTCGGCGACCGGGTCGAGCCCGAGGCAGAGCTGGCTGCGGCGCTCGCCGACGGCCGCAGCGAGGCGGTCGGCGAAGGGAGCGACGCTCAAGCCGGCGACGCCCCTTTCGCCGCGACCGGCGCTACTGGCCCTTCACCTCGGACTTCAGGCCTGCGCCGGCCGAGAACTTCGGCACCCGGCCGCCCGCGATGGTGATCCGCTCGCGCGTGCGAGGGTTGACGCCCTGGCGCGGCGCACGGTCGGCGACACTGAACTTGCCGAACCCGGTGAAGTTGACCTCGCCACCGCCCTTGAGCGTGTCGGTGATCCCGTCGAGCACCGCGTCGACCGCGTCCGAGGCGGCCTTCTTGCTCTCGAACTTGCCGGCGATGCGATCTACGAACTCAGCCTTGGTCAAGATGGATCCTCCTGTTTGGGGTCTTCACAAGCGTTGGCAACATAACAACCGCCCAGGATCGCGCCGCATGCCTGGGCCGTGCGTAGAGGGCGGTGGCGGTCGTGCTGGCCTGTGCGTTCGCAGGCGGATGCGACGGACGAGGACGTCCCCACTCGCCCGCGAACGCCTCGCGGGGGTTCTTCGGAATCAACCGGCCCGAGCGACTTCGTCGCCGCCGTCGTTCGCGCCAGGCCGGAGCTGAGGCGACAGGCTTGCATCGCCACCACGGCAGGCCCTACCCGTCGGGAGCCGCCTACCTCGATCGGGTCCGCGAGATCGAGTCGGGCCAATCGGCCGTCGCCCGGCCGCGCCCCGCTCCCGGGCGCTGCGACGGGCGGGCCGGGGCTGCGCCATAGCATCTGGCCATGGCCCACCCGCTCCTCTACGGGATTGTCTCGGAGCTCACCGAACGCATCGAGATGCGCGAGCCGGTGGTGGAGTTCGGCGCGATGCAGGTCAAGAACGGTCAGCCGAGCGACCTCCGCGCCCTTTTCGGGGACCGCAGGTTCATAGGCACCGACTTTCGGGAGGGACCGGGCGTCGATCGGGTAGAGGACCTGCGCGCCCTTTCCTTCGCCGATGGCGAGGTCGGCACCGCGCTCTGCCTCGACACACTGGAGCACTGCGCCGACCCATTCGCTGCGTGTCGCGAGATGCATCGTGTGCTCGGCGAGGGCGGGGTCTGCGTCGTCACCTCGGTGATGCTGATCGGCATCCACGCTCACCCCAACGATTACTGGCGGTTCACTCCGGAGGGCTTCCAGGTGCTGTTGGACGGGTTCGACGGGGTCGACGTCGCCGCCGTGGGTGACCCGGCACACCCCTTCTTCGTGTTCGGCATCGGCGGCAAGGCCCTGGATCCGGGAATCCGGCTCGCTGAGCTTCCCTCGGTGGCCACGGCCCAGGACCGCTATGAGCGCGCAGTCGGGAAGCTCAGAATCGGGCCGTTCCGCTATACGCCAGCCGAACTGGCGCGGGCGGTGAGCGGTGAGCTGCCACGCGCGATTCGTCAGCGCGCGGCGGCCCGACTCGGTCGCTGAGCGGGATCAGGCAGCCCGCGACGCGAGGTCACCCGTCGGGCGGGTCGTAGAACGGCCGCTCGAGCGGGTCGCGCGGAAGGGTGATCCCGGCGCCGTAGTAGTTCGCGCGATGGAGGGGCACCTCTGCTTGTAGTCGCTGTCGGACGCCTCGATGAAGAGCCCGCGCCGGTCCCCTTCGTCGGCCAAGAGCACGCAGTGCCCGGCCCGCCACGAACTCGACGACCACCGGCTCCGAGGGCCGCCTATCCGGTCGAGGACCTCCGCGATCACGCCGTCCTCTCGGTTCTGGGCTGTGATGCGCTCCGCGAAGGCCGTCAGGGCCGAGAACGACATAGGTTCATCCGTCACGGCGCGCTGAGGCTGCGGAGCAGGCTCGCGAAAGCTGGATCGGCGTCGTCGATCCAGCGTCCCTCCTCGGAATCCCATCGGCGGATGACGCGCGCGGGGTTGCCGGCAACGACGGAGTGCGCCGGCACCTGCCCGGCGACTACGGCATTCGCCGCGATGTAGCTCCCGCGGCCGATCTCGGCGCCGGCGAGGATTGCGGCGCCAGGCCCGATCATCGCGCCCGCGCCGATCCGCACCCCTCGCGGCTCGCCCATCGGCTGGTCCTGGATCGGCGTCGAGGTGTCGGCGTACTCGTGGAAAGAGTCGGCGATCAACGCGTTGTGGCCGACCTGAACGTCCGGCCCAACCTCGATTTCCCCAACGCAGCTGAACCACACGCCGTGGCTGATGACGCAGCGGTCGCCGATCCGCAGGTGCGGTTCATATCGCCGGCCACGGTGGGCTTCGACCACGAAGAAGGTGGTCCGCTCGGCGACGAGCACCCGGCTTCCGATCTCGATTCGGTGCGGCGCGCGGATCGTGACCGGCGGGACGATGACGCTCTCGGGACCGAACGCGGCGAGCTTCCGGACACCGGCGCTGCGAGCCGCGCGCGCGAGGAACAGACGGCGACGCAGCCTCTCGAAGCGCGCCTTCACGGCGAGGAGTCTAGGTCCAGGCCTGGAGGCGCTCTCGAATCCCCATCGCGACCCGCTCGCGCGAAGTAGGCGGAAACCGCTCCTCCACCACGCGCTCGAGCTCGGCTACCGGGTAGGAGTCGATCGCCAGCCGCTCGGACGCGCGCAGTTCGCCGTTCCAGGCGTGAGCGAGGACACGCTCCTCCCAGGTCAGGGCCGCGGCGCGCCTCCGCGAGATCCGCGCCCGAGGGTTGCGGTGGAGCGAATGGAGCTTCTTCAGAAACACGAGCTCCCCGCGGTCGAGCGTGCAGAACCACAGGTGATGGTCGTGGCCGAGCCACGACCCGCCGGAAGGCTCGGGATTGCTCCACGTCAGCTCGTCGAGCAACGACGGAACCTCGATGTATCCCGCCTTGGCGATCCTCGACATCTCCTCGCAGACCCAGACCGGATCGCGGAGATCCTCGAGGGTGAACGTGCAGACCGCGAAGTCGAAGTGGTCGTCCTCGAATGGGTACGGGGTCTTGTCGCAGAGGTCCCGGATGACCCATGAATCCGGCGTGAACCTGGCCGGCCCCTCGCCGACCCCCTCTGGTGCGATCGCCCCGCGGGTCTGGTAGGGCATTGCGTCTATCACCCAGTCGGCACGGTTGAGCGGGGCCGCCCAGCCGCCGACGTCGACCACGCGGGCGTCGCTCGGAAGCGCGGTGACCCGCTCGAGTCCCCCCGGCAGCACAACGGCCAGGCTAGCGCCTCGTTTGGTCTCCGCCCAGGCGAGCGTCTCTAGACTCCCTCGGCCGATGAGCGGCATCCGCCGGATCGCCCGGCCCCCATGGCACGCGAGGCTCAGCGAGCGCCGCTTTCTCAGCTGGGCGAGGAAGGAAACGGAATCGGACCGGTTCGCGAGTTTCGGTGCGCGAAGCGTGGTCTACCCCCCGGCCCTGATCATCGGTCACGAGCGGATCCACATCGGTGAGGACGTGGTGATCCACCCGGGGGCCTTCTTCTCCGTCGTCGGAGAGCAAGACGGCGAGCGCTACGACGCCCGGTTCGTCATCGGCGACCGGACGAGAATCGGCTTCGACATGGTGATCGCGTGCTGCGGCTCGATCGAGATCGGAGACGACGTGCTCACCGCCGACCGGGTCTACATCGGTGACACCTTCCACGAGTACCGCGATGTCAATCGCCCGGTCATCGCCCAGGGCCTCGGTGATCCGCGTCCGGTAAGGATCGGGGACGGCGCCTTTCTCGGCGTCAACTCCGCGATCCTGCCGGGCGTGCGGGTCGGCGAGGGCGGCTACGTCGCGGCAAACGCGGTCGTCGCCGAGGACGTGCCGGCACGCTCCCTTGTGGTCGGCAATCCAGCCAAGGTCGTTCGCCGCTGGGACGGAGCGAGCTGGCTCGACGCCGGCGACGACCCGTGACCGTGGGCGGGCGCCTCCGGGTTGGCGTCACCGCCGAACTGCTCGGCCAAACGCCCCGTGGTGGCCACGGGAGGGTCTGGAGCAGGGTCCTCGAGCAGCTCGATCGATCTGCGCGCCTGGTCGCGCTCGATGGCGAAACAGGCATGCCACGGGGACGGATCCGCCGGAGGGCTCCCAACGTCGTGTTGGCCAACGGGCACGCTCCACTGCCGCCCGCCGGCGCGCCGATCGTTGTCCAGGTCCACGAGGCGGGATGGTTCGAGCCGGAGCTTCGCGACCTGCTCGACCCGGACTTCTACGTGCAAATAGCCGCCCAGACCGAGGCGGCCGTACGAGGCGCGTCGCACGTGATCACTCCATCCGAGGCGGCTCGCAACGACGTCATCCACGGGTACGGCGTCGACCCGGCTCGCGTCCACGCTGTCCCCCATGGAGTCGACCCCGTGTTCAGCCCGGCGGCGGCCGGCGGCCGCGCCATGATCGGCGCGCTGCGAGGCGAACGCGCGCCTTATGTCCTCTACGCGGCGATGGTGCACCCGCGCAAGAACCTCGAGTCCGTGCGAGCAGCGGTGTCACAGCTCGCGACGGAGGGCTTCCCGCACGTCCTTGCGATTGCGGGCGGTTCGGCGACCGACCGCCGCGACTCCTCGGACCTCGAGCTCGCCGCGCGCGCCGAGCTCCCTGGCGCCCCCGGGAGGATCGTTCGGATCCCCGAAGCGAGCGACGAGGAGCTCTCCGCGCTCATGGCCGAGGCCGAGGCGTTCTGCCTTCCGAGCTTCTACGAGGGTTTCGGGCTCACTGCCCTCGAGGCGATGGCCTGTGGCGCCCCGACGATCGTGTCGGATCGCGGCGCCCTGCCCGAGCTCGCGGGCGAGGCCGCGGCGGTCGTCGAGCCCACCGACGTCGGAGTGACCGAGGTGCTTCGCGCTTTGCTGACGGACCGCGACCGGGCCCGGCGACTGGGCGCCGCAGGCGCGTCGCGCGCCCGGCTGTTCACGTGGGAGCGAACCGCGGCGGGATGGCTAGCGGTGCTCGAAACCGCCGCCGGCGAGGGCGCTCAGTGACCGTGAGTGGCCACTCGAGCACCCCCACCGTCACGATCGCCGTGGTCTCGTGGAACAGTCGCGAGCTCCTGCTGCGGTGCCTGCGCTCGCTTGCCCCCGAGGTTGAGACGGGTCGGGCAGAGGTCTGGGTCGTCGACAACGGGTCGGCCGACGGATCGGCCGATGCCGCGCGCCACGCCGCGCCGTGGGCAGAGATCGTCGCGTCCCGCGAGAATCTGGGCTTCGGGCCTGCTGTCAATCTGGTCGCGCGACGCACCGAAAGCGAGTGGATCGCGCCGGCCAACGCCGACGTCGCGCTCGAGCCGGGCGCTCTCGGGGCCCTGCTCGCGGCCGGCGCGGACCCAAGGGTCGGATGCGTCGCGCCGCGCCTCATCGAGCCGTCCGGGAAGACGCAGCACTCCGCGTACCCGTTCCCGGGGCTCGGGTTCACGCTCCTCTTCAACCTCGGCCTTCACGAGGCGATCCCGAGGTTGGCCGACCATCTATGCCTGGAGGGCCACTGGAACCCCGATCAGCCGCGCGCGGTCCCGTGGGCGATCGGCGCTTTCCTCTGCATTCGCCGGACGGCGTTCGACGAGGCCGGTGGTTTCGACGACGAGCGCTGGCTTTACGCCGAGGACCTCGATCTCGGCTGGCGCCTCAACCGGCGCGGCTGGGTCACGAGGTACGAGCCAGGGGCCCGCGTGCTGCACGCGGAGGGCGCCGCGACCACCCCGGTGTTCGGTGAGCGCAAGACGGAGAGCTTCATGGCCGCGACGTACGCGACGATCCGGCGCGCCCTCGGCCCCAGACGAGCCGCGATCATCGGCTGGATGAACGTCGCCGGCGCCGCTGGCCGCCTCCTATGGATGGAGCCGGTCGCGGCAGTCTCGCCGCGCTGGCGCCATCGACGCGACGTCACCCGCCGATGGCTTCGCGCCCACCTCCGGGCCCGGAACGCACCTGCTGTGCGGCCTGGCGGGGCCTAGTCAGCAGCAACGGCCGCCAGGTAGAGCGCGTCGAAGAGCTGCGGCCGGTGTCGGTCGACGACTTGGGCCCGCGTGAGCAGGTAGCGCTCGAACCCAAGCGCCGCCTCCTCCGAGTCCACCGTGGATGCCGCCGCGGCCGCCGTCGTCGCGCGCATCATCTCGAGTCGGTAGTGCCTCTCGACGAGCCACCGGCGTTCGAGCGAACCCCGGAACGAGAACACGTAGGGCGGCCCGCCGATCCGACGCGCCTGCGCCGCCGCCCACCCGAGAGCCGGGGAGAAGGCGTGCGCAACTTCGAAGCTGCCCCGGGCGAGGCGAAGTGCGGCGCTCGGAGCGAGGTCGACATCCTCTTCGTAGAACCTGTAGACGCGGAGGCGAGGAGGCCGCCAAAGCGACACCGCCTCGAGGCCCGATCGCTCCGATCCCTCGCCGAAGCTGACGCCGAGCGCGGTTACCTCGTGGCCGTTCGCAACCAGGTGGCGCGCGAGCGATTCGACATCCTCAGCGAGGCGGGTGCCGGTGCCGTCGCCGCCGTCGGAGTCGGCCAGGGCGATGCGCACCGGCTAGACCATCGGAACGCCGTGCTTGGCGGCGCCCGCAGTGGTGGCGGCCGTGTCGAGAACGTCGACCAGGGCCTTGCCGGGCAGGTGGAGCGCGAGGCGGGCCGCGGCGCGCGGATTCCTCCGGCCCGGCCCCAGGTTGCCGGCGACGGCGTCGGCGAGGTATGGCAGGAGGGCGATCGCCGCAAGACCGGGCCGCCGGCGGAATGCGACCAGCCCGAGCAAACCCACGGTTACCGTCGCGTGAGTCCGATTGCGGAAGGCGAAGAGGTAAAGGTGCTGGCGATGTTCGGGGTGCTTCGCGAATAGGCTTGGAAAGGTCGGCCACGCGAGCACCTCACGAGCCGCTGACACGACGTTCCGCGAGAAGACCGCGTGGTAGACGACGGCGTCGTCGACGTAGCGGCACTCGGCGCCGAGAGCCAGGGCCCGCAGCGCCAGATCGGTGTCCTCGGCGCCGAACGTGAAGGACTCGTCGAACCCGCCCAGCCGCTCGAGCAGTGCGCGGGGGTAGGTCACGTTGCACCCCGGATACCAGGGACTCGGCCCAATCACGGTCCTGCTTCGGGACATGCCTCGAAGCAGGTGCGCCTCGTCGGGATCCGGTTCCGTGCGTCCCTGGATGAATCCGTCCCCGTCGGCAGCGCCGATCAGCCGCTCGAGCCAGTCCGGGTGTGGCCGGCAGTCATCGTCCGTGAACGCGACAAGCGGCGCCTTCGCGGCTCGCCAGCCTACGTTGCGCTTGTCGGTAGGGCCCGTGGAAGCGGTGGTGGTGAGGAAGCGAACCGTAAGTCCGTCCGGCGCCGTCGTGAACGGAGGCGGCTGGCTCACCGCTCTGACGACGAGCACCTCAAAGCGCTCAGGCGGGATTGTCTGCTGAGCGAGCGCGTCCAGCAGGAATGCCAGGCGAGGCTCGCGACCCCCCGTTGGCACGACCACCGAGATCTCCGGATTCATCGAGGCTCGCATGAAAGCATCGACTAACCTGCCGCGCCCGCGCGCCGCCCCGTCATCGTGGTCATCGACCAACCAACGCGCCCACCGGACCCGCCGATCGGCAAGCGCCGCTGGCGGGCCGCGCTGATCGCGATCCTCGCGGTCGCCCTTCTGGTGCGCCTCGGCGCGGCGCTGCACTACAACCTGCCGCCGCAGACGGACGCGTACGACTACGACCGCACCGCGGTGTCGCTAGCGGACGGCCACGGCTATCCGCGGGCGAGCGTGTTCAGCGGCGGGCCCGGCCCGACGGCCTTCCGTCCGCCTGCGTACCCGCTTTTCCTCGCCGGCGTCTACGCCATCACCGGGACGTCGAATCCCGATCACCGCTGGGAGGCCGGCCGGATTGCTCAGGCGCTGCTCGGCGTCGCGATCGTCGCGCTCGTCATGCTCGTCGCATCGCGGCTCTTCGGGCCGTGCGAGGCTCTCATCGCCGGGGCCATCTCGGCGGTCTACCCGCCGCTCGTCTTCGAGGGCACCTCGCTGCTCACCGAGCCGCTCTTCACCGTCCTGATGCTCGGGGGCATCGCCGCAGTTCTCCGCTACCGGTCGGGTGACGACCGGCTTCGGTGGCTTCTCGTGGCCGGCCTTCTGGCCGGCCTCGCAACGCTCGCGAGGACCAACGGTGTGGTCGTGATCGCGGCGCTGGCGCTCGGGGTCTGGACGCTTCGTCCGCGGTTCAAGCCCCGCGCGCTTGTCGCGCCCTCGATCGTGCTCGCCTCGGCGGCGCTCGCGATCGTCCCATGGACCATCCGCAATGTCATCGAGCTGCACGCCTTCATCCCGGTGAGCACGCAGACCGGCGTTGCGCTGGCAGGCCAATACAACGACGTCGCCGCGGGCGATCGGGCCACCTGGGTCGCCCCGTACCAGGTGCGCAGGTACTGCCCGATCCTGTTCAAGGTCCCGCGGTGCCCGGTGAAGGGGCAGGGCAGACCGAAGCCGCGTGCCCTCGGCGAGGTCGAGGTCTCGAGCAGGCTCAGCCGGATCGCGAGGGACTTCGCGCTCGAGCACCCGGGGCACGTCCTCGCGGCCGGATTCTGGAACACGCTGCGCTTCCTTTCCCTCGAGAACCCGATCGGCCTCGAGGAGGAGTACGCCTCTCTGGCGGGTCAGCCGCGAGGCCTCGCTGATCTCACCGTCTACGGCTTCTGGCTTCTCGCCCCGATCGCGATCGCGGGTTGCTTCACCGCCGCGGCGCGGCGCATCCCGCTCTTCATCTGGCTGATCCCTCCCCTCATGCTCCTCAGCGTGATGTTCGTCGTCGCCGACTCCCGCTACAGGGCACCGGTCGAGCCCATCTTCGTGCTCCTGGCCTCGTGCGCCCTCGCCTGGCTGTGGCGGCGCGCTCGCGGGCCCTCGCCGGCACCCGCCTAACCGCCGGCCGGCGCCGTCCTTCGGGCGACGCACACGAGGCTGAGGCCGAACGGCGGCCTCGTCCGCTCCTCCAGCGGTCGCGCCACGCGAACGACATGCTCGTACGCGCGCAGCGAGCCCGCGCCGACGCGGGCCCCGGGGCGCCGGTTCTTGAGCCACCAGGCCGCGACACCGGGCTGGTTGAGCGGGTAGAGCGCTTCGAAGTCAAGCTCGGCATCGCGGACGAGCCGCGCGAGGTGGGCCTCGGTGTAGCGGCGACGGTGACCGTATGCGTCGTCGAGCGGGCCGTAGAGCCGCGGGTCGGCGGGGACGATCAGGACGAGGGTCCCGTCGGGACGAAGGGCCTTCGCCATGCGGCGAACCGCCGCGGCATCGGCGCTCACGTGCTCGAGGACGTTCTGGCAGACGACGAGGTCACGGGTCGATTGCCCGAGGCTCGGAGCCTCTGGCAGGAGCTCCCGCACGATTTCGACGCGCGCCTCGCCCCCGAACCGGCGCTCGAGCGCATCGGCGCACATCGGCTCGGGTTCGACCAACAGCAGGGTCCGCGCCCCGGAGGCGAGGATCCGCTCGGAGAACGTGCCGATTCCGGCACCCACCTCGGCGACGTCGCCGCGTACCTGCCGCTCGAACTGCGCGAAGAGCCAATCGCAGTAGCGACCTGCGTCGGCCGAGCGCCTCGAGCTCCTCGAGGATCGCGACCTCGACACCCGCCTGGGTCTCCGGACGCTTGCGCACCTTCGCCGGCCGGTGCGCCGGTGCCCGATCGCCGACCGGGGCGCGGCGCGCGTAGAGGCAGAACTTCGTCCGCGGGTCGAACTCGACGTCGCGCTCGCCGAGCGGCGTGCCCGCGAGAGCGGCGCGGACCCGCCTCGCGAGCGCCGGCGCGACCGGGCCGACGTCGGCGGCGAGGGTCGCCAGCGACGCCGTCTTCCCGGTGGAGTGCCACCCGCAGGCGACGAAGCCGTGCCGCGCGAGCAGGCGCGAGAGCCCTTCGACCGAGAACAGGACGGCGTGCTCGCCGCGCCTCCGGACCTCGGGCCATCGGTGCCCGAGCACCCTGCTGACGATCGAGCCGGCGTCGGGTGTCAGGATCGCGATCGCCCCGTCGGGCCGCACGACGCGTGCGGCCTCGGCGACCAGCGCCTCCGGGTCGGGCAGGTGCTCGATCAGGTCCATCATCGTGATCGCGTCGAGCTCTCCGGTTTCGAGGTCGAGGTCCTCGAGCCGGCCGACCGCGACGTCCGCCCCGAGCTCGTCGCGCGCGTAGGAGGCCGCCCACTCGCTCAGGTCGACGCCGCTCGCATTCCAGCCCCGGCGCTCCGCGACCGTGAGAAGGAAACCCGGGCCGGCGCCGACGTCGACCAGGCGGCCGGGCCGACGTAGCGCTCGAGGTGCCCCAGGACCTGATCGAACTTGCGCTCGACGTTGACCTGGTTCGCCAGGTAGTCGCCCGGATAGCCGCAGAACGGCCGGTCCTCGCGCGGGTCACCTGCGCCGAAGTAGCCGGGCCCCTCGTAGAGGTCACGAAGCCGGTCGGCGCTGAGCGGCTCGGGGTCGAACAGCGTGCCGCATTCGGGGCAGCGGAAAAACGGGGCCTGCGCCGAGCGGTACGCGCGCCGCGCGCACCGGCCCGCCCGCACGCCGGGCAGGCCATGGCCCGGCGCTCGCCTACCGCCGCAGGCGGCATTCCAGGAGGGTGCGGACGATTCGAAGGCCGTCCCGCGCCTGGATCTTCTTGCCCTCCTCGCGGGCGCGCGCTCGGTAGGTGATCGGCACCTCGTAGATGCGGGCCCGGCGCCTCAGGAGCCGCGCCGTGATCTCGGCCTCGATCGCAAACCCGTCCTCGCGCAGCCGGAGCGACCGGAGCAGGTCGGCGGGAAGAACCTTGAGGCCGGCGCAGATGTCCGACAGCCAGGCGTTGTAGAGGACGTTCGCCGTCGTGTTGATCACGCGGTTGCCGACCACGTACCAGTAGCCGTAGGCCGAGTGCGCCTGCCACATGCGCGTCCCGAACACGGCATCGGTGTACTCGTCGTCGAGTAACGGGACCATCTTCGCGAGGTCGGCCGGGTCGTACTCGAGGTCGGCGTCGAGCATGGCGACGGTGGATCCCCTCGCTCGCTCGAGGCCCGCACGGAGGGCCGCCCCCTTTCCGCGGTTCGCCGGCTGACTCACGATCTGGACCTCATCCGGCCACGATCGCGACCTCAGCACGTCGTCGGTGCCGTCGGTGGACCCATCGTCGACGACGATGAGCTCGCGCGCCGCGACGGGCATCTCCGTTCCGAGCGCGCGATCGACGGCCTCGAGGACCGTCGTGGCCTCGTTGTAGGCCGGCATGATGATCGAGAGGTCCACGGCGGCGTGATCGTAGTTACCGCGGCGCCGACCGCTGAGCGCTGCGCCAGCGAGCGCTCAAGTCGGACGCTACGTCGAGCATCGGTCGCTCGAGCCATCGCCAGCTGGCGATCGCGATCGGGATCGTCAAACCGGCGAGAAAGATCACATGGACGATGAAGGGCACGAGCCCGTCCTCCGGGAGTGGGACGAATTGCTGGCCGAAGCTGGTGGCGAAGAACGCGCCGAGCACGGCGTGGAAGAGGTAGATGCCGTAGGAGACGAGGCCGAGCGTGAGCACCCAGGCCCCGAGCGTTTCGCTCCACGGCCGCGACCGGATCGCCCACGCGAGGATCAGGCCGTAGCCGATCGCGTAGACCGGGCGGGCGAGATCGACGATGGTCACGTAGAAGACGAGCCCGTGGCCCAGTGGGGCGGTGGCTCCGACGATGGCGGCGATGCACACGAGCCCTCCAGCGACCGGAACGGCGCCGCGGCGCCGCGGTAGGTCGACGATCCAACGCCGCCAGCTCGGTGCGCGCAGGTGCGGGGCGATCGCGAGCAGGATCCCGGCGCAGAACATCTGCCACAGCATCGGGAACAGGCCGCGCAACCACAGCGCCGTGGATCCGCCGCCTCCGCTGTCCGCGATCAGGGTGAGGCCGATACTGGCGACCCAGGAGACGCACACGTACGTCGCGAGCCGCTCAGCGGTCAGCCTCTTCGTCCATCTCCTGGCGGCGAGCGCAAGAATCGGCACTGCGATGTAGAACAGCACCTCGATCGTCAGCGTCCACGCGACCGTCAGCAGCGCCTCCTGCTGGCCGGGCACGACGTTCTGGAGCAGCAGGTAGTGGAAGGGGACCTGCCACGCCTGAGTGCTGCCGAGCCCGATCATCACGACCACGGCGGTGAGTGCGATCCAGTAGAGGGGAAAGATCCGGAACCCGCGCCGGAGCGCGTAGGGGACGAGCTCTGGGAGCGGGCGACCCTCGACGAGCCGGTCCACGAACGGCCGGCTGATCACGTAGCCGCTGATCGCGAAGAAGAGCCAAACGCCGCTCGTGGTGGCGAAGAGCGCCACGTCGTACCAATGGTCCGCCTTGATCGGCGCGGCCCGCCCGCCGAGCGCGTAGGCGTGACCGACGAGAACGCCGAGCGCGGCCGCGGCCCGGAGAACGTCGACGTTGCCGACTCGCCCGGAGCCGGTGGTCGCGGCGCCGCCGGCGCTGACCGGCCCCCTCGGTGGCGGTCATCCGCAGCAACTTATCGGCGCCCGCCGCGAGCCGTTTCGGAGCCAGGCCCGGTCTAGACTCGAATCGTGGCGCGCGCCGACATGGCCGACTTCTGGGACGCGCGGGCAGAAGGAGGACGCTTACTACTTCGTCGACGACCGCATGCGCTACCGCGACGCCGATCGCGAGCGCTTCTGGAGCGGCGGCCGTGAGGCGCTGGACCTGATCCTCTCGCGAGCTCGGCGTCGTCGATCACGCCGACCGACGACGTGGTCGAGATCGGCTGTGGGATCGGGCGGATCACCCGCGTCCTGGCCGAGCGCGCCCACTCCGTGCGAGCGGTCGACGTCTCCGAGCGGATGCTCGCGCAGGCGCGAGAGCTGAACGCCGACGTCGAAAACGTCAAATGGCTCCTCGGCGACGGTCGAGTCGCTTGAACGGCGGTCGAGACGGCGAGCGCCGACGTCTGCCACTCGCACGTCGTCTTCCACCACATTCCCGGACCCGACGATCACGCTCGGATACATCGCCGAGATGGGCCGCGTGCTGCGGTCGGGGGGATGGGCGGGGTTCCAGATCTCGAACGACCCGAGCGCGCACCGACCCGCGGGCGCGGCGTAGGCGCCTGCCCTCTCGGCCCGGTCGGCGCTCGGGCGCGGCGCCTCGCGGCCGGCAGCACCCGGCCTGGCGGGGCTCCGCCGTAGACCTCGCCGAGCTCGACACGTCGCGCGTGTTGCCGGATTGCACATGGAGCGGGTGGTTCGAGAGGGCTCTCTCTTCTGCCTGGTCCTGCTGCGGAAGGGCAGCTCGGGCCTAACCGGTAGTCCGGCTCGGGCCGGGGCCTCGCCCTCACCCAGGACGACGGCTGGCCGAACCTGCGGACGGTGAGCCAGAACACGATCTCGGAGGGCCCGCGGGGCGGTCCCGCGGCCAGCTGGGCAGGGCCGTGCCGAGGGGCTGGAGGAGCGGCCCCCCCTGGCCCGTGACCTCGAACCCGGCGGCATGGAAGAGCCGCCGATGCGCGGCCATGTTCGGGGTCCACCACCTCGGCTGATCGTCGCGGTCCCACAGCCGGCCGATCGGACGCCTGGGCGCCAGAAGCGACAGCGGCAGCGAGACGGGCTCCAGCGACAGGATTTCCCCGCCGGGCCGCAGGACACCTCCAATCGCGCGGAGCGCTCGCGCCGGATCGGCGAGGTGGATGAGCACGTTGCCAATGAACACGTAGTCGACGAGGCCGATGGCCCCGCGGCGAGGTCGTAGAGGTTCAGATCGACCCGGGTGATCCGGTCGACGCCGAGCGCCCGCGGACGAAGGAGAAATGCTCGTTTGCAAGGCCCGCGCCGACTCGCCGCACGTCCTCAGCGGACGATGCCCTGCCAGTCCTGCTGTGCGGTGTCCGGGAGGTCGCGCTGATCACCTCGGCAGCCCTCCGGCGGGCGAGCTCGAACGACCAGAAGCCCTCGCATGCGGCGGCGTCGAGAGCCCGCTTCCCGCTCAGCGATCCGGCAGCGGAAGCTTGCGTGGCACCTCACGAAGGTCGAAGTAGCCCTCGGTGGTGATCCCGCCGGGCAGGTCGAACGTGTGGTACCAGGGCGCGAGCCGCTTGACCGCCTCGGCGACGGACTCCAGCATCGCCCAGCCCTACGCCCGGGTTGGGGTGCCGAGGAACCCGTTGGCGTCGCCGGCGGCGGCGGTGCGCCGCCCGCGGAGGTAACCGGTCGCCTCGCGGAGCAGGCCGGACTCGAAGTACCACGTCGCCGCGACCGTGACCACGAGATACGCCGCGAGCTCGGCGATGGCGACCGCGGCGGTGCGGCTCGCCGGGTCCAGGAGCGCGGACAGCCAGCACGACCGCTACCGCCGGAATCGTCGGGAGGAACGCACGCGCGATGTGCGCGAGGTACCGAAAGCCCTTGAAGAGGCGCTGGAGGTAAAAGGCCCTCACCACGAGCTGGCCGAGGGTCTGCGCGGCGAGGCCGATCGCGAACCCGGGCAGGCCAATCGCGAGGATGAGCGGCACGCCGACCACCAGGAACGCCAGCATCCCCGCGACGCTCGCAACGGCGATCGGCCGCGTCTGCCCCCGCGCCCGCAGGAATGCCGTCCAGTTGAAGCCGATGTGGTTGACGGCGGCCGCGATCCCGACGACCTGGAGGACCACGACGGCCGGTTGCCACCTCTCGCCGATCCCGAACCTGACCAGGTCGGACGCGAAGAGCGACAGCCCGGCGCCGAACGGAACCGCCCACATGAGCGCCAGGCGGTTGGACTTAACGAACGCCTCGGCGAGGATCTCGATGCGGTCCTTCACGGCGCAGACCGCGGGGTACAGCGTCTCTGTGATGAGCGTGTCGGCGCGGTCGGCGAAGACCGTCACGGAGGTGGCGAGAGTCATCGCCCCCGCTGCGGCGATGCCCAGGTCCCAGCGCGCCGTGAGGAAAGCCGCCTGCGCCCCGATGAGCGCCGCGCCACCCGCGACGAAGAGCGGCCACGAGAAGCTCGCGTAGTCGCGCAGCGTGGCCCGGTCGAACCGGATCCCGAACCGGTACGGGGACGAGAGGACGGCGCCGACCGTCGTCGCCGCGACCCCCGCGAAGAAGCCGCCCACGAACGCCCAGTAGCCGGCGCCCGCGACCCCGAGCGCCACGGACGCGACGAAGGCGACCACGGGGTCGAGCGCCTGCAGCAGCCGCTGGCGGCCGAACTCCATCCGCCGGTAGAAGACCCACAGCGGCGCCTGAAACACCGCGACGACGAAGGCGCCGAGGATCACGAGGCCGGGCAGGATGAGTTGCGTCGATCCGTAGATCGCTGCGACGAGCGGCAGCGCCACCGCGACGAGGCCCACGAATGCGCTCGTCAGCACGAGCTCCATCGTGAACGCCTTCTGGAAGGCCGCCTCCTGGTCGGGCTCGTCCTGCTGGATGAACTTGTCGCCGATGCCGATCTGCTTCAACCACATGATCGTGCCGAGCGAAATCACGAGGATCCCCCACAGCCCGTAGTCGGACCGGGAGACGAGCCCCGCGAGCACGAAGGCGCGGATGAGGTTCAGCGCCATCAGGGAGACCAGGAACCCTGTGTTGACCAGCGTGCCGCGCGCGGCGCGTACACGCAGCGATCCGCTAAAGCGGAAACGGCCGCCGCGCGACCCGGCCGCCGCGCTCGGATCGGGCGCGTCGCCCGCCGGCTCCACCAGGAGAGCGGCCGGGCCCTCCGGCGCGATCGGCGACGGGTCCGTCGGTTCCGTGACGCGCTTGCTGGTCACCTCGTGGCTCATCCGTGCCTCAGCGCCCAGTCGTACGGGATGTCGTTCTCGAGCGGATCGCAGCGGTCGATCTCGTCGGGGTCATGCGGAAGGGTCGCGCAGTTGGCCACGAGCGCCGGGCCCGTGCCCTCGCCTTTGAATCCGTTCCAGACCAGCGGCGGAATCGTGACGAGCGCGTAGTTCAGCTCGCCGAGGTGGAGCTCCAGCACGGCCCCCCGGGTCGGTGAGTCGGTGCGGTCGTCGTAGAGAACGAGCTTGATCATCCCGACGGGAACTGCGTAGTTCAGCGTCATTCGCTTGTGGATGTGCCAGGCCTTCACCACCCCCGGATAGACGGCAGAGAAGTAGATCTCGCCGAAGCGCTCGAAGGCGGGGCTGTCCTCTCGCAGCATGTGGAAGATGGCGCCGCGCTCGTCGGGGATTCGCCGGAGCGGAGTGATCTGGACGCCTTCGATGTCGCTCAAGAAAGCTCCTCTCGATGCTCCAGGCAGAAGCGCACAGTCTCCTCTATCGCATCGTCAAGAGGGGTCTGCGCCGCGAGCCCGCAATCCGCCAGCCGATCCACCGACACGCGGTAGGGCTCGGGCCGCTGCGCCGGCGGCTCGGGCGCGCGCAGCTCGGGTCGCATGCCGCCCACGCGCACGAACGCGTCCCGCACTCTGCCGGCCAGGTCCCGCACCGTCGTGGAGCTTCCGGAGCCGAGGTTGTAGGTGCCGCTCGGAATGCCGGCGTTCTCGGCACACGCAGCGCTCACGATCGAGCAGACGTCGGCGAGCGCTACGAAGTCACGCCACTGGACCCCGGGTGTGCGCAGCTCGAGGACGCCGCGGGTCGCCCCTTGGCGGCACAGGTCGTTCGCCACCAGCGTCCATCGATCGACGCTCGGGTCGTCGGGCGCCCCGACGGAGTTGGTGAGCCGCAGCACGAGGAGCTCGAAGGCGTTGTGGGCGATGCCCGCGGCGAGGTGCTCCGACGCGAGGCGCGCGATCGCGTAGCTGGCCCGGGGCTCGGGTCGCAACTCCTCGGTGAGGATGACGCCGTCCGCGATCCGCGCGCCGTAGACGTGCACGGTGGACAGATAGATGAACCGCCTCACCCCCGCCTCGGCCGCCGCCTCGGCGATGCGCTCGGTGGCAACGGTCGTGGACGCCATCGCCGCGGCCGGCCGCTGCGCCGCCTCGACCTCGTTCTCCCCCGCAAGATGGACCAGCGAGTGGACGCCGCGGCACGTGTCGACGAGCTCGCTCCTCGAGGCGGTGGTCAGGTCGAGGATTCTGTTTTCGACCTCCAGGCGGGGCGCCGGATCGCGGGAGAGGCCCTTGACCTCCCG
This sequence comes from uncultured Actinomycetes bacterium, assembly GCA_963841455.1. GTDB lineage: Bacteria > Actinomycetota > Thermoleophilia > Solirubrobacterales > 70-9 > JAWVFM01. Next base: position 161,775 of record CAWJCU010000017.1, read on the forward strand.
GCCCTCCGCGAGCATGGTCCGCACGAGCCGGCCTCCGATGTATCCGCCGATCCCGGTGACGAGAGTCGGAGTCAACTGATGCCCTTGGCCAGAAGGCCCGGCGGGACGATCTCCGGTCGTTCGGAATCGCCCTGGTAGAGGCTCTCGCACAGGGGGGCTAGGCCCTCGTCCCAGTCGTAGCCCAGCGCGGAGGAGCGGCACGCGTCAACGATGGCCGCGTCGCGCGCGAGGCCGAACCCCCGCAGGCACGCCTCGGCAAGGCTTCGGGGGTCGTTCGGCTCGCACAGCGCGCCCGTGACGCCGGGTTGGACCAGCTCCTTCGGGGCCGAGTCGGTGGTCGCCACGATCGGCGTCCCGCAGGCGAGCGACTCGACAAGCGCCATGCCGAACGAATCCTTCGTGGACGGCAGGCAGGTGAGCCAGGCGCGGCCGTAGCGCTCATGCTGGGCCCCCTCGGCGCCGAGCCCCAGCATCCTGGTTCGGTCGCGCGCGGCCGCGGGTGCCTCGGAGAGGAACTCGCCCGGGTCGCCGGGGCCGCTGAGCCAGAGCTCGACCTCCGGCTCCGACTGGGCGATGAGCGGCAGCGCCTCGAGCAGGACGGGCACGCCCTTTCGGCGTTCGGCGATCGCGCCGGAGAAGAGGATCGCTGGAGAGGGCGCGCGCTCCGCCGCCGGCGCGAAGGCGCTCAGGTCGACGCCGCCGGGGACGACGACTCCATCCCGGCGGCCATAGTGCTCCGCCAGGTACTCCACCGCGCATACCGACATCCCGCTGTAGACGTCGATGCCCGAGACGACCTTGTCGACCACCCGCACCTCCCGCCTGCCTACGTACGACCAGGAATTCGGATTGGGCAGGCCCAGATCCGTGATCAGGGTTCGCCGCGCGGAATGAAGGCGTGCGGCGCGGACTGACGCGAGAGCGTCGTGGCGGCCGAGCGAGTGCACGGCGTCGAACCTGCCGCGCAGGAGGTGCGGGAAGACGCGGCGGCCGAAGTAGGCCTCGTGCCTCACCGGATCGCGGAAGACGCGCCGCAGCTTGACGGTCTCGACGCCGGCGTCGGCCTCCCTGCCGAAGTCCCACGCGGACGAGTAGTGGACGACCTCGTGCCCGCGCCGAGCAAGCGCGGCCGCGAGCGATGGCAGGAATCGCTCCGCCCCCCGGCGCACCTCGGGCCAGCAGAACGCGTGGGTCAGCGCGATTCTCAAGAGTCGGGCCGAGCGAGCACGGCGTGCTGCGGCACGCCGTCGCCGCCGGCGACGAGCCGCCGCGCGAGCCGCCGTGCGAGGGCCGTCGGGCCACGCGGCCTCGGTCTGTGTCCGGCGCCGAACGGAATGGCGTAGATCCGGCTCTCCCGCTCGACGGTGAAGCCCGCTGCCTCGACGAGTCGCCGATTGCCGGCGGGGTTTGGGATCCACCACTGCGACTGATCGGTCGCCCCCTCGAAGGTGGCCGCGGGGGATCTCCGCATGAGCGCGAGCCTGACCGCCACCTGATTCGTGACCAGAAGGTGGCCCGAACACACTGATCGCATCGCCTCGAGCGCGCGGACCGGGTCTCGGAGGTGTAGGAGCAACGCACCGCACACGACGACGTCGAACTCGCCGACGTTCGCCGGGCTGAGGTCGTAGGCGCTGAGCTCGGCGCTGCGCACCTCCGAGCCGAGGAGCTCGCGGGCGATCCGGAAGCCCTCGCCCTTCTTCTCGCCCGCGACGGCCACCCAGAAGTCCGCTCCGCTGTCCCGGATGTGGGCCGGGTAGTCCCAGAGGGCATGATCGGAGACGTCCGTCGCGACCACCTCGCCCGCCCCTCGGCGCTCGAGCTCGAAGGCGAGGAATCCATCGGCCGTCCCGACGTCAAGGCACCGCTTGCCCCTGACGTCCGGCCAAGGCATCCGGTGGACGATCGGCCGCAGATCGAACCAACCCGGCGTCACAACCCCCGGCGCCAGCTCCATCGTGTGGTACCAGAACGGGTTCGACGCGACGACTCGCCGCGCCTGAGCAACCCGGTCGGTGTCGCTCACGACGGTCATCCCCGGCGGCGGGCGACGTTAGCAGAGGGGTTGGCGGTCACAGCACGGGCTCGCGCCACCTGATGCTGCCGGCGACGAGGGCCGCGAGACCGACCGCGTCGGCAAGCAGGTCGGCGGCCACGACGCGCGCCTCGACGCCGCCGACACGCCCCGCCTCGCCTAGCAGCTCCCTGGCGTAGGGAGCGGCCGCGAGTGCGGCAAGGCCCGCCCGTAGGTCCCGCGCGCGTGCCCCCCGAGTCAGCAGCATCGCCGCGCCCGCGCCCACCGCGAGGTCGAACGCCGCCGAGCGGCGATTGAGGAACCAGCGGCGGTAGAGGAACGCATCGCGAAGCTCGGGCATCCTCGCGACCATCGCCGGGAAGTAGGCGAGGCGCTGGCGCTCGGCCACGTACTCGCCTGCGCGGCGGTCGAGGACCGCGTGGTGCACCAGCGCCTCGTCGCAGAACGCCGTCTTCGCGCCGGCTCGGCGCGCGCGCCAGCCGAACCAGACGTCCTCGGCGAGCGGCTTTCCGACCCTCGCCGGCAGCCAGTCCTCGAAGCCGCCGAGCCTCTCGAACAGCTCGCCCGCGACGAACAGGTTGGCTGCCTCGTAGAGGCCGTATTCGCGCCGGACGGTGATCGTGCGGTCGAAGGGGGTGCGGCGGGCGGCCGGATCCGGAAGCACCTGCCCCTGCACGAGATCCGCGTGTTCCAGCGCGGCAACGCCGTTCCGCAGCCAATCGGGCTGCGGAACGCAATCGGAGTCGATGAAGGCGAGCGCGTCGCCGCGGGCCGAGCGAGCCCCGAGATTTCGTGCCTCCGCCGGGCCGCGGTGGTCCTGTTGCACGAGACGGACACCGTCGGCCGCCGCCTCGACGATCCGCTGGCTCGCATCGTCGGACCCGTCGTCCACCACGATCACCTCGTAAAGCCAGGGGGCGTCCTGCCCGAGCAGCGCGCGGAGGGCGTCGCCGATCGTCGCCGCCGCGTTGAACACCGGGACCACCACGCTCGCTCTCGGGACGTCGGACACCCCGTCCAACCCTAGATGCGGCAGTCGCGAGCGCGTTCCAGGAGCAGCTCCGTCGCCTCGCTGAAGTCGCGCTCGGAGGATTGCCCCGCGGTGGCGAACCCCCCTTCTCGCAGGCGGGCCCGCAGCGACTCGTCTCTGCCGAGGGCCTGAACCCGCTCGACGAGCGCGGCGGCGCCCTTCTCCGGGTCGAAGATCAGGCAGTTCTCGCCGTCGCGCAGATACTCGCCCGAGCCGCCGAGCCCGGTCGCGACGACCGGCCTCCCCACCGCCATGGCCTCGAGTGGAACGAGCCCCCAGGGCTCGCGCCAGCGCACCGGGAACACGACCGCGTCGGCCTTGGCGTAGAGCCCGGCGAGCTCGGCCCGAGGCAGCGAGGTGAACGTCACGCTCTCCGCCACGCCGAGCGCGCGCGCGAGCCGCTCCAGCTCGGCGCGGTATGCCTCGTCGCCGCTACCCGCGATCGTGAGCGTCGCCTCTCCGGGAAGCTCTGCGAGCGCCGTTATCGCGAGGTCGATGCCCTTCCGCGGGTCGATTCGACCCACGTAGAGGAGGCGCCAGCGCCACGGGGCCGGAGCCGCGCGGGGGAACAGCTCGGCGCTCACTCCCTGGTGGCAGACGTTGCGTCGGCGAGCTGCCACCGCGAAAGGGCCCGATCGCGCGTGGCCGCGCTCGGGAAGAGACAGGGCCCGATCGCGCCGAGGTCCACCCTGGTGGCGAGCCCGGTTATCCGCTCCACCGCAACCCCGATGCGGGCGGCGCCCGGCGAAGGCGCGCATCCAACCGTCGACCCGCGGGCCGTAGAGCATCCAGTCGTCGCAGACGACGGCCGCGCCGCCGGTGCCCGCCGCGCCGAGCGCGCTCGATCATTCCGAGCGACATGCCGCCCATCGACCACCAGGCGACGACGTCGGGGGCGAGATCCTCGAGCTCCCGGTCGAGGACGCCCGCGTTGTGCCGCTCGACGCTCAGGCGCTCGCGCGGTCCCATGCGGGGGAAGCCGTGGTCGCGCCAGTACCAGCGAAGATCGCGGGCACACTCCGGCTGCGGTGCCCGCGTCTTCGCCTGCGCGGTGGTCGGTCGTCAGGACCCGCACCTCATGTCCGCGATCCCGCAGATGCGCGACCGCCGCCTCCCAGACGAGCTCGTAGCCGCCCTCGTGGAGCGGTGGGTACATGTTGCCGACCGTCAGGATCCGCACGAATGGAATTGAAGCGAAGCCCGCGCCGGCGCTCACTCGCCCCAGCGACGGCGCGCTACCTTCCGAGCCGTGAAGCAGTCGCGACCGACCGGATGACCGGCCGAACCGAGCTTTCGGTCGTTGTCTCGACCCACGACCGTCGAGACCGCCTTCCGTCGCTGCTGGACGCCCTACCCGAGCAATCGCTCTCCGGCGACCGCTTCGAGGTCATCGTCGTCGACAACGCCTCGGACGATGGCACTCGCGCGCTTCTGGACGCCGAGCTCGAGCGTGGGCGGCTCAGACTGAAAGTCCTTCGGCGGGACGAGCCGGGAGGACCCGGTGCAGCACGGGAAGACGGGTGGCGAGCCAGCGAGGGACAGCTGATCGCCTTCACCGACGATGACTGCGTGCCGGATCGGGACTGGCTGTCGTCGGGGCTCGAGGCGGCGCGGGCGAACCCGGTGCGATCGTCCAGGGCCGCACCGAACCCGCTCCCTGGGAGCTCGACCGCTCAGGGCCCTTCTCGCGGACGATGAACGTATCCGAGCTCGACCCGGCGTTTCAGACCTGCAACGTCTTCTATCCGCGTGAGGTACTCGAGCGTGTGGATGGCTTCGACACCGAGAGGTTCGAACGGTTGGGCGGCGAGGACTCGGACCTGGCATGGCGAGCGATCGAGTCCGGGGCGCCGGCGGTCTTCGCCCGTGAAGCCCTCGTCTACCACGCGGTAGCCAACCTCGGGCCGATCGGCAAACTCCGCGTCGCCGCGCGATGGACGCCGGCGATGCTCGCGTACGTACGCCACCCCGGGTTTCGTCGCGCGGCATTCAAGAAGGGCATCTTTTGGAAGGGCACCCACTACCACCTCGTGCGCGCGCTGGTTGGGCTGCTGGCCCCTCGTCGCCTCCGCTTCCTGCGGCCATGGCTCGTGGGGCCTTACGTGGTCGGCCTCGTCGAGCGAGCGCGAGTGGACGGCGCGAGCCCGCTGGCACTCCCCTACTACGTCATTCACGACCTGGTCGAGCTCTGGGCGGTAGGACGGGCCGCCGTTCGCTACCGCTCCCCAATGCTGTGAGCAGCCCCCGCATCAGCGTCCTGGTTCCGATCTGGAACAACGCTGAGACGCTGGGCCACGCGATCGAATCCATCCTCGGTCAGACGCTCGACGACCTCGAGGTCCTGGCGCTCGACGACGGGTCTACCGATTCGAGCCGCGCGGTCGTCGCCGCCCACGACGATGGGCGGGTTCGAGGCGTCGCGCTGCCCCACCGAGGGATCGCCGCGACCCTGAACGCCGGCCTGGACGAGGCCCGCGCCCCCTTCGTCGCCATTCAGGATGCCGACGACTGGTCGCTGCCTGAGCGGCTCGAGCGGCAGCTCTCGGTGCTCGAGGCCGACCCCGGGGTCGGCGTTGTTGGCTGCCGGATGCGCGAGCTCGACGAGAGGGGCCGCCCGCGAAACTCGCGGATCAGGTTCGCCGTCGGCGACGTGACCGGCACGCTGATGCGGTTCAACATGATTCCCGGCACGGCCGCGACGATCCGCCGCGACGTCGCCGTTTCCGTCGGCGGGTTCGATCCAGGGTTCCGATCCGCACAGGACTACGACCTCTGGCTGCGCATCGCGGACCACCACCGGGTGGTCTGCCTCCCCGACGAGCTCGCCGTCCGGTCGCACGGTCGCACAAATGTCGGCGCGAAGCGAGCTCGCGCCCAGGTCGGCGAATCGGTTCGCGCGAAGGTCGCCACGATGCGGCGACGGCGCAGCCTCCGAGGACTCGAATACCTGCCGGTAACGCTGTTCGCGTGGGTACTCCCCGTCGGCGTTCGCCGAGCGGTTCGCCGCCTGCGCGGCAGGGCCCCCTACTGACGAGACTGCGTCGCGCCGTCGACGAGCTGGGCGATCCGCTCGGCCTGCCGCCTCAGCGAGCAGTGCTCGAGGGCGTGAGCTCGGCCGGCCGTGCCCATGCGCTCCCGCTCGGCCGCCGGCAGGGCGACGACCTCGGCGATCCCGTCGGCCAGCGCGGCCGTGTCGCGCTGCGGCACCATCCTCCCCCACTCCGGCCGCACGAGCTCGGGTAGCCCCGCCGCGTCGCTCGTCACCACCGGGACCTCCATCGCCATCGCCTCCTTGACCACCATCGGCATCGCGTCGCGGTCACCGTCGGCGGCGATCACCGATGGGTAGGCGAGCAGGTCCGCTCGCTCGAGGAGCTCGCGCACCTCCTCCGCCCCCCAGGCCTCGACGAGCTCGGCGGACTCTTCGAGGCCCTGCCTTGCGATCCCCTCCTCGAGCTCGCCCCTGAGCGGCCCATCGCCAGCGATCACCAGGCGCTCGAGCCCGCCCTGTCTGCGAAGCTCGGCGGCGGCCTCGACCAGGTACGGGAAGCCCTTCTTCTCGACGAGGCGACCGATCCCGACGACCGTCGCGTGGCCCGGATAGGCCGAGCGGCGCCGGAACCGCTCTCCGTCGACGCCCATGACGACTACGTGGACCTTGCCGCGCTCGTGGGCCGCCACGAGCGACCGCAGGTGCTCGGCCGTGTACTCGCATGGGCCGGCCACGAACGCCGCGCGCTCCAGCTTCTCGGCGAGGTTCCGCGGCTCCTGGAAGACCTCGTATCCGTGGGCTGTGACGCTGTAGGACGAGCCGAGCAGCAGGTGGACGCGCATCGCCGTGAGCGCCGCGCCCGCCGCGAAGTTGACGTGGACGTGCGGGACGCCGTCGCGGGCGAGCCGACGCGCCGCAGAGGCGATTGCCCGCAGGGGCATGACCGCCTCCTCGGCTCGCCAGCGGCGACGGGCCGCAATGTCTCTGACCGAGCGGATCGGATGGCGCGCGAGGAGCCACGCGAGGTCGCGGATCGCCTGCCCCGGCAGGTAGTCCTCGATGTAGTCGATCTGCAGCTCTCGCGCCACCGTGCGCTCGACCCGCGCCGGGCGGGCCGCCGCCTCGACCCGAACCGGCCGGCCGAGGTCGCGCAGGGCGAGCGCCTCGTTGTAGACGAAGGTTTCCGAGCGGGCCGGGAACGCATCGGTGCTGAGGACGGTCGCGCCGTCGCCCGCAGCGCCCGTGCGGTCGCCCGGTTCGGCGCGACTGTCGCCCGCGACATACCCCCATGCCCCAGCGGCGACATACGCTCCGTCGATCAGCTTGAAGAGGCCCCGCGTCGGCTGCCCCGCCAGCGGCCAGCCGACGCCGCCCGCCAGCGAGCGAGCCAGGTCCCGCGCGAGGCGCGGCCTCGGCATCGAGCCGGGATACCGGCGGTTGACCCATCGCCGCCCCGCGCCGTAGCGCGCTCCCTTCCGCAGCATCTCGCCGAGCGAGTCCGGATGGCCGTGCTCAACCTCCGCGCTCGGACGATGCTCGAGACTCCAGCCCGCCTCCTGCGCGCGCCAGCAGAACTCGACGTCGGCGCCCGAGCGGACCCCCTCCTGGAACCCGCCGAGGGTCTCCCACGTGCGGCGACGGACGAGGAGGTTGGCGGTGATTCCTGCCGGATACGGCTCGGCCTCGAGGTGGAAGATCTCGTCGAGGTGGCCGCGGGAGGCGGCGTAGCGCTCCGCGAGCGACGGGCCGGCTGCGGCGCGGACGGCGCCCGCGACGACCCCGCAGCGCACGCCCGGCTCGGGCTCGAAGTAGGCGTCGAGGATCCCCGTCGCGGGCGCGCAGTCGGCGTCCATGAACAGGATCCATGGCGCGCGGGTTCGCTCCGCCCCCGCGTTGCGGGCGTAGTAGGACGAGCGCTCGCCGGTCGCGACCGCGACCTCGACGCGACCGTGAGCCAGCCCCTCCAACGCAAGTGAGCCCCCGTTGTCCACCACCAGGGCCTCATCGTCGGGCCGGAGCCGGAGCCGGACGAGGGCGGCGAGCAGCCGGCTCGCCTCGGCCTCGGTGCCGCGAAAGGGGACGACGACTGAGATCGGAGGCCGGGGCACGAGGCGGGACCTGATCATAGGTAGCCTCCGCCCATGGCCAGCGGCGCGGACCGGGACATCCGCGTCCTCTCGGTCATCCACAGCCCCACCTTCGCGGGCGCCCACAATCAGCTGCTGCGCCTCCACGGACCGCTGCTGGAGCTGGGTATCGAGGCCGTGGCGGCCCTCCCCGATGAGGCCGTCGAGGCGGCGGACCGCCTGCGGGCGGCCGGCGTCGAGGTGCATGCGATCCCGCTCACGCGCCTGCGCGCAACCCCGAACCCCGTCAACCAGGCCCGCTTCCTCTTCGCGAGCCGCGGCGACGTCGCCCGCCTCGCCCAGCTCGTCGCGACCACGGCGGCGGACGTCGTGCAGGTGCACGGCGTCCAGAATCCGCAGGGCGCCATCGCCGCACGACGCCAGGGCTCCGCTGTCGTTTGGCAGCTCCTCGACACCCGTGCGCCGATGGCGCTTCGCCGCGTCTGCATGCCGCTGGTGACGCGGTGGGCGGACTCCGTTGTGTCCTGGGGGGAGGCTGTGGCCGCAGGTCACCCGGGGGGGCGGCGCCTCGGGGATCGGCTCGTCTTCGTCTATCCGCCTGTCGACGTCGACGCCTTCGCGCCCAACGACGAGTCCCGCCGCGAGGCCAGGCAGCTCCTCGGCGTCGCCGACGATCACGTGCTGGTCGGGACGGTCGGGGTGCGCTACCCGCCGAAGGGCCACATCGACTTCGTTCGCGCGGCGGCGAGGGTCGCGACCGAGCGGCCCGACGCCACGTTTCGGATCATCGGCGCGCCGAGCCCTGCGCATCCCGGGCTCGACGCCCGGCTCGTCGCTGAGGCGTCCTCACTGGGCCTGCGGGTGGGCGAGGACATCGCGCTCGTCGATCCGGGCGCCGAGGTCGCGACGCTCATCCAGGCGATCGACGTGTTCGTCATGACCTCGCCGGCGCGCTCGGAGGGCATGCCCACCGCGATCCTGGAGGCGATGGTCGCCGGGAAGCCGGTGGTCGCGACGGATGCCGGCTCCACCTCGGAGCTGGTCGACGCGGGCGGCACCGCGATCCTCACCACGCCGGCGCGGTCGGATGAGACCGCGAGGGCCGTCCTTCGTCTGCTCAACGACCCGGTGCTGCGCGACGAGCTCGGCGCCGCCGGCCGGCGCCGGGCGCTCGAGAGGTTCGGCCTGCAGGGGCTGGCCGGCCGTCATCGCGAGGCGATCGACCTCGCGCTCGCGCATCGCGATCAGCGCCGGCGCAGGTAGGCCGTGATGCCCTGACGCGTGCCGGCCGGAAGCGCCTCGGTGATCCGGTCGTAGGCGCGACGGGCGCTGCCGGAATGGTGGAAGTGGTTCGAGACCGTCAGGCGAGCCACCTCGAGCCCGGTGGCCTCCGCCAGCTCGACCAGCTCGTCGGCGGTGAACTCGCGGAAGTGCGCGGCGCTGTGGGTGCCCGCGCGCACGTCGCCCGCGTCCCCGAGCGGACTGCGGCCGACGAGCGCCCGCACGCGCTTGTGGAGCGCCAGGGCGTTGGGGGTCTGCAGCAGCGCCCAGCCTCCCGGCGCAACCCACGAGGCGATCGCCTCGAAGACGGTCCGAGGGGGCGTCGCAAGATGCTCGATCACCTCGGCGACCACGACGACATCGTGCGGAGGGACCTCCCGGGCCGGGCCGACGTCGTCGAGGTGGTTGAGGTCGAGCGGAAAGTGGCGCTCGCCGTCGCGCGGCGGTGCGAGCTCGTTCTCGAACCCCAGCGTGTCCACCACGGCGTCGGGGAACACCCGCCGCAAGAGCACGGTCTGAAGCGCGGGGCCGACGTCGAGGAGGCGCAGCGATCCGTCGCGCGCGGGTAGGTCCGCCACGCACTCGCGCGCCCCGGCGAGAAGGGTCTCGTACCGGTGCGAATGCACGGCCAGGTATGCAGCCTGGTTCGCCGTCAGCCCGAGGTCACCAAGGCCCGCTACCAGCGCGGCGTCGTCGCGACTCATCCCGTTTCGTCCCCCTCGTGCGCCTGTGCGCGGGCAACCGCGCCCCGCAGCGCGTCGGCGAAGACGGCGACGTCGAAGCGCTCGGCGTTCGCGCGCGCGGGCTCCGGCGAGAAGCCGCGAAAGTCGGCTGACCCCATCGCCTCGGCGAACGCGCCGGCGTCGGACCCGTCGACCAGCACCCCCGTCACCCCGTCGCTGACGCACTCGATTGCGCCCTCGGCCCGCTGAGCCAGCACGGGACGACCGCAGGCCTGCGCCTCCACGGCCGCGATCCCGAACTCCTCGACGTTGGGCACGACGAGGGCCAGCGCCCGCGGGTAGATGCGCGCGAGCTCGGCGTCGGACACACGGCCGAGGAACTCGGCGCAATCGTCGTACGCGCTTCGCAGCCGCCGCAGCTCCGGCCCGCCGCCCACCACCTTGATCCGCCTGCCGGAAAGCCGCGCGGCCTCCAGCGCCACGTCGGCACGCTTGTGAGCGACGAGCTCCCCCACGAACAGGAAATGGTCGCCGACCTCCTCAGGCTCCGCGGGCTCGAATCGCCCGACCTCGACCGGAGGGTGGATCACCTCGGCCTCGCGGCCGTAGGTCTCCTGGATGCGCCGCTGCGTTATCAGCGAGTTCGCCACGTACCGGGTGACCCGCCGTGACGCTTCGAGGTCCCAGCGCCGGGCGGACGCAAGTATCCGGCGCCCAATCCGTCTCGCTGGACGCGGAAGCGAGGCCACCGAGCTTCGGCTCTCGTGCCAGGCGTAGCGAAACGGGCTGTGGCAGTAACAGACGTGGACGGCGCCGGGGCCCGGGCGGACGCCGTGGGCGAAGGCGAAGCTCGACGACACGACCAGGGGATGATCGCCGACCGGCAGGCTCTCGATCGCGCGCGGCCAGAGCGGCAGCAGTGCCCGGTAGGTATGCCGGTTGACGCCGAGGCGCTGAGCCCACGACGTGCGAATCTCCCGGCCCGCGAAACGGCCCTCGGTCGCGCTCTCCGAATAGGCGCCCGTGTAGATCGGCGCGTCGGGCCAGATGCCGGCCATCGCGCTGAAGGTCCTCTCGGCCCCGCGCAGGAAGAGCAGGTAGTCGTGCACCAGCGCGACGGGCTCCGCGTCGACGCCGCTCATCGCTCCAGCACTCGCTCGTAGACCGCCTCGAGGCCCTGGGCCTGGCGCTCGATCGAGAACTCCGCCGCCCGGCGGTGTGCCGCTGCGCCCATCTCGGCGCGGCGGGCCGCGGGCATTTCCGCGATTGCCGCGATCGCGTCGGCAAGGGCTGCGCCACTCTCCGGCTCAACCAGGAAGCCCGCCTCCGGGGTGATCTGCTCGGCGATGCCGTCGACGCGGGCCCCGATGACCGGCCGCGCATGCGCCATCGCCTCGAGCATCGAGATCGGGAACGGATCGTGACGCGAGGCGAGGGCGAAGGCGTCCCAGCCGGCGAGCTCGCCGGCGACATCCGCTCGTGACGCATGCCACACCCCCAGCCGCGCCGCGCGCTCGAGCACCGCGCGCGCCCAGTCGGCGTCGAGGACGTCGGTGGGGGCGCCCACCAAGCGGAACTCCACCGGAAGGCTGCGGCGGGCGCATTCCTCGGCCGCGTCGAGGAAGACGTCGATGCCCTTCCGCCGCGCAATCACGCCCACCGTCCCGACGACGAGCCGTTCGCCGGAGGGGGGCGGCGGTGGGTCGGCCGGAACCTCGCAGCCCTCGTAGACGACCGTCGGCGCATTGGAGCCGACCGTCCACGATCCGCCGCAAAACTTCGCGATACGGCCACGACCTCGTTGGTCGCTCGGTGAACGAGCCGGGCCGCGATCGCGCCCTTCCGCCCGCGCCGCACCATCTCGTGGAGGTGCAGCACAACCCGGCGCCCCGCGGACCTCGCGATCGCGGCATCCGAGGATCGAGACCAGGGAATTTGCGTGTACGAGGGCGGCTCTGGAACGCTTCACGTGCGCGCGAAACGAAGCCAGGTATACCGGCGTCGCAAACACGCGCCGCGCCGGCCCGGGCGGCAGCCGCAGCATCGCGAGGCTGTAGGAAATCGGCCGTCGCGCGCCGGCGACGTCGCGGCCCTGAGCGGCCAGGTGGTCGAAGACCTCGCTCGGCCTCGGGGCCCAGAACGCGAACTCCCAGCCCCGGGCCTCGAGCAGCGGCACGCATCGCAGCACCGAGAGCGTCGCCCCGCCGAGGACGTCCTCGTGCAGCACGAGAAGGATGCGGCGCGGCGACGAGGGTCCGCTCACGGTGCCAGCCCCTGAAAGCGCCCCTGGCGGAACGCGCGCCGGACGGTGGCCGCCGTGATCGCCCTCGGGCTGCGCGAGGAGAGGCGCGCCGACGCCCTGATCCTCCCCACCGCCGCGCGCTCGAGCCCGAGGCGGTGGTCTACGACGCCCAAGAGCAGCTGGTTGATCGGGTCCCTCGGCTCGAGGTCGACCGCCCGCCGGGCGCTCGCCCGCGCCGACCGAACCTGGTTCTGCGCCTGCTGGGCGATGGCGAGCTGGGCGTGCGCGCTCGCGGACCACGGTTCGGCCGCGACAGCCGAGTCCGCGTAGGCCACCGCGTCGTCCGCATGGTGCGCGGTGACGAAGGCCGAGCTGTCGCGGGCCAGCTGCGTCGACACGATTCCCGGGACCATCAGCGCGCCGGCGAGCACGGCGACGATCGCCGCGGCCAGACGCCCGCCCGCCGGGGCGCGGTGGCGCCGTGGCTCGGCGATGGTGGCGATGGCGGCGACTACCGCGACCGTGGCGAGTGCGACGATCGCCGGGATCTTCCAGAGCCAGTCGCCGGCCACCTGGACGCAGAAGACCGCGAACGCCGCCACGAGCGCTGCGCCGACGCCGGTCGTCCGGCGGAGCCGCCGTGTGGCGTGGAGCGACGCCGCGAAGAGCCCGAAGACGATCGCCACGATCGCGACGAAGCCCGGAATCCCGAGCTCCGACAACTCCTGGAGGTAGAGCGAGTGCGCGTCCCGGATGATCGGCTTGCCCTCGTGCGAGTCCCACCAGAACTCGAAGGTTCCGGGGCCGATCCCGAGTAGCGGATCCGATCTCCACGCGTCCAGCGCCTGCGGCCAGATCGTCGAGCGAGCGCCGGAGAGGCTCGCAAAGCGGCTGGCGGGATTGCTGAGGCTCGGCGCCTCGCGGGTGCCGGGGGTCACCGTCGCCCTCTGCGACACGTGCTCGGGTGGCAGCAGTCGCGCACCGACCACGAGGAGGACCGCTGCGAGTGCGACAGCCATGAGCCACTCTCGCCGCCACGGTGCGAGGGCGATGCGCCGGCGGGCGAGCGCATCCGCGAAGGCGGCGCACATCACTCCGAGTGCGGCGAGGACCGCGATCACCATCCCGCCACCCGCGCCGCCCGACGCGTTCGCGATCTCCGGCTGCGTCCTCGCGAGGAGGATGGCTGCGACGCTCGCGACCGCCCCGATCACGGCGTTCGCGAGCACCTCCTTCGGCTCCCCGCTCAGGATCAACAGCACACCGAGGCCCACCGCAGCGCCGATGACCGCCCCGCGCGAGTAGGTGAGGTACATCGAGAGGCCGATTGTCGGGAGGAGGCCGATGGCGAGGCGCCGCCCGATCACGGAGCCGTGATTCGTGCTCCAGCCCAGTGCGAGCGCGAACGCCATGACGCTCCAAGCGCCCATAGCGTTCCAGTAGCCGAGCGGATAGCCGAGGCGCCCTTCGATCGTGATCGCCGAGCTCGCCCCCGAGAAGAGACCGGGGTCGACCCGGCTCGCGACCGACAGCGCCGCCACCACGATCGCGGCCGCGGTCACCCCACCGGCAGCGGCCCGCCAGTTGCCGCGATGGAAGCTCGCGAAGGCGAGCACGGCGATCCCCGCGTACCCCACGAGCCGGGCGAGCTCGTCGAAAGTCAGCTCGGCGCTCGAGGTCCAAAGGAGGCTCGCAGCGGTCCAGGCGACGAGCACGATGAGGCCAAGGAGCGGCCCGCGTATCGTCCGCGGCGCACGGGCGCGGGGAAGCACTCCGCACGCAACGCCGACCGCGACGAGCCACCAGACTACGAGGCTCGTCACCTCGTGGGCGACGATGTCGTAGCCGCCGCCCTGAATCGCCAGCGCGAACGGCGCGCCCGCGCCGACGGCGAACGCGAGCGCCCTGTCTCCAACCCTCGCCTGAGCCATGAGCGGGGTACTTTCGCGGACGGGTCGGGCAGGCCGCCCGCCGGTACGATCGGCGTCATGCCAGGGTGCCCGACGACGCCGCGCCACCGGTGGGGCGCCGCCCTCCTCGTGGCTCTGCTCGTGGCCTCGATCCCAGCGGCCGCGGTCGGCTCTCCCCCGGCGGCCGCCTGCCAGGAGTACGTCGTGTGCGGCCAGCCCTCCAGAGGCCCATCCGGCGACGGCGGCGGGGCTTCGAAGCCGCATCCGGGCCAGTCGGCCCGGCCCGGCCCGCGACCGAGCGTCGTCTCGCGCACGCACCTCCCGCTCACGAGTTATCCGCTCACGCCCGCGATCGCCATCCCGGCGATCGCGCTCGTCGCCGGGCTGGCCGCCGGCCTCGTGGTCGGGGTCGCACGCCGACGCCGGCGCGGCGGCGACGGGCCCGCCGCGGTCGCTACATCCGCTCGGGCGCGCTGACGCCGAGGAGGCCGAGGGTGGTGGCGATCGTCCGCTCGGCGGCGAGGCACAGCCCGAGCCGCGCCTCCTGAACGCCCGCCTCCGCGCCAACGACGCGGCAGTCGCGGTAGAAGGCGTGGAAGTCGGCCGCGGTCGCCGTCGCGTAGGCACAGAGCCGATGGGGGGCGAGCCGCACGCCCGCGGTGCCCACCTCGCCCGGAAGCTCGAGCAGCCGGCGGACCAGTGCGAGCTCGGACGGCTCGGCGGCCGCGGATAGAGCGCCCTCGTCGGCGGCCGCTGCGCCAAGACCTTCGAGGTCGAAGTCGTCCAGCTCGGCCTCGGCCTTGCGAAGGATGCTCGCGATCCTCGCGTGCGCGTACTGGACGTAGTAGACGGGGTTGTCCTGCGACTGCTTGCGTGCGAGCTCGAGGTCGAGGTCGAGCGTACGGTCGTGGCTTCGCTGGAGCATCAGGAAGCGCGCTGCGTCGGCGCCGATGTCGTCGACGAGCTCGTCGAGGGTCACGAACTCGCCGCTTCGCTTCGACATCTTGGCCCGCTGACCGCCCTCGACGAGATGGACGAACTGCATGATGGGCGCCTCGAAGCGCTCGGGGTCGAAGCCGAGCGCGGCGAGCGCCGCCCGCATCCTGGGCACATAGCCGTGGTGGTCGGAACCGACCGGGTCGATCAGGCGGTCGAAGCCGCGCATCACCTTGTCGCGGTGGTAGGCGATGTCGACCCCGAAATAGGTGGGCTCGCCGTCGGAGCGGATGAGCACCCGGTCCTTGTCATCGCCCCCCTCCGTCGTGCGCAGCCAGGTGGCGCCTTCGGCCTCGTAGACAAGCCCCGCCTCTCGAAGCGTCTCGATGGCCTCTGCGACCCGCCCCGCCTCGCGCAGGGACCGCTCCGAGAACCAGCTGTCGAACCGCACGCCGAACCGGTCCAGCGTCGCCTCGATGCGCCGCCGCATCGCCTCGGTCGCCCTGACGCCGAGGTCCGGAATGTCGTCGGGTGAGGCGCCCTCGGCGGCGAGCTCATCCACCAGCTCGGCGACGTAATCCCCGCCGTAGCCGTCCTCGGGCGGCTCCTCGCCACGCATGTGCGCGGCAATCGACTGCGCGAACAAGGTCACCTGGGCGCCCGCGTCGTTCAGGTAGTACTCGCGCTCGACCTCGTCGCCACCGAACGCGAGCACCCGCGCCACCGCGTCGCCGAACGCGGCGCCTCGCCCGCCGCCGACGTGGATCGGCCCGGTCGGGTTCGCAGACACGAACTCGATCAGCACCCGCTCCCCCTTTCGGTCCCCCCGCCGAACCGCTCGCCGGCATCGAGGATCCCCACCACGGCGCGGCGGTGCCACCCGGAGCCCAGGAAGATGTTGAGAAAGCCCGGGCCGGCGACCTCGACCCGCTCGATTCCCTCCACGCGTTCCGATACGAGCGGGCTCAGCTCGCCCGCCACCTCTCGCGGCGCTCGCTTGAGCGCCGGGGCCAGGAGCATCGCGGCATTCGTGGAGTAGTCGCCGAGCTCCGGCTTGGGCGGCCGCTCGAGGGTCGGCGCCTGCACGCCGTCCGGGGCGAGCTCCGCCGCCGCGCCCTCGATCGCCTGTCGCAGTCCCCCGAGCGGATCCATCATCCGAGTCTAGGCGCGACTCGCGGCGAGTAGGGTGCCGTGCCCAATGCGTGCCCTCGTCACCGGTGGCGCCGGATTCATCGGGTCCAACCTCGTCGACGCGCTCGTCGAGCGTGGCGACGAGGTCACGGTGCTCGACGACATCTCCACTGGGCGCCGCGAGAACCTCGACCGCGCGCTGGCGAGCGGAGTCGAGCTCGTCGAGGGCGACGTCCGCGACGCCTCCGCCGTCTCCTCAGCCTTCGATCGCGCCAAAGCGCAGGCCGTTTACCACCTGGCCGCCCAGATCGACGTGAGGCGCTCCGTGGCCGATCCGCGGTTCGACCTCGACGTCAACGTCGGCGGGACGATCCAGCTGCTCGAGGCCGCCCGTGAGCGAGGCACGGAGCGCTTTGCGTTCGCCTCGACGGGGGGTGCGATCTACGGCGAGGGCGACGGGCGGGACCTGCCGCTCGGAGAGGACGCCGAGTGCCGTCCCGACGCCCCGTACGGCCAGTCGAAGCAGGCCGCCGAGGGTTACGTCGGCGTCTACGCCCGGCTGCACGGCCTCGCGGCGGTCTCCCTGCGCCTCGGAAACGTCTACGGCCCGCGCCAGGACCCCCTCGGCGAGGCGGGCGTTGCGGCGATCTTTTGCGGGGCGCTGCTGGATGGCCGGACGCCGACCGTCTTCGGCGACGGCCTGCAGACGCGCGACTACGTTTACGTCGGGGACGTGGTCGACGCCTTCGTCGCAGCGGCTAGCTCCGGGGCAACCGGCGTCTTCAACGTGGGGACCGGGATCGAGACCAATGTCCTGGAGCTGGGCGCCACCCTTGCCGGAACCGCCCATGCCGAGTTCGCGCCCGAGCACGCCCCGCCCCGTCCCGGAGAGGTGAACCGCATCTCGATCGACGCGACGCTGGCGCGCGACGAGCTCTCCTGGAAGCCGGTGACCCCCCTTGCCGAAGGCTTGGCCCGAACGCTCGAGTGGGCGCGCGGTGCGTCCGCTTAGCGCGCTCCCCGCTCCCAGGCCAGCGCGTCGCCGATTCGCTGCACCGTCGTCGGGTGGCTGCCGAGCAGGAACTGAGGCAGCGCCGGCGGGTTCGGATCGGCGACCGAGGAGAGCGCGAGCTTGCGCTGGAGCTGGATGAACGCCTTCGGGTCGTGGGTCTCGTCGAGCGCGAACGAATCGGCGCTCGCTTCGATCTGGCGCGAGAGCTGGTTGCCGACGAGGCCGATTGCGAGCGCCGCCAGCGCCAGCCCGAGCGCGTAGGCCGGGACCGACCCGGGTGAGCCGGGAGCGAAGCCGGCGCGCCTCGAGAGCGGCTCACCAATCGACCGCGCGAACAGCAGTCCGAGCGGCGCGGCGATGGCGACGAACGCAAGCCCGCGCAGGATGTCGTCGTGCTTCACGTGGCCCAACTCGTGGGCGACGACGGATGCGAGCTGGGCCTGGTCGGTGCCCTCGATGAGGTTGTCGTAGAGCACGACGCGCTTGGTCGGGCCAAGACCGTCGACGTAGGCGTTCAGTGAGCGGACGCGCCGGCTCGCGTCGACGCGGTAGACGTTCCCCACGTCCACCCCGGCGCGCCTCGCGAGCTTCAGCACCTCGGCCCGCGCCGGGCTCGAATTCGGCAGAGCCTGGAAGCGGTTGAAGAGAGGGGCGAGGACCACGGGCGCGAGCCATGTCATGACGGCCGCGACCGCGACGACGAGCGCGCTGCCCGGAACCCACCATGCGCGCGGAAGACGGCGAACGAGCGCGGCGAAGCCCGCGGCGATCGGCGCGGCGATGGCGGCGCCGATCGCCGCCTGCTTGGCGGTGTCGCCGAGCCAGGAGCCGATGTCCTGCGTCGAGATCCCGAAATCGACCGCGCGCTCGTGCGCCGCGATGCCGACGGGGAGGCTCGCGACCGCGACGGCGACGGAGAGTCCGGCGCCCACGGCCGCGGCGCCGAGCACGGGCCTGGCACCGGCCCGTGCGAGCGCGACGCGCACAATGCGCGGCCGGCCGGTCGCCGCGCATGCGAGCACGGCCATCTCGATCGCGACGCCGCCGACGTAGAGCCAGAGCTGGCCATCGCTGTAGTCGCGCCCGCGATCGATCTCGGCCTGCGTGAAGTAGTCGCTTGCCGACGCCGAAGCCGGCGAGATGGGTGCCGGCCGCGGACGCAGCAGGAACGCTCCCACCTCAGCGATCAGGACCATTCCGACGGCTGCCGCGCCGGCTCGCGCGAGCGTGCTGCGACGCATGGCCCGTACGATAAGCGCCTCTCGTTCCGCCCCTACATCTAACCGGGGCCACGGACCATGCGCCTCGGCGTCATCTCCGACATCCACGCGAACCTGCCCGCGCTCGAAGCCGTGCTGGCCGAGATCGACGCGGCCGACGTCGACGAGCTCTGGTCGCTCGGCGACGTGGTCGGCTACGGCGCCGAGCCGGATGCCTGCGCCCAGGCGGTGGCGGAGCGCTGCAGCGTCTCGCTCGTCGGCAACCACGATCTCGGGGTTCTCGACGCTCTCGACCTGAGCACGTTCTCGCCGGCTGCCGCCGACGCCGTCCGCTGGACCCAGAGGACCGCGCGGCCCGAGACGCTCAGATATCTGCGCGAGCTCGAGCCCTCGGACGAGAGCCGCGAGATCGCTGTCTACCACGCCTCTCCGCGCGACCCCGTCTGGGAGTACGTGCTGTGGCCGGAGCAGGCCGAGGAGTGCATGGCGCTCCAGGCCGAGCGCGTGAGCCTCGTCGGCCACTCCCATCTCGCCCTCCGCTTCGGGCCCGCGCCGGGCGGCGGCGTCCGTGCGGAGCAGCCGACCGCCGGGGAGTCAGCCGACATCAACAACGGCCGCTGGCTCCTCAACCCGGGAAGCGTGGGCCAGCCCCGAGATCGGGACCCCCGCGCCGCATGGCTCGAGCTCGACACCGAGGCCTGGCAAGCGACGTGGCATCGCGTCGCCTACGACATCGACCGAGCCGCGAATGCGATCCTCGCTGCCGAGCTTCCAGAGCACCTCGGACGGCGCCTCTATAGCGGCCAATGATGCAAGCGCGGGCAAAGGGAGCACCTAGACTCGCCGCGATGCGGAACTCCGCTCGCCTCATGGCTCTCGCGGCTTCGGCGGCCCTGCTCGTGGCCGGCTGCGGGTCGTCGAATTCGAGCCTGCCGAAGGACATCCCGCCGGCGAACGCGCAGGGCCTGAACGGCTATCTCGTACAGGCTCAGCAGGCCTGCACGCTTGGGGACAGGTTCGCGCTTGTGCAGGCGGCGAGGCTGTACTCGCGGGCGGTCGCCAACCTCCCCACCACGGTCGACGCGCAGGTCATCACCGTGCTCCGCAAGGGCGGCGACAACCTCACCAGCCTCGCGCGCAGGGGCGAGGGCTGCCAGACGGGCGCCACGGGCGCGACCGGCATCTTCGGGGCGGTGCCGTGATGGCCGGCGCGGCGACGACCATCTCGGGCCGGTACGAGCTCGGTGACCGGCTCGGCTCGGGCGGCATGTCGACGGTCTACCGGGCCGTCGACCACGTGCTCGAGCGCACGGTGGCGGTGAAGATCCTCGCCGAGCACCTCTCCGACGACGAGAAGTTCATCGCCCGCTTCCGCCGCGAGGCGCTCGCCGTCGCGAAGCTCATCCATCCCAACATCGTCCAGGTCTACGACACGGGCGTCGACGAGCACCGCCACTACATCGTCATGGAGTACGTCGAGGGCCGCTCCGGCGCCCAGCTACTTCACTCCAAGGGTCGCCTCGGGCCCGAGGCCGCAGTCGAGATCGGCGTGCAGGCGTGCGCGGGGCTCGACTACGCCCACAAGCAGGGGATCATCCACCGCGACGTCAAGCCCGGGAACCTCATGGTGATCGGCGGACCGGCCGGCCACCCGCCGTCGGCCTCGCGAGCGCACGACCCGCCGACGAACGAGATGACGGTCAAGCTGACCGACTTCGGGATCGCCCGGGCGGCCGAGCAGACCCGCCTCACCCAGGTCGGCTCCGTCGTCGGGACGGCGGCCTACCTGTCCCCGGAGCTCGCGCGCGGCGCCGAGCCGACCCCCGGCGCGGACGTCTACGCCCTGGGCGTCGTGATCTACCAGCTCCTCACGGCGCGACTGCCATGGGAGGGCACGACCCTCGCCGAGCTCGCAACGCGGCGCGAGAACGAGGCCCCGCTCTCCCCGAGCACCTACGACCCGGGGGTTCCGGAGACGCTCTCCGAGGCGGTACTCCGCGCGCTCGCCGGCGACCCGGCAGAGCGCTACACGACGGCGCGCGAGCTGTCGGCCGCGCTGCGCGCCGGCCTCGCCGGGCGCGAGCCGCCGATCGCGTCCAGCGAGGCGCCGACGTCTCGCCTCGCGGAGGCCACCGCGGCCACGCGCCTGCTCGATCGCGACGAGCCGGCACGTGGCCGAGCGAGCCTATGCGCAGCGACCCGGTCCGCCGCCGGCCCGGGAGCGGCCCAAGCGCCGGTCCGGCGGTGTGCGCTTCCTGCGGCTTCTGGGCCTCGTGATCGTCGTCCTGGTCCTCGCCGCGATCATCGCCGGGATCGTGCTCCTCACGACCAACGCGGGCCAGAACAGCGACGTCACCCAGTTCATCAAGCACAACGTGCCCGATCAGCTGAAGTCCCTGATCGACTTCATCAAGTCCCACACGCAGTAGAGCCTGGACGCGCCGTTCGACACCCTTGTCGACCGCCTCCGGGCGCACAACCGCCATCCGGTGGTTTGGCGGCTGTGCTTCGAGCGTCAGTCGGAGGCGATCTCGCAAGCGCTCGCCGGCCGGGAGGCGGCTCTCGACATCGGCTGCGGCCCCGAGGTGCACTACGCGAAGCCCGCCGGGACGCGCCTAATCGGGCTCGACCCGTCTCTGCCCTCGCTGGAGGCGACACGAGGCTCTCGACGTCGAGGCTCCACGCCGGCGCGGCGAGCATCCCGCTCGAGGATTCGAGCGTCGACGCGGTGATCGCGAGCTACGCGCTCCACCACATGGTCGGCGAAACCGTTGAGGAATCCTGGGCGAATGTGAAGCGTGCGTTCGCGGAGATCGCGCGAGTCACGCGCCCCGGAGCAGAGGTCCTCGTGCTCGAGATCTGTCCGTGGCCGATCGTGTGGCCGATCGAGCGCGTCAGCTGGCGGGCCCTGCGGCGCGGACTCGGTCGCCGGCTCGATTTCCTCTTCTGGCGCAGGCAGGCGATCGCCGGTCTCGGGACGCCAGCTCGCTCCAGGGCGGTTCGCTCGAGGTCCGGCGCTTCAACGTCGAGCCCTGGCGGGTGCTGCCGCCGGTGATCGCACTCCCGTGCCTACCGGGTCCCTCGGTTCGCCTATCCCTTCGACGCGGTTTTGTTCCGGCTGGACGCTGCCCTGACCCCACGGCGCCGCGCCGTCGGCGATCGCCGCTGCGTACCGGCCGAAGGCCCCCGCCGCGATCGCCTCTCGCGCGCCGCTCACCAGCCGCTCCAGGTAGGCGAGGTTGTGGAGGCTCAGCAGGCGCACGCCCGTCAGCTCGCCGCGCCGCACGAGGTAATGGACGTAGGCGCGGGTGTGGTCCCGGCACGCCGGGCACGAGCAGCCCTCGACGAGCGGGGCCTCGTCGAGGGCGTGGACGCCGTGCCGGAGGTCGAACCGGAACCGGCGCTCGGGCAGCGGCGCGAGCGCCATGCCGTGCCGCGCGAGCCGGGTCGGCATCGCGCAGTCGAAGAGGTCGATGCCGCTCGGCGATGCCCGCCATCAGGTCGTCGGGCTCGCCGATGCCGAGCAGGTGGCGCGGCGCGGCCTCCGGCAGGAGTGGCGCCACGAACTCCGACGAGCGCAGTGCATCTGCGGCTTGTCCTGGCCGAGGGTCCCGCCGATCGCAAGCCCATCGACGTCGGCCGACCGCGACGCGCTCGGCGGACTCGCGGCGCAGGTCCTCGTCGACGCCGCCCTGGACGATCCCGAAGACCGCCTGCGTCGCCGGGCCGGCCTCGGCGTGCCAGGCGAGGCAGCGATCGAGCCACCGGTGCGTCCGCTCGGTGGACCGCGCCGTGTAGTCGCGATCGGCGTGGAACGGGGTGCACTCGTCGAAGGCGAGGGCGATGTCGGAGCCGAGCGCCGCCTGGATCCGCATCGAGTCCTCCGGGCCGATGAAGCGCTCGCTTCCGTCGACGTAGGAGCGGAAGCGCACGCCATCCTCGGAGATGTCGAGCACGGCGCCCGCGCTCGTGGCACCTCGCTCGCGGCCCTTGATCTCGTCGGCCACGCCGCCGTGGGCGAGCGAGAAGACCTGAAACCCGCCGGAGTCGGTGATGGTCGCCCCTCGCCAGCCCATGAACCGGGCGAGGCCGCCGAGGGCCGCGATCCGCTCCTCGCCGGGCGCCAGATGCAGGTGGTAGGTGTTGCCGAGGACGAGCTCGAACCCCAGCGCGGCGACGTCCGCCGCGGCCAGGGAGCGCACGCTTCCCTGCGTAGCGAGGGGAACGAAGGCCGGCGTCGCGACCGTGCCACCCGCAACGTGAGCCGCCCGGCTCGGGCGGCCGCCGTCGCGGTGGGTGATCTCGAAGGCGAGGCGGTCCGGCTCGGATCTCACGACCCGGACCCTAGAGCGACGAACGTCCCGCGCTGGTGGTCTATAGGGGCGAGCGAGGGACGTTCGCGGAAGAATGCGCGGCGTGGTGATTGCCTCCTCCTGGTACGCCCAGCATGCTCGGCGGCGCCCTCCGGGACCTCGAGGAGGCGCTCGCGGACCCGCCTCCCGTCGCCGCTCTATCGAGCGACGAGGCGGCTCGGACTGTTGCGCGGCCTCGCGATGGCCGCCCTCGCCGGGCGCGACGGCACCCTCGTGCTCACGGCCGGCGAGCCCGGCGCGACCACGGCGCTCGTGCTCTCGGCCCTCGTCCGCCGCCGCCGCGTGGTCCTGCTCGAGCTGCTGGCGCCACCCCCCTCCCTCTCCGCCTGGCGCCGCGCGCTCCGCGGCCTGTGGCGCCGCGCCGTGGTGCGCCCGGCGGCGACGCGGGCCGTTCTCGCGGCGCAGGTCCTGACGGAGGCCGAGCGCGCCGAGTGCGCGCGCCTGTTCGGGATCGACGCCGAGCGGCATCCGGCACGTGCCGTGGGCCTGGTGCCGCAACCCCGACGAGCCTGCGCCGGCGGTCGAGCGGACCGGCGTCGTCGTCTCCGGGCGCGCTTGGTGCGACTGGGCCACCGTCTTCGCCGCGGCCCGGGGGCGCGATTGGCCGCTCACCGTCGTCTGCGGCAAGCAGGACCTTCCCGAGGTCGGAGCCCTGAACCGGGAGGGCGCTGCGCGAGTACTCGTCGACGTGCCGGGGCCAGAGCACGATCTGCTCGTGGGTGGCGCCGCCGTCTACGTGATCGCGCTGGAGGACCAGCTCGGCAGCGCCGGCCAGGTGCGCCTCATGACGGCGACGCAGGCGCGCACCCCGGTCGTCGCGTCCGACGTCGCGGCCCTCGACGGCTACGTCGTCGACGGCGAGACGGCGCTGCTCGTACCGCCCGGAGATCCGGCGGCGCTGCGGACGGCCACCGAGCGGCTCCTGGCGAAACCCGAGGAGGCCTCGCGCCTCGCCGAGCGTGCGTTCGAGCGGGCGGCCAGCCTGGACCTACCCGATGTACTTCGACGCGGTCCGCGAGCTGATCGAGGGCGCGCTCGCTAGAGACCCCGGCGCCGCACCACCTGCGGCACCGTGAGCATCAGGATGCGGATGTCGTTCCAGAGCGACCAGTTCGCGACGTATTGGTAGTCGAGTGCGCACCATCTGGCTGACCGGGATCCGCGAGGAGCCGAGGACCTGCCAGACGCCGGTGATCCCCGGGCGAAGGTCGAGTCGGCGCCGGTGCCATCCCTCGAGGCGGCGGTCCTCGTCGAGCGGAAGCGGGCGGGGGCCGACGAGGCTCATCTCGCCGCGCAGCACGTTCACGAGCTGCGGAAGCTCGTCGAGGTGCAGGCGCCTCAGCCAGTGGCCGGCCCGGGTGATCCTCGGGTCGTCGGCGATCTTGAAGACGCCGTCGGCCTCGTTCAGGTGCAGCAGGCCGTCCTTCATCCGATCGGCGCCGTCGACCATGCTGCGGAACTTGAACATCAGGAACGGCTCGCCGTGGCGGCCGGCGCGACGCTGGCGATAGAGCACCGGTCCCGGGGAGTCGAGCTTGATCGCGAGCGCGATGGCCACGAGCATGGGCGACAGCAGCGCGAGCGCGAGCGCCGAGCCGACGATGTCGAAGGTGCGCTTGATCATCAGCGACGACCTCGTCATGTCGAAGCGCCGGAGGCCGAGCAGGGTGATGCCCTCGATGCGGTCGACCTCGACCGTGGAGTCGACGACGCGGGCGAGGTCGGGGAGGACGCTCACCCGCAGCCGCTGGTGACCCACGCGACGAATCGTGTCGAGGAGCTCCTCGGACCGGCCGGGCACGGGGCCGAGGATCACGCGGTCGACTCCCTGCGCCTCGGTCGTCTGGCGCAACCGCTCCGCGAGGTCCGCGTTGGCGCTCGGGCGTGCCGTCGGACCCCACCGGGATCCAGCCGACGAGCACCGCGTTCACCGAGTCCGCTGCCGATCAGGTTCTCGCGGAGCTCGGTCGCGGTGGCGCCGTCGCCCACGAGCAGGCATCGCTCGACGGGGGCGATGCCGCGGGCGATCGAGCGGGCCACGGCGCGAAACGCGATCTCGGCGACCAGGAGCGTCGCCCAGATGACGAGGACGTCGACCCGGCCGAGCGATCCCTGCACCACGAGGTCCCCCGAGAGCCACAGGAGCAGTGCGGTAAGCGTGGCGAGGCCCACGAGAGCGGGCATCTCGTCGAGGGTGGTCTTGTGCAGGAGGTGCTCGTCGCGGTCGTAGAGGCCGAGCGTCTTGGCGACGACGATGAAGAGCGGCGGCACCGCGAGGCTCGCGAGCGTGAGCTCGCCGTGCCCGACGAGGACGGCGCCGACGTAGAGGGCGCAGCACACGGCGAGGACGTCGGCGAGCCCCCAGCACGCGGCGCGAGATCGACTCTCGCCGCCGGACCGAGCTCATCGCGCGCGACGCGCCCGCGCCGGAGCTCGGCGCGCGACGCGTCGACTCGCCGGCTCCTGCCCGGTCCGGATCCTCTCTTGGACTGTGTGATCGAGCGTGCTCATCGCCTGCCCCGCCTGATGATGACGCGGCCCTAGCCTATTGATCGGCGCGGAGGCCAATCTCCACGAGCGCCCGTCCGGTCATGCCCGCCGGCTGCTCGATGCCGAGCAGCGCGAGGGCGGTCGGCGCCACGTCGGCGAGGATGCCGTCAGCTCACCTCCGACCCCTGAGACGGTGACGATGAACGGGACCGGGTTGGTCGAGTGAGCGGTGTTCGGCGAGCCGTCGGGCTCGAGCATCTCCTCCGCGTTGCCGTGGTCGGCGGTGACGAGGCAGGCGCCGCCAGCACGATGGACCGCCTCGACGACCTCGCCCAGGCAACCGTCGACCGTCTCCACGGCCGGACGGCCGCCGGGATGTCGCCCGTGTGGCCGACCATGTCCGCGTTCGCGAAGTTGATGACGCCGAACGCGGTAGCCGTCCTCGCCCCAGCGCTCGCGAACTCGGAGGCGGCGGCCGCGGCGCTCATCTCGCGGCTTGTGGTCGTAGGTCGGGACGTCGCGAGGCGACGGAACGAGGCATCGCTCCTCCCCCTCCCACTCGCGCTCGCGGCCGCCGTTGAAGAAGTAGGTCACGTGCGCGTACTTCTCGGTCTCGGCAACATGAAGCTGGCGCTCGCCCCGCTCGGCGAGGACCTCGGCCAGGGTCACCTCGGGCTCCTTCGGCGCGAACGCCACCGGGTAGGGCCACCCCTCGTGGAACTCGGTCATGGTCACGAGCGTCGGCTGCGGGGCGGCCCCGCGGGCGAACTCGTCGAAGTCGGGTTCGCCCAGCGCCCGCGTGAGCTGTCGCGCGCGATCGGGCCTGAAGTTGAAGTGGATCGCGGCGTCGCCCTCGGCTATGCCGTCGTAGTCGCCGATCACGGTCGGCTTGACGAACTCGTCCGTCTCGCCGCGCTCCCGCGCCGCGGCAATCGCCTCCTGCGCGTCGGCGGCCCGCTCGCCGACGCCGTGCACGATCGCGTCGTATGCGAGCTTCGTGCGCTCCCAGCGCCGGTCTCGGTCCATCGCCCAGTAGCGCCCCGAGACCGTGCCGATGCGGCCGGCGTGGCGCAGCCAGCCCTCGAGCTCGCGAAGGTAGCCGGAGCTCGCGGTCGGCGCCGTGTCGCGCCCGTCCGTGAACGCGTGCACGACGAGCTCCGGCACGCCCTCGCGCGCTGCGAGCTCGACGCAGGCCTCGATGTGCGACCACCCCGAGTGGACCCCGCCGTCGGACACGAGCCCGAGCAGGTGAAGCCGCCCGCGCGGCCCCGATCGGGCGGCCTCGCATGCGGCGAGCAGGGCGGGGTTCTCGAAGAAGCTGCCGTCGGCGATCGCGTCGTCGATTCGAGCCAGGTCCTGCTTCACGATCGCCCCGGCGCCGAGGTTGAGGTGGCCGACCTCCGAGTTGCCCATCTGCCCGTCGGGGAGGCCAACGTCGCGCCCTGAGGTCCGAAGGGTGGCGTGCGGGTACGCGCGCCACAGCTCGTCGAACACGGGCGTCGACGCCTGGCTGACGGCGTTTCCTGGGCCGTCGGGGGCGATACCCCAGCCGTCGAGGATGACGAGGGCGACGCCTGGGACCGGGAGCGCTGCTGGGCCCGGAGAAATCACCTAGGAAGGCGCCGCCTCACAAATCTGCGAGGAACTCTCGGGGGTCGAGGGAAGCACCACCAACCAGAGCCCCGTCGATCCCCTCGACGCCCAGAAGCTCGCCGGCGTTACCGGGCTTCACCGACCCGCCGTAGAGGATTCGCACCGCCTCCGCCGCCCCGGCGTCGATCTCGCCGACGACCGAGCGCGCGAACGCGATCGCCTCACCCGCCTGCTCGGTCGTCGCCGTCTTGCCCGTTCCGATCGCCCACACGGGCTCATAGGCGACGACGACGTCGGCGACGCCTCCCGCCGGCAGCTCGCCGAGGTCGGCCTCGAGCTGGCTGCGGATGACCTCCTCGGTCCGCCCGGCGTCGCGCTCGGGCTCGGTCTCTCCGACGCAGAGGACCGGGACAAGTCCGGCGGCGAGGGCGGCCGGAACCTTCCGCGCGATGAGCTCGTCGCCCTCGCCGAATACGTGGCGGCGCTCGGAGTGGCCGATGATCGCTCCCCAGGCGCCGACGTCGCTCAACATCCGGGGCGCGACCTCACCCGTGAAGGCTCCCTCCTCGCTGAAATGGACGTTCTGAGCGGCGACCAGGATGCCCGACCCCTCGCACCCCTCGATGACCGTCTCCAGGGACGTGAACGGCGGGCAGATCGCGACGTCGGTGTCACCGAAGCTTGCCGCCCTCGGCCGGAAGGCGTCGACGAACAGCGCGCGCCTCCGCTCGCGTCTTGTGCATCTTCCAGTTCGCCGCGACGAGCGGCGTGCGCGCCTCAGGCATGGTCGAGGGCCTCCACGCCCGGGAGCTCGCGCCCCTCCATCAGCTCGAGCGAGGCGCCGCCCCCCGTCGAGAGCCAGTCGACGTCGTCGGCGAGGCCGAAAGCGGCGAGCGCGGCTGCGGAGTCACCGCCACCGACCACGGTCTTGCCGGGCGCGTTTGCGACCGCCTCGGCGACCCCCTTCGTGCCGGCGCTGAACGGCTCGAGCTCGAAGGCCCCCATCGGACCGTTCCAGAACACCGTGCCAGCCGTGGCGATCACGGCGGCGTAGTCGGCGACGGTGCGCGGGCCGATGTCCAGGCCCATCCAGCCGTCGGGGACCTCCACCCCGTCGAGCTCGCGCCGCTCCGCGTCGGCACCGAACCGGTCGGCGACGACGAGGTCGACGGGCAGGCGCAGGTCACAACCCGACGCCTTGGCCAGGGCGAGGATGCCGGCCGCCGCCTCAGCACCGCCCTCGCCGGTCATCGAGTCCCCCACCGCAATCTGTTGGGCCTCGAAGAAGCTGAAGCACATCGCGCCGCCGATGAGGATCGAGTCGGCGCCGCCGTCGGCGAAGCGGCGGAGTACCGCAAGCTTGTCGACGACCTTCGCGCCACCGAGCACGACGACCAAAGGGCGCGCCGGATGGTCGCGCACCTCGATGAGCTCCCGCACCTCGCGCTCGAGCAGGAGCCCGGCGTGGGCGGGGAGCGGCTCCGCGACGCCCGCGGTCGTCGCGTGCGCGCGGTGCGCCGCACCGAACGCGTCGTCGACGTAGACGTCGGCGAGGCGGGCGAGGGCCGCGGCGAGCTCCGGGTCGTTCGCGGTCTCCCCGGGCTCATACCGCGAGTTCTCGAGAAGCAGGACGTCGCCGCTACCGAGGTCCGCGGCGAGCTTCTCGACCTCGGAACCGACGACCGCGGGGGCAAGCGATCACGGGAGCCCCGCCGAGCAGCCTGGAGAGCTCCTCGGCCACAGGCCGCATCGAGAGCTCCGGCTCGCGGTCCGTGGGCCTTCCCAGGTGCGAGACGAGCACGAGCGCCGCACCGCGCTCGCGCAGCAGCTCGATCGTCGGCAGGGCGGCCTCGATCCGGCCCGCGTCCACAACCCTCCCGCCCTCGAGCGGGACGTTGAAGTCGACGCGCACCAGCACGCGCTTGCCGGCGACGTCCGCGCCGCGGACGCTCGCCTTTCCGATGCCGGTGTCCGCCGGCGCCCGCTGCGCGGAGGGCTCCGTCAAGGGCCGGCGCCGACCGACGCCGGCTCGAGCACCTTCGCAGCCAGCTCGACGCAGCGGTTCGAGTAGCCCCACTCGTTGTCGTACCAGCTGAAGACCTTCACGAGGCGGCCCTCGGCGACCATCGTCTGATCCGCGTCGAAGATGGACGAGTGCGGGTCGGCGACGATGTCCGTCGACACGATCGGGTCCTCGGTGTAGGCGAGGATCCCCTCCAGCGGCCCCTCGGCTGCCGCCTTCACGGCGGCGTTGAGCTCCTCGGCACTGGTCTCGCGCGAGGCCTCGAAGGTCAGGTCGACCACGGAGCCGGTGGCCACTGGGGCCCGTACCGCCATGCCGTTGAGCTTCCCGGCCAGCTCGGGCAGCACGAGCCCGACGGCCCGGGCGGCTCCGGTTGTGGTCGGGATCAGGTTGATGGCGGCGGCCCGAGCCCTCCGAAGGTCCTTGTGAGGGGCGTCCTGTAGGCACTGGTCCCCGGTGTACGCGTGGATCGTCGTCATCAGGCCGCGCTCGATCCCTGCGGTCTCGTGCACCACCTTCGCCACCGGCGCCAGGCAGTTCGTGGTGCAGGAGGCGTTGGAGATGATGTCGTGGGCGTCGGGGTCGTAGGCGGAGTCGAAGTTGACTCCGAGCGCGACGGTGACGTCGGGATCCTTGGCTGGCGCGGTGATGATGACCTTCCGCGCGCCCGCGTCGAGGTGCTTGGCGGCGTCGTCGCGCCCCGTGAAGAGGCCGGTCGACTCGATCGCGACCTCGACGCCGAGATCGCCCCAGGGCAGGGCCGCCGGGTCGCGCTCAGCGAGGACCTTGACCTCCTTGCCGTCGACCACGATCGCGCCCTCGGCGGCCTCCACCTCGCCGCGGAACCGCCCGTAGGTCGAGTCGTAGGCGAGAAGGTGGGCGAGGGTCGCGGCGTCGGTGATGTCGTTCACGGCGACGATGTCCAGGTCGGCGCCGGCCTCGTGAGCCGCCCGAAACAGGTTCCGCCCGATCCTGCCGAACCCGTTGATTCCCACCTTCACTGGCGCCATGGGATGAAACCCTCCTCGATCGTTCAGTCGCTCGAAACCGCGATTTCCACCCGGTGACCGTCGGGATCACGCAGGTAGGCCGCGTAGTGTCCCGCACCGTATCCGGGCCGCGGCCCGGGCGCTCCGTCGTCGCTGCCACCCGCCTCACGCCCGGCCTCCCACGAGGCTTTCACGGCCGGGATCGCGTTCGCGGCGAAGCAGATGTGGCTGCCGCCGGAGCGGGCTTGTCCGTTCAGCGACGCGAAGAACACCGGGCGCACGATGCCCCAGCCCAGGCGTCCGCCCTCCTCCACCTGCCGCCGCCATCCCAAGGGCCCCAGCAACGCGTCATAGAAGCGCCCGCTCCGCTCGAGGTCGGTGACGTCGAGGCCGACATGGTGGATCACGCCGCCACCGCCCTCGGCGTCCAGGTGAAGGTGCGAGTCGCCGCAAGAAAACCGGCCACGCCCCACGCAGCGACGACGGCGAGATGACCCCAGTCGAATCCGCCCGCGGCGGGCACCCAGGCGGCCAGGAAGCACTGAAAGAACGGCCGCACCGGGAAGATGGAGGCGACCGAGAGGACGCCGGCCGGGATCTCGTTTTGCGGGATGAACACTCCGGAGATGAAGTAGAGCGGGAAGGCGATCAGCTGGCTGATCGGGGCGGCCGCCTCGCGCGAGGGGATGAGGCCACTGAGCGCGACTCCGAGAACGCAGAAAGAAGCGGCTCCGACGATCGCCGTCACCAGGACCTCCCATATCCGCGCCCATGGGAAGGCGACGCCGAAGACGATGCCGCCGATCAAGCTGACGAGCGCGATCATCACCAGGGTCACGACGATCGCGTTCCCGACCCGGCCCGCGATGAACACCCACGGCGGCAGCGGTGTCCCCCGCCCGCGCTTCAGCAGTCCGTCCTCCCGCGCGATCGTGAGATTCATCGCGAGGTTGATCATCGTGGCCGAGACCACGGCGAGGGTGAGCACGGCGGGGACGTAGTAGGAGTCGAGCGGAATCCCGCCGTAGCTGTGGATGACGCTGCCGGTGCCGATCGTCGCGATGAGGACGAGGAAGACGATCGGGAACATGACGGTGAACCCGACGGCCGGCGGGTTGCGCCAGAACACCTTCTGGTCGAAGCGGAACTGGTGCCAGACGAGCGCCGGCGTCCTCACCGCTCCCCTCCCGTCAGCTCGAGGTAGGCGTCTTCGAGGCTCGGCCGCCGGACCTCCAGGTCAGTGAGCTCGACGCCTCGGTCGATCGCCCAGCTCGTCAACTCGCTGAGGAGCTCGATCGGCGCGTCGGAGCGGAGGCGAACGGTGCCGTTTGCCGGATCGCCGTCGACCGCGGCGGCTGCGAGCGGAGGCAGCGTCGCCACGGCGCCGTTCGGTAGCACGAAGGTGATCACGCTGGAGGCATCGGCCCCGCCCAGCTCCCCGGGAGCCCCCTCGGCGACGATCGCGCCGCCGGCGATGATCGCCACGCGATCGGCAAGGGCCTGCGCCTCTTCCATGTAGTGGGTGGTGAGAAAAACGGTCTTGCCGAGGTCGCGCAGACTCGCGATGACCCCCCAGGCCTGGCGACGCGCCGACGGATCGAAGCCGGTCGTGGGCTCGTCGAGGAAGAGCAGCTCCGGGTCGCCGATCAGCGCCACCGCCACGTCGAGGCGCCGCTGCTGGCCCCCGGAGAGCTTCCCGACGCGGGCGTCCGCCTTCTCCCCCAACGCGACGAGCTCGATCGTCGCCTCGACGGGGCGTGGAGCCCGGTAATAGCCGGCGTAGAGCGCGAGGGTCTCGCGAACCGTGAGGAGCGGCTGCATCCGGCACTGCTGCAACACGATCCCGATCCGCTCGCGCCACTCGCCGCCCGCGCTGCCCGGGTCCTCGCCAAGGACCGTGGCCTCCCCGCCCGTCCGCTCTCTGTAGCCCTCGAGGATCTCGACCGTCGTGGTCTTCCCGGCGCCGTTCGGTCCGAGGAAGGCGAACACCTCGCCGGCGACGACCTCGAGGTCGATGCCGCGAACCGCATCGACCGGCCCGTATGACTTCCTCAGGCCGCGCACGCTGACGGCTGGCTCGGACACCCGCACAGTATGAATCAGCGCTCCCTCCGGCCCGGGCTGCGACGAGTCCCGCGGGCCCTATATTCGAGGCGATGAGGCGGGTACCGATCCTCCCCGTCGGGCTCCTGGCGCTCGGGGCGGTCGCAGCGGCGGTCGTGCTTGCGACCAGCTCCGCGAGCGTCGAGACGCCGTCGTCCCCGAGCGCCGTCGGCGGCTCGCCGGGCCTCTACGGCCTCGGCCTCTCTCGTCTGCCGGCGGGCAGCGAGTACCGCCGGATGGCTCGCGGCGGCGCTGGAACGGTGCGGTTCGTCCTCGACTGGCGGCGTGCCGAGCCGACCGCCAAGGGCGGCTTCCACTGGGGCCAGAGCGACCGCTACATCGGCCGTGCCGCCAAGAACGGGATCGCGGTGATGCCCGTGCTCTTTGCGACGCCGGGGTGGCTCGCGCCCTCCTTCATTCAGGCGCCGGTCTTCTCCGCGAAGGCTCAGAGGAAGTGGCGCGGGTTCGTCCGCGCCGCGGTCGCCCGCTACGGGCGCGGCGGGTCGTTCTGGGCGGGGCACCCGGACCTGCCGTACGACCCCGTTCGCGACTGGCAGGTCTGGAACGAGCAGAACTCGCCCGACTTCTGGGCCCCGAAGCCCTCGGCGCGGGCATACCAGCGGCTTCTGTCGATCTCCGCCGTGACGCTCAGGCACATCGACCCGAAGTCCGGCGTGGTGCTCGGCGGGATGTTCGAGACCGGGACGAAGTTTCCGAACGCGATCGTGTCGTGGCGCTTCCTTGGCCGTCTCTACCGGCTCGGTGCCCGCAAGGAGTTCGACGTCGTCGGCGTACACCCCTACTCGCCCACGTTCTCAGGCTTCACCTACCAGCTGGACCGAATGGCGCAGGTGATCCACCGCTACCACGACTCGCACACCCCCATGTGGATCGACGAGATCGGGTGGGGCTCCGGGCGCGGCGGCAGCCCTCAGAACAAGGGGCTGCGAGGCCAGGCGACGATCCTTAGCCGGGCGTTCCATTTCGCAGCGCGGAACCGCAACCGGCTGGGCATCGAGCGAATCATGTGGTTCCCTTGGCGCGACAGCGGCCACACCCCGACGCAGTGCTCGTTCTGCGGCGTCACCGGCCTCATCCACTCGAACGGCACGCCGAAGCCCTCCTGGCGGGCCTTCCGCCGCATCGCCGCCCGGTAGCCGCAACCGCCGCCTTCCGCGTGTCCCGCGGCTACCCTGCACGGCGATGTTCCGGGGGTCAAGCGCCCGCTCGGCAGCGGCCGCGCTCGCGGTTGCGCTTGGGCTGCTCGCGGCAGCCGACTCGGCCTCGGCGGACAGCCGGGGACGGGTCTTCGGCAGCGTGAACCTCGCGTTCCGCAACTACGTCCATCCGGCCGACGCGGCGCGGATGGCGAAGGGCGGCATCCGCTCGATGCGGCTCTCCTTCGACTGGTTCGGCGTCGAGGCGAACAAGGGCCACTACCAGTGGGACAAGATCGACCGCGTCGTCGGGAATCTCGCGAGCCAGGGCGTGACGACGCTACCCGTGCTCTTCGGCACACCCCGCTGGGCGGTCAAGGACCTGCCGGTGGAGCCCCTCCCGCAGGCCGAGCTCGCAAAGGCCGCGATCCCGTTCAACGCGCCGCCATCGGGCAACGCCACCGCCTATCCGCCGGTCCTCACACCCGAGGCAACGGCGGGGTGGCAGCGCTTCCTGGCCGCCGCCGCCTCCCGGTACGGGCCGGGCGGCAGCTACTGGAGCGGCGGCTACGCCCAGCGGTATCCCGGGGCCGCGGCACGGCCAATCGAGACCTGGCAGATCTGGAACGAGCCGAACATCGCGCTGGCGTTCTGGCCGGCCGTGAACGTCGAGCGGTACGGGAAGCTCGTGCGGATGTCCGCTCGGGCGATCAGGGGCGTTGACCCGCACGGAAAAATCGCCCTCGCGGGCCTGCCCGGGCGCGTCGACTACCGCGGCATCAAGTTCGTGA
Organism: uncultured Actinomycetes bacterium; assembly: GCA_963841455.1. Classification (GTDB taxonomy): domain Bacteria; phylum Actinomycetota; class Thermoleophilia; order Solirubrobacterales; family 70-9; genus JAWVFM01. Next base: position 195,853 of record CAWJCU010000017.1, read on the forward strand.
ACAGGCTCTTTCGCCGGATGCCGCGCATCAGCCGGTACTTCGACATCGTCGCGTTCCATCCGTACGCTCCGGACCTGAAGGCGAGCCTGGCCCAGCTGTACAAGCTCCGCAAGGTTCTCCGCCGCCATCACGACGGCAGGGTGCCGCTGTGGGTCAGCGAGATCGGCTGGGGATCGGGCCGGCCGAGCAAGAACCACTTCAACGAGGGGCCGGGCGGCCAGGCGAGGATGCTCAACCGGCTCTTCAAGAAGCTCGAGCGGCACCGGAGCCAGCTCCGGCTTCGCCGGGTCAGCTGGTTCGACTGGCAGGACCCGCACCGCAACGACCCCGACTGCGGCTGGTGCGGCCGCGCCGGCCTGATCGACTACCGCGGCCTGCGCAAGCCGGCGTGGGACGCGTTCCGAGCCTTCGTCGGTCACCCCCGTTGATGACCCGGCGCGCGAGCGTCGCCGCGACGGTTCCCGGTTGACGCGCGCGCGCCCCGGCTCTACCTTCGCGCGATGATCGGAAGGCCTCTCCGTGGGGGTGGGGCGCTCGGCCTCGCGGTCGCGCTCTCGCTCCTCTTGGTGCCGGCGGCGGCCGCCCGGGCGCCGGAGCGCTTCGCGGGCGTGAACTACGCCTTCTATCCGAGCGTGTCGGGCAGCGACGCCCGCCAGATGGCTCGCGGCGGAGTCGGGACCGCCCGCTTCGGGCTCGAGTGGTTCCGGATCCAGCACTCGCAGGGGCCGTACGACTGGTCCGACGCCGACGAGACGATCGGCAACCTCGCGAGCCACGGCATCGAACCGGTGCCCGTCCTGTTCGGCACCCCCTACTGGGCGACCGACGGAGCGCTCCTGCAGCCCATCGCGGACCTCCAGATTCCGATCCTCACTCCGTTCGCGGAGGGCACCGCCTACCCGCCGAACGACACCGCGCGAGGGTCGCAGGGTTGGGCGGCGTTCCTCGCGGCCGCGGCGCGCAGGTACGGCCCCGGCGGGACCTACTGGCACGGGCCGTTCACGGTCCAGCACCCCAAGGCGGCTCCGCTCCCCATCCACGTCTGGCAGCTGTGGAACGAGCCCAACATCTCCTACTACTTCTGGCCCGTCCCCTCGGTCACGAAGTACGCGGCTCTGCTACAGATCTCTCACACGGCCCTGACCGCCGTCGACCCGGGCGCGAAGATCGCGCTCGGCGGCCTGCCGTGCCGCGCGGAGTACTCGTGCTCGCGCTTCCTCGATGACCTCTACGCCGAGCCGGGGCTGAGGCGCGACTTCGACATCGTCGCGGTCCACCCGTACGCGCCGTCGATGCACTTCATGCTCCACGAGATCCGGCAGGTGCGCGCGGTCATGGACGCCAACGGCGACCGCCGCACGCCGATCTGGGTGAGCGAGTTCGGCTGGGGCTCGGACCCACCGGGCAGCCACTACAACGTCGGGCCCAACGGGCAGGCGCGCCTGCTCGAGAAATCGTTCGCCGCCTTCCGCCACGTGCGCGACCGGCTCGGCCTCTGGGGCGCCGACTGGTTCGACTGGCGTGACGCGCCGGGCCCGCAGGGGGCGTGCCTGTGGTGCGCCCACACGGGCCTGTTCGGCGCGGACGGCGAGGCGAAGCCATCCTGGCTCGCCTTCCGGCGATCGGTCCGAGCCCTTCGCCGTTAGTCAGGCGTCGACGTCGCGGTTGACGACCCGCGGCGTGACCTCGTCGTGGCCGGAGAGGTGGCGCGCGACGCGGTCGGCGACGACGATCGAGCGGTGCCGGCCGCCCGTGCAGCCGATCGCCAGCGTCAGGTGAGTCTTGCCCTCGGCGACGTAGGCCGGGAGGAGGAAGTCGAGGAGGCCCAGCAGGCGGTCGTAGAAGTCGCGGGCAAGGTCACCCGCCTCGACGTAGGCGACGACCGTCGCGTCGCGGCCCGTGAGTGGCCGCAGGTCCTCGCGGTAATGCGGGTTCGGAAGGAACCTCACGTCGATCACCAGGTCGGCGTCGCGGGGCGTGCCCTTCTTGAAGCCGAAGGTGAGGATCGTCAGCGCAAGCTTCGCGTCGGCGTCCTTCGGCGCCAGGAGGTCGGTGGCGATCTTGCGGCGCAGCATCGCGCCGGTCAGCCCGCTCGTGTCCATCACGAAGTGCGCGCGCTCGCGGAGCGGGCCGAGCGCCTCGCGCTCCGCGCGGATGCCATCGCGGACCCGGCCGTCCGGCGCGAGCGGATGTCGGCGGCGGGTCTCCTTGAAGCGGTCGAGGAGCGCCTCGTCGCTCGCTTCGAGGAACACGACCGTGGGATCGAGCCCCGCCGCCGCGAGCTCGTCGAGGGTGGCCTGGAGCTCGTCGAAGTACTCGCCCCCGCGGGCGTCGGAGACGATTGCGGCGCGGCGTACGTGGCTGCCCTCGTGGCGAAAAAGCTCGCCGAGGGCGCCGATCATGCGCGGCGGGAGATTGTCGACGCAGAAGTACCCGGCGTCCTCGAAGGCGGCCACGGCCTCGGTCTTCCCCGCCCCCGAGTACCCCGTGATCACGACGACGTCCATCTCCGGTGGGGTACTCATCAGCCGGTCCGGTTCAGCTGGCGGTGGATGTCCCGCGCGAGCTTGCCCGGAATCCCCGGCACCGACTCGAGCTCCTCGCGGCTGGCGCTCGCCACCCGGTCGGGAGAGCCGAAGTGGTTCAGCAGCGCCCGCTTCCGCGCGGGCCCCACACCTGGAAGCTCGTCGAGAAGCGACCGCGTCATCGCCCGCGAGCGGCGGTCGCGGTGGAACTCGAGGGCGAAGCGATGCGCCTCATCGCGCACGCGCTGCAGGAGGCGCAGCGCCTCCGAGTCGCGACGAATCGGAACGGGGTCGGACCTGTTTGGGACGAACACCTCCTCGAGGCGCTTGGCCAGGCCGATGACCGCGGTACCACGCTCGGCGAGCGGTCCTAGGACGCGCATGCCGGCGCCGAGCTGGCCCTTGCCGCCGTCGATCACGATGAGGTCGGGAAGGGCCGCGAAGCTCTCGTCGCGCTCCGAGTCGTGCGGCGAGAGGTCAGCCTGAGCGGCGAACCGCTCCGCGCGCCGCCTCAGCACCTCCTCGATCCCGGAGAAGTCGTCCGGCCCCTTCGACCGGTCGCCGCGGATCGCGAACTTCCGGTAGTCCGACTTCTTCGGCGCGCCCCCCTCGAACACGACCATCGAGGCGACGGTGTGCTCCGGCCCGATGTTGGACACGTCGAATCCCTCGATCCTGACCGGCAGCGAGTCCAGGTCGAGCTCTGCCTGGAGGGCCGAGAGCGCGTCGACACGCTGCTGGCGCCGACGCTCGGTTCGGAGGCGGTCCTCGGCGAGCGCGAGCCGCGCGTTGCGCTCGGCCAGCTCCCGCAGCCGGCGCTTGTCGCCGCGCTCGGACGGGCGAATCTCGACCGGTCCGCCTCGACGCGCCGAAAGTGCCTCGCCGATCAGCCTTGCGCGATCGCGAATGGCCGGCCCGACGACGATGAGGCGCGGAATCGCCGGCACCTGCGAGTAGTACTGGGCGAGGAACTCCTCCGTCACCTCGCCCTCGTCGCGCTCACCCTCGTTCGCGAGGTAGAAGCTCTGCCGCTCGGCCAGCACGCCGTCGCGCACCTGGAAGACCTGCGCGTTCGCGTCGCGGCCGTCGACGGCCACCGCGACGACGTCGGCCGTCGCGAGCGATTCGCCGGCCACGCGCTGACGCTCCATGAGCGCCCGGACCGCTGCGAGGCGGTCGCGGTAGACCGCCGCACGCTCGAACTCCTCGGCGTCCGAGGCCTCGGCCATCTTGCGCTCGAGATCGCGCTCGACGTCGCGGTAGCGGCCGCCCAGAAAGCCGGCGATCGCCTCGATGTTGCGCCGGTATTCCTCACGGTCGATGTAGCCGACACAGGGGGCCTGGCAGCGCTTGATGTAGTAGTCCAGGCATGGCACGCCCGAGCGGCGCCCGGGCTCGGGACCGTCGCAGGTGCGGTACTGGAAGAGCTTGCCGAGGAGCTCGAGCGTCTCGCGCGTGCGCTTGGCGCTCGAGTACGGGCCGAAGTAGAGACGGGCCGATCGATGGCGCTCGCGCGTGAAGTACACGCGGGGAAACTCCTCGTCGAGGCTGATCGCGATGTAGGGGTACGACTTGTCGTCGCGCAGCCGGATGTTGAAGCGCGGGCGAAACCGCTTGATCTGCTGCTGCTCGGCGAGCAACGCCTCCGCCTCGGTCTCGGTGACCAGGAAGTCGATCGCGGCGATCTGGGCAACCATCTCGATGCCGGCGCGCGTCCGGCCTGAGAAGTGCGACGCCACGCGCTTGCGGATCGAGCGGGCCTTGCCGGCGTAGATGACGTCGCCGGCCGCGTTCCGGAACAGGTACACCCCCGGCTGGTCGGGCAGATTGCGCCGGCGCTCGGCGAGCGTTGGCTCCTGGTCGGCCACGCCTGACAGGTTAGGTGGCAGCTCAGCCGCGACCAGGCGGCCGAGTGAACCCCTCGGGGCCCGGCCCGGTACTACACTCGCGCCACCCGCCCTGTGATCCGTCGAAAGGGAAACGGATGAAAAAGCTCGTCGTCACGCTCGTGCTCGCGTCCATCGCCGCGCTGGCTCTCACGGCCTGCGGCAGCTCCGGCTCGAGCTCCTCCAGCTCGTCCAGCGCCTCGACGTCGAGCACGCCTGCGGGCGGCGGTGGCGGTGGCGGCGGCACCGCGTCCGGTGGCGGCGGCTCGGCCGTCAAGATCGCCGCGGACCCGAGTGGCGCCCTCAAGTACGAGGAGTCCTCGGCCTCGGCCTCGGCCGGCAAGGTCACGATCGACTTCACGAACGATTCGCCGGTGGCCCACAACGTGACGATCAGCGACTCGAGCGGCAAGACGCTCGGCGCCACGCAGACGATCACGGGAAGCACCTCCTCGGCGAGCGTCGACCTGAAGCCGGGCAGCTACACGTTCTTCTGCTCCGTCGACAGCCACGAGCAGGCCGGCATGAAGGGGACGCTGACCGTCAAGTAGACCCCGCGGGCAAGCTCTTGCGGCCGCCTCCGGCGGCCCTACATGCCGCTTTCGGAGCTAGAGCGCCGAATATTCAGACTATGCAGCGAGCGCGCGGCCGACGGCGTCGGCCACGCAGGCGGGCTTGTCGTTGCCCTCCACCTCGATGAAGAACCGCGTCACGACGTGCCACCAGCCGTCGCCGAGCTCGTCCACCGATACGAGCTCGGCGGTCGCCCGGACGCGGCTACCAGACGGGACCGGCGCCGGGAACCTGACCTTGTCCCAGCCATAGTTGATCCCCATCTTCACGCCGCGCTGCTCGATGAGCTGACCGCGAAAGCCGTCGATGAGGGAGAGGGTCAGGTTGCCGTGGGCGACCGTCGTGCCGAACGGGCTCTCGCTCGCCGCCCGCTCGGGATCGGTGTGGATCCACTGATGGTCCCCGGAGAGGTCGGCGAATGCGTCGATCTCCTCCTGAGTGATGGTCCGCCACTCCGTTGGGCCCACCCGCTGGCCGACGAGCTCCTGGAGGGCGTCGATGCCGTCGAGCGTTACCGCTGCCATCGCCTCTCAGGCTAGACGATCGATCGCCTATTGCACGAGGCGGACCTCGAGCAGCGGCGGAGCGATCTGGCCGCTCGCCCCCATGAGTCCGAGGATCCGCGCGACGTAGGCCTGCGTCTCGGGGATCGGTGGCACGCAGCGGCAAGCGGCGACCGGCGCCGGCCCGGCGTTGTACGCGGCGAGAGCGAGGCTGACGGAGCCGAACTGCCGGATCAGGTCCGACATGAGGTGCCCCTCGGCATCGATCGCGGCCGCCGGGTCGAACGGGTCGCGCAGGCCGTAGGAAGCGGCCGTCGCCGGCATGAACTGGGCGATCCCCTCAGCGCCCGAGGGCGAGACAGCGTTCGGGTTGAAGCCCGACTCGGCCTCGATCTGCGCGGCGAGGAGGCCGGCGGCCACGTTCCATTGCGCAGCGGACCGCTGGATCAGCTCGCGGTAGGCCGCCGGCACGAAGTCGGGCAACCCCGTGGCCCCCGACTCGCCGTCGCCCGAGCTGGCGGGCGCGCCGACCGAGTCGCCGGCGGCCGAGCACGGCGCCGGACCCTGCACGAAGCCGAAGTGCCAGGGCTCCCAGCTGTAACGCTTCAGGAACCCGAACCGACCGGCGTTCGATGCAAGCCATGGGTACGCGATGGATGGTCCGAGGTCCAGCTCCGTCGCGCAGCGGTGCAGGGAGTGACCGGGCGGAGCGACCCAGCGAGGATCCGGGTGAGCGGCGAACAGGCGCGCCTGCTCGGCGTCGGAGCGGAACGCGGAGACGACGAGGAGCTGGATGCCGTCGGTCGCCGCAGCGGCCGCCATGCGACCGAAGGCGGCGGCGACGTCGGGTCGCATGGGCCGGCCCTGCCGATAGACGAGCGGCCCCGAGTAGCCCCCGCCGGTTGCCATCGTCGGCGCCGCGTCGTAGCTTGCGGGCGCGCTCGCCTCCGCCTCCGCGCTCGCTTCGAAATCCACCCGGCCCCGCCGTCGGCCGCCCGGGAGCGCGCGGCCGGCGTCGAGCGTCGCCCGAACGTCGACCCGTGCGCGGAGCGGCGCGACGCTTTGCGAATCCGGGAAGACGACGCGAACCCGCGCGGGATCGAGCCCGTTGCGCGAGGCTGCCTCCCGGGCGGCGGCGATAGCGCGGGCGAGGTAGGCCGCCCGCTCGAGGTGGGTTGGATTCGCGCGGCGGTCGGGGAGGCGAGCCGGCGCCACCAGCCGCGGCAGGTCGTCGCGCATCGACCGCACCGCGGAGAGGGCGGCGAGATCGGCGCCCCGCTGGGCGGTCTCCGCGCCGCTAACCGCGCCGCCGAACGCCACTAGCACGGCCGCCGCGAGGACGACGACGAAGGCCGCACCGAGCACCAGGGGCAGGGATTGCCCGCGCTCGGAAGCACACGCTTTCCGGGCATGACCTCCCGGATCTGGCCTGGCTGCGATCACGTTCGCCAAGCTAGGTTCGGGTGACGCGCCCGTGGCGCGCTCTGCGCGTCGATTCGTGCGCGCAACTGCGCCGAATTTGAAACCCCAGCGCCTAGGCGGGGAGGGACGCTCGGAAGCCGGTCGCCCCAAGGAATGCCGCGGCCGTCCTCCGTGCGCGCCTGCCGGCGGCGCCCCCGGGGTCCAGCCCGGCCAGCGCGCGGCGTGAGGCGAGTGGCCCGAAGCCGTGGCGGTCGATGCGGACGACCAAGCCTCGCTCACGGAGCTCCATCGTCGCCAGGGCGGCGAGCGAGCGGCCCGCGGGCAGGTCGCAGCGAAGCAGCGCGCCGCCGGGACGGAGTCCGGGCCGGGCGATCGCCTTCCCCCACAGAGCGGGCGCCACGGTCGCGATCACGAGCCTGGCGCCGGCGAGCAGCTCGAGGGCAGCCTCGAGGCCGTCGAGCCCCTCGTCGCCGCCGCCGAGCGAGAGCCAGCAGACCTGTCCTCGCGCGGCGCCGCGCAGGCCCGCGGCCATGAGGCGCCGCTCGACTCCGCGCGCGGCCGTGCTCGCGAGCATGGTTGGGCCCCGCGACGAGCGAGCGCCGGTCTCGGCCACGACCACAGACGCCGCGCGGCCGTCGTCTCCGCTCGTCGCAGCACTCGTCGCCACCGCGGCCGCGCAGGCCGCAACGCCTCCAACCTCGCCCGCCTCGGTGGCGAGCACCAGAGCTGGCTGACGTGGGGGCTCATCCATCGGCGGCGGGCGGGCGAGCCCAGGCCGAGGAGCTGACCTCGAGCTCGTCCGCGATCGCGTCGAAGGGAGACGGGGGGCGCAGGCTCACGGTCAGGGCCCCGTCTGACGTCTCGACGTTCACCCGCCCGCGGGCCCAGGCCGGAAGCGCACCCCGCACCGCTGGGTCCGGTGGCCTCCCGGCGGCCATCGCCATCGCCCCGGCCTCGGCGGCATCACCGGCCAGCGACGACGCGTACCCGACGGCGAGGAGCTGGAAGGCGACGATCCCGACGACGATCAACGCCGGGAGGCCCGCGATCAGCTCGACCGTCGCCTGCCCTCGGCTGCCGGCGAGGCGCTCAGCCACCGTCGCCCTCGGGATCGAGCCCGGCGCTCGCGGAGACCGGTATCGAGGGCAGGCCGGGCACGACCAGCGGCGCGCGGACGCGAACCTCGACCTCGCCTGACGTGCGGACCATCGCCCCATCGCGCAGCGGGCCGGGCAGCGCCGAGCGGGCCGCCGAGCCGGCCGACCCCCCGACGTAGGCGGCGCGGGCGCCCGCTCGGGCCGCATTCGCGGCGCTCCACAGCGCCCACCCGGCGATCGCCGCCTGCACGACCAAGAGCGCGACGGCCACGAGAGCCGGGATCGTCGCGACGAGCTCGATGGACGCCTGGCCGGAACGGCTGGACCGCGGTTTCCGCGCCGGCGACATGCCCTGGACCGTAGGACGAAGGCGCGCGTGCCTCGCGCGCACTACGTGTCAACTAAGGCAACGAACTGCGCCGAGTCAGTGTCCGCGGACGACTTGGCGGGCGGTTTGTACTGACTTGATCCCCCAGGAGGTGGTGAAGTCAGGACGAACTCAGTACCGCGTCGCCTCGACCCAGACGCGGGCGATGACGAGCACCCCGAGGGCGAGGAGCCCGACCCAGAGCAGGGTCCCGCCCGCCGTGTCGAGGAGGCTGTCGGCGCCGGCGATCATCAGGACGATCAGGCCGGCCCCGGCGTAGAGGATGCCGCGGTTGCGGTCGGAGAGGGTGTCGATCGTGAGTTTGTTCTGCGCGTAGAGCTGGCGGGCGGCGGCGCCCATCGCGACGCCGAAGGCGATGACGAGCGCTGCCTGCGCCGCGTCGGCGGCGTTGCCGCCCCCTGGGAGGAACGCCACGCCGAGGGCGATTATCGCGATGATCGCGATGTCGGTCGCGGTTCTCGTCCAGCGCCTCATTTCGCGGTCATCACGATAACCCCGAGGACGATCGCGCCCACGACGGCGGCGAGACCGAGAGCCGCAAGCACCCCGAACGCCGTGGCGGTGGTGCCGCGGCCGTCGACACGCGCGTCGATCGACCGCGCGAAGCCGAAGATCGCGATCGAGAAGGCAAACGTCGTCCCGATGCCGGCGACGAGCGAGCCGACCACCGTCTGCCAGAGCGCCGTGGTGTCAACGATCGTCGCCATCGGTCAGGCGGCCGGTGCCGGCTGCCTCTGCTGGGCCCGGCGCACGAAGGTCGCCGCGGTCAGCCCGACGCCCACGGCGGCGACCACCAGAGGCCCCGCCGCCCCTGTTCCGAAGATCTGTGTGATGCCGTAGGTCGCCGCGCCGATCGCCGCCGCCGCCGGCAGGGTCAAGAGCCAGGCGGTGACGATGTCGCCTGCGACACCCCATCGCACCGCCGAAAGGCGTTTCCCCGCGCCGGCGCCCATCACGCCGCCCGAGATGACCTGCGTCGTCGAGAGCGGAAACCCGAAGTGCGATGAGACGAGGATGACCGCGGCGCCGGCGCCCTGGGCGGTGAAGCCCTGCGCCGGGTCCATCTTGATGATCCGCGTCCCAACCGTGCGGATGATCCGCCAGCCGCCAACGTAGGTGCCAAGCGCGATCGCGCTCGCGGCGGAGATCACCACCCAGGTCGGCACGTAAAAGTGGTCCGCCGAGATGTTCCCGTTGGCCACCAGGGCGAGGGTGATCACCCCCATCGTCTTCTGGGCGTCATTGGTGCCGTGGGCGAGGGCCAAGAGCCCGCCCGAGAGGACCTGCCCGAGTCGGAACCCGCGGACCACGGAGCCCGGGCGCTGCGCGCCGACGATCCGGTAGCAGAGGAAGATCCCCACCGCCCCGACGACGAAGGCGAGGATGGGGGCGATCAGCGCCGGGATCAGGACCTTGCCGAGCACCCCCTCAGCGAGCACCGCGTCCGCTCCGGCCGCCGCAAATGCGGCGCCGACAACGCCGCCGATCAGCGCATGCGAGGAGCTCGATGGCATTCCGTAGTACCAGGTGACGAGGTTCCAGGAGATCGCACCGATGAGCCCCGCGAACACGACCGTGGGCGTGATCGTGTCAGCGGACACGATGTCCTGCGCAACCGTCGCCGCGACGGCCAGGGAGATCACCGCGCCAACGAAGTTGAGGACGGCCGCGTACCCGATGGCGACGCGTGGGGGCATCGCCCGGGTCGAGATCGACGTCGCGACGACGTTGGCCGTGTCGTGGAACCCGTTGGTGAAGTCGAAGATCAGGGCCGTCGCGACGACGATGACCAGGACGACGTCGTCATGCATTCTTGATGACGATGCCCTCGAGGATGTGGGCGGCGGTCTCGGTGGCGTCGATGGCCCGCTCGAGCCTCAGGAAGAGGTCTCGCCACCGAATCACGACCATGGGATCGATGCCGTTGGCGAACAGGGAGGCGACAGCGTCCCGGTAGATGCGGTCGCCGTCGTTCTCGAGGCGGTGGATCTCGATCCAGTACCCCTCGAGGTTCTTGAACCCGCGCAGGTGGGCGAGCGCCTGGGCCAATTGCTCGCACGACTTCACGAGCACGTCGGCCAGCGCGAGCGACTGCTCCATCGGCGCCTCGATTCCGTAGAGCCCCATGAAGTCGGCGGTCTCCTCTGTGTAGTCGACGATGTCGTCGATCTCCTTTGCGAGCGAGTAGATGTCCTCGCCGTCGATCGGGGTGACGAACGTCGAGTTGACGCGGTTGACCAGGTCGTGAGTGATCCGATCCCCCTCCTGCTCGGCGAGCAGGATCTCACGCGCCAGCCCGGCCTCCTCAGGCCAGTTGGAGAGCATCTGGTGCAGGAGCCTCGCCGCGTGCACCGTGTTCTGGCCCGCCTCGTTGAAGAGGTCGAAGAAGACGCGGTCGCGTGGAACTAGTGAAGGGAACGCCATGAGCCGACCGGCGCCAAGCTACCAATCCGCGAGCACGTCGGCGATGCGCTCGGCCGCGCGCCCATCCCATTTCGGCGGTGGTTGCGAACGATCCCTGGTCGCACCACCCAGGAGTTCCGGGATCTCGGCGATTCGGGCCGGCTCCAGGCCGAGCAGGGTGTTGGTCCCGCGCTCGATCGTCACCGGGCGCTCGGTGTTGTCGCGCAGCGTGAAGCAGGGAACCCCGAGGTACGTCGTTTCCTCCTGAATGCCGCCGGAGTCGGTGAGCACAGCCGCCGCGTCGCCCTCGAGCGAGAGGAAGTCGAGGTAGCCGACCGGGTCGAGCAGGCGAACGCCGTGGGCCCGGCGATCGCCGAGCATCTTCCGGGTCCGTGGGTGGACCGGAAAGACGACGGGCATCTCGGCGCCGACGCGCTCGAGGGCTGCCATCGCCTCCTCCAGGAGCGGACCGTCGACGAGCGCAGGCCGGTGGAGCGTGACGAGAGCGTAGGAGCCCGGCTCGAGCCCGAGCTTCGCGGCCGCCTCGCGCTCACGAAAACGGTCGGACAGGGCGACGAGCGTGTCGATCATCGTGTTGCCCACGAACTGCTGCCGTGTGGGATCGATGCCCTCCCGGGTCAAATTCTCGACCGCGTCGTCGCAGTGAAGGAAGAGCAGCTCCGACAGGTGGTCCACGAGGACGCGGTTGAGCTCCTCCGGCATCGTGCGGTCGAAGCTCCGAAGGCCTGACTCCACGTGGGCCACCGGGATGTCGAGCTTCGCGGCGGCAAGGCCGGCGGCAAGCGTCGAATTGACGTCCCCCGGCACAAGCACGAGGTCGGGCTTGCGCTCTCTGAGCACCGGCTCGATTCGCTCGATGACTCGCGCCGTCTGCTCGGCGTGCGTGCCCGACCCGACGCCGAGCATGTGGTCGGGCACGCCGATGCCGAGCTCGTCGAGGAACACCTCCGACATCTCGCGGTCGTAGTGCTGGCCGGTATGGACGATCGTCGCGGGCCAGTCGGCGAACCGATCCCGCACGGCGGCGATGACCGGCGCCATCTTGACCATGTTCGGGCGCGTGCCGACTACGTGCAGGAGGCGCATGAGCCCGCCGTCAGAGGACGTGCCTGGACAGGAACCGAAGCTGGTCGCCGACCGCGCGGTCGAAGTGCTCGCCGCGGTAGACGTCGAAGTGCCCCGCGTCGTATTCGACGAGCTCGCCGAGCCGCGCCCGCCGAGCCGCCTTGCGGGCGGGCTCCGGCGGCGTCACGACGTCGCGGGTGCCGACGGCGACCATCAGCGGGCAGACGACTTCGCCGGCGTTGCGGCCGGGCGAGTAGCCGGCGATCGTGAGGCCGACCCGCGCCGCGTACTCGTTGCGCCAGTCGAACCCCTCCGGGTACATCGCCGAGTAGCCCGGGAGGGCGTCGGGGCTGTTCATCGCCGCCAGCGTCCCGGGCCGGCCGACAATCGGCGCGTAATACGGCTCCCGGCCGCGGAGGGCACGGGCGGCGTCACGAAGGCCGGCGGCGGTGAGGCGCAGGCTGTTCCGAGGGCCGGCGGCCTGCAGCGTCCCGACCCCGCTTGCGTGCGGGACCTGCGCCACGATCGCGGCGACCCGCGGGTCGGCGGCGCCCACCGCGATCACGTGCCCACCCGAGAACGACGAGCCCCAGAGCGCGATCCGGTCCGGGTCGACCCCGTCGAGAGCGCGGGCGTGGCCGATCGCCGCGCGCCAGTCGGCGTGCTGGCGGCGGATGTCGATCAGGTTCCGAGGTTCGCCGGTCGACTCGCCGAAGTGGCGGTAGTCGAAGACGAGCACCGCGAATCCCGCGGCCGCGAAGCGCTCCGCATAGGCGTCGAGGCGCCCCTCCTTGAGCGCACCGAAGCCATGCGCCATCACGACGCATGGCGCCTCGCCCTCCGTGCCCTCGGGCCGGTAGAGCCAGCCGGCGAGCGTCTCGCCCCCGGATGGGAACCGGATGTTCTCGCGGGCGGCGACCTGCCCGACCGTCATGCCAGGTTGTCGATCCGCCCCGCGAGCTCGAAGTCGTTGGCCGTCAGGCCACCCTCGGAGTGCGTTGTGACCGTGACCGTGACCTTGTCCCAGGAGATCTCGAGGTCTGGGTGGTGTCCCATCTCCTCGGCGGGATCCACCAGCGCGTCGACGAACCGCACCGAGCCGACGAAGTCCCCCCGCTCGAACGTCTTCGTGATCGCCTCCCCCGAGCGCGACCAGCCGTCGACCTCGCCGAGCTTGGCGTCGATCTCCTCGTCCGTCAGCCGCGCCACCGGCGAAACCCTAGACGGTTGGTCACTGATCCGCGTGTGCCCCGGGGGCGCGCCAGGTGCGTCATCCAGGTGCGCGTGGACCGGCGACCACCCGTCTGGCAGTAGGTTCGGCTGGTGCGCATCGCCAGCCTCGTTCCGTCGGCCACCGAGGCGCTGTTCGCGCTCGGCGTTGGCGATGAGGTGGTCGCGGTCACGCACGAGTGCGATTTCCCACCCGAGGCGGCCCGGCTTCCACATCTGACCCGCAGTGTCCTCGACCCGGGGCTCGCCCGAGGCGACATCGACGCCCGAGTTCGCGAGCTGGTCGGGCGCGGCGAGGCCCTCTACGCGCTCGACGAGGAGCTGCTGGCCGAGCTCGCCCCCGACCTGGTCGTCACGCAGGCCGTCTGCGAAGTCTGCGCCGTCGCCTACGACGACGTCCGCGCCGTGGCCGAGCGCCTCCCGTCGAACCCGCCCGTCCTCTCCCTCGACCCGAGCACGCTCGGCGAGGTGCTCGGCGACCTCGAGCCGCTGGCGGCAGCAGCCGGAGCGCCCGGTGCGGGCGACGACCTCCGGTGGGGCCTGGAGCGACGGATCGAAGCGGTGCGGGAGGCGGTGGCCGGCCGGGCGCGACCTCGCGTCGCCGCGCTCGAGTGGCTGGACCCGCCGTACGTCGCCGGCCACTGGGTGCCGGAGATGATCGCCGCCGCCGGAGGCGAGGACGTGCTCGGCGAGGCGGGCGGCCGCTCGGAGGTCGTCGGCTGGGACGAGATAGCCGCCGCCGAGCCCGATCTGGTGGCGGTGATGCCGTGTGGCCTCTACGTCGACGAGTCCGCGAGGGAGGCGGTGAGCCACAGGATGGACCTCGGCGCGCTCGGCGCCGATCGCATTGTTGCCGTCGACGCCGCATCGTCCTTTTCGCGCCCCGGGCCGAGGCTTGTGGAAGGGGTGGAGCTCCTGGCCCACATCCTTTATCCCGACGCCGTCGGTACGCCGCCGGCCGTCGCGTACCGGGACGTCGAACCGGGCTGATTGCGATGCGGCCCGAAGCCACACCCTCGCTGCCAACGAAGCTCCTACGCCGCCGACGCCGCCGCCAGGCACCCCGCGAACGCCGCGGCGCCCAGCGCCACCAGCATCAGGCCCTCGACCGCGCCGCCTACACGGCGCCGCTCGCCGAAGGCGACGACCAGCGCCGCGAGCGCGCCGCCGATGAGGCCGCCGATGTGTCCCCCGACGCTGATCCCGGAGACTCCGAAGGTGAACGCGAGGTTGATCAGCACGTAGATGCCGATTTGTCCCGCCACCTGCTCGAGGCCCCGGTGCCTCGCGATGATGAATGCGGCAGACATGAGTCCGAATACGGCGCCCGAGGCGCCCACGGTGAGGGCGTTCGGCGTCGTGATGAGTGCGCCGAGCGACCCGGCGAGCAGCGAGACGCCGTAGATGCCCAGGAAGCGGGGTGACCCGATCGCCGGCTCCAGGAGGGTGCCGAGGATGAAAAGGGCGAACATGTTGAAGGCGATGTGGAGGACGCCGGCGTGGAGGAACCCGCCGGTCACGATCCTGTACCAGTCGCCGTTCGCCACCTGAGGACCGTCGAGCGCGAGGTTGTGGAAGACGCTCCCACCCCCGCTGAAGCTGATGCCCGCGCTCGAGCCCGAGGCGACCTCGGCGACGAAGAAGGCGACGTTGATGGCGATCAGCGCGTAGGTGGCTGGCGCCCTGCCGGCCGAGAGGCCGGACACACTCGCGGGGGCTCGCTTCACCTGCGTGGTCTTCCCCGCGCACTCGGGACACCGCATGCCGACGGGGGTCGGGGTCATGCAATCGGGGCAGATGGGCCGCTCGCAGTTCGAGCAGGCCACGTTCGTCTCCCGGTCGGGATGCCGGTAGCAGACAGCCATGGGGCGAAGGAATCTAGAGCGGGGCGCGCAGCAGCGGCGCCGACGTCGGCTGGCTTGAGCCTCCGCGCGGCTCGCGGGTGACGAGCACCGCGGCGGCGCCGGCGAGGTCGGGAACAGCCGCATTGGCAGTCCCGTCCTGCCGCAGGACGAACGTGCTCTGAGGCGTCATCTTCGAGCCCCGGGCGGCCCAGACCTCGTAGACGTCGCTGCGGCGCAGCGGCGGCATGCGGCGCACCTCGAGCGTCCCCGCCCCGTCGACTCGGTCGAGCGAGGCGCTGACCGAGCCCGGTGGGGCCGCCGCGGTCGCGTGCGCCGGGATCACGGTGTGGCTCGGGGCCGCCCGAGTCGTGCAGCAGCCAGCCGGCGGCGGCGCCGGCCACGAGCACGGCGCCGGCGGCCATTGCGGTCGCGGGGCGTGCGGCGATCCCGCGCCAGCTCGGCCAGTGCGAAGCGCGCGCCGTCGCGCGCAGGCTGCTCCGGCGGCCTCGATCCGCTCCGCCTCCGCGTGGACGGTCGCGATCAGGCGCTCGCGCAGCTCTGGCGGCGGGGCGACCGGCGGCACCGAGGTCGGGCAGCACGTCGACCGCCGGCAGCATCTCGCGGAGGTACTCGTCGGCACCCCTCGCAGCGCTCGATGTGCGCCTCGAGCTCCTCCGCCTCCCGCTGCTCGAGGGCCCCGAGCGCGTAAGCCGCGATGTCGTCGTGGCGCTCCGGGTGGCCCGGGAGCTTCCCGCGCGCGGTCATCCCGCGCCTCCGAGATTGTCAGGAAAGCCGAGGCCGTCGGCGAGCGAGTCGCGCAGCTTCTCGAGGCCGAGGCGCATCCTGCCCTTGATTGTGCCGAGTGGCGCCCCGAGCATCTTCGCGATCTCCGAGTGGGTGAAGCCGCCGAAGTAGGCGAGCGTGATGACCTGCGACTGCTCGTGGGGAAGCTCGCCGAGCGCGCCGCGCACGCGATCGGCCGTGTCCCGGCGGATCGCCTCTGAGTCGGTCCGGTTCTCCGCCGCCCTGCACTTCGAGGAATGCGTCGTCGTCGAGATCGAGCTTCGGCGCGGGGCCGGTGCTGCGCCGAAGCGCGTCGATGGCGCGGTTGCGCACGATCCCCAGTGTCCACGAGCGCACGCTCCCCCGCCCCGGGTCGTAGCGGGCGCTCGAGCGCCAGATCGAGAGGAACGCCTCCTGGATGACGTCCTCGGCGGCCGCGCGGTTGCCGACGATCCGGTGCGCGAGCGAGTAGGCCGCGCCGCCATGGCGGTCGTAGAAGACCTCGAAGGCATGAGGCTCCTTTCCGCCGACAAGGACCATCAGCTCCTCGTCGGCGAGGCGCTCGATCGCGCGCGGATCTCGGCTGCGGCCCATCTATCCACCTACGGCCCGGATCCGCGAGTGGATCACACTGACCGCTCCCGATCCACGATAGTCCCGCGCATGAGCGGTGCTCAGCGATACGCGCGCGGGGCCGGCGTGATCCTCCTGGTGGCCGGCGTGATCGGCCTGCTGTTCGGCGGTAGCTTCGTCGGCTCCGGCGGGTGGCAGGACGCCCTCCACATCGTCGCCGGCATCCTCGGCCTCGCGGCGGCGTCCTCGTGGGCGCGTGACTACGCGCTGGGCTTCGGCCTCCTGTTCTGTGTCCTCGGCGTCTGGGGCCTCGTCGCGGGCTCGGGGACCGAGATCCTCGGCGAGCTTCCGGTGACGACGTCGGTGGCGATCGGGCACCTGATCCTCGGGCTCGTCGGACTCGGCGCCGGCTCCGCGACGCCGGTTAGTCCTGTCGGACTGACCGGATCAGCTCGTCGGCGCGGGCGCGCAGGCCGGTCGGCTGGCGCCGGCGCCGGGCCTCGATGAGGAGCAGCGCCCCGCCCGCCGCCGCGCCGGCGACCCCGGCGACGACCGGGCGCACCCAGTTCCGCGGGTCGCGGAGCGAGGCGAGCTCGGTCTCCGACACCTCGTCGGCCCAGCTCGAGAGCTCTGCCGCCGCCTGCTCGGTGATGCTGGCGAGCGTCGTCTCGATCCGGCTCGACAGGCTCTCGGGCGGATCGATCGGGCGCAGCGCGTCGCTCAGAAGCGTTTCGAGATCGAGAGGGCTGGCTTGATCGGTCATCACCAAACCTCCTGCGGCGGCTGCGCCGCCTTACACGCCGAATGACTTGCGGCGCCTGCGGCGCCTGACACGCTGCTTCCCGAGCTAACGGTCCGAACCTCCCACCCGGCAAAGCCCCTCATGACATCTCCTCCTCGAGCTGCTTGATCGCGCGATGGATCAGCACCTTGGTCGCGCCGTCGGTCCGGCCGAGGGCGCGGGCGATCTCCCGGTTCGACATCCCGAGCGCGAACCGCATGATCAGGGCGTCGCGACGGTCCTCGGCGAGGCCGTCGAGCTTGGCGATCACCTCTCTCAACTCCTCCCGGCCCTCGGCGACGCGCTCGGTGCCGTGCGGATGGGTCGGCGGCTCGATCGCGTCGAGGGCGGCCTCGGGCCGCCGCGCCCGATCGCGGTGGTAGTTCGACGCCAGGTTGTGGGCGATGCGGATGAGCCACGGCCGCAGCGGCCGGCCGTTTGACTCGCGGCGCGCCCGGTCGAAGTGGCGGTAGGCCTGAAGGAACGCCTGCTCGGTCAGGTCCTCGGCGTCGTGGTGGTTGCCCACCCGGTAGTACGCGTACGAGTAGACGTCGCGAAGGTGGGCCTTGTAGAGCTCCGAGAACGCGCGGTCGAGCTCCGCCTTGGCGGCCGGATCCTCCGGTAGTGCGGCTGCGGTCCCCCCGCGCCTTGAGCCCTCTTCGGGGTCGGACACCAACCAAGCCTAAACCTCCCGCTCGCCCGCTCATGCAGCCTGCCTCTCGCGCTCGGCGCGCCGCAGGCTCGCGACCCAGTCATCGGCCGATAGGCGCCCGGCGATCAGCCCGGCGAGGCCGTCGAGCCCGGGCGCATCGAAGCCCGCGCCCCTGATCGCGGCCGCGAGCAGGGGCACGGAGTCGAGCGACTCCGAGGCCTGCCCGATGCGACCCGGTATCTGGTCCGCGGGAACGCCGTTGCCAAGAAGCTCGCCGGCCTGACGGTTGCGGCTGCCCGGCGCGAGCACCGTCGCCGTCAGGTCGCCGACGCCCGCAAGCCCTGAGAACGTCTCCACCCGGGCCCCCGCTCCGAGGCCGAAGTCGACGCACTCGCGCCACACCTGGGCAGCCGCGATGCCGGCGGCGTTCAGCCCATGCGGCGCCGCCGCGGCGGCCGCGAGGGCCGCGGCGTTCTTCGCGGCGCCGGCGATCTCAACGCCGATCACGTCGTCGGTGCGCTCGCAGACGAGCCCGGCGCGGTCGAAGACCTCGCCCAGCTGAGCTCGAAGGTCGGCATCGGGCCCCGCCAGCACCAGCGCCGCGATCCCGGCGGCCGCCTCGCGCGCCAGGGCCGGGCCGCCGAGCGAGGCGATCGCGCGGGCCCGCACGCGCTGTGACGTGTACTCGAACGGCTGCAGCCCGAGCGGCTCGACGAGCCCCTTGCTCAGCAGAAGAACCGCGGTGCGCGCTCCGACGCGGTCGGCAAGCGAGCCGACGACGGCCGGGAGCCCGGCCGAGGGCACGGCCAGGCAGACGAGGTCGCAGGCCCCGAGCTCGATGTCGGAGGCCCGCTTGACGGTGACTCCCTCGGGCAGGGTGACGCCGGGGAGATAGTCCGCGTTGACCCGCCTGCGTGCGAGCTCCGCGGCCTTCTCCGGAGACCGGGTCCCCAGCTGCACATCGAGGCCGCCGCGCGCGAGCAGCACCGCGATTGCGGTGCCCCAGCTCCCAGCGCCGATGACGGCCGCCTTGCGAAGCGGCGGCAATCCGCCGAGCCATTCCCACTGGAGCTCGATATTGGGCCAGATGCGGTCGGTGACGGTCGCCGCAAGCGCGGGCGAGGGCCGCTCGGTCCGCGGGAAGGTCATGGGCTGCCCGGCGCGGAGGCGGACCTTCCGCGGCCGTATCCGCCAGCCGCGGCGAACATGCTCGCTGCCGAAGACGGCGACGGGCAGGACGGCCGCCCCGCTCTCGAGCGCCAGCCGGCCGACCCCGCGCTTGGGAGTGCCCAGCGAGCCGGTGCGGATCCGCGTCCCCTCGGGGAAGATCACGACCGTGCCGCCGCGCTCCACCGCGACCCGCGCGGTCTCCATCGCGGCCTCGTCGGACTGGCCGCGACGGATCGGGAAGGCGCCCAGCCGGGAGAGCAGCCACCCCTGCCAGCGCTTCTCGAACAGCTCGACCTTGGCGACGAACTGGATGCGCCGGCGCCACGGGAGGAGCGCGCCGATCACGAACGGGTCGAGGAAACTTCGGTGGTTCGACGCAACGATGAGCCCACCGGAGACCCTGGCGTGCTCGCGCCCGTGGCGGCCGAGCCGCAGCCAGATCAGGAAGGCGGGGACAAGAAGGATGCGCGCGGCGTAGTAGAGGACGCGGTTGGTGCCCCTCTCGCGCGCGAAGCGGTGATAACGCTCATAGCGCTCCTCGCTGATCACAGCGTCTTTGCGCGGTGGCGCCGACGCGGGCTGCGCCTCCATGCACGTGCCTACACGTCTTCGCTGGGGCGGTTACTCGCAGGCGCGCGGCTTGCGCGCTACCAGGCCGACTCGATCAGACCTCGGAGCTCGTCGCGCCCCGGCGCACCGCCGGGTGTGGCCGCGAGGTCTCCCCGCTCCATCACTGCGTCG
This sequence comes from uncultured Actinomycetes bacterium, assembly GCA_963841455.1. Classification (GTDB taxonomy): domain Bacteria; phylum Actinomycetota; class Thermoleophilia; order Solirubrobacterales; family 70-9; genus JAWVFM01. The sequence goes on from CAWJCU010000017.1 coordinate 215,510, forward strand.
ATCGCGGCGTCGATCTTCGAGCGGTCCGCCCCCAGCTCGCCGAGATGCCGGCGGCCGCCGGCGAGCTTGTCGATCCGCGAGCCGATGGAGCTCGGGCGCGTCCGGATCGCCCTCGCCAGGACGGCGATCTGGTCAGGCGCGCGCTCGCGCATCATCTCCATCACCCGCGGCAGGATCGCCGCGTTCGTCTCCGCGTGCGGCGTGCCGAGCGTGCGGACGAGCGTCTGGCAGACGGCGTGGTGGATCGCGAAGAGCGTGGAGTCGACGGCGTACGCGCAGAGGATGGCCCCAAGGGCGAGCGCCACACCGTCGCGCTTCGACGGCGGCTGGTCGAGGGCCTCGGCGATCAGCTCGGCGCCGCGGAGCGCGGCCATCGTCGACACCGGGTTGGCGAGCGGCGTGTACAGGGCCTCGGCGCCGTGGCCAAGCGCGTTCATGGCGCTCGCGCGAGCCTCACCCTCTGGCTGCGAGGTCATCGCGTCCGGATCGGCGACGACGAGTTGTGGGCGCACGAGCCTCGTAGCGGTATAGCCCTTCGGAAGGCGATGAAGGCCCGTGATCTCGGCGCCTGAGAGCGTCGTGGGGATCGCCCCGACCCGCGCCCCGCGCACCGCCGCCACGGCCTTCGCGACGTCGACGACGCGACCCCCGCCCAGGGCGACGAGCGAGCGTCCTCTCACGTGATCGACGAGACCGGCGGCGAGCTCGTCCACGGGGCCTCCGTGCACCTCGTGGACGGCGCCGGCGAGGCTCGCGAAGTCGAGCGGCATCGCGGCGAGCGCCCGCGGCGTCGTCAGTAGCTCCCAGTCCTCCCAGCCGTGCGATGCGAGCACCGCGCCCGCCTCGGCGAACGCGCCAGCACGGAAGACGACGACCCGATCGCCGTCGCGCCAGGTGAACTCGCGCTCGCTCTCCTCCAAGAGCCCGCCCCCGGATTCGAACCGGGACGCTCTCGCTTACAAGGCGAGTGCTCTGCCAGTTGAGCTAGGCGGGCAGTTGGAAGTCGCGCGCCCAGTTGATCCCCTGCGCCTGACGGTTCGACGTCGGCTCGACCCTCAGGCTCATGTGACTCATGGACGCCTCCTTCACGGGCACAACATAGACCCCGTCAGTCTCAGGGCAATAGACGAGGAACAGGTCGGCTTGGCCCGCGTAGTCACGGCAAATGCTCCTTCGTGTGTTCGACAGCACACTCCGTGTTGCGAATACGACGGAACCAGCTCGCAGCCGACCGGTCTTGCATTGCGCCCGAACGAACCGCCCATCAACGTCGATTACGAGGTCGTAGCGCTGGTTGACGCCGAATGGCACGAGCACGTGGTAGCCGCGGCGGACGAGCTCGGCGATGATCGCGCCCTCCGAACGCTGACCGACATCGACCGGATGGGAGCTCAGCTTCGGCTTTCTCAGCGGTTGATCCACCGGCCTCTTGCCTCAGACGGTAGGACCAATCGCGTAACGACATACACCCACGCCGCGTCAAGTCTCAGACCTGTTCGCGCCGATTCAGCCACCAAGGCAAGAGCCGTGCTCTGTTGTTGAGCAGGAGCGGGCGAGACCAGGACGGTCCGCCTCGTTCGGGGGTCCGCCCCCCTCGGTGCAATCCGACGACGCGCGTGTAGTGGCCGCGCCCCGAGCGGATCGGTTCGCCGCCAGCGCCTAAGCCTCGCGGCTCGCGAGATGCAGGCTCACCTTGCGCTTCACGCGCTGGAGCGCGTTGTCGACGGTCTTCGTCTCGCACTCCAGCCGCTCGCCGATCTCCTCGTAGGAGTGGCCGTCGAGGTAGAGGCCCAGGACCTCGCTCTCGAGCTCGGACAGGACGCTCGACAGGCAGGAGACCAGGCTCGCGAGCTCCTCGCTCGCGATCACACGCTCCGAGGGCTCATCGCTGACCGGTCCGGGCAGGATCTCCTCGATCGTGGTCTCCCCCTCGCCGGTCGCGGCGGGCGAGCTCGCGAACGAGACGTACTGGTTGAGGGGAGCATGCTTGTTGCGGCTCGCCGTCTTCACAGCCGTGATGATCTGGCGTGTGATGCAGAGCTCGGCGAAGTTGCGGAAGCTCGACTCGCGATCGGTGCGGAAGTCGCGCACGGCCTTGTAGAGGCCGAGCAGGCCCTCCTGGATCAGGTCCTCGGACTCGCCGCCGAGAAGGAAGTACGACGACGCCTTCAGGCGGACGAAGCCGCGGTAGCGCTTGATGATCCGCTCGTAGGCGTCGGCGCTGCCCGACTTGGCGAGTGCGACCAGGTACGAATCCTCAAGCTCGGGTTGAGCTTCAGAGCGCTGACGGGCCGGGGCTGCTGCCGCCGGTGCGAGGGATGCGACATCCTGGGTGGTGGTAGGTGTGGCCACGGGGTCCTCCGTATTCGTCGGATCCTGTGGCGCCGCTCCTCCCCTGGGCGCCCCTCCGGTTGATCCAAAGGCCGAAGCTCGACCTTTAGTTCAACCTTATATGCGGAACTCTAACCACTCGTGCGGTGTTCTGTCAACCCCCGCGGAGGTCTTTGCAAGTTCGGTTGCAGTTTGGAGCTTCCGTCCGGGCGGGCCGCTACGACCTCGCAGCCGCCCGCTGCCGTTCCACCTCGAACAGCAGGACGGCCGCGGCGGCCGCCACGTTGAGCGACGCGATCTCGCCGGCGAGCGGGATCGAGACCACGACATCGCACCGCTCGGCGACGAGGCGTCGCAGGCCTTTCCCCTCCCCTCCCAGGACGAGCACCACCCTGCCCCTGAGGTCGGCCGCCGTATAGGCGCCGGGCGCGGAGGCATCGGCGCCGTACACCCAGGCGCCGTCGTCCTTCGCCCGCACGAGCCACCGCTCGAGGTTCGCGACGCGCGCCACGGGCAGGTGCTCGACCGCGCCGGCCGACGCCTTGCAGGCGGCGGCGGTGATCCCCGCGGCGCGCCGCGTCGGGATCAGCACGCCCGAGGCGCCGGCGGCCTCCGCCGAGCGGCAGATCGCGCCGAGGTTGCGGGGGTCCTGCACGCCGTCGAGGACGAGGACCAGCGCGTCGTCGGCGGTGAGCAGCGAGCCGGCGTCCGCGTACGGATAGGGATCGACCTCCGCCACCACGCCCTGGTGGTCGGGCGACCCCGCGAGCCGCTCGAGCCCGCCGTCGTCGAGCTCGTTGCTGCTCCACACCCTGTGCACGCGGCGGCGCCCGCGCTGAGCCTCAGCCACCGGGCGCCGGCCGTAGACGACCTCGAGGCCCTCCGCCACCCGCGGCGCTCCGCCGGCCATCAGCGGCGGACGAGACGCGGGCCGTCGGGCGTGTCGCGCACCGCGTAGCCGAGCTCGGCGAGCTTGTCGCGAAGCACGTCCGCGCGCTCGAAGTCGCGCGCCGTGCGCGCCTCCTCGCGCTCGCGGGCGAGCCGTTCCGCCTCGGGGCTACCGACGTCGTCGATCTCGGCCAGCCGCTCCAGGCCGAGGAGCGCGAGGAGCTCGCGAACGGCGGCGTGCGCACCCGGGACCGGCCGCTTGTTGCCCTCGGCGATCAGCTCGTAAAGGGCGGCCAGCGCCCGCGGCGTGTTGAAGTCGTCGGCGAGGGCGTCGAGGAACGACTCGCGCAGCCGCGCGACGACGGGGTCGGGCTCGCCACCAACCTCCTCCGCCGAGCGGAAGAAGTCCCGCACTCGCTCGCCTCGGGCGAGTGCCTGGTCCAGAGCGTCGGCGCCGAACGCCAGGGGCTGGCGGTAATGGCCGGAGACGAGGAGTCCGACGACCGCCTCGGCGCCGTAGCGCTCGAGTGCCTCGCGGAGGCCGAAGACGTTGCCCTCCGACTTCGCCATCTTCGCCTCCTCGCCGGCGAGGAGCATCCCGTTGTGCATCCAGACCCGGGCGAGGGGGTGACCGCGGGCGGCCTCCGTCTGGGCGATCTCGTTCTCGTGGTGGGGAAACACGAGATCGACGCCGCCGCCGTGGATCGTGAACGGCGTGCCGAGCTCCCTCTCGGCCATCGCCGAGCACTCGATGTGCCACCCCGGCCGCCCGGGGCCCCACGGGGAGTCCCAGGCCGTGTCCTCGCCGGGCTTCGTCGCCTTCCAGAGCGCGAAGTCGAGCGGGTCCTCCTTGAGGCTCTCGTCCCCGGCCTCCTCGCCCTGGTCCATCTCGCCGGGATCGCGGTTCGAGAGCCGCCCGTAGGCGTCGAAGCTGCGGACCCTGAAGTAGACGTCGCCGCCGGACTCGTAGGCATGCCCGCCGTCCACCAGCGCGGTGATCAGCGCGACGATCTCGTCGATCGTCTCGGTCGCGAGCGGCTCGGAGTCGGGCCGGCCAAGGCCCAGGCGATCTGTGTCCTCGAAGTAGTCCCGCGTCATCGCCGTCGCGAGCTCGGCGGAGGGCACGCCGGCCTAGCGGGCGGCGTCGTAGATCTTGTCGTTGACATCCGTGACGTTCACGACCAGCTTCGGCTCGTAGCCCTCCGAGGCAAGAAACCGGCGCAGGAGCATGAAGACCACGTAGGGACGGGCGTTCCCGACATGGATGCGCGAGTAAACCGTCGGTCCGCAGGCGTAGATCCCAACGGCCCCGCGCTCGAGCTCCACGAGCTCGCCGGTGAGGGTGTCGTGGATCCGCACGGCCCGCATCGAGCGCTGACTCTAATGAGGGCTGAACACCATGCAAATTGCGACGATCCGAACGCACCCCCCGTCGCTTCGGCCGGATCCCCCGCTAAGGTCCCGCGTCGCATGAGAGGGATCTCGCTGCGGGAGCGCGTGGTCGCGCGCGTGTCGGAGGCGTTCGCCTCGCTCCCCGATCGCTACCTGGGAGCCGACGCCGACTTCGACGCCGCCTTCGAGATCCGCCTTGGGGACATCGGGAGGGTCTGGGGCGTCCGCCTTCGCGGCGAGCGGTGCGAGGTGCGCCCGACTCCGCTCGGCGAGCCCGACGTGGTCATCGGAACCGACGCGTCGACGTGGATCGCGCTTCGCGAGGGTCGCATTTCCGGCCTCGACGCCTTCTCGGCCAGGCGCCTCTACGCTCGCGGCGACCTCGACCTCGCGCTGGGCTTCGAGGGGATGTTCGAGCTTCCGGGAGGACGGCCGCCGCTGATCTCGGTCACCGACGTGCCCACACGCGCCGGGCGCATCTCGGCCCTCGTCTCCGGCAGCGGACCGGAGCAGGTCGTGTGCCTCCACGGACTGGGCTCGAACAAGACCTCGTTCTTCGAGACCGTGTCCGCGCTGACGCCGGAGCTCACGGTCCACGCAATCGACCTTCCGGGCTTCGGATCGTCGGCGAAGCCGGCCCGAGCGCCCTACCACGCCGCCTACTTCGCGCGAGCGGTGCGCGCCTACCTCGATGCGGCAGGCGTCGAGCGCGCCCACCTGGTCGGCAACTCGATGGGCGGCCGCGTGGCGATCCAGCTCGCCCTCGACTCGCCGGAGCGCGCCGCCTCACTCAGCCTGCTCGCTCCCGCGCTCGCATTCAGGCGCCGCCGGGAGCTCGTGCCCCTCGTGAAGCTGCTGCGTCCCGAGCTGGCGGCGATCCCGCACGCGATGCGAGCGGCAGTCGTCCGCCAGCAGCTATGGGCGATGTTCGCCCGCCCGGAGCGTCTCGACCCCGCGATCGCGGACGTCATTGCCGACGAGTTCTGTCGCACCTACCGCTCTCGATCTGCGCGCGTGGCCTTCTTCGCCGCGCTACGCAACATCTACCTCGACGCGCCGTGGGGAGAGCGCGGCTTCTGGCCGCGGCTCGCCGAGCTGGAGGTGCCCGCGCTCTTCGTCTGGGGCGACAGCGACCGCCTCGTGCCCGCCGCGTTCTCGCGACACGTGGCCGAAGCGCTACCAGCCGCGCGCCAGGTGACGCTCCCCGAGTGCGGCCACGTCCCCCAGGTGGAGCTCGCCGTCGAGGCGAACCTGCTCATTCGAGAGCACGTCGAGGGACACCTCGCCGACTCGCTTCCGTTCGCCCGTACCGCCTGAGCAGGGCGCGAGGCGCCACTAGACTCTCGCCGATGCCCGATCCAGCGACGTTGTCCGAGCGCGCGAAGCGGAACGGCGGCGAGTCGGAAGACGGCGATGCCGGCAGCAGCAGCCTGCGTGGGCGCAGCTCGGCGGCGGCGGCGATGCTCGGGCGGGCGAGCGGGGGGGTCGGCGACGCGGGCAAGCGTCTCGCAGGCGTTGGGGCCGAGGCCTTCGGCACGTTTGCGTCGCGACTAGCCGGCGGCATCGGCGGGCGCCTCACGGCGGACCTCGACGATCGCGACCCCGACTACATTCGCGAGAAGCTGCCGATGAGCTGGCTCTTCGCCACGCTCTGGTACCGGGCGGAGGTGCGCAACCTGGGCAACATCCCCGAGGAGGGCCCGGTGCTCCTGGTGGGCAACCACACCGGCGGGAACATGTCGCCCGAGACGATCTTCTTCACGCTGGCGTTCCAGACCTTCTTCGGAGTCGAGCGCAGATTCCACCAGCTCGCCCACAACCTCGTGCTCACCTCCCCCCTCGGCCCCTACCTGCGCCGGTTCGGCACGGTCGCCGCCTCCCACGACAACGCGCGCAAGGCGCTCGAGTCGGGTGCCGCGGTTCTCGTGTTCCCGGGCGGGGACTGGGAGGTCCACCGCCCGAGCTGGCAGAGCTCCAAGATCGACTTCGGCGGGCGCCGCGGCTTCATTCGCCTCGCGATCGACCAGAGCGTGCCGATCGTCCCGGTGGTCACCATCGGGGGCCAGGAAACCGCGCTCTGGCTGTCCCGCGGCGATTGGCTGGCGCGCCTCCTGCGACTCGACAAGACGCTCCGTCTGAAGGTCCTGCCGATCCTGATCGCGCCCCCCTGGGGGCTCGATATCGGCGACTTCCTCCCGCGGATACCGCTGCCGGCGAAGATGACCACCGAGGTCCTTCCGCCGATCGATCTGGGCGAGCACTTCGGCCCGGACCCCGACCTCGACGAGGTCTACGAGCACATCACCCGCGTGATGCAGGACGCCCTCAGCTCCCTGGCGGCGGAACGGCGCTTCCCGGTGATCGGATGAGGCTCAACGAATCGGTCGTCATCTCGGCGCCGCCGAAGCTGATCTGGGACTACGTCGCCGATCCGGCCAACGCGCTTCACTTCATGTCCGGGGTCACGCGCTGGGAGGTCAAGGGCGAGAAGGCGATCGGCCTCGGCGCCCGGTACCGAGTGCTGTTCCGCGTCGGCGCGGCCGAGACCGGCGGCCTGGTCGAGGTCGTCGAGTTCGACGAGCCGCGCGACATGGCCTGGTCGTCCGTCACCGGCCTCGACCATCGCGGCCGCTGGCGCCTCCGGGAGCTCTCCGACGGCCGCACCCGCGTCGAGTTCCGGATCGCCTACGGCGTCGCCGGGGCCGGCATCGCCGGCTGGATCTCCGAATGGGTGGCGATGCCGACGATGGGGTCGAACATGCGCAGCAGCCTCCACCAGCTAAAGCGCCAGGTGGAGCACCAGAAGCTCCGCGAAGAGGCGCACCGACGTCGCGCTGAGCGCGCCGGGGCTGCCGCCTAGCCCGCTACGCGAGCTCCTTCTTCAGGATCTTTCCGGTGCTGTTGCGCGGCAGCGAATCGAGAAACTCCACCTCGCGCGGGACCTTGTAGTTCGCGAGGTGCGACTTGACGTGGGCGCGGATCTCGTCCTCAGAGAGGTCCTCGCCCTCCGCGGTGACGACGAAAGCCTTCAACCGCTGCCCGAACTCCTCGTCGTCGACGCCGATCACCGCTGCCTCGGCGACCGCCTCGTGGTCGGACAGCAGGTCCTCCACCTCGCGCGGGAAGACGTTCTCGCCACCGGAGACGATCATCTCGTCGTCTCGCCCGTCGATGAACAGGCGCCCCTCCTCGTCGAAATGCCCGACATCGCCCGACGACATGAGGCCGCCGACCATCTCCTTCGTGCCGCCGCCGGTGTAACCCTCGAATTGGAACTCGTTGCCGACGAAGACCCGGCCCGACTTCCCGGTCGGCACCTCGTTGCCGTTCTCGTCGAGGATCCTGACGACGCTTCCCGCGGGCGGCAAGCCGGCGGTGCCCGGCGCGGCCCGGAGGTCCTCCGGCCCGGCGATCGTCGCGTAGGCGACCTCGGTCGACCCGTAGAGGTTGTAGACGTTGTCGCCGAAGATGTTCATCCACCGGATCGCGAGCTCGCCCGGCAGCGCCGAGCCGCTCACGGCCACCACCCGGAGGCTCGGCAGCGTGTACTTGCGCAGCGTCTCCTCGGGGAGCGCCAGGATCCGCTGAAGCATCACCGGGACGACGGCGAGCGCCGTCGCCTTGCGCTTCTCGACCAGCTGCAGGGTCGTCTCGGGGTCGAACTTCCGGCGCACGATTGCCGTCGAGCCCAGCGCCTGCGCCATCTGAAGATGGGCGAAGCCCCAGGCGTGGAAGAGGGGAGCCGCGATCACGGTGGCCTCCCTGGAGTGGAGGCCGAGGCGCGAGAGCATCGCCGCGATCGGGCCGATCGTCCCGGGCGAGCCGCGCTGGGCTCCCTTCGGGGTTCCGGTCGTCCCGGAGGTCAGGATGATGAACCTCGCCTCCTCGTCCGGCGCGGCGACGTCGCTCGGGTCGCCGCCCCTGATCAAGTCCTCGAGCGGCTTGTCGGGAGGATCGGCGCCGGGGTCCTCGCGCCAGCCGACGTACGCGTGGAGCGCGCGGCCGCCGGCCTCTCGCGCCGGCTTCAGGACGTCGGCGAACTCCTCGTCGTAGATGAGCACGGCGGGCTGCTCGCGCTCGACCACGTCCGTGAACTGGGGCGCGGAGAAGCCGGTGTTCATGTAGAGCACGCTCGCGCCCAGCTTGGCGGCCGCCAGGGTGGCGTCCACGAACCCGCGGTGGTTCCGGCACATGATCGCGACGCCATCGCCCGGCCTCACCCCGTCGGCCTCGAGCGCCCTCGCGAGGCCGTTCGAGCGCTCGTGGAGCTCACGAAAGGTCAGCTCGCCGAGCTCGTCGACGAGGCCCACGGTGTCGGGAGTCTCGATGTTCGCCGCGGCGATCGACGCCGCCGGCGTCGTGCCCCAGCGCGCGACTTCGCGGATGATCCGGGCGAGCTTGTCGGGCCGAACCGGGCGGATCAGGCCGGTCTCGACGAGCTCGCGGACGACCGCCGGCACCTCCCCCACCGGCCCGAGCTTGCCCAGCGGGAGCCGCGAGACGCGGCCGACGATCGGCAGGTCCGAGCCCAGCGGAGTCAATACTTGCGGGCGCCTACGGCGCCCTTACCCGCTGCTTTCGGATCTGAAGATCCTCACCGACACACCCGCACCCTATCCGGAGTCGACGCTCACCAGCGCCACCGCGACGCACGCGATCCCCTCCCCCCGCCCGATCCATCCCATGCCCTCGTTCGTCGTCGCCTTCACGCTCACCGGCGCGGAGACGGCGGCGCGAAGCTGGCCCTCCATCGCCACCCGCCAGTCCGCCAGGCGCGGCGCCTCGCAGATGACGGTGGCGTCCACGTTCTCGATCCGCCCGGCGACCATCCCGAGCACGGTCCGCAGGAGGTCGAGCGAGTCGGCGTCGCGCCAGCGCTCCTCGGTCTGCGGAAAGTGCTGGCCGAGGTCGCCGAGCCCGGCGGCGCCGAGGATCGCGTCGATCACCGCGTGCGTCAGGACGTCGGCGTCGGAGTGGCCCTCGAGGCCGCGCGGGTGGTCGATCTCGACGCCTCCGAGAACGAGGCGGCCGCCCTCCGCGAACCGGTGGCTGTCGTAGCCGATCCCGACGCGCGAAGCCAAGCTAGCCGAGCGGCTCCATCTTCCGCTCGCGCCGCTCGAAGGTCGCGATCTCCTCGATTCCCCAGTCCCTCATCGTCTCGACCGCCTGATCGTACGCGTGCCCGACGTCACTCGGCACGTGGGCGTCGGAGGAGAGCGCGAAGGCGGCCCCCGCGTCGACGAGCATCTCGGCGAGCGCGGGCGCCGGGTAGAGCTCGCCGACCGGCTTGCGGAGCCCCGCCGTCGAGACCTCCACGGCCACGCCCGTCCTCGGCGACCGCCTCGGCGAGCCCCTCGTAGTAGAAGCGCGGGTCGCGCGTCGGCGCCGGGCGGCCCCGGCCCCAGACCTTGACCAGGTCGGGATGGGAGAGGACGTCGAAGAGCCCGGACCGCGCCGCCTCGGTGACCATCTCGAAGTAGCGGCGCCAGACGGCGTCCGGGTCGCCCGTCCGCTCCCAGGCGTCGAAGCCATCGTGGTCGACCGCCGCCTCGCCGATGAAGTGGACCGAGCCGAGGACGTAGTCGAAGTCGTGCGGCGTCGAGGAGGCTCGCGATCCGGTCCTCGGCGCCGGGGACGAAGTCGGCCTCGATTCCGAGCCGCAGCGGCGTGGAGCGGACGAACTCGCAGTACTGGCTGCAGGTCGTCGCGCGCCTGCCCCTCCCAGAACGGGTGCCGCCAGATCTCGAGCGCCTGGGCGAAGCGGTAGACGTGCTCGGAGCAGCCGAGCTCCCCGATGCCGGCGTCGCGCGCGGCCTCAAGATAGCGCTCGACGTTGGCCTCGGTGAACGCGTCCTCGCCGGCGGGTCGCGGTGGTCGCCGTCCTCGCGCAGGTGGACGTGGTAGTCGGTCAGCACGGGCGGGCAGGGTATTCGCGGCCGGGAGGTCTACGCTCCCGCGGTGCCGCGGACGCTGGCGGACCTCGCGATCATGCTCGGCGCGTTCGCCGCCGCGACCGCGATCGCCGCTGCGCTCGGCGCCGCGAACTTCGGGACCGCGCTCTCCTTCGGCCAGATCGGCTTCGGGCTCGCGCTCGTCTACGTGCTGCTCGCGGCGGCCCTGCAGTCCGCGAGAAGAAGCTCGGCGACGCGCGAGATCGTCGGGCGTGGTCACCTTGAGGTTCCAGGCCGGCGCCGGCTCGATCAGAACCTTGCCGCCGGCCTTCTCGACGAGCATCGCCTCGTCGGTAGCCGCCGCGACCCCCTCGGGATCCGCCTCGTAGGCCTCGCGCAGCTTCGCCGTCCGGAAGGCCTGCGGCGTCTGGGCTGCCCAGAGTGCTCGCGGCTCTCGGTGCCCGCGATCTCGAGGTCGCGAGCGCGCTTCACGGTGTCGGTGAGCGGGGCCGCTGCGATGACACCGTCTGCGTCGGGGCTGGCCGACGAGCTTGCCCACGACGGAGTCAACGAGGGAGGGGTGACCAGCGGGCGCGCCGCGTCGTGGATCACGACGAGCTCGGTCTCCACCCGCTCGAGCGCCGCCGAACGGACTCCGCCCGCGTCTCACCCGCCGCCCACCACCTCAATTGGCGCGAAATGCACGGTATGGGTGCGTTTCGCGCCGACCGGAGCGAGCGGCGCTGGAGGCCGCCTCCCTCCAGCCCCTCCCCACCCGGAGGGGCGGCGACCACGATGGGGCCGACCGACTCGGCCCGAGCCAGCGCGTCGACCGACCACGCCAGCATCGGCCGGCCCGCCGATCTCGACAAGGGCCTTCGGGCCGCCGGCTCCGAGTCGCTCTCCGGAGCCGGCGGCCGCGACGACCGCGGTGGCGGTTTGCGCGCCGCTAGGCGGCGGCGGTGGCGCCGAAGCGCTCCTCCAGGAGCTCGTCGAGGTAGGTCTCCGCCCCGTCCTCGTCCTTCTCCAGCGCGTACATGAACTCCGAGGCGAGGATCTTCTTCGCCCGGGTGTACATCTGCTTCTCGCCGGTGGAGAGGCCCTTCTCCCACTCGCGGATCGCGAGGTTGCGAACGACCTCGGCGAGCTCGAAGACGTCGCCGGTCTTGATCTTCTCGCGGTTGTGCTTGAACCGGCGATTCCAGTTCTTCGGCATGTCCGACATCTCACCGGTCAGCACGTCGATCACGCGCTTGACCTCCTCCTCGTTGATCACCCGCCGGAGGCCGGCGACGTGCGCGTTCTCGCACGGCACCATCACGGTCATGTCGTTGTGCAGGATCTTGATGGTCAGGTAGTCGCGCTTCTCGCCGAGGAGCTCCCTCGACTCCTTGTGGATCACGACGCCGGCCCCATGGTGCGGGTAGACGACGTTGTCGCCCGCCTCGAAGGTGCACTCGATGGGGCCGATCTCGTGATCGGCCTGCGCGTCCTCGATGGCTGTCTCTGGGATTTTTTCCTCCTCTAATCGAGACGAGCCGCTCGCTGGCGGCCCGTCAACTTGACGTGTAGTGGTCGACGAAGCCGACCTCCGAAACCCTGCGAAGCCCGGCGCGGATCTCCTCCGCGCGCGCCTCGCCGACCCCCTCGACGGTGGCGAGCTCCTCGTCCGTGGCGGCCATGATCCCCTCGAGGTCACCGAAGCGGTGGACGAGCCTCTGGGCGACGAGCCGCGGGAGCCTGGGTACCTGCGTCAGCGCCCGGTAGCCGCGCGGACGGACCCACAGGTCGTGCGCGTTCGCCTTCCGCTCGTAGCCGAGCACCTCGCCCAGGCGGCCGAAGTCGAGGAGCTCGCGATGCGGCAGCGCCGCCAGCTCGCTCGCGGCGCGCTCGAGCTCGGGCTCCGAGTCGACGGCGACGTAGTCGCGGACCAGCGCCATGCGCTCGGCCATCACGCCCATCACGGTCTCCTCGAGCTGCATCTCGATCAGGCGGCCCTCGGTACCGAGCTCGATGATGTAGCGCTCCACCTCAGCCGCCATCCGGGTCACGAGCTCGGCGCGCTGCAGCACGGCGAGCGCGTCGTGAAGCGCGACCGACCCGTGCCGCTCCTGCTCGGAGAGCCGAGTCGAGATCCGGTCGAGGTGGTCGCGGTACTTCTCGAGCGTCGCGAGGCCCTGGTTCGCCTTCGAAAGCACGGTGGGGATGTCGACGAGGATGTACTTGATCCCCTCGACGTAGAGCGACACGACGTCGCGGCGCTGCGAGATCGCGACGACGAGCGCCTTCGTCTGCTTCGAGACCCGCTCGGCCGTGCGGTGTCGGGTGCCAGTCTCCATCGAGAGGATCGTCGGGTCCGGCATCAGCTGGACGTTCGCCCAGAGGATCCGCGAAGCATTCGCGTCGAGGACGATCGCGCCATCCATCTTCGCGAGCTGGTAGAGCAGCGCCGGGTTGTAGTCGACGTCGACTTGATCCCGCCCGAGAGCAGGAACGACACGTCGTCTGGCTCGGCGAGCAGGATGAGGCCGCCGGTGCGCGCGTGGATGATCCCGTCGATGCCCTCGCGAAGCGCCGTGCCCGGGGCGACCATGTCGAGCGCCCGGAGAAGCCGGGGGTCGAGTCGCGCCTCAAGCTCGTTCAACTCATCCCCTGCGTGCGGCGTCACCGCTAGATGATGCCAAAAACGCCTGGTGACACGCTCAGCCCCGAATCCCGTGTGGACAGGTCGGAATGGCGCTTGTCAAGTGCCGTGCCGCTGGTACACCAAGACCGTCCTGACTTCTACCGCTCCTGCGAGCAAAAGGCAGGACGGGCCAGCCGAGACGGTCAGGCGGCGCGGCGGCTCGGCGCGGCCGGGCGGCCTCGAGCTCGGCCTGTCTCGCCAGCCAGCTTCAGCGCCTCGCGCAACGACGCGGCCGGGGCCAATCCGCCCACGGTCTCATCGGCGGCTGGCCCCACGACCGGCTCGAGCCCGAATTTCGAGGCCTCCGCCACGCGACGCTCGGGATGCGCCACGTACCGAAGCTCACCGGTGAGCCCGACCTCGCCGAAGCAGGCGAGCGGCTTGCCCCCGGGCCTCGCGAGCGCCTGGCCGCGGTGGGCCGATGCGAGGGCCAGGGCGACCGCCAGATCGGCGCCCGGCTCGTCGACGCGGATGCCGCCGGCGACGTTCACGAAGACGTCGGCGGCGGAGAGCGAGATGCCGCCGTGACGCGCGAGGACGGCGAGCACCATCGCCAGGCGGTTGCGGTCGATGCCGTTCGCCACCCGCCGCGGCGGGACGATCTCGGTGGGCGCGACGAGGGCCTGGACCTCGACCAGGAGCGGTCGGGTTCCCTCCATCGAGGCGAGCACCACCGAGCCCGGAGCCTCGCTCGCCTCACCGACGAAGCGCGCCGAGGGATCGGCGACCTCCACGAGGCCACCCGAGCGCATCTCGAAGACCCCGACCTCGCTCGTCGCGCCGAAGCGGTTCTTGAGCGCACGCAGGGTGCGGTAGCTGCGCTCGCGCTCGCCCTCGAACAGGAGCACGCAATCGACGAGGTGCTCGAGAACCCGGGGGCCGGCGACCGCTCCCTCCTTGGTCACGTGGCCGACGAGCACAGTCGCACAGCCAATGCGCTTGGCCGCCTCCATCACCTGGGCGGCGCACTCGCGCACCTGGCCCACCGAGCCCGGCGCGCCGGTCATGCCCTCGACCGCGAGAGTCTGGATGGAGTCGATCACGCAAACCTCGGACCGGCTCTCTTCGAGCGACGCGAGGACGGCCTCGAGGGACGTCTCCGCCAGCGCCGGGACCTCGAGGGCGGCGTCTCCCAGCCGTTCGGCGCGCAACCGCACCTGCGCCGTCGACTCCTCGCCCGAGACGTAGAGCACGTTCCTCCCCGCGCTCACGAGGTTGCCCAGAGCCATCCCGGTGAGCGTCGACTTCCCGATTCCGGGCGCGCCGCCGAGCAGGACCAGGGAGCCGGGCACCAGTCCGCCGCCCAGCACTCGGTCGAGCTCCGCGACCCCGGTCTCGAGTCGCGGCACCGCCGGGGCAGCGACCTCCCGCAACGGCACTGCGCGCGGTGCGGCTGCGGCGCGGCCGCCGCGGCCCCGCCGGCTCGCCGCCGCTGGCGCGGGCCGCGACTCGACGAGCGTGTTCCACTCTCCGCACCCCGCGCACCGCCCCGACCAGGCGAGCGCCTCGTGGCCGCACGACTGGCAGACGTATCTGGATGCCGAGCGCGCCACGAGCCCACCCTACGAACCCCGCCCGACGCCACCGCGCCCCGTGGGATCGAGCCGCGGAACCGGCGCGGCCGTAGAAGCGCCTTGGTAGGTTCGCGCCGCCTTGCGACGGGGTGGTAGGCGAGCGGCACGCTGGGCGACGGCGATCGCCGGCGCCGCCCTGCTCACGGCGGCGTTCGCCGCGCCGGCGAGCGGCTTCGACGCCGGTGCCGAGGCCAAGAACTTCGCCAAGATCACGGAGCGCGAGCGCTACATCACCCTGACGCCCGAGTTCCAGGCCCGGCTGCAGCAGCAGAACCTCGCGAGCCAGCAGGAGGATCTCCATATCCAGACCCACGACCCGGCCCGCAACTACCTCGGGAACATCTGCGGGCACCGGACGAACGAGTGCGCCGGCGACGTGCGGTTCTACGACTGGGCGAGCCAGGGCTTCGGGATCCGTAAGCCGGTCCTGTTCACCGCGCGCGACGGGGCGACCCTCTCAGGCAACGTCTGGGCGACGAGGGCCGGACCGCGCCACCGTCCAGCGGTCGTCATCACCACCGGGTCGGTCCAGGCGCCCGAGACCCTCTACTGGGGACTCGCGGCCACGCTCGCCAAGCACGGCTACGTGGTCCTGACCTACGACGTGCAGGGACAGGGCCGCTCCGACACCTTCGGAGAGGCGCCCGACCAGACGGAGGGAGTGCCCTCGCAGGCCGGCCAGCCGTTCTACGACGGCACCGAGGACGCGCTCGACTTCCTGCTCTCCACGCCGGCGAAGCCGTACGAGCCGCGCCCGAGTTGCACCACCGGCACGAGTCACGCAGCGAAGCAGAACGCGCGCGTCAAGGACGGCTTCGACGCGGCCTACAACCCGCTCTGGCGCGATGTCGATCCGAGTCGGATCGGGATCGCCGGGCACTCGCTCGGCGCGGCCGCGGTCTCGTTCGTCGGCCAGGAGGACCCGCGGGTCGACGCGATCGTCGCCTGGGACAACCTCGACGACCCGAATGCGAGCGGCGGCACGTTCGCCACCCCGGCCTGTCCGTCGGCCCCCACCACCCGCAAACCGCCGCCGATCACGAAGCCGGCGCTCGGGATGTCGAACGACTACTTCCTGACCCCGCAGCCGTACCTGTCCGACCCCGATCCGCAGAGCCACAACGACGGCTTCCTCGCCTACCAGGCCGCCGGGGTCGACTCGATGCAGGTCAACATCCGTGGCGGCACCCACTACGAGTACTCGTTCTTGCCCGGGAACACCGCGGCCTACCCGTTCGGGACGGCGACGCTCCGCGGCGAGGATGTCGCTGCGTGGTACTCGACCGCGTGGTTCGACCGCTACGTGAAGTGCCAGGGCCAACCGTCGTGCGAGGCGAAGGCCGACGCCCGCCTGCTCACCGACCGCTGGCGCGACGACTCCACCGACGCGCGCATCGACCCCTCGGGCGATCCGAACCTCTACTCGTTCTACCTGCGCTCGCGCTACGCCTTCGACGAGCCGAGCGGCACGAAGGTCGCGTGCGACGACCTGCGAGCCGGGTGCGCGTCGATGGGCCCCGACGGGCTGCCGCCTGACTACTCGTTCGTGGCCGACGGGAACCGCCCGGACGGCCGGCGGCCCGCGCGCGTGATCCCGTGCTCGGTGCCGCAGGCCGGCGGGCGTGAGCCGGACCGCCTCCGGGGAACCGACGCCGGCGACGCGCTGCGCGGTCGAGGCGGAAGCGACCGCCTCAGCGGCGGGCCCGGCCCGGATTGCCTCTACGGCGGCGCCGGCGGCGATCTTCTCGAGGGCGGCCCGGGCAGAGACCGACTCCTCGGCGGTCGCGGCGCCGACGTGATCGTGGCGGCCGGCGGCGGTGCGGACCGGGTGCATTGCGGCGAGGGTCGCGACGTCGCCAGGGTCGACCAACACGACACGGTCCGCGGCTGCGAGCGGGTGACTAGAGGTGGAAGCGCCGGTGGTGGTGGTGCTCGGCCTCGCTGAGCGGCGCGGCCGGATCGGCTGAGCTGATCGGCCCCCCGCGCACGTACATCCAGGTCAGCAGAGCTCCGACCGCGACCAGCCCGGCGAGGAACCACATCGCCGCGGAGAGGCCGTCGGTGAAGGCGACGTCCCTGCCTCCGGCTGCGCCCGCCTCGACGCTCTCGAAGATCGCGCCGCCGATCGCGACGGACAGGGCGCCCGCGAGCACGCGGTCCATGGCCAGCACCCCTGACGCGATTCCCGCCTTGGAAGCCGGAAGCGCGGCCATCGCGGCGCTCGACATCGGCGCGTAGACGAGACCGAGCGCGACCCCGAACAGGAGGAACCCCGGCAGCAGCGTGCCGAAGCCCGAGCTCGCGTCGACGCGCGTCAGCAGGACCAGGCCGGCCGCCCCGCAGGCCATCCCCGCCGTCATCGGCCCCCTGACGCCGAACCGCTTGATCATCCTGCCCGCCACCGGCGAGATGAGGATCATCGGCACCGTGATCGGGAGGATCAGGACCCCGGCGACCGTCGCGCTATGGCCCAGGACCTCCTGCAGGTACTGCGGCTGCAGGAGCATCAGGGCCCAGTAGGCGCCCACGAGACAGAACGCGGCGGCGCTGGCGCCGAAGTAGGGCCCGTTTCGGAACAGCTCGAAGTCGACGATTGGCCGCTCCGAGCGCCGCTCCACCGTGTAGAAGAGGACGAGAAGGGCCGCACCGGCCAGTAGCAGCCCGATCGTGGCGGGCGATCCGAACCCCCACGCCTGTGACTCCACGAGAGGCAGCACGAGCGCGACCAATCCGGCGCTCAGGATCACGAGGCCCGGCCAATCGAGGTGATCGGTGGCGGTCTCGTCGCGGCTCTCGCGGGCAAACGCAAGCACGACGAGCACGCCGAACACGCAGACAGGGATGTTGACCCAAAAGATCAATCGCCAGTCCGCGTCGACGAGGATCCCGCCGATCAACGGCCCGATCGCGAGGGCCAGCGATGAGATCGCTGTCCAAATTCCGACCGCCTGAGCTCGGCGCTCCGGCGGGAACGCGTCGGTGACGAGGGCGAGCGACAGCGGCAGCGTGGCGGCGGCGCCGGCTCCCTGGACGAACCGTCCGGCGATCACCGCGTCGCCACTCCAAGCCGCGCCGGCGAGGACGGAGCCGACGCCGAAGAGCGTCAGGCCGGCCGCGAAGACGTTCCGCCGCCCGAACATGTCTCCGAGCCGTCCGGCGGTGACCACGAGCGCCGCGATCACCAGCAGGTAGCCGTTGAGGATCCATTGCAGCGTGGCCCGGCTGGCATCCAGATCGGAGCGGATCGTGGGCAGAGCGAGCGCCACCACCGTCGAGTCGAGCATGAGGACGAAGAGGCCCGCGCACGAGCCGACGAGGGTCCACCAGGGGTGGGTTCTCACGTCGTCCGCCGCTCCCGTCACCGGCCGCGAGGCTAGTGGTCCGCGCGGCTGGTTGCGCTGCGCGCTCGGGCGTGAGAGGATCCGCGCATGGCAGGGAGGCTCCGCGGTCGCCTCGTACTCGTCGGGCTGCTCGTCGTGACGGTCGTCGCGATCGCCGCTGCGCCCGCCGGCGCGCTGTCGATCTCGGTCTCCGGGAACCATCTCGTCAACGCCAACGGCAAGAACGTCCGCCTGATCGGCGTCAATCGTTCCGGCACGGAGTACTCCTGCTCGGGTCCCGACGGCCGGGGCGGCCACGGCTATGCCGTCTTCCAGGGGCCGGTCAACGACCGGGCCATCCAGGCGATGAAGACCTGGAAGGTGAACGCCGTCGCGCTGCCCCTCAACGAGGCGTGCTGGCTCGGTGGCATCGGCAGCCTCAACTCGCGCTTCACGGGCGAGAACTACCGCCGGGCAATCGAGGGGTACGTCAACCGGCTGAACGCACACGGCATCTACGTCGTGCTGCGCCTCTCGGGAGCCGGCCCCGACGACCACGTCTACGGCGCCGTGCGTGGCAACGCTGAGAGCCCGATGGCCGACGCCGACCACGCGCTCGACTTCTGGCGCTCGGTGGCTGCGCGCTTCAGGGACAACCACGGCGTTCTCTTCCACGCCTATGACGAGCCGCACAAGATCTCCTGGGGCTGTTCGCTCAACGGGTGCGCGGTCAACGCGAACGGGTCCGAGGGCGAGCCCCGCTTCGGCACCTACCAGGCGACCGGCCACCAGGCGATCGTCGACGCCATTCGAGGCACCGGCGCGGCGCAGCCCATCATCGTCTCCGGGATCGACTTCGCGGGCGACCTGAGCCGGTGGCAGGACTTCATGCCGACGGACCCGCTGAACTCGATCGCGGTCGGCTGGAACTCGTTCGACTACTCGGGCAACTTCGGCGCGTCGAAGCCGTTCCTACGCGACCTTTCGAACGGCTTCCCGATCGTGATCGGCGGGTTCGGCGATACCGACTGCAACTCCGGCTACAGCAAGCGGATCATGAACTTCGCGGACGGCCAGGGCATCTCATATCTGGCCTGGACCTGGAACACGGAGGCTGACTACGGCGGCTGCGCCAACGCCCTCCTCGGCCCGAAGCGTTCGGCGTACTTCAGCGGCCACCCGAGCGGGTTCGGCAAGGGCGTCCGCAAGCACTTCCGGAAAGTGCAGCCATAGAGTGACGGTGAGTCCGGGCCGAGAGCTCAGGATCGCCATCATGAAAGGACGCAAGCTCCTCGTCGCTGCACTGGTCATGAGCCTCGCGGCGACATCGTGGTGCGCGGCGACGGCCTCCGCCGCCGCGCCTGCCGTGCACGTAGACGGGAACCATCTCGTCGACGGGTCGGGTCAGACGCTGCGGCTGATCGGCGTCAATCGCGCCTCGTTCGAGTACGTGTGCGTCAGTCCGATCTACGGCCCCACGTACCGGAACGGAGTGAGCGCCGGGCCGGTTGGGCCGGCAGCGATCGCGGCGATGAAGACCTGGCACGTGAACGCGGTCCGGGTGCCGCTCAACGAGGACTGCTGGCTGGGCGTCAACCCGGTCCGACGCACGCCGAACGCCATCCATCGCCTGCACGGCCGCGCCGCACGGCGGGTCGGGGCGAAGGTCCGAGACCGCTACCGGGCCGGGGTCGAGAAATTCGTCTCGGACCTGAATGACCAGGGCATCGTCGCGATCCTCGACCTCCATTGGTCGGGACCGGGGAACGTCCTCGCCGATGGGCAGCGGGGAGCTCCCGACGCCTCGCATTCGGTGGACTTCTGGCGCTCGATGGCGAAGACCTTCGCCTCGAACCCGCACGTGGTCTTCGACCTCTTCGACGAGCCGGTCGGCATCAGTTGGAAGTGCCTTCGCGACGGCGGCTGTCCGCTGCCGCTGCGGCACGTCAAGCGGGGCGCGCCGAGGACGAAGGGCAAGGTCGCGGGCACGCAGCACCTCGTCAACGTGATTCGCAAGGCCGGGGCGACGCAGCCGCTCATGGTTCCGGGACTCGACTACACCGACGACCTGCGCCGCTGGCTCGACTTCGAGCCGAACGACCCGCTGGCAAAGACCCCATCCGGCCCGCAGATCGTCGCCTCGTTCCACAACTACGGCGCCGACCAGCCCGAGGGCTACCTCTGCTATCAGCAGTGCTGGGACGACGTGATCGGGCCGCTCGCGACCCAGGTCCCGGTGGTGACTGGGGAGTTCGGCCAGGACATCTTTCAGGGCCCGCCCGATTGCGGCACGGCCTACGACAAGGCCTACATGGACTGGGCCGACGCGCACGGAGTCTCCTACGTCGCGTGGTGGTGGTTCGTGAAGGGCGAGTTCGACGACCCGTCCTGCCTCGACCTGATCCAGGACTACAACACCGGCGAGCCGACCGACACCGGAGCGGTGATCAAGGCCCACTACCTGACGGTGAATCCGTGATCGACACCATGAGGAGAGGTCTTGCGCCGGGAATCGCCGTCGCCATCGCGCTCGCGGCGCTGGCGTCCGGCGCCTCCGCGGCGCCGCAGGGTGACCCGCTCACGGCGCAGGAGCAGCCGCACCAGATCATGAAGGTCGAGAAGGCGGTCGCCGACGCCGGCCGCCTGCAGCAGATCAGGGTGATGATCCCCGACACCGGCCTTGACCTCGACCACCCCGACCTCGCCTCGCGCCTCTACTCCCTGCCGAGGCCCACGAGGGCGCCGAACCAGTACCCGGGCCAGTTCCCGAACGTGACGATCCCGGCCGGCGCCCACGGCTACGACATGATCGGCAACGACTGCAACCCGCCGAACGAGGTGCCGGACCTCGACCCGAACCACCCGCCCGGCTGCTCCGACCACGGCACGCTGGTCGCGGGTGTCCTCGGCGCTGCGTGGGACAACGGCGTCGGCGGCAGCGGGGTGGCGCCGAACGCCCGCTTCATCGCGTTGCGCACCTGCTGGGACGATGACCAGTGCTACGGCCACATCCAGCCGCCGGCGATGCAATGGGCGGCGAACCGGGGAGCGCGCGTGATCAGCATGAGCTGGCTGGCGGACCGCAACCCCGACCTCAACAAGGTCATCAAGCGGAACCCCAGGGTCCTCTTCGTCACGATCCCGTCGGGTAACGGCGGCACCTTCAACGCCGACCCGACCCACCCGCAGCCCTGCTCGGTCGCCCTCCGGAACGTCATCTGCGTCAGCGTCAGCGCGCCGGACGACGGGCTCGACTGCGCTGCCTTCGGGCCGAAGACCGTCGACGTGGCGGTCCCGACCGAGAACTCGGTCACCACCACGAACGGCGGCGGTTTCGGCGGCACCGGCTGCGCGACGAGCTTTGCCTCACCGACCGTCGCCGGCCTGGCGACGATCCTCTTCGGCATGGAGCCGAAAGCGAGCGCCGCGCAGGTGAAGAAGGCGATCATCGACGGCGCCCGACGGGTGAAGGCTTGGCGCGGGAGGTCGGTTTCGGGCGGCGTCGTCAACGCCGACAAGTCCGTGAAGCTGATGAAGCGCCGCTTCTAGACGGGCTGGGCTACTCGGCGGAGTCGGCGGCCACGCCGCCATCGGGCGAGCCGCCGCCGTTCCCTGACGGGGCCGGCGGGCCGTCATCGGAGCCCGCTGCTCCGACTCCCACCGGCTCCTTCTCGTCCTTCTTCTTGGACGCGCGCTTCTTCGGCTTCACGAGCTTCAGCGACAGCGGACGCTCGGGGTCCTCGCCGTCACCGGCCTCGTCGCGATCGACAACCACGGTGGTCCCGGTCTGGACCTCACCCCGGCGCAGGACCTCGTCGGCGAGCGGGTCCTCGATATAGCGCTGGATCGCGCGGCGCAGCGGACGCGCGCCCATCGCCGGGTCCCAGCCCTTGTCGACGAGCAGGTCCTTCGCCGCGTCGGTCAGCTCGAGCTGAAGCTCGTGCTCGGCGACCTGGGCGCGAACGCGCCCGATGAGCAGGTCGATGATCTCCTTGATCTCCTCGCGCGAGAGCTTGTGGAAGACGATGACCTCGTCGATCCGGTTCAGGAACTCGGGACGGAAGACCTTCTTGAGGTCGCCCATGATCCGGTCCTTCATCTCCTCGTAGGAGGCGCCGAGCTCGTCGGATGAACCGAAGCCGAAGCTCACGTTCTTCGCGATGTCCTTCGCCCCGATGTTCGAGGTCATGATCACGATCGTGTTGCGGAAGTCGACCGTGCGCCCCTGGGCGTCGGTGAGCCGCCCGTCCTCCAGGATCTGGAGCAGGATGTTGAAGACGTCCGGATGGGCCTTCTCGATCTCGTCGAGGAGCAACACGGAGTAGGGCTTGCGCCGCACGGCCTCGGTGAGCTGGCCGCCCTCGTCGTAGCCGACGTAGCCAGGTGGCGAGCCGACCAAGCGCGAGACCGCGTGCTTCTCCATGTACTCGGACATGTCGATGCGAACCATCGCCTCCTCGTCGCCGAACAGGAACTCGGCGAGCGTCCGGCCCAGCTCGGTCTTACCGACACCTGAGGGGCCGAGGAAGATGAACGAGCCGGCCGGGCGCTTGGGGTCCTTGATGCCCGCGCGTGACCGGCGGATCGCCTTCGAGACGGCCTCGATGGCCACGTTCTGACCGATCACGCGCTTGTGGAGCTCGTCCTCCATGCGCAGGAGCTTCTTGGTCTCGGCCTCGGTGAGCTTGAAGACCGGGATGCCCGTCCACATCGAGACGATGTCGGCGATCTCCTCCTCGCCCACCTCGGGCCTCTCGCCGCCCTCGCCGGACTCCCACTCGTCCTCGAGCTCATGCTTCTTGTTCGTGAGCTGGCGCTCCTTGTCGCGCAGGTTCGCGGCCTTCTCGAACTCCTGCGCCTCGATCGCCGACTCCTTGGCGCGCCGCGTCTCCTCGATGTCCTCCTCGAGCTCGCGGTAGACGGGCGGCTGCGACATCGAGCGGATGCGGATCCGCGACGCCGCCTCGTCGATGAGGTCGATCGCCTTGTCGGGCAGGAAGCGGTCTGAGATGTAGCGGTCGGCCAGCTCAGCCGCGGCCGCGAGGGCTTCATCCGTGATGTTGACCCGGTGGTGGTCCTCGTAGCGCTCGCGGAGCCCCTCGAGGATCGACACGGTGTCGGGGATCGACGGCTGGTCGACCTTGATCTGCTGGAAGCGCCGCTCGAGGGCGGAGTCGCGCTCGAGGTACTTGCGGTACTCGTCGAGCGTCGTGGCGCCGATCGTCTGGAGCTCGCCGCGGGCAAGGGCCGGCTTCAGGATCGAGGCGGCGTCGATGGCGCCCTCGGCCGCGCCGGCGCCGACGAGGTTGTGGAGCTCGTCGATGAAGAGGATGATGTCGCCGCGCTGGGTGATCTCCTTCATCACCTTCTTGAGGCGCTCCTCGAACTCGCCGCGGTACTTCGAGCCGGCGACCAGGGCCGCGAGGTCGAGCGTGTAGATCTGCTTGTTGCGCAGGAGCTCGGGGATCTCGCCGCGCACGATGCGCGACGCGAGGCCCTCGACGATCGCCGTCTTGCCGACTCCGGGCTCGCCCAGGAGCACCGGGTTGTTCTTCTGGCGGCGGGAGAGGATCTGCATGATCCGCTCGATCTCGGTGTCGCGGCCGATTGTCGGGTCGAGCTTGCCCTCGCTGGCGAGCTTGGTCAGGTTGCGGCCGAACTGGTCGAGCAGCTTCGAGGACTTCTTGCCCTCGCCGCCGCCGACGCCCGCGCCCTGACGGCGCCCGCCGGGGCCGGAGAGCATCCGGATGACCTCGTTGCGGATCTTCTCGGAGTCGGCGTCGAAGTCGAGCAGGATGCGGGCGGCGACGCCCTCGTTCTCGCGCACCAGGCCGAGCAGGATGTGCTCGGTGCCGATGTAGTTGTGGCCGAGCGAGAGAGCCTCGCGGAGCGCGAGCTCGAGCACCTTCTTCGCTCGCGGCGTGAACGGGATCTGGCCGGAGGTGACCTCCTCGCCGGAGCCGACGATCCGAACGACCTGCGCCCGGACGCGCTCCACCGTGATGTCGAGCGACTCGAGCACGCGCGCGGCAAGACCCTCCTCCTCGCGGAGCAGGCCGAGCAGGATGTGCTCGGTGCCGATGTAGTTGTGCTTGAGGGTGCGGGCTTCCTCCTGCGCTAGGACGACTACCTGACGTGCCCTCTCTGTGAATCGCTCGAACAAACTCTCTGCCTCTTTGCCGTTCGCCTCAGTATTGCCTAGCCGGTGGTCGCCTCCGGCGAACCGTCCTCGGGGACGCGGGCTCGCCGGCGGTCTCATCCAGCTATCTCGGCCCCACGATGCCGACGGATTAGACCTCCGGTTTCTCGACTACGACGAGAGCCCAGTATATCGGGGGGTCGTGCGTGGCCAGGCGGGGCTCCCCGCCCACCCGGGCCGCAACTTGCGGGGTTCGCGCTGGCCGCCGCAGTAGGATCGCGCGCCGTGCCCGGAGAGGACGGACCCGCAGGAAGCCTCGAGTCGTTCGCCCAGAGCAACGGCTTGGCGTTCTCCCAGGCGGCGAGCCTGCCGCAGGAGG
Source organism: uncultured Actinomycetes bacterium (assembly GCA_963841455.1). Classification (GTDB taxonomy): domain Bacteria; phylum Actinomycetota; class Thermoleophilia; order Solirubrobacterales; family 70-9; genus JAWVFM01. The sequence goes on from CAWJCU010000017.1 coordinate 240,110, forward strand.
GCACGCTTCTGAGTGCGGGCGGGGACGTCAAGGGCGCGGCGACCGGTGCGCTGCCCGGCGGCCTCGAGGGCAAGCTCGCCTACTACACCTACACGACGACAACCACCGACTCCGACGGCCACTCGACGACGCACCACCACCACAACACGGTCGTCGTGGGCCGGGTCCCCGAGAGCATCGGCTTCGCCCCGTACCTGGCCTTCCGCGGCACATCGGTCACGACCGGGCTCGGCCTTCACGGCGACACCAAGCAGGTGAAGGCCGTAGGCGAGGCGGTCAAGGGTGCTCGCGCGTTCGCCTTCGACGGCACGAGCGAAGCGTGGCTCACCCAGCTCTTCTCGCCGGCGCTCATCGACTGGCTCGGCCGAAGCGCCGACGATTTCGGCTTCGAGCTCTCCGGCGGGGTTCTCTGCGTCGCGCGCAGCGACTACGTCGGTGGCGACGAGCTCACGAGCCTTTGCAACGACGCGGCCCACGTCGCCACGGCGATCGCCACCGAATGCCAGGAGGCGGTCGACTCGGGGCTCGCGGCGAGCCAGGGCGCACACTCGAAGGCCCCGGACCCCGGCCTCGAGAAGAAGCTCAACGAGGTCACGGGCGAGGGAGCGCCCGACCATCTCGGAGCGACGACCGGCGCCTTCCGTCGCCACCTCTTCGCGTCTCCCGGCACGTACCTCACGGCGCTTCTGTGGGGGCTCGTGGTCGCCGCCATCCTCAACGTGTTCCTGCTGGCGATCACGATCAACCTGATCGTCGCCCACTCCTACTCGGGGCTCATCATCTTCGAGGCCGCGCTGATCGGCATCTGCTTCCTCGTCGCCCTGCGTTGGAGGGTCCGTGACCAGGCGAACACCCTCGACCCGCAGGCCTTCTTCCGCGGGTACGCCCGGTCGCGCCACCTCCAGGTCGCCGACCCGCTCCAGTTCGCGGCAACCCACGCCGAAGCGAAGCTCCCCTTCGAGCCCGACTGGGTCTTCACCGGAACGCTACCCGGCGGCAGCGGCGACGCTGCGCTGGCGCTGAAGGGGGACGGGATGAAGCGAAGCGACCAGATAGCAGTGGTCGCCGGCCCATCCGGGCCGGTGGCCGTCACCGAGCTCACGGCGACGGCCCCCGGGCTATCGCTCGCCAACCTCGACGAGTACGCGGCGGCGCTTTCCAAGCAGGCCGCCGCGCCCGCGCCCGCTCCGACCGCGTCCTAGTCCGGGCGCGGGAGCTCGACCTGCGTCCTGTCGACGACCTGGAACGGTGCGTTGAAGCGGATCGACGTGAGGCCGAATCGCAGCTCGTCGCCGTCGACGAGCTTGCGCCTTCCGGAGACCCGCTCGCCATTCACGTAGCTTCCGTGGCGCGAGAGGCCCTCGTCCACCAGCACCCAATCGTCGGCGAGGTGCTGGAGGTCGGCGTGGAGCGACGACACGGCCGTGTCCCACGAGAGCGAGACGTCTGCGGACATCCCGCGCCCGATCGTCACCCGCGTCCAGGAGTCGGGCATCGAGAGCACGCGCTCTGAGCCCTTGCCGTCCATGTAGACGAGGAACGGGTCCCCGCGGCGGCGGGCATCGGCGATCTGCGGCGATTCCTGGTCGGCGCCCTCGCCCATCGACGCGCTAGTCCCTCATCGCCGGAAACAGGACCACCTCGCGGATGCTACGCGCGCCGGCGAGGAGGATGACGAGACGATCGATTCCGAGACCGACGCCGCCCGTCGGTGGCATGCCCTGCTCGAGGGCCTCGATGAACGCCTCGTCGTACGGCTGCGCGTCGGCGTCGCCGCGGCGAAGCTCCTCGGCCTGCTGCTCGAAGCGGCGTCGCTGCTCGTCGGGGTCGTTCAGCTCGGTGAACGAGTTCGCGATCTCGATCCCGCCGACGATCGCCTCCCACCGCTCGACGAGCCCGTCTTCGGAACGGTGACGCTTGGCGAACGGCGAGAGCTCCACCGGGTAGTCGCGAACGAAGGTCGGCTGGACGAGCGCGGGCTCCACGAGCTTGGAGAAGACGTCGTCGACGAGCTTGCCCCAGCCCTCCGCATCATCGGGCTCGCGGCCGAGCGCGCCGGCGAGCTCCTCCCGGGCCGGCCGCTCGGCGATGTCGAGGCCCGAGCGCTCGAGAATCGCCTCCCGCATCGACACGCGCCGCCACGGCGGGGCCAGGTCGATCTCCTGGCCGTCGCGCTCGATCTTGGTCGTCCCCAGCACCTTCTCGGCCACGGTGGCGACGAGCTCCTCGGTGCGCTTGGCGGTGTCGTCGTAGTCGGCGTACGCCTCGTACCACTCGAGCATCGTGAACTCGGGGTTGTGCTTCGGCGAGATCCCCTCGTTGCGGAAGTCCTTGCCCAGCTCGTAGACCCGCTCGAGGCCGCCGACGACGCAGCGCTTGAGGTAGAGCTCGGTGGCGATCCGCAGGTAGAGGTCGCGGTCGAGCGCGTTGTGGTGCGTGGTGAACGGACGCGCCAGCGCGCCGCCGTAGAGCGGCTGCAGCACCGGCGTCTCGACCTCGAGGAATCCTCGCTCGTCGAGCCAGCGGCGGATCTCGGCAACGGCTCGGCTGCGAAGCTCGAAGAGGCGGCGCGTCTCCGCGTTGGCCATCAGGTCGAGCTCGCGGTGGCGATACCGCGTCTCAACGTCGGCCAGCCCGTGGAACTTCTCGGGCGGCGGACGAAGGCTCTTCGCGAGCAGGGTCCAGCCGGTGACGCGCAGCGACAGCTCGCCCCGCTTGGTCTTGAAGGCCGTGCCGTCGACGCCGACGATGTCGCCGAGGTCGAGCTCGGTCAGGATCTCGTGCTGCCTCTCCCCCACCACGTCGGCGCGGGAGTGGAGCTGGATGACCCCGGAGCCGTCGGCGATGTCGAGGAAAGCGGCCTTGCCGTGCCCGCGCCGGGCCGTGATCCGCCCCGCGACCCGGTAGGCGTCGTCGGTCTCCTGGCCGGCCCGGAGGTCCTCGTGCCCCGCGCGGACGTCGGCTATCTCGGTCCGGCCCTCGAAAGCGTGCGGGAAGGGCTCGATCCCATCGGCGCGCAGGCGGTCGAGCTTCGCCCGCCGCTCGGCGATCAGGCCGTTCTCGGGGCGCTCGGTGGGATCGCCTTCGCCGTTCATCCGGCGCAGGTTATGTCCGGGAATAACTTGCGGGCGGCTCCGCCGCCCTTACATGCTGCTTGCGGAGCTGAAGCTCCGCATCGGACCGAGGCCGCTACGCGGCCTCGATCTTCGTGATCTTTAGCTTCTTCTTCGGCCCGCGGGGGACGTCGACCGTGACGATCTCGCCCCGCTTGTGGCCGAGGAGGGCGCGGCCGATGGGTGACTCGTTGGAGAGCTTGCTCTCGGTGGGATCGGCCTCGGCCGAGCCGACGAGCCTGAACTTCTTCGAGTCGCCGGACTTCTGGTCCTTCACGTGGACGAGGGTGCCAACCGACACGACCTCGGTGTCGACGTCGGACTCGTCGATCACGGTCGCCCGCCGCACCCGCTCCTCGAGCTGCGAGATCCGCTGCTCGAGAAGCGCCTGCTCGTTCTTCGCGTCGTCGTACTCGGAGTTCTCCGAGATGTCGCCGAACTCGCGGGCTTCCTTGATCCGGGCCGCCACCTCGCGCCGCTTCTCGGTCGTGAGGTATTCGACCTCCTCCTTCAGCTTGTCGAGCCCTTCCTGGGTGATCAGCGATTCACGCGCCACTTGGGAAACCTCGCCCTCTCTCCGTACTGCGGGCATTGACCCGCTATCTCGAACAAAACGCCCGAAGCGCGGCGCTTTCGTGCGCACGCGGTCTCGGGCAGGCGGGCGATTATAGCGATGGCGAAAACGCTGCCTGAAGGTGCTTCAGGCTGCGAGAGCGACCGGCTCGCCAAGCGCTTGGAGCATGTCGCGCACGCGGTCGAGGTGGGGCGCCTGTTGGAAGGCGTCGGCCTCGGCGCCACGCACGCCCAAGCGCCCGAGGTAGTGCGGGTAGAGCTTCCGCATATTGCGCGACGCGCGCTCCGAGCCCCAGTGCTCCTCGGCGCGGTCGAGCGTCCAGAGCACCTCGGCGACGATCTCGTCCGGCGCCGGCGCAGCCCGCCGCCGGCCCAGCACCTCCTCGAAGACCCAGGGGTTCCCGAGGGCTCCGCGGGCGAGCATCACGGCGGCCGCTTCCGACCTCCGGTGCGCGCTCAGGGCAGAGGGCGCGTCGTCCAGGCCTCCCGAGATCACGATGGGAACGTCGACGGCGCCGGCGAGCTCGGCAGCCAGCTCGTAGTCCGGCTGGCCCGAATGGCGGGTGGAGGCGGCGCGGGGGTGAAACGCGAGGGCGGCGACGCCGGCCTCGGCTTCGAGGCGGCGGGCGAGGTGGAATCCCGACCGGTCGCCCGGCACGAGGCCGCTTCGAACCTTGACGGTCACCGGCAAGCCGGGGGCAGCCGCGGCGCGCGCGAGGGCGACCGCGCGGTCGGGATCGCGAAGCAGGGCCGCCCCGGCGCCGGTCTTACAGACCTTGGGCACTGGACAGCCGAGGTTGATGTCGATCACGTCCGCCCCCGCCTCCGCGGCGAGCCAGGCCGCCTCGCGCATCGCGTCGGCGTCGGGGCCGAAGAGCTGGATCGAAACGGGGTGCTCATCGGGGTGGACGCGCAGCATCTCCTCGGTCGTCCGTCGATTTCCGCGAGCCAGGGCGATGCTGGACACCATCTCCGAGACGGCGAGGCCGGCGCCGTGGCGACGCGCCTGGAGGCGCACGAACCAGTTGCCGATGCCGGCGAGCGGGGCCAGGAGAACGCGATTGGCGATCTGGACGTCGCCGATGCGGAACGGGGATGTGAGCGCGGGTGGTGACACGGATTTCAGTTAGGGAGGCGGGTCCGGAGCGTTCGTTGCGGCCTATCGGGTGCTATAGCACCCACAACCCCGCAACGAATCGGATTTGCGGCCGAAATTGCCCTCGCCCCCTCTTCCTTCGCTGATCTTCGTCCCGCCACGCGCTCACGCGTTCATCTCCCAGATCAGGCGCAGACCGGTCAAGGTCAGCAGGTCGTCCACCTCGTCGACGGTCTCACAGTAGGGGACGATCGCGTGAGCGTGCCCGCCGGTGGCGATGAACTCGACGTCGGTGCCGAGCTCGCGCTGGACCCGCCGTGCGATCGCGTCGACCGCGCCCGCGAATCCGTAGACGATCCCGGACTGGAGGCTCGCCTGGGTCGAGCGGCCGATGACGCCCCCCGGCTCGCCGAGCGGCTCCCCGAGCTCGATCGGCGGCAGCTTCGCCGCCCGCTCGGCCAGCGCCTCCATCGAGATCGCGACGCCCGGGCCGATGACCCCGCCCAGGTACTCGCCCTCGGCCGAGACGGCGTCGAAGGTCACGGCGGTCCCGAAGTCGACCACGGCGCACGCGTCGCCGAAGCGCGCGTAGGCGGCGACCGCGTTGACGAGGCGATCCGCCCCCAGCTCCCGCGGGTTCTCGAGCTTGATCGGCATCCCGGTTCGCACGCCGGGGCCCACCAGGAGGCAATCGACCTCGAGGTAGCGCTCGCTCATCGCCTGATAGCCGGGCGTCAGCTGGGGGACGACCGAGGAGACGATCGACCCGCCGATGGCCTCGAAGCCGGTTCCGCGCAGCGCCAGGAGGCCGGCGACCCGGGCCGCGAGCTCGTCGCGCGTCGCTTCGGAGTCGGTGGCGACGCGCCAGTGCTCGACGAGGTCGCCCCCGTCGAAGACCCCGAGGTGCGTCTGGGTGTTGCCGACGTCGATTGCGAGCAGCACGGGCGGCGATTATCGTTGAAGCATGCAGGCGAAGCTCTACGTGGTCGCTGCGTCGCACCCCTGCTTCGCCGTCAAACGGGCCCTGGAGCTGAAGGGCATTCCCTTCAAGCGGGTGGAGTGGCCGCCGACACTCCACGTCCCGCTGCAACGCCTGCGGTTCGCGCAGGGAACGGTGCCGGGGCTAATCCTCGACGGCGAGAAGGTAATCGGCTCACGCGCGATCATGCACCGGCTCGACGAGCTGAGAGCCGAACCGCCCCTCTACCCCGCCGACGCTGATGCCCGACGTCGGGTCGAAGAGGCGGACGCGTGGGGAGATGAGGTTCTGCAGGCTCTCGCCCGCAGGATGACCTGGTGGACGCTGCGCCACCGGCCGCGTGCGATCACCACCTACGGCGCCGATTCCGGGCTCCCGCTCCCAGATTTCGCGGCGGTCGCAAGCGCGCCACTCATCACCCGCATCGAGTGGCGAATCAACGATGTCAGCGACGCCACGATCGAGCGCGATCTTCGAGACCTACCGAACCACCTGAACAAGGTCGATGCCTGGATCGCCGAGGGAACGATCGGGGGCGAGGCCCCGAACGCTGCCGACCTCCAGATTGGCTCGAGCATCGCGCTGCTCCGAACGATCGCCGACCTCGGATCCCTGCTCGACAACCGGCCGTCGCTCCAGCTCGCCGAACGCCACTTCCCCGACTTCCCCGGCGCGGTGAAGGAGGGAACGCTGCCGGCGGGGTGGCTCCACTCAACCCCGGAGGCGGCCCCGGCCGCCACCTGACGCGTCAGATTGCGTCGAACGTCCCGGAGACCCTCACCAGCGATGGTCTGACGGACGTTCGGCCGCTCAGGGGTGCAGCAGCCGGCCCACCAAGCGCACCTCTCCTTCGCTGCCCAGTCCCGCCAACGCCGTCTCGAGCTTCGTCCCGTCGGGAAGGCTCACGCCCGGCTCGAGCTCCAAGAGCGGCACGAGCACGAACCTTCGGCTCCTCACCTCGGGGTGCGGCAGGGTCAGCCGCTCGTGCTCGAGCTCGATGTCGCCGAGCAGTAGGAGGTCGATGTCCAGGGGCCGCGGTCCGTGCCTCGGCCCGCCGAACATGCGCCCGTGCTCCGCCTCGATCGCCTTGCAGGCGTCGAGGAGGTCCAGCGGCGCGAGATCGGTGACCACTCGCGCCGCCGCGTTCAGGAAGTCGGGCTGGTCGAGGATCTCGCCGACCGGTTCGGTCTCATAGATCGAAGAGACCGACAGCAGCTCGACCCCATGCTCGCCGAGAAGGGATATGGCGCCGCGCAGATGCCCCTCGCGGTCGCCGACGTTCGAACCGAGCCCGAGAAAGCCGATCCGGCCCTCCTCGTTCATTCCTCGTCCTCGTCGTCCTCCTCGACCTCGAAGGGCCGCTCGTGCACCACTTCAACCGCGACCTCCTCCAACGCCAGCGGCAGCGGCGGCTCGGGCTTCGACGCCCGCACCCGCACGACCTCGCAGCCGAACCGCTCGGCGAGTCGCTCGCCGATCACATGGGCCAGCCGCTCGAGGGTCCGGTAGCTCCTTTCGGTCGCGGCGAGGGAGATGATGTCGCAGGCCTCCGAGTAGTCGATCGTGTCCTCGAGGCGGTCGGTCAGGACGGCGTCGCACGCGGGGACGTCGAAGGAGACGTCGAGTAGCAGCCTCTGGCCGACCTCCTGCTCGGCGTCGGTTACGCCGTGGTGGGTGTAGATCGAGAGCCCGCGGATCTCGACGTCAACCGAGGACTCCGAGGCGGAGTCGTCCTCCATCGGCGCAACGTAGCCGATCCGGGGGCGCGTGCTCAGGCGGCGACCGCCTCCGCCGCGCGCTCGTCGCCCTGCTTCGCCAGCCACGCGTCGAGCTCGAGAGGCTTCTCGGTGTCCTCGTAGACCTCGTAGTCGGTCATGCGACCCCAGCGCGCGTGACCCCAGATGACGTAGCGGTTCTCGTAGACGAGCTCGCCGCCCTCGGAGCGCAGATAGTCGGTACCGCGAACGCAGATCGTCGTGCGCCACGGGAAGCCCTTCACGAGGACCTCGTCCGGGAATATCTGAAGCCCGGAGCCCGCGAAGCGCTCGAGCCACTGCGTCACGGCGGGCTTCCCGACGAACTCGCCGGACCACGAGCTGCGGCCCGGGAAGACGAGGCGGGAGTCCTCGCCGATGAGCCGCAGCTGCGGCTGCGGGTCGCCTTCGTTGAGACGCGCCATGTTGTGGGAAAGGACTCGGTGGGCGAGCCAGGACAGCATCGCGGGGCCCCTTTCGCTCGAGCATCAGCGCTCGATTGGGTTTTAGATAGATCGCTCTAGTAAGGACGCTACCATAGCCGGGTGCCCGCCGAGACCAAGGACCGGATCGTCGACGCCACCGCCGAGCTCTTTCGCCGGCGGGGCTACGTCGGCACCGGGGTCAAGCAGATCGTCGCCGAGGCGAACGCGCCCTTCGGTTCGCTCTACCACTTCTTCCCGGGAGGGAAGGCGGAGCTCGGCGAGGAGGTGGTTCGGACGTCCGGTGCCATGTACCTCGAGCTCTTCGCGACGATGGCGACCGCCGCGCCCGACGCCGCCACCGCCGTCGGCGACTTCTTCTCCGGAGCGGCCGAGACCCTGCGAGAGACCGACTACGCCGACGCGTGCCCCATCGCCACCGTTGCGCTGGAGGTGGCGAGCACCGACGAGACCCTGCGCAAGGCCACGGCCGATGTCTTCGAGAGCTGGACGAATGCGGGCACCGCCTACTTCGTGGCCGCAGGGATCGAGGAGGAGGCGGCGCGGGAGGTGTGCCTGGAGATGCTGATGCTCCTCGAGGGAGCGTTCCTCTTCAGCCGGGCGTGGAAGTCGACGCGGCCACTCGAGGTGGCCGGCGCGGCTGCGGTCGCCGCCGTCCGTGAGGCCCTTCGGGCCTAGCCGGCTGCGGCCCAGGCCCGGCGACCGAGGATCGCCTCGGCGGTCAGCATCGCCTCGCGGGCCTCGGCCACGTCGTGGACCCGCAACACGTCGGCACCCCCGGCCAGCGCCAGCACGCTCGCCGCGATGCTCCCGCCCAGCCGATCGCCGACCTCGCGGCCCGTCAGCTTGCCGATGAACGCCTTTCGCGAGGCCCCGATGACGACGGGCCGCCCGAGCTCGCGGAGCTCGCCCAGGCGATGGAGGAGCTCGAGGTTGTGGAAGGCGGTCTTACCGAAGCCGATCCCCGGGTCGACCCAGATTCGCTCCTCATCGATCCCGGCCGCGATCGCGGCCTCGACCCGCTCGGCGAGAAACGCCTTGACGTCGTCGACGACGTCGTCATAGCGGGGATCGTCCTGCATCGTTCGCGGCGTTCCGAGCATGTGCATCAGGACGACCTCGCAGCCGTGCACTGCGCAAAGACCGGCGAGATCAGGGTCGCCCCGGAGCGCGGTCACATCGTTGACGATCGATGCCCCGGCCTCCAGCGCCGTTGCGGCGACCGCGGCCTTGGAGGTGTCGATGGAGACTCGAGCCCCGGGGCCCCCTTCGCCGGCCAGAGCAGCCACCACCGGCTCGGTCCGCGCCAGCTCCTCCTCGACCGTCACCGCCGCCGCTCCGGGCCGAGTCGACTCCCCGCCGACGTCGAGGATGTCGGCGCCGGCGTCCGCGAGCTCGCGACCATGCTCGACAGCCGCGCTCGCGTCGAGGAAGAGCCCGCCGTCCGAGAACGAGTCAGGGGTCACGTTGACGATCCCCATCAGGACCGTCGCGCCCGAATCCGGCAGGCTCGCTATGCCCCTTCGAGCCCCGGGCGCGGGCGCGGGATCGGTCGCGGGCCCTCGCGGCCCGGCTTCGACGGCTCGGGCTCGATCTCGGGCGGCTCGGGCTTCTCGGGCTCCGAGTCGGCGGCGCCGAAGACGTCCTCGTCGTTCTCGCCGGCGAGCAGGCGCTCGAACTCCTTCGCCTCGATCGTCTCCCGCTCGAGCAGCACCTTCGAGATCCGGTCGAGAGCCTCGCGGCGCTCGGTCAGGATGTCGCGCGCGGTCTGGTGCGCCTCCTCGACCACGCGGCGAATCTCGTCGTCGATCTCGCGGGCGATCTCGTCGGAGTAGTCGGGTTCGGAGCTGAACTCGCGGCCCAGGAACGGCATCGAACGATCGTGGCCGAACACGCGCGGGCCGAGGCGCTCGCTCATGCCGTAGCGCATCACCATCTGCTTGGCCGTCTCGGTGACCTTCTCGAGGTCGTTCGAGGCGCCGGTCGTGATCTCGCTGAAGACGATCTCCTCGGCGGCGCGGCCGCCGAGAGTCATCGCCATCGAGTCGGTGAGCTCGGCGCGAGTCGTAAGGAATTTGTCTTCCGTCGGCAGGTTGATCGTGTAGCCGAGGGCCTGCCCGCGCGAGATGATCGAGATCTTGTGGACGGGATCGCTGTTGGGCAGCAGGTGGCCGACGATCGCGTGGCCGAGCTCGTGGTACGCGGTGACGAGGCGCTCCTTCTCGGACATCACGCGGCTCTTCTTCTCGGGGCCGGCGATCACCCGCATTATCCCCTCCTCGAGCTCATCCATCGTGATCTCGCGGCGGTTTTGGCGCGCCGTCAGCAGGGCTGCCTCGTTGATCAGGTTCGCCAGATCGGCTCCGGTGAAGCCGGGGGTCTGCCCCGCGAGCGTGTCGAGCTCGATGTCCTTGGCGAGCGGCTTGCCGCGCGTGTGGACCTCGAGGATCTGCTTGCGGCCCTTGCGGTCCGGGCGGTCGACGACGACCTGGCGGTCGAAGCGGCCGGGGCGGAGCAGCGCCGGGTCGAGGATGTCCGGCCGGTTGGTGGCCGCGATGAGGATGATGTTGTCCTTCATCTCGAAGCCGTCCATCTCGACGAGCAGCTGGTTCAGGGTCTGCTCGCGCTCGTCGTGGCCGCCGCCCATGCCGGCGCCGCGGTGGCGGCCGACGGCGTCGATCTCGTCCATGAAGATGATGCAGGGCGAGTTCTGCTTCGCCTGCTCGAAGAGGTCGCGCACGCGGCTCGCGCCGACGCCGACGAACATCTCGACGAAGTCGGACCCGGAGATCGAGAAGAACGGCACGCCGGCCTCGCCGGCGACCGCGCGCGCGAGCAGGGTCTTGCCGGTGCCCGGCGGCCCGTAGAGCAGGACGCCCTTCGGGATCCGCGCGCCGAGCGCCTGGAAGCGCTTGGGGTTCTCGAGGAACTCCTTGATCTCCTGGAGCTCCTGAACCGCCTCGTCGACGCCGGCGACGTCGCGGAAGGTGATCTTCGGTGCGTCGACCGACATCCGCTTCGCCCGCGACTTGCCGAAGCTCATGACGCGGGAGCCGCCGCCCTGCATCTGGTTCACGAGGAAGAACCAGAAGCCGAAGAAGAGGATGAACGGGAGGATGTAGGTGAGGATCGAGAAGAGGCTCGAGCCGCCGGTGCCCTCGACCTTCGTGACGATCGGGCTGTTCGCCTTCGTCAGGATCGGCATGAACTCCGGCTCGGTGTTGTTCGGATAGCCGGTGGTGTAGCTCTGCCCGTTCTTCTGGTCGACCTGGATGTCGTTGGTCTTGGGCTGGACCGTGACCGTCTCGATCGAGCTCGGGTTGTGCTTGATCTGGTTGATGAACTCGTTGAACGTCGGCGTCTGGGTGTCCGACGGCCCGCTGATCAGCTTCTGCGCGAAGAACGCGAGAACGATCACGATGATTATCGGGAAGGCAGCGCTACGGAAAAATCGCCTCATCTGCGGCTCTCAGCTCGGTTGGCTGCGGCATGCATCAATGGATTCGAGGCGTCCCGCAGGCTTGGATCAGCGTACCAGCCGACGGTCGGCGTCTATGCGGCTTCGGGCCCGTCCGCAAGCGCGGCAACATACGAGAGGTTCCTGTGCCGCTGGGCGTGATCGAGCCCGTATCCCACGGCGAACCGGTTCGGGATCTCGAAGCCGACGTAGCGGACGGGCAGGTCGACCCGGCGCCGCTCGGGCTTCGTGAGCAGCGCGCACACCTCGAGCGAGCGAGGATTCCGGGCCCTGAGATTGCGCAGGAGGTAGTGGAGCGTGAGGCCGGAGTCGATGATGTCCTCCACAAGCACTACGTCGCGGCCCTCGATCGAGGAGTCGAGGTCCTTGAGGATTCGCACGACGCCCGACGAGTCGGTGGCGGAGCCGTAGCTCGAGACGGCCATGAAGTCGATCTCGCACGGCACCGTGAGCTCGCGCATCAGGTCCGCCATGAAAAGGACCGCGCCCTTCAGCACGCCGATCAGCACCAAGTCGCGGCCCTCATAGTCCCGTGAGATCTCGGCCCCGAGCTCCCTGACGCGGCGCTGGAGGTCATCCGAGGCGACGAGGACCTCGCCGATCCCGGACGGCCCTCCCTCAGGCTCGGTCATCAAGCGCTCGCGCGGTCAGCACGGCGACCTGACGCGTCCCCGACGCGAGCTTGAAGTCCTCGGAGACCGCCACCCCTGCCACCCAGGCGACCACCTCGCCGGCGACGACCACCGGCAGATCGCGCCGGGCGGACCGTGGGACGCCGCTGTCGGTGAACAGGTCCTGAAGGGACTTCGTGCCGCTCATTCCGAGCGGCCTGATGCGATCCCCCTCGCGCCAGGTGCGGACCTCGAGCTCGCTGCCGAGGGCGCCGGCATCGAGCGTGGCGAGGTCGGGCCCGGCCGGCTCGACCGGCATCGGGTGGAGCTCCGCGCGCACCTCCCACCGGCCGATCCGGCAGATGCCGGGAAGCGCCAGGCGCGTGGGCTCGGGCGCGGCGTCGGCGGGGCTCTCGGTCTCGAAGTGGACCGTGCCCGCCTCGCAGACGGCCCGTACTCCCCCACCGAGCTCCACCGTCCCGCCCGCGGGCGAGCGGGCGAGGCGGGTGATCTCGGCGGCCCTGGCGCGCCCAACTGCCACGCTTCGCCCGGCGGCCCGCTCCGCGAGAGAGCGAAGGGCGAGGCGGCGAAGGGCCGGGTCGAGCTCGGCCAGCGCGGCGGCGCCGATCGCCGACGAGCCCGCCGGGGCGCCGGCGGCCTCGAGCTCCGCGAGAACGAGCCGATCGAGAAGCTCGGCCTCCTCGAGGAGCTCCGCGTGGGTCTCCGCGAGGTTCGCCTCCGCCGCCCCGAGCTCGGCAAGGACGGGCAGCACCTCGTGACGGATGCGGTTGCGGGCAAACGCCGGGTCGAGGTTGGTGGGGTCGTCCTCGAACGGGAGCCCGGCGGCGATCGCCAGCTCGCGAAGCGCCGCGCGCGAGCCGCCGAGCAGCGGGCGGACCACCCGCCCCTGCCGCGGCGGCATGCCGCGCAGCGCGCGAGCGCCGGGCGACGCAGCGAGGCGGTACAGCAAGGTCTCGGCGAGGTCCGTCCGCGTGTGCCCGGTGACGATCACACTCGCGCCGGTCCGATCCCGCAGACGCTCGGCCGCCTCGTAGCGCGCCTGGCGCGCGGCCGCCTGGAGGTTCCCCTGCAGGTGCTTCGGGCGCTCGACGTGGAGGTCGATTCGCAGGCGGCCGCACAGCTCCCGGCAGGTCTTCTCGTCGCGGTCGGCATCGGGGCGCAGGCGGTAGTTGACGTGCAGGACGTGCACGCTCTCCGGCCCGAGCAGACGAGCGAGGCCCGCCGCGGCGCACGCGGAGTCGGGCCCACCGGAGGCCATCACGACGACCGACGACGTCGGCTCGACCAGGCCGCTCTCGCGGACCGCCACCGCAAGCGCGTCGAGCGCCTCCTCCTTGCCGTGAGCCATTTGCGCGCGATCTTACGGCCAGCGTCGTACGGCTTTTCGGGGCGCGCCCGCTAGCGCGACTGCTCGGCCTCCGCCTTGGCCTCGTCGGCGTCCTCGACGTTGCGGGCTCGCGCGACGAACAGATCCACCGGAGCGGGAAACCCGGGCAGCTCGACCTCGCCGATCGGGGCGAAGTCGAGGTAGCCCGTCTCGCCGACGGCGTCCACGACGGCCGCCGTGGTCAGGACCTCGCCGCCGAGCGCCCGGTTCACCACTCGATGCGCGAGGTTGACATCGCCGCCGAAGTAGTCGCCGTCGCGGTACACGGCGCGTCCCCAATGGATACCGACCCGAGGCTGCGGGCGATCGGGGAACAGGGCGAGAAAGCCGACCGCCCACTCGGTGAGCGTCTCGCGGTCGGGAGAGACGATCATGACCTCGTCGCCGATCGTCTTCACGATCACCGCCTCCGAGGGCAGGGTCGCCTCCACCGCCTCGACGAAGCGCTCGACCATGTCCAGCGCCTCCTCATCGCCCTCCTCCTCGGTGTAGCGAGTGAACCCCGTGAGATCGACGAAGCAGAAGGCCATCTGGATCCGGCCGAGCTGCCTCGCGCCGCCCAGCTCCGCCTCCATATGCCCGATCACGTCCTGCTCGATGTAGAAGCGCAGGTAGCGGTTGTGGATGTAGTCCATGAGGGGCGTGCTCATCGGCAGGAGTCCCCGCACCAGCCCCTCCATCTGCTCGGCCATCTCGAGCGCGGGCACGCCCTCGCGGATGAGCGGCTCGTGCACGTAGATGTGGAAGAGGCGCACCTCCGCCTCCGCGATCTTGCGAATCGACTGGGCGTAGACCCGGGTGAGCTGGAGCAACGCGACAAGCGGAAAACCGGAATCGAGCACGCCCGCCATCGTCTTCACCGCCTCGATGTCCTGGTCGGTGAGGCGGCGCTCGAGCGCGGTCGGCGTTCCCAACAGCGACATCAGCCGCTCGATGAGAGCTTCTTCGAGGCCAGTCTCCTCCGAGGCCTCACCCGGCGTGTGCGTGCGCCCCGGCTCCGGCAGGAGGTCCTCGACGTAGCCGAATGCGAGTCTGCCCTCGCGAACCGCCCGGCGGAGCTCCTCGAGCGAGTGCCCACGCTCGCGCAGCCGCGCCACCACGCGCGCCTGGGCCGCGGCCGAGCGCGTCCAGCGGCCGTCCCTCAGCGGGATGATCTTCGACGCCACCCAGCGCTGAAGCGTCGAGGGCGAGACGCCGGCGAGCTCCGCGGCCTCGCCCGTGGAGATCGTCGCCTCGGGCGCCACTAGATGATCGATTCGGTCATCTGAATCGATCCTTACAGAGAGCGACGGGGTCGCGCCACCCCGTCGCTCGGCGGGCTTTCGGCCCGCACCGTCGGCCTGCGGCGCCTCGTCGGGCGCCTCGCGAACCCGGCTCTCCGTCCCCAGTCGCCAGGGAGCCGAGAGCGTCGGGACCACTCCGGCCTCTTTCCGATCTGCTGACCGTTGAGCCTACGCCGGTCGCAGTCCCGCGTCAAGTGAAACTGTCACCGCCGCAACGCCCGCCCGGGACACGAGTAACTTGCGGACGCCCTCGGCGTCCTTACACGCTCCTTTCGGGGCTAAAGCCCCTCAAGTCAATCTATTGCGAGGTCCGGGAAGCGCTCCCGGACGAGGCGGCGATACGGCTCGATCAGGAACCGCATCGCGGGCAGGTAGAGCATCGCGGTGCGGGCGTCGCCCTCGCAGCGGACCCGCCCTCGCGCGATCGCGATTGCGAGGCTCTCACGGCCCTGGAGGTAGCGGTTCGCCGTCGCCGAATCCATCCACATCCGTAGCCGGGGCTCCCAGTCGATGTCGTCGTCGAAGCGCCAGCGCAGCCTGCGCGTGGGCTCGTCGCTGGGCGCCAGGTTGAGGACCAGGGCTCGATCGGTGATCTCGATCCGAATCCTCGGCGCAGCGGCGCGGACGAGGGTGCCGGCCGTCTCGTCGGCCTCGACGGCCTCGAGGACGTCCTCGAGAACCTCGCGCATCTCGGCGGCGGACCCAGGCCCCTCCACGCTGCGAGCCGCGCGGGCCTTCGCCCTTCGCACGCTCCGCCCTGCAACCGTCGCCTCCATGCCGTGAACCCTACCCCTGTGTGCGTTGTGTCACACGGAACCGCGAGGGGGCTGGTTAGGGAGGCCGAGCTCGAACTGCGTTTCACCGCCACGGGGGCGAGTTCCCCGCCGCATAAGTGGTCAACTCCGCCGCGTACCGATACCCCTTCCTAACCAGCCCCACCCCGGCCGGCATCGCACGGGCGTCGCCAGGGTCGCTACAGGAACGGCGAGCCGCGCTTCACCAGGTTCTCGTACACCTTCTCCTGGATGGTCTCCCGTACATGCTCGGTGAGGTCGAGCACGACGCGCCGGTCCTCCGCCGCCTCCGGCGGGTACTCGGAGATGTCGATCGGGGGGCAGAACTCGATCCGCCATCGCGAGGGCAGCGGGATCAGGCCGAGCGCCCCGAGCCAGGGGAACGTCGGCGTGATCGGGAAGAACGGGGCTCCGGTCGCGCGCGCCAGCACCTCGCTCTCGCCGAGCTTCGGATAGATCTCCTCGGCGCCGACGACGGCAACGGGAACGATCGGCGCACGGGTCCGCAGGGCCACCTCCACGAACCCCCCGCGCCCGAACCTCTGCAGGCGATACCGCTCCGAGAACGGCTTGCCGGTGCCCTTCACTCCCTCCGGAAACACCATCACGAGCTCGTCCTGGGAGAGGAGCCGCGCGGCGTTGAACGGGCTCGCCGGCACACCGCCGACGCGCCGCATGAACACCGAGAGGAACGGAAGCTCGAACGCCCAGTTGAGCACCATGAACCGCGGCCAGCGCGGGAGCGGATGCTCCTTCATCATCGCGACGACCATCATCGAGGCGTCGAACGGGAAGATCGAGCCCGAGTGATTGGCCACGAGGAGGGCGCGGCCGTGCGCGGGCACGTTGGCCGCCCCCTCGGTCTGGACGCGCCACCACGCGCGGTAGACGAGCTCGGCGAACGGATAGACCGCCTCCGCGAACCCCTCATCGAAGCCCCACTCGTCCTCGTGGTAGGAGCCGCGCATCCGCTGGATGAGGATCTCGAGGGCCTCGCCGAATCGCCCGGGGAGGGCGGCGCCCGCCTCCTCGGCGGCGCGCAACGGGTCGAGGCCGTCCTCGACACCGAGGCGAACGCGCCGCAAGAAATCGGCCATTGCCTCGGCTCCGGCGATGTCGACGGCCGGGCTCATGAGGGCAACGCCTCTCTCACGGCCCCATCCCCGCGAGCCTGCCCGCGAGGCTCCCGGCATGGATCGCCGGGCCGACGCGCCGCCCGCTCGTGCGGATGACGAAGTCCTCGGCCGCGCCGAGTGCGTCGAAGGCGGGCTCGAAGCCAACCTCCTCGCGCAGCCGCCGGTTGTCCACACCGCGCCCGAAGCGAAGGAGGCGCACGCCGTCGCCGTACAGGGCTCCGGCACCGAGCTCGCGCCCGAGGCGGCTGAGCGCGGGGCCGAAGAGCGGGTGCGGGATCGGCAGGGCCGGCCGGCGCGCGAGCCGCAGGAGCTTCGTGAGCGAGACGGCGCCGGTGGACGCAACGTTGACGGGGCCCCGCACCTCGCTGCGGAGGGCCGCCTCCAGCGCCCCGTGGGCGTCGTCGGCGTGGATGAGCTGGAGCCTCGGGTCGAAGCCGAGCTGGACGGGGACGACCGGCAGCGTCAGGTAGCGAACGATGGGCGAGTCGAGGTCGGCGCCGATCTCCGGCTGATAGCGAAGCGTGCAGCAGGCAACCTCGGGGTGGCGACGGGCGAAGTTGTCGAAGTAGGCCTCGAGCTCCGAGGCGTCGCGCTGGAAGCGTGTTCGCAGCGGCAGCTTGCGAGCCATGGACTCAGCGAAGAACGACGGTGCCGCACCCTCGCACCCGTAGATCGCGGCCGTTGAGCGCACGACGATCCGCCGGAGACTCGGCGTGCGCTCGCAGGCCGCGAGCAGCTGGAGGGTCCCGATTACGTTGATGTCATGGAGGGCGCGAGCCGGCTTCCCGGGCGACGGGTACCAGACGATGCCGCAATGGGCCACCGCGTCGGGCTCGAGCCCGGGGAGCAGTCGCGCGAGGAGGGGGCTGCGCAAATCGGCCTCGACGAACTCGGTGCGGTCGAGCTCGATCGGAGGCGGCGCCGAGTCGATGCCGGCGACGAACTCGACCGCGGGGTCGCGCTCGAGCCGGCGGGCAAGCTCCGCCCCCCAGCGGGTCGCGACCCCGGTGATGACCACCCGGCGCGGTGCGGCCATGCCTAAGCCTCTGATTTACCCTTAGAGTTACCCTGCTCCCGCAGCAGGTCCTCGATCGAGCCGAGCCGCCGCTCGAGGACCTCGAGCCGCCGCCCGATCTCCTCCCGTGCCTGGGTGCCGCGGCGGGCAATCTCGTCGCGAGCGTCCTGTCCACGCCGGGCGATCTCGTCCAGGGCCTCCGCCCGCCAGCCCGACTCGAGCGCGGCCGAGCCGGCTCGCATCGGGCGCCCGGCCAGGTCGAGCGTGCGCTCCACGGCGGCACGAAGGGCGTCGGGGAGGCCGCTCGCTGGCGCCTGCGGCTCGCCGGGCGTCAAGGCGCGGCGCTGAGCTGGGAGCGGAGGGCAGCGACGTCGTCGCTCAGCTCGTCGATGCGGTCCTCGATCGCCTCGAGCCGGTCGGAAACCGAGCGCAGGCGCCGGCCCAGCCGCTCGAGGTCGGCGCTCGAGGCGATGTTCAGGGCGCCCATGGCGCTGCGTTGCGCCTGGACGGCGCGCTCCCCGGCGCCGAGCGCCGTGCTCACGGCCTGGTTGAACACCGGGTTCTCCAGGAGCGCCTGGGCGAGGTCGCCGATTGCCTCCTCGCCGCGGTTTCGGATGCCCGCGGGCTCGGCCTCGTCGCTCACGGCCGGAAGGTTAGGGGATTGTTTGGCCCCGTCAGCGGATAAAGGAGGGGGAGGACGCTGCCGATCCAATGCAGGGGTGCTCCCGCTCTCCGCCAACCTACGCATGACGACCATGATCTCGGATAGCTTTCGGGCCATCGCTTCGGGCTTGCACGCCGCCTACGGAACGAGTAGCGTTTCGCGCCCCGTCCACGGGAGAGGGATAGGGGTGGTTAGAGGGGTTTCTAGCTGCGAGGCGAGACCAGGGTCTGGATGAGACGCCACCTAACGATGATCGCGGCGCTGGCGGTTCTGGCAACCGCCGTCGCGGCGGCGGTCGCAAACGCGTCCGGGCCGATCCAGGTCGGGCAGGGCGGCGTCCAGATCACGCTCCCGGGCGGCGGGACCCTGCCCCCCATCGGCGCCCTTCCCCAGTGCTCGAACCTCGTCGACGACGACGGCAACGGCCTCGTCGACATGAACGACCCCGGCTGCTCCGGGCCGCTCGACACGAGCGAGTCCGGGGGTACGCCCGCCCCGCCCCCGACGGGGCCGACCGGCCCCACCGGGCCGACGGGCCCCACCGGGCCCACCGGTCCGACCGGCCCGGGCGGCACCACCGGGTCACCAGGCGGCGCCCCTGGTGGGGGCGGCGACGGTGGCGCGAGCGGAGGCGGCTCGTTCGGCCCCGGCGGCGGCGGCTCCGCTAGCCGGTCGTTCGGCGCGGCCCACGGCCTCGGCGGCAAGCACAAGCACGGGCGCAACAACTCCGGCGGCGTCGAGGCGAACCCCATGAAGCCGGCGCCCCCGCGCACTTCGACTGGCGTTCCGACCAACTCGAACCCCACGGTCACGATCGCCGGCGCTACGCCGGCTCCGCTGGGCGTCCCGAACTTCGTCATCTCCCAGTTCACGATCCCGCCGTTCCTGCTCCCGATCTACCAGGCCTGCGGTACCGAGTACGGGATCCCCTGGAACGTGCTCGCCGGCATCAACAAGATCGAGACCGGGTTCGGCACGAACACCAACGTCTCGTCGGCCGGCGCGATCGGGTGGATGCAGTTCCTGCCCTCGACCTGGAAGGCATACGGCGTCGACGCCAACGGCGACGGGCAGGCGGACCCGTACAACCCCGTCGACGCGATCTGCGCCGCGGCGCGCTACCTGAAGGCCGCGGGCGGCGACAACGACATCCGCAAGGCGGTCTTCGCGTACAACCACGCGTCCTGGTACGTCGACGAGGTCATGCTGTACGCGCGCCAGTACGGCGCCGTTCCGGACGACACCCTCGGCTCGCTGACGGGCCTGAACGAGGGCAACCGATTCCCGGTCGCGGCCAACGTCCGCTACGCCGACGACATCGTCGATCGTCAGGCCGCCCAGCGCTCCGACGCCGCCGGCCAAACCACGACCTCACCCGCACCTCGAGGGATCAACATCTACTCCCAGCCGGGTGCCCGAGTCGTCGCAGTCAACGACGGGACGATCAAGAGGATGGGCCATAGCAAGAAGCTCGGTAACTACGTCGTTCTCGAGGATGCCTATGGGAATCGGTTCACCTATGCGTCGCTCGGCTCGCTCGCCAAGGCGTACCCCGTTCCCAAGCAGGGACGGCTCACGGCCGCCGACTTCGCGCTCTTCCGGCCCGGGCACGGTGCGGCCCCGCAGGCGCCTGCCGACGCCGGGACTTCCAGTTCGACAGCGGCGACCCCCGCGAGCGGCAAGGGCGCGGCGAAGAAGGGTGCCGCCAAGGTGGCCAAGAGCACCAAGGCGAAGAAGGGCGGGGCGACGCAGGTCAAGCGGCCCGCGCCGGCCCGGCCCGCTCCCAATCCTGCTGCCCGGGTCGAGCGCGCCTCTGCGAAGCCCGGCCCGACGAACACCGAGGACCTCCGCCCGCGCCTATACGCGCTTCCGAACCGCGCGCACCACGCCGGCGGTAGCGGGGTCGGCGGTCAGATCGACAATCTGCTCAAGCACCGCATGCTGGGCTACCACTCGGTCAAGGCGTACCTCGGCAGCGTCCTTCCCCTCAGCCGGAAGAAGATGACGCTGCGGAAGCTCCACGTCGGGTCGAGGGTGACCGGCGGAACCGTGCTCGGCCGCATCGGCAAGACCACGACGCTCGCGCCACACGTCAACTTCTCGATCAAGACATCGGGCCAGGGCGCATCGAGGATCGACCCGAAGCCGATACTCGACGGCTGGAAGCTTCTCCAGGAGACCGCGATCTACCGCGCCACTCAGCCCAAGCAGATCGAGTCGACGCTCAAGAAGTACGGGCCGATGGGCAGCGTCCACTTCCAGCCGGGCGTGCAGACCAACGTGGGCGCCGAGCCGACGATCGTCCGCGCGCTGAAGGCCCTCTCGGGAATCGTCGGAAAGCCGGTCTACGTCGTCTCCGGCTTTCGCACGCCGGCGCACTCGGTCTCTGTCGGCGGCTTCGCCGACGATCCGCACACCAAGGGAGAGGCGGCGGACATCGGCATCGGCGCCCCGACGCTCTCCTCGGCGACGACCATCCCGGAGTCGACATACAACCGCGTTGGCCTCTACCGCCCCTTCTATCCCGCCCAGGCCGCAGAGGCAAACCACGTCCAGCTGATCCACGGTCCGCTCGGCCCGAATTACTACAACGGGACCGGCGGCTCCACCGGGACCGTGGGAACGCTTTCGAGCATCGGGACGGGACCGTTCGACCCCAGCGCGAGCGTGACCCAGGCCCTGCTCGCCTCCAAGCAGCAGCTTCAACGCCAGGTGCTCTCCGACCCGCGGCTCGAGATCTACAGGTGCGGCCGCAATGACATCGCGACGGGGCAGATCGACCGACGCGTCCTCGCCGGCATGGAGTACCTCGCCGACGAGGGTTTCCGGCTCACCGTCACGTCGCTGAAGTGCGGAAGCTCCAAGAAGTCGCTGGTCAGGTCAGGGGCCCCGCGGGGCGACAAGACCGGGACCTCGCTCGACATCTCAGCCATCGACGGCGTCCCGGTGGCGGGCCACCAGGCCGCCGGGTCCCTCCCCGACGAGGTGATCAAGAGCGCTTTGAAACTGCAGGGCGTGATGGCACCGCAGGAGATCATCTCCTCGGAGGACCTGCCGGGGCCGGTCAGCTACAGCAAGCCCGGCTACTCCGATCGCATCCACATGGCGTTCCTGGGCGCCTCCGGCTCGGGCTACCAGTTCCCGTTCGAGTCCTACGTCTGGGGCCGCACCGACATGGGCGTCGACTTCACGGGCAGCGGGTCGATCAACGCGATCGGCAACGCCCAGATCCTTCGCACCGGCGCGCCCGGCTGGCCGAACGGCGGCGCCGGGCCCGCCGGACAGGGCGTGCTCTACAGGCTGCTCGACGGGCCGGAGGCCGGGCGGATCATCTACGTGTACGAGGGTGTCGTCCCGACCGTGAAGGCCGGGCAAACCGTGGTCGCGGGTCAGCGGATCGCGACCTTCTATCCCGGCAGCTCGATCGAGATCGGCTGGGCCGACGCCGCCGGGCGCCCGCTCGCTGCCCCGGTCTACTCGGAGGGCGACGTGACGAAGTGGGGCGGCGACTTCCGCAACTTCCTGGAGGCCCTCGGCAGCAGCCCGGGCAAGGTCGGCCGTCAGTTCAGCCAGCTCACGCAACCTGCTCGGTGGAAGCACCTGCTCGGGCGGATCGGCAGCGGCCAGCGGCGGAGCGGCGCCACCGAGCCGTCGAAGGCCGCCGTCAAGGCACACCACAACGGGTCGTCGAAGAGCTCGGCCCACCACTGAGCCCACGCCCACCTTCTCGTTCGTCCAGATCGAGCTCGCCGGCGCTACCGGCATAGCTGACGGGCGCTACCCCCTGCGCGTTGAGGGCGCCGAGGGGACCGACGCAACGGGCGTCCTGGTCGTGCAGACGGCCGGCGCGCCGGCGGCGACGGGTGGGCGCCTGCGGCGCAAGCCCCGCGCGCGTTCCGTGGCGCCGGGCGAGGACCCGACGCCGATCCCGATGACACGGCTGACGGTGATCTCGGCGCAGCCCCTCGGGGCCGACCAGGCTGCGGGCCGGTGGCTCGACGCGCTCGCCGCCGATGCCAACACGCTCGAGGACGAAGTCGGGGCGGGAATCGCGACGGTGAACCGCGCGCTTCACGCTCACGCCCTCGGCACGCATGACCCGTCGCTCTCGCAGATCGGTCGCGCCGCCCCGCTCGCCGTCCGCGTCGGCTACGGCACGGGGGAGGAGCTCGCCGACGGGCGCTGGACTCGCGCCGTCGACGCGCCGACGCCCGAGCGCCGAGCCCGGCGCGCCGAGGCGCTGCGGCCAGCCGAGCGGGTCGCCTCGGTGCTCGGCGGCCACGAGGTGCCGGACGCCTGCGAGACGCTCCTGCTTCGGGCCCGAGCCGACCTCGACGCCGGGCGTGACCGCGAGGCCGCCCTTCAGCTCCAGGTCGGGCTCGACGCGCTGCTGGCCGAGGTCGGCCCAGACGCAGGGCCCGATCAGGGGGACGATCTCGCCGACCTGAAGGGTCGCCGCGCGAGCGTCGGAACGATTGCGGACGTGGCGGTTCGCGGCCGGCTTGAGTTCGAACAGGTCACCGAGCTAGGGGGCGCGCTCAGCGTCTGCGAGCGAGTGTTGCGGCGCCGGCGGATCCTGGGCGCGGACCGGGACTAGGCGGCGGGATCGAGTCCGAGCGCGCGCCCGGGGACTACGGCGAGATCTTGAACCGCTTCTTCGCCGGAGTGCGGTCGACCTGCCCGCTCGCGTTTCGCCCCCGCACCATGAAGACGTGCTTGCCCGTCTTCAGCTTGCGGTAGGTCTTTGGCGACTTACACATACGCCATTTCTTCAGCGCCTTCGACTGGCCGCTGAGCTTGCACTGGAACGTGAGCTTGCCGGGGCCGCCCTTGCCGGAGAACCTGAACGTCGCCTTGCGCTTCGCCGAGTTGATCTCGGCCTGACGGAGGTTCGTGTTGGTTCTCGTCCCGGGCCCGGCGCTCGACTGCAGGCTGAGCGTGAATGCGTCTTCAATGGGAGCCAGCAGGTATCCCCCTGACACATGGACCCGCCCGGCGCCGGGGACGATCAGAATCGAGTAGACCTTGCCCGCGACGGCCGGGAACGATGCGGGCTTGCTCCTGTCGCAGCCCTGACCGTTCGGGCCGTGTGGAACGAGCGTGAGGGCGCCGACCGCGGATCCGGTGAACACGGCGAGCCCGGGGTCGGTGGCCTGATCTCCGCAGACCCGGATGGCCACCTTCCCGGTCTGGGGTGCGGTCCACCGGTACCACACGGATGACCACACCGCTGGCTCGCCCGGCTCCTGAGTCGCGTTGACGGTGGTGCCCATCTTCGAAGGCGAGCCTCCGGAGAGAGCGCCGGCGTCCGCGAAGTCGTCATTTGGCGGGGGCGAGCCGTTCTTGAGCTCCAGATCGAATGTGCCGCCGTCGTCTCCGCTGTCGACGGCGATCCGGTAGGTGGTGCCGCCGTTGGCACGGAAGTTGACCCGACAGAAGAGGCGGCTGCTTGCGACCCGCGTAAGCGTGCCCAGGGTCGAGCCCTTATAGACGGCGATCGGCATCTGAGACGGCCCATCCGAGTCGCAGACGTCGATCTTCCCGGTGGTGTCGCTCGGCGCCGTCCACGTGTACCAGACCGATGCGCCGCCGAGTGCCGGAACCGGTGTGGTCGGGCTCGCCTGGCTCGAGGGTGGCGCCGCGCGTGTCGCCCTGTGCGTGCGCGGGCGAGCTGCCCAGGTCCCGGGCATTCGCGAAGTCGTCGTTGGGAGGCGACGCGAACTGCTCCAGCGAGAGTCTGAAAGGCGCCGGCAGGGACGCGACGTCGACAGCAATCTTGTACGTGACGCCGGGCGCGGGACCGAATGAGAGGTGGCAATCCCCGTTTCGAACGAGGGTGAGGGAGTTGACTTTTGAGCCGGTGTAGACGCCGAGAAGCGCCGCCTGATAGGGGAACTCATGGTCGGAATTGCACGCGTCGAGCACAACTCGCTGTGCGTCCGGTGCCGTCCAGGAGTACCAGACGGATGCGAAGGCGCCGCGCCCGGTGCCCGAGTGATCGGGCTCCCCGGGCTCGACCGTAGCGTCTTCGGTCGTCCCCGAGGTGGCACCGGACAGTTCCGCGGCGTTGGCGAAGTTGTCGTTCGCCGGTGCGGCAAGCGCCGCCTCCGCTTGGGTGAGGCCGGCGACGATCAGCAGAGAGATGGCGGCAATGCAGCCCGTCATGAGGGCCCTCCACCGCTGCGGCATGTCCACGTGGCCTACCGGCCTAGCCGCGATCCGGGCATCACACGCGAGTTTACCCCGTCCATCGTGACAATCCCCACGAGTAAGTATGCGGTCTAAGGCGATCCGATGAGCCCGAGCGCTCCCCAGACCCGCGGGTCGGCGAGCGAAGGCGCGACGAGGTCGGCGCCTTCGAGCTTCACTCCGGGCACCGAGGGCACGCCGATCACGCCCATTCCAGCCCCGCTCGCCGCGGCGACGCCAGTCGCAGTGTCCTCGAGCCCGATCGAGCGCTCGGTAGCCGCCCCCAGGCTCCGGCACGCCTCGACGTAGAGCTCGGGGTCGGGCTTGTGCGGGTGGCCGTGATCGGGGGTGAGCCGCACGGCGAAACGCCCGTGGAATCCGCTCGCCACGAGCACGGCGTCGACGAACATCAACGGCGAGTTCGAGACGAGGCCGATCGGCGTCCCGCTCCTGGAGAGTGAGTCGAGAAGCTCCACCGCGCCGGGCATCGGGTCCACGCCGCCCTCGGCCTCGACGAGGACGCGGCGGTTGAGCTCGTCGAGGAGCTCCGCGCCGTTTCCGGGCTCCTCGAGCATCGCCTCCAAGAGCCGCTCGGCGCGCGGCCCGGCGACCCCGACCATCTCGCGCTTGTGTTCGGGCGTGAACTCGCTCCCGCGGGCCGCGAACAGCTTGCGCTCGGCCTTGGTCCACAGGCTCTCAGTCTCGAGGAGGAGGCCGTCGTTGTCGAAGACGACGGCGTCCGGAGGCGGAGCCGGCAGGCCCACGGCCAGCTCAGCTGAGCTCAGCGAGCACGGCCTCGAGCTCCGCGACCACGTCCCCGTCGAGGCGCGCAGCGGCGACGGAGTCGTACGGCGTCGGCCCCTGGGTGACGATCGCGACCTGGCCCCCGCCGGCGAGCGTCAGCTCGGGCAGCCCCGCCACCGGGTAGACCTCCAGCGAGGAGCCGATACAGAGGAGAAGGTCAGCGCGCTCACAGAGGGTGCGGGCCTGCGTAATCGCGGACTCGGGCAGGAGCTCGCCGAAGAGCACGACGTCGGGCTTCACCTTGCCCATGCACCCGGGACAGGTGGCGACCCCGTCCTCGTCGAACAGCCCGTCCACCTGATCGAGGTCGAACCGAGCTCCGCACGTGGTGCAGCTCGAGGTGGCGATCGAGCCGTGCATCTCGACGATCCGCTCGGAGCCCGCGCGGCGGTGCAGCCGATCGATGTTCTGCGTGATCACCCCCTCGAGCAGCCCGCGGCGCTCGAGCTCGGCCAGCGCGCCGTGGGCTGGGTTCGGGTCCTTGTCGGCGAGGGTGTCGAAGCGCGGCCGGTAGTAGTCCCAGAACCCCTTCGTGTCGCGGTGGAATGCATCGATGTGAGCCACCTTCATCGGGTCGACCTTCGTCCACAGGCCAGTGCCTGGCGAGCGGAAGTCGGGGATGCCCGAGGGCACCGAGATGCCGGCGCCGGTGAGGGCGACCGTGGAGCCCGACGCCTGGATCAGCTCGGCGAGCTGATGTGCTTCCGTTGCTACTTGCCCGACCACTTGGGCGTGCGCTTGCCGAGGAAGGCGCCGATACCCTCCTTCGCATCATCGGAGAGGAAGGCCTTGGCGAAACCCTCCTTCTCGGCCTCGATGCCCTCGTCCAGATCGCCCTTGTGCGAGACGGTCTTGACCTGCTCCACCGCCATGGGCGCCTGGGACGCGAGCTTGCGCGCCCATCCGAGCGCCGTGTCGAAGAGCTCGTGGTCGGGGACGATGCGGGTCGCGAGCCCGTGCTCGAACGCATCGGAGGCGGTGATCGCGTCGCCCACCAGGTTCATCTCGAGCGCCTTGCCGGGCCCGACCAGACGCGGCAGCCGCTGGGTGCCTCCGAAGCCGGGGATGATCCCGAGCTTGATCTCCGGCTGGCCGAAGATGGCCGAGCTCGCGGCAATGCGGAAGTCGCAGGCCATGGCGAGCTCGCAGCCGCCGCCGAAGGCGAGCGAGTTGACGGCCGCAATGGTTGCGATCCGCCCCGAGCCCAGCTCGCGAAGTAGGTTGTGGCCGCCCGCCGAGACCTTCGCCCCCTCGGCGGGATCGAACTGGGTGAACGCCTTGATGTCGGCGCCCGCGGAGAACACCACGGGGATCGCGGAACACACCAGCAGGGCCCGCACCTCGCCCTCCTCATTGATCTTCTTCCACACCGAGCCAAGGTCCTCGATCACCTGCGGCGAGATCGCGTTCATGGGCGGGTTCGCGAGCCAGGCGATGGCGACGCCGTCGCCGCGGGTTTCGAGCTTCACGGTCTCGGCCTGGTCGCCCGCGTCGGCCTGCGGGTACGCGTAGAAGCCCTGGCCGGCCTTCTGGCCGAGCCGGCCCTGAGCAACGAGCCGCTTGAGCGTCCGGGGCGGAGTGAAGCGCTCGCCCTTCTCGGTGGCCAGCTTCTCGAGCTTCTCGTAGGTGGTGTCGAGGCCGTCGAGATCGGCCTTCATGAACGGGGGAAAGATCCCGCGCCGGGGGTCCATGCCGGCGCCGGCCATCATCCCGAGGTCGATCTCGCGCGTGGAGCACACCCCCTCCTCGAGGAGGAGACACGCCTCCACCAGGGCCTTCAGGGTGAAGAGCTCCGCCAGGTCCTCGGGTGGGTCCGCGTCACCCGGGACCTGCGGCTCGCCGTCCTTGTACAGGCCCTCGCCACCGGTCTTCGCCCCAAGCTTGCCCTCCTCCACGAGCTTCTTCATCCCCTGATGCACGTAGAAACTGTCGCCGTAGGACTCGCGGAGGTGCTCGGCGACGTGGACGATCGTGTCGAGGCCGAGCAGGTCGCCGAGAATGAACGGGCCCATCGGAGCGGTGTTCGCCGCCGCCACGCCTTCGTCAATCTTGTTGATCGACAGGCCGTGCTCCTCCTGCTCGCGCCAGATCTCGCCGACGGCCGAGTTGAGGATGCGGTTGACGACGAAGCCGGGAACTTCAGCGCAGGTGATCGGCTGCTTTCGGATCGTCTGGGCGAAGTTGATGGCCGCCTCGACCGTCTCCTCCGAGGTGTCCTCGCCCTCCACGATCTCGAGCAGCGGCATCACCGAGGCTGGATAGAAGAAGTGGAAGCCGACGACCTTGTCGGGCCGCAGCGTCGCCTCGCCCATCTCGGTGATCGAGAGCGATGACGTGTTGGACGCGAGGACGGCGTGACCGGGCGTCGCCTCATCGAGCTCGGCGAACACCTGCTGCTTGATCTCCATCTTCTCGGGCGCCGCCTCGACCACGAAGTCGACGTCGCCGAACGCCTCGTAGCTGGTCGCGCCGGTGATGAGGCCCAGCACCTCGTCGAGGCGCGCGTCGGCCTGCTCCTGGGTCAGCTTCTCCTTCTTGACGAGGCTCCCGAGCTGGCGCTCGGTTACCTCGCGCGCCTTCTGGAGCCCGGCGTCGACGAACTTCTGGTCGATGTCCTTGAGCACAACCGGGACGTCTGCATTGGCGATCGCCTGTGCGATCTCGCCGCCCATCGTCCCGGCGCCGAC
Organism: uncultured Actinomycetes bacterium; assembly: GCA_963841455.1. Classification (GTDB taxonomy): domain Bacteria; phylum Actinomycetota; class Thermoleophilia; order Solirubrobacterales; family 70-9; genus JAWVFM01. Next base: position 268,137 of record CAWJCU010000017.1, read on the forward strand.
GACGGCGGCCTTGAATACGAACAAGCTTCCCTCCGGAGATTGACAAACACTTGCGGGCGCCGTCGGCGCCCTTACACGCTGCTTTCGGGGCTAACGCCCCTCAGGACATGCCCGCGCGGAAGGCTATCGGCCTTCAAGCTCGGCCCGGAGCGCCGTCAGCGAGCGGGTGAGCGAGGCTGCCATCTGCGAGCGCACGAAGAACAGGTCCGCGGCGCGGGCGAATAAGCCGCGGGCGCGGAGAGCGTAGGTGAGCTCCTGGCGAATGAGCGTGCCGCCGGCCGTCGGCTGGAACGTCGTCACGAGCTCGCCCTCGGCCTCGGGATCCGAGAACGCGACCGCGTGGCGGTGCCGCGGCTCGTGCTCGGCGACGCGCTCGGTGACCTCGCCCCGCCCGGCACGCCCCGAGCGCCACACGAGCGTCCCGCCCACCTGTGGGTAGCCGTCGGAGGAGACCACCGATGCGAGCTGGTCGACCCACTCGCGCCAGCGACCGGCATCGAAGTAGAGGTCCCAGACTGCGGCCGGCTCCGCCGCGATCTCCATCTCAGCGCCGACCGTTGCCATAGACCTCCTTCCTGATGAGGGTCAGCGAGCGCGCGATCGAGTCGAGGAAGGGCTCGAGCTCGGCGACCAGCCGCCGGTACTCGCGGCGCCCGCCGGCCGTGATCGAGTAGTAGCGGCGGGTGCGGCGGTCGGGGTGCTCCCAGCGGCCCTCGATCATTCCCCGCGCCTCGAGGTCGCGCAGCAGCGGGTACATCGTGTTCGGGTTCACCGACAAGACGCCGCCGGTCATCGACTCGATCTCCTCGATCAGCCGGTTGCCGTAGCCGGGCTCGGCGTTGAGAAGGTGCAGCACGAGCATCGGCACGACGTCGCGGCGGCGCACCTCGCCGCCGAACACCTCGAGGGCCCCCGCCGTCGCCTGCCCGGCTCGGCGCCGCGGCTTGGCAGCCCCGCGCTCGCGGGCGGCACGAGCAGCGCGCGCAACCGGATCGGTCACAAGCCCTCGAGTTCGCGCTCGGCCAACATCCCGGCTCCCTTAATGAGCCTCGCTCACGGCCGCGACTATACGCGCGGGGCCGGAGTCCGCAACAGCCTCAAGTGACGAACGTCACCCAGCCAATCCGGCGAATGGCTTAGGGTCTTACGTGCTGCCAACAGGAGGAGAGCAGATGGCGAACATGGAGCTTCAGACGCGGAACCAGTTCGAGCGGGTGGACCTGAGCGGCCCCCCGTCGACCGGGACCGAGCTTCGGTCCAGGAGGGGCCTCACGATCTACGCGATCATCTCGACGGTGATCCTGATCGTGCTCGGCTATGCCGCGATCCAGGAGATCAGCGGCTGGGCGGGTGCGGTGGTCTTCGGCGTGATCCTGCTCAACCTGGTCGGCCTGATGATCGCTGTCAGGCCAGGTCGCAAGACGCCCTGGGGCTGAGGGCGGTCGTCGGGTAAGCACCCGGGCGAAAAACGCCGCGCCCGCCGCCGCGACGACGACCTAGACGGTCGCGGCCGCCGTTTCCTGCTGCGCCGCTGCGACCTCGGTCTCCTTGGTCGTCAGCTCGGGCTGCGGCTCGTTGATGTTGCGGCCCATCAGCACCTCCTTGGCGATCACGAGGCGCTGGATCTGCGACGTGCCCTCATAGAGCTGCATGATCTTGGCGTCGCGCATCAGCTTCTCGACCGGGTACTCCTTGATGAAGCCGTAGCCGCCGTAGACCTGGACGGCGTCGACGGTGACCTCCATCGCGGCGTCGGCCGAGAAGCGCTTCGCGTGCGATGACGCGAGCGTGTTGCGCAGGCCCTGGTCGAGTTGCACGGCCGACTGCCAGACGAGCAGGCGGCCCGCCTCGACCTTGGTGGCCATGTCGGCGATCATGAACGCGACCGCCTGGTGCATGGCGATCGGCACGCCGAACTGGACGCGCTCCTTCGAGTATTCGGCTGCGAACTCGAACGCCGCCCGCGCGATGCCGACGGCCATCGCCGCAACACCCGGCCGGGTGCGGTCGAGGGTCATCATCGCGAGCTTGAAGCCCTTGTTCTCCTCGCCGAGGAGGTTCTCGGCCGGGATCTCGGTGTCGTTGAAGGTGATCGTCGCGGTGTTCGACGCCCGCTGCCCCATCTTGTCTTCCTTCTTGTCGACGATCACCGTGTCGTTCTTCGGGACGACGAAGGCGGAGATGCCACGGTGGCCCGCGTCTTTGTCGGTCTTCGCGTAGACCGTGAACCAGTCGGCGTAGCCGCCGTTGGTGATGAAGCACTTCGACCCGTTGATGACGTACTTGTCGCCGGTGCGGACGGCGGTCGTCTTCATGCCGGAGACGTCGGAGCCGGCGTCGGGCTCGGTGAGGCAGAACGAGGCCAGCTTCGGCTCCTCCACCAGCATGCCGAGATACTCCTTCTTGACCTCCTCGGTGCCGCCGAGCGCGACCGGCGCGCCGGCGAGGCCGTTCGCCATCAGCGAGGTGCCGATGCCGGAACAGCCCCAGCCCACCTCCTCCTCGATTAGGCAGCCGGAGAGGTAGTCGAGGCCGGGACCGCCGTAGGCCTCGGGCACGTGGGTGTTCATGAGGCCGACCTCCCACGCCTTGTTGATGATGTCCTGAGGCCAGGTGCCGTCGCGGTCGTAGTCCCACGCGACCGGGCGGATCTCCTTCTCGGCGAAGTTGTGAGCGAGCTCGCGAAGGTCCTTCTGCTCGTCGGTCAGGGTGAAGTCAACCACTGGCTGGGTGCTCCTCTCGGAAAGACGGTTGGCTGGTCGAGTTCGCGGCGGACCGACTAATTGATTGACTGGTCAGTCAACACCTGCGCCGGCACAGCTTACCGGAGAATCGAGGCGGCTTGCGCCGGCCGCCCCGCGCGCCTAATCTTGACCGCGTGCCCCCGCTCGCGCTGTCCAACGGCGAGGTGATCGTGGTCATCGTGCTCGCCGCGATCCCGATCGGCCTGACGGCGTTCGTCGTCGGCGCCCGGAAGGCCTACGACGAGATCGGGAAGGGCGCGTTCGGGCTCGATCGCGAGGCGCCGCCGTCGGGTCTCACCGGCGGAGGGTCCGCGCCGGTGTCGGGGGAGGCGCAGGAGGCCGAGGTCCGTCAGCTCCTCGAGGCCAAGGCCTATCGACAGAGGGCACGCGGGGAGGCGCCGCTCGACGTGGACGCCGAGCTGCACCGGCTTCTGAACGAGCCCCAGCAGACCGTCCGGCTCGCCCACGACCGGCAACTCGTCGAGGAGGTGCGCCAGCTCGTCGAGGCTCGAAACGCGCGCCGGATGCGGCAGGGAAAAGAGCCGCTCGAGGTCGACGCCGAGGTCGAGCGACAGCTGCGCGACCTGGAGAACCTCGGTCAGTAGGATCCGGCGATGGCGGTCGATCCAGATACTCAGCTCGTCGAGCTGGAGGAGCTCCTGGTCCGTCCCGGGACCTACTTCAACCCGCAGACCGAGGTCGTTGTAGTCGTGAGCGACTCGCCGTCGATCGACCAGGAGATCTTCAACATGGAGGCCTACGAGGGCGCCGAATGGGTCCGGATCGCGGACGACGTGCCGGTCGACGAGGACGCGCTCGACCGATCGCTCGAGGCATTCCAGACGAGCTACCACCCAGGCGCCGGCGACTCGGTCTCCGAGTCGGCCCTAGAGCAGGGCGACGAGGAGTACGACGAGGGCGAGGACGGCCAAGACCCCGGAAGGGAGGACATCGAGTGAGTGAGCACACGCATTGCGACGGCCGGCCAAGCCACCGATTTCATGGCCGACTACGAGGGCTTCGGCGAGATGCTGAGCTTCACCGACGCGCTCGACGCCGAGCAGGTCGCATTCACCTGGAGGCGGATGCCGCCCGGGACTGGCGGCAAAGGCTCCTACGGCCACCGCCACAACGAGCAGGAGGAGATCTACTTCGTCATCAGCGGGAGCCTCCTCTTCAAGTTCGGCGACCAGATCGTCGAGGTGGGGCCCCAAACCGCCGTCAAGGTCCCGGCCGACGTCTATCGCTCGGTCCACAACGACGGGCCCGACGACGCTGAACTGATCATCTGCTCGGTGAAGGGCGACGGAGGGGCGACCGAGCCGGACCTCACCCCGGACTTCTGGCCGGAATAGCCAACCGGCCGCTCTCCAGTCTGCGCCTCCGGCGGCGCAGGGCCGTCGCGCCGCGCACCGGGACCCTCGTTGCCGAGGTTCCGGATACGCGCCGGCATTTGCGGTTCGCGGCCGCGCACTTCGCCGATCCCCGCGTCGCCGGGTGGCACTGGCCCGGGCGCCTTGGCGGACCTCGCACGCGCGACCAGGTCCACGAACGCCTTCGCGTGCAGGCGATGCAGCACGCGCGCGACGGCTACACGCTCTGGATGTGGCGGGAGATCGCTTCCGGCGAGCTGGTCGGCCAGGTCGGCCTCCAGCATGCGGACGTGGACGGCGAGGCGGTGGTCGAGGTCGGCTGGTCGATCGCCCCCGAGCGCTGGGGAGAGGGCTTCGCCACGGATGCGGCGGCGGCGTCGCTCGACTGGGGGTTCGACCGCATCGGCCTGCCTGAGATCGTGTCATTCGCGATGGTCGAGAACGGCGCCTCGATCCGGGTCATGGAGAAGCTCGGCATGACGTATGAGCGTGAGTTCATGCGGGCGGGCTTTCCGCACTCGCTGTATCGCTTCGGCTCCTAATAGCAGCTAGGAGGGCGGGTCCGCTGCCGCGATGCGGTATATGCCCCCGACGCGCTGGATTAGCCGCATCAGAGCTCCCAAACGGCCCGACTAGCATCCCTTGAGTGCTATCCGCCGGCGACACCGCCCCCGATTTCTCGCTGCCAGATCAGAACGGAAGCGACGTCAAGCTCTCCGACCTTCGCGGCGGCACCGTCGTTCTCTACTTCTATCCCCGCGCGGACACGCCCGGCTGCACAACGCAGGCGTGCGGGGTCCGTGACCATCGGGCCGACTACGGGGCGGCCGGCGCGACGGTTATCGGCGTCTCACCCGACCCCACGAGCGCCGTCGCGAAGTTCGCGGAGAAGTACTCGCTCGAGTTCCCCCTGCTCGCCGACGAGGACCATGCCGTCGCCGACGCCTATGGCGTGTGGGGCGAGAAGAAGATGTACGGGAAGACCTACTTCGGCGTCCAGCGCGCGACCTTCGTCGTCGACCCCGATGGCCGAATCGGCCACGTGATCGGCAAGGCGAACCCGAAGACGCACGACGACGACGTCCTCGCGGCCCTGGCTCAGGCGTAGAAGAACGCGATCCCGAGGATCGTGTAAACGGCCAACAACTGGAAGCCCTCGAACCAATTCGACTCCCCCTCGTTGGTCACGTAGTTCGCGATCAGCACCGCTAGGAAGACGGCGGCGAGCTCGAAGCCGTTGAAGACCAGCGGCATCGGGAAGGGCCCGATGAAGAACGAGGCCACGACAAGGACCGGGGCGACGAAGAGCGCAATCTGGGTGCTCGAGCCGATCGCGATATTGACCGCGAGGTCCATCTTGTCCTTCATGGCGACGACCACCGCCACCCAGTGCTCGGCCGCGTTGCCAACTATGGCCACGACGATGATCCCGATGAAGAACTCCGAGAGCCCGAGCGAGTGGGAGGCCGCGGTGAGCGAGCCGACGAGGATCTCCGACATCACGCCGACCGCCACGCCGGCGACAGCCAGCATCGTCACCGACTTCCGAATCGACCAGCCGGCGACGGTCTCATCCTCGTAATCGGGGTTGAACAGCCGTCGATGCGTGTGAAGCGAGAAGACGAGGCCGGCGACGTAGGTGATGATCAGGATGCCGGCTACCCAGAGCGAGAGCTGCTCGACGTCGGCGCCGTAGTTCACCTGGACCGAGCCCGGATGCGGTAGGCCGCGCCCCTCGACGAGCGCGAAGACCGCCGGCATGGTCATCGCGGCCGCGGCGAGCAGCAGCATCGAGGTCTGGGCGCTTGCTGTGGTCCGGCTGAACAGCTGCTTGGGGCGGCGCAGCCCCCCGAAGAACATGGCCGCGCCGAGGACGAGGAGGATGTTGCCAATTATCGACCCCACGAGGGCCGCCTTCACGACCTCCTGAAGGCCCTTCTCGAGTGCAAACAGGGCGATGATCAGTTCGGGGGCATTGCCGAACGTCACGTTCAGGAGGCCGCCGATGCCGGGCCCCGAACGCGCGGCGAGCTCCTGCGTCGCGTGGCTCATCAGCGCCGCCGTCGGGATGATCCCGAGCGCCGACGAGACGAAGACGACCGCGTCGTCCGCTCCCGCCAGATCGAGCACGATCGCGACCGGGATGAACGGGGTCAGCAGGTATGGCCAACCGAGCGAGCCCATCTAGGAAGCGTAATTACGGGCAAAAAGAGACCCCGGCGAGCCGGGGCCTCTGACCGGTCGGTTGCGCCCGGGGCTACTGCCCGAGGAACTTCTGGGCGCAGGCGTTGATCGCGGCCTCGTTGCCCTGGGCCTTGAGCGCGCACTGGATGTACTGCTGCCCGGCCGCCGAGCTGCCCGTGCTCGGGAGGCTGCTGGACGACCCCGAGGAGCTCGTGCCGCCCAGGCTCGAGCCTCCGCTCAGGCCGCCGAGGATGCCGAGGCCGCCGAGCTGGCTGGTGAGGTCGGATAGCGGCTTGGCGTTCTGCGGCGCGGTGATTGTCTGTGGCTGGTTCACGTCGTTCAGCGTGATCGCGAAGTCGATGCTCACGTCCGAGACGCCGCTCGCCGTTCCAGCCGGGGGCGCGATGTCGACCGTGATCGCGAGCTTGCGCAGGAGGTGGTCGCTCTCTCCGGTGTAGACGTCGATGTGCGCCGTCTTGACCGCGTCCTCGACCTGCTTCAGCTGGTCCGTGGACGGAAGCGCTCCTGTCGAGCTCGGAAGCTGCTGCGCGATCTTGCCGAAGTCGCCGATGATCTTCCCGACGTCAGCGTCGCCCGAGATGTGGATCGTGGTGACGCCGCCGACGTCGGCCGTGCCCTCGTTGCTCACGTTCGTGAGCCACGTGGCCGGGTCGATCCCGTACTGCTTCAGCAGGGAGCCCGCGTTCGACGATCCCCCGGCCGACTTGGTGGCCTGCTGCTGCGCGGCGTACTGCGCCGTGAACTGCTGGAAGAGCGACGACGGCACCTGGTAGGCCTGGCCCTGGTACTCGACGAAGGCGTCGGTGTCGGTGGCGATGACGCCCCCCTCGAAGCTGATGCTCGGGGTGCCGCTGCCCTGTCCGCTCACCTTGGCGGTGAGGTCGAGCTGCGGGAACTTGGTCTTGTCCTCCGAGCTCTGGAACGGCCCCGTGACCGCCGCCGTGAAGTTGCCCGACTGGCTCCCGGAGACGTCCGCCGAAACGCTCAGGTCCAGATTGGCGCTGGTGATCTTCTTCGGGTTGTTGAAGGTCTCCTTGAGCGCCTGCTGCGGGTCCTCGCTGCTCGAAGAGCTCGATCCGCAGGCGGCCACGAACGCCGAAACCAGAAGTGCGAGGGCGATCGCGATGAACGGGAGTCTCAGTCGGGACAAGTCAGCTTCCTCCGTAGGTGAGTTGACGGCGCAGGGTACCGAAGCCGCACTTGCCCGGTGCCGGGCGAGCCCCTGCGCTCGGTGACCGATCTCACACCAACGCGTCCCCGCCCACGTATCGTTTGTTCCGTGGAGGCGAGGGTCTGTCCCTCATGCGGAACGGAGAGCCCTGGGGGCGCGAAGTTCTGCATGTCGTGCGGGAACGCCCTCGAGGCACGGTGCCCGAGCTGCGGCACCGAGAACCCGGGGGGAGCGAAGTTCTGCATCGAGTGCGGAACCGGGCTTTCGGGCCAGTCAGCCGCCCCCGCGGCGCCGGCTGAGCCCGAGGCCCTTCCCGAAGAGCGGCGCAACGCGACCGTCCTGTTCGCCGACCTGTCCGGCTACACGGCGGTCGCCGAGCGGATGGACCCCGAGGCGGTTAAGGCGATGGTCGAGGGCGCCCTGCGGCGCCTCGGGGACGAGGTCGCAGGGTACGGCGGCACGGTCGACAAGTACATCGGCGACAACGTGATGGCCGTCTTCGGGGCGCCTCTGGCCCACGAGGACGACCCGGAGCGCGCCGTCCGCGCCGGGCTTGCGATGCAGGCGGCCATGGGCGAGGTCAACGACCGCATCGAGGGCGATGTGAGCTTCCTGCTGCGCGTCGGCATCAACTCGGGTGAGGTGCTCGCCGGCCGCATGGGCGATGGCTACACGGTGATCGGGGACGCCGTCAACGTGGCCGCGCGCCTCCAGGCCGCGGCGCGCCCCGGAAGCGTCACGGTCGGCGAGGTCACCTGGAGGCTCACCCGGGGCGCCATCGAGTACGTGCCCCTCGATCCACTCGAGCTCAAGGGAAAGGCTGAGCCGGTCCCCGCCTGGGAGGCGGCGCGGGTGCTCGTGCCCGGGCCGACGATGCGCCCCGCGCGCGCCGAAACCCCGCTCGTGGGCCGCGCCGAGGAGGCGGAGGTCCTGCGCTCGCTCGTCGACCGCGTCGTCCACGAGGAGCGCCCACATCTGGTGACGATCATGGGCGAGGCGGGCGTCGGCAAGACGCGCCTGCTTCGAGAGCTGACCGTCCACCTCTCCGAACGCCCGGAGAAACCGGCGATTCGCGAGGGCCGCTGCCCCGCCTACGGATCCGGTCTCGCCTACTGGGCGCTCGGTGAGATCGTTCGGGGGCAGTTCGACATCGCCGACACCGACGACTCCGAGGCGGCGTGGCGGAAGCTTCTCGGGGGGGTCGAGGAAATGACCACCGAGGCCGACACCGACGAGCCTCCCGCCCGCCTCGCCGCCGCGATCGCGCGGCCGCTCGGCATCGAGACGCCCGACGAGGGAGGTCTCGAGGAGGACCCCCAGCAGATGCGCGATCGGATGTTCTCCGCGCTTCGGACCGTCGTCGAGGCCGTGAGCCGGCGGCGACCGATCGTGCTCGCAATCGAGGACATCCACTGGGCGGACGAGGGAATGCTCGACCTCATCGAGTACCTCGCCCGGTGGGTCCGGGGGCCGCTGCTCGTGGTCTGCCTCGCCCGCGACGAGCTGCTCGACCGCCGGCCGGGCTGGGGCGGCGGTCGGATCAACGCCACGACGATCGCGCTCGAGCCGCTCAAGCCGGAGCAGGTCCAGGAGCTCGTCACCCAACTCCTGCCCGGCGGCGCCCCGCAGAACGGAGGGCGCGCCGTGGTCGAGGAGCTGGTCGAGCGCTCCGGCGGGAACCCCCTGTTCGCCGAGGAGATGGTGAACCGGATCCAGGAGGAGGGCGCGGAGGCGGCGACGCTCCCGGAGACCGTCCACGCGGTGCTCGCCGCCCGCCTCGACGCCCTGAGCTCCGGCGAGCGGCGGGTGATCCAGCACGCGTCGGTGGTCGGCCAGACGTTCTGGGAGGGCGCCCTCGACCAGCTCGACGAGGCCCGTCTGGGGCTCGGCGAGGTGCTCGGGTCGCTCCAGCAGAAGGACCTCATCGTCTCCACCGCCGGCAGCCGCCTGGCGGGCGAGCGCGAGTACGCCTTCAAGCACGTGCTGATCCGGGACGTCGCCTATTCGACGCTGCCGAAGGCGGTTCGGGCGCGAAAGCACGCCGACGTCGGGACCTTCATCGCCGAGCGCGCCGCGGACCGCGGCGAGGCCGTGGCCGCGATGGTCGCCGAGCACTACGGGCGCGCGGCGATCCTCGGCGAGGACGCCGGCTTCCCGGACTCCGAGCTCGACCAGCTCTCGGGCGATGCAATCGCCTCCCTCGAGCAGGCGGGCTCGCTCGCCGCGTCGCTCTACTCGAACCTCGAGGCGGTCGGCCACTACGAGATGGCGTTGTCGATCCGCCGCGGCTGCGATCCGGTCGCGCGGGCGCGGATCGCCGAGCGCCTCGGTGACGTGGCCCTGCGGCTAGGGCGCGTGGACCGCGCCGTCGAGCTGTGGGAGCAGTGCCTCGACTACCACCGCGCGCAGGAGGACCTCGCGCGGGTCGGTGACCTCCATCGCAAGATCGGGGCGGCGCTCTGGCACAAGGGCGATCGCGAGGGCTCGATCGAGCACTACCAACGCGGGATCGACCTCCTCAAGGACGGCCCTCCCTGCCTCGAGCTCGTCCGCCTCTACGAGGAGGCAGCCTCGCTCTACATGCACACGGGCGACAACATGCTCGCGATCTACGCCTCCGAGAAGGCCCTGCGGCTGGCGGAACGGCTCGGCGAGGCCGCGGCGGCGAGCCGGGCGCACGGAATCTTCGGCCGGGTTTTCGGGCGGATCGGCGACACGGAGCGGGCCCGCCAGAACCTCGAGCGCTCCGTCGAGCTTGCTCGCGAGTCCGATCCCGCCGAGGCGGTTCGAGCGCTGCTCACCCTCGGGTACCACCGCGAGGTCTCGGAGGCCGACTACGACGGAGCCGGCTCCGCCTACGCCGAGGCCCTCGAGCTCGCGGAGAAGACCGGCGACCTTCCGTCGCAGGTCGAGCTCCACGGTGCCCTCGGTCAGCTGGCCGTTCACCGCGGTGACTGGGAAGCCGTGGAGCGTGAGGCTCGAGCCTCCAGAACGCTCGCCGAGCGCGAGGGGCTCGCCGGGAAGCTCTGCTTCCCGGCGCTCATGGAGGGCTGGCTCGCCTGGCGGGCCGAGAACTTCGACGTGGCGACGTCTTCCTTGCGCGAGGCCGCGGCGCTCGCCGAGCAGGTCGGGCGCTCGGAAGTTGCCTTCCAGGCGATCTTCGCGCTCGCTGCGACGCTACGCCAGCGCGACGACTTCGCCGGCGCCGAGGCCGAGCTGTCGCGGGCTCTCGACGTGTGCGAGCGAGCCGGCCTTGTCGCGCAGTCGGTCGAGGCGAGCTCGGCCCGGGCCGTCACCCTCGCGCTCGCCGGGCGTGCCGAGGCGGCTCAGGAAGCCGCCGAGGAGGCGACCCGCCTGGCGGAACGCCTTCGTTATCCGGTCGGCAAGGCTGCGAGCCTCGAGGCCGCGGGCGCGAGCGCGAGCGAGCCCGTCACGGCGACGCGCGACCTCGCCGCAGCGCGCGACGCCTGGCTCGAGCTCGGCAGGCCGCTGGACGCCTCCCGCGCCGAGTACCTGCGTGGCCGCTTGCTCATCGACGCCGATCCCGAGGGCGCTCGCGAGGCGTTGACGGCGGCAGCCGATTCGGCCTCCGAGTACGGGGTCGACCACCTGGCGCGACTCGCACGCTCACTCGCGCCGGCCCCCCAGTAGACGTCCTCACCCGTCCCGGCGCTGCCAGAATCGGAGGCGTGCCGCAACTCAAGAGGCCGGGCGACGTCGAGATCCACTGGGAGGAGGAGGGCTCCGGACCGCTGGTGGTCGTCTCCTCCTACTGGTCGATGCACCCGTCGTCATTCGATCCGCTCCGCGCCGAGCTCTCGACCGACCACCGCGTCGTCACCTACCACGACCGCGGCAGCGGCGAGTCGACGCGAGCCGGCCCCTACGACCTCGATACCGCGGCCGCCGACCTGCTCGCGGTCGTCGAGGAGACTGCCGCCGACGAGACCGCTGTCGTCGTCGCGACCGCGGACGGAAGCAACCGCGCCGTTCGCGTCGTGGCTCAGCGGCCGGATCTGGTTCGCGCGGTCGTGACGATCGGCGGCGCGCCCGTCGGGCGCAACGCGATCGCCGAGTTCGACGCGATGGTCGGATCGCAGACGGTCGTCGACGCCTTCCTCGAGCAGACAGAGACCAACTACCGCTCGGCGCTCCGCGGCATCCTCACCGCAACCAACCAGCAGCTCGACGAGGAGGGCCTGCGGCAGCGGGTCGCTATCCAACTCGAGCACTCCCCGGCCGAGGCCGCCGTCCCGCGTCTTCACGCCTGGGCCGAAGACGACCCAACCGAGGTCGCCCGGAAGGCCGGCGATCGGCTTTGGTTCCTGTATGCGGCCGGGCTCGGCGGCGGGTGGTTTCCCGACGGTCCGGACTACGAGCGCATGATGAGGCGCGAGCTCCCCGAGGCCCACGTCATCCAGGTCGACGACGGCTTCATCTCGAGGCCCGACCAGGTGGGAGACGTCGTGCGCCGGATCACGGCCCCGGCACCCGTCGAGCGCACGTGATCCACGATCGCCACTTCACAGTCGAGGAGGCAAACGCCTCCCTGGCCTGGATCGTCAAGCGCGTCGAGGAGATCAAGGAGGCGCGCGACCGCCTCGCCGAGCCCGACGCGCACGAGGCCCTCGCCGAGGCAGCTCCGGCCAACGGCGGCGGCGAGCCCGCCCGCGTCGTCGGGGAGGCCTTTCGCGACGTGCGCCGCCTGCTCGTCGAGCTCCAGGCCACGGGCGTCGTGCTTCGCGACCTCGACCGCGGGCTCGTCGACTTTCCGGCCGTGATGGACGGCCGCGAGGTCTACCTGTGCTGGGAGCTCGGCGAGGACGAGGTCACGCACTGGCACGACCTCGAGTCGGGGTTCGGCGGCCGCCAGCCGCTGGAGTGAACGCCCCGTCCGGGGGGCGGCATTCGTCGCCCCGGACAGATCCGCGCCCCGCCGGCCCTGGACGCGGGAGCACGAACGAATGCCCGCGGCGCAGCCGCGGGCCAGGTGTTCTGGGCGGGAGCGGCGGAGCCGGCGGAGTTGTGAAAAGAAGCGAGGCGCCCGCCCGGCGCCTCGCTTCGCATGGGAGGTGCCCCGCGAGGACCATAGGTCCAAGGGGTCTATGTCTGTGATCGGGCGTGTCTCACGCCCAACGCACAGGATCGCCCATCGAGGGCCCGTGTCAAGGCGGTCACGGCGTCGATGGACAGATGTACGACCGCCGTCCATCGTCGCGAAACGGGACTCCGAGTCTCCGTACGTTGGCTACCTTTGGGGAGTGACGCAGGAAGCCGGCACCCGGGGCGAGGCCGTCGGCGTCGCCGATGTGGAACATGCCGCCGGCGCGGTCGGACCGCTCGTGCGCCGCACACCCATGCTCGAGGCTGGGGAGCTGTCGCGGCGCTTCGGAGGGCCTGTTTGGCTGAAGGCCGAATGTCTGCAGCGCACCGGCTCATTCAAGATTCGCGGCGCCTCGAACGCGATCGCGCGGCTCGACCCAGCCCGGCTGGCCGCTGGGGTCTGCGCCGCCAGCGCCGGCAACCACGCGCAGGCTGTGGCGTTGGCGGCGCGAAGGCGAGGAGCCGCGGCTGAGGTCTTCATGCCCGAGTCGGCCCCACTCGCGAAGGTGGCGGCTGTCCGCGCCAGCGGCGCGACGGTGCGCCTCGTCGACGGCGGCTACGACGAGGCGAACGCCGCCGCTCGCGAGCACGCCGCGACGAGCGGCATGGCCCTCATCCATGCCTTCGACGACCCCGACGTCGTCGCCGGCCAGGGAACGATCGGACTCGAGATCGCGGAGGACCGGCCCGCAACGCGCCTGCTCGTCGTCCCGCTCGGCGGCGGCGGCCTGGCGGCCGGGACCGCCATTGCCGCGACCGCCCGGCTCCGCGGGGCTCGGGTCATCGGTGTCCAGGCGGAAGCGTGCGCGCCCTACGCCTCCTCCATCGCGGCGCACCGGCCGATCGGCGCTCGCGATGGGGCCACGATCTGCGACGGCATCGCCGTCAAGCGGCCGGGCGAGCTGACGCTGCCTCTCGTCGAGCGCTACCTCGACGAGATCGTGACCGTCTCCGACGACGAGGTGGCCCAGGCGATGGTCCTCCTGCTCGAGCGCTCGAAGCTCGTGGTCGAGGGGGCCGGGGCCGCGGCGGCGGCCGCAGTTCTCCACCGCAAGGTCCGCGCTCCCTCCGACGGAGAGACCTGCGCCGTGCTCTCGGGAGGGAACGTCGATGCCGGCCGCCTCGTCGAATGCATCAGGCTCGGGGAGACGGCCGCCGGGCGGCGCGCCGTCCTGGTCACGGTGGTGCCCGATCGCCCCGGCGCTCTCGCCGGCCTCCTCCGGATTGCCGCGGAGGGCGGGGCAAACGTCCTCGACGTCGCACACCTTCGCGAGGGAATCGATCTTCACGTCAGGGAAACCGCAATCCGCCTCGTGCTCCAGACCGATGGCCCCGAACACCGTGACCGGGTGATCGAGTCGATCAGCGCCGAGGGCTTCCACGCCCGGCTCGAGCAGACCGCGCTACCAGCCTCGAGCGCCGCCGAAGAACGTTGAGCGCCCGGGCCGAGCTCCGCGACGCCCTCGCCGAGGTCTCCGACCTGGCATCCGGCGCCGCGCTGATGCACTGGGACGAGCGGACGAAGATGCCCGCCGGGGGGGCGCCCGCCCGCGCCGACCAGCTTGCGACCCTCGCCCGGATAACTCACGAACGCCTCGTCTCGGACGACCTCGGGCGCCTCATCGACTCCGCGGGCGCCGAGCTCGACGGCGCCGATCCGGACTCCGACGAGGCGAGCATCGTCCGGGTTTCCGCCCGTGAGTGGGGGAAGGCCCGGCGGGTCCCCTCCGCGCTGCGAGCGGAGATGGCTCGAGCCGAGTCGATCGCAGAGCACGCCTGGATGGCGGCCCGCGAGGAAAACGACTTCTCCCAATTCCTCCCCCACCTGGCGAAGCTCGTGGAGCTGAAGCAGCGCTACATCGAGTGCTTCGAGGTCGAGCACCCCTACGACGCCCTCCTCGACGACTTCGAGCCGGGCGCGAGCACGCCCACCGTCGCCGCGATCCTCGAACAGCTGCGCAGCGGCCTCGCACCGCTCGTCGAGCGGGCGGCCGGGGCCGGGAAGATCACCTGCGGCTGCCTGCACGGCGACTTCCCGGTCGAGCGCCAGCGCGGGCTCGCCCAGGAGCTCGCCGGTTCGATGCCCTTCGAGCCGGCGACCTGGAGGCTCGACGACACCACGCACCCATTCGCGACCTCGATCTCCCGCGCCGACGTGCGCCTCACCACGCGGTACGACGATTCGTACCTCGGGACGGCGATCTGGTCCGTGATCCACGAAGCGGGGCACGGCCTCTACGAGGCGGGCATGCCCGAAGGCGTCGCCCGCACCCCGGCCGCGGCCCCGCGCTCGCTTGGTCTGCACGAGTCGCAGAGCCGCCTGTGGGAGAACTGGGTGGGCCGCAGCCGGCCGTTCATGACGCCCCTCCTGGCCCGCCTGCGTGAGTATTTCCCCGAGCCGTTCGACTCGGTTTCCGAGGACGACCTCTACGGCGCGGCCAACGTCGTCCGCCGCTCGCTCATTCGAGTCGAGGCCGACGAGCTCACCTACAACCTCCACGTCGCGATCCGTTTCGAGCTGGAGCTCGAGCTCTTCGAGGAGAGGCTCGCCGTCGCCGACCTCCCCGAGGCATGGAACGCTCGCTACCGCGACTACCTCGGGCTCGACGTGCCCGACGACGCTCACGGCGTGCTTCAGGACGTTCACTGGGCGGGCGGGGCGTTCGGCTACTTCCCCACTTACTCGCTTGGCAACGTCATCGCCGCGCAGCTATGGGAGCGCGCCCGGGTGGACGTTCAAGACCTCGACGCGCAGCTCGCCGATGGCGAGTTCGAGCCGCTGCATTCCTGGCTGAGGGAGAACCTCTTCCGCCACGCCGGGAAGTTCGACGCGGAAGCGACCGTCGAGCGGGTCGTGGGCGGGCCCATCGACCCCGCGCCGCTCGTCGCCCACCTCGAGGCGAAGTTCGGTGAGCTCTACAAGGTGCTCCAGTGACGACCTTTAGGTCCGAAAGCGACATGTAAGGGCGCCGAAAGGCGCCCGCAAGCTATTCACCGTCGGGGCGAGTGGCGGCGGCTGCGATTCCGTGGCTCGCGCTGCATCCGCTCCAGCTGACGGCCGAAGGCCTTCTCCACGCCCTCGGTCATGGCGAGCTGGAAGATTGCGAGCAGCGACTCCGATGCGAGTGGCCGCAGGCGCTCGAGCGCCTCGACGACCTCCGGCCAGCGCTCCGGAGGCCGCCCCGCCTCGTCGAAGGGCTTCCAGACGTTCACCAGGAACAGGTCGGTGAAGATCCGCACGACACCGTCGGCATGGCGGCGCAGTCCTGCCGCGATCTCGAGGGTGGCCTCGGGCGGGACGCCCAGCCGCGCGAGCTCCTGCCCGGCGCGTGCTAGCCGCGGGCTCACCTGTTCGTAGCTCTCGTCGTCGATCGGGCGTAGGAGCCCGAGCTTCACCGCCTTCCTCACCAGCGACGGGTCACCCGCGTCGCCGAAGCCGCGCGCCAGGTCCGCGAGCGAGACGATTTCCGGCTCCTCGTCCTCGAACGGCTCACGCACCGCCCTGGTGAAGCGCAGGACGTCGGCGCTCGACCCGTTGCCCGCCTCGATGAGGCGCCTGATCGCCTCGAGGTTGAAGCCCTCCGCCTGGAGCTCGCGGATGAGCTCGATGCGGGCGAGGTGCTCGGGGCCGTAATAGCCGGTGCGACCGCGAACGACCGGAGGCGGCACGAGTCCCCGCGACTGGTGCGCACGGATGTTCCGCGCCGTCATTCCCGACTCGCGGGCGAGCTCGTCGATCGTCAGCTCGGCGGCATTGCTCTCCTCGGGCATACCGAAAAAGATAGCCCCAAGTGCGGGCAATGTCACATAGAACGGTGCAACGTTCCCTCCGGCGCGGTGCGCTCGAGCGAGGGCCAGCCGACGTCACGGGCGGCGCGGGCCTCCTCCTCCGCGGGGCCCCCTCGAATGCCGAAGAGCCGCTTCGCGTACAGGAGGTAGGCGACGATCGCGACGTTGACGACGAGCGCGATCACCTTGAGTGCTGAGACCGTGCGGGTGAGCTCGTAGACCTCGAGCGGGATGAAGGCCGCGGTCACCACGAACGTCAGATACTCGGCCCACCGCTTCTGGTACCAGAGGCCAACGGCCTCGACGAGCTCGACCACGGCCAGCACCGCCACGGCCCCGCCGACGAGGCGGATCGTCCCGGTGCGGAGCGAGAGGAGCTGCTCGACGTCATGGACGATTCCGTGCCCTGCCTGGTGGTGCTCGTCGACGACGGTCCCCTCGATGTCCGAGAGCAAGCGGTAGAAGACGCTTCGAAGCTCGTCCCTCCGCGCCGCGAGGATGAAGATCGCGGCGGCGATCAGCCCGAGGATCACGAAATGGAAGGCCCGATCGATCGCGATGAGGCGCAGGACGATCTTGTCCCGCAGGGGCCGGCCGCGCAGCGGGAGGCTGATCTCGTCGCGCTCGGGCGGGTGGCCGCGGGCCGGCTTCGCCGGCCGTGGGACCGGCAGCCAGGCGTCGCAGCGCAGGCACCGGTGCCACCTGACGCCGTCGACCTCGCGCGCGACGAGCGCGTCCTCGGGCCGCAGCTCCGCGGCGTCGAGGCCGATCAGCTCATGCCCACGAAGGCCGCAGACGAGGAGCTCGTAGTGGAACCTGGGCCGGAACCGCTGCGGCTTGGCGAGGCCGGGGGGCGAGTGCTCGGCATCGTCCCCGGTGGTCACGCGCGCACGATATCCCGCGGTCAGGCCACGGCCGCTGGTAGCCTATGCGCGCCTCGTCGCGGGCGCTCTTCCGCCCGCCCGTCTCGGCGAATTCCTGATGCAGGCTCCCGTCCCAACGGCCGTAGATGCGACCGCGTTCTCGATCGGCTTCGATCAGCGCGATCGCGCTCGGCTGCACGAGTTGTGGGACGAGGTCCTCGACTCCGGGCGCTGGAGCGAGGGCCCCGTTGTCGATCGCCTCGAGCGCACCTGGGGCGCCCACGACGGCCTCGAGGCGTGCGCGTTCGCGGGCTGGAGCGGCGGCGCGCTCGCCGCGCTCTCCTACGCGGGCGTGGCGGGAGAGACCGTCCTCTGCCCGTCCAACACGTTCATGGCGACGCCGCTCGCCATCCTCGCGGCCGGCGCGACCCCGGCGTTCGTCGACTGCAACCGCGAGGACCTCTGCACCTCATTCGAGGACTTCGAGCGGGAGGCCGAGCGGCTGCGCCCCCGCGCCGCCTTCGTCGTCCACATCGGCGGCCACATCGCGTTCGAGATCGAGCGGATCGCCGACTACTGCCGCGAGCACGGCATCTTCCTCATCGAGGACTGCGCCCACGCGCACGGGGCGGGCTGGAACGGCCGGCGGCCCGGAAGCTGGGGCGATGCCGGGATTTACTCGCTATATGCGACAAAGACGATTTCGACCGGCGAGGGCGGCATGCTTGTCTCCTCGAACCAGGATGTCGTCGACTTCGCGCGCAACCACCGCAACTACGGGAAGCCCGACTATGAGGTCCATGGGCTGGGCCAGCGCATGAGCGAGTTCACGGCTGCGCTCGGCCTCGTCCAGATCGAGCGCCTCGACGAGATCGTCTCCTGGAAGAACGAGGTGGCCCGCCGCCATCTCGACCCGATCTTCTCGTCACGCGTCGAGCTGCCGGACGGGATGGTCTCGGGCCTCTACAAGTACGTCGTCTTCGAGCCGCTCGAGCGCTCGACCGGTCGGGTCTACGACGAGCCTTGCCACCGGGTTCTCGGGTCCGAGCGCGAGCTTCAGAACACCGACTGGATCGCCGATAACCACTCCTGCGTGCCGCTCTACTACCACGGGCCGGAGCTGCCGGAAGACAATGACGCGTGGGCCTCGATCAAGGTGAGCTCGTGAGGGTGCTGATAACCGGCGGGTCCGGGTTCATCGGGTCGCACGTCGTCGACAAGCTCATCGACGAGGGGCACACGATCCGCCTTTTCGACCTCTCCCCCTCGCCGTACCGCAGGCCGGAGGAGGTCGACTTCCGCGCCGGCGACATCACCGACCTCGACGCGCTCGTGCCGGCGATGAGCGGCTGCGACGCGGTGATCCACCTCGCCGCAGTGGCCGACGTCAACCACGTGGTCGCCGACCCGCCGAAGGCCCAGGAGGTGAACTCGGAGGGCACGCTCGCGGTCCTCGAGGCGGCCCGGCGCGCGGCGGTGAAGCGCGTGGTCTACGGGTCGACGATCTGGGCCTACAGCGACTGCCCGGAGCGGAACGTCGATGAGGAAACGCGGGTCGAGGCACCCAGCCACCTCTACAC
Source organism: uncultured Actinomycetes bacterium (assembly GCA_963841455.1). Classification (GTDB taxonomy): domain Bacteria; phylum Actinomycetota; class Thermoleophilia; order Solirubrobacterales; family 70-9; genus JAWVFM01. The sequence goes on from CAWJCU010000017.1 coordinate 286,965, forward strand.
GGCCACCAAGCTCGCCGGCGAGCACTACTGCAAGTCGTACTCCGAGCTCTACGGGGTCGACTACACGATCCTCCGCTTCGGCATCCCGTACGGCCCTCGGGCCCGCGACGCGACGGTGCTGGCCGCATTCTGCGCCAAGGCCGAGGCCGGCGACGCGCTCACGGTCTCGGGCGACGGCAGCCAGTCGCGGCGCTTCGTCTACGTCGAGGACCTCGCCGAGGGCATCGTCGCAGCCCTCCGTCCGGTTGCCGCGAACCGCGTCTACAACCTCGCCGGCGAGGAGGCGACCACGATCCTCGACATCGCCGAGGCCGTTCGCGACCACGTGGCGGACACGGGGATCCTCCACACGGAGGGCCGCACCGGCGACTTCGGTGGCAAGGAGGTCTCCAGTGAGCGGGCCGGGCGCGAGCTCGGCTGGAGCGCGCACACCCGCTTCTCCGAGGGCTTTCGCCGTTACCTCACCTGGCGGCGGGCTCGGCCCGAGCGGCGCAAGGTCCTGATCTTCACCGCGGACATCGGCGAGGGCCACGACCTGCCCGCCCGTGCGCTCGCCGACGACCTCGCCGCCGAGCACCCCGGCAGCGAGGTCGAGATCGTCGACGGCCTCCGGGTGATGGGCCGCATCCTCACCGCCATCGTCCGCGACGGCTCATGGTTCGCCTTCAACTGGTTCCCGGCCATGTTCTCGCTCCAGTACTGGCTGGCGACGAAGTTCCCGCCGACACGGTGGATCTGTTTCCACTTCATGTGCCTCATGGGCGCGCGGCGGCTGCGGCGCGAGATCCGCTGCCACGACCCCGACGTCGTCGTCTCGACCTACCCGGGGACCACGGCCGTGCTCGGCGAGCTGCGACTGCGCCGCACGCTCGACGTCCCGGTCGTCTCCGCGATCACCGACCTTGCCGGCCTCCGCTTCTGGGCCCATCCCGGTGTCGACCTCCACACGATCACGCATCGCGAATCGATCGAGGAGGTCGAGCGGATTGCCGGCCCCGGAAGCGCCCGCTGGGCGCGCCCGCCCACCGATCCGGCCTTCATGGAGCCGCGGTCGCGCGAGGACGCGCGCGAGGCGCTCGGACTTCCGCAGGATGACCCGGTCGTAGTCGTCTCCGGTGGTGGCTGGGGGATCGGCGACCTCGTCGGCGCGGTCGAGGAGGCCCTCGCCATCGAGGGCTCCACGGTCGTCTGCCTGAGCGGTCACAACAAGCGCGCGACCGCCGGCCTCAACGAGCGATTCGGCGCTGAGCCCAGGGTGCAGCTGCCGGGCTTCACCGACCAGATGAGCGACCTGCTCGCCGCTGCGGACGCCATGGTCCACTCGACGGCCGGCCTCACGGTCCTCGAGGCGCAGATCCGCGGCTGCCCGGTGGTCTCCTACGGCTTCGCCGTCGGCCACGTGGCCACCAACAACCGCGCCTATGAGCGGTTCGGGCTCGCCCGGGTGGCGACGTCCCGCGGCGAGCTCGCCAGAGCGCTTCGCGAGGCTGTCGCCTCGGACCCGGAACCCGACCTCTCCTTCGCCAACCTCCCCTCGCCTGCGACACTCGCGATCGAGGCACGGCCCCGCGTCAAGCCGCGGCGGGTCGCGCGCATCCGCGCCGTCCGCCTGGCGCGCGTTGGGATCGCGACGGCGGCGCTGGCTGTGGGCGCCTTCCTGACCGACTACGCCTACGCCCTCCTCGCGAAGCCGCTCGGCGTCGCCACCACGAAGCAGATCTCCACCGCTCAACCGGAGGTGGGCGTGATCGTCGACGCGCCCGCCGACTCGGTGGCCGCCCTCGCCCGGCAACTCCGCCGCGATGGGGTGACCGCCTCCTTCGCGGTCAGCGCGACGCCGAGCGAGCACGCGCTGACGGTGCTCCACAGCGAGGGCGACGAGGCGATCCCGGTCCTCGATGGTGGCGGGCTCTTCCACTCCCTCGGCACCAAGGGCCGCCTGTCGAACGCCGCGCACGAGCTCGGCCTCGGCGACCACTTCGTATACCAACCCTCCGCCGACGGCATCACCCTGAGCCAGGCCCTGCTAGCCCGCTCGGCCGGCGGCCAGCCGGTGAGCGGAGCCGTTCACGCGGCGCCGACCGCCACCCCGCCGACCCTCGCGAAGGGCGACCTGGTCGAGGTGGACCTGAGCGGCGACAGCGATCCGTCCGAGACGGTGACCGCGCTCAGCAACGACCTCGCCTCGAACGGCCTGAGCGGCGTCACCGTGACGTCGCTGATGGGCAGCGGCCCGTAGGTACTCGGTCGGTCCGGGTCGTCGGTCGGTCCGGGTCGTAGCGCGCGCGAGGCCGCCTTCTTGCTGTTAGGGAGGCGGCGGAATGAACGCTTTTCGGCTCTGATGCGGCTAATACCCCCTCTATGGGGCACTATCCGCATCAGAGCTACCGAATCCGCGGCCGGATCCGGCATCGGCCGCATCGGGCTCAGCGATAGCGTCCTCCCCCTCCGTCCTCGCCGCGACCAGGCCGCTCACGCTCCGCGTGCTCCCGAAAAGCCACGCGCCGGCCGCGACGGCGCCGAGGAAAGCCAGCAGCACCGCGCCGCCCAGCGGGGTGCCCGACCAGCTCTCGCCGCCGAGGACCGGGGCGAGGAGTACGGGCAGGCAAATCTGGACGACGAAGACGATCGGCACGACCTGCGTAGCCGGGCGGCGCTGAAGGGCGCTCATCTCGCTCAGCAGGCCGACCGCCGCGAACGCGCCGGTGAGAGGGCCCCAGAGCAGCAGCTCGAGCGAGGAGCTCGACGGAGAGGTAGTCGGCGATTAGCTTCGAGGCGATGCCGGTCCACGCAAACGCGCAGCCCGCGGCGATCGGCACCAGGAGGCTGCCGGCGATTCCGCGCCTTCGCAGCGCGTACGGCGCGAGCGCGACGGCGCCGAGTGCCCCCAGCGCGGGCGCGATGCGGTCCGGTCCGCCGTGGGTCGAGACGTGACCGGGGGCCGCCCAGGCCATCCCCGCCACGCCGACCGTGATCGCGAGGACGGCGATCACCTCGCGAGGGCCGACGCTCTCGCCCAACATTCGATCCCCCAGGAACAGCAGGAGCAGCAGGCCGACGGCCAAAGCAGGCTGCACGACGGTCAGCGGCGCGAGGACGAGCGCGGCGACGTGGAGGGGCCAGCCAGAGCCCGCGACGAGCGTCCCCGCAAGCCACCGGCGGCTTTGGACGAGGCCGCCGATGAGCGACGGCCGAAGTGCGTCCGCGTGCGGCGTGGTCCTCGCCTCGAGCGCCTGAAGGGCGACGCCGAGGTCGAACAGCAGGGAGGCACCGAAGGCGCAGAGGAGGCCGAGGAGGAGGTCGGACAAGCTCGGGGATCATAGGTCGGCGGCGGGGCTTCGCCGGCGCGCCGCGGCGACTGAACCGAGGGTTCCCCCGGCGTACCATGGGCTACGGTGGCAAGCCTGCCGAAGCTCGACCCGGACGCGGTGGCGGAGACGGGAGCCCGGCTGCGGGAGAACATTCGCCGCGCCGTGACGGTCGGCGACGACGTCGTGCGCGACCTACTCGTCGCCCTTCTCGCCGAGGGGCACGTGCTGATCGAGGACTACCCCGGCGTCGGCAAGACGGCTCTCGCCCGAGCCCTCGCCCGCTCCGTCGACGCCGAGTACGCCCGCGTGCAGTGCACGGTGGACCTCCTCCCCGCCGACGTCGTCGGGACCAACGTCTTCAACCAGACGGAGGCGGAGTTCGACTTCCACCCGGGCCCGGTGTTCGCGAACATCGTCCTCGTCGACGAGATCAATCGCGCCTCGCCCAAGACCCAGTCGGGCCTGCTCGAGTGCATGCAGGAGCGGCGCGTCACCATCGACGGCCACCCTCACGAGCTCGCCCGGCCGTTCATGGTGGTCGCGACGCAGAACCCGGTGGAGTACGAGGGGACCTATCCGCTTCCCGAGGCGCAGCTCGACCGTTTCATGGTCCAGCTGCGTCTCGGCTACCCCGACGCGGCGGACGAGGCGCGGATGCTCGCCACTCACGCCGAGCACGACCGCGTGCTCGACCTCGGACCGGTGGTCGAGCTCAGCACCGTCCTCGCCGCCCAGTCCGCGGCCGCCGCCGTCCACGCGAGCGACGCCCTGCGCCGCTACGTGGTCGAGCTCGCGGCGGCGACGCGCGACGACCCCAGGGTCGAGCTCGGTGCCAGCCCCCGCGCTGGGTTGCTCCTTTTCCGCGCGGCGAAGGCGCTCGCCGCGCTCTCCGGGCGCGACCACGCCCTGCCCGACGACGTTCAGGCGCTCGCCGCCTCCGTCCTTCGCCACCGGCTCCTGCTCGCGCCGGGATGCGGGCCCGAAGACCGCGAGGTCGCGATCCGCGACGCGGTCGAGCGGGTGCCCGCCCTGTAGGTCGGTGATGGGCACCTCGCGCGCGGTCGGCATCCTCGCCGCCGCGCTGATCGCCGCCGGGCTGGCCTTCGACCTCGCTTCGCTCTACGAGCCCGGGGTGGGGCTGCTCCTGCTCATCGCCGGCGCGCGGCTCTGGGTGCGGGCGGGGCGCGAGGGGTCCGCCTGCGCCGCGTGCGCTCGCGGCCCACCGTCCTCGAGGGCGAGCCGCTCGAGCTCCGGTTCTCGCTCGAGTACGGCTCGCTTCCGCCGCCCGGCATCGAGCTTCGCGATCCGCTGCTCGACGGACGGTCAGCGGAGGGCTTCCGGGCCCGAGCACGAGCTGAGCTTCACCACGAGCTGGGATCGCCGAGGGCGCAAGCGGCTCGGGCCGACGTCGCTCGCGATCCGCGATCCGCTCGGCCTCTGCGAGGAGGTGGTCGAGGGCAGGGGTCCGCGTCCGTCCTCGTCCTGCCGCGGATCGAGCCGATCGGATGGCCTCGGACGGCGGCGGGGGCGCGGCCTCGGAGCGCTGGGCCTGCTTGCCGAGGGCTCGACCGCGCGCCGGGGCGCAGCCGCGGTGGAGGTCGAGGTCGACGGCCTGCGCCCCTACCGGAGGGGAAGTCCCGCGTCGCGGATCCACTGGCCGACGGTGGCCCGCACGCGCGAGATGGTGGAGCTCCGCCTTCACGCCGGCGCCGGCGCGCGCCCGCTCGTGGTCCTGGACTCGAGCGCCCGGGTGGACGAGGCGGCGCTCGACCGCGCGGTTCGCGCCGCCGCTTCGCTCTGCCACCGTCTCGCGCTGGGCGGAGGGTGCGGGCTTGCGATTTCCGGCGAGTGCGCGTCCTCGAGATCGATTCGCGGTTGCGCGGCTGGCCCGAGGCGCACGCTCGGCTGGCCCTGGTCGAAGGCGGCGAGCGGGCTCCCCTGCTCCGCGGCGGGCGCGCGCGCGGCGCGGTGGTGTTCTGGGTGACCCCCGGCTGCTCGAGGCCGCCGCGCGGGCTCGGCGCCGCCGAGGCCTTCGTCGTCGCGCCGCTCGCGGCTCGCCGCCGGGGCCGCTCTTCACGGTCGCGGGGTGCGGCGCCAGGCGCGTCCGAGGTCGCCCGCGCGCGCGGCCGGCGATGGGGCACGCGGCATGATCGAGCGGCTGCCCGCTCCCGCGGACGGAGTGCCGCTCCCGCGACCCGGGCGCGGGGCGACCTCCCGCGATGCGGTGGCGGCCGTCTCCGAGCTCACCGCCTTCGCCGCGCTTGCGGCCCTCCTCACCTGGCGCTGGATGCTCCTCGTGACGCCGTCGCCCGCCGGTCGCGGGCTCGCGTCGTCGCGATCGCGACCGCCGGGGCCGCGCTGCTGGCGGCGCTGGCGCGAACCCGGCGGCCCGCGGCGTCGCCCGGACACTGGGGGTGGCGGTCGCGGCCGGGGTCACGCTCTGCGGACTGCTGGCCGCCGGCCTGCCGGCGCACGTGGTCGGCCCCTCCGGCTGGGACAACCTTGCGAGCGGGCTCCACACGGGGGTGCCCAGCGCCCTGGCGGCCGGCTTCCCCTATGTCGAGGCGGATCCGTGGACGCGCATCGTCGTCCTGTGCGGCGCGCCCCTGATCCTGGGGATCGGCGCGTGGCTCGCCTTCAGGCCGGGGTCGGGGGAGGCGTCACGGCGATGGGCGCTCGCGGTGCTGGTCACCGGGTTCGCCGTGGCGACAGCCTTGCGCGCGCCCTCCGACCCCGTCGTCTGCGGCCTGGCGCTCTTCGCCTCGATCGCCGCCTGGCTGTGGCTCGGGCGGGTCGCTCGAAGCGGCGCCCCGCCAGAGCAATACTGTATGGTTCGGTGAGGAATGGCACGACGCATTGCCTGGAATACCCAGCGCGTGCAGACACTTCGTGAACTAACCCAACAGAGGCTCCGCGAGCGGCAGACTTTGTATGGGGAGTTCATCACGGAAGCCTCGCGGCTGGTCGTTGATGCAGCGTCTCATTCGCTCGAAACTCCGGAAAAGCTGGTCATCCTCTACGGAATTCTCGGGCGCATTCGGCTTGTATCCAGCGGAAAGGTTCTCGCCGAGGCAGAGAAGTTTCTCCGGCAGATCGTCGACCTGTATGAGCGCCCTAACTTAACTCTCGAGCAAGTCCGCGCAACTTTGGATTCCGAAGATTTTGACCCGCTGAAGGCTTTCAGTTCGACCTGCCGGGCAGAGCTTCTGAAAATTGCCCCGACTTTCGCAAGTTAGTGGCAAAGAGTAAATTGGCGTTTGGATTGTTGATACGTGGAACGATCCTGCCGTTTCTCACGGCCTCACACAAGGAGTAGCAGATGTCCAGCATAACAACCAACCCGACACGGATTCGCGCACGGCAGATTAAATCGGCGGATAAGCCGCTTTCCGCTGATGAACTCGATAAGTTGGACGCCTATTGGCGGGCATTGAACTATCTAGCCGTCGGCCAGATTTACCTGATGGACAATCCGCTGCTGCGAGAGCCGCTTAAACGCGAGCATATCAAGCCTCGGCTGCTCGGCCATTGGGGCACGTCGCCGGGGCTCAACATGCTGTGCGTGCATCTCAATCGGGTCATCAAAAAAGATGACCTGAACATGATCTACATCATCGGTCCGGGACATGGCGGTCCATCGCTGGTTGCGCATGCCTATCTCGAAGGCACCTATAGCGAGATGTATCCGAACATCAGCCAGGACGAAGAAGGAATGGCGAGGCTGTTCAAGCAGTTCAGCTTCCCCGGCGGCATTCCCAGCCACGTCGCACCGGAGACGCCCGGCAGCATTCATGAAGGCGGCGAGTTAGGCTACGCGCTCAGCCACGCGTACGGCGCGGCGTTCGACAATCCGGATTTGATCGTCGCCTGCGTCGTTGGCGACGGCGAAGCGGAAACTGGTCCGCTGGCCACCGGCTGGCACGGCAACAAGTTTCTCAATCCGGCTCGCGACGGCTGCGTGCTGCCGATTCTTCATTTGAACGGATACAAGATCGCCAATCCGTGCTTCCTGGCCCGGATTCCGCACGATGAGCTGCAGAAGTTCTTCGAGGGCATGGGCTACAAGCCGTACTTCGTCGAAGGTCGCGACCCCGAAGCCGTTCATCAAGCAGCTGGCCGGCGTGCTCGACACGGTTGTGGCCGAGATTAAGCAGATCTGGGCCGAAGCGCGAGACCATGGCGTCGTCAAACGCCCCGCCTGGCCGATGATCGTGTTCCGCACGCCGAAGGGATGGACTTGTCCGCCGGAAATCGACGGCAAGAAGTGCGAGGACTATTGGCGCAGCCACCAGGTGCCAATGGGTGACATGGACAAGCCAGAGCACATCCGCATTCTTGAATCGTGGATGAAGAGCTATCGGCCCGAAGAACTCTTCGACAACAACGGCCGGCTGATGCCTGAACTCGCCGAGCTTGCGCCGAAAGGTCACCGCCGGATGAGCGACAATCCGCACGCGAACGGCGGCCTCCTCATGCGCGACCTCAAGATGCCGGACTTCCGCGAATATGCGGTCGAACGTAACCAGTCCCGGCGCCACCACAGCCGAATCGGCCCGCGTGATGGGCAAGTTCCTGCGCGACGTGATGAAGCTCAATCTTGGACAGCAAGAACTTCCGGCTGTTCAGCCCCGATGAAAACAACTCGAACCGTTGGCAGGACGTGCTGGAAGTCACCACGCGCTGCTACATGGCCGACATCTATCCGGACGACGACAAGCTCACTCCGGACGGCCGCGTGATGGAGGTGCTCAGCGAGCACCAATGCCAGGGCTGGCTGGAAGGCTACCTGCTGACCGGCCGGCACGGGTTCTTCTCGTGCTACGAGGCCTTCATCCACATCATCGATTCGATGTTCAATCAGCACGCGAAGTGGCTCAAGACCTGCAATCACATTCCGTGGCGGCGGCCGATCGCTTCCTTCAACTATTTCCTCAGCTCTCATGTCTGGCGGCAGGATCATAATGGCCTCAGTCATCAAGACCCTGGGTTCATTGACCACGTCGTCAATAAGAAGGCGGAGGTCATCCGCGTCTACCTGCCGCCGGATGCCAATTGCCTGCTGTCGGTAACCGATCATTGCCTGCGCAGCCGCAACTACGTCAACGTGGTCATTGCCGGCAAGCAGCCCGCGCCGCAATGGCTCACGATGGATCAGGCCATCAAACATTGCTCTGCCGGCCTGGGAATTTGGGAATGGGCGTCGAACGACAAGGGCGGCGAGCCGGACGTGGTGATGGCCTGCTGCGGCGACGTACCCACGCTGGAAACGTTGGCCGCGGTCGACCTGATCCGCCAGCATCTGCCCGAGCTAAAGGTTCGCGTCATCAACATCGTGAATCTCATGAAGCTCCAACCGCAGAGTGAGCATCCGCATGGCCTTTCAGATCACGACTTCGACGCTCTATTCACCAAGGACAAGCCCATCATTTTTGCGTTCCACGGCTATCCCTGGCTGATCCACCGATTGACCTATCGGCGAACGAATCACAAGAACCTGCATGTGCGCGGATACAAGGAGGAGGGCACGACGACCACGCCATTCGACATGGTCGGTGATGAACGAACTCGACCGGTTGCACCTCTGCGAAGACGTGATCGATCGGTTGCCGCAGCTCGGCGCCGCGCCGCTTATTTCAAGCAAGCGATTCACGACAAGCTCATCGACCACAAGGAGTACATTGCCAGGTATGGCGACGACATGCCAGAAATCAGCTGGCTGGCGGTGGGGCGCGGAGCAGGTCCGATCCGGCGGCACGTCGACCGAAGGGGATAACGTTTGATCGCAACGCCATGTATTCTCGATCCGCAACTGCATCGTATCGGGAGTCCAGCTGAGGAGCGCGTCAATGTCCGGTAGACTACCCAAACTATACCTTGCGCGGCATGGCGACACGGACTGGACCGATTCACGCCGCAAGACGGGTCGGACAGATCTGCCGCTCAATGAGCGGGGCGAGCAGCGCGCCCGCCAGCTTGGCGAACGCTTGCAGCAGTTCTCCTTTGCGCAGGTTTTTACGAGCCCGTTGCAACGCGCCAGCCGGACATGTGCATTGGCCGGCTTTGGCAATGTCGCCGAGGTAAACTCCGACTTGGTCGAGTGGGATTACGGTCGGTTCGAGGGGAAATACCACCGCCGACATCCAGCAGGATCGGCCGGGCTGGGAACTGTTTCGCGACGGTTGTCCTGGCGGCGAATCACCGCTGGATGTCGCTCAGCGTGCGGACCGCTTCATCTCGCGGGTGTTCGCCGCCGATGGAGATGTCTTGGCGTTTTCCAGCGGCCACATCATCCGCATGATTGCGGCCCGCTGGCTGGGATTGCCGCCGGGCGCTGGACGATTCTTCTATTGCCGACCAGCAAGCGTCGGCGTGCTTGATTTCGAACATGAAAACAAGAATGAACCGATCATCGGCCTGTGGAACTTCGTACGCCAAGTGAACGAATGACTCCTTTCAAAATGGGAGACGACAATGTCCAAGCAAAAAGTCGCCCGATCATCTGCAGCAGCGACCAACGGTGAACTGACGAGCCTGCTGAAGCAATACGGTTGCGGTCCCATCCAGTTTACGGGCGACGAAAACGCCTTATATGAACGGCATCTACTATTTGATCATGTCGTCAAAGTCAAAGCAGCCAATGCACGCGAAGGCTACGAGGCGTTCGCCCGCTCCGTGCGCGATGTACTTTCGCAACGCTGGATACGCACCGAGGATACCTATGACCGCGAGAACCCGAAGCGAATCTATTATCTCTCGATGGAGTTTTTGATCGGGCGATCGTTGGCGAACAACGTTACCAATCTGCTGCTGGATTCGATTGCGACAAAGGTCATACAAGAAGACCGACTTTGATTGGCTTGAGCTCCTCGAGCAAGAACCCGACGCCGGCTTGGGAAATGGCGGCCTTGGGCGTCTGGCCGCCTGCTTCATCGACTCGATGGCGACCATGCAGCTCCCCGCCATGGGATATGGTTTGCGTTACGAATATGGCATGTTTCGACAGAGTATCCGGGATGGCTGGCAGCACGAGCAGCCGGACAACTGGCTCCGATTTCCGGATCCTTGGGAAGTCGCACGCCCTCACGAGAGCGTGGAAGTCAAACTCGGCTGTTCCTTCGAGCTCCGCGGCGGCAGCCTGCAACCGATCCTCGGCCGCCCTTCGACCTTGATTGGCGTCCCCTACGATCGGCCGGTCGTTGGCTACGGCGGCAAGACAATCAATACGCTGCGGCTGTGGGACGCGGCGACGCCTCATTATTTTGACTTTGAAGAATTCAGCCGGGGCGACTTCGCCGGCGCACTGGCCGAGACGCTCGCGGCCGACTCTCTCACGAGAGTGCTGTATCCAGACGACTCCACGAGCATGGGTCAGGGATTGCGATTCGTGCAGGAGTATTTCTTGGTTGCGTGCTCCCTTGCCGACTTGGTCCGGCGTTTCCGTCGAAACAACGCTGATTGGAACACTTTGCCGCTCAAGGCCGCGGTCCAACTGAACGATACGCATCCGGCGATGGCGGTTGCAGAATTGATGCGAATCTTGCTGGATGATGCGAAACTGGGATGGGACCAGGCCTGGGATCTCACACAGAGGACACTTGCCTACACGAACCATACTCTGTTGCCCGAGGCCCTAGAGAAGTGGCCGGTGCGCTTGGTTTGAAGCCCTCCTGCCGCGGCAACTGGAAATCATCTACGAAATCAACCGCCGGCTTCTTGACGACGTGCGCGCTAAATTCCCGGGTGACGATTCCCGCGTCAGGGCGGTCAGCCTCGTCGAGGAAGGTGCTGAGCGAAAGATTCGCATGGCCAATTTGGCGATTGTCGGTTCGCATAGCACCAACGGAGTTGCCGCGATTCACTCCGAATTGCTGCGTAAAACAACGGTCAAAGACCTCGCCGAGGTCTTTCCCGAGCGGTTCTCCAATAAAACCAACGGCGTTACCCCGCGGCGGTGGTTGCTGCTGGCCAACCCACCGCTTGCGCGTACGATTACCTCTGCAATTGGCGAAGAATGGATCACGGATCTGGCACAGCTTCAGCGACTCAAGCCACTCGCCGACGACAACGAATTTTCAAAGCGACTTTCGGCGAAGCGAAACAAGAGGCCAAATCAAGATTCGTCGACTGGCTGAAAACTTCGTTGAACGTCACGGTTGACCCGGATTCGATTTTCGATTGTCAAGTCAAGCGCATCCACGAATATAAGCGGCAGCTTCTCAACGCGCTGCGCATTGTCGTGCTTTACAATCGGCTTCGCGAGAATCCCAGTGCTGGAAGTCTTTCCGCGAACATTCTTTTTTGCGGGCAAGGCGGCGCCCGCTTATCGCTTAGCAAAACTGATCATCAAGTTCATCAACAATCTGGCCGGCACAATCGACGGTGATCCGGCGATCCGCGGCCGGCTCAAGGTCGTTTTCATACCCGACTACAGCGTTAGTGTGGCCGAACGGCTTATTCCGGCCAGCGAAGTGTCGAACCAGATCTCGACTGCCGGCTACGAAGCCAGCGGCACCAGCAACATGAAGTTCATGATGAACGGTGCACTGACGATCGGCACTCGCGATGGGGCGACCATCGAAATGGCCGAGGAAGCCGGCGAAGAGAATTTCTTCCTCTTCGGCCTCACCGCGGACCAAGTGGCCAGCCAGCGCCGCTCGTACAATCCTCATTGGCACTACGAAAATGAACCGTGAAACGCGAGCAGCCCTCGACTTGATTGCGAGCGACCATTTCAGTCGTCAGCGAGCCCGGCAGTCTTCAATCCGCTGCTGGACTGCCTGTTGAAAAATGGTGACTACTACATGCATCTGGCAGACCTGCAAGCGTACTTGGAAAGCGACAGCCGGCTTACGAACTTGTATGCCGACCAAGGTGCTTGGAACCGCAAGGCAATTTTGAACGTGGCCAGCTCGGGAAAGTTTTCCAGCGATCGGACTATCGCCGAATACGCAGCCGAAATTTGGAACGTGGAGCCGTGTCCTGTGACCTAAAGAGTATGAAATTGGGGTTGGTCGACGTGGAGATGCAAGACCACGGTCGTTGCAGAGCGCCCACGCGATGGACCGACGCTTATCAGGCGGCCAGGCAGTTCGAGCCCTTGCCACAAGACACGACCACGCACGCATCCCAAAAGCCTTACCGCTCGACAGTGATGAAATACACGTCGTTTTCGTTTAACGGCAGGTTGAGAGTCAGGGCTCCATTCTGGTCAACCACGGCTCTAAGCATTGGATACTTGGAATTGCCCCAGCCTGATAACGGTCGAAGTCGCTGAGCGCATTCGTGATATTCCAACCGCGAACAATATGCCAGCGCAGAAGAAAGGGGAGAGAGTTCCTCCCTCCCCTGAGTACGTCAAACTACTGACAAAACGCTACCAGCTCATAACGTCGTCAATGATAGTATCTACGAAGCAGAAAGCTGCTCGCAGATCATCATCGAGATCGTCAGGGCTGAGTACCTTGTTTGCGACCTCCCTTTGTTGGTAGAGATAGCAGGCCGTTGAACAACGGGGATTGGTGCTGACAGTGGAATTATCGATGCGCTGCGGCGGGTGAGGCGGTTCGCCATAATTTGTGGTCCGGCAGCTTGGATAGAATTTGCCGCAGGGTAAGTTGGGCGAAGTACAGGGCTTCGAGAACGCGTAGCAGCGCATCGTAGGCCCGCGGCTTGCCCGCTCCCAGCAGCTTGCGGAGGATCAGGCCCAGGTTGTGCGCCGCGGCCGCGATCAGGTACCGCTTGCGAACGTTGGTGAGGCCCCGCAGCCAACTGCGCCGCCATCCGCCCGTGTCGCAGACGTGGGCGAAGCTCCGTTCGACCAGCTTCGCTCCGCCGCCGCTGCAGCCGCTTGCCGTAGTCGCTCGCTGGCTGCGCCGCCGATTGGCGTACACGGCCGCCTGTTGCTCCTGCCGGCTTGTCGGTCCAGCGCCGCCGTGTTTCAACTCCGGCTCGGGGATGTACGTCTTGACGCCCAGCAGCTCCAACTCCTCGGCACTCCACCAGCGTCTCGGCCGCGTGATATCCCTTGTCCGCCGCGACCTTCTCGATCTCGCGGCCGCTCTCGGTCTGCGTCCACGTTCTGCTTGCGCCTGCTCCACGCTGTCGACCAGCGTGTCCGTGTCCGCCTCGTTGGCCGGATAGACTTCGGCCGCCAGGATCACTTCGCTCTTCAGGTCCACCACGTGCTCGGCCTTGTAGGCCAGGTGCGTCCGGCCGTCTTTCATCTTCGCGATCCGGCGTCCGGATCGCTGGGCGACTGCCACTCCTCGTTGGAGACCTTCTTGTCCTTGCGTTTTTGATCGTACCGCCGCAGCTCTTCGTCGTCGGCTCTTCGTCTGGCTCGATCACGCCCTTCTTCGCGCATCAGCCGCGTCACGTACTGCCTTCCAGTCCTCGCCGCGTGTCCCTGCGCACGATGCTCTTCATGGCCGCGTTGGCTTCCAGCGTGGTGCTATCGACGCCCACCGTCTTGCCCGAGAGCAGCTTGTGCTTCTCGACCGATCCGCAGCACGAACTGGAACACCTCGCTGTAGAGCTTCCAGCGGCAGCCGCTGGCGGATGTTGCGTCAGCGACGAGTGGTCGGGCGTCGTTTCGGTCGGGCCGAAGCCCAGGAACTCCTTGAGCGACAGGCTGTCGGCACACCGCCAGGCGATGCCCCGCTGGCGTCGATCCCCTCGAAGTAGCCGACCAGCAGCATGCGGAAGTAGACGCCCGGCGGGATCGACCGGCCGGCCTTCCTCCGCGTAGTGCTGCCTGGCAGAGCTCCTCGATCCAGGCGTCGAACTCGGCCTTGGCCAGCACCCGGTTCAGTTTCTCGTAGAACACATGCCGCGGCGTGCGGGCCAACTGGTCCGCCGCGATCCATATTTCCTGCTGCCGCTCTCGCGTCGTCTGCCCAAGGCCATAAAGCGGTCTCCTACCTCCGTCGTGATGCCACTCAAGGCAGTATAGAGGACGAGTCAAGGGAGGCGTTTTTCAACGGGCTGATAGGCTCGCACCTCGGCTAGCGCTCTCCAGAACTCTGGAGGAAGCCGGTAGTCTCGGTACTCCCGAACACCATACAGAATCATCAGTATCACCTCCTTCAGGTGGCCCATGCCACTCGGCAACGGTTGTCCGTCGCGGCGAGACATGCGGCTGGAGTTTCTACCGATTCATTCTGTATGCAAGAACCTTCGGGGGCTGTCCGCAGACAGCCCCCCAAACCTTCGAGGCCAACCTCAATGGAGCCTTGCACGTTAGGCAACACTCACTTGAGGAGGGACTCACCCGTTGTTTTTCCGTGCTCCTGGGCCGGGAGCGAAGCAAACCCACAAGGGGTTTTACTGACAAGGTAATTGTACGAATGAATGGTCCACGCTAATGCTGGCGCCACGATCGAGAGGGCGATTGAGAATCGCGCGCGTTACCGAGCATTGTTTAAACAATGCCGTTGAATGTCAGAGCGTGTCAGTTGACGCCGAGTGCTGAAGTAGGAACGTCGAGGTCATCCCTCGCTGCACCCACGTTTGTGGAAGCCGCCGCGAATTGGACAGTTGAGTCAGTGGGACTCACCTAAACTGTGCGAGTAACTAGATGGGCACGCCATCGACTGAAGTGTTGCTTGGCAGACATAGGCTTTCATCGCTCAGTCCTTGTTTCTCCGCCAGCCACAACGCCAAGCAGCGAACATAACGCCGAGCCAACGGCTGATTGCCCCAGCAGCGCAGCTTCGTCGATCCGCCAATGACTTCCATGCTTCACGCAGTAAAGCGTTGCCTTTGGCATGCCCCAATTTCCTTCGACGTGGAAAAAGTAGCCTTTGCCTCGTCGGATCGCACGCACGAAGCGGGGCAGCATGCCGACGCAGTTCCGCATGGCGACAGACTCCGCCACTAGATCCCGCGGCGTCCGAATTGCGACTGCGTATCCTGGCTCGTCAGTCCAAGGCGGTTCAGGAAAATGCGCCGGTTTACGGAGAGCGTCACCATGACCAAGAATTGCGCTGCGATGCTCATCCCAAAGCCGGTCATAGTGCTTGAGTGACCGAATCGACGTGTTGGGGATGTACTCGCGCAGGAATCTCGCAAGCTCGATGACTTCACGAGATATGGGAAGGTCGCGCCGGCGAAGGTTGCCCAATTGGCTGACAAAGCCGCTTGATATGTGGTCCCGAACGTCGTCAGTCGCCAACGCATCGATAAGTGTTGATGATACGAAACGAGCATGCCACAGAAAACGAAGTGCCCGTCGATCCGCAAATAGTATCTGGAGGCGCCTGATGCGACCGTCGGTAAGGGCATCCCCAGTGAGACGTCGCAAGATTTTGAGATTGGAGAGACCGTGATCCGCCGCCAATTTGTTGTGGGGCGTATTCGCGGCGTCCATGAGGCGTTTGAGCCGGACCGGTTCCTCATCCTGTCGCGCAGCAAGGCATACTGCTGCGAGCAGGCCGGGCGTGTCCAAGAGCCGGGTGAGCCGGGGAACTGCCATGAGGCACTGCGTCACGCAATGCCGCGTTTCCTCTGGCGCGAAAGATGGAAGGACAAGGCCGCTCACGCTATTAACTCAATTGTTACTTAAACGCTGCCCCAATGGTTGGTGGTACGCTCAGGCGCCAACTTCAGCAAGTGCGGTGCGACAGGTTGTGGCCACGGTGACATCGAGCACAAACTGTACGGTTCCAGGTCAACCGACGCCACGGTTGATGCGCTGCTCCAAATCCGTCAACTGGGTGATGATGACACCGAACTCCTGCGGAGTTGAAAGATACATATCGCGCATCGCGTCATAGTCTTGCTCCAGGTCCGCGATCCGCCCTGACGTTGGCACCAGCCGAAACGTTCCTGGCTGAGCAAGGTCGTACCGTGCCCAGCCGCTGCCGAAAAAGCGACTCTTCCACATGACTACTCGTTCTCGCAGTTCCTGAAGCGAAACCGCAATAGCTGCCACCGGATGAGTCGCCAAGGCTGCCATATCTGCATAGTGGCGAGAGAAGCGGCTTGGCGTGGCTCGCTCGATTGGACGATGGTACTCAGCGTGAAGTATTGTCGCCTTTTCCCAAAAGGTCCGTTCTAGCTCCAGGGCGACCACTTCACACTTCCAATCTTCGAAGGCGTTAGGTAGCTCTTCAGCCACCCATGGCCGAATTGAATGTCGGCCGGTGGGCTGTTGATCGGTCAGCGAACCAAGTTCGAGCTTTACTGAGCGTCGCAAATACTCGAAGCCTTCCGGTTCCGCACATGGGTAGTAGAAGTGCAGCACTGGTGAGTTCGTTTGGGGATCGATGACGAATTCCAGCCATGCGCCGTCGCGAGGCCCGAGCGCAGCAGTGATTATCGCTTCAAGCCGGGGTTGCATTTGCTGTCGTACGAAATCACCGCAGGCCGCTTCCGCCTGTTGCATCCAGCGATCCGCTTGGGTCCGAGTCAGAGTTGCCAGTTCAGTTTGTGGCAGTCCTAGCGTCTCCGGTGACACTGATAAGTCGATGTCTTCGGAGAATCGTTCAATCGCAAGATAGACCTTCGAAAGCGACGTACCACCTTTGAATACCAATGCTTCGCCAAACTCCGAATCGAACAAGACCCCGAGCATCCAGCACACCCAGAAGTCTTTTTCAAGAATGACGGACAAGACGCCACGTTGTTGCGCCGCCTGCTCGAAATAGACGCGGCGCTCACTCAGCGGTAAATCGAGGAAGCCTAATTGCATGGATTATCCCTCCGCCAGTTCGTGGAAGAGGGGATGCATCCAGGCGGCGGCCAGCTTCAAGTCGCGAAGCAGCAATCGTCGTTGGTCGAGCGGCAACCGCTTCTTGAGGCTAGCGATTCGCTGTGGCGTGACATGATCTTTTCCCAAGTGGCGGAAGGCCTGGATCAGCAGTCCGCTAAGCCGTCCTGCGGCCGCCATGTTGCGTGGTGTGGTGCGGCGCAGCTCGATCGTTGTGCGACCGATCTTGATCGTCCGAGTCGGGCCGTCAGTTAAGAAGACAGACTTGGCCGGGACTTGTTCCGAAAGGCCCAACAAGTTTGCCGCATAGGCGCCAGCCGGTTGCAACCGCGTGCGGTCGCGGCCGGCAACCGCTTTGGCAATGGTGTCGGCAGTAGGAGTCAGCTCGCCCAGTTTCGGATGGCTTTCAGGGTAGGCATAGACGCCGCGGGCAAGCCGTCGGATCTCGCCAACCTCCACCAAGCGGCTGAGTACCTTGTCGGTGCTCCCACGCGGGCCCAAGTCGGTGAAAGTGGTCGGAGTAAACACCGAACCACGCCCACCCCCCTGGATTCTCTTTAATACTCTGTTTTCAAGGGTTTTTGTCATTTTGTAAGCTTGGCTCCTGCCAGAAAAAGTACCATGTTTTTCTGGCATAGGCAACGACGATCCTAGCGTGCAAAGCACTGTTTCCGCGGCGAAATCCGTCTGGCGGAGCACTAATCACGATTGTTGCTGGTGCCGTCACCGGATGCAGTCGAATCGCCGGCCGGACAATAGTGCAGCAAATCAAGGCGTTCCTTCCGATACGCTTCCGAGCATTGCAGGCCCAGCCAGCGGAATAAGTAGTCTACGATCGAGTGGACATGCCGCAGTTCGGGATTCTTCGTCCAGCCTGAAGGCTCGAATCGCGAGAACTCGAATTTACGGGCGAGCGTCTCGACAGGGACGCCATATTGCAGAGCGGTGCTTGTCAGCACGGCAATCGTGTCGAGCAGGCCGGAGATCATGCTGCCGTGCTGGGCAATTTTCACGAACACCTCACCTGGTCGACCGTCCTCGTAAAACCCAACGGTGACATAACCTTCAAGTTCCCCACGCTGAATTTGTGGGTTACGCTTGTTCTCGTATCAGGAAGACGCATTCGCACCGGCGCCGATCCTGCTGCCGAGAGTGATGTATCGTGTTCTACCACGCTGTCCATGACACCGGCCTCCGCGGTCAAAATATGCCGCGCAATTTCAATATGCCTTCGGTTGCGAGTAATGGCTTCCACGTCATCGCACGAAATGCTAGTAGCTCAGATTCGCTTCCGGTCACGCATCCGTTCCAACTTCCAGAGCGACAATTCAAACCTTTCTCTTGTAAGCCAAGGCGGCGGTGCTGCCGGAATTGCAACCGCTGGACTCCCGCAGCGCGGACAACTAACGGTCCTTTGTCTCGAATACCACTTTGCGGTACAGCGAGGACAGGCTGCGTAGAAATACCCACGCTCGTCATTGCATTGCTGAAACATGATGGTTGTTCCGCTCAAAGCAACTAGAAGAATCGCTTCTCGACCTGATTTCCGTAAACAGTCCAGGCGGAGTTCGGCAACTCTTCACGTCCGTACAATTCCAGATAGGGTCCCGGGCTCACCCTTTCGACCAACTCGCGCACGAGACCAGGCTTACGGCTATGAATCGTACGATGGGCCTGTACCCAACTTGGAAGGGTTCGGTCTTGAAACGTCAGTCGCCCCCGCACGCCCAAGAGCAAAAACTCGTGCGACACCCGCCAATAGTTCCCCATTCCCAGCTCGTGCTTGATCCAGACCAAGCAGGACTTAAACGCGAAACCCCACGCATCAAGGACTAGAAATGCTTCGCGTAGAAAAGCATTGGTGGTCCAGAGATGAAGATGGGATTCGGGCTCTACAAGCTCGCGAACGGGCTCGTCGCAAATGTCTTGGATCGACATCACGGGGTAATGGTTGACTGCCGCGGCCCGCGACGCCTCATTCTCGTAAGGCCAAGGTGGATCGGCGTAGATCGTGGCAAATTTCTGGCCGGCTGCGACCAACTGTCGCAAATCGTTGATCGAGCTGCCAATCGGCGGACGTTGCTTGACGACTCGTCTGTCTGCATCCGCTAGTTCACTCAACAGCGCGAGTTGCGTAGGCGCATCAACAACCTGCGCGGCAGTTTCCAACAAACCCACGAGTTCCCGCAATTCAGCGTCCATCTCGTCCTTGCCACGAGCGAACATCAGCCGACTGAACGCCATGACAGTCTTCACCGGTAAGGGCGGCGCCAAGAACTTCGCAATTGCCCCTAAGGGCGCTTTGCAATTTCGCTGGACCGCCCAATACTCATCGAAGGCTTTGCGGATAGAGGTGACATATGCTGACACGTCGGCATCGACACAATGCCCGACGAGAGCTGCATGAAGAGCCGCTCCGCGCTGCTGTGGAGGAATCGCCAGCAGAATCTCCACAGAGAGACTCGCTACTCCTCCGAGCCTCCGTTACATTTGCGGAAGTGTTGCTCATGACTTCGCTCCTTGCTCTTCGCGACAAGGAAGCGAGGCATCAATGAGCGTGACGATCGCCTCACGAACGTGAGGCGCAAGATGAGGCCAAGCCTGAGCGATGAACGCGATCGAAGGCGCGAACTCGTTGTCAGTTAGTGAAGAGTTTTGACACGAAGTGCCGCTGACACACTCCCCAGTTGCTCCCAGCGTTTTTTGCGATTGTTCTAACTCGTTATCATGCAATTCGTTGTCGCAAAAACCTTCGCAGATTCGATTCCCGCCGCCTCCACTAAATTCGACTGCCACCGCCGTTGGACACGATTGGGATTTGTGCTTCCTCTTATCAGATATTGACTTACGTCGGTCGCGACTTGGTTCATTTGGTTCGATCGATTCGTTGATCGCGATGGGCAAAAAAGCGCAATCCGCTCCGGATTAAAACTTGCTGCAGCGTTCGATTCCCCTCGCCTTGTTCGCCTTGACTTTCTTCGCTCGCCAGCTTAGTCCGTGCACGCATTGGGAGTCCTTCCTTAAGCCTTGCTTTTCGAGTCGTCGAGTGTCGCGCCGAGTGTGATGCATTTCCAACACAGGACACGCCCTCCTTTGCATAAAGGGGGATCTTGCTGGTTGAGCATAGAAGCTCGCTAAATGTGCAGTAATTGAGACCGTGTGGAAGCAACTGCTGAGCAACAAAAAGTTAGCTCAAGATCGCTGCCGCCGGTGAGCTGGCTCGGCCAGAATACGGTGCTTCTTTGGGCGATTGCCGGATGCGTGGCAGGTTGTGTAATTTACTCACCATAACTTCTAATGTAAGATACCCTACATAACCCTCAAGTCGCAGCTGGGGTCGCCCAAGCTGATGCCGGTGGCTCGTATCGGAAAATCACTTGAACGCGAAGAGAACTCGCTTCTTGCCGCACTGCCAACGCGGGAGCTGAATTTGCTTTTGCCGCACCTGGAGCGCACGAAGCTGGCGTTCGACCAGACTCTGTATGAACCCGAAGAAGCAATCAAGCACGTGTATTTTCCGACCAGCGGAATCATTTCGCTCGTAGTCGTTCTGGATAAGGGCGTCGTTGCTGAAGTTGGGCGAGTGGGAAACGAAGGCATGATTGGCCTGCCGGTGTTCCTCGGTGTAAAGGCAAGCCACACTCGCGCATTTGTACAAGTTTCTGGTGAAGCGCTGCGGATGGGATCTAAAGAGTTTCTTCGGCAGGCCCGCAACAGGAGCCCACTCAGCAGCCTCCTGCTACGCTACGCGCAAGCTTTGATGGCCCACTCGGAGCGACTGACCGCGTGCAACACATGGCACACCATCGAGGAGCGACTTTGCCGCTGGCTGATGGTAACTCAAGATCGTGTGCAGGCCGAGGTAATCGAGGTTACCCAAGAGTTTCTCTCGCAGATGTTGGGTGCACACCGGCAGAGCGTAACGCTGGCTGCCCGCAATTTGCAGCGAGCGGGCCTAATTCGCTACCGTCGGGGAAAGCTCAGGATTCTCGACCGGCAGGGACTGGAAGAGGCATCGTGCGGTTGTTATCGCGCAATCCAAAGGCATTTCGACGAATTGTTCGCATCAATCGGCGGTTGACCAATAGAGAGGTGGTCGATCTGTTACTGGCTGCCGACTCGCGAAGTTACGCGATGAGAGCATGGGGGCGATGGAAAAGTTCATCCGACGATACAGGGCATACGCCGTTGCGATCCTGGTCACAGGCGGAATGGTGCTTCTGCGCTGGCTAGTTGATCGATGGGCGGGTGACTACCTGCTATCTGCGCCGCTCGTGGGCGCCGTCGCGATCGCGGTCTGGTATGGAGGCTATCGTCCCGCACTGGTTGCCATGGCGATTGGTGTGCTGGCCTACGATTACCTCTTCATGGAACCGCGCGGCCAGTTCGAGATCGAGCAAGTTGATGACTACATTGATCTCGCGTTGTTTTTATTCACGTGTTTGATCGTCATCGGATTCGGGCAGGCAATGCGCGTGGCTTGGCACCGCACCGCGGAAGGGCAGGAGCGTCTTCGTACGACCCTCGCCAGCATCGGGGACGCCGTCATTGCGACCGACACTGAGGGTCGCGTTACAATCATGAACGCGGTAGCCGAATCGCTTACCGGCTGGACGATTGCCGAAGCGGCGGACCAGCCGCTGGAGACCGTATTTCACATCATTAACGAGCACTCGCGGATGCCGGTTGAGAACCCAGTTCAGAAAGTGTTCGAATTGGGTCAGATAGTGGGGCTTGCGAACCACACTGTTCTCATAGCCAAGGACGGCCGCGAAACGCCGATCGATGATAGTGCGGCACCGATCCGTTGCCAACAAGGAACCGTCGTTGGTTGCGTGCTGGTGTTCCGAGATGTAAGCGATCAACGCGCGGCTCAGCAGGCCACGGCTCGTCTGGCGGCTATCGTTGAATCTTCGGCGGATGCGATCATCACGAAAAATCTTGATGGCATCATTCAGAGTTGGAATGCCGGCGCCGAGGAACTTTTCGGCTATACTGGCGCGGAGATTATCGGAAAGCCTATCACAACCCTGGTGCCGTCCGACCGAACAACCGAAGAAGCCGAAATTCTCGCGCGGCTCCGGAAGGGTCAAGCTTCGGAGCGTATCGACACGGTACGCATCGCCGAGAATGGCCGACAGATCCCGGTCGCGATTAATGTTTCTCCATTGCGCAACCGCGACGGGGACGTAACCGGGGCTTCGAGCATCATCCACGACATAACAGAGCGCCGCGAAGCGGAAGAAGTGCTCAAAGCGGCCGATCGGCGCAAGAGCGAGTTTTTGGCGATGTTGGCTCACGAACTGCGGAATCCACTGGCGCCGGTCCGGAATTCGCTTCAGATCATGCGCCTGGCGGGTGACGACCAGGCCACAGTTGATCAAGCGGTGGCGACCATCGAGCGACAGGTCACTCAGATGGTGCGGCTTGTGGACGATCTCTTGGATGTCGCCCGCATCAACCGCGGAAAGATCGAGCTGCGCCGCGAGCGAGTTGCGCTAAAGCCGGTGATCGATCAAGCGGTCGAAGTTTCCCGTCCGCTGGTCGCGAAACGCCGGCACGAGTTAACGCTGGAATTGCCATCGCAACCGGTATTTCTCCATGCCGACCCAACTCGGCTTGCGCAGGTCCTAAGCAATCTGCTCAATAATGCATGCACCTATACCGAGCCAGGAGGCCGCATTTGGTTCTCTGCCGAGCGACAGGGAAGCGACGTGCTTATTTCCGTGAAGGATAGCGGCGTCGGCATACCGGCCGATATGTTGCCGCAGATTTTCGAACTCTTCACGCAGGTTGATCAAACGTTGGAGCGCTCGCAGGGCGGACTTGGGATTGGCCTCGCACTCGTAAAGCAACTCGTGGAATTGCACGAGGGCACAATTGAAGCATCTAGCGATGGGCCCGGCCTGGGGAGCGAGTTTGTGGTTCGCTTGCCGCTTTTGATCGAGCAGCACGCGGAGGACCACGCGGCAGCGCCCATGACCAGAATCGCGGCCACCTCAAGCCGGCGAATCCTTGTTGTCGATGATAACGAAGACAGCGCCAAATCACTTGCCAAATTGCTGAGCATCGCTGGCCACGAGACCCGTATTGCGTTTGACGGATTGGAGGCGGTTGCGGCGGCCGAAGAGTTCCGCCCCGACGTCGTCTTGCTGGACATTGGCTTGCCGCGGCTGAATGGCTTTGAGGCTTGCCGCCGAATTCGGGAAAAGGCCTGGGCTAGCGCGATCACTCTGGTAGCCCTTACCGGCTGGGGACAGGACGAAGATCGGCTCAAGGCTAAGGACGCCGGCTTCGATCATCATTTGGTGAAGCCGCCAGAGTACACGGCGCTCACGGAGATACTCCTGCGCATCGAGACCAAATGACATGACAGTCGTGTCAAGGGATACCTCCATCGGCGAAGAAATCGCGTAGTATTTGACCGGTCTTGCTATCCCCCGCAGCAATTCCACCCAGAAAACGTTCCACTGGCGCCCTGCTGTGTGCAATCGATGCTCGTCACGTCGCAGGGAGCCCGCATGGCAACATTGACACTGCCCGTCTTCGATTGCACGGCGATTTAGCCCGCCCAGGACGAACCGTCCTGAGACGCGTTGTGGATGCCTCGTTCGCGTCAACCGGATGAGCTTTGCCGAGCGAAAAACATCTTGTTTACTCGATAGCAATACGCCAACGGAACCAAGTAGGTAATATA
>CAWJCU010000018.1:0-7638 GCA_963841455.1 uncultured Actinomycetes bacterium
CGTACCCCGGCTCCTGAGCAGGAACCAGGGCGAGAGCACGCCGGCCGCGACCAGGATCACGATGACGATCGCGATCACGTTGACCGTGACGCCGATGACGATCGTCGAGAGCGGGAGCTTGTCGTTCGGCATCGGTCCTTCCTACGCCGGGTGGACGCTCAGGGCGATGAGCTCGCCCTCGTGCGCGAGGCCCGAGCCGGCGAGGCCGTTCGCCTCGAAGCGGATCTCCTCGCCGAGGCCGACGCCGTGACGGCGGTGGCCGATCGGCGCGTCGGCCGCCAGAGGGCGAAGCCGTTCGCCGTCTCGGTCTCGGGCGGGTCGACTTCCGCGTCGCCCTCGCCGGCGTCGAGCGCGTCGAGCGCGTAGCCCTGGACGAGCGGGCCGTGGAGCGCGGCGAAGACGTCCGGGCGGCTCGCGAAGTCGAGGACGTGGAGCTTGCCGCCGATCGCCGCGATCATGCCGGTCTGGCCCTCGTGGAGCTGGATCCGCTCGGCGGCCTCGGCCAGCTCGCCGCGGCGCGACTCGAAGACGTCGTGCATCGCGGCGGTCGGCGAGGGGGCGCCGAGTCGGTCCGAGGTCTCCGCGATCTCGCTCCAGACCTCGCCCTGGTCGGCGCGGGCCTCGCCTCGCATCGCGGCCAGCTTGCGCGCATGCAGCGACTTCATCCTTCGCATCGCGGGACCGGCGGTCTGCGGCGAGGGGGTGAAGCGCTCGCGGTGGCGTGAGCCGTCCCAGCGCCCGCGCTCCATGCAGCTCACGGGCACCCGGGCCTTCTTGCCGGCGCCGACGAGGACGGGCACGTCGAAGGTGCGGTTCTGCTGCGCGCCGAGGACCTCCTCGCCCTCGAAGAGGAGGACGGGCTTGTCGGTCGGGTTGTGGACGAAGAGGTCGTTGACCGATGCGCCGCCCTCGAGCTCGCCGACGCTCACACCGGCGGCCGGCCCTGGGCGAAGCTCAGGTACTCGAGCGCCGGCGCGGGGCCGAAGAGCGGGAAGACGGCGAGGTTGCCCGCGACCTCGGGATCGCCGACGCGAAGCGGCTTCGCCAGGAAGGTCGAGAGGGTTGGGGTATCGGCGGTTGGTGCGTGCGTTTCGTTCATTCCCGATGGGTCGGTGGCCGAGCCGGCTTCCTGACGCCGTCGTGAATCGGCGCAATCGAGTGCGACTAATGTGACCACTCTGACTAGATCGGTATGATCAGAGGGGTCATGATCGTCACCGGAGTGGCTCAGCTCAAGGCAAAGCTAAGCGAGTACCTGGCTCGAGTGCGGGCGGGCGAGGACGTCCTCATCACCGATCACGGGCGGCCGATCGCGAAGATCGTCCCGGCCGTCACGGACGAGGAGCATCTGGCCGAGCTCGAGCGCAAGGGGCTCATCCGGGTGGGGACGATGGAGCTGCCCGAGGGGTTCTTCGATCTGCCTCGGCCGACGATCGAGGGACCGAGTCTCGCCGAAACGGTGATCGAGGAGCGGCGCGAAGGCTGGTAGGGCAGTGCGCTTCTGGGATGCGTCCGCGGTCGTGCCCCTCCTGGTGGAGGAGGCGTGGACCGAGATCCCCACCGATCTCGCCCGCTCGGATGGTGCCTTGGTCGTCTGGTGGGCCACCCGCGTCGAATGTACGTCCGCGCTTCGTCGCCGCGAGCGCGCTGGCGACGTCGACGCCGCGGGCGTCAAGCGGGCAGCCACCGTGCTCGAGAAGCTGAGAAGCGCTTGGTCCGAGGTCGCCCCCGCCGAGGCAGTGCGGAGGGAAGCGGAACGTGCGCTTGCAGTTCATGCCCTGCGCGCCGGCGACGCGTTTCAGCTCGCCGCCGCACGGGTGTGGCGCGGCGAGGTAGCCGAGCGGACCGAGTTCGTGTCGTTCGACCGTCGCCTCCGCGACGCGGCGTCGCGTGAGGGGTTCGTGGTGCAGCCGGAGGAGCTGCCTTGAACTGCCATACGTTTCGGGTGGTACCGTGATTATCCGTGCGCAAGACGACTCTCTACATCCCCGATGGCACCGATAAGCGGTTGCGGCAGGCCGCACGCCGTTTGGGGCGCTCGCGCGCCCAGATCACCCGCGAGGCGCTCGACGAGTACCTCGAGCGGAGCGAGCGCGAGCTCGGACTGCCGCCCTCGGTTGGGATGGGCTCCAACCCGAAGGCGCGTGCGGCCGACGACGAGGCCCGCCTCGCACCGCGCCTGGCGCCGGCGCAGGTGATCACGCTCGACACCTCCGGGGTTCTCGCCGCGCTCAACGGCGCTGACCCCGACCACGAGGCGGTGCGCGCCGCGCTCGAATCGGAGCTCGGGCCGCTCGTCCTTCCCGCCGGGATCCTGGCGGAGGTCGGGTACATGGTCGAAGCCGACCTTGGGCCCGACGTCCTGCGCCAGCTGGTGCGTGATATCGACTCGGGCCACTACGAGCTCGACTGCGGTGACGACGATTTCCAGCGCGTGGGCGAGCTGCTCGACCGGTACGCGGACCTGACGTTGGGCCTCGCGGACGCCGCTGTCATCGCCTGCGCCGAGCGCCGGGGTGGCCGTGTTCTGACCCTGGACCAGCGAGACTTCGCGCCGGTGGCGCGCGAAGGAGCGATCAAGCTCGTGCCCTGAACGGCTCAGATCACCGCATGGAGCCGCCGGCCCATCGCGGCACCGGACGCGCCGAAGAGGTCGCAGAGGCGCGAGAACTCGCGGTCGGCGTCGTACTCCCGGCGCACGAGCCGCGCCGGCATCAGCAGCGCCGCCGCGAACACGCTCGCCTCCTCCTCGATGTCCGGCAGGTCTGCCGGCGGCGTCTTCGGGTCGGGCTGCTCGTCGGCCTGGACGGCCGTCGCGCGGCAGAAGAGCGAGCGCTCGCCGTCGCTGTGGAGGACGAAGTGGCCGAGCTCGTGGCCGATCGTGAAGCGGCGCCGCGGCGGCCACCTGCTCGCCCTCCTCGGCGTTGACCCAGATCTCGCCGGCGCCGGCGAGGAGGAGGCCCGAGAGGCCCTGGCCGTCGGCGAGCTCGGGGCAGCCGGGCGCGGTGGTCAGGTCGTCGACGTCGCGGACGAGGAGGCCGAAGTGGGTGTCGGCGATCGCCTCGACCGGGACCGGGAGGCTCTCGCCGTCCCAGAGCCAGCCCGGCAAACCGGCGAGAACCCCCTCCGCGCGCCGCTCGATCGTCTCGATCTCGGCCTGCTCCATCGCCGAGGCGATCCTAGTCGCGGGGCGAGTCGAGGCGGGCGATGGCCCGCAGAAGGTGGCCGAGCGCGCGCAGCGCGCGCGAAGCTCACGCCCTCGCCCGGTCCGAGGCGCTGGTTGAGCTCGACGCGAAGCGCGGCGTCGGCGAGCGGCTCGCCCGCGGTGGCCACGGCGAGTAGCCCGGCCAGCGGCCAGTCGCGCTCGCGAACGGCGAAGCCGAACACCCCTCTGACGTGATTTCGGTTGCCGGTCCTCATCTCTGAAGCATTGGTCTCCGAGCGCGGCCCGTGACTGACGGACGACCTCAGCCGCCGAGGAAGAGCTCGTCTACCTCGTCGCGCTCGAAGGCCTCGTCTCGCGCTCGCTCCGCGGCGGATGCCGGCGCTCCGGTGAGGTCCTCGCCGCCGTAGTCGGCGTCGGCGTACGCCTTGCGCGCGAAGACGGCGCCCTCGCCCGCCTCGGGCGGGGCGACGCGTTCCCCGGCTCCTCGCAGCGCGTCGCGGGTGGTGTCGACGATCGCGGCCAGGGCGTCGAGCACGCGGTCGGAGACCCCGTCGGGCTCGAGCAGCCCGTGCTCCATCTGGTTGTAGTAGTAGGCGACCTTCTCCTCGCGGCCGCCCACGCCGAGCGTTTCGGCGAGCTTGCGCGACCAGCTCGTCGCGGCGGATCCGCACCTTGTTTCGAAGCTCGGGGAGCAGCATCGGCCACGAGCCGGAGACGCCGGCGAGCGATTCGGAGAGCGCGGTCACGACCTGCTCCGCCGGCGAGCCGCGGTAGGACTCGGGGTCCCACTCCCGCCCCGGGGCCCGCGCCAGGTAGGCGTCGAGCAGGGCCTCGAGCTCGGCCCGGTCGGCGCCCCCGAGCCGGTTGACGTAGGCGAGCGGGTCCGCCTCGCCGCCGGCTTGGTGCTCTCGGATGTATTCGCTTAGGAGCCGATCGACGTCGGTCATGGGGTTCCTCTAGCTCGAAGCCTCGAGGTCGTCGCGCAGATCCTTGCGGAATCGGCTCGTGATCTGGTGGACGTTGTCGACGCTCATCGGCGGATCGAGGTCGGGGTGCTCGTCGTTCACCCGCCCGGCGACGTCCTTGGCCTCGAGGTCCTCGAACACGCAGAGCGCGACGACGCGCCGGTGCAGGTCGCTCAGCTCGTCGAGGCGGCGGTCGACCACGTCCTGGGCTCCGATCGCCGTGGTCGGGTCCTGCGTCACGGCGGCGGTGTCCCCGTGGACGTCCTCGTCGTCCGCGTGCTCCTCGGGAAGCGGCGCCTCGTCGGGCGACCGCTTGCGCTTGGCGAGGAAATCGGCGACGCGGCGGGCGAGGATGGTGCTGACGAGCTTCCAGAACTCACCCTCGCTCGTGCCCTGGAAGCGAGCGACGATCGCGTCGGCGATCGTCTTCGAGGCGATGTCCTCGGCGTCGGCCTTGGGGACCTTGAGGCCGGCGCGGCGGACCAGGTTGTCGTAGCGGCGGAAGACGAGGATCGCGAGCGCCTCCTGCATCGCGTCGTCCTCGCCGGCATCGCGAGCGGCGACCGCGTAGGCGAGGAGCTCCTCGTCTTCGAGGGGGCCAAGCTCGTAGTCCTTTCGACGTCTGAACGGCATCTCGTATCTGGGCCTGGCGCACTGATCGCCAGCCGGCGTGAACGCCTCCCGGGCCCTGCAACCCTCGGGCGGCGGCGAAAGATAGCGCTTGTGGCAGACGAAACTTTCGCTGGCATACGGGCACTCGCCGAACGAGAAATTGCTTTCGGGCGTCAGGTCGGCGGGCGGGGGCCTGACCTGACAGAGGTGCCGGAGAGCCGCGTCACGGTCGAGGTCCTATACAGCGTCACCGCCTGGGTCGGATGGCGGGATGACAATGTGACGAAGGGCGGCTATCTCGCCCGGATCCCGGGCTTTCACGAGCAGGGCAACGGCGTGTCGGTCGAGGATGCGCTGCGCGAGCTGGCCCGCGAGCTGGCTGGGTACGTCCTCGACTGGGAAGCGGACGCCGAGGCGCATGGCTGGGCGACGAACCCCGACGACTGCAAGGAGCCGCCGCTTGTCGGCTGGACGCGGGAGCGTCTCCTGAAGGGGGACCTTCTCCAACGACTGCTCGAGCTCGCGGGCGAGCCCGTCCTGGAGGCCGGCGAGGAGGACCAGCTCCCCGGCTAGCTATCCGCGTCAGGAACGGGGCACGCGCGACGACTACAGTCATTGCAGTTGTCCATCAAGAGCGGCTGAGGGATCCGGCCCTGCGACGCCGCAGCAACCGGTCGAGACCTCCGGGTCGAGACGCGGTGCTAATGCCGGACCGATGGAGGTGAACCGAGTGACGTTCAGCATCCCGTTCCGAACGATCATCGTCGAGCCGGCCCGCGAGCCGACGACGCCCGACGCGCCGGTGGAGCGGCCCGAGCCGACTCCGACCCCGGAGCCTGAGCGGGAAACCGAGCCGGAGCGCGAGAAGGAGCCGGTCAGGAACGAAGTGGTCGCGCCGTGCGGGGGCTGAGCGAGGGTCGGCGCCGCGCGGCGGCGCGACAGGCCGGCCCCACGACCTTCGTTCCGGGCCGGCTCTACGGGCTCCGGAAGTGGAGGCTCGCAAGAGACGCGAACGACGGCATCCGGCTGACTGGGCACGGCGAGTATCTCTGGCGAGCACTCGGGGAGACGACGTGGGCCGAGTGCGCTCGCCGCAAGTACGGCGAGGAGCACGCCGTCGGTGAGACCGCCCCCTGCCCGTCGTGCACATGCGGGCTTTACGCATGGCACCCGTGGGCGACCATCAACGGAACCGGCCATTTCGCCCTGCATCCACAGCCGGGCGGTATCGATGTGATGGGCGTCGTCGAGGCATGGGGCGTCGTCCACGTCCATCACGAGGGCTTCCGCGCCCAGTACGCGCGTCCGGCGAGCCTGCTGCTGCTCGGGTCGGCGCGGGATTCCGAGTTCGGACGCTTGGTCGAGGATTTGGCGATTTCCCATCGCGCCCAACTGTGTGAGTTCGAGGACTCGCCCGCTTTGATCCGGCACTGCGATGCGGAAGGGATCGGGGTTCCGCGGAGCACCGTCGAGTCGCTGCTCAGCCGGAAGAGCACGAAACGGATCCGCGTTGACGGATCAGGTTGAGGCGAGACCTCAACCGGCGATGGCGTCAGGCCTCCCCCTCGGCCGCCGCCACGAAGCCGCGGTACCACCTGAGCGAGGTCGATCGGCGTGCCCGTCACGACCACGTCGCACTCAGTGTTCTCGATCGTCCGCTCGAGGTCGCGAAGCTGGTCGTCCGAGTAGCCCATCGCGGGGAGGACCGGGCCGATGTGCGGGTACTTGGCGAAGGTGTCGCGGATCGAGCCGACCGCGTGGCGGCGGGGATCGACCCGCGACGCGCCGGCCGCAAGGGTGGCCACCGTCCCCGCTCCGAAGGGCATTCCCCCGTGAGTGATCGTCGGCCCGTCCTCGACCGCGAGAAGGACCTCGCGGCGGCGCTCCTGGCGGCGGAGCTCGGAGCCGACGCGCTGCTGCTCCTGACCGACGTGGCGGCGGTGGAGGCCGACTGGGGCACGCCCGCGGCGCGCGCCCTGCGGGAGGCGAGCGTCGCCGACCTCCGCGGGATGGGCCTCCGTCGGGGTCGATGGGCCCGAAGGCCGAGGCCGCCTGCCGGTTCGCCGAGCGCACCGGCGGGTTCGCGGGCATCGGCGCCCTCGGCGACGCGGCGGGAATCCTGAGCGGCAAGCGCGGCACCCACGCCGTGCCGTCAGGATGAGGGCGATGCTCGATCGCCTCCAAAGCCACGCTCGCAGAGGCCTCGACCTCGCCATGGCGGCGTGGCCGCAGTTGATTCGCCCGCTCGCGCTCGAGCTCGCCTCGCATCGCCCGATTCGCGAGGTGCTCCCGGGCGTCCACCACTGGACGGTGATCCACCCGCGAATCAAAGTCCCAGTCGACTCGTACTACGTCGAGCCGGCCCGGGTCGTCGTCGACCCGCTTGTGCCCCGCGAGGGTCTCGAGTGGTTCGAGGGGCGGGACGACTCCGAGCCAGATCGTCCTCACCAACCGCCACCACCTTCGCCACGCCGAGCGGTACGTCGAGGCTTTCGGCTGCCCGATCCGCTGCGCCGAGGTCGGCCTGCACGAGTTCGAGGGCGGCCCGAAGGTGGAGGGCTTCGCCTTCGGCGAGGAGCTCGCGGCGGGGGTCACGGCCCACGAGCTGGGCGTCATCTGCCCCGACGACACGACGCTTGAGATCCGGACCGCCGACGGGGGCGCGCTCGTGTTCGCCGACGGCATCACCCGCCCGCGCGGGGGCGGGCTCGGCTTCGTGCCCGGATACCTGATGGGCGACGATCCCGCGGCCGTGCGGGCCGGGCTGCGCGAGTCGCTTCGGGGGTTGCTGGAACTCGACTTCGACAGCCTTCTGTTCGCGCACGGCGATCCGCTGATCGGCGACGGCAAGGCCGCACTGCAGGAGTTCCTCGCGGGCGAATGACGCGGCGCGCG
>CAWJCU010000019.1:0-64334 GCA_963841455.1 uncultured Actinomycetes bacterium
TTCTGCTCCTCGGTGCCGTGGGCGATGACGACGGGCCCGCCCATCACGAGGCCCAGCACGTTCGCCGGGCGCGGCGCCTGGGCGCGGCCCATCTCCTCGGCGAAGATCGCCTGCTCGATGAGGCTCGCCCCTCGGCCCCCGTACTCGGCGGGCCAGGAGATCCCAGCCCAGCCGCCCTCGTGCATCTTGCGCTGCCAGTCGCTCGCGAACTCGACCCAGGCGTCGGTGCCGCTGCGGGGCTCCTCGCCGGGGTTGTTGGCCTCCAGCCATTCGCGAACCTCGTCGCGGAACGCCTGCTCCTCTTGAGTCAGCGTCAGGTCCATCCGGGGAGGGAATCTACCCATCCGCGAAACGGCACGGTCGCGCGCGTCATTCATCACAGCGAAGTCTTCGGCGAATCGCGTGACCTCAATCTCCGTCCGGTGGCCAAGTCCTACCGCGAGGTCGCCTCGGCGCTCCGCCGCGCGGGGTGGACGCGAGCGCGAACCTCCGGCTCCCACGAGATCTGGGTCCATGGCGACGGCCGTCGGGTCGCCGTCCCGG
The DNA here is from genome assembly GCA_963841455.1 of uncultured Actinomycetes bacterium. Taxonomy (GTDB): domain Bacteria; phylum Actinomycetota; class Thermoleophilia; order Solirubrobacterales; family 70-9; genus JAWVFM01. Next base: position 544 of record CAWJCU010000019.1, read on the forward strand.
GCGGGGGCAAGGCGAATCGCAATGTTCCCGCGGGAACGTTGGCTAGCATCAGGCGCGCTACCGGTCTGGAGGAGTTGCGCTGACCACCTACGGAGTCATCTACGAGCGGGCCGACGATGGGAGTTGGAGCGCACGTGCTGCCGACCTGCCGGTCTTCGCGGTCGGCGACACGCGCGAGGAGGCGGAAGCCGAGATCCGCGACGCGATCGCCCTCTACGTCGACGAACTGAAGCGCAACGGGGAGTCCGTGCCGCACATCGACAGCGTCGTCGGGACGGTCTCGGTCTAGCTCTCCCAAGGCGCCAGGAGATCCCGGCGTCCTACGGGTAGTGGCAGTTGCCGTTCGTGCTCGGGTAGCCGGAGCCCGTACCCGTGTTGTTGGCCTCGTTGCTCTCGGCGACGACGTTGGTGGCGTCGGCGGTCACCGTGGCCGCGTTGTTCTGCCCGTAGACGCGTGGAAGGGTCACGGTCGCCACCGACCCGGAGGCAAGCGCTGGGGTTGGCACCAGCTGGTCGAACGTCGGGGTGGCGGCGAGGTCCTTGAACCGCGTCATGCTGGCGCCCGCGGACCCGCTGCCGGCGTTGCGAATATCGGCGTAGATCGTGCAGTCAGCCGTTTCCTGGTTGCCGTAGACGCGGTCGACCACGAGATCGGGCTGGTTGAGGTGGCAGGTGATCGGGACGCTGAGGGAGTTGTTCGCCTCGTTCGTCTCGGCGACGAGGTTGGTGGCGTCGGCGGTGGCGTTGACGGTGACCGGGCCGTTGATCGGGCAGCCGACCACCTCCGTGTCGACCTGCCCAGGCGCCAGTGGCCCGACGTCGAGCAGGGTGTCGGCGCCGCCGAAGTTGTAGGCGAGCTTGCTGGCGCCCGCCGCCGCGGTGCCGATGTTGCTGACGTCGATGGTGATCGCGCCGAACCCGCCGCCGATCGAGCTGACGGTGAGGTCCGGCCCGCTCGGCGGGGGCGGTATGACCGGTGGGGTGCAGTGGGCGGCCGAGCGTCCGAAGATGACGTAGTGAGGGTCGATGAAGTCCGTTTCCGCCTTCTTGCTCGCCGAACCGGCGGCGGCGAAGCACTGGGTGCCGGGGATGCCGGTGAGACCGAGGTAGTCGCCGCCGTTGCCCGGCTCGATCAGCGATCGCTGACCGCTGACCGTCTGCGCCGCGGCGTAATCGATCAGGAACCCGACCGCGTGCGATGGATAGCGGGATGGGCCTCCGAGCATGAAGCTGAGCGCCGTCGAGCCGTTGGTGTTAGCCCGCAGCTGCGGTAACGCGGTCGCCAGGTCGGCGTACTCGATCTGGGCGCCGGCGACCTTCTTCGGCGGGTTCTGGGCGCTGTTGATGACGATGAAGCCGATCCCGGGCTGCTTGTGCGAGTCGATCGTCTGCTCGGCGCCATCGCGGATCACCTTCGCCTTGCGCCCGAACATCCAGCCGAACAGCAGCGAGTTGCCGGTGTTGGCACCGGTGACCACCGCCCCCGCCTGCTTGCCGTAGCGGTCCATCCAGTTGTCGCCCGATGGGTCGTTGCTCGCCGTGTCCTCGGTCGCGACCGTGCCGTGGTCGATGTCGTACTCGTAGATCAGAGCGTTGGCCGCGTCCGACCACTTGAACACGTTGAGCCGGCTCGTCGACGCCGCGCCGGCGAAGTACTGGGTCGTGGCCTTGCTCGACGCGTCCTGGGCGGGCCGGACCTTGCTCGACGCGGTCGGGGTGTGCAGATACTGGTAGCCGATCGAGCCCGACTTGAGCTGGGTCTGGCGGATGCGCCACATCACGCTGCCGTCGAACACCTTGCCCTTCGAGCGCCAGGCATCGACCGTCAGGTAGAGCCAGGTGCGCGTGGTCGCAACGTGGACCCGGTCGAACTGCGGGAACGGCGCCCCCCGGAAGCTCGAACGCCGGATGCCGAAATCCGCCGGCGTGAAGTCCCAGTAGCTCCAGCTCGTGCCGCCCGAGGCGGCGACCTGCCCGGCGGTCGCGGTGGCGACGCGAACCACGTTCCCGAGCCGGTCGTTGCGGACGCCCCCGCTACCACCCCAGTACTGGATCACCCAAACGAAGCGCTTGATCCGCGGCATCCAGGCCACCACCTGGTCGCAGCAGTAGCCCCCGGCGGCGCTGGGGAAGACGGTCCGTGGATCGAGGTAGTTGAACGTGAGGCCGCCGTCGGTGGAGAGCGCGTCGCCGTCGTTGGTCGTGTAGAGAACGGTGCTGCCAACCGTGGCGACGCTCTGCTCGCCGCCGTCCGTCGCCGCGAAGTTGGAGGCAATCGACGGGCTCGCCATCAGGCTTTGATTGCGGACCACGTCGATGTCGCCGATTCCCGCCAGCGGCAGCTGGGCCATGGGCGCCGGCTGGCTCGCCTCCTGGTCGGGCGCCGGCTGCTCGATCGGATGCTTCTCGGGGACGAACGGGCCCGCCGGTATCGACAGCTTCCGGGCGTCCTCGTCGTCGCCGCCGAGCGGGGGTTGCGCCGGGGGCGTGTAGGGACCGGCGGTGACGCCGCCCTCGACCGGCTTTCCTCGATCCGGCTTGACCCGCGCCGGAATCGGGTTCGCACGGCAGCGAGCCGGGGTCGGCTTCAGGCGGTGGCGGAAGCGGTGGTGGTGGCGATGTCGATGCCCTCGGCGCGGGCATGCCCGCCGATGGTGGTGGCGGTGGTGGTGGCGATGATGGCTCGCCTGCCTCCCGCTCGCCGGCCGATCGGCGGCACCGGCCGGCGGTATCGCTCCGAACAACGCGAGCGCCCCGGCCGACGAGGCGACGATTCCCGCGTTCCTGATCCGAGTCGACCAGCTGCTCGGCCGTGTCCTCCGACGGACACCACTCACGTTGTTCCCCTCCTTGGACTCTATGCCGACCCTAGTGCACCGCGGCCCTCCGCGTCAACGCCCCCACCTGCGCGAATCCTGCGAGGCGTCGCCCTGCCTGGCGCCGAGCCAGGTCGCGAAGTCGTTCGTGTGGACCTCGGGCGGCAGGAAGGCGCCGGAGAGGAAGCGCGAGCTCAGGATCGAGGGCGTCGCGACGCCGTCGACGCGGGTCGCCAGGAGCCTCTTGGTCGCGTTCTCGTGGCCATCGAGCCACAGGCGCATCCACGCGAGGAAGTAGTGCGCGACGTAGCGGTGCTGCTGGTCGCTGCCCTTGCCGGTGAAGCTCGAGTGCTGGAAGCCGCGCATGACGAGCTCCATGCTCGGGACGCCGGCCTTACGCCAGTGCTTGAAGCCGATCTCCTTGAGGTCCGGCGGCGCGTAGTCGGGCTTCGCGGCGCAGGGCTCGTCCATCGCGAAGCCCAGCGCCGGAACGCGAGGGGTGATCTCGTTCGACGGTGGGTTGGCGCACTCGAACAGCGCCGCGCCCGGATCGCCGGAGACGTAACGGCGCAGGTTGTCGAGGGCGACGATCGCCCTGACCCCGCGGTCGTGGTCCTGCTGGACGTAGCTGGCGTCGATCGACCCCATCGAGTGGCCGGCGATCGCGATCCGTTTCGTGTCGGTGAGCTTGGCGTAGGGGTTCGAAGGCGAGCGCGCGAAGGCGAGCGCGGAGCGGGTCGCGTCGACCGCGTTGACGAACGCGCCCCCCGGCGTCGACTCGTTGGGCGAGGTCCAGATCATCGCCACGTAGCCGTGGCCGGCGAGCATCCGCGCGGCCCAGACGAGCCCGCACTGGTTGCCGCCGAGACCGTGCTGGAGGACGACGAGCGGCCGCGCGCCCGGATAGGCCTTGCGGTCCGCGGGCTTCAGGATCGAGCCGCGATACGAGGTGATGCCGAACGGGTGGGTCAACGAGGGGATCGAGACCGCGTGGGCCTTCGACTCGCCCATCCAGTGCAGGGCGGGGTCGCTCGGGCAGGGGTCGTACGCCGCCTCGGCCGTTGCGCCGTTCGGCACGGCGACCGCGGCGATGGCCGCGAGCAGGGCAATCAGTCCTCGGTGCATTCCTCGTGCTGACAACACTCATGGGAGTGCCGAGTAGCGGCGCCCGTTACCGGCCGAGGCGCGGAGATGAAGCTACGGCCCGAGCAGTGAAGCCGGGATCACGCCGATCCCGTCCGGACGACGGTATGCGTCGGCACCGGTGGTGATCACGGCTGCGTCCAGGAGCTCGGCGCCGGCGCGCTCCCCGAGCCAGCGCAGATGCTTCACGTCGGCGTCGTCAACGTCCCGCGCGAGCTTCACCTCGATGGCGACGAACCGGCCGTCGCCGCGCTCGACGATCAGGTCGACCTCGTGCTCGCCGGCCCGGGTCCGGAGATGCGAAACGCGCTCCGCCTCGGCGGCCTGGCTGTAGACCCTGACCGAGAGGGTCACGAGGGATTCGAACAGAGCACCAAGAAGCGTCCCGTCACGAGGGATCGGTGGCCCAACCGCGGAGCCTCGAAGAAGCGCCTCCGTGTCGAGGCCAAGTAGGCGCGCGGCGAGCGCCGGATCGACGAGCTGGTGCTTGGGCGGCATCGCAAGGCGTCGTATGTGGGCTCGCGTGGGGACCCACGCGGGCACGGGATCCACGATCCACAGCCTTTCCAGCGCGTCTCGGTAGGGCCCGACCGTGGTCTTGGCAGGCTTTTCCGTCTGGCCAGCCGTGGCCGCGTCGCGGATCGTCTCGAACGACGCCGTCGTGGATGACGCGGCGGCATACGCCGCCATCCACCGACGTAGGGCCGGCGGGTTTCGGACCCGCCGGCCGACTTCATCCGGGAAGTCTCGGTCGACGATCCGCCGAAGGTAGCCCTCCAATTGGGCCCGCAACGGCCGGCCGTCCAGTTCGCGGAGGCCGGGGAACCCGGATCGAAGGATCTCGCGCGCGTACCTCTCGAGGTCCCACCCGCTACGGCCTGTGATCGCTGCACGCGCGCCGGAGAGCAGCTCGCTGATGCTTACCGTCGGGCGCTCGCCGCTTCGTTCGGCGAGTGAGAGAGGTCGCATCCGCAGGCTGACGATCCGCGCGGCGCCGGAGTGGGTCGGCGGATCCGCGGGCGTCACGGAGCCGGTGAGCAGGAACTGCCCGCGCGGCGCGCCCGCGTCGACGCGGCGGCGCACCAGATCCCAAATCTCGGGGACTCGCTGCCACTCATCGATCAGCACCGGGGGCGGATCGTCAAGCAGGCGGTCTGGGTCGGCCTGAGCGAGACTTCTGAGCGCGGGCTGATCCAAAGCGTGCGTTGTAGCCGCGAGGCGAGAGGCGGTGGTCGTCTTGCCAACCGCCTTTGCACCCTCGATGACGACGGCAGGCAGACTCGCGAAGAGCTCCTCGAGCTCGCCATCGATAATCCGCGGTGAGTAGCCCCTGACCATGGCGGAAGACTATCATATGGACGCCGGTAACCCTACCGTTTGGACGCTACGTACGCTACCGACTGGACGCTTGAGCCCTAACCCACCGCGTAGAGCATCACGAGCGCCGAGATGACCCAGGTGACGCCGGCGAAGATCATCCCCGGGTCCTCGACCAGGATCGCCGCCGTGGAGCGGGTGTCCTCGCGGTCATAGATCAGGTAGAGGTAGCGGAAGATCCCGTACAGCACCGAGGGGGCGGTGGCGAGCATCTTCGAGCCGATCTGCGGGGAGTTGATGGCGTAGATGACGTAGCTGATGATCGCCGCCGCGGTGACCATCGAGACCATCTGGTCGAGGAACGGCACCGAGTAGTGCTCGAGGACAGGGCGCGACTCCGCCTTCTCGTGTTCCTCGAGGATCGCCTCCTGGCGGCGCTTCGTGAACCCGAGGAAGAGCGCCAGCATCGCCGTGCAGACCAGGAGGTAGGGCGAGGCGTGGGCCTCCACTGCGACGGCGCCCGCGACCACCCGGACGATGAAGAGCGAGGCGATCGTCATCACGTCGATGATCACCAGGCGCTTCAGGATCAGCGTGTAGGCGACCGTCGTCACCCCGTAGATGGCGACGATGCCCGCAACCTCGAGCGAGACCCCGATCAACGCGACGTCGATCGCGACGACGGCGAGGAGCGCCGCGACCGCCCACGCGGTGGCGGGCGTGATCTCCCCGGCGGCGATCGGACGGTGCCGCTTGTCGGGGTGGCTTCGGTCGTGAGCCACGTCGCGCAGATCGTTGAACAGGTAGCCGGCGCTCGAGATCGCGCAGAAGGCGACGAAGGTCAGGACGGCGTCGACGACCTGCGAGGGGTCGTTGAACTTCTTCGCGAACACCAGCCCCGCGAAGACGAGGATGTTCTTGATCCACTCCTGCGGGCGCATCGCGACGAACGTCGCCACGAGCGGCGAACGCGTGCGCCCGGGTGCGGCGGGCTCTGCGACCGGGGGCGAGCCCGCGCGGCTCTGCTCGGCGGCGCTTTCCACGCGGGAAAGGTTAGGGGTGGTGCGGCTCGATTATCGGCCGGTTTCCACCAACCGGGGGGCGGCGATCCGGTAGGCGGGCTGGCGGCCCTCGAAGCCCTTCAGCTCGAGGTCCTCGCGCTCGGGATCGATCTCGTGGTCTGCGAGCCACGGACCGACGCGGCGGTAGGCCTCCTCGCTGAGCAGGATCTCGCCGGACTCTGCCGCGGCCTGGAGCCGCGCCGCGAGGTTGGTCGCCACGCCGGTGACGGAGATGTTGTCGGCGGAGGCGCCCCGGCCGAGGATCGCGGGGCCGACCGCGATGCCGATGCCGATGCCGAGCCCGCTGAGGGCCGCCTTGTCGCGCAGGCCGAGCGCCGCCTCCAGCGCGCGAACGCAGTGATCGACGCTCGTCTGCGCGACGTTGAAGGTCGCCATGACCGCGTCGCCCGCGAACTTGTCGACGATCCCGCCCTGGCTCGCGATCGTCGCCCTCGCGAATCGGTAGAGCGCGGCGACGTCCTCGGCCAGGTCCTGCGGCGCTGCGCTCGCCGCTCGGGCGGAATACCCGCGCACGTCGGCGAAGAGCGAGGTCACGAGCCGCTCGCCGAGCGGCACGACCTCCGGCTGAGCGTCCGGCGCGGGAGCCGGCTCGGGCGGCGGCGGCAGGTCGACGTCGAGGCGAGCCGCGAGAGCGTCCGCCTCAGCCCTGATCAGGGCCGCGCCGATGCCGTCCGCGTGCTCGGCGACCGCGCGCAGCTCCATCGCGGCAGCTTCCGAATCGCCCGCGGCCGCGAGCGCCTCGGCGAGCGGCAAACGGCGGCGCAGCTCGACGAGCGGATAACCGGCGGCTCGGGCGGCCTCGATGGCGGCGTTGGCCGGCGCGATCGCCGCCTCGGGCTGACCGCGCGCCAGCAGCAGCCGCCCGCGCATCTCGTCCTGGAAGCTCGCGCCCGCTGTCGACGCGCGCTGCTCACCCGCTTCCGCCACGCGCTCCGCGGCCTCAAGCTCGCCCGCGGCGACCAGGGCCTCGACCCCGATCGCGAGCGTCTCGCGGTAGGTGGCGAGGCCCTCGGCCCGATCGGCGATCTCTCGCGCGCGCTCGGTCGCTTCGTCCTCGTCGCCGGCGGCCTGCGCGGAGCGGATGTGGGCAGCGGCGTCGTAGACGATGTCCTGAAGCTCGGTCCGCGTCGAGACGGCCGGAAGGGCTGCACGCGCCTCGGTCGGGAGCCCGAGCTCGGCGAGGACCTCCGCGAGGTTCACCTCGCACCGCCAGATCATCTTTCCGTAGCCGAGGTCGCGATACAGCGCGAGGGCGCTCTCGCCGTCCTCCCGCGCCGCCGCGAGGTCGCCCTGCGACCTCCTGATGTAGGAACCGAGGATCCCCCCGCTCGCCAGGTCCACGGTTGAGTCGCCGGCTTCGCTGCGCCTCGCGAGCCGCTCGTCGAGACCGGTCTCCAGCGTGTGCGTCCGGGTCCAGATGTCGTTGAAGGTCATGTTCTGGGCGATGTACCAGTAGCCCTTCTCCGACGCCTCCCGGTAGCACGCGTCCATGGCCTCGAACCCGCGGGCGTGGTCGCCGGAGTCGAGCAGCCCGAGGGCCACGAACCCAAGGCCCCAGACCCGCTCGAAGTCGGCGCCCGCCGCCTCGGCGATCGCGACGGCCTTTCGCGAGTGCTCGAGGCAGCCCTGGTAGTCGAGCTCGAAGGCGTCCAGACCGGCCAGCCGCACATGCGCCATCGCCAGGTCGGCCGACGGTCCCTCGCCCTCGAGCACCTCCCGCGCCTCGAGGTACTGGCGGCGAGCCTCCTCCGGCTTGCTTCCCTCCCACAGGCAACGCCCGTAGACGACGCGATAACGCGCCGCGGCGAGGCGCTCGCCGAGACGGTCCAGCTCACCAACCCCCTCCTCGAGGAACCGCTCCCCGCGTGCGGACTCGCCGTTCAGCCAGTGGTCCTGACCGATCCGGCAGAGCATCCGCGCCCGTTCGGTCGCATCCTTCACGTGGGGCAGGGCCCGCTCGAGCATCCCGATCGCCTCGCCGAAGGCGATCGAGCGCTCGGCCTCCTCCGCCGCCGCGAGGCATACGGGCACCGCCTCGTCGAATCGCCCTGCGCCCAGAAGGTGGCGGGCGAGGTCGACCGGCCGGGTTGCGCCGGCCGCGGCAAGTGCGTCGGCGGCGTGCGAGTGGATCGCCTGGCGGCGCGGGGTCAGGATCTCCTCGTAGATCGCCTCCTGAGTAAGGGCGTGCCGCCAGCGGTAATGGCCGGCTCGGTCGGGATCTTCCTCCACCAGCTGCTGGGCGACGGCCACGGAGATGGCCCCGTGCACGGTGCTCGACCCCACGTTGGAGAGGGCAACGAGGGTTGGAGCGTCGAAGCTTCGCCCAAGCACCGCGGCCCCCTCCAAGACCTCGGTGTCCGCGCGGTCCAGGCGTGAGAGGCGCAGCAGGATCGTGTCGCGGACCGTTTCCGGGATCTCCATCGAACGGACGGCGCGAACGCTTCCGCGACCGCCCGCGCCGACCTCGTCGGGCGCTTCGCGGAGCATCTCCTCGAGGACGAACGGGTTGCCCTCCGTTCGCTGGAACATCAGCTCGGCGAGCTCGCCGTCGACGTCGTCGCGGCCGAGGATCGCGGCGATCATCTCCTCGACTCCGCCCTCGGGCAGCGGGCTCAGCTCGATGAGCTCGGCCGCACCCGAGCGGCGCCAGGCCTGGAGGGTCGGGACGAACGGATGCCGGCGATGAAGCTCGTCGCTGCGGTAGGTGAGGAGGGTCATCACGGGAAGGTCCGTGAGACGACGGGCCAAGTGGTCGAGAAGCTCGAGCGTGGACTCGTCGGCCCAGTGGACGTCCTCGACCGCGAGCAGCAGCGTGCGCTCCCGGGCCGCGACCGTCAGCAGGTGGACGATCGACTCGAAGAGCCGCATCTTGCCCTGAGCCGGGTCGCCGACCCGCTCGGCCTCGCCGGTGTCCGAGAGCTGGGGGAAGAGCTGCGCGAGCGGGGCCCGGGCCGAGCCGAGGCGCTCGGCCACCGTGGACGTGCCCACCTGGTCGATGTAGTTCCCGATCGCCTCCACGAACGGCAGGTAGGGGAGCGAGATCTCCGCCTCGCTGCAGCCGCCGATGAGGACCGTCGCGCCGAGCCGTTCGGCGCGTCCCTCCAGCTCGCGAACGAGCCGGGTCTTGCCGATCCCGGCCTCCCCGGAAAGGACGACGAACCGCCCCTCCCCGCGCCGCGCGGCGAGAAGCGCGTCCTCGAGGATGGCGAGCTCGTCGTCGCGCCGGACGAGGACGGGACAGAGGGCGCTGCGAACCACGGGGGGATTGTGGCTCTTCTTGCGTTCTGCGCGCCACCCGTGCGCTCTTTGGCGCCAACGTCCCCGACATGGACGGTGCTGGGCGAGTTGACCGCGCTATTCGCGGCAAAGTCGCCCAGGTCGGGCGGGTGGTCGCTGAGTTGGCGCGGATCCAGCACGGCGTTGTAGGGCGCGGGCAGCTCCTGGTGTTGGGAATCGGACCGGACGTTGTTGATCGTTGGGTTTCGTGTGGACGGCTTCACCCAATCCATCGAGGCGTCTACGCGGTGGGCCATGCTCGGTTGACGCAGCGAGGGCGGTGGATGGCCGCCGTTCTCGCCTGTGGGCCGAGGGCGCTGCTCAGCCACCGGTCTGCCATCGCGCTCTGGGACCTGCTTTCCACGAACGCGTCACGCGTTGACGTGATCACCCCCGCCCGGAGCGGACGGGCGCGCCGGAAGGGCATCCTCCTTCGCCGATCTTCGTCCCTCAGCCCCGCCGACGCCACCACCATCGACGGCATCCCGGTCACCGCCCTCCCCCGCACCCTCCTGGACTTCGCCGCAGTGTCGAACGTCGACCGGCTCTCCCGCGCCATCGAGCGAGCGGATCAGCGTGATGCCCTGGACATGCGTGAGATGACCGCCGTGATCGAGCGGTGCCGCCGCTGTCGCGGCCGCCGGGCGCTCGAGACCGCGCTCGAGCTCTACCTCCCTAACCAGCCCTTTTTTCGCTCGCCGATGGAGCAACGCTTCCACGGAGCCTGCCGCGACGCCGGCCTCCCCCCGCCCGAGATGAACACCTGGGTGGGCGAGCACGAGGTCGACGCCTGCTGGCCGGCTTACGGGCTCGCGGTCGAGCTCGACGGCCGCACCTGGCACGAGCGGCGCGCGGCGTTCGAGCGCGACCGCCAGCGCGATCGCGCCCTGCAGCTACGCGGCTTGCGCCCCATCCGCTTCACCGACAGGGACATGGAGGACGCCGATGCGAAGTCATCGACACCGTGATGCGCCTGCTGATCGCGGGCGGCTGGCGACGCGCTGCCTAAAGGACGACGGTCCCCGAACCGATACCTAAATGAGCCGGCTGATCGGGTACGCTCGTTCGGCCGCAGGGTCGGCTCGACACGGAGGTTTTTGTGCGCCTGGGTGCGTCTGCGCTCGCTAACTGGATTCTTGGCTCACGGCTGCGCTCGGCGCTGACCGCCTCCTTGGCAACCACCCTGGTCGTTGGGATTGGGGCCGTCCAGGCCGGCGCCGTGATCGTCAACCAGACCGGGCCAGACCTCTCGTACATGCCGCTCAACGGCGCCAAGCCAAGCGGCCAGGCCAAGCCCAGTGGGCAGGCGCAAACGGCAGGGATCAACCTGACCTACCACGGCGGCCCGGTGATGCCTTCGAACGCCGCATACGCGATCTTCTGGGCGCCGAGCGGGTTCACGTTCCCGTCCGGCTACACGGCCGCGATCACCAAGTATCTGCAGGACGTCGCCGCGGACACGGGCAAGTCGACCAACCACCTGTCGGTCGGAACCCAGTACACGGACACTACGGGTGCCCGGGCCGGCTACGGCTCGAGCTACGGCGGCTCCTTCAGCGACACGACGACGTATCCAACGGCCGGGGCCTGTCCCGCCTACTCGTCGTTCACGACATGCGTAACCGACGCGCAGATGTCGAACGAGGTCGACAGCTTCATCAACGCGAACAGCCTGCCGCGCGGGCTCTCGAACTACTACTTCGTGGTCCTGCCGCCGAACGTCGGAAGCTGCTTCGGGACGACCACGTCCTCGGGCTGCTTCCTCCAGCAGTGGTGCGCCTACCACTCCTTCAACAACACGGGCGGCACGACGATCTACGCGAACATCCCCTACGCGCCCGTCAGCGCGGCGGGCTGCGGCACGGGCCAGTACCCGAACGGACACGCCAACGGGAACGTGGACGACGTGCTCAGCGGCCTCAGCCACGAGGCGAACGAGGCGAGAGAGGACCCGCGGCTGAACGCCTGGTACGACGCGAACGGCAATGAGGGCGCCGACAAGTGCCGCAACACGGGCAACGACTACGGGACGCCGCTCGGCGGGAGCCCGGGCTACGCTCTTCAACGAGCTGGTCAACTCGAACCCGTACTACGTCCAGATGGACTGGGGGAACGGGGTCAACGGCTGCGAGCAGCGGAACGCCCTGCCGACGCGCGACCTTCACCGCCCCGGGCCCGGGGCAGACCGGGCAGAGCCTCAGCTTCAACGGCAGCGCCTCGACCGACTGCGACGGCACGATCACGAACTACAGCTGGGACTTCGGCGACGGCTCCTCGGCGACGGGCGCGACGGCGACGCATTCCTACTCGACGGCGAACACCTACACGGTCAAGCTCACGGTCACCGACAACAACGGCTTCACCTCGAGCATGACCCACAACGTCACCATGACGGCGGCGGGGCCCCAACCGACCCTGACCGTCAACAAGACCGGCACCGGCTCGGGCACGGTCACGAGCTCGCCGTCCGGGATCAACTGCGGCTCGACCTGCAGCGCGCAGTTCGCGCAGGGGACCGCGGTCACGCTGACCGCGAACCCGACCGCCGGCGGCGCGGCAACGGCGGTCGGGGGGCGGATGCCGGGCACGGGCACTGCCAGGTGACGCTGAACGCGGACGCGACCGTCACCGCGACCTTCACGACCGTGCCGCAGCAGACGCTGACCGTCAACAAGACCGCGGCAGCACGGTGACGAGCTCGCCGGCCGGGATCAACGGCGACCTGCAGCCGTTCGCAACGTGTCACCCTCAGCCGACACTGCCGCGGCGGCGGCTGGCTGAACGGTTCGCGACCGGCGGCTCGACCTTCACCGGCTGGTCGGGCGGCGGCTGCTCGGGGACCGGGACCTGCCAGGTGACGCTCAACTCCGACACCACGGTGACGGCGACCTTCACCGACCCCAACGCCCCCCAGCCGACGCTCACCGTCAGCAAGTCCGGCACCGGCACCGGCACCGTGACGAGCTCGCCGGCCGGGATCAACTGCGGCTCGACCTGCAGCGCGCAGTTCGCGAGCGGGCACCGCCGGTGACGCTGACCGCCAACGCCAACCGGCGGCTCGACCTTCACCGGCTGGTCGGGCGGCGGCTGCTCGGGGACCGGCACCTGCCAGGTGACGCTCAACTCGAGCACCACGGTGACCGCGAACTTCGCGCCGCCGCCGCCAGCAGACCCTGACCGTCAACAAGGCCGGGACCGGCTCCGGCACCGTCACCAGCTCCCCGTCCGGGATCAACTGCGGCTCGACCTGCGCGGCGCAGTTCAACCAGGGCACCGCGGTCACGCTGACCGCCAGCGCCGCCGCCGGCTCGACCTTCACCGGCTGGTCGGGCGGCGGCTGCTCGGGGACCGGGACCTGCCAGGTGACGCTCAACTCGGACACCACCGTCACCGCGACCTTCACGGCGGTCCCGCAGCAGACCCTGACCGTCAACAAGGCCGGGACCGGCTCCGGCACGGTGACGAGCTCGCCGTCGGGGATCAACTGCGGCTCGACCTGCGCGGCGCAGTTCAACCAGGGCACCGCGGTCACCTTGACCGCCAGCCCCACCGCCGGCTCGACCTTCACCGGCTGGTCGGGCGGCGGCTGCTCGGGCACCGGGACCTGTCAGGTGACGCTCAGCTCCGACACCACGGTCACCGCGACCTTCGCGGCGCTCCCCGCAGCAGACGTTGACCGTCAACAAGACCGGGACCGGCTCCGGCACGGTGACGAGCTCGCCGGCCGGGATCAACTGCGGCTCGACCTGCAGCGCGCAGTTCGCGACCGGCACCGTGGTCACCCTCACCGCGACTGCCACCGCCGGCGGTGGCGGGCAACGGCGGTTCGGCGGCTCGGTCTTCACCGGCTGGTCGGGCGGCGGCTGCTCGGGGACCGGGCACCTGCCAGGTGACGCTCAACTCGAGCACGACGGTGACGGCGAACTTCACCGACCCCTTCGCCCCGCAGCCGACGCTGACCGTCACCAAGGCCGGGACCGGATCCGGGCACGGTGACGAGCTCGCCGGCCGGGATCAACTGCGGCTCCACCTGCAGCGCGCAGTTCGCCTCCGGGACGCCGGTGACCCTGACCGCCAGCCCCACCGCCGGCTCGACCTTCACCGGCTGGTCGGGCGGCGGCTGCTCGGGCACGGGGACCTGCCAGGTGACGCTCAACTCGAGCACGACCGTGACGGCGAACTTCACGTCGTCCCCGCAGCCGACGCTGACCGTCAACAAGGCCGGGACCGGCTCCGGCACGGTGACGAGCTCGCCGGCCGGGATCAACTGCGGCTCGACCTGCAGCGCCCAGTTCGCGTCGGGGACGGCGGTGACCCTGACCGCCAGCGCCGACCGCCGGCTCGACCTTCACCGGCTGGTCGGGCGGCGGCTGCTCGGGGACCGGGACCTGCCAGGTGACGCTCAACTCGGACACCACCGTGACCGCGAACTTCACGGCGGTCCCGCAGCAGACCCTGACCGTCAACAAGACCGGCACCGGCTCCGGCACGGTGACGAGCTCGCCGGCCGGGATCAACTGCGGCTCGACCTGCCGCGCGCAGTTCACCCAGGGGACCGTGGTGACCCTGACCGCCAGCCCGACCGCCGGCTCGACCTTCACCGGCTGGTCGGGCGGCGGCTGCTCGGGGACCGGGACCTGCCAGGTGACGCTCGAACTCCGACACCACGGTCACCGCCAACTTCACCGCGTCCGCCGCAGCCGACCCTGACCGTCACCAAGACCGGGACCGGCTCCGGCACGGTGACGAGCTCCCCGGCCGGGATCAACTGCGGCTCGACCTGCAGCGCCCAGTTCGGGACCGGCACCGTCGTCACGCTCACGGCCACGCCCTCGGCGGCGGCAACGTCGGCTCGACCTTCACCGGCTGGTCGGGCGGCGGCTGCTCGGGCACCGGGACCTGCCAGGTGACGCTCAACTCGAGCACGACCGTGACCGCGACCTTCACCTCCGGCTTCAGCTCTCAGTCGATGCCAAGCGCGCGTACCTCCGCCTCGGCTCCTCTTCCGGCTCTGTCGACTTCACGCTGAAATACGACGAGAGTCGGCCCGAGCGATGGCGCGGCTAGAACTAAGGGGTGCGGCTGGCCGTCCCTCCTCTCCCTCGTCGCTGTGGTCGCGGCCGGCTGCGGAGGCGGCGAGCGGTGCGGCGCACCGGGTCGACGCCGCCGGACCAAGCCCGGCCGCCCTGTGCGCGCGCGTGCCGCTACCCGCGGTCCAGCGCCTCGTCGACCGCGCCGATCCGGGCCCGCGCCGAGCCTCCGTCGCTCGGCGAGCGGCACCCCGCGCCTCCTTCAATGCCATTTCAGCGCCAACGGCGTGAAGGCGGGGTCTCGCTCGACCGCGCCCAGAACAACCGGCAGCGATTCGACAACCGCATCGTCGAGATGACCCAGTTCAGCAACGCGAGCCCGGCGACGAGGCCGCGCCCGGTGCCCGGCGTCGGCGATGCGGCGTCGGGAAACGAGGGCGCGCAGTGGATCCCGGCGCTCGACCAGCTCCTCGCCTACCGGCCCGGCCAGTACCTGATCGTCGACTTCACGGCCGGCAAGGCGCGCGACGTCGCAAACCGCGAACGGCGCGGCCGACCTCGCCCGGCTGGCGTTCCCGCTCCTGCCGCGGCGCGCACGGCGTCGAACCGCCGGGTCCAGCGGCCGACCGGCTAGGCGCACCGCCCCCCTCACCGCGAACGTCCCGAATGGGGGCTATACCGGGTGCTGAGGGATGTTCGGCGGGGGCGTTACCGAACCGGGTCGAGCAGCACGCCGGGATTGAGGATCCCCGCGGGGTCCAGCGCGCCCTTGGCCGCGCGCAGCGCCTGCGCGAACGGCTCGGGCCGCTGGCGGTCGTACCAGGGCCGGTGTTCGCGGCCGACGGCGTGGTGGTGGGTGATCGTGCCGCCCGCCTCGATCACGGCGTCCGACGCGGCGGCCTTGATCTCCGCCCACTGGGCCACCTCGCCGCCGCGCCGCGCGGGCGCCAGGACCGTGTAGTAGGGCGCCGGGCCGTCGGGGTAGACGTGGGTGAAGCGGCAGGAGAGGCGCGGCGAGCCCGGGCCGCCTGGCGGCGCGCCGCAGGCCTCGGCGATCGCGGCCGCGGCCGTGCTCCATCACCCGCCCGTGGAAGTCGGCGAACCGGTCCCAGGTGATCGCGGTCTCGAAGGTGTCACTCAGGACACCGATGGCGACGAAGGTGTCGCGCAGGTAGGGGGCGGCGAGGAAGGCCTGGCGCCAGGCCCCGCTCGCGTCGTCGCGCTGCCCGGCACCCCGCACCTCCCCGGGCTCGCCTCCGTGGTCGCCCGCGCACTCGAGCGCGATCCGCATCGGCTCGTCGACCGGGTGGTGCGCGGACTCGAACCCGAGCACCAGCAGGGCCTTGCCCGCGGGGCCCGCGCCCGTGACCTCGGCTTCGGTGGCGTCGAGCAGGCGGCAGTTGGTCGGGTAGAGACCTGACTGCGAGAGCTCGCGCACCGCCTCGGCGGCGGCGGTGAAATCGTCGAAGCCGACCCCCACCGAGAGCTTGTGCTCCGGGCGCGCGTGAAGGCGGATCCACGCCTCGGTGATGACCCCGAGCGTGCCCTCCGATCCGATCAGCATCCGGTCGGGGCTCGGCCCGGCGCCGGAGCCCGGCAGGCGCCTGCTCTCCCAGGTCCCGGCCGGCGTGATGGCGCGCACCGACTCGACCAGGTCGTCGACGTGCGTGTAGACGGTGGCGAAATGGCCGCCCGCCCGGGTCGCGATCCACCCGCCGAGCGACGAGTACTCGAACGACTGCGGGAAGTGGCGGAACGCCAGCCCGTGCTCGCGAAGCTGATCGGAGAGCGCCGGGCCGAGGACGCCGGCCTCGACGCGCGCGGCGCGCGAGACCGTGTCGACCTCGAGCACGCGGTCCAGCCCTCTCAGGTCGATGGTGACGGCGCCGCGGTAGCCCCCTCCCACCGCCGGCTCGACCCCACCGACGACGCTCGTGCCGCCCCCGTAGGGAATCGCCGCGATCCCGTCCTCCGAGCACCAGGCGAGCAGGCGCTCGACGTCGCCCTCGTCGCCGGGATAGGCCACCAGGTCCGGGGCGTTCTCGAACTCCCCGCGGAAGCCCCGAACGGCGTCGGTGTAGGACTTGCCGAGCGCGTGCGACACGCGGTCGCGCTGCTCAGCGCTCACAAGCCCCTCGAGGGAGGCGGGGGCCTCCACGCTCGGCGGACGCAGCTCGATCGCCTCGAGCGCGACCGGCCCGTCGATGCGGTCGACCTCGAACCCGAGCCGCTCGCGCACGGTCGCGGCGGCCGCCTCCAGCGCGGCCCGGTCGGGCTGCTGGTCCTCGTAGCCCCAGCCCCAGTGCTTGCGGAGCCGGGTCACGTTGCCGCCTACCAGTGAACTCCTCGCATGAGCGAGGCGAACGCCACCTGCTGGCGCGAGGCCTCCTCGTCCGCGCTCGGGGGCTCGCTGGGCCGCGGCTCAGCCTGCTTGGCGCCCTCCTTGCGCTCCCCGCGCGCCGCCTTCGAGTCCGGGAAGAGGTGGTAGGCGCTGTTGAGGATGTAGTCGATCGACTTCGGGTTGATCGCGTAGAGGATCTGGCCGAGAGTGCCGATCGGCGTCGCGATCCGCTTCGGCTTGTGGATGATCGCGTCGCAGATCATGTCCGCGGCATCCTCCGGCGTGATCGTCGGGAAGCGGTCGTACATCTTCGTCGGCGCGATCATGGGCGTCCGCACGAGGCCCATGTAGATGACGGTGATGTTGACGTTGTCGTCCATGATCTCCGAGGCGATGCAGCGTGAGAACGCGTCGAGCGCAGCCTTCGAGGCGACGTAGGCGGAGAAGCGCGGCGTGTTGGTCTGCACCCCGATCGAGCTGACGTTGATGATGTGGCCGGACCTGCGCTCGCGCATCACCGGCAGCAGCTTCAGGATCAGCCTCACCGCCCCGAAGTAGTTGAGCTGCATCGTTCGCTCGAAGTCGTGGAAGCGGTCGTAGGAGAGCGCGATCGAGCGCCGTATCGAGCGCCCCGCATTGTTGACGAGCACGTCGACGTGACCGTGCTGGGCGAGCGCCTCGTCGGCCATCCGGTCGATGTCCTCCATGTCGGACAGGTCGCAGCGGTGGATGTACGCCTGGCCGCCTCCGGCCTCGATGGCCTCCTTGGTCGACTCGAGCTTCTCGGGCGTGCGGGCGACGAGGAGCACGATCCCCCCGGCGTCGGCGATCTTGAGCGCCGACGAGCGGCCGATCCCCGATGACGCCCCTGTGACCATCACCACCTTGCCGCGAACAGCCGTCTCCAGGGACGCCGACCCCTGAAGCCGGCGGCCGATCCGCAGGATCTCGTCGGGGATCTGCTGGCCGAGCACCTCGGCGACACCGCTGACCACCCCGCGCCGGCCGCGAACTGCACCGACGAGGGTCCGGTCGCTGTAGAGGTCGGGGTCGAGGTGGCGCTCCCAGTAGTCCCAGAGCTTGTCGGCATAGGCGGCCAGCGGCGGCACGCGGATGTCGGTGCCCTCGAGGGCCGCCTGCGCCTGCCGCGAGTCGAAGTGGGTCGGGTAGGTGATGTAGGTGAGGACCTCGCGCGGGACGCCGAAGTCGGCGAGGACGCTGTCGGCAACCGAGCCGGCGAGGGGAACGGTCGAGATCCCCGCGTTCAGGAGCGGCTTCAGCGCCTCGATCGCCGCGGTCGGCACGCGAACCGACGACGGCGGCGCGTGGGCCGCGCGGGCGAACACGTCGATCACCTCGCCGGCCGTCAGCGGTGCCGGGTCGGTGAGGTGGAAGGCCTTCCCGTCGAGGCCCTCGACGTGCGCGATGTGGTCGATCGCCCTCGCGACGTAGTCGACCGGGACGAGGTTGATCTCCCGCCCCTCGATGCCCGGCATCGGCATCCACTGCGGGACCGTGTTGCGGATCCGCCGGATGGCCTTGAAGAAGTAGTACGGGCCGTCGATCTTGTCCATCTCGCCGGTCTCGGAATCGCCCACCACGATCGCGGGGCGGTAGACCCGCCAGGGCCGCGAGCACTCCCTCCGCACCACGCCCTCGGACTCGTGCTTGGTGCGGAAGTAGGGGTTCGTGTCGAGGTTCTGCGCCTCGTCGAACATGTCCTCGCGCCACGTGCCCTGGTACAGGCCGGCCGCCGCGATCGAGCTCACCTGGTGCACGCAGCCGGCCTCGACGGCCTCGGCGAACTGCACCATGTGCCGGGTGCCCTCGACGTTGGCGACGTTCTGGCTCTCGGCGCTCGCCGTCAGGTCGTAGATCGCGGCGAGGTGGAAGACGTGGTCGACCCCGCGGAGGCGCTCGATGTCCTCCTCGGAGACGCCGAGGCGCGGCTGCGAGAGGTCGCCGACGATCGGGACGATCCGCCCCTCGTCCGCCCCCCAGCGCGCGCGGAGCTCCTCGAGCCGGCCCTTGGAGCCCTCGCGGACGAGCACGTAGACCGTGCCCTCTCGCCTCAGCAGCAGCTCGACAAGGTGCCGGCCGATGAAGCCGGTCGCTCCGGTAACGAAGTAACTCATCTCGCGTCCTCCAACTCGCTCGCGCCGACCTTACTATTTCCCCCATGAGCTTTCGCGTTCCGGCCGATCCGGGAGACCCCGGAGTTCCCGAGGTCAGGCTCGGGCGCGCGGCCGGTGCCGATTCCGCGCTCGAGCGACGGATCGTCCGCGACGGCGCGCAGGTGCTCGGCCACGGCGCGCTGGTCTGCCCGGACTGCCACATCCCCATCGCCGCCCACCGGGCCATCGCGATCGGCGCCGAGCTGCGATGCGGGTTCTGCGACCACGAGGCCCCGGCGCGGTCGTTCGTCGCAGCCGACGTCTACGACACGCTCGCGAACGAGGTGTACGTGGTCGCCCGCGTCGCCTAGGCGGGGCCGGACGGTGCAGCAGCTCGCGCCCGGCGTAGCGCCCACGGCGAGGTCATAAACTGGACTGAGGAATGGCAGAAGCGACTCTCGTCGAGATCGAGATGCCCGCGATGGGCGAATCCGTGACCGAGGGAACGGTGCTCGAGTGGCACGTCAAGGAGGGCGAGTCGGTCGAGGAGGGGCAGACGGTCGTCGAGGTCTCGACCGACAAGGTCGACGCCGAGGTGCCCGCGCCGGCGAGCGGGACGATCACGAAGCTTCTGGTCGGCGAGGACGACACGGTCCAGGTCGGCCAGGCCCTTGCTCAGCTCGATCCGAACGGCGGCGCCCCCGCCGCCGAGGGGGCATCGGAGGACGAAGTCAGCGAGGAGGAAGCGCCGCTGCCGGAGTCGGCTGAGGCCCCGGCCGGAGAGACCGTCCAGATCGAGATGCCCGAGATGGGTGAGTCGGTCGCCGAGGGGACGGTGCTCGAGTGGCATGTCGCCGAAGGCGACTCGGTCGAGGAGGGGCAGACGGTCATCGAGGTCTCGACCGACAAGGTCGACGCCGAGGTGCCCGCGCCGGCGAGCGGGACGATCACAAAGCTTCTCGTCGATCCGGACGACGTCGTGAAGGTTGGGCAGGCGCTCGCCGAGATGAGCGCCGGCGGCAGGCCGAGCGGCGACGGCGCGGCCTCCATTTCCAGCGAACGTCCCGCAACCGGGGCCATAGCGGGTGCTGAGGGACGCTCGGCGGAGGATGGCGCGGGCAACGGCGCGGCGCGGGCCACCCCGGTGGCCCGCCGCGCGGCGGGCAAGAACGGGGTCGAGCTCGGCGGCGTGCAGGGCTCGGGCCCCGGCGGCAAGGTGACCAAGGCCGACGTGCTCGCGGCAGCCGACGGCAAGGACGGGGCCTCGGCCGCGCCGGCCGCGGCGGGCGAGGCGAAGCCACTGCGGGGTCCCGCGGCGATGCTCGCCGAGGCGATGAACCAGAGCCGTGAGATTCCGACCGCGACCTCGTTCAGGACCGTGCCGGTCGACACGCTCGACGCGAAGCGCAAGGCGCTCAACGGGGTCCTTTCGGATCGGGGAATGAAGATCTCCTTCACCCACCTCATCGCCTGGGCGATCGTGAAGGCGGCTGAGGATTGGCCGGTGATGGGCCGGTCGTTCGACGTTCGTGAAGGCAAGCCGTTCGCGATCGACCCGGCGTCGGTGAACCTCGGAATCGCGGTCGACGTCGAGCGCAAGGGTAAGCGCAGCCTCATGGTGCCGTGCATCAAGGGCGCCGACGGCCTCGACTTCGCCGGGTTCCACAACTACTACGAGGACCTGATCACGAAGACGCGGGAGAACAAGCTCACCGCCGACGACTTCAAGGGCACGACGATCAGCCTCACGAACCCCGGCGGCCTCGGCACGGTCGCCTCGGTGCCGCGCCTCATGAGCGGCCAGGGGACGATCGTCGCCTGCGGGTCGCTCGCCTACCCGGTCGAGTGGGCGCACGCCGCCGCGGAGCGGATCAAGGCGCTCGGGGTCTCGAAGGTCATGACGATGACCTCCACCTACGACCACCGCGTCATCCAGGGCGCGGAGTCGGGCTCGTTCCTGCGCCGTATCGACCAGCTCCTTCAGGGCGAGGACAACTTCTACGAGGGCGTCGCGAGCGACCTCGGCCTCTCGCCGAACGTGGTCACGTCGGCCTACCCCGCCTCTGCGTCGGCGCCGCCCATTCCCGCCGCCCCGTCGACGCCGGCGATGGGCACAGTCGCTCCGCCCGACACCGAGCTTCTCCAGGCCGTGCAGGCGGCCACGTCCCTGCTCAAGGCCTACCGCACCCACGGGCACCTCGCCGCGCGCCTCAACCCGCTGGGCGGCGAGCCGAAGGGCGATCCGGCGATCGAGCCGGAGAACCTCAACCTGACGCCGGAGCTGATGTCGAAGATCCCGGCGTCGATCCTGCGGATCGGCGTCGAGGGCGAGACGCTGCTCGAGGTGCTGCCGCGGATGAAGGAGGCGTACTGCGGCACGATCGCCTACCAGATCGAGCACCTCGCCTCGCACCAGCAGCGCGTGTGGCTGCGCGAGATGATCGAGACGGGCGCCCACCGCGTGCCGCTCAGGGAGACGGAGAAGCGCGCGCTTCTACACCGCCTGATCGAGGTCTTCCAGTTCGAGCGCTTCGTGCAGAAGGCCTACCTCGGCCAGAAGGTGTTCTCGATCGAGGGACTCGACGCGGTCGTGCCGATGATCGACGAGCTCGTCACACTGGCCACGCGGGGGGGCGCAGAGGAGGTCGTAATCGGGATGGCCCACCGCGGCCGCCTCGCGGTGCTCGCCCACAACCTCGGGCGGTCGGTCGAATCGATCCTCGCCGAGTTCGAGGGGGCGAAGGCGCTCGAGGCGGTCAAGGCGATCGCTGCGATCCCGCACTCCGGCACCGGCGACGTCAAGTACCACTACGGCGCGGAGGGCATGGCGACAACGGCCGACGATGAGCAGGTCAAGGTCCGCCTCTACCCGAACCCGTCGCACCTCGAGTTCGTCGACCCGGTCGTCACGGGCGGCGCCCGGTCGACGCAGACGCAGCACTCCGGCCCACGGCTACATGTTGAGCCGAGGGTGGCCGTTCCGCTCCTCCTGCACGGCGACGCGGCCTTCCCGGGCCAGGGCGTCGTCTCCGAGACGCTCAACCTCCAGGCGCTCGAGGGCTACTCGACCGGCGGCACGGTCCACATCATCACCGACAACCAGGTGGGCTTCACCACCGACCCGCAGGACGCCCGCTCCACCCCCTACGCCAGCGACCTCGCGAAGGGCTTCAACGTCCCGATCGTGCACGTGAACGCCGACGACGTCGAGGCATGCATCGCCGCGGTGCGCCTCGGGATGGCGTATCGCGAGCGATGGGGCCGCGACTTCGTGATCGATCTCATCGGGTACCGCCGTTACGGCCACAACGAGACCGACGAGCCCGCGTACACGCAGCCGCTGATGGCGGCACAGATCAAGGCGCATTCCCCGGTGTCGGAGATCTACGCCGGCCAGCTCGTCAAGGAGGGCGTGGTCAGCCCCGACGACGTCGACACCGAGGGGGTCGAGCGCCGATCGCAGCTTTCGGAGATGCACAAGGAGCTGCGGCGCAAGATGGACGCGGGCGAGTACGAGGACCCGAGCTCGACCGCGATGCAGACCGGCGAGCTTGACCGGACGAAGAGCCCCGAGGTGGAGACCGCGATCTCCGAGAAGCGCCTGCGGAGCCTGAACGAGGAGCTCCTGAACGTCCCCGAGAGCTTCACGATCCACCGCAAGCTGCGGAAGCCTCTGATGCGCCGCCTCGAGATCCTCGAGGACGGCCCGATCGAGTACGGGCACGCGGAGGCGCTCGCGTTCGCCTCGCTGCTCACCGAGGGGACGCACATCCGCCTCACGGGGCAGGACACCGAGCGCGGGACGTTCTCGCACCGCCACCTCGTGCTGGCCGACGAGAAGACGGGCCTGCGGTACGTGCCGATCCAGAACCTCTCCGGCTCGCTCGCCCCGTTCGAGATCCACAACAGCCCGCTGTCGGAGATCGCCTGCCTCGGCTTCGAGTACGGCTATTCGGCCGCTTCGCCCGAGAGCCTCGTGCTCTGGGAGGCCCAGTTCGGCGACTTCGGCAACGCCGCCCAGGTGATCATCGACAGCTTCATCGTGTCCGGCGAGGCGAAGTGGGGCCAGACCACGCGTCTGACGCTGCTGCTTCCGCACGGCTACGAGGGCTCGGGGCCCGAGCACTCGAGCGCCCGCATCGAGCGATTCATCCAGAGCGCCGCCGAGGGGAACATCAGAATCGCCAACCCGACGACGGCCGGGCAGTACTTCCACCTCCTGCGGCGCCAGGCGCGGATCGCGAAGGCGCGGCCGCTCGTGGTCTTCACCCCGAAGGGACTCCTCCGCCTCCCGGCGGCGGCCTCGAAGCTCACCGACCTCACCGAGGGCAAGTTCGAGTGGGTGCTCGACGACCCCACGATGGAGGACGCGCGCCGCGGCGACGTGACCCGCCTCATCCTCTGCTCCGGCAAGATCTACTACGACATGGCGAGCCACGAGCGGCGCGCCGACGCCACGTCGGTTGCGATCGCGCGGGTGGAGCTCCTCTACCCCTTTGCCCGCGACCAGATCGTCAGCCTGCTCGCGAGCTACCCGAACGTCAAGGAGATCCTCTGGGTCCAGGAGGAGCCGAAGAACATGGGCGCCTGGAGCGTCATGTTCCGCCGCATGCCCGAGCTGGTCGGAGAGGGCGTCGACTTCCGCTACGTGGGCCGCCCGCCGCGCGCAGCGCCGTCGGAGGGCTATCCCGCGGCCCACCGCCTGGAGCAGGAGCGGATCGTGCTCACCGCGCTCAGCGCGTAGCGCTCCACCGCAGCGCCACCCCGGATATCAGCTAGGGGGGCGAGATTCGGGCGCTTGGCGCTTAACCCACCGTATGGGTGGGTTTCGCGCCATTCTTGATCCGGATCGGGTCATCGCAGCCATCGCGGGGCGCCAGCACGGTGTCGTTGCCCTTCGCGAGCTCCTTTCCGCCGGCGTTACAGAGCGCATGGTGGAGATCCGGGTGCAAGCGGGGCGCCTCCACCGGCTCCACCGCGGCGTGTACGCGGTGGGGCACCGCGGGTTGAGCAACGAGGGCAGGTGGATGTCGGCGGTCTTGGCAGCCGGAGACGGGGCGGTCCTAAGCCATCGCAGCGCAGCCGAGCTATGGGGCTTCCTGCGGCCGCAGGATGGCCCCTCCCAGGTGACCGTGCCCAGCGGCGGAGGGCGCCGCCACCGTCCCGGGCTCACCGTCCACCGCTCGAGCACCCTCCAACCGACCGACGTGACGCGGCGCCACTCGATCCCCGTAACGACTCCGGCCCGCACCATCGCCGACCTGCGCCGCGTGGCTACTCCCGCCGAGGTGAGGCGCGCGGTCCGGCAGGCGGAGTACGCCGGGCTCCCCCTCGCTGACAAAGCGTCCCTCCGACCGGACCCGAAGCGACCTCGAGCGCGCCTTCCTGCGCATCTGTCGCCGTCACCGCCTCCCCCTCCCAGAGGTCAACGTTCGAATCGGCCCCTACACGGTCGACTTCGTCTGGCGCGAAGCGCGCGTCGTCGTCGAGACCGACGGGTGGGCGGCGCACCGGGGGCGTCAGGCGTTCCTGGACGACCGGGCGCGAGACGCGTTCCTGGCCATGCGAGGGCTCCAGGTGCTCCGGTTCAGCGCCGAGCAGGTCGGGGAGGACGAGCAAACGCTCGCGGCGCTCCTGAGGCGCCGCGTCGCCTGAGCGTCCCGTGGCGCAAAACCCACCGTATAGGTGCATTTCGCGCCAAGGCCGACAATGTGCGGATGAGCGTCGTCGAGGACTCACCACCGACGGACGGCCTGCGCGAGCCGCGGCCGGGGCCGCTCTGGCGCTGGGTCAAGGTCGCGAGCTGGATCGAGCTCGCCGTCTTCGCCGCCCTCTGCTTCTTCTGGCTCGCCCCCGGCTTCCCCACCGAGACGTTCATCTTCGGAACCGCGCACGGCGTCGGCTACCTGGCCCTGCTCGCCCTCATCGCGACCGCCTGCTTCCGCCACCAGGCCCCCTACGTCGTGCTGGCCGCCAGCCTCACCCCGGTCGGGCCGCTGGGGACCGTGATCGCGATCGAGTGGACGGAGCGCAGGCGCCCCTCCTACCGCCGGTCGTGAAAGACGGACTCGACGTTCGTCCCGTCGGGATCGAGGACGAAGGCGCCGTAGTAGCCGGGGTGATAGACCGGCCGTTCTCCCGGCGCCCCGTTGTCGCGGTAGCCGGCTGAGGTCGCCACGCGGTGGAAGTCGTCGACCGTGGTCCGGTCCGGCGCAGGGAAGGCGATGTGAAGCCCTTCGGTCGGAGGCCTTCCGTCGGCGACGAGGGAGAACGTCGCCCAGGCACCCCGGAACTGGCGACCCTCTTCCCATCGGCGCCCCTCTCGAATGCCCGTGTGCGGGGCGACCGTCGAGTAGAAGGTGGCGGAAGCGTCAAGGTCGCGGACCCCGATCCAGAGGTGGTCGATGTGCCCCCCGCGCCGGATGTCCCCGTGGTGGACGGCCTCGACGCTGTTGCCGTCTGGGTCGAGGAGAAACGCCCCGTAGTAGTCCGGCCTGTACTGCGGCCGCTCGCCGGGCGGGCCGTCATCCGCGTATCCCCCCTCCCTCCCCACCTGCCAGAACCGATCCACGTCCGCCCGCGAGCCGGCGCAGAAGGCCACGTGGAGATTCCGCGTCGGCGGTGACTTCGCGTCCGCCTGCCCGGTCGCGAAGTCGTCCCACTCGACGAAGACATCGCCCGCGTGGGTCGGCTCGATGCCGAGCGTCCCGAGCACGCTCCGGTAGAAGGACTCGGAGGCCACCCGGTCGGAGGCGTGGGTGCCGACGTGGTCGAAGACTGGCTGAGCTTAAACGCGGGAATGGCGGGGCGGGGCCGCGGGAGGCAGGGGATCCACGCGGCCCGCACCCACGCCTGCGCGTCGGTAGCCAGGGAGGGATGCCGACGCGGTCGTCCCCGGAGGCGGGACTAACCGGGGACGAGCTTTATCAAGTCACCCTCTATTGAACGGCCTCCCTGGTGGGCTGTTCCCCATTCTTGCCTATCGAGGCCCTCCGTGTCAACCCGGCCGGCCGTTCGACGTTCGGCCAGCGACTAGCGGAGGTCCCTGAGGACCCTGTGAAGGATGCCGCCATTGCGGTAGTAGCCGACCTCGTTGGGGGTGTCGAGGCGGACGGTCGCCTCGAATACGACGTCGTCGGCGCCGTCGCGGTGCGCCGTCACCTCGGCCGTCTTGGCCTCGCCGCCTGCGAGATCGCCGACGTCGAAAGTCTCCTCGCCCGTCAGCCCGAGCGACTCGGCTGACTCGCCATCGGCGAACTGAAGCGGCAACACGCCCATCCCGATCAGGTTCGAGCGGTGGATGCGCTCGTAGCTGGCGGCGATCACCGCGCGCACGCCCAACAGGGCCGTGCCCTTGGCGGCCCAATCGCGCGAGGAGCCCGATCCGTATTCCTTGCCCGCGAGGACGACCAGCGGCACGCCCTCGTCGGCGTAGCCCATCGCGGCCTCGTAGATCGTCGTCTCCTCACCGTCTCCGAACCGGCGGGTGAACCCGCCCTCGCGGTCGACCAGCTTGTTGCGCAGCCGGATGTTCGCGAACGTCCCGCGGATCATCACCTCGTGGTTTCCCCGCCGCGAGCCGTAGGAGTTGAAGTCGCGCGGCTCGACCCCGTTCTCGATCAGCCACCGGCCGGCCGGGCTGTCCTTCTTGATCGCCCCCGCCGGCGAGATGTGGTCGGTCGTCACCGAGTCGCCGAGCAGCGCGAGAACACGCGCCCCGGAGACCGGCTCGATCGGCGCGGGCTCGGAGTCCATGCCCTCGAAGTAGGGCGGCTTGCGGACGTAGGTGGAGTCGGTCCATTCGTAACGGTCGCCGGCCGGCGTGTCGAGGCCCCGCCAGCGCTCGTCGCCGGTGAAGACGTCGGAGTAGCTCGAGCGGTACATGTCCGAGCGGATCGCGTCGGCGACGGTCTCCTTGATCTCCTCCGACGACGGCCAGATATCTCGCAGGTAGACCGGCTGGCCGTCGGAGCCGTCGCCAAGCGGCTCCTCGAGAAGGTCGACGTCCATGCGGCCGGCCAGCGCGTAGGCGACGCAGAGCGGCGGCGAGGCCAGATAGTTGTTGCGCACGTCCTGCTGGATCCGCCCCTCGAAGTTGCGGTTCCCCGACAGGACCGCGCAGACAACCAGGTCGTTGTCGTTGACCGCGGCGGAGATCTCATCGGCGAGCGGGCCGGAGTTCCCGATGCAGGTGGTGCAGCCGTAGCCGACGAGGTTGAAGCCCAGCTTGTCGAGGTCCTGGGTGAGGCCGGCGCGATCGAGGTAGTCGGTCACGACCATGGACCCGGGCGCGAGCGACGTCTTCACCCAGGGCTTCGACTCCAGGCCACGCTGGGCGGCCTTGCGCGCCAACAGCCCGGCCGCGACCATGACCGAGGGGTTCGAGGTGTTGGTGCAGCTCGTGATCGCCGCGATCACGACCCGGCCGTGATCGAGATCGAACTCCCTTCCGTCATCGAGCTTGACCGCGACCGGATTGGCGGCCCGCTCGGCCGTCGCCGTCGTGCCCACCTTCCGCGGCTTGCCGCGACCGTCGGTGTGGTCCTCTCCGGGTGGGTCCGACGCCGGGAAGCTCTCGGCTACCGCCTCGTCATAGCCGTTTCCGAGCGCCTCCGCGGCCTCGGGGTCGAACTCCTTGAGCGACTCGATGAAGGCGCCCTTGGCGTCGGTCAGGGCGATGCGGTCCTGTGGCCGCTTCGGCCCCGCGATCGAGGGCTCCACCTCGCCGAGGTCGAGCTCGAGGGCTTCCGAGAACGTCGGATCGTCGGTGCTCTCATCGTGGAACATGCCCTGCTCGCGCGCGTACGCGTCGACAAGCTCGATCAGCTCCGTCGGGCGGCCCGTGAACTCGAGGTAGCGGAGCGTCTCGCGGTCGACCGGGAAGATGGCGCACGTCGATCCGAACTCGGGCGACATGTTCCCGATGGTCGCCCGGTCGGCGAGGCCGAGGCCAGGGAGCCCGGGGCCGTAGAACTCGACGAACTTCCCGACGACGCCGCGCTCGCGCAGCATCTCGGTGACGCGTAGAACGAGGTCGGTGGCGGTCGCCCCCTCAGAAAGCTCGCCGTCGAGCCTGAATCCGACGACGCGGGGCAGCAGCATCGAGATCGGCTGGCCGAGCATCGCCGCCTCGGCCTCGATCCCGCCGACGCCCCACCCGAGGACGCCGAGGCCGTTGATCATCGTGGTGTGCGAGTCGGTGCCGACGAGCGTGTCGGGGTACGCCTGCCGGGGCTCGCCCTCGCGCTCATTCGTGAACACGACCTGCCCCAGGTACTCGAGGTTGACCTGGTGGCAGATGCCGGTGGCCGGCGGGACGACGCGGAAGTTGTCGAACGCCTGCTGGCCCCAGCGCAGGAAGCCGTACCGCTCGCCGTTGCGCTCGTAGTCGCGGTCGGCGTTGATGTCAAACGCGCGTGGGTTGCCGAACGCGTCGACCTGGACCGAGTGGTCGATCACGAGGTCGACCGGAACCAGCGGGTTGATCCGCGACGGGTCCGACCCCAGGTCGTCGATCGCGTCGCGCATCGCGGCGAGGTCGACGATCGCCGGCACGCCCGTGAAGTCCTGCATCAGCACCCTGGCGGGCTGGAAGGGGATTTCCACGCTCGGCTCCGCGTCCGCGTCCCAGGTGGCGATCGCCTCCACGTTCGCGGCGGTGACGGACTCGCCGTCCTCGAGCCGGAGGGCGTTCTCGAGCAGGACCTTGACGGAGTACGGAAGGCGCGCGACGTCGAACTTCGCCTGGAGGGCGTCGAGGCGGTGGATCTCGTACGGGCGGCCGCCGACCTCGAGGGTGTCGCGGGCGCCGAAGGAGTCGCTCGCCGCCACGGGCTAGTTCTTGTAGGAGTTGCCCGCCGCCACTGCGTCCCCCGCTTTGCGGCCGGCCCTGCCGCTGGTGGCCCGCACCGCAATGCCCGGCGCCACGAGGCCAACGTGCGAGAGGGCGCGATCCCGTAGGGGGGCGACAGCGATCTCATGCTTGTCGTGATCGATCGCCTTGATCACCGCGGCGGCGACCTTCGCCGGGGTCGTCGTTCCCATCGGAGCCGGAGGCTTGGCACCCGAATCGGCGAACATCCCCGCCTCACGGACGAACCCCGGCGACACGATCGACACGCCTACACCGGTACCGGAGAGGTCGGTTCGCAGGCCCAGCGCGAAGCCCCGAAGGCCGAACTTCGTTGCGTTGTAAATCGAGCTGCGGGGCGTCGGTGCCTTACCGGCCAGGGAGGCGATGAACACCAGGTGCCCCTCGCCGCGCTCCTGGAGGGCGGGCACGAGCTCGCGCGCGATCCGTATCGGCGCCTCGAGGTTGACGCGCACGGCGCGCGCGATCTGCTCGTCGGAGAAGCTCTCCAGCTTTCCGGTTCCGGGTAGGCCGGCGTTGGCGACGAGGACGTCGACCTCGCCCGCCTCGCCCACGAGGCGCTCCGCGGCGCCCTCGAGAGCCAGGTCGGCGACGATCGGCCGGTGCCCGACGCCGGGCAGCGAGGCCGCGAGGTCGACCAGCTCGTCGGCCTTTCGCGAGCTGACGACGACCGTTGCACCGCGCTCGGCGAGGGCCTTGGCTATGGCTCGGCCGAGCCCCCCGGTCGCGCCGGTGAGAAGGGCCGTCTTGCCGTCGAGCTTCACTCCCCTGGAAGCTACCAGGGGCAAGCCCTCACGCCGATAGGCTTCGCTGCGATGAAGCTCTACATCTGCTGGACCACCATTCAGACCATTCGACCCCCTCACGGCCACCCGTGCCACAACGCCCACAAGGCGGTCACCGAGGCGGGGTACGACCCCGAGGTCGTCAAGGTACGCGGCCTCGGCATCGGCCCGGGCTTCATGCACGTGATGACCGAGGGCCGCAAGGAGGTCGAGAAGCTCACTGGCCAGCACGCGGTGCCCGTCCTGGTCACCGACGACGGCGAGGTGATCCAGGACTCGCAGCGGATCGTCGAGTGGGCGAAGGCCCACCCGGCGCCCGCGCCGAGCTCTACGGCGGCGTAGCCTAGCTAGTAGCAATTCGCACGTATTTGTTAGTAGGTGCTTGCGGTTGTCTGATCGATCCGCTACGCTGCCGCGACTTCAGTAACCGGAAATGCCGAGTCCCCGCCCAGACCTCTAGGCGGGGAACGGGGGAACCGAATCACTGGGGCGAGCCCACCCTCGGGTGGGGGCGCAACTCCTTTAGCGCTAGCCCGTCAGCTAACCCCGTAGGCCGACGAAGGAGACGGTTTGACCGCGCATACCCGAATTCATCCTCGCCGAGCTGGGCGCTTTGCCGCCGTCGGCGTCGTCATGGCCGGGCTCGCCTTTGGCTCGACGGCCGCCTTCGCCGACAGCGGCGGCACCGGCACCGGCAGCGGGACCGGCGGCTCCCCGCCGCCCACGGTCGCGGGCGCAAAGGCCAAGATCGTCAACGGCTTCGCGGTCGCGCCGAAGAGCGCGCCGGCGGCGGTCAAGAAGGTCATCGCCGCGGGTAACCGCATCGCGAAGGGCCACCCCTACTGCTGGGGCGGCGGCCACGCCAGCTTCCACTCGAGCTGTTACGACTGCTCCGGCTCCGTGAGCTACGCGCTCCACGGCGCGGGGCTCGTCGACCGGCCGCACGCCGCCGATTTCATGGGCTGGGCCGCGCGCGGCAAGGGACGGTGGATCTCCGTCTACGCCAACTCGGGCCACGTGTGGATGACGGTCGCGGGGCTGCGGTTCGACACGTCCGACACCCCCGGGCAGGGCCCGGGCTGGGCGAAGGGCTTCGGGTACGAGAACCCGGCGTCGTTCGTCGTCAGGCACAAGGCCCCGTTCTAGCGCCGGGCGGCGCCCGTACGCCGAATCGTCCAGTCCGGTCCGGCAATATGCGCCGGTCCGGCCGCGGATCGTGCGTTGTCGATTCGATAGCGTGGACAATGCCCATGGAGCAACGGGCGGTTTGGCGAGGTGGAGTCCAGCACAGCGGTCAGCGTCGAGGGGGCCGGCGGTCCTGCCGTCGGCGCGCCCGCGGCTGAGACCTCCGCCCCCGACATCCGCCTCGCCGGTCTTCGCAAGACCTACGGCGACGTCGTCGCGGTCGACCGCGTAGACCTCGAGATCACCCGCGGCGAGTTCTTCACGCTCCTCGGTCCGTCCGGCTCGGGGAAGACCACGACGCTGCGCCTGATCGCCGGCTTCGAAGACCCCGACGAGGGGACGGTCGAGCTCGGTGGAGCGGACGTGACGGGCCTGCCGCCGTACGACCGGGAGGTCAACACGGTGTTCCAGGACTACGCCCTCTTCCCGCACATGACCGTCGCGGAGAACGTCGAGTACGGGTTGCGCATCGGCAAGGTCCGCAAGGACGAGCGGCGCAAGCGCGGCGCCGACGCACTCGAGATGGTACGTCTCGGCGGCTACGGCGAGCGGAAGCCGGGCGAGCTGTCCGGCGGACAGCGCCAGCGTGTGGCGCTGGCCCGGGCGATCGTGAACCGCCCGCGCGTCCTCCTCCTCGACGAGCCGCTCGGGGCCCTCGATCTGAAGCTTCGCGAGCAGATGCAGGTGGAGCTGAAGAGCATCCAGGGGGACGTTGGGATCACCTTCATCTACGTGACCCACGACCAGGACGAGGCGCTCACCATGAGCGACAGGATCGCCGTCTTCAGCGACGGCCGGATCGAGCAGGTCGGGACGCCCGAGGACGTCTACGAGCGACCCAAGACGCCATTCGTCGGCGGGTTCGTCGGCGTGTCGAACGTTCTCGACCGGGACGGACGCCGGTTCACGATCCGCCCCGAGAAGCTGCGGCTCCTCGATTCCGGAGCCAATCGCGACGGCCTGGTCGTCGAGCCGGGGACGATCGCCGACGTGGCGTACGCGGGGGCGACCACCCGTTATCTGGTCGCGATGAAGGCAGGGGGTGAGCTTCTGGTTGTCCGCCAGAACCTCGAGACCACCTCGAAGGAGGCTCTCGAGCAGCGCGGGCAGGAGGTGGAAGTGGGCTGGCGCGCCGATCAGGCGGTGCCGGTTACAGGCAAGCAACGAGGAGAGGATCCCCTGTGAGTGGAAAGCTGAACGGACGGCCCGACCGGGTCGCGTGGATGATCGCCGGGTGTGCGATCGCGCTCCTGGCGGCCTTCGCGGCGGGCTGCGGCTCGTCGTCGTCGTCGAGCTCGAGCAACCGCAACACCGACATGGCGCAGAAGGTCGGCAAGGGCGAGGGCCAGCTCAACCTGGTCAACTGGGCCGGTTACGCCCAGCCGGCGTGGACGAAGCCGTTCGCGAAGCAGACCGGATGCCAGGTCAAGTCGAAGACCGCCGGCACGTCGGATGAGATGGTCCAGCTGATGCGCACCGGGCAGTACGACGGCGTCTCGGCCTCCGGCAACGCGACCGAGCGCCTGGTCGACGGCGGCGACGTCTCGCCCGTGAACGTCAACCTCGTCCCCAACTACAAGACGATCTTCTCCGACCTCAAGGATCAGCCCTACAACACGTTCGACGGCGTCCACTACGGGATTCCACATGGACGCGGGGCCAACTTGCTGATGTGGAACCCGAACGACGTGAAGCCGGCGCCGACGTCGTGGGGGATCATCCTCGACCCGAAGCAGGCGGCTAAGTACAAGGGCAAGATCTCCGCCTACGACG
This sequence comes from uncultured Actinomycetes bacterium, assembly GCA_963841455.1. Lineage (GTDB taxonomy): Bacteria > Actinomycetota > Thermoleophilia > Solirubrobacterales > 70-9 > JAWVFM01. The sequence goes on from CAWJCU010000019.1 coordinate 33,277, forward strand.
ACCCGATCTACATCGCCGACGCGGCGGTGTACCTGAAGGCTCACGACCCGAGCCTCAAGATCACGAATCCGTACGAGCTCGACTCAAAGCAGTTCAACGCGGCCGTGAACCTGCTCAAGCAGCAGCAGCCGAACGTCGGCGAGTACTGGTCGGACGCGGCGAAGCAGATCTCCGCGTTCGCGAACGGCGACGACCAGGTCGGCACGACCTGGCAGTACCAGTATTTCGCCCTCAAGAACGACGGGCAGTCCGTGGCGACGATCCCTGGCGGCAAGCTCGGGTTCCTGCCCACCGAGGGCGCGACCGGGTGGTCTGACACCTGGATGATCAGCTCCCAGGCGGCGCACCCGAACTGCATGTACAAGTGGATGAACTACATCGTCTCTCCGAAGGTCAACGCCGAGGTGGCCGAGTACTTCGGCGAGGCGCCGGCCCAGACGAAGGCGTGCAACGAGACGTCTGACCCCAATTTCTGCAGCCTGTACCACGCTGCGGACCCGGGGTTCTGGAAGCGCGTCTACTACTGGAACACGCCGGTGTCCGACTGCGGCGACAGCCGCGGGAACGTCTGCAAGGACTACAACGACTGGGTGAGCGCGTGGACCTCGATCAAGGGGTGATCCCGGTGCGCGCCGCTCGGCGCTGACGAAGACGGTGCATGGAGGCCGCTGACGCAGTAGCGCCGGCGCCGAGGAGGTCGGTGGGCCGCAGGCTCGCCGGCCTCTTCCATGGCCGTCCGCGGCTGCAGGTGGGCTCGCTGCTGGCCGGCCCGATGGGGTGGCTGGTTGTCGGCTACCTGGGCTCCCTCGCCGTGCTCTTCGCGGCGGCCTTCTGGACCGTCAACGCCCAAACGGGCCTCTACGACCAGACCTTCAGCGTCGCCAACTTCAAGGAGCTCGCCAACACGCCGGTTTACGGCGACGTCGCCTGGCGCACGATCCGGGTCGCAGCACTGGTGACGATCACCGACGCCATCCTCGCCTTCCCGATCGCCTTCTACATGGCGAAGGTCGCCGGGCGAAAGACGAAGGCGGTGCTGCTCGTGGCGGTGCTGATGCCGCTGTGGTCGAGCTACCTGGTGAAGGTCTACGCCTGGCGGACGATCCTCTCGAGCGGCGGCATCCTCAACTGGGCGCTCGGCCCACTCGGCATCCACGGCCCCGGCTACGGCGTCACCGCGGTGTGGCTCGTCATGAGCTACCTCTGGCTGCCCTACATGATCATCCCAATCTTCGCGGGGCTCGAGCGGATCCCCAACTCCCTGATCTCGGCCTCGGAGGACCTCGGCGCGGGGCCCTTCACGACCTTTCGCCGGGTGATCTTTCCGTTGGCGTTCCCGGCGGTCGTCGCCGGCTCGATCTTCACCTTCGCCCTGACCCTGGGCGACTACATCACGCCCAAGCTCGTCTCCAACACGCAATTCATCGGCAACGTCGTCTACAGCAACATCACCACGAATCTGCCGCTGGCCTCTGCGTTCGCCACGGTCCCCGTGATCGTCATGGTGATCTACCTGCTGGTGGCCCGGAAGCTCGGGGCGTTCGAGCACCTATGAGCGACTTCCGCGATCAAACGCCGCACCCGGATACGGCCCATGACCGGCGCTGGATCGCCACCCTTGGCCTCGCCGATAGGCCCGTCTATTGGCTTCGCCCAAGTGCGACGACCAGCTTGGTCCTGAGCCGTCCCGGACACGCCGTGATCACGAAAGGCGCTCATTGAGGCTTTCGCGTCGGGCAACCGTGCTGCTCCGGATGGGCGTGGGCGTGACGCTGGCGTTCATCTACATCCCGCTTGCGGTGATCGCGCTCTATGCGTTCGACGCCTCGAACATCCTCGAGTGGCCACCGCCGGGGCTGACGACGCATTGGTTCAGCGCGGCGTTCAACGACCCCACCCTCGGCGACGCCCTCGTACTCTCCCTGAAGGCGGGAGTGGCGGCGACCGCGATCGCGCTCCTGCTCGGCACCCTCGCCTCGCTGGCCGTGGCGCGGCATCGCTTCTTCGGTCGCGAGACGATCTCGTTCCTCGTAGTGTTGCCGATCGCGCTGCCCGGCATCGTGACCGGCGTCGCTCTCTCCGACACGTTCACCCAGGTGCTGGGCGTCGGCCTCAGCCTGTTCACCGTGATCGTGGGGCACGCCACCTTCTGCATCGTCGTCATCTACAACAACGTCGTCGCCCGCCTTCGCCGCTCGTCGGGATCGATCGAGGAGGCCTCCGCCGATCTGGGCGCCGACCCGTGGCAGACGTTCCGCTTCGTCACGATCCCGACGATGCGCACGGCGCTGGCCGCCGGCGCGCTGCTCGCCTTCGCTTTGTCGTTCGACGAGATCGTCGTGACCCTGTTCACGATCGGGCCGGGCCAGGAGACGCTGCCGATCTGGATGTTCGACAACCTCTTCCGGCCCGAACAAGCTGCCGATCGTCGACGTCGTCGCCCTGCTCGTCATCATCGCGTCGATCGTGCCCGTCTATCTCGCCCACCGACTGACCCGCGATGCGGACGGGGTGTCAGCCGTCCGCGGCGGTCGCGTCGTCGAGGCCGAGGCTACCGCCGCGCCCTAGGAAGCTCGCCGCTACTCGTCGCGACCGGCCGCGCTGACCGCCGCTTCGAGGGTGTCGTGCACGGGGATGGTCTTGTCGATCGCGGTCATCTCGAGGACCTCGGAGGGCGGACCCGTTCCGCCCGCGATCGAAAAGCCGTCCCGACGCCCGGCCGCGTGGAGAATCGCTGCGAGCCCGGAGGAATCGATGAACGCGCAAGCGGTGAGGTCGATCACGATCGGCCCCCCCGGCTCGGCTGCGACCCGCCGCAGGAGCTTGCCGAATCGCTCCGAGGTCGAGAGGTCCACGTCGCCCTTCGCGGCTACGACCCTGACCTGCCCGACCTGCGACTCGGTGAGGTCGAGCTGAGCGCCATGCGGGCCATTCGATTGGCGACGCGGCATCATGGGCCCAGGAACCTCAGTGCGATCAGGGCCGCGTCGTCCGCGAGGTTCTCGGCGCCCAGCGTCTGGATGATCTCCTCGGCGCAGCGCTCCGCGTCATCGGGGGCGGCCGCAAGCGCCGCGCGGAGGCGCTCGAGGCCGACGGCGATGCCCTCTCCCCGCCGCTCCACGAGACCGTCGGTATAGAGCAGGAGCATGCTCCCGGGCTCGAGCTCGAGGGATCGCGACCAGAACCTTCCCGGGGCCGCAACACCCACCGGGGGGCACCCCTGATCGTTCAGATCGCGCACGGCGCCGGTCGGGTCGCGCAGCAGTGGCGGCGGGTGCCCGGCGCGCACGTACTCGACCCGGCGCGCAACGGGGTCGATCTCGACGATAGGCGAGCGTCGCCATCGCGGGCTGGTCGAAGTCGCCCATGAGCGCGTTCAGCCGCTCCACCGCAGCCGCGGGCTCATGCCCGTCGATGATGTACGCGCGAAGCGCGGTGCGGAGGTTGCCCATGATCGTCGCCGCCTTCAGGCCGCGGCCGGCGACGTCGCCGATGACCACGCCGATCCGGCCACGATCGGTCTCGACCACGTCGTACCAGTCACCCCCCACCTCGATGCCCGGCGCCGGCCGGCAGGTACCGCACCGCCACCTCGGTCGTCTTCGGCGCCGGGATCCGATGAGGGAGAAGCGAGCGCTGAAGGGTCATGGCCGCCTCGTGCTCGCGGCGGTAGAGCATGGCGTTGTCCACGGCCAGCGCCGCGTGACGGGCGAGCTCCTGGGTGAGCCTCAGGTCGTCTTCGCCGTAATGCCGGCCCGACTCGGCGGCCACCAGCGTCATCGCACCCAGGTTGCGTTCTCGCGCCGTCAGCGGGACGATCATCGCCGAAACCATCCCGAGCTCGCGAATCATCGTCAGGTGCTCGTCGTCGACCGCCGCCTCGGCGACGAGCTCGTCCGGAATCACCGGGTAGAGCTCGGGCTCCCCGGTGCGGACCACGTTCGCGGCCCCTGTGGCCGCGTCGGGGTCCGGCGGATAGCGTCTCTGCAGCTCCTCCGCGAGCGCGACCTGGTGAGGGTCGTTGTGCGCCACCGCAACGTTCCGGAGCCCGCCGCCATCCTCGCTCACGAGATCGATGCTGCACCAGTCGCCGATCCGCGGGACGGCGAGCGAGGCGAGCCGCTGAAGGGTCGGCGTCGACGTCGAGCGACTCGACCAGCAACTCGCTGGCCTCGGCGATGAACGCGAGCTGCTGGAGGCGGTGTCGCTCGGCCTCGAACAGGCGGCCCCGCTCGAGGGCGTGCGCGGCCTGGGCGCTGATCGCGACCATGAACGCCCGCTCGTCCGCCCCGAACGTCCGCGGCTCGGAGAAGCTCAGGGAGACGGCGCCGAAGGGCTCTTCGCCGGCGGCCAGGGGGACGATCGCAAGCGACGAGAACTCGCTGCGAGCCCCGGGGAGGTTCGGATATCGCGCCCAGAGCTCGTCGCTGTCGGTGAGCCAGAGCGCTCGCCGGTACGGAACACCTCGGTGATCGGCAGGTCGGCGTCGACCGGCATCCTGGTGTAGCGGCTCGGTTCCCTCGCGGCTATAGCCGGCGCTGCCGACGAGCTCGAGGTCGCCGCTCGTCGCGGTCGAACAGGGCGACCGCCCCCGCGGCCGCGCCGAGGGCCGGCAACGCGTTCTCGAGCAGGACCTCGACGGTCCGGTCGGCGCGGATCTCGCGCGCCAAACTCACCGGTGACGTCGAGAAGACGGACCGCGCGGTCGGCCGCCCGCCGGCGCTCGGTGACGTCGCGCGCGATCACCGACGCGCCGACGATCTCGCCGCTCTCGGCGCGGAGGGGCGAGATCGTGAGCGAGACGAACGACCCGGTCGCCCGTCCTTGGTCACCCTCTCCGTCTCGTAGTGGTCGACCCTGTCACCGGCGAGGACCCGCTCGAGGATCTCGATCTCCTCGCCCTTACGCTCGTCCGGGACCAGGATCGAGATCGGCTGCCCGACCGCCTCGACCGACCGGTGGCCGTAGAGCCGCTCCGCCGCCGGGTTCCAGCTCGTGATCGTGCGCGTTACGGTCCTTGGTCAGGATCGCGTCGTCGGAGGATTCGACGATCGCCTCGTAATGTCTCGCGGGGATCGCGGTCGCCATCAGCGCGCTTCCCCGATCGCGAACCGCATGCAGACGGCGGTGCCGCCGCCCGGCCGCGCCGTGATCTCCACGGCCTTCGAGAGCTGGGCCATGAGTGGGAGCCCGAAGCCCGAGGCCGCGAGGACTCGGGATCGGGCCGCATGCCGACCCCCTCGTCGCTGACCGTGATGAGGAGGTCCTCGTCGTCGCAGAGGCCCTCGACCACGATCCGGCCCGCCGCTGCCTCCCGGTACGCGTGAAGGACAGCGTTACCGACCGCCTCCGCGACGGCCAGCTCCACCGCGGCTCGGTCGGCGCCCACGTGCTCCGCGAACGAGGCGGCGCTGCGGCGCGCAGCGGTCACGCTCTCCTTCGCGGCGGGCAGATCTAGTGCGAGCTGCTCGCTCGGCCTGGGGGAGTGGTCCTTCCACGGGGATGCCTCCTTGCGCTACCGACCGTACAGCGTTCGGAGGCGGTGCCGCGACGCCTAGCCGCCCGCTGATGAATACTCGTCAATCGCCGCCGTGTACTGGTCGAGCTTGCGCTCGACCTCGGGCCGCTCGGCGGCGGGGAGCATGTAGACCGCGCGCTTTACCCCCGCCTGCTCGTAGCGCTCGAGCAGGGCCGGATCGCGCGGCGCAAGCTGCAGGCTCGTGGGGATCGGCCCGCGACCGGCCTCCTCCCCGAGCCGGCGCATCTTCACGACGCGGGCGATGATCTTGTCGTCGTCGCCGATACGGTTCGGCAGCCAGCCGTCACCGTAGGCAAGGACGCGGTCGTACACCGTTCGGCCGTTGCCGCCGACGAGCACCTCCGGGTGCGGCTTCGAGACCGGCTTCGGCCAGCACCAGATCGGGTCGAAGTCGACGTAGCGGCCGTGGTAGGAGGGCTCCTCGGAGGTCCAGATCGCCTTCATGGCCTCCATCCGCTCGCGTAATACGCCGAAGCGCCGTTCGGGATCCGTTCCGTGGTTAGCCATCTCCTCGCGGTTCCAGCCGGCTCCGACGCCGAAGATCATGCGCCCGCCCGAGAGCCGGTCGACGCTTGCGACCTCCTTCGCCGTGATGATCGGGTCGCGCTCGACGACGAGGCAGATCGCCGTCCCCACCTTGAGCGTCTCGGTCGCGGCAGCCGCCGCCGCGAGGGCGACGAACGGATCGTAGGTGCGCCAGTACTCGGGCGGAAGGTCCCCCCCGGGGGATACGGAGTGTCGCGGCTCGCCGGAATGTGGGTGTGCTCGGTGAAGAAGAGCGCCTCGAACCCGCGCTGCTCCAGCTCGCGAGCCAGCTCGGCCGGCTGGATCGCATCGTCGGTGGCGAAGTAGGAGATCGCGAAGTCCATGCGAGGCTCAGGCTATCGGTGGCGCCGACTCGTTCGCTGCGGGATTGGTGTCGCTATAGCGACCACAACTACGCAACGAACCGGATTTCTTCAGCCGCGCAGGCGCGCCGCAACCGCCCTGAGGGTCGCCTCGACCCGCTCGGGCTCGTAGCGGATCTGGGCGTGCGTGAATCTCAGCGGGGTCAGGCCAGCGGCTGCGTGCGCCTGATCCCGAAGCCGATCCTTCGCCTGCTCGCTCGGAGTTCGGTGATAGCGCAAGCCGTCGGTCTCGACGACCAGGCCGAGGTCGGGCCAGTAGAAGTCGACGCGGTAGCCGTTCAAGCATTTCTGGGTGAGTGGCGACGGGAGGCCCGCTCGGCGAGCGAGGGGCGCGAACCGTCGCTCCAGCTCCGAGTCGGTGAGGACGAAGGTACGGCAGTCGAGGAGCCGGCGGACCGCCGCGCGGCCGGGAACACGGGGCATCGAGTCGATGGCGACGCGAAGCGCCTCGGGGTCGACTCGATCGAGCTTGTCGGCGATGTTGATCGCCCGTTCGAGCCGCTCGGTGCTGGCGTGTGCCGCGAGGTCGACGAGCGTCAGCGGAGGGCTGGTTACGGGGATCCCCAGGCGGCGGACGATGTTGTGGTCGCGAAGCCCCGTCCGGCGATGTACGACGATGCCGCGGGGATTGGCAGCGAGGGAGGGTGGGCCTGAGACGTGGATTGGTCCTCCGCGGAAGTCCTCGATCCCCCAGAGGGCCGCGGCACTCGGGTGGCTGAGGAACGAGGCCGGGCCGCACCGCAGCGTCGCCGCCATGAAGAGACCCTCTCGGCTGACCTCCCTCCGGCCGACGGCGTAGACGCCATCGTGGATCGGGTGCAAGCGGCCGATCGCAAGCCGGTGCCGAATCGCGGACGGCGTGAACCCAAGCTCGAGGAGCTGCCGGCGAGCAATCACCCAATGCTGGGCCCGAACGAGCGCCCAGAAGGCTGCGAAATCGATTCGTTGGGGCCTTGTGGTCGCTATAGCAACCAATAGGCCACAACGAAACCGAATTCACCCCCCTCGCTGCCAACCGGGGGCGGCTTGCGCTCCGCTCGGCCGGAGCGCAGCGCCACCGACGCGACGGTCTGCTACTTCAGGACGCGGATCAGCTTCTTGTTGACGAACTCGTCCATCCCGTAGGGGCCGAGCTCGCGGCCGAAGCCGGAGCGCTTGACGCCCCCGAACGGCAGCTCGGCGCCGTCGAGGAGGACGCCGTTCACGAAGACCATGCCGGTGTCGAGGGCGTCGGCGACGCGATCGGCCTGCTCGGGCTCGGTCGTGAAGACGTACGACCCGAGCCCGAACGGCGTGTCGTTCGCGACCTTGATCGCCTCCTCCTCGGAGCCGACCCTGTAGACGCTCGCGACCGGCCCGAAGAACTCCTCTCGGTAGGCGTCGGCCTCGGGGTTGATCCCGGCCAGCACCGTCGGGCCGAAGTAGTTGTCCTTGCGCCCACCGTCGAGGACCACCTCGGCGCCCTGCGCCTTGGCCCGATCGAGCTGGTCCTGAAGGCGATCCGCCGCCGTCGACGACGAGAGCGGGCCCATCGCGGCGTCCTCGGTCGGATCCCCGGGCTCGACCGCCTTCATCTTCTCCGCGAGCTTCGCGAGGAAGTCGTCGTATAGGTCGTCGGCGACGATGAACCGCTTCGCGGCGTTGCAGGACTGGCCCGTGTTGTCGAGGCGCGCCTCGACGGCGGAGTCGACCACCTCGTCGAGGTTCTCGGTCGCGAGCAGGATGAACGGGTCGGAGCCGCCCATCTCCAGCACGACCTTCTTCAGGTTGCGCCCGGCGACCTCGGCGACGGCGGCGCCGGCCCGCTCGGAGCCGGTGACCGAGACGCCGCGTACACGCTGGTCGGGGATCACGGTCTCGGCAATCTGCTCGTTCGTCGCGAGGATCGTCTGGAACGCGCCATCGGGGAAGCCGGCGTCGTCGTACATATCCTGGATCGCCGCGGCCGACTCTGGGCACTGCGGCGCCGGCTTCAGCAGGATCGAGTTGCCGACGATCAGGTTCGGGCCGGCGAAGCGGGCCACCTGGTAGTAGGGGAAGTTCCAGGGCATGATGCCGAGCAGCGGCCCCATCGCCGAGCGGCGGATCACTGCCGTCCCCTCGCCCGCGAGCAGCTCGATCGGCTCGTCCTTGAGGAATTCCTCGGCGCGCTCGGCGTAGTAGCCGTAGATGTCGCCGCAGAAGTCGACCTCGCCGAGCGCCTGCTCCATCGGCTTGCCCATCTCCTTGACCGCAATGGCGGCGAGCGCCTCGCGGCGCTCGAGGTGGAGGTCGCCAACGCGCTTGACCTTCCCGGCGCGGTCGGCGACCGACATCGCGGCGAGCGCCTCTCGCGCATCCCAGGCCCTGCCGATGGCGGCGTCGAGCGCGTCGTCGGCGATCTCGGGGTATTCCTCGAGCTTCTCGCCGGTGGCCGGATTAACGACTGCGTAGGTGCTCAACTTGCTCCACTCCTTGTTTGTTCGATCTCTCTTCGGTCATTCCACGGCTACGGGGTCCGGGATGCCGAGGACGTCGTCCGGCGACTCGTACTCGGCGCCCACGCCCTCCGCGACGGCGCGGTGGGTGACACGTCCCCGCGCCACGTTGATCCCCAGCTTCAGGCCCGGGTCGCGCAGCGCCGCCGCCTCGACGCCGTGGTCGGCGAGCGCGAGCACGTACGGAAGGGTGGCGTTGGTGAGCGCGTAGGTCGAGGTGATCGGCACAGCGCCGGGCATGTTGGTGACGCAGTAGTGGATGATCCCGTCGACCTCGTAGGTGGGATCGGTGTGGGTCGTCGGCCTCGAGGTCTCGAAGCATCCGCCCTGGTCGATCGCGACGTCGACGAGCACCGATTGCGGCTTCATCAACGCCAGCTGCGCACGGCGGATGACTCGAGGCGCGCGTGCGCCGTGAAGGAGGACCGCCCCGATCACGAGGTCGATGTCGGGCAGGCGCTCCTCGATCGAGAGCACCGAGCTGAAGACCGTCGAAGCCCGCCCGCCGAACGCGACGTCGAGCTCGCGCAGCCGGTCGATCGAGGTGTCGTAGACGAAGACGTCCGCCTCCATCCCGATCGCGATGAAGGCGGCGTTCATCCCCACCGCGCCCCCGCCGATGACCATCACGTTCGCCGGCGCGACGCCGGGGACGCCGCCGAGCAGGATGCCCCGCCCGCCGAGGGGCTTCTCGAGCATGAACGCCCCCGCCTGCGTGGCGATCTTGCCCGCGATCTCGCTCATCGGGGCGAGGAGGGGGAGCCGCCCGCTCGAGTCCTCGACGGTCTCGTAGGCGACGCAGATCGCGCCGGAGTCGCAGAGCCCCTTCGTGAGCTCCGGGGCCGGCGCAAGGTGCAGGTAGGTGAAGAGCGTGATGTCGGAGCGAATCAGCGGCACCTCCTCGGGCTGCGGCTCCTTCACCTTCAACACGAGCTCGGCCTCGCCCCAGACGTCCTCGGCCGTCGGCAGGATCCGCGCGCCCTGCGCCTCGAATGCCGTGTCGGAGATCGAGCTCCCCTCCCCCGCGCCCTTCTCGATCAGCACCTCGTGCCCGTGCTCAGTCAGCTCGCGCACGCCGATGGTCGTCAGCGCGACCCGGTACTCGTCGGCCTTGACCTCGCTGGGTACTCCGACCTTCATGTCCGCTCAGCCTCCCGGATATTTGCCTCCAGCCTGCATCCCCGGCTCTCCAGCTCGCCGAACATCGTTTCGGGATCGAGGCAGAGCTCCGGCGGCAGGGCGCCTCGAGCTTCGATCTCGCCCCGCGCGAGCATGCGCACCGCGGCCGCCGCCGGGCTCGCGGTCGACACGACGCCGCCGCCGATGCCCCAGTCGGCCATCGGCTCCGTGACGGCGCGGACCCTGAAGGCGCGTCCCGCGCCAACCGCGTCGACAAGGTGAACCGCAACGGTCCGCGGCGAGGAGGGGGACGCCGCGTGCGCAGCGGCATCGATCTCCTCGTTCGACGCGTCCGCCAGCTCGCGAACCCGCTCGACCACCCCCGGCGCAAGCGACAGCCGAAAGGTCGCCTCCTTGCAACCGAAGCTGGTGGGGAAGGTGAGCATCTCGGTGTGGAGCGTGTGGATCGTCTCTGCCTCGCCGATCGGATCGCCGAAGTCGACCACGCCCCCGGGGTCGAGCGCTTCGACCTCGGTCGCGGCTCCATCGCGGACCACGATCGCGGGCATCGTCAGCTCGTCGAGGATCGTCCGCAGCGCATAGGGGACGGTGAAACCCGAGGGCGGGTCGAGGTCGCGACCGGCGGCGGAGACGTGCATCTCCTCCACCTCCCCCAGCTCGGTCTTCGCCATCAACCCCATGAGGTTCGTCTTGCCGGGCGCCGAGCCGATGCCGAGCAGGGCGAGCAGGCCCGCGCTCTCGAAGTCGCCGTCGAGCTCGAGCTGCTCGCTGGCCACGTGGTAAAGGCCGCCGAGGTCGAGGTAGTGGCAGCCGGCTTCGAGGCAGGCGCCGCATGGCGTCGAGGTTGATCCGGTAGCTGGCGGAGTTGACGAGGACGTCGGAGTCCGCGAGGGCGGCCGCCAGCGCGCCCTCGGCGCGAGCGTCGACCGCGCTCGCGGCGGCCTTGCCGCCGCCGTGCCGGTCCGCGACCGCACGCGGCGCGCTCCGCGTTCAAGTCGAGCAGCGAGAGGGAGTCGACCTCGGCCGACTCGGCAAGGTCCCGGACGATGGCCGGCGCGATCGTCCCCCCGGCGCCGAGCACCGCGACCCTCACCGCACCAGCTCCCTCGCTCGGAGCGCGAGCCACACCTCGATCCGGTCGGTCGCGCGGGAGAGGTCGCGGCCCGTCAGCTCCTCGACCTTGCGGATCCGGTAGCGGAGGGTGTGGCGATGGCAGTAGAGCTCGCGCGCCGCGCGCTCCCAGTTGCCGTTCTGCTCGATGAACGCCTCCAGCGAGCGCAGCGAGCTCGTCGCCGTAGTCGCCCTCGGTTCGCTCGATGGGGTCGAGGATGCCGTCGCTGTAGACGCGCAGCGCGTCGTCGTCCTGGAGCGAGAGCAGGAGGGTGAACGCGCCGAGGTTCTCGTGGGTCGCAACCTCGGGCGCGCGGCCGTCGCCATTGGCGACGGCCGTCGCCTCGAGCGCGCAGCGCGCCTCGTGGAAGGCCCTGCGAAGCGAGCCGACGGCTAGGGCCCGGCTGGCGGCCGCGCGCACGTCGCCGCCTCGTCGCGCGAGGGCCGCGCGGGTCACCTGGGCGACCTCGACCGGCTCACCGTCGTCGCCGTCGATTACGGCGCAGAGATACGTGCGCGACCCCGCGGTGGTCGTGGCCACCAGGCCACCCGACCCCGCCGAGGCGAGCGCGGCCTCGAGCGGAGCCTCGGCGGCGCTCGGGTCGTCGATCTCGTAGAGCAGGAGGGCGGCGCGCTCCCCCACGCCGAAGGGCCGCAGGCGACCGCGCAGCTCGTCGGCGTCGAGCCGGCCGCCGAGCGCCTCGGCGAGGACGTTCCCGGCCAGGCGGCGCTCGGTCTCGCGCACGACACGCTCGCGCATCAGCTCGAGGCCGACGGCCATCGCGGCGTGACGCGCCACGAGGCGCTCGAACTCGCTGAGAGGCGCATCGCTGCCGGCCACCGTGAGCCACGCCACCGGGGAGCCGCCGCGCCGTCCGGGCACCGGCACCGAGATCGCTCCCTCGAGCGCAGGATGCGCCGGCTCGAACGAGCCGACCGATGCGCTCGCCCCCCGGCGCGCCACCTCGTCGCCGAGCGCCGCGAGCACGGCCTCGTCGAGCTCGCCGCCGTTCGCTGCGCGGGCGACGACGCCGCCCCCGGCATCGTGGACGACCGCGCTGCCGTTGGCGGCGCCGGCGATCACGGCCACCAGCGCCTCGATCCCGCGACCCTCGATGACCAGGCGCTCGAGCCGCTCGTGAACCGCGGCGTCGCGACGCAGCACGTCGTACTGCTCGTTGACCAGTCGCGAGAACGCCCGCTCCGTGATCGCGATGAACGGCATCTCGTAGGGAACCTCGAACAGCGGGAGCCCAGCGCTGCTCGGCGGCCTCGGACGAGCGCCTTCGGCACCTTCCGATGCCCGAAGCCGGTTCCGAGGCCGAGGCCGGCGAGGCCGTGCTCCGCCAGAGAGCGCCGCGAACCGCCGCTGCCGCGCAGGGGTTCCGAGCTGGATTCCGGTCGTCAACAGGAGCTCGCCGCCCGACATCCACGGCGTCGGGTCGTCGAGCTCGGAGATGTGCACCCAGCGAATCGGCCGGTCGGCCGCGCTGGCGCCAGCCACGAGCTCGAGGCCGCACTCCGCTGCCAGCTCGCCGACCGTGAGCATTGCGCGCCGCTGGGTCAGGGCTCGCGGCGAACCTTCGCCGCGCCGCCGTGGGAGACACCTCGATCGACGAGGTCGAGCTCTGCTTGCTCACGCCGAACCCCGGCCGCGCCACCGGTGGAGTGCCCAATCCGCTCGGCCGCCTCGGTCAGGACCGGCCGCAGGACGGCCTCGATCTCCTCGAACTGCTCCGTGTCGCAGATCAACGGCGGCGAGAGCTGGATCACCGGGTCGCCGCGGTCGTCGGCGCGGCAGATGAGGCCGCGCTTGTAGAGCTCCCCCGAGAGGAAGCCGCGAAGGAGCGACTCCGACTCCTCGTCGCTGAATCCCTCCTTGGTCTCCTGGTCCTTCACGAGCTCGATCGCCTGGAAGAACCCCGCGCCGCGAACGTCGCCGACTATCGGGATGTCGCGGAGGCCGTCGAGCATCGACCGGAACTCGCCTTCCTTGCGGAGCACGTGTCCGGGGATGTCCTCCCGCTCGAACACGTCGATGTTCGCGAGGGCGACCGCGGCGGCCACCGGGTGCCCCGCGAACGTGAAGCCGTGCGTGAACATCTCGTTGCCGCTCATGAACGGATCGGCGACCCTGTCGGAGGCGACGAGCGCGCCCATCGGCACGTAAGCGGAGGTGATCGCCTTCGCCATCGTCACGATGTCGGGCTGGTAGCCGTAGCGCTCGCAGCCGAACCAGTGGCCGAGGCGACCCATGGCGCAGATCACCTCGTCGGAGATCAGCAGGACGTCGTATTCGTCGCAGATCTCGCGCACCCTCTGGAAGTAGCCATCCTGCGGGGGGATGCAGCCGCCGGCGTTCTGGACCGGCTCGAGGATCACCGCGGCGACGGTGTCCGGGTCCTCGTACTCGATCTTGTTGGCGATCTCCTCGGCGGCCCAGAGCGGGTCGCGCTTCTCCGGCCAGTGGTAGCTGTTGGTGTTGGCGACCTGATGGCCACCCGGCACGAGCGGCTCGAACGGCGTCCGCAGGGCGGGGATGCCGGTCGCGGAGAGCGCGCCGAGGGTGGTGCCGTGGTAGGCGATCTCGCGGGTGATGAACTTGGTCTTCCGCGACGCCCCGGCCTGCTGGTGGTAAGCGCGGGCGAGCTTGATCGCCGATTCCACCGCCTCCGATCCGCCAGATGTGAAGAAGACGCGGTTCAGGTCGCCCGGGGCCAGATTGGCCAGGCGCGTCGCCAGCTCGATCGCACGCGGGTGGGCATAGCTCCAGATCGTGTAGAAGTCGAGCTCGGCGACCTGGCGGGCGGCGGCGTCGCCAAGCTCGGTCCGGCCGTGGCCGGCGTTGACGCAGAAAAGCGCCGAAAGGCCGTCGAGATAGCGGTTTCCGTGCTCGTCCCAGACGTACGGGCCCTCGGCCTTGACAATGATCGGGACCTCGTGCTCCGAGTCGTAGCCGCCCATGCGCGTGAAGTGCATCCACAGGTGGCGGCGTGCCAGCTCCTGCAGGTTGCCGGTCGCGGTGCTCGCGGGCGCTGCGCTGCTGGTGGCCATCGGCTCTCCTTCCCGGTCGTTGCGCTCCGACAACGGTATAGCCAACGTGGCGCAGTTTCAACCCGCGCTCGGCAGAATCGAGGCTGGCCAATTGTACGTTCCGTACACACACAGCCACCCGTTTCGGACATCGGCCAGGTTGCGCCCTGGCGTCGATTCGGCCATAGTAGGAGGCGATGGGGAGCCGGTTCGGCGCCCCCGGGGAAGCTTTGACACCATCGAATCCCTGAACGAGGAGACGACAGGCGAGACCGACGCGGCGCCGGACGCCGGTGACGGGCCCCCGTGCGTCGACCTTCAGCGGGTCACCAAGCGCTTCGATGAGGTCGTCGCGGTCGACGACCTCAGCCTGACCCTCCCGGAGGCCGAGTTCTTCACCCTGCTGGGTCCCAGTGGCTGCGGCAAGACCACGACGCTGCGTATGGTCGCCGGCTTCGAGCAGCCGACCGCGGGGCGGATCCTGATCGACGGCGACGACGTCGCCGGCCTCGCGCCTCACCGCCGCCCGACCAACACCGTCTTCCAGAGCTACGCGCTCTTCCCCCACCTGAGCGTCAGCGACAACGTCGCCTTCGGCTTGCGCCGCAAGGGCGTCGCGAAGGACGAGATCAAGCGCCGCGTCACCGCCGAGCTCGAGCCGGGTCGGGCTCGCCGCCGAGGCGAACCGCAGGCCGTCCCAGCTCTCGGGCGGCCAGCAGCAGCGCGTCGCACTCGCGCGCGCGCTCGTGAACCTGCCCAAGGTCCTGCTCCTCGACGAGCCCCTCGGCGCGCTCGACCTGAAGCTCCGCAAGGGCCTGCAGATCGAGCTGAAGCGGATCCAGCGCGAGGTCGGGATCACCTTCGTCTACGTCACCCACGACCAGGAGGAGGCGCTGACGATGTCGGACCGGATCGCGGTCATGAACCACGGCCGGGTCGAGCAGGTCGCGGAGCCCGAGGACGTCTACGAGCGCCCGACGACGACCTTCGTCGCCGGCTTCATCGGCGTCTCGAACCTGATGCCCGCGACGGTCACCTCGACCAACGGCGGTAAGGCGACGGTGCGGCTCGATAGCGGCGTCGAAGTCGCCGCACCGGTCGACGGCGTCGGTCCGGGCGAGCGCTGCCACGCGGTCGTCCGCCCGGAGAAGCTCCGCATCGACCGCGCCGACGAGCGCCCACCCGACGGCTGGCCGAGCGTCGACGGCGTGGTCGAGAGCTCGGTCTACCTCGGGACGTCGACCCAGATCGTCGTCCGGCTCGCCGACGAGGTCTCGATGACTGTCCTGGTCCCGAACGCCAGCGAGGCGGAGCGCGCGCGCCTGCCCGGCGGCGGGGCGCCGGTGAAGCTGAGCTGGGCGCCCGAGCACGTGCACTTGGTGCGCGACTCGCGGAACGGCGATGCGCCGAAGGCCGTGGCCGAAGAGCTTGAAAATGCAACCGCCGAAGGAGACGACTGAGATGCGCAAGAGGATCGGAGCTGCCACTGCTGGGTATTGCCGCGAGCCTCGGCCATCGCCGCCTGCGGCGGCGGCGGGATCGAGGGCGGCGGCGGAGGTAGCACCTCGGTACAGACCGCCAAGGTCTCCGGCAAGCCGACGGGCAGTGTGACGATCTCCAACTGGCCGTTCTACATCGACAAGAAGACCGTCTCCAACTTCGAAAAGGCGACCGGCGTCAGCGTCAAGTACATCGAGGACATCAACGACAACGCCGAATTCTTCGGCAAGATGCAGCCGCTCTTGGCCCAGGGCCAGTCGGGCGGTCGCTCGATGTTCGTCGTCACCGACTGGATGGCGAACAAGATGCACGAGCTCGGCTATCTCCAGGACCTCGACAAGTCCGCGATCCCCAACGTCGAGAAGAACCTCGTGCCGTCGCTGCAACACCCGACGTTCGATCCCAACCGCAACTTCTCGGTGCCGTGGCAGAGCGGGATGACCGGCCTCATCGTCCGCACCGACCTGGCGCCGAACGTGAAGTCGATCTGCGACCTCTTCAAGCCCCAGTACAAGGGGAAGGTCGACATGCTGACCGAGCTGCGCGACACGGTGCCGCTGGTGATGAAGTGCCAGGGGGTCGATCTCGCCCATGCCACCGAGCAGGACTGGCTGAACGCGGTCGCGAAGATCAAGGCCGCCGCCGACTCGGGGCAGATCCGCCGCTTCACCGGCAACGACTACACGCGGGACCTGACGAGTGGCGACGTCGACGCGGTGATCGGCTGGTCGGGCGACGCCGTCCAGCTCCAGGCCGACAACCCGGACATAAAGTTCGTGATGCCCAAGGAGGGGTGCATGCTGTTCTCGGACAACATGGTGATCCCGGTCGGGGCGCCGAACCCGACCGCGGCCGAGGCGTGGATGAACTACGTCTATGACCCCAAGAACCAAACCCCGATCACGGCGTACAACTTCTACTTCACCCCCGTCGAGGGAGTGAAGCCGTATCTCAAGAAGATCGACCCGCAGGCCGCCAAGAGCCCATTGATCTTCCCGACCAAGAAGTTCACCGCCACCTGCGACGTCGCCCCGACGCTCCAGGGCAAGGAGGAGCAGAAGGTGACAGCGGCGTTCGACGCGGTCGTCAACGGATAGGCGGGGGTCCCGGCGATGTCCGCAACCGCGAGACGCCGCCTAGTCCCCTACTTCCTCCTCGGCCCGGGGGTCATCTGGCTGGTCCTCTTCTTCGTCGTCCCCATGTACTACATGGCCCGGCTCTCGCTGGACTCGGGGACCGTCGATACGGGCTTCCACTTCAACTGGCAGTGGTCGAACTACGGCGACGCGCTGTCGCTGTACGACACCCAGTTCCTGCGCTCCTTTTACTACGCGGGCGCCGCCACCCTGATCGCGCTGCTGATCGGCTACCCGCTCGCCTATGCGATCGCTTTCAAGGGTGGGCGGTGGAAGAACGCGATGCTGTTGGCGGTCGTCGCGCCGTTCTTCACGACCTATCTCGTCCGGACGCTGGCGTGGGAGACGATCCTCTCCGACCAGAGCCCCGTCGTCAAGACGTTGCAGACGATCGGGTTGGTCCCGAGCGACGGCCGCGTGCTCGCCACCTCGACAGCCGTCATCGCCGGGATCACCTACAACTTCCTCCCCTTCATGGTGCTGCCGATCTACGCCAGCTTGGACCGGATCGACAAGACCCTGGTCGAGGCGGCGAAGGACCTCTACTCGTCATCGAGGACGGCGTTCGCGCGGGTGACGCTGCCGCTCTCGGCGCCCGGCATCGTCGCTGGAACGCTCCTGACCTTCATCCCCGCGGTGGGCGACTACGTCAATGCCTTCTTCCTCGGCAGCACCCAGAACCACATGATCGGCAACGTGATCCAGGGCCTCTACCTGACCCAGCGCAACTACCCGGCCGCAGCGGCGCTTTCGTTCGTGCTGATGGCGCTGATCATGATCGTCGTCTTCGTCTACATCCGCTTCGCCGGCTCTGAGTCGCTGATGGGTGAAGAGGCCGTGGGCGCCTGATGGAGGCGGGACCGCCACGGCCCCGGCCGTCGGCGGCGGCGAATCGGGGGCGTCGCGCACGTGGAGGTGGCTGCGTGAGCACGCCATCAACGTCTACGCGGGCTTCGCGATCGCATACCTGCTGCTCCCGATCGCCGTGATCATCGCCTTCTCGTTCAACGATCCGGCCGGGAAGTTCAACTTCACCTGGGTCGGGTTCACCCTCTCGCACTGGCAGAACGCCTTTGGGATCGCCGAGCTCAACGACGCCCTGCTCACAAGCCTCAAGCTCGCCGCCCTGGCGACCGTGATCTCGACCGCGATCGGGACCGCGATGGCGCTCGCCCTGGTGCGCTACGAGTTCTTCGGCCGGCGAACGGCGAACTTCCTGATCGTCATCCCGATGGCCACGCCCGAGATCGTGATGGGCGCCTCCCTGCTCTCGTTCTTCCTCATCCTCGGAACGCCCTCGCTCGGATTCCCGACGCTTCTGATCGCCCACATAATGTTCTGCATCAGCTTCGTCGTCGTCGTCGTCCGCTCGCGGCTGATCGGCTTCGACCGCAGCCTCGAGGAGGCGGCGCGCGACCTCGGCGCGAGCTCGTTCCAGACCTTCCGGCTCATCACCCTGCCGCTCATCATGCCCGGGATCATGGCCGCCGCCCTGCTCGCGTTCGCGCTCTCGATCGACGACTTCGTCGTCTCGAACTTCAACTCCGGCACCACCGTCACCTTCCCCCTCTACATCTTCGGCGCCGCCCAGCGCGGGATCCCGGTCGAGGTGAACGCGATCGCCACGATGCTGTTCGCAGTCACCCTGATCGCGATGGGGTTCACGGTCCTTCAGCAGCGCCGCGCCGAGAGGATGGCGAGCGTGCGACCCGAGCAGGAGGCGGGCTAGTGGAGGTTGCGGCGCGCGCGCCGGCCGCCGAACCCGGTGGCGAGGAGGCGCCGGCGCTCAGCAACTACATCGGCGGGCACTGGTGCGTGCCCGAGGTCGCCGGCTGGCTCGAGGATCGCGACCCGGCCAGCGCGTTGCCTCTGGCGCGCGTGCCGATGTCGACGGCAGCCGAAGTCGACGGCGCAGTCGCCGCCGCCCGCGCCGTCCAGCCCGAATGGGCCGCGGCGCCCCCCCAGCGCCGGGCGCGCGCCCTGATGAGGCTGCGCGAGCGCCTCGAGGGAGCCGGCGAGGAGCTGGCGATGCTCGTCACCCGCGACATGGGCAAGGGCATCGACTCGGCCCGGGCCGAGGTGGGGCGCGGGATCGAGTCGGTCGAGGCCGCATGCGCGGCGCCGCACCTGCTGCGGGGCGAGAGCCTCGAGGGGGTGGCGAGCGGCGTCGACGTCGCCCAGGTCCGCCAGCCGGTCGGCGTCGTCGTCGCGATCACCCCGTTCAACTTCCCGGCGATGATCCCGCTCTGGTTCCTGCCGTTCGCGCTCGCGACAGGCAACGCCTTCGTCCTCAAGCCCTCGGAGCGCGACCCGCTGCCCTCGCGGCTCATCTTCGAGCTGATCGATGGCATCGACGAGATCCCGCCGGGCGTCGCCAACCTCGTCCACGGCGGGCGTGAAGCGGTAAACGGCCTGCTCGAGCACCCCGGAGTCGACGCGGTCTCGTTCGTCGGCCAAGCGTCGACCGCGAGTCACGTCGCCGTCGCCGCGGCGCGGACCGGCAAGCGAGTGCAGGCGCTGGGCGGGGCGAAGAACTCGATCGTGGTCATGCCCGACGCCGACCTCGACGGCTCGGTGCCGGCGATCCTCGAGTCGGCCTTCGGCGGCGCCGGGCAGCGCTGCCTGGCGGGCTCGGTGGCGGTGGTCGTCGGTGACTCGGAGCGGCGGGCGTCGGTTCGCGCGGCGCTCGTGGAGGCCGCGCGCCGGATGCGCCCCGGCCCCGGCTCCGATGATGCGAGCGAGCTGACGCCGATGGTCAGCGCCGAGGCGCGCGAGCGGGTGGCGGCCGCGGTCGGGCGCGCCGTGCGCGAGGGCGCCCGGGTCGAGCTCGACGGCCGCGGCGAGGCGGGCCCGGCGGGGACGATGTTGGGAGCGACGATACTCACCGCCGCCGACCGCGAGTCGGAGCTGGCTCGCGAGGAGCTGTTCGGGCCGGTGCTGGCCCTGGTCGAGGCCGACGACCTCGACGACGCGCTGGGGTTCGTCAACGGCTCGCGCTACGGCAACGCGGCGGCGATCTTCACCGAGTCGGGGCGGGCGGCGCGGCGCTTCCGCTCCGAGGTCGAGGCGGGAATGGTGGGCGTCAACGTCGGCGTCCCGGCCCCGGTCGCCTGGTTCCCGTTCGCCGGCTGGAAGGACTCCTTCATCGGCGACCTGCACGCCAACGGCGCGGACGCGATCGACTTCTACACCCGCAAGAAGGTCGTCACCTCGCGCTGGGAGTGAGCGCCGCCACCGGCGTGCGCCTCACCGTCCAACTCGACGAGACGAGGTTGGCCGCTTCGACGCTCGCGACGAGGAGGGCGACCGGGTAGGCTCGCCGCCGGGTCGAACCGGACGGAGAGGAGCAGCGTATGGAGAGCGCGTCGGTGGCTGTTGGCGGAGCTGGAGACCCGGCGGCCGAAGGGTCGGGCGGCGACAAGGGCCTCAAGTCGAACGCGATCGGCTACCTCTCGAACCTCGTCATCAGCACCGCATCGGTCGCCCCGGCCTACAGCCTGGCCGCGACCCTGGGGTTCGTGGTCGCCGTCCAAGGCGTCGGCCTCGCCGCTCCGGCGGTGATGATCGTCTCGTTCATCCCGATGCTGCTGATCGCCGGCGGCTACTACTACATGAACAAGGCCGACCCTGACTGCGGGACGAGCTTCACCTGGGTGACCCGCGCGTTGGGGCCACGACTCGGCTGGCTCACCGGCTGGTCGATCGTCGCCGCCGACATCGTCGTCATGGCGACCCTCGCCTACATCGCAGGCGTCTACACCTTCCTGCTCTTCGGGCTCGACGCACGCCGCCACCAACCTGCTCGACGTCTCGATCGTCGCCGCCGTATGGATCGCCGTGATGACCTGGATCTGCTACGTGGGCATCGAGCTCTCGGCGCGCATCCAGTACGTGCTGCTCACGATCGAGATCATCACCCTGGCCGCGTTCGCGATCGTCGCGCTGGCCAAGGTCTACGGCGGCGACGTCCCCAACTCGGTCGACATCCGGCAAGCTGGTTCAACCCCTTCTCGATCCCGTCCGGAGCGCTGATCGACGGCGTCCTGCTCGGGGTGTTCATCTACTGGGGCTGGGACTCCGGCGTCTGCTGCAACGAGGAGTCGGAGGACTCCGCGAGCGGCCCCGGCAAGGCCGCCGTCGTGAGCACCCTTCTGCTGGTGCTGATCTACGTCGTCGTCTCGGCGTCGGCGCAGGCGTTCGCCGGCGAGCACTATCTCATCCACCACCACAACGACGTCCTCGGCGCCCTCGGGACCAAGGTGTTCGGCTCGCCGCTCGACAAGCTGCTGATCATCACCGTGCTGACCTCGGCGTCGGCCTCGACCCAGACGACGATCCTGCCGACGGCCCGCACGACGCTGTCGATGGCCCGCTTCGGCGCCATCCCGAAGGTCTTCGGGCGCATCCATCCCCGCTATCTCACCCCCGACGCGTCGACGCTCACGATGGGCGTCGTGTCCCTGATCTGGACGCTGTTCATCATCAACGTCAGCCAGGACGTGCTCGGCGACTCGATCACGGGGCTCGGCTTCCAGATCGCCTTCTACTACGGCCTGACCGGGTTCGCGTGCGCGATCTACTACCGCAAGGAGCTCTTCAAGAGCGCCCGCAACTTCCTCCTGGTCGGGGTGGCGCCGTTCCTCGGCGGCCTGATGCTCCTCGGCATCTTCATCAAGGCGCTGACCTTCTACCAGGACCCGGTGCAGAACTACTCCGGCGGCTTCCTCGGGGTCGGGACGTCCGTGGCCGTCGGCATCGGGCTCCTGCTCCTCGGGGTGGTCGTGATGATTTGGGCGAACTTCGTCTACCCGCGGTTCTTCGCCCGCAAGGCGGAGGTGGTCGACCCGCGGATCCTCACCGGCGAGATCACCGGCACCGCCTCGGTGATGGCGGACTAGGAGGGCGGGAGATGACTGAGATCATCGTCGGCTACGACGGCTCGGCCTGCGCGGAGGCGGCGCTCGACACCGCGTGCGACCTCGCCAAGAAGCTCGGCGACGGCGTGGTGCTCGTGTTCGGCTACGCGCCCGGCGGGTACGGAGGCGGCGAGGTGCCGGCGCAACGCGACGCGGTCAAGGAGCTCGCGGAGAGGGCGACGTCCGCGGGGCTCGAGCGCGCCGCGGCAGCGGGCGTCGAAGCCGAGGTGGAGCTGGTGGCAAAGCACGCGGCGCACGCCCTCGAGGAGGTCGCGGCGAAGCGCGACGGGCGGATGATCGTGGTCGGCAGCTACGGCGAGCCGCCGCTCAAGGGCGTGATCCTCGGATCGACGCCCTTCAAGCTGCTGCACGAGGCCGAACGGCCTGTGCTGGTGGTGCCGGCCCGACCGGGCTGAAAGCGCTACAGACCCCAGGTCGCGCGCGATCTCGGGCTCGTGCGAGCCCAGCATCACGAAGACCGGATGGGTGACGCCGGTCGCCCGCTCGACGTCGATCGACTCGGCCTCGGGGACCTCCGCGCGGAGCCGCTCGGCAAGCTCGTTCGCCGCCTCCTCGGTCGGCGCGAGGGCGAGGACGAACCGGAAGCGCCGGCGCACCTCGAGGCCCTCGTCGCGCAGGCGGTGCGCCACCTCGATGGCCTTGCGAAACGACGGCAGCACGATCCGCGCCTCCCACTCGGCCTCGCCGGCGTCCTCGGGCTCGCCGGAGGCGTCGCCATCGGCGCCGGCGGTCGCGACCCATGACTCGCTCGCCTCGTCCCAGCGCGTGAGCTCGGTCGCCGCCTCGATCCCGTCCTCCTTGGCGAGCGACTCGACCACCTGGCGCCGCCGCCGACGCCTCCTCGGGCGAGCGCGCGTAGAGGAACATCCGCGAGCCGTCCCGGGTCACCACGACGCGGTCGCCGAGGCGCTCGCGGGCGTCGTCGTCGAGGTCGAGCGTGCGCAGGCGCTCGCCGAGCGAGAGCCCGTGTCCCTCCTCGCCGAGCTCCGCCTCGACTCGCCATTCCTCGGCCATGGCGGCGAAGTATGTATGACTCGGGATGCGATGGGGGACGACGCGGCTTCGAGGCTCGCCGGCCGAGCTCGGCGCGGAGCCGCCCCGGAGGTCGCCGCGCTCGACGAGGCCGCACCTCGACGATCTGGCCCGATCCCTTGGCGACGCACGGCGCCGGCAGCGGGAGGACCTCGCCGAGGCGACCGAGGCCGCCCTCGACCACCTGCCGCGTCTCGTCAGGGGCGTCGTGTCGGCGCATCGTCGGGGCCTGAGGGGTGAGTGCCGCTCTCGACACCCGCGCCGAGATCGTGAAGCTCGCCCGCCTTCTCGGCCGCGAGCCAGACGATCTCGCCTACCTCGCGGCGGTATCGCCGGAGGCGTTGCGCGAGGTCCGCGAACGGGCGACGGACGCGCTCTTCGACGCCGACGACGAGCCGCTGCGGCGGGTGGCGAAGGCGGCAGGGATCCCGCCGGTCCAGGTATCTGCCGCCGATCGCCGAGCGTGTCTTCGGGCCGCTGCTCTGCGCCCGCGTCGCCGGGTACGTCGAGCCCGGCAGGGCGGTCGACGTCGCCAAGCGCCTTCCGGCGCCGTTCCTCGCCGACGTCGCGATCGAGGTCGATCCGCGCCGGGCGAGCGTCGTCATCGGCCGGGTTCCCGCCGACACGGCGGTCGCGGTCGGCGAGGAGCTCGTGGCGCAGGGCGAGTTCGTCGCCATGGGCCGCTTCTTCGGCCACGTCTCCGACGACACGCTCCGCGCCGCGATCGAGGCCCTCGACGCCGAGGCGCTACTGCGGACGGCGTTCGTACTCGAGGGCAAGGAGCGGCTCGACGACGTCGTCCCGATGCTGCCCGACGAACGGCTGCGCGATCTGATCCGCACGGCCGCGGCGGCGGAGCTGTGGCCGCGAGGTGCTGGACCTCATCGGCCACCTCGACGGGCGGCACCGCCGCCGCTCGGCGGACTTCGCCGCCTCCGAGCCCGACGAGGTGCTCGATTCAATGGTGCGAGCCGCGCACGAGGAAGGTCTGTGGGACTCGGTGCTGCCCTTCGTCCGCGAGATGAGCGAGGAGTCGAAGCGCCGCTTCGCCCGCCTGCCGGCGACGCAGGAGGGCGAGGTGCTCGACGCGATCGTCGAGTGCCGCGGCCGCCGGCGAGCTGTGGCCCGACCTGCTCCCCCTCGTCGAGCTTCTTCCGCCCGAGGCGCACCGGCGCATCGCAACCGCCGCCTCGCGCCTCGACCGCTCGGTGATCGAGCGCATCGTCGCTGGGGCGGGCGAGGACCACTCCTGGACGGCGCTCATCGGCCTTGCGGCCAGCATGGACGACGAGACTCGCGAGGTCGTCTTCGACCTCGTCGCGGGGCTCGACGAAGACCTGCTGCGGAGCCTCGCCGTCCAGCTTCCGGCGGTGATCGACGGCGCCGAGACCCCGGAGCTCCGAGCCGCGGCAACCGCGGTGCTGAGCGATCTGCCGCCGGCGCTGGAGGAGCGGCTCGCCGGCGTCGTAAGCGGGCTCGAGCCGAAGGAACGAGCCGAACTAGCAGCGAGGGCCCGCCAGCTCGGCCTGCTCGGAGAGCTCGGCGCCATCGGGCGAGCTCTCACCGGTGAACGTCCGTGAGTACCCCCTATGGGGCGCATTCCCGGACGTTCGGTCGCTCAAAGCCGCCTACAGTACGCCCGGCGGGCGGCGGGCCCTGTGGCCGCCCATCTCGGCCGCTCGCATCATTCCCGAGAGGGCGATCACGACGCAGGATGCGAGCGCGATGACGTACCCGTAGGCGAGTTTGATCCCGGCCTCCTCGACGCCGACGCCCGGGCGGTCGACGATGCCGTTATAGGCGATGAGCACCGTGCCGAGGGCGCCGGCCATCATCGTCAGCTCGCCGAGCGGCCACCCGACAGCGCGCCCCCTCAGCAAGACAAGGAGGAGCACCGGCGATGCGAGCGCCACCCCCACGATCGCCCAGCGCATCAGCGGGAAGGTCTGAAAGCCGGTGCACGACAAACGTCCCGCCCCGCACACGAAGCCGTCGCCCGCGATGCGCGTCGGCGTGTCCGACGAGCGAGTACCAGGGCAGGAACAGCAGGCTCACGAGCAGCGCGACGGACGCGACGACGCCGACAGCCTCCCAGGGTCCGGGCCGCGGCGGCGCGATGCCGCTCCGCGCCGCGGCGGTCGTCATCGCGCCCTCCCCAGGTGAGGGAACGACCTCGTGTGGCCGTCGAACCTCCAGGGCTTCTGCCCACGGCAGGGCGGCGGGCCGGCGCCGACCCCCACCGGCGGAAACACCTGCGGGTTGCCGAGGTTGTCGCAATCCCATGCGCGGAGGCCGCCGTGGGCGATGTCGCCGAGAGAGCCCGGCCGGGGATAGGGGTTGTGGCGGTTGGTCGGCGAGCGCTGGCCGTAGCCGAACGTGTCCTCGTTGAGTAGCGGAAGCAGGACGCGCAGGTAGTGCTTGCGGCCCCCGTTCGCCGTCGCGGCGCTCGCCTGGCCCGACGCGGCGCCCTTTGCGACCGCCGCGGCGACGTCGCGCCGGTAGGCCGCCGCGAGCTGGAAGAACGGCTCCAGGTTGCGGTTCGCGGGGTAGAGCTCGTCGACCAGCGGCTTCGATCGCCCGAAGCGCCCTGCGTGGACGCGGGCAGTCCGCGGCGCGCGGCGCGCATCACGCAGGGAGCTCGCGGAAGAGCCCTGCGAGCTGGGGGCTGAGCTCGGAGGTGGCGACGAGGCTGGAGCGCAAGCCGGGGGCGAGCTCGCGGATCCGGCGGAGCGCCGGGCCGAGCGTGTCCGCCGTCCGCCGGTAGGCCACGAGCGCCCGCCGCAGGTCGCCGATGAACGGGGGGAACGCCTTGACGGTCGCCGTGAGCTCGCGGTTGCGCGCGGCCGTGGTCGCGAGTACCTGGTCGCCCGCGGTGACGAGGCTCTGAAGCTCGCCGCGGCGCGTGCCGAGCGCCCTCGAGCACCTGCGCGGAGCTCCCGACGAGCTGACGCACCGAGGCGCGCTCGCGATCGAGGATCCCGACCACGGTCCCGAGCCCACCGATCGCGCCGGCGCCGCGCCGATGGCCGCGTTGAGGTCGGCGCCGCGTCCGCGCGTCGAGGTCGCGAGCTCGGTCACGAACCTGCGAAGCGCCTTGCGCGTTGGCGGGTCGAAGGTGGCGAGCACCTGGTCGAGCCGCTGCGTCGAGGCGATGTGCGAGCTGGGAAGGCGTCCCCCGTCGGCGAGCTTCGGGGCCTCGGGGTCGCCCGGGGTGAGCTCGACGTAGGTCTCGCCGAGGAGCGTCTTGTTGCGGAGGATCGCGTGCGCGTCGCTCGGGATCGGTGCGTAGCGGTCCTCGAGCTCGATCACGACCTTGGTCCGCTCGCCGGCCGGCTTGGTCGAGATCACCTTGCCCACGGGCACCCCGGCGATCCGCACGCTCGCATTGGGGTAGAGGTTCGCCGCCTGCGGGAACGACGCCTCGAACGTGTAGCCCTCGGGGTTGAGCGGAGTCGGGCCGCCGAACGACTTCCAGAAGAAGATGGCGACGCACACGGCCGCGAGGGCGAAGGCCGCCGCCATGAGGATCGAGCCGAGTTTCGGAGCGTGCGTCTGCACTCAGGTCCTCATGGGCAGGCGGGGATCTGGCCGGTGAACAGCAGGACAAGGGGCGCGAGGCCGGGCTGCTCGCTGAGCGACGAGCACGAGACGAGCGCGAGCCCGTGGGCGGCGGCGCCCTGCGCGTCCTCGACCGACACGACCGAGTCGACGTCGTGAGAGGCCCAGGCGAGCCAGAACAGGTAGCCCTCGTCGCTCCCCGGCGGGTTGTAGGAGAGCTCGTTCGCCGCGTAGTCGAGGATCCTGAACGCGGTGGCGATGTCGGGGCTCACGGCGCGAAGGCCATCCGCGACGTGGCCGAGGTCGCGGTTGATCGGGATCGCGGCGCGCAGCACGGGCTTGGAGGCGTGAACGAGCGGCACCGACTGGCCGAGGAGGTCGTTCGTCGCGCGCAGCCCGGCCGGGAGGCCCGCGATCGAGGGCCGCAGCGCCCGCAGCGTCGGCTTCAGCGCGCGTGCGAGGGTCGCGACGTGAGCCGAACGTCGTTCTCGAGAGGCGCAGCGTTCCGGGGAGGCGCGACACCGAGTCGCTCAGGGCGGCGCGCTGGCTGGAGAGCGCCCGGAGCGTCGCGTCGCCCGCACCGACGACCCGGGCGAGCTGGTGGTCGTTGCTCCCAGCCGCGTCCGCGAGGACCCCGAGGTTGTGGACGACCCTTGCCAGCTCGTCGCGCCGCGCGACGAGGAGGTCGCCGATTCGACGCGCCTGCGCTGCGGTCGGCCCGAGGGCTCGAAGCGCGCGCTGCAGATCGTCGCCGCTTCCGCGCAGGCCGCTCTCCGCCGACACCACGAGCGCCCCGAGATAGGAGCGCGTGTCGGCGTCGAGCGTGCGCGTGAGGTCGTCGTACGACGGCGGCACGTTCGTACGCGAGTGAGCAATCGTGCCCCCGTCGGGCAGCGGGGGCTTGGAGCGCAGGCCCGGGTCGAGGTCGACCTCCATGTCCTGGAGCGGCGTGTTGGGCGCGAGCGTCGCCGAGGCGTCCGAGTAGACGTGCGGCAGCTTGCCCGGGTCGATGGACATCGTCACGTCGGCGGCCCCGGCGTGCAGGTCCGCGCCGAGGACCGTCCCGACCCGCACACCGGCAACGTTCACCGGCTGTCCGAGGCCGGGATCGAGACCGGTGGCGTTGGAGAAGTCGGCGTGGATCTCATAGCGGTCCGCGAACG
The DNA here is from genome assembly GCA_963841455.1 of uncultured Actinomycetes bacterium. Classification (GTDB taxonomy): domain Bacteria; phylum Actinomycetota; class Thermoleophilia; order Solirubrobacterales; family 70-9; genus JAWVFM01. The sequence goes on from CAWJCU010000019.1 coordinate 60,810, forward strand.
GCGAGGTGAACCGCTCGCTTCGTGAGGATGTACGCACCCGAGGCCACGCCGATGACCATGAGGAGCGCGATCGCGACGACCCACCGCCCGTAGCGCTCGATCTGCCGGCGGAGCATCAGCCGCCTGCTCCCTCGCCGCGCACGGCGGGATGGGCGAAGAGGTGCCGGATCTCGCCCAGGCTCAGGCTGGGCGTCCGCGACTTCGTGGTCGTGGGCGAGGTGGCCGGGCCCGTGCACGCCGAGAGGTCTGGGGCGGCCTGCTTCGTGCATGGGGCGTCGGGGCGGAACGGCGGCGTGCGGCCGGGCCCGAGCCAGACCGGCCGCGAGCCCAGGAGCGGCTGCGGCGTCGTCCCGAAGAGCTGGCCCACGCCCGGGATGGCGCCGGTCGAGACGGCGCCGGGGCCGATGGCGCCCAGGTAGCGGAACCAGGGGCCGTTGGCGTCGAAGTTCTGCGCGGCGCTGGCGAGCCCAACGGTCGCGTGCAGGAAGTCCTGCCACACGGGGCGCCCGCTCGAGAGCGGGCCGTCGTCGACCGGCGACGAGAGCGTCGGCATCACGTTGTCCTTCAGGCAGGTGACGATCGGCCCGGCGAGCGGGAAGAGCCCGCGCGAGAGGACCGAGAACCGCGGCGTGTTGCGAAGCAGGGGCCGGATGCCGCTGAGGAGCTCGGCCACCTGTGAGGGCTTGCCGATGCCGCGAAGCTCGGCGTTCAGCCGCTGCAGGCGGCGCAGCACCGGCGGCACGTAGCGGGCGGCTGGGCGGAGCTCGTCGATGAATTGGTTCACCTGCGGGACGACCGCGTCGACCGCGTCGAGGGCCGGCGGCGCGGCGCGCAGCAGGCGGTCGGCTTCGACCACGGCGCGCCCGAGGGACCCGGGGTGGGCGACCAGCGCCGACGAGGTCTGGTTGAGCCCGGTGACGAGGCCGGCGAGCGCCGTGTCGCGCTCGGCGAGCTGCCCGGTGGCGCGGGCGGCGGAGGAGATGAGGTGCGACAGGTCGTGCGGGGCGGTGCCCTGCGCGGCGACCGAGATGACGGCGAGGTCGCGAAGCGTCGGCGGCAGGTGCGCGATCGTCGCGCGCAGGCCCTGCGCGCCGCCGCCCGCGAGCGCGACGTCGGTCTGCTTCACGATCCGCCTCAGGGCCTCGCGGCGCGGCATCGTGAGCGTCGAGAGGATCTGGTCGAACTGCACCGGCACCGCCGTCTGCGGGCGCGGGATGGTCCCTCCGGAGCCGAGCTCGGGCGCGCTCGGGCTGCCGGAGGTGAGATCGACGTAGAACCCGCCCTCGAGGAAGAGGCGCGGCCTGATCGTCGCCGTGGCGTCGGTGTGGATCGGCAGGCCGCTGGAGGTGATCTCGAGCGATACGTCGGCCGTCGTCCCGGGACCGCGCGCGATGGCGTTCACCTGGCCGACGTTGATGCCGGCGATCCGCACCGGCGAGCCGGGACGCAGCTGCCCCGAGTTGGCGAAGATCGCGTCGACCGTGAACGGCCGGGCGAAGGGCGAGCGGCTCGAGAACGCCGCGTAGATCGCGATCCCGATCACCAGCAGGCCGACGATGCCGATCGCGAACGGGCGCGCGACGCGCTGCTGCGCCGCCCGGCCTCGTGCGCCACCCGGCCGCGCCGGCTCACGGCGCGCCTCCCAGGCCGTGCTCGAGAAGGCCGGCGGCGCCCGCGCGCGCTCGTCGCCTCGCGCGGCGGGTGCGTGTTCGCGGCCGCGGTGCCCTGGTTGCCGGGGATGTTGCCGATGCGCTGGCGCGCCCGAGTAGGTCTCGTTGCCGGCCTCGCACTCGCGCGCCGTCTCGTTGCGGGTAGTAGTTGAGGTGCAGGTCGGAGGAGGGCTTCGGGCTCTGGAAGGTCTGGCGCGAGCCGAGGATCGGGATGAACCGCAGCCAGGTGCCGGACGCGTCGCCCTCGCTGAGCGCGGAGGTGGTGTTGCGGAAGAAGGCGCCGAACGTGTTGCAGGTGACCTGCTCGGGGTAGAGCACGCGAAGGGTCGGCTTCGCGGCCGCGACCGTGTCGGCGAGGGTCCGGATCGTGCCCGATGTCGCGGGGTCGCGCGTGAGCTGGTCGAACGCCGCGATCGCGGGGTCGATCAGGCCGTGGGTGCGCTGGTGAAGGGCGACCGTGCCGAGCCGCAGCGCCTTCGCGAGCTGCCTGGTCGTCGACGGCAGGAGCCGGACGTCGGGCTCGAGCGCCGCCGTGGTCGCGCTGGCGCTCGAGACCACCGGCGCGAGCCGGCGGAGCGTGCTCGTGGCCAGGGTCTCGGTTGACGGCAGCTGCTCCAGGGTGCGGCCCAGCGCGGGCCCGGCCGCGTTGAGGGCCGCGAGCGTCACCTCGCCCCCGTCGATCACGCCGCCGAGCTGCGGGGCGACCGCGGCCAGGGCGTCGGTGACCGTGGCGGCGCCGTCGATGAAGCCGGCGAGGTTCGTGTTCGGGTCGGCCAGCACGACGAGCACGCGATCGAACGGCGCCGATGAGTCGCCGCGTCGCCCCGATCGTCTCGTTGAGGTCGCCGCCGCGGGCGGCGAACCCGACCCCGAGCTCGTTCACCGTGCCGCGGACGCCCGGCGGTCGAGCGGCGGTCGAAGACCCGCAGCGCCTGGCTGATGTCGGTCACGCGGCGGGCCTGGCTCAGGGCAGGATGCCCCCGTCGGGGATGTCCTTCTTCGCCTTGCCCGGGATAGAGCGCGAGGTACTTGCCGCCGAGGATCGATCCCGCCTGCACGCGCGCGTGGCTGTCGACGGGAAGGTCGGCGACGTCGGGGTTCAGGGCGACGTCGACGCGCGCGTACGGCGGCCGGCCGCCGCCGCGCGTGCATCGCGCGCACGCGGGTTACGAGCCCCACCCGGGCGCCGCCGATCCGGACCTGGTCGGATTGGACCAGCTCCTGGGCGTCGGGAACGTCGACCGAGATCCGGTAGGCCGCGAGGAACGGGATCCCCCGGCTCGCGTTGTAGGAGATCCACACGGCGGCGCCCGAGGATCATCAGGAAGAGCGTCCCGACGAGGATCTCGTTGCGGAGTGCCTGTCGCGCGTGCGTCCTCATCCGAGCAGGTAGTTCAGGAGGTCGTCGACGGGGGTGTGGTCGTGGCCCGGCTTGTGGTGGTCCCCGTGCCCGCCGCCGCAGGATCGGCGGCAGGTGGATGGGAGGCAGGTGGAGGCCGGGGACGTGGACCGGCGGGAGGCCGGGTGCCGGGCGTTGGGTGGGGCTGGCGAGGGAGGCGGTGCGCCGGGCCGCCGGAATTGCCCCCTGATGCGGATTGAGTGCCGCCTAGCGGCACCTATTTCCGCATCGGAGCCCGCTTCGGCCGTCGGAGCCGACCCCTTCGCTGCCCCGTTGTTCGTCCCGCCGGGCGCGTCGTAGTAGTGCGCGCTACACCCCGAGGCCGGCTTCGTCGAGTAGCCGACGCAGGAGTTGAGGATGACCTCCGACGGGCAGCACATGCGAGGTGGCGTCGAAGCGCGCGCTCGCCGGCGGCCAGGTAGTAGAAGAGCTTCAGGGTGTTCTCGATGAACCCGC